>NZ_PVNB01000006.1 GCF_003001995.1 Orenia metallireducens | reverse complement strand
CCCTTCGTACCAAATTATGCGGGAGTAGCTCAGTTGGCTAGAGCACCAGCCTTCCAAGCTGGGTGTCGCCAGTTCGAATCTGGTTTCCCGCTCCATTAAGGGTCTATAGCTCAGTTGGTCAGAGCGCACGCCTGATAAGCGTGAGGTCAGTGGTTCAAATCCACTTAGACCCACCAAAAATTTGATTATGTGCCTGTAGCTCAGCTGGACAGAGCAACGGCCTTCTAAGCCGTGGGTCAGAGGTTCGAATCCTCTCAGGCATGCCATTTCATTTTAAAAATTTAATAAATTATGGTGGATATAGCTCAGCTGGTTAGAGCGCAGGATTGTGGCTCCTGAGGCCGTGGGTTCGAATCCCATTATCCACCCCATTAATTCTTTCTTCCTTAATAAGGGAGTTTTTTTATTTTTTGCTAAAGTTTTAGTATAACATTTTATTTATAATGATATTTTAGAAAATATATACGATCTAATTATCTTCTGAAATATGGGGTTCGATATTAAATTCTGTTTTATTTTAACTTGAAAACAATAATATATATATTGATTAAAAAAAGAATATATGGTATTATAATCTTAATACAAAATAATTTGGAAAAGTAAAGCATCAATTTTAATTATGAAATTTTATGTTGTTTTAAAGTAAAAATAATAATTTATATATTGATTTAGAAAAATACATATGGTATTATAGTCTTGTAAATAAATAATTTGGAAAAGAGAGCGTTGAAGCACAATCTATACTTGGTTGCCTGGGTTGTGTGGAGCTAATGGCAAACCCCCCTAAAATTATACTTTTAGGGGGGTTTTATAATATTTAGCTGAATTCAAAAGAATTAAAGTCAAGAGCTACAATAAATTCAACCTCACCTTATCGATATATCCTATATTTGGAAAAATAAATTTAATTAATTTTAATAATTGTTTGTTGTAATATGAAATTAAGTACTAATTATAAGTAAATATTCTTAGCAAGTATTGTTATTGATTTATATTAGATTGTTCAATTTATTATTTATATCATGATTGGAGGGGGTAAGATGATCAAGAAAAAAAGGCTAGGGGATATTTTGGTTGAGGCAGAATTCATTACAGAAGAACAGTTATATGAAGCTTTGGGGGTTCAAAAAGGAACTGACAAGCGGCTAGGAGTTGTTTTACAAGAATTAGATTTTGTTGCTGAACAGGATTTAGTAGAAGCATTGGAGTTTCAGCTGGGCATACCACAGATAGATTTAGAGAAATTTATCATCGATTCAAATGTAATTAAAAGTATACCTCCGGAGTTAGCTCAAAGACACCATGCTATTCCAATTAAGAAGAGAGGAAATATCTTAACTGTAGCTATGGAAGATCCTTTAGATGTAATGGCTATTGATGACATTAAAATTAAGACTAATTGTGAGATTATTCCTGTTATTGCAACTAGAACTGAAATTGAGCATTCTTTAGAAAAATATTTTGGAAATAGTGATATAATCAGTGAATTCTTAGATGGTATTAATTCTGAATGGCAGGGTTCTGAAGATGAGATGGAAGAAGATGCATTAAGAGAATTAATAGATGATGCACCAGTTGTCAAGTTAGTAAATAATATTATTGCTGATGGTGTTAAGTTACGGGCTAGTGATATTCATATAGAACCTTTAGATGAAGATATACAGATAAGGTATAGAATAGATGGGATCTTACAAAATACTATGAATAATGTTCCTAAAAGCGCTTTGCCTGCCCTAGTCTCTAGAATAAAGATTATGTCTGATTTAGATATAGCTGAAAGGCGAGTTCCTCAAGATGGTAGAATTCAAATGACTATTCAAGGAAAAGAGATAGATTTGCGTGTTTCTACTTTACCTACTGTTAAAGGGGAAAAAGTAGTTATGAGAATTTTAGATAAAAGTAATTTAATGTTAAAATTAGATGACTTAGGGTTTGTAGCGGAACATTTAGAGGTTTTCAAAGAGATGATTAATCATCCTCATGGAATGATATTGATTACAGGTCCTACGGGGAGTGGAAAAACAACCACACTTTATTCTGCATTAAGTTCCCTTGATAGTGAACATGAAAATATTATTACAGTTGAAAATCCAGTTGAGTATAGGCTAGAAGGTATTAATCAAGTACAGACAAATAATAAGGCTGGACTGACTTTTGCTAGTGCTTTGCGCTCTATCTTGCGTCAAGATCCGGATATAGTATTAATAGGTGAGATTCGTGATAAGGAGACAGCAGAGATTGCCATTAACGCTGCTTTGACTGGACATTTAGTCTTAAGTACCCTCCATACTAATGAGGCTGCTGGTGCTTTAACAAGGTTAGTAGATATGGGAGTAGAGCCATTTTTGGTATCATCTTCAGTTGTGGGAGTTGTAGCTCAACGACTTGTAAGAAGAATCTGTCCTAATTGTAGAGTCAAATCTAGAGAAAAATTAGTGGACAAGGATTTAGAAAAGTATTTAGGCAAAGGAAATGATAGAATTGACTTTTACCATGGCAAAGGATGTAGAGAGTGTAATGAGACAGGCTATCGAGGTCGAGCGGCTATTCATGAAATTTTAGAATTAGATAATCAACTTAAAAGGATGATAGTACAGGGTGCCTCAACAGAGGATATTGCTGAAAGAGCAATAGTAGATGGTATGATTACTTTAGAAGCTTCTGGTTTACATAAGGTCAACCAAGGAATTACAACTTTAGAGGAAGTAATGAGAGTGACAAAAGTACAACTAGGGAAACCGGAATTTATTGAGTAAGGAAGGTGTAATTTATGAAATTAGAGGAGTTATTAAAAAAGGGGATTAAACTAGGGGCTTCAGATATTCATCTAACCGTTGGAATTAAGCCTATGGCTAGAATTAATAGTAAATTACAAGCAATTGAAGATGTGATGATAACTCCAGATAAAATTATGGGATTGATTGGGGAAATGATGGAGGAGACTAACAGAGAAGTGTTTGAAGAAAGAGGAGAGGTTGATTTTGCTTTCCATTTAGATTGTGATGGTTTTGACCACCGGTTTAGGGTTAATGCTTTTCAGCAAAGAGGTAGTGCTGCTGCTGTTTTAAGAATTATTCCTCATAAGATTCCCCCTTTAAAAGAGTTGGGTTTGCCCCAAGAGTTAAAAGAGATATCTTTACGACCGAGAGGATTATTTTTGGTTACAGGTCCTACTGGAAGTGGTAAGTCAACTACTTTAGCTTCCATGATAGATTACATTAATCATAAAGTTGATAGGCATATTATTACTTTGGAAGACCCAATTGAATATGTTCATCGCCATAATGAATCTATTATTAATCAAAGGGAAGTAGGTTCTGACACACTAAGTTTTGCTAATGGATTGCGTGCAGCATTACGCCAAGACCCTGATATTATCTTAGTTGGTGAGATGAGGGATTTAGATACTATCTCTACAGCTATTACAGCAGCCGAAACAGGTCATTTGGTTTTAGGTACATTACATACCAATGGTGCAGCTGAAAGTATTGAGCGGGTTATTAATGTCTTTCCACCTCATCAGCAACAACAGATTAGAACTCAGTTAGGTTTGACGTTACAAGGGGTATTATCTCAACAGTTGATACCTACTTTTGATGGTTTAGATAGAGCTTTAGCTACTGAGCTATTAATTGTAAATAATGCAGTTAAAAACTTAATCAGAGAAGGTAAAGTCCATCAAATCGAGTCAATAATGCAGACTAATAGAAGTTCAGGAATGCATACTATGGATTATTCATTGAAGAAACTTTATCAAGAGAACAAGATAACTTGGGATGATACCATGAATAGAGCAAATAACATCAATTATATTAAAAATTTAATTTAAATTTTGCAGGAGTTACAACCTTGGATGTTAAATTATATATATATTGTATTTAATAGGAATAACCATATAGGATATTGCTCTAATTTTGGGAAAGGGGATAATGATGGCAGAATTTATTTATCAAGCCAGAAGCGCTGAAGGCAATCGATTAGATGGTTCGCTAGAAGCTGATAATGAGCAGATGGCAGTTAAAAGATTGAGAGATAAAGGCTATTATATTGTCAGTATTGAAGAGTATAAAGATCGAAATATTAATTTTAAACTTTTCTCAAGGGTTGGATTGAAAGATTTAGTTGTATTTTCTCGCCAGTTTGCAACTATGATCAATGCTGGAATATCATTGGTCAGAGCTCTAGAGATTTTATCGACTCAAACTGATAATTTAAAACTACGAGAGGCTATCACTTCTATTAAAGATAATGTTGAAGGTGGAATGCCTTTATCAGCAGCCTTAGAAGAGAAGAAGAAGATATTCCCTGACTTGTTTATCAGTATGGTAGCTGCTGGAGAAGCGGGTGGATTGCTTGATGAGACTTTAGAAGAGATGGCAGACCATTTAGAGAGTGAGAATGAACTTAGGCAGAAAATCTTCTCTGCTTTGGCTTATCCAGTAGTAATTAGTTTCGTATCTCTCTGCTCAGTTATCTTTTTGATTGTAGGTGTCTTGCCGACCTTTGTAGATATGTTTAATGATATGAATGTAGAGTTACCTACTATTACTAAATTTGTCCTTGCTTTAAGTGCTTTTGTTAGTTCATATTGGTGGCTTATATTAGTCATGCTTGCAATGTTAATTTTAGGAGTATATTATTACCGTAAAACTGGCCAAGGTAGGCGGCATATTGACAGAATACTCTTAAAACTTCCAATAGTAGGAGATTTGATTACTAAGTTGGCAGCTGCTCGTTTTACTAAAACTCTCAGTGTACTGATCAGTAGTGGGGTATCTATCATTGAAAGTCTAGAGATTGTAGAAGCTGTGATGAGTAATAAGGTAGTAGCAGATAATATTAGCCAAGCTAAACAAGCAATTACTGAAGGAGAGAGTATGGTCTTGCCTTTAAGGCAACAAGAGATATTTCCACCTATGCTCTTACAGATGATCAATGTGGGTGAAGAGACTGGTCGTTTAGATGAGATGCTACTGCGGGTAGCCGGTTTTTATGAGCAAGAGGTTAAAGCTAAAACAGAAGGGCTGGTCTCGCTGATTGAGCCTTTATTGATAGTAATTCTAGGGTTGGTTGTAGGTGGAATAATGATGTCTGTTATGTTACCGATGTTTGATATGATAAATGGAATTTAATAGATGGTATAATGTAAGTAACAAGTTTTTGTTTCTGCACTAATTATTACTTGAAAGGAGGTGATAGGAGGGAAGTCTTGAGTATTTAGCGGTATTATTATTTATACTTAGTTTGCAAGATTAAAAAATGAGAGGAAGTGGAAAGAATGATGAACAAATTGAGAAGAAGAATGAAAGCTGAGGAAGGTTTTACTTTAATTGAATTGATGATTGTAATTGCGGTAATTGGTGTTTTGGCTGCAATTGCTGTACCAAAGATGAGTGGAGTTACTGGAAAGGCTAAGGTTGCTCAGGTGCAAGCTGATTTTAAAGCTGTCCAATCTGCTTTAGAGATGTATTATGCTGAACATCAGGCATATCCTACTTTAGCTCAGCTTACAAGTAGTGATTATATAGGTAGTGACTTATCTGGTAAATTGGCAGCAACAAAGAGTAGTACAGATTATGGATATTCTGTAACTGGTACTGATCCTCAAACATATACATTAGATTTTGATACTGCTAGTGGAACAACAGTTACTCTTACACCTGAAAATGGGTTAGTTACTACTCCATAATTAATTTATATCTAGCCTCTCCTCTTTGGAGGGGTTAGACTATCTGTAAATTTAAATAAGAGGTTAGAATTATTTTGGTTTAAGGAGTGGAGATGTGCTTTTGAAAAGTTGTGAAAAATTATTAGTGAGAATAAATATTTTACTATTGACTTGTGCAGTTGCAGTGGTTCCTTTGATTTATCTTCCTTATTCGCAAAATAATCAAGGACAATTGTTGATTAGAGATAAATATGGGAATATAATTTCTAATTCTATTAAAGATACTATCTATAAACCTAAGGTTGATGCCTTAATCTTAATAACTCTATGTATGTTAGTTGTCTTATATTTTATGATTAAAAAAGAAGAGGTTAGATTAAGTTGGAAGTCATTCTATACACCTTTAGCCCTATTTTTTGGTTTTATAGTAGTTTCGACTATCTTATCACCATATAAGGTAGTAGCTATCTATGGTAAAAATATGAGGTGTGAAGGACTACTAGTTGTAGCAAGTTATTTAGTCTTGTTTTTAGTAGCTATGAATTTAGTGAAAGATAAAGTTTATTTAAAACAAATAGTGAAGTATTTGATTATTTCTGGAGTTATAATTTCTATTTATGGGCTATTACAATATTTTGGTTTTGATTTTATTCCAAGAGATCCATATAGAGAACATTGGAATCATAGGGCTTTCTCTACATTAGGAAATCCCGATTTTGCTGGTAGCTATGTAAGTATGTTATTGCCTTTATCCTTTATATTATATTATTATGTAGAAAGAAATAATAAAAAATTATTTCTTTTAGGAACTATTACAACTATTTTTTATACTTTTATGCTAGCTACAGGAACTAGAAGTACTTATCTAGCAATGCTATGCTTAATACCAATTGGTTATTATTTTATTAAAAATGATTTAGCCAATAAGAAGAAAAGATTTGTATTGATAATGTTGGTCTTCATAATTATTACTTTATTCTTTAATTACATCAATCAAGGTTATCTATTAAATAGATTTATTAGTATTTTTCTTGATGGTAAAGCATTGTTATGGGGTAATGAACAAGAGGTCAACAGTGCTGGCTCTTATAGAATGCTAATATACAAGACTTCAGTGCCATTGTTATTCAAACATCCTTGGTTTGGGCAAGGTCTTGATACTTTTCATAAAGTGTATCCTCAAGAAATATATCAAAATTTTACTGGGAATAAGAATATAATTTTAGATAAAGCTCATTGTGAGTACTTACAATTAGGGATAACCGTTGGAATTCCTGCTCTAATAGCATATTTATGGTTTTTATTTAGAGTTATAAAGTTTAATCTTAAGTCTGTGTCAGTTAAAGATAAATATCACTTGGCTTTATTGATAGCTGTGCTTGGGTATCTTATTCAAGCTACTTTCAATATAAGTGTAGTATCGGTGGCACCAGTTTTTTGGGTGCTAATGGGGCTTAGCATTTCTTGTTGTAATTTTCTTCAAGATAACTGATAATTGTATTAAATTAAAATTATAGAAAAGGTGAAATCTATGTTAACATCAGTAATAATATTTATCTTGGGTTTAATTATAGGCAGTTTCCTGAATGTAGTAATTTATCGTGTGCCTGAAGGAGAGTCGATTGTTTTTCCGGCTTCCCATTGCCCGAATTGTCAGACTAATTTAAAGATTCGAGATTTAGTTCCTGTTGTCAGTTTTCTGTTCAGTGGAGCTAAGTGTCGTTATTGTAAAGAGAAGATTTCTTGGCAGTATCCATTAGTGGAATTGCTAACAGGAATTATTTTTTTGCTGTTATACTGGAAATATAATTTAAATATACAATTTTTGAGTTATTTAATACTATCTTCTCTATTAATAACAGTTAGTGTGATTGATTTCAAGTATCTGATTATCCCTAATCAGATTAATTATTTTGGAATTATAATAGGTTTTATTTTGAGTATCTTTTTTCTAAATCAATCTATCTACTCTGTATTATTAGGTATCTTAATCCCAGCAGCTATCTTACTTTTAATAGCGATTATCAGCAAAGGTGGAATGGGTATGGGAGATGTTAAATTAATAGCGATGGTAGGTGCTTTTTTAGGTGCTAAGTATGGTGTAGCTGCTATCTTTCTTGGAGCATTTATAGGTTCTGTTGTTGGTGGAGGCTTAATGTTAACTGGGGTTAAGGGTAGAAAGGATAGAATTCCTTTTGGTCCTTTTATTTCAATGGGAGCTTTAGTGATGGTATTATGGGGAGATGAGATTATTAATTGGTATTTGAATTTTATTATGTAAATATTACAAGGTTAAGCAGTTGAAGAAGGAGGTGAGCTTCTTTATGTTGAAAAAATCATTAAATCTTGAAGAAGGTTCAAGTCTGGCGATAGTAGTTATAATTATGGGGATAGTAGGAATGTTTACTATGGTTATGTCATCAATAATAATATCTCATATTAAAACAACTCATCTGTATAAAGATCAAAAGGCAGCCTATTATATAGCTCGTTCAGCTGCAGCATCAATGGTTGACTGGATTAAGGATAATCCTTCTAAAGAAATTAAAGAGCGTTTTGGAGAAGACAGTAAAAGTACTGACTGGACAGATTTTGACTCTGAAAATAAATCAGCAGGGCAATATAAAGTCAGTGTTAAATTAATTAGTAATGATGATGAAGAAGGTCTGTTGATTACCTCTACTGGAAAGGTAGGAAAGTTTGAAAAAACTATCAAGGTCAAGATGTATTTAGGAGAAGGTGCAGGTAATAATGATACTGTTAATTTAGTGGGAATAGATAAGGTCGTATTGAGTAATTCCAATGTAGAGGGTGATATAGTTCTTATTGGTGGAAATGAGCAGGATGCGAAAGCACCTAATCTTAATTTGTATAATGGCACTACAATAAATGGTGAGATTAAAGTAGGAGTTAATACAACAGCTGATAATATAGAAGCTATTAAAAATAAGTTTAGAGTAAAACCGACTAAGTTAGAAAGAATAAGAAGTTATACTATGCCTGATTTCCCAGATTTCCCTAACATAAGAGATGAGAATAAGAACAGAGAATTAAATATAGGAAATAAAGATACTAAAACTATAAATGAAAATGGTTATTATAAAAATATTACTATTAATAATAATGGAACCTTAAAGATTAAAGCAGATAAAGTTAGAATTGGTAGACTTGAAATGAAGAATGGAAGTAATATAGAAATTGGTAATCAAGTATTAACTGAAATATATATTGATGAGGAAATTAATCTTAAATCTGATGCTATAATAAATAAATTTAACAAGTGGAAGAATCTTATTATTTATTGCAAGGGATCTACTGAGTTTAAAGCCAATAATAGTACAAATAATCCCAAAGGTAGTATAATCTATGGAAGTTTTTATAGTGAAACAGCTCCACTTAATTTAAAAGGTACAGCCAATATTATTGGTCATATTATTAGTAAGAAAAATGTGATTATTAATGGCAACTTTAATACTGATAAATCTAAAATTGTTGCCAGGGTTATTTATGCTCCTAATAGTAAGGTTACTTTAACTGCTAAGAAGAATGAGGTAAAATATAATTGGGGACACAAGGAGGAGCAGAAAAATATCTTCACTGGTGCAATTATTGCTAATGATATCAATATTAGTAATTATAAAATAAAATTAATGGCAAAATCTATTAATTCTTTTTATGATGATTTTGATAGGAATTTTTATTATAGTAAAGCTTATTGGGGTTCAACAATGATGGGTGATAATTGAGAGGTGAGTAAGTGATTAGATTATTAAACGGTCAAGCTGGTTTTTCGTTGTTAGAAGTCTTAGTGGCAATGACAGTTTTATCTATTATAGTGATTGGATTTATGAACTTCTTTACTGATAGTATATCCTTTCTCTTTAAGAATCAGGCTACAATGCAGGAGATGAATGAGGGACAAAAAAAGCTAGAAGAAAGAATTTATAATAATGAAGCTGATATAGCTCATAACTTAGAGTTTAAATTTGGAAGTCAAAAGCCAATTGAGGTCAAAGGTGGAACAGTTAGCTCTCATGGATTAACAACCTTTTTACCTTCAGTACCAGCTTTTATTTCTGTAATCCCAACCCCTGAGTCTTATATATATGGTAATGCACCAGATAATATTGACGTTAAGATTAAAACTCAGAATATAATTGATAAAACAAAGATAACTGTGAAGTTAAAAGAAGACGAAAATAGTAATGATAGTATCTTAAATACTTCTATATTAATGGATAGTAATAACCAAGATAAAATAGCATATCTTGATATTGATAATGGTGTATCTGCAGGATGGTATAAATTAGAAGCCAAAATGGAAGGGAAGGAGTCTGCTATCTTACTTGATTATCATATTAAATCGGTTAATCTGGTAGCAGTAGGAGATCAGGGAACGATATTAACATCATATGCTGGGGATAAGTGGTATAATCATTCGTTAGAATCGATTGTTAATTTAAAAGCCGTAACTTGGGGTGGCGAGACAGATTATCAGAAGTTTGTAACAGTAGGAGAAGGAGGCGTTATTTACTCTTCTGCAGATGGTGTTAATTGGGATAAAGATCAAATTGCTGATTCAAGTGGTGTAGAGGCTATTAATTTAAATGGAGTAGCTTGGGGGAGAGATAGATTTGTAGCAGTTGGAGATAATGGAGTGATTTTAGAATCAAGATATAATGATATCTCAAAGAGATATAGTGATTGGACTAGAGCTAAAGTATTTGATGATAAAGGTACTTTAGTTACAGAAAATTTTAAGAATATCATTTATAAAGATAGTGATGATTATAAAGGCTTTGTGATAGTGGGGGAAAAAGGAATAGCCTATAAGAATTCAAAATGGGATTCTATTATTTGGAATTTCCAAACTTTCGCACTGACTAAGCCCCTTTACAATTTAATCTGGAATCAAGATGAAAATAAATTTATAGCAGTAGGAGAAGGTCAGATACCAGAGTATAAATATGTTTTAAATGATGATGAAGATAAATTTAGTCTAGGAAATCCAGTCGATGAAGTTGATGAAGGCTCAATATTAAAAGACATAGAAGAAGTTAAGAATAATTTATATTTTATAGTGGGCAATGATGAAGGAAATTCAAATTCAGTAATGCTAGTTTATAAAAAACAAGAAGATGAGTTTATTAAACAAAAAGGAAGTTATACTCCTCAAGATGATGGGTTTACTAATATTAAGGAGTTTAATGCTATCAGTTTGAATAGTGATGGTGATAGGGTACTTATAGTAGGAACAACTAAAGATGATAATGGAATTATATTGGCTTATCATTTTGAAGATGGAGTCTGGCAATGGAAAGATGTAACGCCTAAAGATTCTGAAGAGATTTCAACAGGAATTTCATTTCAAGATATAACTTATAGAAAGTAGGGGGGAAGAATATTGTTGATGCTAATAAGAGATAATAGAGCTTTTACTTTAGTGGAAATTATGATTGCAATTGTTATTTCTAGTGCAGTTATAAGTGGGGCATATATGTTACTTAGTAATAGTTATCAAATTTTTAATGATAGTCAGCAAAAAATAACCTTTCAGCAAGATATTAATTTTCTTAGCCATTATATTACCGAACAATTACGTTATGCTACTAAAGTTAAAGTTTTAAATGATATTTCTAAGTTAGATCATGCAAATTATAGTTATCTTCTTCTTAGCTCAGATCAGAGTCAAGTTATTCATTATCCTCAAAATTCAGTAGGAGTGAGTATTCCTAGAACAGTAGTTAGTAGTAATAACAAGTATAAATATAATTTATTATTTAGTAAAGAAGATGCTGAAGATAAATATGTAAACTTTCAATTAGGGATAGATAAATTAAAATCAAAATTTAGTTCAGCAGTTGCTCCTAGTAATTTAACAGATAGTATTTTAGGTGATAAAGAAGGAATTGCAATTGCATATGTTTCCCCTAATAGTTTTGTAGATGATGTTTATAAGTATCTATTTAATAAATTTTGGTATGATTGGGTAAGTAGTGTTAATGATGATACAGTAATATCTGCTGGAGACTCTACCTTTGATGATCCTTCTGTTAATGGTGGAGAACTTTCTTTTAATATAACTGGAACAAGTACAACTGGAGGGGGATTACTATTTACTAAACTAGATGATACTTATTTTAAAGATAAAAAGGGTGATATTGATAGTTTTTCGATCAGTGTAGATGCAAAGATAAATCAAGGAAATGGTTTTGGGGTTTTATTAAGGGGAGGATGGGATGAAGATGATAAAGAAGATTATGGTTATTTGTTCCAATTTGATCCTGGTGCTAAAGGTTTTATGCTAAGAAAAATCCATAATGGATATCACCACGATACAGGAATAGAATATGTTGGTGCAGACGTAGATAGAAATGCTCCCAATGGATATATGGCAGTTTATACTCCAGCTGATATTAGAAATGATGAAACTGGTTTTAATTTATCAGATTGGAATAAAAGATATACTACCAAGATCAAGGTTCAAACTCAACTAAATATTGATGATGGTAATTCTTATACTAATAAGACTTTGATTATACGAGTAAAGATAATCGATCAAGCTGGAAATGAGTCTAAAGAGATGTGGTTTGGAGATTTTGATAAAGTTTATTTGAATGGTACTAAATTTACTGGAAAACAATTAGACTGGGAGTATTTCTTTGATTGGGAATATTCTGGAGGACATTTTGGTGATGGTGATCCCTATGATGGCAAGTTACCTGGAAGATATATTGCTTTACGTAGCTGGGGAGGAAGTTATAGTGCTGATTTTTATGAAATAAAGATAGGTGAAGCTGAACCAGGTGTTAAGCAAGTAAACAGGAATATAGATAAAATTACTTTAACCTTCGATGAACCATTAGATTTAGATCAATTACCAAGTACAGATAATTTTATTTTAGATGAAGGATGGGTAACTAAGGTTGAAAAAGGAGAGAATTTAAATCAATTGGTATTATATTGTGACAATGTTAATTGTAGTGAACTTACTTATACAAAAGATGGACAGTATTTACTTAAAGACAAAGATGGAAATGAAGTTGAAAAGTTTAGTAGAACATTTAATAAATGATAAAAGCGAGGTGAAATAGTGGGAATATTAACTACTCTAAAGGAAAAAATCGGATTATTTAATAACAACAATATAATTGGCTTAGATATTGGTGATGAATCGCTTAAATTGACTGAGGTCAGCACTAATAAGCAGGGGATAGTCTTAAATAATTTGGCTATTAGCCCTGTTCCAGAAGGTGCTGTCAAAAATGGAGATTTAAATGACATAATTAAGTTAGAAGGGTTATTAAGACAGCTTTTAAAAGAGAAAGAATTTCAAGCTAAAAAGGTTGTTGCAGCAATCAGTGGGGAGCAGGTGATTAGCAGGATGATTGATGTTCCTGTGATGCCTATAGAGGAATTGGCTGCAGCAATTAAGTGGGAGGCAAGTGAAAAACTACCGATTAGAGTTGAAGATGTAGTTTTAGAGTATGAGGTTTTAAGTCAAGCTAAAGATGGTAAATATCAGGTTCTATTAATTGCAGTAAATAAAAAATTAATTAATAAGTATCTAAATCTGTTTGAATTATTGGAGCTAGAGCCAGTAGCAATCGAGATAGAACCTGTAGCTATAGCTAGAACTATTGGCAGATTGGGGTTAGCTGGAACTATTGGGGTGATAGATATTGGGACAAATACTACTGATATCTCAATTTTGGATAAGGGCAAGTTGTTATTTACTAGAAATATAGGATTGGGTGGAGAGAATATAACTGATGATATTGCTGAAATGCAGGAATCTTCTTTTGAAGAGGCTGAAACTTATAAAATAAGTACTAATTTATTTGAGCAGGAGGATATTAATTTAATTGTCAGAAATTTGACCACAGCTATTTATAGGTCTTTGGATTATTTTCAGGTACAATATAGAGGCTTTGATATTGATAAGTTAATTATTACAGGTGGTGGAGCCAATTTAATTGGTTTTGCTGATCATTTAAGCAAGGAGTTTGAAATCAGTGTGGACAAGCTGAATTTATCAGGTTATCTCAGCTCAGAGATGGTCAGTGATAAATATCTATCAGAAGTAGAGCAATTATTGGGTGTGAGTATTGGACTAGCTCTCAGGGAGGAGGATGAAAAGTGATAAATTTATTGCCTCCAGATTATCCAAAACCAAAGACTTTTAGTGAGAGAATGATGGTATTAATTATCATAATTACTAGTTTGACTGTAATAGTATTTGGATCATCTTTTGCTTTAGGGATTGTAGTAGAAAAAAAGACTCTTGAAAAGAAGATGGCTGTTGTGGAAGGAAAGATAATAGATATCAATGATCAACTAAAGAATTTAAATAAAATAGAAGCTAAGAATGCTCAAATAGAAGAGAGATTAACTAAGTTAGATCAAGCATTTAATCAAGATCTGGAATGGGTGATAGTATTAAAGGAATTAAGTAATGTAATTCCTAATAATACTTGGTTAACTAGATTAGATATCACAGAAGATAGAGTATTTAAGATTGAAGGCTATATTTTATCTGGAAGTAAATTAAAAGATATAATAAAAAATTCCCAAAAATCAAAAACATTTACAAATATTGATTTGAGGATATTTGATCAAAGAAGTATACATTATTCTCCAGATTATGAAGAGGCAGAAGGGTTTTATTATGAGATTGATGGTACAATAGATAAGAGTTTAGATGACAATCAATCAAAGGATAAGGGGTGAGGTCATTGTTAGATAAATTACAACCCCGGGAGAAGAAGTTGTTGACTCTTCTTTTAATAGTAGGAGTGTTATTCGGTCTTTATTCATTATATGGACTATATCAGTCATATCAGGAGAAGTTGAACAGTAATAAAGCAAGGTTAAAAAAATCCATAATATCATTAAAAGCTATGAATGCCAAGTTAGCTAAGAAAAATATTGTAGAGAATGAATATAACAGACTCTTAAAAGAATTAAATGAAAGAGAGAATCAATTTTTAGATCAAGATGAAAACAACAAATTTCTAATAGATTTAAATCAAATAGCTTTAGATACAGGGGTTAAAGTGTTAGGTATTCGACCACAAAAGACTGAGCAGGAAGAGCTTTATATCAAATTCCCGGCAATTGTAAGGTTGCAAGGAAGTTATAGTGAGATTGTTGCTTATATAGGTCAAATAAAACAATTAAATTATTTGACTAGGATAAGGGATTTGAGTATTGAGATGATAAGGGAAGGGGATTATTTACAGGCTAATATAATCATAGTGAGTTATGCCCTAGATAGGAAGGGGGTAGAGTAGTGAAGCTAGCTATACAGGATTTTAAAGCAGTAAATATTTTAGAAGATAAAAGATTAATTTTACTTCTAGTATTAATTTTATTTTTATCAAGTATGAGTATATTGACTTATAGAATACTCTGTTTTTATAAAATTGGTGAAGAACTAATTAACTTTGAACAAGATTTAAATAATATGGTTAAAGTAGCTGATCTATCGACTAAAGAGGATATAGCTCTAGAAGAAGAAGCTAAAGAAACTAACAAAGAAGAAACTATAGATAATGAAAAAATAGTAGCTAAAAATCCTTTTAAGATCTTATTGAAGAAGATTGAAAAAGAGAAGGTAGAAGATGATAAAATAGAAAATAAAATAGAGATAAGAACTATTGAGCTTTTAGGTATATTAAACAATCAATTTAGCAAAGTTGCTATTATCAAATTTGGAAAAAAGAATTCTTTGGTTCAGATTATAAAAGTTGGTGAAGAGTTTGCAGGTTTAACTCTCAAAGAGATCAAAGATGATAAGGTAGTTATGAAGAGTCAAGGAAGGAATTATATTTATACTCTTGGAGGTGAAGAGAATTAAAAGTAAGAGAAGAACTATAAGTATAATTGGTTTTGTAGTATTAGTTACTTTGATTGTTCTAAGTTATTCTTCGTTAGCGGCAGAGGATAAGATTAATTTAAGCTTTAAAGGAGTTGATTTAAGGGATGCCTTTAGAGCTTTAGCAGATGTAGCTGGGATGAATGTAATTACAGATAGTACGGTAAAAGGAAGAGTTACTGTCAATCTTAAGGATATATCCTTTATAAAGTCGATAGAGTTATTAACTATGACCAATGGACTAGGTTATCGAGTTGTAGGTAATACAATATTGATTGGTAACCCTGAGAGTTTAAGGGAAAGCTTTGATAAGAAAGTTACTGAAGTATTTAAATTGGAGAACGCTAATCCTGAAGAAGTAAAGAATAGTTTAAGCATACTTCTTAGGGAGGATTCGTTAAAGATTGATAATAGAACCAAAAGTATTATAGTCACGGCCTATGAAGATGAAATGGATCAAATAAAAAAGGTAATTAAAGAGTTAGATAAGCCAAATAAACAAGTAGTAATAGAAGCTCGAATTGAGGATATTTCCCGTGATAAGTTAGACAATATGGGGATAGATTGGAGTTTTGCTACAGGAACTACTTCAAATGGATCATCGATTATTTGGGATAATAATGATAATGAACAAGTTAAAAAACCAAATCAATTTGAAATTGGAAATATAGGGATAGAGTATCAAAGCGTGTTAGCTGCTTTAAATGAAAATGGTGATAGTGTTACTTTGGCTAATCCACATCTAGCCACTGTTGATGGAAAAGAAGCTATAATTAACATAGGGCAAGAGATTCCTGTTATTAGAGAGACAAAGGATGATGATGAAGTAACAAGAGAGGTTGAGTTTAGAACTGTAGGTACTATTTTAAAATTAACTCCAAGGGTTAATGATGGTGCTGTTACCCTATCAATTAATCAAGAAGTGAGTGAAGTAAATAGTTATGTTGAGAATATGCCAGTAATTAATACTAAGAATGTTACCACAAATATAATGGTTGAAGATGGTAAAACCATTGCAATTGGGGGACTGATCTCCGATAAACAGATTGAAAAGTTATCTAAAGTACCACTATTAGGTGATATGCCTATTTTAGGAAAGATATTTAGTAAACGAAGAGTAGATAATGAAAAAAGGGAGTTAGTTATCTTCATTACCCCTAAGATTATTGATACTGAAAAGGATAATTCAAATGAATTATGGGGAGAAGATATTAAACCATTTAGATATGAGGTAAAGAAAGCAGATACTTTCTGGAGTATAGCAAAGTTATTTAAGGTATCTTTTGCTAAAATTATGGTTTATAATAATATAGATTCTCCAGAGAAGCTAGAAGTTGGTCAAGGATTATTAATTCCTGTTCCTAAGAATCGTTATTACCGACTTAAGGCTAGTGATTCTATTAATAATATAGCAAAAAAATATGATGTTTCTATAGATGATCTTAAGAGGATAAATGGATTAGAGGTTTTTCAAAGTAAAGAGGATGCTGAGTTGGTTCTTCCTGTAGCAGTGGAAGAAGTAGATAAATAGAGATTTAAAAGAAATTTACAATTAATTGTAAATTTCTTTTAAATCTAATAGTATATAGCTCTTATATTCAATTACATATTAAATAATTTAAGAAGAGAGATTTTTATTGTAATAAATCTTCACTTGATTTTACAGTAGATATTAGAAGGAGGAATTGAGATATGATTACTTATGTAAGTAAAAGGTTATTTCCATTAATATTGATTACAACTTTAGTATTTTTATTAACAGGTTGTTCAGAAGATAGTGATGAATTTACTAAGTCAATAATTCAAATAGAAAAGGAGGGGGCTGGAACAGTAACTAAATCACCAGATAAAGATGCTTATAAAATAGGTGAAAAGGTAACTTTAACTGCTACTCCAGCTAAAAATTATAAGTTTGCTGGGTGGCAAACTGCTGATTCTTCAGATACAAATAAAACTATAACTCTTACTGTACAGGCTCCGATTATTAAGGTAAAGGCTATATTCGAAAAAGATGAGAATGCTTCAGATGATGACTCTGATAATAGTTCAGGAGATGAAGAATCCAATTCAGGAGAATATCAACTTATCGTTAATTGTGAGAGTACTAATCATTCTGTTCTAGGTAATGAAGTTGGTGAGATTACTATACGTGATGTAGAAAATGAAGGAATTACTTACTATAGTGGTGATAATATTCCGGCAGGTACAAAGGTTCAAATTTATGCTGAACCCAATGGTAGATATGATAATTATTATTTTAATTACTGGGAGTCTGAAGACAATACTATAAATAACTTAAATTGCAATAATAAATTGAACATTTCCAAACTGTAATAAAATGGTTATTTAGTCATAAAGAATTTCTTTTAATTTATCTTCAAACATTTCATCAGGGGTTAGGTAACCTAAGATTTTTCTTGGTAAAGTATTGCACCAGTTTTGGACTCTAGCAATAGATTCGATAGAAAACTCATTTAAACTATTACTTTTAGGGATAAAGCGTCTTATAAGACCATTATGACGCTCATTAGTTCCTCTTTCCCATGATGAATATGGATGTGCAAAGTATACTTTAGTATCACTAATTTGCTCTAAAGATGACATTTTAGCAAACTCAGAACCATTGTCACAAGTGAAGCTTTTAAATACTTTTGAAAAGTAATCTCCTGTTTCATTAATTAACTTTAAAATAGCATCTTGAACTGCTTCAACAGTCTTTGCGGGGATTTTACGAATAATCTCTTTACGAGTCACACGTTCTGTCATAGTAAGTAAGACTGCTTCATCTTTAGTCTTTTTACCAATCATAGTGTCAATTTCCCAATGACCAAATTCACTACGATTATTAATGCTTTCAGATCGTTGATCTATACTTGTACCAAGCTTCTTTTTATGATTTTTAGTACATTTTGCTTTTGAAGAGCGTTTAAGCTTTAAGGGTAAATCAATGTTTTTAATAGTTAGTAATCCAGCATTCACATAGTTATACAGAGTTTTAGTAGATACCATCTGTGATTTAGAGAATTTATTATGGAGCTTTGCTGAACCACATATAGCATCAAGAGAATGTCCTTTGTCGTAGAATTGTTCTGTAACATACTCAATGAACTCTTCACATTGTAAAAGCTTAAACTTAGGACCACAATTTTTACGATTAGATTCATAAACTCTTTGACCAGTGTCAGGATAATAAACCATAACCTTTTTATTAGCTTTAATTTGAGAAACTGTACCACGCTTTAGCTCGTTTCTAATGGTATTAGAAACTCTACCTAAACGTTTTGCAATAGCATTTGGATTCATTCCTTCGGAATGTAATAATGCAATTTGACCACGCTCATAAGCATTTAGGTGTTTATTTTTTCGAGATTTTGGTGTATCATTTAAGTAATCCATAGTGTGCACCTTCCTGTAATTAGTTATTTTGTGGTGATTTAATTATATTACAGTTCGGTCCACTATGGGTATTTTTATTTTGTTCAATTTGATTTTACAATGAAGCATACTATAAATAATAATAATAAATTTAGAAATCCATTGTCTATAACTATGGATAGTAATAAGGAGCTTACAGTTGTATTTTCTAATGAATTTACAGTTTCAGCTACTGCCAATAGAGCGGGGATAATCAAGGTTAAAGGTGGAGAGATTTTATTTTCTACAGAGGTAGAGAAGGAAGGTAGATTTAGTTATGGTAAAGAGATTACTTTAATAGCAACCCCTCCGGCGGATTATGGCATTGCATATTGGGAAGTAAATGGACAGAGGTTTAATGATAGTGATAATATGAATTTAGATCAGACTGAAATTAGCATCAAGATAGATGGAAATAAAGATGTTAAGGTTATATTTAGCCCTAATGTTTATGAGGGAGATTATGATCAGGATGAAGGAACAATTTGGGGTGCTATCAGAGAAGAGATTAATAAAAAGAAAGGGCCTATTACAGAAGCTAATTTAAAAGAACTGCTCTATATCAATGCTACTGGATATGATATTAGTGATTTAAGTGAAAGTTCAGAGTTAACAGGGGAGAAGTATACTAGCTATTTAATCAATCTAGAGACCCTTATTTTAGATGGATCTGAAATTGGAGATCACCCAGTTGATGCTGATATGTTAGAAACAATCTCTGAAATTAATAGCTTACGCCAGTTAGAAATCTCTGATATCATTGTAAATGATAATGGTGATGATGATTATACTAGTGACGATTTAGGTTATGACCATACTGATTTCGCAGTAATTGATGCTTTTTCTAAATTTGATAAATTAAATAATCTTGAAGTTTTGAAATTAAATCACAATGGGATTACTGATATAAACTTTATTCAAAATTTAACGAAATTAAAGAGTTTGTGGTTATTAAATAATAGATTAAAAGATATTACTCCATTAGAAAACCTAAAAGATAATTTAGAAGAAGTATATTTAACAGGAAATAAATATATTAGAATTGGCACTGATGAATTGCCATCTTCTGGGGATGAGCATTTAGATGATTTAATGATTGAGAATTATCATGTGCTAAATAAATTAAGTAGTGTATATACTGAAGAATGGCCTGAAGTTATTGTAGATATTGAAGGTGATGGAAAATTGAATATTTCTCCAACAAATAATGAAAATTATTTCTTCCCTGGTAGAGATATTTTTATTATTCCTACCCCTCTTGCAAGAGTAGGTGAAGGAGATGTTTTAACAGGCTTAAGTATAGATGGTAATCCAATAAAGATACAGGAAACTGATAATACAGTTGATGATAATAGTGTTCAGGCACTTTTAAATTCTGAAGGAAGAGTCATTAAAGGTGCTATTATTAGTGATGATGATATAATTTATGCTACTTACTATACTAATCCTGACAATGGTCAAACCCATAATATAATAGGAAAAATAGTAGTAATAGATTGTAAAAGTGACATTGATATCTCTGCAACCTTTGAAGAGTAATGATTAATTTATATATAAAGAGGTGATTTTTTGAATAAAAAAACTGTATTATTTGCTATGATGATTATTTTAATCTTTTCATTTAAAGCTATGGCAACTAATGAATTAGGCATTAAATTTGGATTGAATGAATTAGATAGTCAAGATGAGAAGTTAAAGGGTGGAGTTTTAATCTTAAAAAGTAATGAACTTACTCCTTATAACTTATATGAGGAGTTATTTGTAAGAGACTCCTTTGCTAAAAATGGAGATTATGGTTTTAATATTCTTGATGTATTGTTCTATAATAAGGCTGATAGTTTCTCTAAAGATAGTTATATGGGGTGGGGAATTAAGAGAATATTTTTAGATAATTCTACGGCATCGGATTTCTGGTTTACTACAGATATTACTGGATATTTGTTACCAATTAGTTTAAGGATAGGAAAAGAGATTAATGATAATCTTGAGTTAGTTCTTGTTGGAGATTATTTTGCCATTGGAAAATATGAAATGTTAGTTCCTGGTGATAATGGAGAAGGGAATATAGATGGATATAGCGCAAGCTTTGAGATCAATTTTAGATTAAGTGAGAGTTTTAAATTAAATGCTACTTATATTCTTGAAAATTATAACTTTGATAAAGACGATGATATAATTGGTTATAGCGATTTTAGTGAGGGATACCATGGGATTTATTTAGGTGCTCAGATGGTTTGGTGATTTAATAAAACCCTGGAAATACTAACGTTTCCAGGGTTTTATCATTTTTTAAAACAGCTTTTTGATAAGATATATTTAGTGGCAAGATTATTAAAAAGTATGTTATAATTATAGCTGAGTATTAGAAGTAATGTTTAGGATTGATTAAGGAGTAATTAATGAAAAATAAACACTTGTTTTTATTATTTAGGGGAGGGCAGTATGGGGCTGATAGTTATATCTTTAATAATGGGGATTTTAATTTCTTATAAAGGCTTATTAGCAGAGAATTTATATAGTTTTACAGATAAGTTGACTTTAGTTGGATTATTTTTATTATTATTTACTATGGGGGTTAAAATTGGTGGTGATCCAGAGGTAGTAAGTAACCTTAAAACCTTGGGATTTAAAGCTATTGTTTTATCATTAGGGAGTGTATTAGGTAGTGTAATCTTATTGTTCTTATTTGAATTTAAGTTTAAAAGGGAGGATTAAGGGTGTTATGTTAGTGGCTATAATAATTATTATAATCTTGGGAGTGATATCTGGTTATTTTATTATCCCAACTTCATCACTAGAGTATTTAGATTTAATTTCAACTATATCTTTATCTATTTTATTATTAGGAGTAGGTATAGATATTGGAAGAAATAAGGAAGTAATAGCTGATTTAAAGAGATTAGGCTTTAAAATAATGTTGGTTCCTACCTTAATAGCGATAGGTAGTATAGCAGGAGCAATTCTTTTTGGTATTTTAATTAAATTGCCAGTTAATGAGTCATCGGCTATTGCTGCTGGCTTTGGTTGGTATAGTCTTTCAGCAGTTATATTGACTAAAACCTATAGCACAGATATCGGTGCTTTAGCATTTTTAAGCAATGTGTTTAGGGAGTTATTTGCACTAGTCTTAATACCACTACTGGCTAAAATAGGCACTAAGCTTACAGTAATTGCTCCTGGAGGGGCTACAACAATGGATACAACCTTACCCTTAATCACTAAGAGTGTAAATGATGCTGAGATTGCAATAATCGCTTTTGTTAGTGGTGCAGTACTATCTGCATTTGTTCCAATTTTAGTTCCACTTTTGATTTAGTTAGAATTGGTGATTTATGAAGCAATAATTACTTTTTAAAGAGGGATTTAAACCATTTAATAGGTGCAGGTAACTTAAAACCTCCACCAACAGCTTTCATATCATCATGTTCATTTTTAGACCAAGCAAATAAAAAATCAACCTTCATAGTATAACCTCCTTTTTATGTAGGTTCAACTTACTATTTACTTTATGAGAGAGTAGGGATTTTGGTTACAGATTTTTAGGATTTATTTTTATTATATTCATTTTATTATTCTCTTTAGTCCAATTTATACCATTTATGAAAAGGAGATTAATAGTGAGTATAGAATTATTATTAATTGCGGGTATTTTTATCTTTGAGAATTGGTGAGTATTTATATAAGATATATTTAAATGTAAAGATTATTTTAAAATTGTAAGTAGTATGAAGTTCTATAGAAGTTTTTAGCTAAATTGAGCAGAATATAATCTAAATTGCTATTTATATAGAGATGAATTATAAATGTAATAACTTAGTAGAGAAAATAAAGGTTATAGTTTTGGGTTTATGTAGGGTACTTTTATTTTAAATATATATTTATAACATATTAAATTAGAGAATAATTCTTCAATTCATACTTTTTGATACTTATTCAAATAATAAATCTGTATAATATTCATAAGAAAAAGGGTGATAGGGATATGGAATTTGAACATGTGACAGTATTATTAAAAGAGACTATAGATTATTTAAACTGTAAAGAGGGCGGAATTTATGTTGACTGTACTTTGGGAGGAGCTGGACACTCTGAAGAGATAGTCAAAAGAATCGGTGCTGAGGGTAGATTGATTGGAATTGATCAAGATAGTGCAGCAATTAAAGCTGCTCAAGAGAGGTTAAGTAAGTATGATGCTCAGATAGATTTAGTCAAAGATAATTATCGGAATTTGACCTATGTATTAGATGATTTAGGAATAGAGAAAGTAGATGGGTTTGTCTTTGATTTAGGGGTTTCATCTTATCAGCTAGATACTCCACAACGGGGCTTTAGCTATAATTATGATGCTCCTTTAGATATGAGGATGAATCCAGATAGGGGAAAAACTGCAGCTGATTTGGTCAATACATTATCTGAGGATGCACTCTCAGAGATTATTACTGAATATGGTGAAGAGCGCTGGGCAAGTCGAATTGCTGAGTTTATTGTTGAACGCCGTAAAGAAGAGAAGATAGAGACTACCTTTCAGCTAGTAGATGTGATTAAAGCTGCTATTCCAGCTGGGGCAAGGCGAGAAGGACCCCATCCAGCAAGAAGAACCTTTCAAGCCTTGCGGATAGCTGTCAATAATGAATTGGGTATTATTGAAGATGCAATCAAGGATGCAGTGTCTAGGTTGAAGAAGAAGGGAAGAGTCAGTATTATCACTTTCCATTCCTTAGAGGATAGAATAGTTAAACATACCTACAAAGATTTAGCTAAAAAGTGCACCTGCCCACCAAAGTTTCCAGTATGTACTTGTGATACTAAACAAGAGGTGAAGATTATAACAAGAAGTCCAATTGAACCAAGCCCAGAAGAAATCAGTCAAAATCCAAGGTCTAGAAGTGCCAAATTAAGGGTAGCAGAGAAGCGATAAATTGTTCTAAAATAGAAGGTTGGTGAATAAAGTTGGTAAAGAGACCTAGAAGAGAATATCTTGATCATCACCAAGGTGGAATTAGACACAATAGTGAACATAAAGTCAGACAAAAGAAGGATAATAATACCTTTAAGTTGATGTTCTTTTATAGCTTTTTGCTCTTTTTAATAGGGGTGGTCTTCATCATATATATTAATCAATATGTTCAGGTATCTAGATTGAATTTTCAAGTTGAAAAGTTAGAAGAGCAGAGGGATAAATTAAAGACTGAGAAGGCTTATTTACAATTGGAGATATCTAGCTTGAAATCTTTGCGTAGAATTGAAAAGATTGCTAAGGATGATTTGGGAATGGCTGAGCCTGATGAGATAAATTATATTATTGTAGAAGAGCCTCAAGATAAAAAGAATAAAGATATCAATCTAGCTGAGAATAAAGACAAGGAAATAAAAACTGTTAAGAAGAAAGGGATTAAAGATAGAATATTTGCTTGGTTTAATAATATATCTCAAGTGCAGGCAGGAACCCTGGACTAATAATCTTTATTTATAAATTAATATCTTATAAAATATATATCTTAATAGGGGGCACTAATAGAAATTGAAGTCTGTATAAAACCCTCCTAATAATTGGATAAGGAGGTAGTTAGTTGAGAAATCTAAGATTAGAGACTAAAAAGAGGATTAATTTTTTATTTATAATTTTAATGGCGGTAATGTTATTCTTATTAGGTAGATTTTCATGGATACAGATTATAAGTAATAATCTCTATCAAGAAAAAGCCTTAGGACAACGCTTAAGAGAGCTAAAGGTTGAGCCTAAGCGGGGGATAATCTATGACAAAAACGGTGTAGAGCTAGCAGTTAGTGCTAGTGCTGATACTGTTGTAGCAATTCCAAAAGAGATTAAGAATCCAGAAGAGACAGCAAGGAAGTTATCTGAAATTTTAGATCAAGATCAAGATGAAATTTATAAGAGGATAACTAAGAAGGCTGCTGCTGTATATATTTCAAGGAAGATAGGTGATGAACAGTCTAAGGCAATTAGAGAGTTGAATTTATCGGGAATAACCTTTACTGAGGAGACTAAACGCTTTTATCCTAAAGGTATGCTTGCTTCCCATCTATTAGGCTTTTCAGGGGTTGATAATCAAGGGTTACAGGGTATAGAGTTATCATATGATAATCAGCTTAAGGGGAATCCAGGAAGGATTTCGATTGAAAGTGATGCAGTTGGTCGTAAGATTCCAGAAGGGATTAAGGA
This sequence comes from Orenia metallireducens, assembly GCF_003001995.1. GTDB lineage: Bacteria > Bacillota > Halanaerobiia > Halobacteroidales > Halobacteroidaceae > Orenia > Orenia metallireducens_B. The sequence continues at coordinate 163,878 of NZ_PVNB01000006.1, read as the reverse complement.
TTATAAAGCTCCTGATGATGGTAATAATATTTATTTGACAATAGATAATGTACTCCAATATATAGCAGAACGGGAATTGGATAAGGCATTGACAGAACATACTGCTGAAGCAGCTACTATTGTGATGATGGATCCCAATACTGGAGAGATTTTAGCTTTAGCAAATCGTCCAGCTTATGATCCCAATAATTTTGCTGAATATTCTCCAGGATTATGGAGAAATCGTGCTGTTTCCGATACTTATGAACCAGGCTCTACTTTTAAGATTATTACCACTGCGGCTGGTTTAGAAGAGGGTGTAGTTCATCCTAATGATAAATTTTTTGATCCAGGGTATATAGAGGTGGCAGGTCAGATTATCCATTGCTGGAAGCATGGAGGCCATGGTAGTCAGACCTTTGCTGAGGTTGTACAGAACTCTTGTAACCCTGGTTTTGTTCAAGTGGGGCAACGCTTAGGAAAAGAGACCTTCTATAAGTATATCAAAGCCTTTGGATTTGGTGATAAGACAGATATCCAATTTCCAGGTGAAGCTAAAGGATTAATGTATACTCTACCTCAAATTGGACCAGTAGAGTTAGCTACTATGGCTTTTGGTCATGGGGTTTCAGTTACTCCAATTCAATTAATAACTGCAGTATCAGCAGTAGCAAATGGTGGTCAACTATTAAACCCCCATTTAGTCAAAGAGGTTAGGAGTACAGATGGTAAGTTAATTAAGAAGGTAGAACCAGAGCCTATTAGAAAGGTTATCTCTGAAAAGACTGCTAGAATTGAAAGAGAGCTTCTAGTTGGTGTTGTTGAGAATGGTTCTGGACAGGCAACGAAATTGGATGGGTATGAGATAGGTGGTAAGACAGGAACAGCCAAGTATTATGGGCAGCGGAAGTACAATGTCTCCTTTGTAGGGATGCTTCCAGCAGATAAACCAGAGTTGGTTGCCTTAGTTGTGGTTTATGGCTTAACTAGTGAGCCCCATTATGCATCTCAAGTAGCAGTTCCTATCTTCCATAATGTGATTAAGGATGCTGTAAGATATTTAGAGATACCACCAAAAAAAGAGAATGAGGACAAGGAAGATGAGAAAGAACATATAAAAAGAGTAAAGGTTCCAAATGTTAAGAACTTATCTTTGAGTGTAGCAGAAGAGATGTTGGTAGATCAAGGGTTAAAGGTTAAGTTAGAAGGAGAAGGGGACATTATTGTTGATCAGGTACCTAATCCTGAAGTAGTTGTTAATAAAGGAAGTACAGTTATATTATTTTTTGATGGTGCTGAGAAGAATAAGAATAGATATAAAGTAACTGTGCCCAATTTAAAGGGAATGAGAGTTAGAGAAGCAGCCAATATAATGAGCGATTTAGGTTTGAGGTTGAGATGGCAAGGGGCTGGAGAAGTTGTAAAACAGCAGCCAGTAGCGGGAAAAACTGTTGACTCTGGAGACTATATTAAAGTTTGGTTAGAATAAATGCACAATTTACAATCTACAATTAAAATATTTTAATTGTAGATTCAATAAATTTTGATTATATGATTTTTATTGTACACTGTACGTTGTCAACTGATATTAGGGGGGGTAAAATGATTAAATTACAGGAACTACTTAAAGTGTTAGAGTATAAAGAGCTTAATCAAGATTTAGATATAGATATTGCAGGGATAACTTATGACTCTAGAAAGGTGGAAGAGGGGTATTTATTTGTAGCTATTACTGGTTTTAAGTCTGATGGGCATCAATTTATTGCCAATGCAGTTGAGAATGGAGCCAAAGCTATCATTGTAGAAAAAGATGCTGAGGCTAGTGGGGTTGCAGTAATTAAAGTAGAGGACTCAAGGAAGGCTTTAGCCCAATTAAGTGCTAAGTTCTATGGATATCCATCTAAAGAGCTAACAGTAGTGGGGGTAACAGGTACCAATGGTAAGACAACAACTACCTATTTAATCGAATCTATGCTAAAAGAGTTAGGAATTAAGACAGGTTTAATTGGTACTATCAAGACTAAGATTGGTGATAAAGAGGAGGATGCAAGTAGAACAACACCTGAATCTGTAGATTTACAGAGAATCTTTGCTGAGATGCTAGAAGATGGAGTGACCCATGCAGTGATGGAGGTCTCTTCTCATGCATTAGAGTTGGATAGGGTATTGGGAGTTGATTTTGATCGTCAAGTCTTTACCAACCTCAGTCAAGATCATTTGGATTTTCATGAATCCTTTGAGGATTATCTAGCAGCTAAGATTAAATTATTTAAGATGAATGATAAGCCCTCTATAATCAATGTAGATGATGTTAGAAGTGAAGCGATTATCAAAGAGGCTAGAGGTGAAGTGATTAGCTATAGTATCAACTCTGAAGCTGACTTGAAGGCAGAGGAGATTGAAGTAAACAAAAAGGGTGTAAGTTATACTCTAAAAACTAATCAGGAGAAGCTAGCAATCAAATTAAACTTGACAGGGCGTTTTAATGTCTATAACTCTTTGGCTGCTATTGGAACTGTTTATAGCTTAGGGTTTAGCCTAGCAGAGATTAAGAAGGGGCTTGAAAAGATTGAAGGGGTACCAGGTAGATTTCAGATTATAAATGAAGGTCAAGATTTTGGTGTGATAGTAGACTATGCCCATACACCTGATGGAATGGAGAATGTATTAAATACTGCCAGTGAATTTACTAAGGGGCGCAAGATAGTAGTCTTTGGCTGTGGTGGAGACCGTGATAGAACTAAAAGACCTATTATGGGTAGAATTGGAGTAACTCTAGGCGACTTTGCTATCGTAACCTCTGACAATCCCCGTAGTGAAGAGCCAATGGCTATTATCGAGGATATTAAGGCAGGTATTGAAGAGGAAGGTAAAGTAGAGGGAGAAGAGTATATTATAATTGAAGATAGAGCAACTGCTATTAAAGAAGCGATTAAGCTGGCTAAAAGTGAGGATATAGTCATTATTGTAGGTAAAGGCCATGAAACCTATCAGATTCTTAAGGATAAGACAATTGATTTTGATGATAGAGAGATAGCTAGAGAAGCGATTAAACAGTTAAGAATTAAGAGTTAAAAGTTAAGAATTGAAAAAATATGAGTAAATAATTTTTAGATATATAAAATATGAAAAAGAAATTAAATTAATCTAGTGGCGAATTTAGTAGGAATGGTATGAATTAAAAGTTTAAAGGTTAAATTCATATTTAAAATTTGTTTTGCTTTAAATTCGTGTAATTCGTTACTAATAATCCTTTTTATTTTTATATATAGAAATTGAGGTGATAGGGTGGAGACTCTCTGTTTAGAGGAGATAGCTCAGGCTATTTCAGGAGAAATTATAGGAGATAAAGGGATAAAAATCGATAATATCTCTATAGATTCTCGTCAGATTGAGCAAGGTGACTTATTTATAGCTATTAGGGGTGAGAATTTTGATGGGCACAATTTTATGATGGATGCCTTTACTAGAGGGGCAAGTGTAGCAATAGTTTCAAAAGAGATTGATTTAGATATTGATAAGACCATAATTAAGGTAGAAGATACCACTAAAGCATTACAGGATTTAGCCCATTATTATCGAAATAAATTTGATATTACTGTAGTTGCAGTTACTGGTAGTACAGGCAAAACTACAACTAAGGATATGATTGCTGCAGTTTTGGGTATGGAGTATAAGACCTTAAAGACAGCTGGTAACTTTAATAATGAGATTGGTCTGCCCTTGACTCTCTTTCGCTTAGATAGTAGTTATGAAGCTGTAGTAGTAGAGATGGGAATGAGAGCCTTAGGTGAGATAGACCTTCTTGCTAAGATAGCTGAGCCAGATATTGGGGTAATTACCAATGTAGGTGTTGCTCATATTGAAATACTAAAGAGTGTTGATAATATTGCTAAAGCCAAATCGGAGTTAATAGTTGCTTTAAAAGCCGATGGAGTTGCTATCTTAAATGGTGATGATGATAAGGTTAAGAAGATGGATAGATTAACTACAGCAGAGGTTATTAACTATGGATTAAAGGAGTATAATAAAGTAAGAGCGACTGAGATAAAAAGCTTAGATGATGGTGCTATCTCCTTTAATCTGCTGATAAGCAATAACTGTTACCAAAAGCCCCTTACTTTACCTGTTCCAGGAAGATATAATGTCTATAATGCCTTAGCTGCTGTAGCGGTAGGATTGGCTTTAGATATTTCTTTAAAAGAGATAGTAGAGGGACTGAGTAACTTTCAATTAACTAAGATGAGAAATCAGATTTTAACTACTGAAGATGATGTTAAAATTATTGATGATACCTATAATGCCAATCCAGCATCAATGAGAGGGGCTATAGATACCTTATTTGATATTGGAGAAGGTAGAAGAATAGCAGTTTTAGGTGACATGCTAGAGTTGGGAGATATAGCTATAAAAGAGCATCAGGCTATAGGTAGTATCCTTGCCGAAAAAGGAATAGATTATCTCTTTACTTATGGAGAATTGGGTAATTATATTGGAGAAGGTGCTAAAGATAGTGGAATGGATAATTCATCTATCTTTAGCTATCAAGATAAAGCTAAATTAATAGAAGATTTATTGGATATTATAACTGTTAATGATACAATTTTAGTAAAAGCTTCAAGAGGGATGAAACTTGAAGAGGTTTCACAGGCCTTATTAGAGGATTAGGGAGTGATAGTAATGATTGACTTAATATTTGCAGCGACTATAGCTTTGGTTGTCACACTATTAACTGGACCCTTTTTAATAAACTGGTTAAGGGTAATGAAGTTTGGACAGAGCATTAGAAAGGTGGGACCTCAAAGCCATCAGAAGAAAGCAGGTACTCCTACTATGGGTGGGATTATAATCATCTTGGCTGTAGTAGTAGCTACTCTAGCCATTGGTGAGATAAGCCAAGAGGTAGTTTTGGCTTTATTTGTACTTCTTGGTTATGGTTTCTTAGGTCTATTAGATGATTCTATCAAGATAATTAAAAAGCAGAATGAAGGTCTAACCAGTAAACAGAAGTTACTGGGGCAGATTATAATTGCTGGAATGTTGGCTTTCTTTGTTCTAACTAGGTTGGAAATAGGGACTGATATCTTAATTCCTTATCTACATAAGAGTATAGATTTAGGTAATCTATTTATCCCCTTTGTGATTATTGTTCTAGTAGGAGCCTCTAATGCTGTGAATCTAACAGATGGTTTAGATGGTTTAGCAGCAGGTGTTACTATTATAGTTACAATTACCTATGCTTATATTCTTTATCAATTCGGAGCTACAGATCTAGCTATCTTTTCTACAGCTATTGCAGGGGCTTGTTTAGGGTTTTCTTGGTTTAATAGTTACCCTGCCCAAGTATTTATGGGTGATACAGGTTCTCTAGCCTTAGGAGGGGCCTTAGCTGCCTTAGCGGTTTTAACCAAGACTGAGCTCTTTTTATTTATTATAGGTGGAGTTTATGTAATAGAAGCTACTTCTGTGATGATCCAGGTGACTTACTTTAAAATTACCCGCCGCTTATATCAAGAAGGTAGAAGAGTCTTTAAGATGACCCCTATTCATCACCACTTTGAAAAAAGTGGATGGGCAGAATCTAAGGTTGTTGTTAGGTTTTGGATTATAGCAATTATATTATCATTAGTAGGATTATTAGGTTTTGCCAAGCTAAGTTAAGAAAGGAAGATAATATGGAATTAAAAGATAAGCTAATAACAGTTGTGGGATTAGGGAAGAGAACTGGTGTAGAGACTGTTAAATTTTTAGATAAACAAGGTGCTAAGATTATAGTGACTGATGCTAAGCAAGAAGCTCAATTAAAGGAAGAGATTGCTGCTTTAAGAGGTTGTAAAGTCAACTTTGATTTAGGTGGACATACTTTAGAGTTAGTTTTAAAATCTGATTTAATTATTATCAGCCCTGGAGTTCCAACAGATATTCCTCTTTTACAGCAGGCAAGAAGTGCTGGAATAGAGATAATTAGTGAGGTAGAGCTTGCTTATCGCTTCTGCAAGGCTCCTATAATTGCTATTACAGGAACTAATGGTAAGACAACAACTACTACTTTAATTGGAGAGATATTTAAGGCTACAGGAAGAAAGACTGTGGTTGGCGGTAATATAGGAAGGGCATTAATTCAGGATCTACCTCAGCTAGAGAAAGAGGATATTGTAATAGCAGAGATTAGCTCCTTTCAATTAGAGGAGATTAAAGAGTTTAGACCTGATATCAGTCTCTTCTTAAATATTACACCAGACCATTTAGACCGACATGGTAGCTTTGAAGCATATATTGAGGCTAAAAGAAAGTTACTTATGAATCAAACTCAAGATGATTATATTATCTTAAATTATGATGACCCTATAGTTAGAAAATTTGCCGACAATACTCAAGGTCAAGTGGTATTTTTCAGTCAGCAAGAAGAGTTAACAGAGGGGGTCTATTTAAGAGATAATAAAATAGTAGCTAATCTATTAGGAAGTAAAGAAGAGATTATTGATAGCAAGGAGATTGGAATTGAGGGGCCTCATAACTTAGAAAATGCTTTAGGAGCAGTAGCAGCTTCTTTATTAATGGGAGCTAGTAAAGATATATTAGTAGAGATATTAAAGATCTTTTCGGGAGTTGAACATAGGATTGAAGATGTGGCTACTATTAATGGTGTTAGGTATATCAATGATTCTAAAGGAACAAACCCTATTGCTTCTACTAAGGCAATAGAGACCTTTGAACCACCACTAGTTATAATTGCAGGTGGTAAGGATAAAGGTTCTGAATTTGATGATTTTGCCAAGATTATTAAAGAAAAGGTTAAAGGTGTAGTCCTCTTAGGAGAGACTGCCGATAAAATTGAAGCCAGTCTCAATAAGCTAGAATATGACTCTATTTACCATGTTAAAAGTATTCAGGAGGCTGTTAAAGTAGCCACAGAGGTAGCTTGTGGTGAAGGGATTGTCTTATTATCACCAGCCTGTGCTAGTTGGGATATGTTCGATAACTATGAACAAAGAGGAAGAGAGTTCAAAGAAGCGGTCAAGAAAGTTGACAGTTAGCAATAAATAGTCAATTGTGTACTATTTTTAGGGAGGAAATATTATGTATAAAAAAGCTCCTGATTTTATAATCTTTTTTGTAGTAGTAACTCTGCTATGCATAGGGGTAGTGATGGTCTTTAGTTCTACATCAATCTCATCTTCTCAAAAGTATGATGATAGTTTTTATTTTCTAAAGAGACAGTTGATGTGGTCGATTGTTGGAATTGGGGTAATGATCTTCTTTATGAGGTTTGACTATCACCAGTATATCAAGTGGGCTCCTAAGATTTTATTGGGAAGTATTGCACTTCTTATCCTAGTTTTGATTCCAGGGATAGGAAAGAGTGTTAAGGGTTCAAGCCGATGGATCGATTTAGGACCTTTACCGCCCTTACAGGTTTCAGAGATTGCCAAGGTATCTATGGTAATTTATATGTCCCGTTTTTTGGCTTTAAAGAATAAAGAGGTTAAGAACTTTTGGAAGGGGCTAGTACCAGCTTTATTTATCTTAGGAATTGTCTTTGCCTTGATCTTGATGGAGCCAGATTTGGGAACTGCTGTTACTATTGGAGGGACTGTATTTGTTATGCTCTTAGCCTCAGGAGCTAGATGGGGTCATTTAATAGGCTTAGGGTCTTTGTCGATTCCAGCGGTATTTTATATGATTATTACAGCACCTTATCGCTTAAAAAGGCTACTCTCTTTTCTAGATCCTTGGAAGGACCCCTTAGGCTCAGGGTTTCATATTATTCAGTCTTTATATGCTTTGGGTTCAGGAGGGTTATTTGGATTAGGGCTAGGTCGGAGTAGGCAGAAGTTTTTTTACTTACCAGAACCAGGAACCGACTTCATCTTCTCTGTATTGGGAGAGGAGCTAGGTTTTGTAGGAACATCTACAGTTATTTTACTCTATTTTGTCTTTGCTTGGAGAGGATTACAGATTGCCCTACAGGCTGAGGACTTATTTGGTTGTTTAATCTCTGTAGGAATTACAACTATGATTACTCTACAGGCGATGGTTAATCTAGCAGTGGTAAGTGGGTCTATGCCAGTTACTGGAATCACTTTACCTTTTATCAGCTATGGAGGTTCTTCTTTAGTATTTATGTTAGCTGGTGTGGGTATTCTATTGAATGTATCACGATTTACTATAAATTAGAGGTGACTAATATATGAAAGTTTTAATTTCTGGTGGTGGAACAGGAGGGCATATCTATCCTGGTTTAGCAATTGCTCGTGGTTTAGAAGAGGAGTTTGATGATTTAGAGATTATCTTTGTTGGGACTAAGCAGGGGCTAGAGGCAGATATTGTTCCAAAAGCAGGCTATGATTTAAAGACTATCTCTGTACAGGGTCTGCCTAGAAAGTTATCCTTGAAATTATTCAAATCTATCTTAAAGACAGGGGTAGGTTTAATTGAGGCTAGAAGGATTGTTAAGAATTTTAAGCCTGATATAGTTATTGGAACAGGGGGCTATGTCTGTGGACCTATAGTGTTAGCAGCAGCTTTATCCAAGGTTCCTACTTTAATTCATGAACAGAATGCCTATCCAGGTATAACTAATAAATTATTATCACGATTTGTAGATAGGATTGCTTTAAGTAATATTGATGCTAAGAAATACTTTAAATCTAAAGAGAAGACCATTTTAACAGGTAATCCAATTAGACCAGAGATTTTAAAGAAGGATAGAAGTGAGGCGCTAAGAGATTTAGGGCTAGCTGAAGATAAGAAGGTTATTTTGGTTTTTGGCGGTAGTAGAGGGGCTAGGAGTATTAATCAGGCTGTTATAGGTCTATATCCTAAGATTAAGAGGTCAAACTTACAGCTTTTGCACATTACAGGTAAGCAAGATTTTGATTTTGTAATAGAGAAAGCTAATGAAATGGGAATAAAGGATATAGAAAGAGGGAACATTATGATTAAGCCCTATTTGTATAACATGGCTGCAGCATTGGCAGTTGCTAATCTTGTAATATCTAGAGCTGGAGCAACAGGCTTGGCAGAGATTACAGCCTGTGGGATTCCTGCTATTTTGATTCCTTATCCTTATGCTGCTGAAAATCATCAACTCCATAATGCCCAATCTTTAGAGAAAAAGGGTGCAGCCAAGGTTATCTTAGATGATCAATTGACAACAGAACTCTTAAATGAGTTTATTAATGATTTATTTACTGATCAAGAAGAATTAATTGAGATGGCTGATGCTAGTAAAAATTTAGGTCAACCAGAGGCTATAGAGAAATTAATTAATTTAATTAAAGATTTACTAGGGGTGTAATAGATTACACCCTATAAATTGTATATAAGTTGGACAGGCTTAATCAGATGGATATTGTGACCTTTAAGTTGAGTTTAGAACTGATAAGATAACAGTTTAGGCTTAAGTCTAAGTAGAAGATAAAAAATTTTTATGGTTTGCTAAAAATTATAATTGATTTTAAAATATAGCTTCATCATTCTATTATTCAATTCTAGAGTCAAAAAACTACAGTTATTAATTAACATTAAGCAATTAGCAATTAACAGATTCTATTAACAGATTGCTTTGAACTTGCATATTATAGGGTGTATTTACCTTTTAGATAAGCTTCTCTATAGATTAATATTATAGATTAATCTTTAAGATAATCTAGTTGTCGATAAAATTGGGGTGGTTATGTTGGAAGAATTACATAAGAAAGAGATTAGCAGTTTAATCGAGGGTGATATTCTCTTTGATGAACCATTAAAGAAGTATACATCTTTCAAAATTGGGGGACCTGCCGAGTTATTGGCTATTCCCAAGGGAGCTAATGATTTAGAAAAACTAATTAAATATCTTTATCAGAATAATATTAATTATTATTTAATAGGTAATGGGAGTAATTTATTGGTCAGTGATAGAGGATTATCTGGTCTTGTCATTAAATTGCCACAAAAAGATGTTAAGCTAGAATTTGTCGGGAACAGATTAATTGCTGATGCTGGTCTGAGTTTACCATTATTATCTAGCAAAGCTGCTAAAAGAGGTTTGAGTGGTTTAGAATTTGCTATGGGTTTACCGGCAACTTTAGGTGGAGCTATTGTAATGAATGCTGGTATAGGTGATTTACGTTCTATAGGTGATTTAATAATCAAAGTAAAGACCTTATTAGCAACTGGAGAGGTCAAGATCTATAGTAGTAAAGAGTTAGACTTTAGCTATAGAAGCAGTCCTTTTCAAAATAGTAAAGAGATCATATTAGAGGCGGAGCTAGAATTAGTTCCAAAGGACTCTAGGAAGATAATAAAAGAAAGCAAAGAACTATTATCAAAGAGGAAGAGAAGCCAACCTTTAAAATGGCCAAATGCAGGTTGTATCTTTAAAAATCCTCCTAATGATTCAGCAGGAAGGTTGATTGATCAGGCTGGAGGGAAGGGTTTAAGGATAGGTGATGCTCAAATATCTACCCAACATGCTAATTTTATAGTCAATCTAGGAGCAGCTACGGCAAAAGAGGTTTTAGAGTTGATGGAAAGAGTTGAGAATCTTGTCTTGAGTAAGTTTGGAGTAAATTTAAAAAGAGAGATTATCTTTTTAAGTTAAAAATAGGAGGTGAAAGGATGGGTAGATTTATAATCAATGGTGGTCAAAAGCTTCAAGGTGAAGTAACTATCAGTGGTGCCAAAAATGCAGTCTTGCCGATTTTAGCGGGAACTGTTTTATCAGGTGGAGAATGTGTTATTGGTAGAGTACCAAAATTGCGTGATGTTAGAGTTATGAAAGAGGTTTTAGAGACCTTGGGTGCCAAAGCTAGATCAGAAGATGACAAGTTGATTGTTGATACTGCAGGTTTGAATTCCTGTGAGATTCCTGAAGAGTTGATGAGAAAGATGAGAGCTACAGTCTTTTTAATGGGACCTTTAGTAGGTCGCTTTGGGGAGTTTAAAATTTCTCAGCCTGGAGGATGTAGTATTGGGACTCGACCTATAGATCTTCATATCAAAGGATTAAAGGCTTTAGGAGTAAAATTTAAACAAGGTCATGGTTATTTAGAAGGAAAAGCAGAGAAGTTGACTGGTGCAGAGATTCATTTGGATTTCCCTAGTGTAGGAGCAACTGAGAATATCATGATGGCAGCAGTTTTAGCTGAAGGAAAGACGGTGATTTATAATTCGGCTAGAGAGCCTGAAATTGTAGATTTGCAGAACTTTCTTAATCAGTTAGGTGCTAGTGTACGTGGTGCTGGAACTGATGTAATCAAAATACAAGGTGTCAAAAAATTACATCCTGTTGATTATCAAGTCATTCCAGACCGAATAGAAGCAGGAACTTTTCTAGTGGCAGCTGCGATTACTAAAGGAAATGTTTTGGTTAAAGATGTTATTCCTGAACATATTGAGGCTGTAATAGCCAAGCTAGTTGAATCAGGAGTAGATCTTGATGTAGATGGAGATCAAATTCAAGTAATTGGTCAGGATAAGTGGCAAGGTGTAAATATTAAGACTTTACCATATCCTGGTTTCGCTACAGATATGCAATCTCAGTTTATGACATTTCTTTCAATAGCTGAAGGTGCTAGTATAGTAACTGAGACAATCTTTGAAAATCGTTTAAAGCATGCCGATGAGTTGCGTAGAATGGGGGCTGATATCAAGATAGAAGGTAATTCAGCTATCGTTAAAGGTGTAAATAAACTCTCAGGTACCACTGTAGAAGCAACAGATTTAAGAGCAGGGGCAGCTTTGGTCTTAGCTGGTTTGGTAGCAGATGGTGAAACAATAGTAGAAAATGTCTATCATATAGATCGAGGATATGAATTTTTAACAGATAAATTAACTAGTTTAGGTGCTAAAATACGCCGGGAAGAGGGCTGAAAGGGGGAAGGTAATATTGAAGGATAAAAAGATTGCAGTTATTAGAGGTGGGAGATCTGCTGAACGGGAGATTTCTTTAAAGACTGGTAAAGCCATCTTAGATGCGTTAAATAGGCAAGGGTATCATACTATAGATATTGACCCAGCCAAAGATTTACATAAGAGACTATATCAAGAAGAAATTGATATTGCTTTTATTGCTTTACATGGGCGTTTTGGTGAAGATGGAACTATTCAAGGATTGTTAGAATTAGAGGGAATCCCCTATACTGGTTCTGGGGTTTTAGCCAGTGCTTTGGCAATGGATAAGATCATGTCAAAGAGAATCTTCAATAACTTAGATATTGATACTCCTAAGTTTGCAGTTTTAAAGGCCAATGAGATAGAAGATAAACTTGAAGAGATAGAGCAAGATTTAATTGATGATTTAGGATTACCAATAGTGGTTAAGCCTGCCTTAGAAGGTTCAAGTCTTGGTCTATCTATAGTAAAGAGTCAGGATGGACTAATAGAGGCTATTAAAGAGGCTTTAAAATATGATCGAGAATTATTGGTAGAGGAGTTTATTCCAGGTAAGGAGATAACTATTGGATTATTAGGTAATGAATCCCCACAGGTCTTACCTATTATTGAGATTAGACCAAAAGAGGGGGTTTATGATTTCAAGTCTAAATATACCAAAGGGATGACAGACTTTATTATACCAGCTGAGTTAGAGGATAAAGTCTATAGGAATGCAGAGTCTTTGGCTCTAAAGGCTTATCAGGCTTTAAAATGCAGGGGAATGGGTAGAGTTGATCTTAGAGTCAACTCTGCTGGAGAGGCTTATGTTTTAGAGGTCAATACTATTCCTGGTATGACTGAAACAAGTCTTTTACCTCAAGCTGCAGAAGTTGTTGGAATAGATTTTGATCAACTGGTAGTTAAGATATTAGAGAATGCCTTAGAGGATTAAAATTAAGGGTTAGTTTTACTAGCCCTTAGTTTTCTTTTATATATTTATGATTTAAATCTGTTTTTATAGGATGATATTGTGATATTTTAGTTATTAGGTGGGTGGATATAGTCGGTTAAACCCCAACTCCCTAACTTCTAACTAGTTAATCACCTAAAAACAAAATTTGGTAATTACCCATAAAGAGTATTTTTGATTTAAGAATGGCTTACATTAAATTTTAGATAATTTTTGTATAGGGGTGTATTTCTGTGTCTATCAAAATGTTGCTAGATTTTAAGTTGAGATTATTGATAGTATTTAAACAGAGATGTTCCTTTGTACATAAGTGAATTGCATTAAGAGAAAGATATTTATGGTTAGAAAGGAGATTATATAAAAGGTAGTTCTTGTTAGGTTGTTTTTCTTAAGTTCTCTCTAGTAAAGTGAGGTGATACTGTGGACAAGCATAAGACTATTTATTTGATTACTATAGGACTATTATTGATATTGGGATTAGTAAGTTTAGTTAATTCTAATTATTTTCAAGTAGAGGATATAGAGATAGAAGGAAATAAGCTACTGTCGGATGAATATATAATTACTTATTGTGATTTAGAAGATATTAATATTTTTAATATTGATCGTCAAAAATTAGCGAATAAATTGGTTGAATTACCTCAAATTAAGGGGGTTGTTATTACTAGAGATTTACCAAAGAAGTTGATTATAGAGGTAAACGAAAGACGTCCTATAGCAATAGTAGGTATTCAATCTTCCTATCAAATTATTGATAGTGAAGGGCAGGTTATAGCTACAACTAAAAATTTAGCTTATTGGAATCTACCTTTAGTCACTGGTGTTGAGGTTATTAATGATGGGAAGCAACTTAAGATTAGTAGTGAAATTAAAAAGGCGATTAGTTATTTGGGTATGCTATCAGATCAACTTCTAAAGGATATTTCAGAGCTGAATATCTCTAAAGGGGATGGGCTTCAATTATTTTTAGTAGATGGCGGAATAGTAAAGTTAAGTAGTAATTTTGATAACAAAGCTAAATCAAAGATATTCACCTCAGTATATAATGATCTCAAATCTAAAGGGCAGAAGATTGAATATATAGATTTAAGATATGGAAATAATGTGATTGTACACCTTGCAAAATGAGAGATAATCTGTTAGAATTTTATTGTTAAATTTTGGTTTGATGGTATTGTCAGCTGAGGCTCTATTTGGGGGATTAAGAGTAGAAAATTTACTGATTTTTATTGTAATATCATCGAATTCTATTATAGAGATTAATTTTTAATGAAGTCTATAATAGTTTTTTTAGAAAATATACCTTTAAAAAGAGGGAATTGAATATGTTTGTTGAATTTAAGATTAAAAAGGATCTTTAGCTTTATTTTAAGATATTAAATTTAGATATTAAATTTGTTTATTATAGAAAGGGGGGCTTTTAGTGGCACGTAGAAATATAATTGCAGGTATTGATGTAGGTACTACTAAAGTATGTACTATTATTGCCGAAATAAATGAGAATAAGAGTGCCAATATAATTGGAATAGGTACCAGCCCTTCTACTGGTTTAAAAAAAGGGATGGTTGTTGATATAGATGACACTGTATCTTCTATAAAAAAAGCAGTAACAAAAGCAGAAAGAATGGCTGGAGTAGAGATAGAATCAGCCTTTGTTGGAATTGCTGGTTCCCATATTTCTTCTACAAACAGCCATGGGGTAGTAGCTGTTACAGGGGAAAATAAAGAGATTACTAGACGTGATATTGAAAGAGTTATTGAGGCTACTAAAATTATTTCTATTCCCCCAGAACGTGAAATTATTCATGTGTTACCTCGAGAGTTTATTGTAGATGGTTGCAAAGATATTAAGTACCCTTTAGGGATGTCTGGAGTTAGATTGGAGGCAGAAACCCATATTATTACAGGATCTGCAACATCTATTCAAAACTTAATTAAGAGTATTCATAAGGTAGGTCTTGATGTCGCTGGAATCGTTTTACAACCACTAGCTGCAAGTAAAGCAGTATTAACAGGAAGCGATAAAGATAGTGGTGTGCTGGTAGATATGGGTGGTGGAACTACTGATATAGCTATTTTTAGAGGGGGTAGTGTCTGGTATACATCCAGTTTACCAGTAGGAGGTGACCATGTTACCAAGGATATAGCAGAGTGGATGAGACGGAATGTTATTATGACCACATCTATTGCTGATGCCGAGAGAATAAAGGTTCAATATGGTTGTGCCAGCTCAGAGTTTATTGGTGAAGATGAACAGATTGAACTGGTAGATAGTTGTAGTAATGAGACTCGGGTATTTTCTCGTGAATTATTATGTGAAATTATTCAGTTTAGAGTTGATGAGATATTTAGCCTAGTCCAGCAAGAGATTATTAAGGCTGGCTATAATGGATTAACCCCTTCAGTAATGGTGGTTACTGGTGGTGGCTCTTTATTAAAAGGAATCCCTGAATTTGCTTCTAGAAAATTAAGAATGCCAGTAAGGGTAGGAGTACCTGACAATATAAATAGTATCTTGGAGTATCTAGATGGCTCTATTTATGATATTGGAGAAGGGTATACTCAGTTTTCTGAAGATAATGGAGCCATCTTCTCTACTGGTGTAGGTTTG
This sequence comes from Orenia metallireducens, assembly GCF_003001995.1. Classification (GTDB taxonomy): domain Bacteria; phylum Bacillota; class Halanaerobiia; order Halobacteroidales; family Halobacteroidaceae; genus Orenia; species Orenia metallireducens_B. The sequence continues at coordinate 148,456 of NZ_PVNB01000006.1, read as the reverse complement.
GTTCATTATGGGTCTGAGAATTATGAAGACTATTCAGAGCAGGATATGAATGAAGAGCTATTAATCAAGAATTTATTTGATACAGTAGGAAAATGGTTTAAAAATATATTCTAATTAGTTTGCAAGGGAGGAGTATTAATGTTTGAGTTTGGAGCTGAAATGGATAATTTCGCCAATATAAAAGTAGTAGGTGTAGGCGGTGGCGGTAATAATGCTGTCAATCGTATGATTGAGTCTGACCTAAAAGGTGTAGAGTTTATTGCAGTAAATACCGATGGGCAGGCATTGGTAGCGTCAAGAGCAGAAGTTACCTTAAAGATTGGTGAGAAGTTAACTAATGGCTTAGGTGCAGGAGCTAACCCTGAAATTGGGCAAGAAGCAGCTCAAGAGAGCCGTGATATGATTGCTGAGGCTTTAAATGGTGCTGATATGGTATTCATCACTGCAGGTATGGGTGGTGGAACAGGAACTGGTGCTGCTCCAGTTGTAGCAGAGATTGCTAAAGAATCAGGTGCTTTAACAGTAGGTGTTGTAACTAAGCCTTTTACTGTTGAAGGGCGTCAGCGTATGCAAAAAGCCCAATATGGAATTGAAAATTTAAAGGAAAAGGTAGATACTTTAATTATCATTCCTAATGATAGATTATTAGAGGTTGTTGAGAAACAGACAACTTTAATTGATGCTTTTAAAACTGCTGATGATGTTCTAAAACAAGGTGTACAAGGTATCTCTGACTTGATTACAATTACAGGTCTAATCAACCTTGACTTTGCTGATGTAAAAACTATTATGACCGATGCTGGTTCTGCTTTAATGGGAATTGGAAGAGCTAGTGGTGAGAATAGAGCAGCAGAGGCTGCTAAAGCTGCTATTGCTTCTCCTTTATTGGAGGCATCTATTGAGGGTGCCAAAGGAATTCTCTTAAATATTACTGGTGGTAAGGATTTAGGATTACATGAGACTAATGAAGCAGCCAATGTTATCTCTGAGGTGGCTGACCCTGAAGCAAATATTATCTTGGGTACAGTTGTAGATGAGAATTTAGAGAATGAAGTTAAGGTAACTGTAATTGCTACTGGATTTGATCAGGAAGGAATCAGTAAAAAAGAGGTTAAACAGAAGGAAGAGGAAGAGAAACCAAGAAAGAAAGAGCATGTTAGAAGGGATGATGACTTAGATATTAAATCATTTTCCAATGATGATTTAGATATCCCAGCTTTTTTAAGGAGAAATAAAAAATTTTAATTCAATCTCGATGCCATAGGGTATCGAGATTTTTTTATTTCGACATAAAATTAGTAAAAAGGATTTAATTATAGATTATAATTCAAATTTTTTAGTTATATTTTAGGATTTTAGCAATATACTTCTTAATAGGGGAGTGAAGCAGGTGATAATACTAAATGAAGTTAGTAGTTTATTTAGATCTATTTTCATTTATTAATCTAGTGATGAACTATTTAATCTTATGGGCAGCAGCTAAATTATCAGATTTAAATTATAAGATTTGGAGATTGTTTTTGACTTCGGTGGTGGGAACAGTTTATACAATTATAATTATTTTACCCCAATTTAGGTTTTTGAATCGGATTTATTTTCATTTTTTAATATCTATAGTAATGATATTGGTTGCTTTTGCTCCATTATCTCGTAAGTACTTCTTTAAAGCCGTTGGTTATTTTTATTTGATAACCTTTGTAACAGCTGGAGCGATATTTGCTCTTTATAACCTGACAGGAGGGACACCATTAGATAGTTTGGCACAAGTTTTAAATATTTCTCCAGATAATTTGTGGATTATTATTTTGGGTTCGATCTTAGTCATCATAATAGGCAAGTTTGGATGGATGTTTATTCAATATAAGTTATTGCCAGATATATTCTGTATTCCAGTTATAATCAGCTTTGATGATAAACTAGTCAAGCTAAAGGCTTTGGTAGATACAGGGAATCAATTACAAGATCCTTTAACTAAGGTGCCTGTTATAGTAGTAGAGGTAGGTGCTTTAGAGGAGATATTACCTGATAAGGTAAAGGAAGCCTTTTATAAATATAAGAATGATACTGGCAGATTATTAAATGAGATGACCGATAATGACTGGACCAGTAGATTCAGGCTGATCCCATTTTACTCTCTGGGAAAGGATAATGGAATGTTAGTTGGCTTTAGACCTGATATGGTTACAATTACTACCAAGGATGAAATCTTTACAACTAAAAGGGTAATAATTGCTTTACAGGATAAGAGATTAGATAAAGATAATAATTATCAAGCATTATTAAATCCAGAAGTGCTTCGAGCATAAAAAAATAGGGGAGGGGATTATTTTGCGTTCGATGATTGTTCATTTAAAGCTTAGATTTAGACTTTATGCTATTAAAATGTTACAAGTATTAGGGCTTTATAGTGCCAAGAATGTATTTTATGTTGGAAATAGTGAGGCTTTACCGCCACCATTATCTAATAAGGAAGAGGAGTATTTATTAAATAAGTTAGAGAAGGGTGATCAGGCTGTTAGAAGTGTGTTAATTGAAAGGAACCTTCGCTTAGTAGTCTATATTGCTCGTAAATTTGATAATACAGGAATTGATATTGAGGATTTGGTCTCTATTGGTACTATTGGGTTGATTAAGGCTGTCAATACTTTTGATGTAAGTAAGAATATTAAGCTGGCTACCTATGCCTCCCGTTGTATTGAAAATGAAATCCTAATGTATCTAAGAAAGAATAATAAAAAGCGTTCAGAAATATCCTTTGATGAACCTTTGAATGTTGATTGGGATGGCAATGAGTTGAAATTATCTGATGTGCTAGGTACTGAGATAGATTTAATTTATAAATATATCGAAGAAGAGGTAGATAAAGAATTACTTATAGAAGCAATGGAGAACTTAACAAATAGAGAGAAGAAGATTATGATTTTACGTTTTGGCTTACAGAAGAATAAGCAAGAATTGACTCAAAAAGAGGTTGCAGATATATTGGGTATCTCTCAATCCTATATTTCTAGGTTGGAGAAGAGGATAATTGAGAAGCTTCAAATCGAAATTGATAAGATGAAGTAATTTATAGTGATAAATTGAGATTAGAATCTCTATGGTAGTATCATTTTGAAGATTATGTTAATAATATAAGGTATATATTATGATTATCTTTACTAAATTGGCTGATATTAAATAAGGGGGAGAATATAGTGAAAATATCTAAAGGAGAGATATTTACTACAACTGAATTGATGAAGGGAATTTTTGGGATGGCCGATAGATTAATTTATAATATGACTGAAATAGCTAGATATGAGAGGATTTATAGTTATTTAATTGAGAATAATGCTACTAGATTAGAGGATAATGCTCAATATGGGATCTTTAAGCTTAAAGGTGATACTTATTTAATTCCTAAGGAGATTTTTGATGAGTTAGATTTTAGTTGGACTGAAGGATTGAAGCTCAAAGAGAATAGAGAGTTTCAAGCAGAGAATAAAAGAGAGGATAAATATGAGGTTGGCTTAAGATTGGTTTATTAACAACTGCAATTGCAGTTGTTTTTATTTTTGGATATTATTATTTAGAGTATGTATCTCTTTTGCTGATATAATAATTAGCAGAATATAGAGAGGTTACGATACTTTTGAATTTACAATTTACAATTAAAAGAACTTAAAGATTTTTAAGACGAAGAAAATTAGTGTTTGAACGAGGCAAATATTCTAAAAGAACAATAGGTTCAAGATAATCTTTGAATTAGAAGTACCATATATCTTAATCCCAATACATGTGGATTGCTGAGTGAGTTTAATTTTCTTCTAGACTTTTTGGTTACTTTTGTGGCAATGGCAAAAGTAACACGGGAAAAAGCTGATAAGCTTTCCCGTAACTTCTTTAATTAATAAAAATTTTGCTTATTTTTAAAAAGTAAAAGTGTCGCAATACATCCATAATCAGATATTTTGATGATTTTAATAGCTAATTCTCTAAAATAAAGAGGAGAAGATATAAGTATTATAGAAATAGTATTAAACTAGAGATATTTATAATAAAATAGATCTATTAGGTGCCTTTAGTTATGGCTAAGGGAGAATAGGGAATCAGGTGTAAATCCTGAGCGGGCCCGCCACTGTAACAGCAGTCAATAGATTATAGAAACCACTTGTTATTTAATATATCAGGGAAGCCAAAGTCTAGTCTTAAGCTGGAAGTCAGGAGACCTGCCTAATAAGAGTTAAGAAGCTATCTTCGAGGACAAGATAGGGAAGAATAAACCCTAACTATGTCTAAGTTAGGATTTTTTTATTTTAGTTAGATCTTCAGCAGAAATGATTTTGGATAGTCAATGGGTGATAAGGAGGATAAAATGTTTAAGCAAGCGGATAGATTATTATTGGTAGCACTTATGTTAGTGCTGATATTTAGTGGATATGGAGAAGTAAAAGCTAATGTGGAGGTTAAACTCCTTGATGATTTAGGAAAAGAGATTCTTATACAAAGAGAACCACAGAGAATTATCTCCTTAGCTCCTAGTATTACAGAGATATTGTATGAGTTAAATTTGGAAGAGAGAGTTGTAGGTGTAACAGAGTTCTGTGATTATCCAGCTAGGGCAAAGTCTAAGAGTAAAGTAGATGTCAAGAATTTAGAGTCTATTATTGCTTTAAATCCTGATTTGGTACTAGCAGGGGGAATTGTTCCTAAGTCTACTATTAAGAGCTTAGAGGATCTAGGAATAACTGTAGTTGGCTTTAATCCTAATAGTATTGAAGAGACAATAACTGTGATTGCTAAGATCGCTAAGCTGACAGGTAAGAAGGATAGAGGTAGAGAGCTAACAGGAAGATTGACAGCAGAGTTGCACTCAATTAGAAGTAAGGTGGAGAGAGCAGTTAATGAAAAAGATGTAGTAAAGGTGTTTTATGAGGTTTGGAAAGAGCCTTTGTATACAGTAGGGAAGAATACCTTTATCAATGATCTAATTGAGCAGGCAGGAGGGTATAATGTCGGTACTAAAGCAACTGGTAGTTGGCCACAATATAGTATAGAGCAGCTGTTAGCTGAAAATCCTGATGTATATATTGCCACTTATGATAGTTGGAAGGAAAGAATGGCTCCCACTAAGATTAAGGCAAGGACTAATTATCAATATATCAAAGCGATTAGAGATGATAGAGTCTATATCTTTGATGCGAATATTATTAATCGACCAGGACCGAGAATAATTGAGGCTTTAAAGTTATTTGTCCAAGCCATACATCCTGAGATAGATTTGGAGAATTAGCGATGGAGATTAAAGTGAAGGAAATATCAATAATTATAATCTTGTTCATTCTATTAATTCTAAGTATTATTGTTGCTCTCAGCTTGGGCACAGTTAAGATTCCTATTATTACAGGAATAAAAGGGGGATTAACAACTATTGAACAGACGATTATCTATAAGATACGCCTGCCTAGAATCTTATTAGCTGCTTTAGTAGGGATGGCTCTCTCTACTTCGGGAGTAGTATTTCAGGGGATATTTAAGAATGTAATGGCTGACCCGTATATTATTGGTGTCTCATCAGGTGCTTCTTTAGGGGTTAGCTTAGCAATTAATTTTGGTTTAATATATTATTGGAGGGGGATTAGTAGTCTTGCACTTTTTGCATTTTTAGGTGGGATTATTACATCCTTTCTCGTTTATAGTTTGGCCAAGACCAAGGGGAGGATACCTACTTCAACATTATTATTGTCAGGAATAGCAGTCAGTTTCTTTTTGTCATCATTGGTCTCATTGGTGATGATCTTAGATAGCGGAAATCTACAGAAGGTCTTTTATTGGCTGATGGGAAGTCTAGCTAATGGTAGCTGGCAAGAAGTAAAGATGATTTTACCAGCTATTATATTAGGTTTCTTAATCGTGTATTTCTTAGCAGATAATTTGAATATACTCTTATTAGGTGAAGAGACAGCTTACTATCTAGGAGTAGAGGTAGAGAGGATTAAGCTGCTTTTATTAGTAGCAGGTTCATTATTGGCTTCTATGGCAGTAGCAGTCAGTGGGATAATTGGTTTTGTTGGTTTAGTTGTCCCACATGTTTTGAGATTAATTTTGGGACCTAACCACAGAATATTACTGCCTGCCTCGGCTTTAGGTGGGGCTATTTTATTAATAGTAACAGATACAATAGCTAGAACTATCTTAGCACCAACAGAGTTACCTGTGGGGATTATTACAGCATTATGTGGAGCACCTTTCTTTATCTATCTATTACAGAAGAGAAAGGTTAAATTTTAGGTGATTTTTAGATATAGATTTATGATTTTGAAGTTAAATTTGAATCTGACGTTATATATAGATAAATCTATACTTTTACAATTAGTAATTTAGAATTAAATTTGGGTGGTTTAATTATGAATATATTAGAAGTAAAGAATTTAAGTTTCTCTTATAATAAAGCTAAGATAATAGATGATGTTAATTTTAAAGTAAGTAAGGGGGAGCTATTTGGAATTATCGGTCCCAATGGCTCAGGGAAGTCAACTTTGTTGAAGTTATTATCTAATATTATTAAAGGAGAGGATGGAGATATATTTCTGCTAAGAAAGGAGCTAAGCCAGTATAGACGTAAGGATTTGGCTAGGGTTTTGGCTGTGCTACCTCAGAGTACAGAGATTGGCTTTGAATTTTCTGTAAAAGAGATTGTAGAGATGGGGCGCCATCCTTATTTGGAAAATTGGCAGGGGATAAGCCAAGCTGATAAAAAGGTAATAGATAAGGCTTTAAAACTGACCAATACTATTAGCTTAGCAGATAAGCTTATTAATAGTATCAGTGGTGGTGAACGACAACGGGTATTATTGGCTAGGGCCTTAGTTCAAGAGGCTGAGCTATTATTATTAGATGAGCCTACTTCAGCTCTAGATATCAACTATCAATTAGAGATCTTTGAGTTGCTGTCTAGACTAACTAGAGAAGGTACTACTATTGTGGTAGTCTTACATGATCTCAATTTAGCAAGCCAATATTGTGATCGTTTACTATTATTAAATCAGGGTAAGGTAAATACTATTGGTATTCCAGATGAAGTAATAACTCTAAATAACATCAAAGATGTCTATGGCTGTGATGTTGAGGTTGATAATAGTGGCAGGCGACCTTATGTGAAGTTAGTGACGAGTAATGAGTAAAAAATAGAAACAAAAAAATTATTAGCCACAAATTAACACAGATAAAAAATAAGAAATGAAATAATAAAAGGTTTTAAATCAGATCTTAGTCAGATTTTAGTCTGTGTCAAAAAAAGATTTTGATTTATATCTTTTATAAAAATTATTAGTTCAACTTATATAAAATAGGCATTAATCACAAAGTTTGTTGTTGAACCAAAATAAATTATAAAGTCTATTAGAATTAATGATTGTAATTACTTAAATTTTTTGCTTTGATTCGTGTTAATCTCTGTAGGTTAGTTGCAAAAATAAGGTTTTAAATTTCTTTTTAGAATTATTTATCTATAGTTGATATTATAGATTAAGATTAAGTCCAAGTAAAATATTAAAACAGTGTTTTTCTGTTTTACTCAATCTTAGACTTAACCTTAGAATTTATTCTCTAATAAATAATGAGAGGTGTTTTATTTTGGATTTTACTGCTATTGATATCAATGACCCGTTGATACAGAAGGTATTATTATCTGCAGGGGTAGTTGTGATTACATATTTAATAGGCTTTGGAATTGTTAGATTTATTAACTCTAAGGTTGAAGATTTTAAGAGAAGGCATCAAGCTAGAAGGATAACCTATTATTCGGTCTTCTTTATAATTCTAATCTTTATCCTCTTAATCTGGTTGGATAGACCCTCTACGCTGACTACCTACCTAGGAGTCTTATCTGCTGGTTTAGCTTTAGCATTGCATCAAGTCTTATTAAATATTGCAGGGTGGATCTTGATTCTCTTGCGCCGTCCTTTTGGCTTAGGGGACAGAATAGAGTGGAATCAGGTACAGGGTGATGTGATTGATATTCGGGTTTTTTATACTACTTTATTGGAAGTAGGCAACTGGGTAGAGGCTGACCAGAGTACAGGAAGGTTAGTCCATATCCCTAATAGTAATATCTTTAATGCATCTTTGTTCAATTATACCCGAGGGTTTGGTTGTATTTGGAACGAGATTAAATTCCTAGTCACCTTTGAAAGTGATTGGGAGAAGGCCAAGGAGATTATCTTGGAGACAGGTTATGAACAGAGTGAGGAAGAGATAGAGGCAAGGGCAAAAAAGAGGATTTATGAGATGAGTAAGAATTACATGATTAAGTATGGTAAGTTTACTCCAATTACTTATGTAGATATTAAAGGGAGTGGAGTGCAGATTACTTTACGTTATTTGACCACTGTTAGAATGAGAAGAGTTTTGGAGAATAATATCTCTGAGAGTATTCTTAAGAAGTTCAGTCAAGAGCCTAATATTGAGTTTGCTTATCAAACAAGTAGAATCTATCGGAGAAGTGAAGAGGGAAGTCATTTAGAGCATAAAAAAGAGATTTAAGGTTAAAAATTGAATAAAAATAAATTAGGTGCTTTTAGCTATGGCTAAGAGAGAATAGGGAATCAGGTGAAAAGCCTGAACGGACCCGCCACTGTAAAAAGTAGTTAATGGGATTATAGGTCGAGTCAGTTTTTTAGACTCGAAGGGACAGAGTACAGTTAAAAACTGTTGAAGTCAAGAGACTATTAACTTTAATAAATTGTAGAAACCACTTGGTATTTAATATATCAGTGAAGGTACAGTTTAATGCTATAAGTCAGGAGACCTGCCTAATTTATCAGTTTACTGATCTTCGGGAATAAGATTGGTAGATGATTCGATTAATATTTTAATTAATAAGTTTAAGCTTAGAATATACTTAAATCATCTACAATCTTGTCTAAGGTTGTAGATTTTTTATTTTTGAATATTATTTTGAGGGGGGAGATTGGATTGACAATTTAGTAGATTGATTTAGACTAGAGAATACAGTAGCGATAATAAAAATGGAGGTAAGAGATAATGAAGAAAGTTTTATTAAATTTAGCTGTTTTATTATTAGTTAATTTGTTAGGATTTAATGTTATGGCAGAAGAGACTAAGGTAAGTTTTACATTAGATGAGATTGTGGTAACTGCTTCTAAATATGAGGAGAAGCTTTCAGAGGCTCCAGTGAGTATAGAAGTGATTGATGAGGAGGAGATTAAGCAGAAGAATGCTAAGAATACGGCTGATCTATTAAGAGATATCGCAGGAATTGATGTTAATGATTATGGCGGAGTAGTAGGTTCAAAAAATATTAGTATTCGTGGTTCAAGTAGTAAGCAAGTGTTAATTTTAATTGATGGAGTAAAAATGAATAATCATCAAAATGGGGTATTTGATTTAGGTCAAGTATCTATTGAACAAATAGAAAGAATAGAAGTTGTAAGAGGAGCTGCTTCTGCTTTATATGGAGCTAATGCTGTAGGAGGGGTAGTGAATATTATAACAAAAAGCGGTAGTCAAGAACCTGAAACTATTACTAATGTGGGTTATGGGTCTTTTGGTAGCCAAACATATGATTTAATTCATCGAGGAAAGGATGAGAGACTAGGTTATAATGTATCTTTTTCTAAAAGAGAATCAGATGGTCACCGTGAAAATAGTGAATTAGCTCAAGAGAATATTTTCACTAAATTTAATTATGACTTAAATAATTATTCAGATTTATTGCTATCATTACAATATATTGATTCAGATAAAGGATCACCAGGGTCAGAGGTTTATCCAAGTTCTACTGCATATCAAGATGATGAAACTATGAACTTAAATGTACAATGGGATAGAAAGACGGAAGATAATGATAGCAAATTAGCTTTTTATTATAATGACCAGGAAAGAATTTATGAGAATCCTGACTATAACTCTTATTCTAAACATCAAGTTGATAAGATAGGCGTAGATTTTAATCAAACTTTATACTATGACTATAATAAGATAAGCTATGGTGGGGAATTAGTAAGAGAAAATGTTGAAAGTACTGATATTAAAGATGGAGAACAAGATTCTTTAAATAAGGCTTTATTTATTCAAGATGAATGGGCAATAACCAATCCATTAAAGATTATAGTTAGTGGTCGTTATGATGACCATGAGGGATATGAGGCTGAATTTAGTCCTAGATTAGGAACAGTATATACTATTAATTCTAAATTGAATTTACATGCTTCATTAGGTGAAGCATATCGTGCTCCTACTTTTGATGAATTATATGGAAGTTACCCAGGGAGTTCATGGTCATGGTATGGAAATCCAGACTTAGATCCAGAGACTAGTAAAAATTATGAAGTAGGAATGAAGTATTTAGATAAAAGGACTAAAGTAGAATTAAATTTATTTAAAAGAGATGTAGAAGAGATGATAAATGGTAACTATTTTGATGAAGATAAGGGTTATAGTACTGCAGTGAATATTGATTCAGCTGAAATATCAGGGATAGAAGTAATTTTAGTTAAGTACTTAACTAAAAAAATATCTACTGACTTAAACTATACTTATTTAGATGCAAGAGATAAGAAAACAGATAAAAGATTAGCTTCTAGGGATTATCATAATCTAAATTTAGGGTTGAATTATAATACAGAAGAGATTAGTGGTTCTTTAAACGGGCGACTAATAGCAGGGCGAGCTGAGGAATTACCAAGCTATTTTGTAGTAGATGCAAAGCTAAATAAAAAAATTAAAGATAGTATTGAAGTATCATTAGAGTTTAATAACTTACTAGATAGGGAATATGAAGTTGTAAATGCTTATCCAATGCCAGAGCGTAATTATATGTTAAAGATAAGTACTAAGTTTTAATGAATTGATAAAGGTAGGTGTTAACACCTACCTTTAATTTAGATGTGGAGGTTTATTGTGAAGCTATTAAATCGGCTAAACAAAGGGAATGGTCTGTTAAAGGTAGGATTTGTAGTATCTATAATAGTTCATTTATTATTGGGGTATTTAGTTAATAAGCTATACTTTGGAGAGTTAGCTTATGTAGAAGGTAAAAATCTAAGAAGAGAATCACCGGTAATTGAGGTTGCTATTTATTCGGAAGTCAACCAGAAAAAAGCTATTAGTAAAGCTAATCTGGGAGAAGAACCTCAATTAAATCGAGAGGTAATTAAGAGGAAATCGGACCTAAAGAAGAAAGTTGAGATAAAAGATAAAGAAGTTATTAAAGAGGATAGCTTAAAGGAAGTTAGCAAGATTTTTAAGAAAGAGAGAGTTCAGCAGAATATACAGAAGAAAGAAAAGGTAGAAGAAGCTAAAGCAGAAACTAAGCCTAATAAGAACTTAGAGAATAATATTGAAGCATTGAAAACTGAAGGTAAAGTAGAAAGCAAGTTAAAAGATACTAAGAAATTAGAAAGAAAGACTAATCCATCTAAAAATATCTCAGAGAATGAGGTGATAGAAAAAGCTACAAAGGTGGAAGGTGATAGCTCTATGGAGGAGTCTAAAGAAAAAGTAGAGATAGAAGATAAGAAAGAGATACTAGAAGACAGAGAAGTCAAGAAAAATAAAAGTAAAAAAGAAGAGTTGGTTAATAAGAGAAGAGAGGCAAATAATTCTGATAAGCGGGAAGATAATACAGAAGTTATTAATAATAAGGAAGTTAATAACAATGATAAGGCTATTGTAGATTTGACTGATAAGAAAGCTGATAAAGGAATTAGTGCTCCGACAATTAGCAAATATAAGCGACCTACTTATCCTAAAAGCTTAAGAAGAAGGGGGATTGAAGGTAGAGTCTTACTAAAAGTCTTAATAGATGATAAGGGAATAGTAGCAGAGATTCACCTTGCTAAACCCTCTGGTTATTTAGATTTTGACTTGGCTGCCAGGAAGGCAGTAAAAAGCTGGGAGTTCAGTCCTACTAGGCAGGATAATGTAGAAGTTTATTCCTGGGTACTGATACCAATCAGCTTTCGTTTGGATTGATTTATATTGTATTTTTGTAGATAATGGGGCAATTTTGAGTTGATAGTGGTTTACACGAAGAGTCTTATTTTTTTAGACTCGTAGGGACAGTTAAGTCTTTAAAGGTGAAAAAAATTACTGTTTGAACGAAGCAAGAATTGAATTAAGATTTAGAGTTAAATTAGAATTTAATAAAAAAAGTTTAATTAATGACAATAATAAGCAATTTGATTGCGAAGTGAGTTGAATTTTTTTCTAGACTTTCCCGTAACTTTTTTAATTAGATTAATAGAAAATTTGTTTACTTTACAAAGTGAAAAGTGTTGTAATATCCCCATTAAACCCCATTTAAAATTAAAGATTAATAAATAATAAAGAGCCTTCAAGCTAGCTTGAAGGCTCTTTATTATTTAACTTATTTATTTTCAAAAATATTCATTATACTATTAGAAAAGGCATCTGCTTTCTTTTCAAAATCTAGATGCTGCATATTTAGACCAATGAAATAAGGGTGTTTAGGCATATCATCACGGATGTGCTTTACCTCATGAATAAATATCTTTTGCTGTAATTCAAAACTCAAATTTTTATTGATAATTATGTAATAATTACCATGGCTTGATTTATAGACAAAACCCCATAGCTGTGGGGTAAGACCAGTTATTTTGGGGTAGATATCGTAATTGTGGGCAAGTTCGTAAAATTGTTGTGAATTATTCTGTAGATTTTTGAGAAAGGAGTTAATATCCTTATCCCCCATATCTTATTCTCTCCTCATCTTCAATAGTTTTAATTATCTCTATTACCTTATATATTGATTCTGCATCTAAGTTTCTAGTCTGTTTAAATAATAATTGTAAATCCTCTCTTCGTGAAATCTCTTCCCAAAATTCATGTAATACAGGATCCTTTGATAAGACCTCTTTTACATGGAGGTTTGGGTCCTGGCGTTGGTTACTTCTACATAATAAATAATCAATAGATACATTAAATAGATCAGCTAACTTGTTTAAAGTATCTACATCAGGTTTTTTATCACCTAGTTCATAAAATACTACTTCAGATACTGGTACCTTTAGTTCTAAAGCTAATCCTCTTTGGGTCAGTCCTCTCTTCTTTCTCTCATCTTCAAGCCTTTGGCTGAAAGTTGCCATATTATTCACCGCCTTTATTTCATAGTAATATATAAGGGATTATCAGTTATTAGGATTAATATCTAATTAATTTATTCTTCTATAATCGGACAAAATCCTGCTAAAAATTTTATATTAATACATAATTAGATGAAAAATAAAATAGAGGATTGGATAATTAGGTTATTTGTATGAAAAGGGCTTGGGAGGATATCCTCCCAAGCCCTTTTTAAGATCAAATTTTAGTAGAATTTTTTAATTTTTAATTTGGTGATTTTATTTCTATGTTCTAGGAATAATTAAAATTCTACCTGGGAATATTACATCAGGATCAGCTATATTATTCAATTCAACCAATGTGTCTATATCGGTATTATATCTTTGGGAGATCGTGTATAAGCTATCTCCAGGACGTACATAATACTTGATATGTCTAGCTGGTGGTTTTGGAATTTCAATCGGCAAGGTAATTACCTGACCTGCTTGAGGGTTATCACTTAAGCCTGGATTAAGTGCTCTAATTTTAGATACACTAGTATCATATTTGATTGCTAAGGCTCTTAATGTCTCTCCAGGTTGTAGTATATGTTCTGCATAATAACGGTCTTTTGGTGGTGGTGGTGCTTCGTCTTCTAGTACATCAAGCAATCTATTTAACATATTAATCTGTCTAGCTTGTAAGGTTTCTAAATTCTCTGCTACTCTAATGTAACGTGGGTCATCTAAAGAATTTCTTAATTGAGTATATAAAGTGCGATTAGCCTGTTCATTCTTTAACAGCTTTTCTACTAATTCTAAGCTACTAGGCATAGTGGCCTCCTTTCTAGTTGATTACTTTATTACAATATATGTGATGATTAGAATATATGTTAATCTATTTTAAATAAAAATTATATTATCTTTAGCTGTTATTGCTTACTCATTATTTATTATTTATCAATCGTTATTTTTATCTAATTAAAATTGCTAGAAGTAGATTGGCAATAAAGTTATTCTAAAGAGAGTTTTAATTGAATCATGGAATAAATAAAAAATAAATGTATAGATATCCTATTTACAAGGAATAATGTTAATGGAAACTTCAACTTGGCAATAAGTGGAGGGAAGTAAATGGGAAAAAAAGTCGAAATTTGTGGAGTTAATACCTCGGAATTACCGGTTTTAACCAATAAAGAGATGAGAAAATTATTTAGAAAGATGCAAGATGGGGACAAGTTTGCTAGAAATACAATTGTTGGTGGTAACTTGCGCCTAGTCTTAAGTGTATTACAGAGGTTTAATAATCGGGGAGAACCAATTGATGATCTCTTTCAAGTTGGATGTATTGGGTTGATGAAAGCAATTGATAACTTTGATTTAAGTAAAAATGTTAGATTCTCTACCTATGCAGTTCCAATGATTATAGGGGAGATCAAGCGGCATCTTCGTGATAACAATCCAATTCGAGTCAGCCGTTCCTTAAGGGACACTGCATATAAAGCCTTACAAATGAAAGAGAGCATAGAGAATAAAAAATCAAAAGAGCCTAATTTAAGTGAAATAGCTGAAGAATTAGGAATCTCAAGAGAAGATATAGTGTATGCTTTAGATGCAATTCAAGATCCGATTTCACTCTTTGAACCAATCTATCATGATGGTGGAGATCCAATTTATGTGATGGATCAAATCAGTGACAGTAAGAAGGAAGATGATAATTGGTTAGAAGCTATTGCTGTCCGTGAAGCATTAAGAAAATTAGATAATAGAGAGAAGCTAATTTTAGTATTAAGGTTTTATGAAGGAAAGACTCAGATGGAGGTAGCTGGAAATATAGGAATTTCTCAAGCCCAAGTGTCGAGATTAGAGAAAGCAGCTTTAGATAATTTAAAGAAGTACGTTAAGGAAGATTGAGGAGGATTAGTATGAAACGGGTTAGATTTGTAATCTTAATAGTCATAGTAATAGTTTCTTTATTTATCTTACAAAGCAAAAGTAGTATAGTACTAGAAGATAAAGATATTCTTACATATGGGACTGATGATTTATTAAGATTACATATAGTTGCTAATAGTAACACTTTAGAAGATCAGAGAATAAAAAGGGAAATTAGAGATGAAATTATTAAAAGAACCTCTAAACTTTTTGCTTCTCTAGATAATCCTTTTCAGGCTAAGTCTGTTGTTAAAAAGAATCTATCCTACATTAAAGACATAGTTGAGGATAAATTGGCAGAATATAACAAAGATTATACAGTAAGTTTAAAGTTAGGTGAATTTGAATTTCCAACTAGAAGTTATGGAGACATGACTTTGGCAGCAGGCAAATATCAAGCTTTAAAGATACTTTTAGGAAAAGGTGGTGGGGAGAATTGGTGGTGTGTCCTATTCCCACCTCTATGTTTTGTAGATTCTATGGATAAACTATCTGAAGATGATTTAAAGAAATTAGCTACTAATAAGGACTATGTAGCTGCAGAAGATATGGATGTAGAGTTTAAGTTTAAATTTATAGAATATTTAAAGGACAAGCCTACATTTGTAAAATCTAAATTGAAATTCTTTCATATTTTAGAAACTCCCTTTCCAGGTTTGGATAAGATATTCTTTTCTACTGAGAAGGGTAAAGAATAATTATAATAAAGGAGGTAGCGATGAGATCGCTACCTCCTTTATTATAATTAAAGATTATTTAAGATATAGTAACAAACTTATGTTTTATACATATAATATCTATAAAGAGAGTCTCAGATAAGAATTAATTATTAATTTGAAGGGGGATGGGTATAATTAAAACTTCAGAGCTAAAAAATAAAGAGGTTATTGATGTTAATAGTGGAAAGAGGCTTGGGATTATATCAGATATAGATATTGATTTGGTGGAAGGTAGAATTAAAGGTATATCTGTACCAAAGGAGGAGAAAGGATTTAAAATCTTTGGAGCAAAGGAGGATGTATACATAGCTTGGGATGAGATAAGTAGAATAGGTCATGATGTAATATTAGTTGATGCCAGTAGGATAAATAATCATATGATTAATGAGGATTAATTAGTGATAAGTTAGCAGTAATCAGTAAAAACTAAAAACATTATAAATAATAATAACCTCCAAAATTTTGGAGGTTATTATTATTTATAGATTTTAGAATATAAAACTTGAGTATTAGGAAAAATAATTATAAGAATAGTTATAATTTAAAACTTTAACAAAGGAGGTTATTATTTATGTCTTTAAAAGATAAATTTGTTGATGAATTAGCAGAATTGAGTGCAGATGAATTAGATAAATTAGAGAATATGGAAATAGCGATTAATGAGGATAATCAGGGAAAAAGAATAAAGTTGATGGTGTTAAAGGATCAAAGGTAGTAGCAGCCCCCTTTAAGGGGGTTAGCAATTAATTGATTTTAGCTGTTAGCTACCAATTTTAATAAAAAGTCATAATAAATTTAAAATTTATTATATAAAAATTGGACATCTAATATACAGTATGGTATTATTTGAATGTATACAATATATTGTGTTTGGAAGTTATTAAGTTTAAGAAAGGAGAACGACCATGCGATGTCCATACTGTACATATCTTGAAAGTAAGGTAGTAGATTCAAGATCAACAGAAGAGAATACAACAATTAGACGAAGAAGAGAATGCTTAGAGTGTGGTAAGCGCTTTACAACCTATGAAAGAATAGATGAATTGCCAATTATGGTAGTTAAACGCAATGGGGGTAGAGAGAGGTTTGATCGTAATAAGCTTTTAAATGGATTATTAAAGTCCTGTGAAAAGAGACCTATCTCTAGAGATCAATTAGAGGGGATAGTCAATTCGGTAGAACAGCAAATTAGAAATCAGATGGAAGATGAAATAGAGACAACTGTTATAGGAGAGCTAGTAATGAATTATTTAAGTAAATTAGATGAAGTAGCATATGTTCGCTTTGCTTCAGTATATAGACAATTTAAGGATATTGAGACCTTTAGAATGGAATTGGATAAGTTATTAGGAGAATAATCTTACAATTAGCTATATATGTCGATGACTATAAATAAACTATCAACGAGGTCTTATCCTCGTTTTTCTATATTTAAATTAAAATTAGCAGGATAAAAACTATAATTATAGACAAGTATATAGATATAGTTAAATTGAAATAAAAAACAAAGTGATTATTAAGTCATAAACAAATACAGATTGGCACGAGTTAACACCAAATGATAATTATATTATTTAGGCTGTGTAAATACTGACTGGAGGATAGTAATGGATAATTTATCTGAGATAGTTGAGAATTATTTAAATAAATATAAGGTTGAGGACATAATAAATCAAAATTCTAAAATTTTATTTATTTTAGAATCACCTCATACTCAAGAGATAAAGCAGGGATATCCTGTAGCTGGAAGTTCAGGAATAGATATGACTAAATTTATCTATGGGCGAGAGAGCAAGGATCCCTTTGGGAAAATTGTTAGCCAAATAGATAAATATAATGATCTTTATCCTAATTTATCTGAGTTTAGTATATTAAATGTAAGCTCTGCTCCTATGCAAAAGGAAGGATTAAAAGCCCATGAATTGGACAGTGGTGATGGGCAGGTAGTTGCTATTTTAGAGAAACTACGCGTAAATTATAAATCTAAACGCCATAAGAATAAAGATTGGAATAGGATTAAAAGTATTTTGCTAGAAGATTTTAAGCAGCGTCTGCTCTTAGCTTTAAAGCAAAGCAGTAGCATAGAATATTTAGTTCCATGTGGTCGTTTTGCAGAGGCTTACTTAGATTTAATTAAGGAGTTAGAAATGAGTATAGAAGAGAGAAAAATTATCAGTGAGATTCCCCATCCATCCTTTAATCAATGGTTCCATTATGATTCTATGGAAAAACTAAAAAAAGTTTTAGAGGAGATAGGAATTAGCTAATTATAAAATGTTTTTAAGCTATTATTTTCTATGAGTTCGGGTAGAGCTTGATTTTAAATTATTATTAAAAGCAGAGTATGCTCACACTCATTAATTCAGTTGAAGTTTAATTATAATTTAGATTTATAAGTAGAAGCTCTACGATAAAAGTAGAGCTTATTGGCATTTCTTACAGGTACTATCCTCACAATTAACCACATATCTCACAGCTGCATCTAGTTCTACTAAATCTTTCTCTTTGTTATCATTGACTCTGATCATTCCTACTAGTCCATGATCATCCTTCCAATCTAAATACTCTTCAACTATATACTGGACTGCTTCTTCAGAGAGGGGATTATCGTATTTGGACACCGATTGAAAATAGAGCTGTCGAGGGATTTCTAAGACTTTATGTCTGACTTCAAAGCAGAGGTCATTGGCATCTTTTTCCTTGATATTTTTAAATAAATTTTCTAATCTTGAAATTGTTATCACATCCTTTCTTTCTAAATATATTATCCCATTATATATATTGGAATTCATTATTTAGGATAATCTTGGTGCTTTAAGATAGAACCGATTATTATTTGTGATGATAGATTTGATAAAAAAGATATTATTAGCCAATAGTTTAGTTTTATTGTGGTTTTTTTGCAGGAAGTTTTTTATTAAGCTAGAATAGATATTCTAGATACAGATATTAATGAAAAATAAAAAATGATGGGATGGTGAAATAATTATATGAAGACTAATTTTCTTAATAGGACTATTATATTGATCCTTATTCTAACTATAGTAGCTAGTGGAGTTATCTTTGCTGAGGGTGAAGATAAAGTTAACCATTATCAAAAGGGGTTAGCTTATTATCGACAAGGTAATTATCAAGAAGCTGTTCCTGAATTGGTAGAGGCTGTTGCTAGTAACCCTAAGCTAATGTATCCTCATTATATCTTGGGTTTGACCTATTATCGGTTAAATCAATTAGAGTTTGCTGAAACTCAATTGAAGAAGGCTCATGAAATCAATCCTAAGCATTATCGAGTTATGGTTAATTTGGCAAGAAACTATTTAAAACAGAACAAGATAGAGGATGGGATAGATATTCTTAAAGAGGCAGTAGCTGTAGATTCAAAGCAAGATGATGCTTATAATATATTAGGAAGAGCTTATATGAATCAAGGGAATTTAAAAGAGGCTATCAATAATTATAAGCAGTCAGTTGAATTAGCACCTAAGAACTATTATGCTTTAAACAACTTAGGTCTTGCTTATATTCAATTAGGGAAGTATAAAGAGGCGGCGACTGTTTTAAAGCAAGGCGCAGATTTAAATCCTCAAATTCCATATTTATATAACAATTTAGGAATTGCTTATGAGAATACTGGGGAACTTCAGTTAGCTAAAAGTGCTTATGAAAAAGCATTAGCAGTAGACTCTAACTATTCTAAAGCTGAGGTTAATTTAACAAGAGTAAATAGATTGATTAAAAAGAAGGAAGAATAAAAAAATCTCCAACGTAAATATTTACGTTGGAGATTTTTTTAGTTAAAATTATAGTTTTATAGATTTATTTCAATAATAGTAATGATTTTTTATCTCTATGACCTTTGGGAAGATGAACTCCTAAGATATTGTCTTGAGATTTATTAGATTTACTACCCTTTTTTAAATTATTGTCAACATGAAATGTGCGTTGATAATCTGTTGCTTTCAATTTATTTTTCATAAATTTATCCTCCTCTTTCTTCTGTTTATCATGCTCTTTTATCGAAATCCGTAAGTAATCATCATTGCCACTCTCTGTATTTATATCCTCTTCACTAAAATCCATTAAAATTTCCCCTGTAGTCGAATTATTATTTGAATCAGAATCCATGAAATTATTAAAGACATTTGATTTTGGAGATAAGGGTTCTGTAGAAAAGTCTCTACCATCAGTTGATTTCTGCGATAAATCAATCATGATAATGCACCTCCAATTGCTTTATTTTTCATCTTGTACCTATAATTATAGGATGAAATCGATATTTTAGCAAGATCACTCTATGGCTAAATATACCAATTTATTAATCTTAATAGTAATTATTAGCGATTAGCTAGTTGGATTAGAGGATTTGATGCTTAGAGGAGCTTAGGAATGGTTATAAAGTGTAAGGCAAAGTATAAATAATCTTAATTTAGATTAATATAGATATAAGGAGGTGATCTTTTTGAAGATCAATAGTAAAAATAATTTAAGAAATATATTAGATAATATTAAAGGGATAAAAGGAAGAGATGACGGTGGTAGTAAAGTTGAGTTATCAACCTTTAGAATAGCAGCAACTTATATTGGGACGGTGGTAGGTGCAGGTTTTGCTTCTGGTCAAGAGGTTTTACAGTTTTTTGGGTATTATGGTTTGAATGGTTTTGTTGGTCTTGGTTTAGCTACTATTATATTTATGTTATATGGTTATATTATTCTTAAATTAGGTTTGGAGTTAAAGGCTAAATCACATTTAGAGGTTATCAAAAAGGCAGGTGGTAAATGGCTGGGGTGGATAATCGATGCTGTGATTACCTTCTTTTTATTTGGAGCATTGACAGCAATGGTAGCAGGCTCAGGCTCAATATTTGAAGAACAGTTTGCTATTCCATCCTTTTGGGGTAATTTGATTATGGTAGTGACCTCTTTAGCTACTACTTTATTAGGGATAAATGGTGTAATCTCAGCAATTAGTTTTGTGGTTCCACTGCTATTAACTGGAGTATTTGCAGTAACAATTATGACTATTGCTGTAAAATTTCCCTTTGGGATTGGAGCCTTGCAACAGGTGATGCCTGGTCAACCTCCTATTGGTAGCTGGTTTATATCGGCATTTAATTATGCATCGTATAATCTGGTGATTGCAGTAGCGGTTTTAGCACCTTTGGGTAGGGAGGCTAAGAATACTCATCATTTAAAGATGGGATCAATCTTTGGGGGATTGGGTTTAGGGGTTGGAGCTATGTCTATCCTCTTGGCATTATTGCTAAATTTACCTGAGGTTGCAGAGTATGAGATTCCTATGGTCTATGTTTCAGGAAGATTCTCTGTCTGGATTCAGTTGATTTATAGTGCGATCTTAATTGCTGAAGTCTATACCACAGCAGTAGGAAATCTATATGGCTTTGTAGCCCGTTTGACTGACCCTGATGGTCCACGTTATAAGCTTTATGTGCTGATAACAAGTATCTTTGCATTGATTGCAAGTCAGTTTGGCTTTACAACTCTAGTAAGGTTTTTATATCCAGCAGTAGGATATGCAGGCTTCTTACTATTGGGGGGACTGACTATAGGGTTAGTCAAGAGCTATAGTAGATAAATAAATACTATCTATAAAAATAGATTGCTTTTAAAAGCAATCTATTTTTATCTTTAATCAGATAATAAATACTTGAAATTTGTCGAAATAATTGAGAAAATATATTATAGTTTTAGTTATTATACATAAAACAACTATTTTTTAGATATATAGATTGAATTAAAGCACTTCATAAAAAACATTAGACGCAGACTTACGCAGATAAAAAAGGACTAAATTATAAAAAAGTTATTAAATCTTTTAAGTCGGGTCTTAATCAGATTTTAGTCTGCGTCAAAAAAGAATTTAAGGTTTTAAGAATTAAATTTAGTGAAAATTATTAGTTCAACTTATATAGATTCAAATTTCTTTATTGCTTTTAATTACTTTTATAGTAGTAGATTTTGTAGTATAATTTGATATATCACTAGTTCTCTTGTCAGTATACTATAGTTTTGTAATCAAAAATTAACATAAGATGGTAGGGTTTATGATTCAAATGTAGAATATTGTAATAGGGGTAATGATTTCAAGGTATAAGGGGGTTATAAAATGAGAGATACAAAGGAAGGCGTAAATAATTCATCGATAAAGTTGGGTTTAAAGTTTGGGTTGGGAATAATTGTAGCTATACTATTAAGTATTCCCATTGGACAATTTATTAGTAACCTAATAAGTAAGTCTATTTATGGTGGTGAGCAGATAGGATATCTGGCTAAGATAATTGACTATCTGGTTATCTTTGTTCTATTGGAGATTTTATTAAAGCAATTGGTAGTTAATAGAATAAGAAAGATAACTAACTTTTTAAGGAGTTTAAAGGATAATAACCTATCTTCAGATGAGATTAAGATTAGTGGTAATGACGAAATAGCTAACTTATATAATGAACTTGATAGAATTGATAGTTCCTTAGATGGAGGGTTAACCTCTATTATTCAAGGTGTTAGAAATGAGATTGATAGTTTAGCTATTTATAGTAATGAATTATCAGCATCTTCTAAGGAAGGTAATGCAACAATTGATGAGACCCATCAGTTGGTAGAGCATATGATGACAAATGTAGAAGAGATTTCAGCCAGTGCTGAAGAGGTAACAGGCTTTGCTGAGGAGTCTTCGGCTCAGACTCAATTAGGTAGAGATAATATTGAAAGAACGATTAATAGTATTAAAGAGATCAATGATTCAGTAAATAATACTGTAGAGGTCATTAAAGCTTTACATCAAAATTCTAAACAGATTGGTGAGATTATCAATTTGATTACCAATATAGCCAATCAGACTAATATGCTGGCTTTAAATGCTGCTATTGAAGCTGCTAGGGCTGGAGAGCAAGGTAAAGGTTTTGCTGTAGTAGCAGAAGAGATTAGACATCTATCAGAAGAGACCTCTAGTGCTACTGGTGATATTATTAATATTGTTCAAGAGACCCAGTTGAAGTCACAAGAGGTACTAAGCTCTATTGAGAAGGTAGAAATTAAAGCAAAAGAAGGCGAACATATTGCTCAAGAGACAGACCGTGTATTCTTTGAGATAGAAGAATCCAGCCAAGAGACGGCAATGATGATTGAACAGACTGCTCATGCTGCCCAGGATTTGGCTGAGAATAGTGATCGTTTGGTAGAAGAGTCAGAGATAATATCTAGAATTTTTGATGTAGTATCAAGCTCTTCTGAAGAGTTGGCAGAGATGGTTAAGAAGATTAATACTTTAATTAATAATAGTAATAGCATAGATAATGATTTAAGTTTGATTAAATGGGATGATAGTTACTCTGTTGGGGTGGAAAAGATTGATAAACAGCATAAACAACTATTTAATATTGTTAATGACTTAATTAGAGCTAATAAGTTGAACAAAGGAAAGAAAGAGATTGGGAAGGTGCTAAATTTCTTGGCAGATTATACAGTTAAACATTTTAATGATGAAGAAAAATTACAGCAGGAATCAGGCTATCCTGATTATGAAGCCCATAAAAAGTTACATGAGCAGTTTGTAGAGGATGCACTTAACTTTAAGGAAAGATTTGAGAGTGGTCAAATAGATACAGCTACTATGATGGACTTTAATAAGACTATCACTCGCTGGTTGGTACAACATGTTAAGGGGATTGACCAAGAAGTAGGAAAGCATATTAGAGGGGCAGATAATAGATAAAAGATAATAGGGGCGGGCTATTGCTCGTCCTTAAAATGTTTTGTATAAATTACTACTTGAAATTTTATTATAAATAATATATACTATTATGCAGAAAGAAGCAAATGGCGTGGGGCTATAGCTCAGTAGGATAGAGCGACAGACTCCTAATCTGTAGGTCGCAGGTTCAATTCCTGCTAGTCCCACCATTTTAAATGCAAATAATAAATGTACATGATGCTTATCCTTGGGGGTAGGTTTTTTTATTTTTCTGATTTATTTTCAGTGGTTTGGGGAAACTAGACTAACTTTTTATATTAAACTAAGTTTTCGTTCTATGTAGGATTTATAACAATTTTATTGAATAAATATACTTAGATAGGATGTTTAAGTATTTCTACAGAATCTACGATAAATATAATAAGAAGATAGTGGCTTTAGCTATCTTCACAGAGGATAGAAAAGGTTATAAACCAAGCAGCTTTGATTATGATTTTCATGGTACAAAATTAAGTTATCATTACAATAACTATAAGATTTTAGAACAGCAGGAAAGTGAATTATTAGATTCAGATAATCCTTTTGCAATGGTAATTTTAGCAAGATTATATAGTTTAGAAGTAAGGGTAAAGATAGTTTGAGATATAATTTTAAACAGAAACTGTTTAGGTTATTGTTAGAGAGAGGATATAGTAAAGAAAAGATTATAAATATCTTTGAATTTTTAGGTGGAATTTTATTTCTACCTAATGACTTAGAATTAATGTTTAGAGATGATATTAAAGAAAATATCGGAGGTGATGAGATTATGACTAAAGAGTTGACTAATCTTTATCAAGCTGGTAAGTCTGAAGGAAAAAAAGAAAGAGATGTTGAGATAGCAGAAATGATGTTGAAAAACAATGAAGATATAGAAAAAATCATGAAATATACTCAATTGTCGAAAGAGAAGATATAAATAATTAAGAAACAATTTCAGCATTAATTTTAGTTATTGGGCGATTAAATAATGGCTAAAGAGTTGATGCATCAATAGATAAAGGGATTTTAATATCTTTTATCTATTATCTGTTCTTAAGTGGGGTGAAAGAATGGAAGCAATTAAATTCGGTAATAGCAGAATAGAATATGACATAGTTAGAAGCAGTAGAAGAAAGACAGTAGGAATAATAGTAGACCCACAAGATGGTGTAATAGTTAGAGTTCCTAAGGACTTGGCAGAAGCTGAGATAGCAACAATTGTCAAGAAGAAAGGTAGTTGGATAACAGAGAAACAAAGATTACTACAAGAGGTTAAAGCTCCACCTAAGCCTAAGGAGTTCATGAGTGGAGAGAGATTAATGTATCTTGGCAGGAGATATAGGTTGAAGGTAGTCACTACTGATGAAACTAATCAAGTAGAAGTCGGGCTAATTAAAGGTAAGTTTATTATCAAAGTTCCTCTATCCCTTCAAAAAGATAATAGAAGAGAAGCAATTAGAGCTACTGTGATAGATTGGTATAAAGACCATGCTAAGAATAAGATTAAAGCAAGAGTTAACTATTATACTCATAAATTAGATGTAGAGCCTAATCTAATTAATGTTAAAGAGCAGAAGAAGCGATGGGGTAGCTGTAGTAGCCTAGGTAACTTAAACTTTAACTGGAAGATAATTATGGCCCCTATGTCAATTGTTGATTACATAGTTGTTCATGAATTAGCACATTTGAGACATCACAATCATTCTAGTGAGTTTTGGGAGTTAGTTGAAGCTATTATCTCAGATTATAAAGAGCGTAAAGAATGGTTAAGAATTAATGGTAGACAGTTAGCTTTAAAATAGAATAGTAAACTAGTATTAAAACCTATTTATCTCATAGTGGATGGTGGGTTCTTTTTTTATATACAATTATTGGTTAACATATGAGGTGTGCTTGATGTAAAGATTAGAATAAATTATCTAATGATTTGTACTTTATCCAATAAAATAGGTATATCATTACCAAAAACATAACATAAACTTGACACAAAATGATATATCTGCTATAAATATTATATAAATTGATTAAGTGGGTGGTTTAGGTGACAGTTTATAAGAATATAAGTGTAGATTATATTAGTAAGTTGGTTCATTATCAAGAGGAGCAGTTAGTGGGATACTTTAATAATTATCATCTTCATACAGCAGTGCAGCCAATCTTTAGCTTACCACATAAGAGAATTGTCGGTTATGAAGCCTTAGTTAGAGTTAAAGCTATAAAAGAAAGGTGGGTTAGTCCTGCTGAGTTATTTAACAATAAATATACACAAGTTGAAAGTATCTTATTAGATAGGTTATGCCGATACTTACATGTACATAACTTTAGTCAAGTAGAAAATGATTTGAATTGGTTATTCCTCAATGTTTCTCCTCAAACCGTTATTAATGGAAATAATTATGGTGAATTTTTTGCAGAGTTATTAGATAAGACTGGATTTCCACCCCATCGGGTAGTGATTGAGATTGTTGAGTACCCTATTAGTGATAATGATCTTTTATTAGAAACTATAGAATTTTATAGAAACTTAGGTTGTTTGATTGCAATTGATGACTTTGGTGCTGGACACTCTAACTTTGATCGGATATGGAAGCTAAATCCTGATATTGTTAAATTAGATCGTTCCATGGTAGTTGGTGCTACAGAAGATAAGAAGATAAGAAATGTATTAAGAGGAATTGTCTCTTTACTCCATCAGACTGGAGTGTTAGTCTTAGTTGAAGGGGTTGAAACTAAAGAGCAGACGATGATTGCTATGGAAAGTGGTGTAGATTTTGTACAAGGTTATTTTTTTGCTAAACCTACCACTGATTTAAATAAATCTATAGATAATCTTCCAGCCTTTGATAAGATATTTGAGGATTATAAGCAGGAGGTATTGGTTCAAGATACTAATAGTAAGAGTATCTACCAATATTATTATCCTAAATTTGAGGTTACAATAAATAATTTAATCAAGGGGAAAAGCTTAGCTGAGGCTTGTCAAGAGCTATTGGCTGATGACACTGCTATGCGTTGTTATTTACTAATGTCAGATGGATTACAGGTAGGTAATACAGTTCTGTCTGACTCTATCTTTAATGAAAATGACATACGTTTTAAACCTCTTGAAGATGCTGATAGTGCAGACTGGTTTAGAAGGCATTATCTTAGAAAAGCTGTGCTCCATCCAGAACAATTACAGGTAAGTGAGCCATATCTATCGATAACTGGTGCTCATATGTGTGTTACAATTTCTATGATGTTCTCTATTCCTTCAGGATATCGGGTTTTGTGCTGTGATTTAAATTTTGAGTAATATATTTAGGGTTAATACTATAGATATACAAGTCTAAAGTGAGACTTAATGGGTATATTGCGACAGTTTTGCTACTAGCTTATAGCTACTGGTTATTAGCTAAGACCTTAAAAGCTAAAGGCTAGAAGCCAGCAGCTAGTAGCTAATGAAAAAGTGTCGCAATCTCCCTATATAATGTCATATTCAAATATTATTCTAAAGTTATTTTATTGATAGATACTTGTATCTTCTTCTCTATCTATTACAACCACTTCAGAGCCTTCAATCTGTTGATATAAGGTTGAATATATCTGGACTATATCCTCAAGACTTAAGCCATGTACTTCAATACTGGTTAATAGCTCAGCTAGTTTAATATCATGCTCTTCATAAATTCTTGATATTAAACTAACGGTGCCATTGATATCATCCTTAGGAACGATTTCAGGATGAATTAGAATCTTAATATCTTTTATTTGATCTAGTTGGCTATCAAAAAATCTAGTTTTATCTCTTTGGTCAATACCTTGCATAGTTATCTCACCACCTTTGATGTTTATTTGTTAGCTAGTGTAGATGTATTTATAAATTACCCGTAAAATATTAAAATATAATAAAAACTTATGTCTATGATTGAATATAATAATAGAAAGAAGTAATTATTTATAGATTATCAATGCTTTGTATAATTATGATTTATTAGATTAGAAGGTCTAAGTAGGTTTTAATGTTTATTTCTTCTTGCTTAATCTATTTATTCTATGTTATAATAAAGCAGATGAAAATTGAATAAGACAGTTCATTTGTACCATCCTGTCTATAAATAAAACTAGGGCTAACTACCGTCATGATATTTGGTAGTTATTTCGTGTTATGTATATGGATAGGGGGCAAAGTTGCCTCTTTTTTTATTAGAGAATATATAATTTCTTATAATAGAGGTGCGTTAGCGTACCTCTATTATTTTTTTGGAGGTGAGTTATGAAAAAGATTGGGATTACGACTACAGTACCAATAGAGGTATTATTAGCGGCAGGTTATCAAGTAATAGATCTTAATAATATCTTTGTTACAGCAGAAGATTGCAGTGAATATATCGATTTAGCAGAAAGGGATGGGTTTCCTAAGAGTTGTTGTGCTTGGATTAAAGGAATTTATGGAGTCTGCTTAAAAGAAGGGATTAGTGAGATAGTTGGTGTCATAGAAGGCGACTGTTCTAATACAAGAGCATTATTAGAAGTGCTTGAGCTAAAGGGGATCAAGGTTTATTCTTTTGCATATCCCCATAGGCATCAATTAAGGGATGTTAAAGAGGCTATAGATGATTTCAGGTCATTATTTAGTGTAGATAAGGAAGTAGTAGAAGAAATTAGAGATAACTTAAATAAAGCTCGGTCTTTAGTAAAGAAACTAGATGAACTGACATATCTTGAGAATAAGGCTACTGGTTTTGAGAACCATCTTTATCAGGTTAGTAGTAGTGATTTTAACGGAGACTTTAGAAAATTTACAGAGGAATTAGAATCTGTAATAGCTGAAATCGAGAAGCGTAAACCAATTGCCAAGAAATTAAGGTTAGGATTTATTGGGGTTCCTCCAATGACAGCTGATATTTATCAGTATGTTGAGAACTTTGACGCCTGCTTTGTCTATAATGAAGTACAACGGGAATTTGCTTTTCCCCGAGCTATTAACCATAATAACATCTATCAGCAATATTATGATTATACTTATGTTTATGATTTGGACTTTAGATTGGAGTATATTCAAGAAGAGCTTGAACATAGAAAGCTAGATGGTCTAATTCATTATACTCAAGCCTTCTGTTATCGGGAGATAGAGGATGTAGTTATCAAGCAGAAGTTGGATATTCCGATTTTAAATATTAGTGGAGATAAACTCAATAGGTTAGATTCAAGGACTAAGCTTAGAATAGAGGCTTTTTTAGATATGCTAGGTGATTTAAAGGAGGGGAGGTTTTGAGGGCTTTAGGGATAGATTTAGGCAGTAGAGAGGTAAAAGTAGTTGTGATGGAAGATAATCAGGTTATAGAGAAGTTAAAAGTCAGTACTCTCTCTTTCTACAAAGATTATTGTAACTTTGAGGGTAAGATAGTGGTTGATGAGAGTAAATTGAATTTAGGAGAGACAGATATCAAAGTATCCACTGGCTATGGACGGAATAATACAGATCTTAAATCCTTTGAAGCGATCAACGAGATTAAAGCCCATGTCTATGGAGCTATTTATCAGACTGGTCTTAAGGATTTTATCCTTATAGATGTAGGTGGGCAAGATGTTAAGGTGATGAAGGTAGAGAAGGGTCTAATTACTGATTTGGAGCTAAATGATAAGTGTGCAGCTTCCTGTGGACGATATTTGGAGAATATGGCCAATTTGTTAGAAATCCCTTTAAATGAAATGGCAAAGCATTATCAAAATCCTGTAGAATTAAACTCTACCTGTGCAGTTTTCTCTGAATCTGAATTAATTGGACAGATAGCTGAAGGTGCAGAGATGGAAAGGCTCTGTGCAGGCGTGAATTATTCCATGTATAAGAGACTACAACCACTTTTGACTAAATTTAGAGGAAGAAGGCTAGTCTTGTCTGGTGGAGTAGCTCATAATCAAGCCTTGCAGGAGTACTTAAAAGGAGACTATGATGAGTTGCTTCTCTTAGATGATCCTCAGTTAAATGGAGCGATAGGATGTTGTTATTATGGGATGAGGGCAGTGATTAGTGACAAGTGACGAGTAATGAGTAAAAACCTTTGCTTTTTATTTGGGTTCAAATATCAAAATTAAAGAGGTGAATTATTTATGAAGAAAGCAGTGGTTTTATTGTCAGGAGGATTGGATTCAACAACAGCATTATATCTGGCTAAGTCTAAAGGCTATGAGGTTTATGCGATCTCCTTTAATTATGGGCAGAGGCATGATAAGGAGCTAGAATCTGCTAAAAAAGTAGCTGAGGTTGCTGGAGTAAAGGAGCACATTATAGTAGAAACTAACATGAGTGCATGGGGTGGCTCTGCTCTAACTGATCAGAGGATAGATGTGCCAGAGGGTGATGAAAAGAGAAAGGAGATTCCAGTTACCTATGTTCCAGCTAGAAATATGATCTTCTTATCCTATGCTGCTTCTTATGCTGAAGTAGTGGGTGCTCAGGATGTCTTTATTGGGGTAAGTGAAGTAGATTATTCTGGCTATGTTGACTGTCGCCAAGAGTTTATCGATGCTATGGAAGAGGCAATTAATAAAGGAACTGTCTGTGGTGCAGAGGAAGGTAAGCCTATTAAAATCCATGCTCCTTTTATCAATATGACCAAGGCTGAAGAGATAAAGCTGGGGATGAAACTGGGAGTAGATTATAGCCAAACTTGGTCTTGTTATCGCGGAGAAGAGCAGGCTTGTGGTAGCTGTGATAGTTGTGTCTTAAGGTTGAAGGCTTTTAAAGAAGCAGGATATGATGATCCGGTAATTTATAAATAATAAAGAACAAATAATAGAGAATAAATTTGTTCTTTATTAACTATCTATTTATTATTTGGGATTTGTGGGGGGAAATTATGATAACTATAACTAAGGAATTTAGCTGGGATATGTCCCATATGTTAGCTGAGCATGAAGGGCTGTGTAAGAATCTCCATGGTCATACCTATCGGATGGAGGTTACTGTGGCTAAAAAAGAAGGAGCATTGGAGGATGAAGGTTCTAAGGCAGGAATGGTGATTGATTTTAAGGATTTAAAGAAGATAGTTAAAGAGGAGATAGTAGAACCTTTGGACCATTCTTTTATGTATTGGACTCACTCACCTGATGAGATAGAGCATCAGATAGCAAGAATATTACAACAGGATGAGAGAAAGGTCTTTGCAGTGGATTTTAGACCTACTGCAGAGATGATGTCAATTTATTTCTTTCAGAGTCTAGAAGATAGATTTAATGGGATTGATATAAATTTAGTCAGTATTAAGGTCTGGGAGACTCCAACAAGCTATGCTGAGTTTAGAGGAGAGAGATAGTATGAGAATAAGGGAGCTTGAAGAGATAAAGATTCCAATAGTTGAGATCTTTAATAGTATCTCAGGGGAAGGAATTTCTGCTGGTGAAGTAGTTACTTTTCTAAGGGTAGCAGGGTGTAACTTAAGATGTGGTTATTGTGATACTACCTATAGTTATCAAGGTTCTGATGATGAGTATCAATGGCTGACTTTTCAAGAAATTTTAGAAAGATTAAGTCGATATAATTGCAATAAGGTGATCTGTACCGGTGGGGAGCCTTTAGAGACTACTAAAGTTAAACGTTACTTACCCCTATATCTGTTAAAGCAAGGCTATGAGGTTAGGATTGAAAGTAATGGTAGCTGTCCAATTTATAGTCAAGAGGAGCTTAGAGAATTTGCTATTACAGAAGAGATTAATAGATTAGATTATACTTTGGATATCAAAGTACCGAGCTCAAAGATGTCAGATCATAATATTTTTGCAGAGAACTTCATTAACTTGATCTCAGGTGATGAGCTGAAATTTGTAGTGGGTAATGATAAGGATTTAAACTATGCTAAAGAAGTTATAGATGAATATAGAGATATTTTAGCTAAAGGAGATGTGATAATCAACTTTTCTCCAGTATTTGAAACAATTAAAGCTGAAACTATAGTCGAATTTTTAAAGGAGAATAATTCTTACTTTGTAGATAATAATTTGCAGACTCGCTTAAGCTTACAGCTCCATAAGTTTATCTGGGATCCAGAAGCAAAAGGAGTATAACTTTAGTTGAGAGTTGATAATTGATAGTGTATAGTTAAAACTCTTATACAATAAAGAACTCTTGATATTTTTGAACTTAACTACCAACTCTAAACTGCTAAAATAGGAGGTGCTAGCAGATGAAGGATGTACAGAATACTAAAGGTAATTATAAATTTGCAATTAACAAAGTTGGAGTAAATAATTTAATTCATCCTATTAGAATTAAAGCAAAAAGTGGGGAGGCAGTGGCTACAGTAGGGGATTTTTCTCTGGCTGTTAACCTCTCTAAGTCATTAAAAGGGATTAATATGAGTCGGCTACCCCAGCTATTATCAGAATTAAATCGAGATAGATTTACTATAGAGGATTTTAAAGAGGATATATTGAAGGTGTTGGAAGAGATCAAAAGTCGAATGGAGAGTGATAATGCCTACTTTGAGGTTGAGTTTGATTACTTTATAGAGAAGCAGGCTCCAGTCTCAGAGTATAGTGGGATTGCACCTTATAAATGTAGGATAGAAGGTTCTTTAGCAGATGGCGAGTATGACTTGATCTTAACAGTTGAAGTTCCAATCACAACTTTATGTCCATGCTCTAAAGAGATTAGCAATTATTCAGCCCACAATCAACGAGGCTATGTCAAAACAAGTATCAGGTATAATGATTTAATCTACTTGGAGGATATTATAAAGTTAGTAGAAGAGGTAGGAAGCTGTGAAATCTATCCTATCTTAAAGAGAGTTGATGAGAAATATGTAACTGAAAAGGCTTATGAAAATCCACGTTTTGTAGAGGATGTTGTCAGACTGGTAGCAGAAGAATTAAAGATAAATCCTAAGGTTACTTGGTTTAGGGTAAGTAGTAGGCACCAGGAGTCTATCCATCCCCATGATGCTTATGCAATGTTAGAAAGCTGGAAATAAGAAGAAGGTCAAGGTTACTTGATCTTTTTTTTAATGTGTCTCAATTTTCCTATAAAGTCCAATTCTAAATTCACAAATCTATAGATTTTCATCTCCTTCTTAAGATATTAATTACTGTTAATTTATATATATTTTAGTTCTATTAGTGAATAAATTAAAATATATATTTTAAAGATTGTAATTAAAATTAACAAAGGAGGAGATAAAGTGTCTTATTATTATGACTTTCAAAGTGAGTTGACTGTGGTAGAGGCTAAAAGAGTTGCTAAAGCTATCAAAGCGAAGAAAGAAGAAGAGCATTCTCAAAAAAGATATTAGGTCAACAAGACCTTAAATTTATAAATATATAGGGAAGTTAGGGGAAACCTTAGCTTCCTTATTATTTTGTATTGATTTGGATTGTTAAATAATTATCTTAAAATAAATTATAGTTAGAGATAAAGAGGATAGTTTGGTGTAAGTAGCGAAGTTTAGAGAGTAAGGTTATTCTTAAAGAGAATTTAAAAGGCAACTATCCTATTTGTCCTTTATTCAGAAATAATAAATCAACTATTTTCTAAGGAGGAGTCTAATGTATAAAAAGTTTTTAAGCATTGCATTATTGTTAATTTTATTGATAGGGTTAGTGGGTTGTTCAAAGGATAAGGTGACTTCTAAAGATAGTATCGACTATAACTCATCAGGAGTCTATAAAAAGATATTCTCTAAAAATGAGATTAAAGAGGTGGATTTAGGAACCTTGGCAGTAGGTGAATCTGCAATTGTAGCAATCAGTCCTTTAGATTTTGATCCAGAATCAAACAGCACATTTTGGGGAAGCATTGAAGTGGATTTTGACTTTGAGAGCAATAGTAATATAGTCTCAATTCCAGCTGAGAATATTCAGCAGAGTAGCAAAAAAGAGCTTAGTGAGAAGAAAAGTAGACATAATGACAATTTAGAGCAAGAGCAGAAGGATTTTTCAATGCGTCAGATTGAGAATAAGCTGCTTAAAAATTATAGTATCTCAAAATTATCAAATAATCAGTTATCAATCCAGTCACTTTCATATCAGCTAGGAGATGAGAAGGAGTTTAAATTAGCAGATACTTATAATCAACAAAATCCACCTACTGTTACAGCTACTGTTGAGAAGATAAGTGATTATGCCTATATCTTTGTCGATGAAAATGTCTCTATATCTTCAGATAAATTGGATAGCTTTGCCGAAGAGTTTGACAATCAAATCTTTCCTACTGATACTAAATATTTTTCTACTCATGATTATTTTGAAGGTGAATATGATATTGATTCCAATCAGAAGGTCATAATTTTAATGACAGACTTGGGTGGAGAGTCTAGTAACGGGACATTAATGGGTTACTTTGCTCCCTGGGATGTATATAGTTCTAGTGAAATTCCTGCTTCTAATGTAGCAGATATGTTCTATATCAACTCTTGGGCAGTTAATCATTATGAATTAGAAGAATCAATTTCTACTTTAGCCCATGAATTTCAGCATCTATTATTCTTTATAGAGAAGAATTTTTATGCTAAGAGAAGATTAACGGATACTTGGATCAATGAAGGCTTTTCTGGCTTGGCTGAATATCTAAATGGATACTATAGCTATAGTGGTGATGGAAGAATTATAGATGTAGAAGGGGATAGTGGTTATTTTTATTATCCACAAGGGGAGTCTTTATTATATTGGAATGATAGATTAAGTGATTATGGTGCTAGTAATTTATTTGCTTATTATCTCTATGAGAGGTTTAATGAGGGGATGATTAAAGATATAATCTCTAGCTCCAAAGCCCCAATAGAGGTAATATCTGATAATTATGGTGATTTTTCCGATATATTCCTTGATTGGATGATTACCAACTATATAACTGATGATGATAATACTAGTTTTAATCGCTATAATTATCCTTTTGAATTAAAATATACC
The DNA here is from genome assembly GCF_003001995.1 of Orenia metallireducens. Lineage (GTDB taxonomy): Bacteria > Bacillota > Halanaerobiia > Halobacteroidales > Halobacteroidaceae > Orenia > Orenia metallireducens_B. The sequence goes on along the minus strand of NZ_PVNB01000006.1, from coordinate 114,125 downwards.
CCTGCACGTGCTGTATTAAATCAAGATTTTACTTCAGACATTTTCTCAATTAAATCTACTGGAGTAAAGTACTATAGGATTGATGGTAGTGGAGTAGATACAACTTTAACAATAGATTTAGATGAAAGAACAGGGATAGTTATCTATAAGGCTGCTAATAACTAAAGGAGGAAAAGACAATAATGAAGAAGCTATTAATAGTAATAAGTCTACTACTCATGCTATTGAGTACCTTTACCATATATGCTATGAGCTCTTCGAAGATAATGACTGAAGGACTAAAAGAGGGTTACCATAGCCTAGGAGGAACTATCTATGAAGAGGGAACAGGTACAATTAGTTTATTGATCTTTAAAGGTTATGATGGAAATAGATATTTAATTACTGGAGATTTAAAGGATAGGTTAAGGAGTCTAAAGGGATTACCCCTAGTTTTAACCGGAAAGGTAGAGGATGTGAATTTGGAGGGGAAGCTAACTCAAGCCAAACTCAAGGTAAAGCTATATGATGTCGAGTATAGTAATGATTATAAAGAGGTCTCTGTTTTAGGAACTTTAGAGGAGGATAAAGAAGGCTTAGTTTTATTAACTAAAAAGCAGAAGGTGATTAGACTAGATTCTGATACTTATCATTCTTTAGATAAGTATTTAGGTGAAGAGATAGTAATCAATGGCTTTTTAGAAGAGCTGACCAATTATCAGGCTAAGATGGAGGTTAAATCTTATAGGAGTTTAGATTAAAAATAACAAGGGCATCTGATGCCCTTGTTATTTTTATTTAATACTAGAATGATTCTTGATATGCTCTATAAATTTCTGCAATAGATTAGTTAAATTCTTATCCTTATGATAAATTATATTAAAACTTCTTTTAAATTCTATATCTCTTATATCTAGCTTTAGCAAATCACCTGCTACAAGTTCTTCTTGGATAGCAATCTCTGGGAGGATAGAGATACCTAGATTATTTCTAATAGATTTCTTGATTGCTTCGATATTATTTAAGGTATGCCTGATGTTATAAGTAATATTATATGCATTCATAATCTTATCAATTATCTCTCTAGTTCCACTCCCCTCTTCTCTACTGATAAAGTATTGATCTGCCATCTCCTCTCTTTCAATTATCCTCTTTCTAGCTAAAGAGTTCTCCTTAGAGCAGACTAAAAAGAGTTTATCATGGAAAAAGGAGTCAAAGAGAATATCTTTAGCTCCAATTAGCCCCTCTACCAGCCCGATATCAATATCATTATTTAGAATCTTCTCTTCAATTACACTGGTATTATCTATAATAAGATTTAAATTAATCTCTGGATACTTAGTATTAAACTCTTTAATAATTGAAGGTAGTAGATAGGTACCAATAGTCATACTAGCCCCTACCCTTATCTTTCCAATCTTTAAATTAGCTATATCCTCTAGAGTGTTCTCTGCCTCATCCATAATCAAAATTATCCGTTTGCTATATTTTAAAAGTATCTCTCCAGCATGGGTTAAAATTAATTTTTTATTCATCCTCTCAAACAACTTAACCTGTAATTTATCCTCTAAATCTATAATTGTTTGACTAACAGCAGGTTGAGTCATGTATAATTGCCTACCTGCTTCAGACATGCTAGTAGTCTTGCAGACTGTTGCAAAAATTTTAATTTCTCTTAAATTAATCTTGTGATTTAAATTCATCAGTGACCCCCTATAAGTAATTACTTATATAATTAATAATATCATACTATTTTACTAATAGTAAATTGAATATTAAAATATAAGTAAAGATGATGTTATCGCTAATGTTAAAAAGTTACTAATATAAAATTATAAAGGGAGTGTATTCAGGTGAGTGGTATGGACAGTAGTAGATGGGAGTTAATAATTCAAAAGATACCGGGTCTATTCTTGGCAACTGTGATTGCTCTTGTTGGGAGGTATCTGGCAACTTGGATTCCAAATTTAGGTGGGGTTACTATTGCTATTTTATTGGGAATGGTTATAGGTAATTTCTTTGATTTTGATGGTAATTATGGGTTAGGAGTCCGTTTTGCTGAGAAGAAACTTCTTTCTTTAGCTATTATGTTGATGGGGTTGAAGCTGGAATTGTCTGTTTTAGGTGAACTAGGACTCTCTGCAATTATTGTTATTATAATTATGGTATTTAGTACTATAACGATGGGGATTATCTTTGGCAGATTATTAGGTTTATCACCTAGCTTTAGTATTTTGCTAGGAGTAGGAAATGGAATCTGTGGATCATCGGCGATTGCAGCAGTAGCACCGATTGTATCTAAGGAGGAAGAGGAGATTGGTTTATCTATTGGAGTAGTTAACCTCTTAGGGACTATTGGAATTTTTCTGCTTCCTTTATTGGTACATCTACTAAGGTTAGAAGAAGCAAGTAGTGGTCTGATGATTGGAGGGACTTTACAGGCTGTAGGTCAAGTAGTAGCAGCAGGATTTTCTATAAATGATAAGATAGGTAGACTAGCTACTGTAGTCAAGATGGGTAGAATTTTAATGTTAGCGCCAGTAGTTTTATTATTTACCTTCTCTAGTAGTGATAATAATTCTGATTCTAAAGGTAAGTTCTCCTTACCAGGATTTATTGTTGGATTCTTTATATTCAGCCTGTTAGGAAGCCTTGGAATTATTCCTGAAACTATCAGTAATTTTCTAAAATCTTTAAGTAAAGTCTTATTAATTATTGCTATGGCAGCAATAGGCTTAAAGATTAAGTTGTCAAGTCTTCTCAAACAGGGTCCTAAAGCTTTAATAGCAGGTCTATTTATCTTCTTGGGACAATTACTTCTGATTACATTTTTAATTAAATTAATGTTATAAACAAGAAATATATGGCGATAGTTAAAAGTAGGTCTAAAAAATAGATCTACTTTTTTAATATATCTTAATTTTAGATAATATTGACAATATTCTATCAGCAAATGTATAATATAATTAAGAGAGATAATTTTTATAAAAAATTAAATATGTTAATCAAAAATCTGATAATAACTCTATTAAAAATATTAGTATTCTTATCTTATCAATATTCATTCCAACTATTACTTAATAACTTTGGTTATGGTTTTTTAATGATGGCTTACTTCAAAAAAGGGGGACGCAAAGATGTTTGAAAGAAAGGTCAAACTCCGAAATGAGTTTAATCTCCATGCAAGACCAGCATCTATCTTGGTAGAAGAAGCAGAGAAGTATGCTTCTAGAATTAAGATAATTAAGGATAATCAAGAAGCAGATGCTAAGAGTATCTTAGGATTAATTTGTTTAGCTGTTAAAGATGGAGAAGAGTTGCTTATTCAAGCTGAAGGTAATGATGCCAAAGTTGCAGTGGATAGAATTGCTGATTTAATTGAGAATAAGCTAAGGATATTGAGCCATTTACAAGATAAAAAAGCAGTAGCCCAGGAATTAGGAGATGAGATAGCTAGATATACTGTACCTAATCCTGCTGAAGTTGTTTCAATGATTGGTAGGGGCGTTAGAAAGACGATGGAATCAATTGGTATAGATATGGATGAAGATATAATTTAAAACTTTAAGATAAAAAATGAGTTGGGTTATATAACCCAACTCATTTTTTATAGAAATTTATTTGTTCAAGAAGGTTTTAATATATTTATCTAGAATAAAGCATAATAAGAAAGAATGGTAAATTGAATTGGGGTTGTTATATTTTGTATGATATAAAAGTTAATTTATTGAATAAAAAGAGATTTGATCATATAGATATGTGTATAAGTAATGGGGGTGAAGATAAAAAATGATGGGGCAAGAGCAAGCATTATTAGAAGAATTAAATAAAATTATAGAAAACGAAGATATTAGAACTTTATTTCAACCAATTATCAGTCTAAGAGATGGAGAAATTTTAGGATATGAGGCATTAAGTAGAGGCCCCAAAGATAGTCCTTTAGAGAGTGCTCCAAGTCTGTTTACTACTGCTATCAAAGCCGATAGGATGGAAGAGTTAGAAAGGATTTGTAGGGATAAATCGATTGATAGATTTAAACTTTTTGATTTAAACTGTAAGCTATTTATTAATGTTGATCCAACGATGATCTATGATTTTTATAATGGAAATGTAAAAGATATAGAGATTTCTCAAGGTAATATAGTCATAGAGTTGACTGAAAAGACCCATATTCGTGACTTCAATAAGTTTGGAGAAGCACTACAGAGGTGTAAAGCTAAGGGTTACAAGGTGGCTATAGATGATGCAGGTGCAGGATATTCAGGATTACAGTCTATTGTTTCCATTTCGTATAACTATATTAAGTTAGATTTATCTCTAGTCAGAAATGTTCATGAAGATATGGTAAAGTACTCTTTGTTAGAGTCTATGATAAACTTTGCAAGAAAGATTGGTGCGAAGGTTATAGCAGAAGGGATTGAATGTAAGCAAGAGTTAAAGACTTTAATTGAATTGGGAGTTGATTATGGGCAAGGTTATTTAATAGCTAGACCGAATCAAGAGATAGTGGATAGATTAGAGATTGTAGATTATATCTTAGAGAAGAAAAGAGAATTCTATCGAAGCAGAGATTATAGTCAGATTGGACATTTGATTAATGAAGGGGTTACTGTTCAAATTAATGATAAAGTAAGTTCTGTATTTGATATCTTTGAGGAGAAGAGATATCTGCAAAGTATAGTGATTTTATCTAAAAAGAAGCCTGTTGCTTTGCTAACTAGAAATAAGTTCTATTCTAAAATGGATACAAAGTATGCTTATTCTACCTATGTGGATAAAGAGGTAAGTTCAATAATAGAGGATAATGCTTTAATTGTCAATGAAGACGAAACTATCGAACAGGTAGCACAATTAGCAATGAGACGTAATATTGAAGATATTTATGATGAGGTTATAGTAATGCGAGATAATCAATATTTAGGTACAGCTTCTATTAGAAGATTATTGGATAGGTTGGCTCAGCTTCAAGTGGAACAGGCTAGAGGAGTAGATTCTTTAACAGGTCTACCAGGGAATCTATCTATTGAAAAGGAAGTATCTATTCGTTTAGCAAAGCAGGAATTATTCTCTGTCCTATATATAGATTTGGATCATTTCAAACCATATAACAACAAATATGGATATAAAAAAGGGGATGAGGTCTTAGCTTTCACTGCAGATTTATTGAAGAATACTCTAGTGAAGCTTGGTAATCATGATGATTTTATAGGTCATATCGGAGGAGATGACTTTATAATCATCACAACTCCTGATAAAGATGAATTGATTAGTAAAGATATAATTAGAGTTTTTGATAAAAAAATTCCTAAATACTTTAGAGAAGAGGATATAACTAAGGGTTATTTAAGAGTTGAAGATAGAGATGGTAATATGCAAAGGTATCCATTAACATCTATTTCGATATCTATCATAAATAATCATAATAATGATATTATAAATTATCGCCAAATCAGTGATATAGCCCTTGAATTAAAGGAGTCTGCTCAAAAGCAAGAGGGAAGTGCTTTTATTAAATTGAATAAATAAGCTTATCTTTCTTGAGATAACAACTCAAAATTGTTGAAATATTAGTTAAAATAAATTATATGATTATTATAATCAAAAATATCATTAAAGAGATTAATTTTAACTAATTCTTAACATTTCTTTTATACTCTATTAACAATACTATGGAATAATAACACTGAAAAGCATTTATTAGACTAGCTTTGATAACTAAATATTATTTCTATTCCCTTTACTTTATGCTATTAAAGATTTAACATAGCCTGATAATAATTATTGATAGAAAAGTTGATCTTATTAATAACTTCAATATATATGATTTCAGGATATTCTATAATTAATAAGGATGGTTAAGTTTATTAAAACTGACTTATATTATTAATTGGGAGGAAAGAGTATGAATAGTAAAGATAAGATTCTGGTAGAAGGCTTAAAGAAGGTTATTGATAATAAGAGTATAAGAACTCTTTTCCAACCTATAATTGATTTAAAAGATGGTCAAATATTAGGTTATGAAGCTTTGAGCAGGGGACCTGAAGGTAGTGACTTAGAAAGTCCTTACAGACTATTTACATTAGCTAGAGAGCACAATATGCTATTTAGATTAGAGCAGGTCTGTCGAGAGAAGGCTCTGTTAAATAGTGAAACTATAGGTGGTGGCACTAAGTTATTTTTAAATGTTGATCCAGGGGTAATTTATGATAATAGCTTTAAAGGTGGTATAACTAAAGAGATTATAGAGAATATAAATATCTCTCAAGAGGATATAGTAATTGAATTGACTGAAACAACTTGTATTGATGATTATAAAGGTTTTAGCTTGGCTTTAGACCATTATAAGCAGCAAGGCTATCAGATTGCTATAGATGATACAGGAGCTGGCTATTCAGGCTTACAATCAATAGTCTCTATTTCTTATAATTATATTAAGTTAGATCGTTCTTTGGTTCAAAATATAGATAGTGAACCAATTAAACAGGCTTTGTTAGAGAGTTTTATGAGATTTGCTAGAAGGATTAATTCTAAGGTCATTGCTGAAGGAATTGAGACGATGGCTGAATTAGATACTCTTTTAGCTATGGGGGTTGATTATGGTCAAGGATATCTAATCGCTAGACCCCAGCAGCAGGTTGATTATAATTTAGATATTATAGATTATATTTTGAAAAAGAATGAGGAGAAAAGAGAGCTTTTAGAGCCAAATATTATTGGAAAGATTGCTAAAAGAAACATTATTGTAGATAGCTCAGTTGATATCAACGAAGTAATAGATATTTTTAAAGAGGATAAGATGTTAGGGAGTTTAGTGGTTTTAAATAATGAGAAAATAATAGGTCTAATCACTAGAAATCGAGCTTTACACAATAATTTGAATCAAAATAAAGATATAGGCTCTATTATAAAAGAGAATCCATTAAAAGTTGATTACTATACAGCAATTGAAGAGGTAATCGATAAATCGATGAAAAGGGATTTCGTAGATATATATGATTGCATAATCATTACTAAAAATAATAATTATTTTGGTACAGTTTCTATTAAAGAGCTTCTAAAATTCTTTTTAAATCTAAGTTCAAGGGAAAAGTTAAATCTAGATTATTTTAATGGAAACTCTCAAAGGTTAGTGATATAAAGTTTAATAAAAAAGATGGCTACTAAATAAAATAGTAGCCATCTTTTTATATTATTAAGAGGTTGAATAAAACGGAAAAATGATAACTTTTATCAATTGAGGAAAGTGTTAACAATATATTAATGTTTTTTTAAAACAATTGTAATAAGGATATGCAATAATGATAGTTAAATTAAGAAGTTATTTGAACTTCTTAAAATACTAAAATATTGATAAGACAATAAGGAGGAGAAGAAGTTTGAAAAGAGGTTTATTATCAAAAAGTTCATTATTTTTGTTAGTTTTGTCTTTAGTAGTTTTAATGAGTAGTATTGCTTTGGCTGCAAGTGCATATACTGTTAAGCCAGGTGATACTTTAGCCAAGATTGCAATTAAAACAGGAGTAAGTGTAAAGAAACTTGTTGAATTAAATAATATTAATGATGCTACTTTAATTTATCCTGGAGAAATTTTAAAGTTGGATGCTAAGGCTCCTAAATATGTATTTTATTTTATAGGTGATGGTTTAGGAGCAGCTCAACGTCAGTTAGCAGAATATTATTTTAAGTATCAAAGTAAGGATCAGAATGCTAAATTAGTAATGGATAAGTTTCCAGTAGCAGGGATCAATACTACATATTCTTCTGATTCATTGGTAACAGATTCTGCAGCAGCAGGAACAGCTTTGGCAACTGGATATAAGACCAATAATGGAGTAATCTCTGAATTGCCAAATGGTAATAAGATAAAAACTCTTTTAGAGGGAGCTAAAAGTAAAGGGATGGCTACTGGATTGGTTTCTACTACTAGATTGACCCATGCTACTCCAGCAACCTTTGCAACACATATTGATAGTAGAAATAAAGAGAATGAAATTGCTGCTCAATATGTAGAGAGTGGAGTTGAATATTTAGCAGCTGGTGGTTATAGATATTTTGTACCTAAGAATGGAGATTTAAAGTCTAAGAGAAAAGATGATAGAGATTTAGTTAAGGAATTTAAAGGTAAAGGATATAATACCTTTATCTCTGAAGCAGATACTAGTCAATTTAGAAGATTTGTACCACAAGGTAAGGATAAGGTAGTAGCTTTATTTACTTATAGTCATATGCCTTATGAGGTTGATAGAGATGTGAACAAGGTGCCAAGCTTGGCTGAAATGACTGAAAAGGGTATTGATGTATTATCTCAATATGAGAATGGATTCTTTATGATGATTGAGGGTGGAAGAATTGACCATGCAGCCCATGCAAATGACCCTGTTGGGATGGTGCATGATACTTTGGCTTTCGATAGAGCTATTAGTAAAGCTTATAAGTTCTATCAAGCTCATCCAAAAGAGACCTTGATTGTAGTAGCAGGAGACCATGAAACTGGTGGTGTTGGTCTAGGTTTTGCTAAAAACTATTTCTTAAATGTAGATATATTAACAGATGCTAAAGTATCTACTGCAGATGTATTAAACTATGGAGAAGGTAAGTATGATGGTGATAGAGCTAAATTCTTTGATTATATTGCTAAAAATTTAGGATTAAGAGATTTAACTGCTAAAGAAAAGGCTGAAATTGAAAAGAATATGGATATGGTGGATAAAGGGCACAAAGGTTCTGCTGGAGAGTATGGTGGCTATGATCCAGTAGCAATTGCTACTACCCATGTTCTATCAGAGAGAGCTAATTTACAATGGACTACTTATGCCCATTCCGCAACTTCAATTCCTCTATCTGCTATAGGTGTTGGAGCAGATAGTTTTGGAGGATATAAAGATAATACTGAAATTGCTAAAGAAATGTCAGAAGTAATGGCAGTTCAACTAGGTAAATAATCAGTGTCTTATCCAACCTTAATTTTATATAAAAAAAGAGCAAATCACTATAATCAGTAATTTAGAAAATAAAATGCCATAATTTATTATTAAAATAAATAGTCGGGGTTAACCCCGACTATTTATAATTAGATTAAACTTAGTCTTAGAGCTGTATTAAGGTTATACAGATTAAAACTCTTAAAATATCAATATTCTTATAAGGACTTTGGAATACTTATAATTTTATAAATTTATCTGAGGTGATTTAGATGAAGAGGCTTCAAATAATAGTAATATTAGTCATGCTTCTATTAATGACAGGACTATTTTTTCTTAATATAAATTCTAAAGATAGAGAGGGAAATGTAGAGGTTAAAGCTATTGTTCTAGATACTGATAATAGTGATATGATTCAAGCAGGTATCTCCAAGATTGGTTTTCAAATTTTGCAGGTTAGAATTATTGAAGGTAAATATCAAGGAGAAGAGATATCAGCTTCAAATAATCTACTTGGTAAGCTAGATATAGATAATTATTATAAAGAGGGAGATAAGATAGTAGTTGCTCTTTTGGAGAAGAATAATCAAATTATCAGTGCCAAAGCTATAGATATCTATCGACAGAATTGGGAATTAGTACTTTTTATTTTATTTGTAGTATTATTAGTCTGGTATGCTGGATATACAGGAGTTAAGGCATTATTCTCCTTTATAGCAAGTCTATATTTGATTTGGAGTTTCTTAATTCCAGGATTATTAGAGGGTAAAAATCCTTTGTTATTATCCTCACTAATTCTACTATTATTATCAGCTCTTATTATCTTTGCAGTAGCTGGCTTTAATAAGAAGGGATTAGCTGCTTTTGTGGGAACAATCTCAGGTTTAGCTATAACTATAGCAATTACAGTCTTTTTCGGTAATCGCTTAGGATTGATGGGAATGACCTCACCCTTTGCAGAAACTTTGTTGTTTAGTGGTCATCTAGATTTGGACATGAAGGATATCTTCTATGCTGCTATAGTAATTGGAGCTTCAGGAGCTGCGATGGATATTGCAATGGATATCGCAGCTTCTATGGAAGAGATCAAGCTAAAGAAACCTGATATCAAGCGAAAAGAGCTGATTCAATCTGGGTTTAATGTGGGAAGGGCAGTAATTGGTACTATGACAACAACTTTACTCTTGGCTTATTCTGGGGGTTATCTTACTTTATTAATGTTATTTATGACTAAGGAGTCAACTCTTAGTAGGATGTTAAATTTTAAAATGGTATCTGCAGAAATTTTACGTACATTAACAGGAAGTATCGGTCTGGTATTGGTAGCACCTATTACAGCCTTTTTTGCTGGATGGATATATTCAGTTGATATTAGAGATATATTTAATAAAACAAGAGAAGGTGAATCAGTGAATTTAAAATGAGATCTTCTAGAGATAATGCGACACTTTGCAACTAAGTATAAGGCTAAGATTAAGTTTGAGTAAATCATAAAAACACTGCTTAAACTATCCTTAGACTTATACTTAATCTTATACTTAAACTCAAAAAGTGTCGCAATATACCCATATAGCCCTATCTTTGAATTCTGGAGTCACAGGATTATAAAAAGATACCGATTAAAGTTTTGTTAACAAGTTATTAATCTATTTATAACTAAATCTTAACATTTGTCTGTTATGATATTCTTATCTAACAGCTAGAAGTTTTATTGTTGAAGCCCACTATAATATAGGTCGAAGGTAATTTGCCAAAAAGGTTATTAATATAGGAGGGAATCGATTTTGAATAATGTATCTAACAGAGATCCTATATTGGAGAGTCTAAAGGAGATAATCAGGACAAAGAATATAAGAATACTTTTTCAACCTATTATTAGCTTAAAGGATGGGGTATTATTAGGGTATGAGGCGTTAACTGAAGGACCAGAGGGTAATATTTTAGAAAATTCTACAAAATTATTCTCTGTGGCTAGAAAATATGGACTAGTCTCTGATGTGGAAAATATCTGTCGGAAGAATACACTATTAAAGACTGAAGGCATTAAAGAGAAGCAAAAGCTATTTATCAATATAGATCCCGATACTCTCTTTAATCAAGGTTTTTTAAGAAAATTTAAAGATAATTTCGATGATTTAGTGCTTTTTTCAAAAAAGAATATTGTTATAGAATTGACAGAAAAGTTAGCTGTAAAGGATCAAGAGTTATTTAAGACATTATTAGATTTCTATACAGGTCAGGGCTGTAAAATTGCTATAGATAATCTAGGAGCAGAGCTTAATGCAAGGACAATTTCATCAGCCTGTTATGGTTATATTAAGGTAGATCAGTGTTTAATTCATGGTATTGATAATGATCAGCTTAAGTTATCATTATTAGAGGGAATAGTGAAATTTGCTCAAAAGATAGACCTTAAGGTGATTGCTGAGGGAATTGAAAGTGAAGAAGAGTTGAAAATCCTAATTGATATAGGAATAGATTATGGACAAGGTCACTTTATTGCAGAACCTGCTGAGAATTTAGTAAGTGATTTAGATATTAGTCAATACATTAATAATAATAGTGTAAAAAATAATTCTTTAGTTGGAGTTGTTATTGGAGAATTAGTAAAGAGACAAGTGTCAGTAAGTTTAGATACTAAGACCAATAAAGTGGTTGAGATGTTTGAGGGAAATGATGATTTACAGGAAATAGTCGTTTTAGAGGATGAGATGCCAGTAGGCCTATTAATGAAGAATAAAATCTTTTCTAGGCTGGGAACTCGTTATGGATACTCTGTATTTATTGATAGATCAGTTAATTTAATTATGGATAAGAACCCATTGATAATAGATGCTAACACAGCAATTGAGAAGGTGTCTGCTGAGGCTATGATTAGAGATGTTGACAATGTGTATGATTGTATAATAGTTACTAAAGATGATAAATATTTAGGTGTAGTATCTATTAAAAATTTACTAGATAAATTCTCGAAATTAAAGATTGAGCATGCCAAAAATTTGAATCCTTTAACCAACTTGCCTGGTAATATGATGATTGAAAGAGAGGTTACAGAAAGGATTTCAAATGATAAGGTCTTTTCAGTTCTTTATATAGACCTAGATAACTTTAAAGCCTATAATGATTATTATGGCTACAAAAAAGGTGATGAAGTTATCGGTTATACAGCTGAACTACTAAAAGAAGTTGTGATGCATGTAGGCAATAAAGGTGACTTTGTAGGTCATATCGGTGGAGATGATTTTGTAATAGTCACTGATCCTCAAAAGGATGAGTTGATCAGTCAGAGTATAATTGATATATTTGATTTAGAAATTAAGAAGTTCTTTAATAAAAAGGATATAGAACAGGGATATATTATGAGCAAGGATAGACAAGGGAATATCTGCAAAACACCTTTGGTAAGTATCTCGATAGCTATTGTTAGTAATAAAGACAGGGAGATATGTAGCCATCTGAAGGTAAGTGATATTGCTGCAGAAGTTAAAAAGCGGGTTAAGAAGATGGATGGTAGTAACTATCAGCGGGATTTACGTAGAAGCTAAGAGAATATTGATTATAATTTTTGAGATAGCGTTAAGCTATCTTTTTGTTTTTGCTTATTTATGATGTAATAATTATCTCTAAAGTGTAATAAAATATTTGATAAGAAATTTAATTATAGAATCCAATCAGCTGATTAATAAAGAATTGACACAGTTGATAATATATGTTACTATTGTAGAAAAAGAATATAATTCTTATCTAGAGTGGTGGAGGGACTGGCCCGATGAAACCCAGCAACCCCCTTTTTAAAAGGAAGGTGCTAATTCCAGCAATATCCATGTGATGTTGAGAGATAAGAGGAGTAAAGTCAATTCTCTTCTTATAAGAAGAGAATTTTTTATTTTAAGACCTAAAAGGAGTGAGTAGAAATGCCAATTAATATTCCAGATAATTTGCCAGCAGCAGAGATTTTAGAGCAGGAGAATATCTTTGTAATGAAGGAGAGTAGAGCTTATCATCAGGATATTCGTGCCTTAAAGATTGTGATCTTGAACTTAATGCCTCTAAAAGAGGTTACTGAGACTCAATTACTACGATTATTAGGAAATAGTCCTTTACAAGTAGATATTGTGTTATTACACCCTAAAAGTCATGATGCTAAAAATACTTCTGAGGAGCATTTAAGTACCTTTTATAAGACCTTTGATGAGATAAAGGATGAGAATTTTGATGGATTGATTATTACTGGTGCTCCAGTAGAACAGCTGCCATTTGAAGAGGTTGACTATTGGAAAGAGTTAGAAGAGATTATGGAGTGGAGCCTGCATCATGTAACATCTACCTTTCATATCTGTTGGGCTTCACAAGCAGGGCTTTATTACCATTATGGCATCCCAAAGTATCCTTTGAATAAGAAATTATTTGGTATATTTCCTCATACTATCAATAAGAGTAAGGTGAAACTGTTACGTGGTTTTGACAATGATTTTTTGGTGCCACAATCACGCCATACAGAGGTTAGACGAGAGGATATCGAGAAGGTTGATGAGCTTGAAATTCTAGCAGAGTCAAAAGAGGCTGGGATTTATTTAGTAGCTAGTAAGGATGGCAAGCAGATATTTGTCACAGGACATTCAGAATATGATAAGGATACCTTAAGATGGGAGTATGAGAGGGATGTAAATAAAGGTTTGGAGATTGAAATTCCTAAGAACTATTACTGTAATGATGATCCAGCTGAAAACCCAATTGTTAATTGGAGAGCTCATGCTCATCTTTTATTCTCTAATTGGCTCAATTATTATGTATATCAACAGACACCATATAATTTAAGTGAGATGAAATAAGTTAAGGGATGGAACCTTTGGGGTTTCATCTTTTTTTATTTTACAGGAGATATAATTTTGTTTAAAAGGTAATTTTTAATTACTTTAATATCCTTATTTTTTTGTATAACTTTATCCTCATATAATTTAAGTTAGTTCTATTAATGATATTTAAAGCTAATGTTTAACAACACATTAACTTAATTGTGATTTTCTTTTAATATTATTATGTGATAATGATGGGGAAATCTATTGCTAAGATTGAAGAATAAAGGGGGATAAAAAAGTAATTAATTGAAGAAGGGTATATTTTAAAATTAGAAAAATATACTCAGATTTAGTCTATAATTAAGGTTTATGAATTATGGAGGATAAGGGAAAAAATAAGATTATAAGGAGGAAGTAATTCATGTTATTTAATAATTTGCCAAGAAAGAAGTTCTTATTAGTAGTAACAATTATTATGAGTTTATTCTTATTAGTAGGTTGTAGTGATGATAACGATGATGATAATTTAAGTACCAATGATAAAGGGATCCTTCAAGTACAAGTCAGTATTCCTAATGAAGCAGAAGATATAGCTAGGGTCGAGGTTGATGTAAAGGATGGTACTAAGCTGATATCAGCTAATGATACAGAGGTTATTGAAGATAATAAAGCTATAGTTGCTTTAGATGATATGACAATCAATACCGATTATACCGTTGAAGTAAGAGCTATCAACAATGATGAATATGTCATCTTTCATGGAGAACAAGATAATGTCAAGCTCCTAACCAAAGATGAAATCAACGATTTTAATATCAACTTAAAGAAGGCAGAGGCTAAATATGTATTCTATATGATAGGTGATGGAATGGGTGAAGCTCATAGAAAGCTTGGCGAGAGCTTATTACAGGTTATAGAAGGTGACTCTTCAGCCAAATTAACTATGAACACTTTTCCAGTAACTGGTAAATTTACTACACGTTCTGCAAATGAGCCTATTACTGATTCAGCAGCAGCAGGAACTGCTTTGGCTACAGGAAGTAAGACTAATAATGGTATGATAGCAGAGCTACCCAATGGAACTGAGTTAAAGACCTTAGTTGAGGCTGCTAAAGAGAAGGGAATGGCTACTGGAATCATGACTACTACACGAATAAATCATGCTACTCCAGCAGTATTTGCTGCTCATAATGATAGTCGGCATAATTATAATGATATTGCAGTAGATTATCTGGATAGTGGAGTAGATTTCTTTGCAGGTGGAGGATATAGATACTTCATTCCTCAAGGAACTACATATCTTGGCAGAAATTTGGACTCTGAGAGGGAAGATGGATGGAATCTAATCGATAGCTTTGAAGATGAAGGATATATAACTTTCCTATCAGAAGAGGAGAGCGAAGACTTCATAGATTATCTTCCAGCAGCAGGAGATAAGGTCTTTGCAACATTTACTAACTATGGATTACCTTATGATATCAATAGACAGAACTTATCTCTAGCTTCAGAATATCGTGAAGAACTACTTAATATTCAAACTCCAAGCATTGCTGAAGTCACACAAAAAGCTATTGAACTGTTATCTCAGGATGAGGACGGATTCTTTATGATGGTTGAAGGTGGAAGAATTGACCATGCAGCTCATGGTAATGATATTGCTGGTACAGCTTATGATACAATAGCTTTTGACAAAGCAGTTGAAAAAGCCTATGAGTTCTATCAAGAGCATCCATATGAGACATTAATTGTTGTACTTGCTGACCATGAAACAGGTGGATTAGAGTTGACAGGTGATTTTGATGCAGAGATACTAAAGGATGTAAAACTGAGTAAATGGGAGTCATCTTTACAGTATTTCTATGATGGTGATAGAGAAGCATTTTATGAGTATATTGCTGAAAATTATGGATTGTCTAATCTAACTGCTGATGAGAAAGAGAGATTGGAAGAGGCTATGAATGAGGCAGAAGCTAATGATATAAATAATCCATATCAGACAGCTGAGGTAGCATCACAGATACTTTCAGAGAGGGTTGGTGTAACCTGGTCAACTGATTATCACACAGATGCTGATGTTCCTTTATCTGCTATAGGTCTGACTGCTAACCCTTTCAGTCAAGTGGAGGATAATACCGATGTAGCTAAGACTATGGCTAAGATTTTGGATTTGAAGATTGGAGTAGAAGAATAATATAATTCTTAAATAAAATTTTACTAGATATAAAAGGTATTTACATTGATTTTAGATGTATTGTTTTCTTGCACATTACTATTCTAAAAGAAGTGTGAATGCCTTTTTAATATAGTTTTACTTTGAATGTTGTTCTAGAGCCAAATAATTTCAAGGTATTAAGAAAGTATTTAATAAGTCTATAAGGAGGAAATAATTGATGGTATTTAATGAGTTGAAAAGAATTAAGTTCTTATCGATAGTACTTTTAAGTTTATTTTTATTGGCAGGATGTAGTAGTGATGATGACCATGAGGAGAGTTATGATGTTTCAGGAAGGATAGTTTATTCTAATGAAGCGGGAAATCAAGTAGGGCTTGAAGGTGTAAATTTAAACTTTAAGTATACTGATGGAATAGCTACAACCAATCACGATGGAAACTGGAGCAAGAACGGAGTAAAAGATACTGATGTTATTACCCCAGCTAAGGATAATTGGAGATTTATACCAGGAAGTAGAAGAGTAAGTAAAGAATCATCCTCTCTTGATTTTACTGCTAGAACAGAAGGGGAGTATAAGATAGCTGTGTTATCAGATTTACATTATTTTGATCCGAGGTTAGGGACAGAAGGGGCGGCTTTTGAAAATTATTTGGCACATGATAGAAAATTGATTGCAGAGAGTAAGGCAATATTAGAGTCTGCAATTCAATCTTTAAAGGAACAGAAGCCCGATGTAGTCTTAATTCCAGGTGATTTGACCAAGGATGGAGAGCGGGTAAATCACGAACAACTGGCTAATTATTTTGCAGAGCTTGAGAAGGAAGGGATTCAAGTTTATGTTGCTCCAGGAAATCATGATATTAATAATCCCCATGCAGTTAGGTATGAAGGTGATGAAGCTATTGAGATTGAGACAATAACAGCCGATGAGTTTGCAAGTATTTACCAAGAGAATGGCTATAGTGAATCTGAATATATAGAGAAGGATAAGAAGTCTTTAAGTTATCTTGTAGAGCCTATTTCTGGAGTTTGGTTGGTTGCTATGGATACTTGTCGTTATGATGATAATGGTGAGGATCCTGTTACAGCAGGTAGATTTAGGGCTAGTACTTTGGAGTGGGTAAGAGATAAGATTAAAGAAGGAAAGAGTCAAGGAAAGACTGTAATTGGGATGATGCACCATGGATTGATTGAGCATTTTGAGTTACAGAGTGCTAAAGGTTTATTTGAAGAGTATGTAGTTGAAGATTGGGAGGCTATCTCTACAGAGTTGGCTGACTTAGGGATGGAGGTAGTATTTACAGGCCATTATCATGCCAATGATATTGCTATAAAAACCACAGATGAAGGTAATAGATTATATGATATAGAGACTGGTTCTTTGGTAACCTACCCCTCTCCTTATAGGATGTTGACCCTTACAGATAATAACCTTGAAGTAGAGACTTATAAAGTAACAGAAGTAGATGCTGATACAGGTGGCTTAGAATTTCAGGATTATGCTAAAGGATATATTGAGGAAGGCTTGCTTGGTTTAACTGAAGCTATGCTAGCAACAGATGGGTTTTTGCAAAATCAAATAGAGGTTTTAGCTCCTGTAGTATCCTCTTCTCTGATAGCACATTATGAAGGTGATGAGAATTTCGATAGCTTAGATGACACAACTCAATATATAATTTCAAATATGAAGCTCTCTGAAGATCCAATGGGAGTAGCTTTGTGGTCAATCTGGCATGATGAATCTGCTGATAATAATACAGAAATTTACTTTGAATTTCAGTAGAGTAGAGATAAATAATAATATTATTAGGAAGAGATGGAGTCTGATGGCTTTGTCTCTTCTTATTTGTATTAATATTTAAAAATTATAAGCAGTATATATAAACTATCAGCTAAGTTGGTTTATATATTTAAGTTCAATGACCAACTCTGTATTGAAAATGATAATCAGCTAGGGATAAACTCTTAGCTTCGATGGTCATATGTTACTATCGAAAATTTTATCTATGATTAAAAAAGGAATAAAGGGGGGAGTTTATGGTAAAAGTTATATTGTGGGCATTATTAATCTTTATATCCAGAGCAATTGATGTTGCATTAGGAACATTAAGGGTGAGGATGGTTGTTAATAAGAGAAGGTATCTAGCAGCTACAATAGGTTTTTTTGAAGTTTTAATTTATATCTTGATAGTAAGTAAGGTCCTTCAAGATACGAGTAATATTTTTAATGTAATTGCTTATTGTGCTGGCTTCTCTTGTGGGACGATACTAGGCTTAAACTTGGAGGATCATTTAAGCTTAAATTTGCTTCAAGCTACAGTTATGATTGAAGATAATCCTTGTTTTTTATTAAAGTTAATAAGGGAAGCAGAATTTAAAGCAGATTTATTAGTAAGGGCAGAAGGTGTTGATAATGAAATAGATGTTATTAATGTGATTTTGGCAGAAGAAAGAAGAGAAGAGCTAGAAGAGATTATTAAATCCTGTGAAAATGACCCGTTAGTATCCTTCCAATCGCTGAGTCAAAGTAGGAATGATTATTTCTATAGTTTGAAGAATAAAATTTAAATAGTTCTGTTAGAGACTGTCTTATTTTGAACTAGATTTAATTCTTTTTTTATCTTAACCAGAAAAGTGTTATAATATATTTAGAATTTAGTTTTTTGCTCCAATTAAAGGGTTTATTATATTTTTATGAAGATTTAACTGACAATCTTAAAATTTATATTTCGGGAGGAATTACTCTATGGAAGAAGCTAAAAAACAGACCTTAAAGGGTAGAGATCAAATAGCTGAAGAGTATAAGTGGGATTTAAGTCAGCTATACGAGAGTGATGAAAGTTGGGAGAAGGAGTTTAATCAGATAAAGGGTAGAGTATCTGAAATGGAGGACTATCAAGGAAAGTTAGGTGAATCTGCTGAGACCTTATTAGCAGGGTTGAATTTAAGTATGGAGCTAAATAGAATCTTGGAAAAGCTCTATAGTTATGCTGCTAGAAAGAATGATGAGGATACTACAGCTAATAAATATCAAGGGATGAAGGCAAGAATCCAAGCCTTATATAGTAATTTTGCTAGTATTAGCTCCTTTATGGTTCCAGAGATTATTCAGATTCCTATCGATAAATTAGAATCTTATTTAGCACAGAAAGAGGAGTTAAAGTTATATAAGCATTATCTGGATGATATTATGCGCCAAAGGTCACACTATCTTAGCCCTCAGGAGGAGAAGATTATCGCTTTGGCTGGTGAGGTCACTCAAGGTCCTAGCAATATCTTTGGGATGATCAATAATGCTGACATCTCTTTTCCTACTATCAAAGGTGAAGATGGTGAGGAGATTGAGGTCAGCCATGGTCGCTATATCGACTTGCTAAAAGATAAGAATCGCCATATCCGTCGTGATGCCTTTAAGGCATATTATAGTTCTTATCAGGAGTTGGAGAATACTCTCTCTATGACTTTAAGTTCTAATGTTAAGAAGAATATCTTTTATAGAAAGGTCCGTAATTATGAGAGTTCCTTGGAAGCATCATTAGCTGGCAACAAAATTCCTGTAGAGGTATATACTAATTTAATCGATACAGTCAGCAAGCATTTAGACTCTATGTATAGTTATATCGATTTACGCCAAGCTGCTTTAGAGCTTGATGAGCTACATATGTATGATCTTTATACTCCAATAATTAAGGATGTAGAGATGAAGGTTACTTATGAAGAGTCTCAAAATATTATTTTAGAAGCCTTAAAACCTTTAGGAGCAGAGTATCTAAAAGTTATTAAGGAAGCTTTTGAGAATAGTTGGATTGATGTCTATGAGAATAAGGGTAAGAGAAGTGGAGCTTATTCAGCTTCTTGTTATGATGCCCATCCATACATCTTGATGAACTATACCGATAGTATCGATAATCTATTTACTTTAGCTCATGAGTTGGGTCATGCAATGCACTCTTACTATTCTAATCAGACTCAACCTTATCTTTATGCAGATTATAGCATCTTTGTAGCTGAGGTTGCTTCTACAGTAAATGAAGCTTTACTGATGCAGTATCTGTTAAGGACAACTGAGGATGAAGAGAAGAGGAAGTATATCTTAAACTACCATTTAGAGCAGTTTAGAGGAACTGTCTATCGCCAGACAATGTTTGCAGAGTTTGAGAAATCTATTCATGACTCAGCTGAACAGGGGCAAGCCTTAACTCCAGAACTATTAGCAAAGGAGTATCATAATTTAAACCAGAAGTATTATGGTCAGAGTATTGTAGTAGATGATGAGATTGATATCGAGTGGGCAAGGATTCCTCATTTCTATTATAATTTCTATGTATATCAATATGCTACTGGTTTCTCTGCTGCAATCACCTTATCCCAAAGGATACTAGAGGAAGGTCAGAGTGCTGTAGATAGATATTTGACCTTCTTACAGGGTGGAAGTTCAGATTATCCAATTGAACTGTTAAAGCAAGCAGGGGTAGATATGGCTACACCTGAGCCTATTGAGAAGGCCTTAAAAGTTTTTGAGCAGTTGGTTGAAGAGATGAAGGAGTTAGTTTTAGTAACAAGTAATGTTTAATACTAAGTAAAGATTTAAAGACAGTCTTTTAAGACGTCCTAAAAAAGGGCGTCTTTGTTTTTTCAAAGATGAGTGAAATCAGCTACTAAATTTTTCTGAAAGAAGGTATTTGTTATGTTTTTAAAGAAATTAATAGTTAAGCTTTAAGTGGTAATTTATTCTATTAGATTAAATAAAAAAATAACTATTATTAAAGAGAAAGGAGGTAAAATTATGAATCCAATTTTATCAACAATAATATATTCAATTATAGGTATAGTTCTATGCTTATTAGGCTACAAAATCTTTGATATTGCTACTCCTTTTAAGTTGGATGATGAAATTCAAAAAGGAAATACAGCAGCTGGTGTAGTAGTATCAGGAATCTTTATTGCAGTGGCTATTATAGTAGCAGCCTCAATAATCTAAGTTCGAAAAATTATATAAGTGTTGCAATCAGATATAATTATTAAATGCTAGGGAGTATAGTAGAAAAATTATAATAACTAAGGCGCCAGTTGGCGTCTTTTTATATACCTTTATTTTATCGATGATTAAGATAATATAGAGAGATTGCGACACTTTCGTGTCTTAGTTGACAGTGTACAGTTGATGGTTGACAGTTAAAATCTTTAAAACCGAAGAAAATTTCTGTTTGAACGAAGCAAAAATTGAGCTGGAATTTATAGTTTAATCAAATTTTAAATAAAGAATATGATTAATGATAATAATTAATATTTTGATTGCGTAGTGAGTTTAATTTTCTTCTTGATTTTTTGGTTACTTTTTCATCAAGGAAAAACGTAACCCGCCCTTAGGCGGAACCTAAGAAATTTGTCTACTTTTTAAAAGTAAAGTATCGCAATATACCCATAAAAAGACACTATTAATATTTAAATTTAATTAGCAGAAAAGGTTAAATTTATTATCTCTTCTTAATTGTAAAATTTTATAATAACTAATCCCTACTTTTAACAAATGATTTGGATAATTAAAAGTTTTACTATATAATATAGTTATACTATATATTTTTAAATCTAGCCATAATTATATAAAAAATAAGGAAAGGTGGGGAAGATGGGAAAAGATAATAAGTATAGGGCTAATAAGATTAAGCAAGAGCATACTATTATAGAGGATATTCTGCCTTTATTAGAGAAAGTAGCAGAATTAAATATAATCAAGAGTATAATTCCAGGCAGAATCAATCGCCGTGGTGGTAGTGGAATTCCTCCACATCTGAAGTTAAAATATCCTACTCCTAGTGGAATTAAAATTTTGGCTAAAAATAGTTCATCTATTCAAGAGGTTTTTGTAGTAACTGATGATGTAGATCAGGCTATGGAATTAATTAAAGAGATAGAATTTGTAAAGTAAGGCTAGTGGTATTACTGAGTTATTAACGCCAGTAATGCCACTATTTGTCTGTTTTAATACATAAATATCTAGTATAACCAATTAATTTTAAGATACCAAATTGAATGATTTTAAAGGAGATACAATTATTATGTAGAATAGAAATATATAAGACAAGCTTAGTAGAAGTTATAAAGATTATTAAATTATAGTAGATGGCTCTTAATAGCAAGAGTTTGTGATTAATAATAAGCTCTATGATTAAAAATATAAATAAGGTTAAGCGTGAATAAATTCAAGAAAATAAAGTAGAGGTTTTATTTAAAGCTAGCCTGTAGATTAGACCTAGATATATTAAATCTACAAAAATAATTTTTATAGACAAGGCAATAAGAGGGAGGAGGCTTTTTTATGAAGAAGTTTGGAATAGTGATTGTTTTAGTGATATCTATTGTCTTTAGCAGTTCAATTATCTTTGCTAATGGATTACCCTTTGAAAAATATAAGGAAGGGCTAATATCCTTTGAAAATCAAGATTGGTCAGAGGCTGAACAATATTTTGATGAGATTATTTTAGAGGATTTATCTTACTCAGAGTATTTAGCAAAATCTCTTTATTTGAAGACCATCTTATTGGCTGCCAAAATAGATAGAGATGTAGAGCTACAGAAGGTCTTTACAAGTGGTGAGAAGGCGGTCTCATTTAAAGAAGGGGAACTTAAAAATGATTTGAAGAACAAAGCAAATGATTACAAGTTATCTGCTAAAAGGCAGGTAGATACATTGATTGGTTTAGCAAATTATTTATTGACTAATCTTCCACCATTGAATCTAGATATTGATTTTATCAATAATAGATGGGACTATGACCCAGAGTGGATTGATACCATTAAAGAGGGTAATATGATTTCAGAAGAGAGGCTGAATGTATTAGAGAATGGAATTTTAGCTGAGAGGGTTAAGGATTATTTGGACTTGACCTTGGGAGCAAGCTCCTTTAATAATATCTTTGTAATAACAGCTGAAAGAGGAGATAACTTATATTACTTATCTAAAGAATATAATGTTCCCTTGGATTTATTATTAGATTTGAATAAGCATATTGAAGACCCTAATCTGATTTATCCAAATGAAAAGATATATATTCCTAAGCGTAGTACTTTGGCTATTAATTATCCAGCTTACTTTTATTATATATCTAATATTTCTTATCAAGCCAATAAAGAGCGCAAAGAGGATATTACTAGGTTGGTTTTTAGGGCTTATCAATTGACTAGTGACAAATCTCATATACCTTATCCAAAGGATTATGAAATTTTTATGGAAGGGATAGAGGTTCAAGACTATCAGCAGAAGGTTACAGCCCAAGCCAAAGAGATTAGAACACAAGATCAAAAGATTAATGAAATGGAAGCAAAGTACAATGAATTGATGAAAGAATTACAGCAGTTGAAGTCCAGTTTAGATAAAGAAAATAATAAGAGAAATAGTAATAATGACTTCTTAGAAGATAGTGATTATGAAGAGTATAACCCTTCTGAAGATCCTTTAACTTACTGATGATTTTTATGAAGATCTTTTAATCAATAGAGGTGAAATGTTCCGAGGGTTAATTCCCTCGGAACTTAGTTTAAGGAGGACTAGTTGATGAAAGAATACATAGGATTGTTATCAATAATTTATATTGTAATTATTATTGCCAAATTAAAAGCCAATGATAAGAGCTTTGAACATTATATTGTCGAATATCAAGAGATCAAATTTCAATTAAAATTGGTTAGTCAGAGCAAGAACCCCTTTGTGATGATGAAATTTAGTAGTACTGTACTTTATATTTTATTGGTCTTATACTATACGGCTAATATAGTTATCTTCTCTAATTACCCCTTAATCAGTTTGATTAGTTATACTCTAATTATTGTTACTATAATTAGGTTAAGTAAAAAAGTAACTATAAATTCTGTACAAGATTTTGAGAAGAGAATTAAACTTAATAGAAGAGATTATCGTAAGCAACAGAGATTACAGTTCTGCTTAGGTTTAGTTGAGTTTGCCTATGCTTTCAATGCATTAATACTGATCAGCTTTTATTATTAACGATAGGTAGCCTTAAAGAAGGCTATCTAATTTTTTTATTGAACTCTTTGGTATTGATAATGGCTTGTAAGAGATTAATAACACCATCTAATTCATCTTCTTTAATATACCTAACATTTCTGACATCATGGGTTTGAATTCTTTCTAAATCTGTTACTATCTTTTTTAGTCCAGTTAGATTTGTATAGTCTAGCATATTAACTATCCTCCTTGATATTAGGTATTTATTGAGGCTTATTTATAGTATCTGTTAAAGTTAGATTAAAGATGTTAGTAAAAATAGCTAATAGTAGTTAATATTAAATTGTTCCTTAATTTTATATTACTATCTAGTCTCTTGGAAATGATAACTTATCATTTTAAAATGAAATAATTTTTTCGATTTTTTATAGCAAAACATTGATATAATTAATGATAAATTATATAATTAGGTTAAATACAAAAATTTGAGGGCAATCTTTTTAAAAGAACCCCGGTTAATTACTAAGAGAATTCTCTTAATAATTAATCGGGGTTTTTGTTTTGTATATAGGTTTTTTGGGAAAACTTTTAGTAAAGGATGGTTTAGATGAACAAGCTTATAAGGTTAAAGTATAGAAAGAGAGTTAAAGAGAAATATCTATTTCCTAATTTGTATAAACTTGGCTACCAAACAGCAGATATAGAATCTGATGCAAAACTGTTGGTAGAAAAAGGTAGACGGAAGGTTTATATTAATGCAGAAGTACTTGTTAGAGTTGAGGGATTACCGGGGTTAGTTATCTCTGTTAGGGCTGGAAATGAAGAGTTGAATCAAGGAGTAAAGATGAAGATGATATCCTACTCCCGTCTACTTTCACCTCCTGCTCCTATATTGGTAATGACTAATGGTCTAGCGACTAAGGTTTATGATACTTATACTGAGCAGGAGTTAGCAGAGATTCCTAGTAAAGATGAGTTGAAAAGATATTTAATCAATCAAGAAATCGATGATAAGTCAAAAGAAAGGTACTTAAATAATTTAATTTCTTCAGTTTCATTATGGGATGAGAGTAAAAAAAAGAGTCCTTATCATACCTACAATATGAGGTCTTTTGCTGACATCAGTGAGAAAACGGTTTTTAATAGTAAATTATTTCATAATCATAATTATGTCCCCAATCTACCAACTATAGATGATAAGGTCTCTATTAGGGTTAGTACTAAGAGTGGCTTAATAGATAAGGTGTACTTATACTATACTATTGATGGGACTTTACCTCAAGGTAAGAAGGGGAAGGAGATTAATGGAACTTGCTTAGAGTTAAAGAGAAGCTATACAGAAGTAAATCCAGCTGACGAAGAATTGATTGATTGGTGGGAAGCCAAGATTGATGCCCAAAAAGAGGGTATAAGGGTTAGATACATTATTGAGGGCTATAATAGTCAGAAGGGAATATCATATTTTGCAGATAATAATGATACTCTAGCAGAGGCAAGTAACTTTTCTTATCTAGTACAGAAATATCAGACTCCCCAATGGGCTAAGGAAGCAATAGTCTATCATATTATTATTGATCGTTTCTGTGATGGTGATCCAACTAATAACTATGATTTAGGTCTTGATCCATTTAGCTATCAAGGTGGAGATTTGCAAGGAATAATTGATAAGTTGGATTATATTAAGAAGTTAGGAGCAACGGCTATCTGGCTGTCACCACTCTATGAGGGATTATACTACCATGGCTATCATATAACAGATTTTTTGGAGATTGATAAGCATTTTGGTGATGATAAGTTACTTCACAAGTTGATTGATAGAGCTCATAGTAAGGGTTTGAAGATTATCTTGGATTTTGTGCCAAATCATTGTTCTAATAAGCATCCTTTCTTTATTGAGGCTCAACAGGATAAAGATAGTAAATATTATAATTGGTTTAAATTTACTAATTGGCCTAATCAATATGATGGTTTTTTTGGATTAAAGGAGTTACCTTATATTAATAATGATTATCCTGCAGCAAGGAAGTATACTATTTATGAACATTTATTGAAATGGCTAAAAATTTATGACTTCGATGGATTAAGAATGGATTATGCTTATGGTTTGTCCCATGATTTCTGGACTGAGTTTAGGATGGCTATTAAAGAGATTAAGCCTGAGGCTTATGTATTTGGCGAGGTTTGGGAAGGACCTGGAATTACAAATAGGTTTGCTGGAGAGTTAGATGGCTGTTTTGATTTTTCATTGGTTTGGAGCTTTAGAGAGCTATTTATTTATGGTAGTAAAAGTGTTTCAGAATTTAAAGATGATTTAGATTATTTAGATGGTTTTTATGAGGATGAATTTATCTTATGTAGATTTTTAGATAACCATGATATGGGTCGGTTCTTATGGGAAGCAGAGGATGATAAAAGCAGATTAAAGTTAGCAGCAACCTGCCAGTTTACCCTAGCAGGAACCCAGTTTATCTATTATGGGACAGAGGTAGGCTTATCCCAAGTAAATGACTGTAGAGATGATAATACAGGAGCAATTGTCTATGATCATTCCCGCAACTTTATGTTATGGGGAGAAGAGCAGGATAAAGAACTGTATAATTTCTATCAAAGCTTATGCAGTGCTAGAAATAATCATTTAGCCTTAAGTTTAGGGGAGAGAGATGATTTAATTGTTGATGATCAAAGGGGAATTTGGGCTTATATTAAGAGCTATGGTCAAGAAGAACTGCTTATTATCTTAAATTGTAAAGAAGAGGAAGCAGAGGTTGAAGTAAATTTAAGTAGTTATAATTTGGCTAACTCTAAGAAGCTTAGAGGTTTATTGAATAATAGAGAATATAGTCTTATAGATGGAAGAGTAAAGCTGAGAGTACCAAAATTGACAGGAGCAATTTTAGGTTGTTAATATAAATTTTGTATCAATAGAAAAGTAATAAAATAGAGAAAAAATCGGCATTTAGGCGGTAGGTGGGCAGGTGGTTAGGAACTACCTCACTACCTAAACCTCTAACTCCTAACTACCAAAGTAAAAAGTGTCGCTAACCATTAAGTTTCATTTCAGGGTTGGACATCTATAATAAGGTTAAATATATATTTTGAGAAGTATGAATTAACTAAAATTGATTAAATTCTTTGAAGTAAATAAATAAATATTATATAATAAAGTAGTTATAAAGATAAGGGAGCAATTATGCTCTCTTATCTTCATTTAGTATTATTAATTTTATTTTTAAGCTCTAATTTGTACAATTGGTGTTAATTTGTTGTTAAAAGATTTTATTTTTTTAAGAGAATTATTAGTTATAGATCAATATTAAATCTTCAATATCTTATATATAGTTAATATTTATTGAATTATATAATGATGTTAGTATTAAATCTTGTTATGAATAAAGGATTTTTTAATTAAGATGGTGAAAAGCTATATAATAATTAGAGAAGTTAAAATAGTGTTTATAAATCTACCAGTATATAAGATAATAAGTTATAAGAGGAGTGACTTTTTAAAATGAGTAAAATAGGATTGCTAAGTTTAGGTTGTGCTAAGAATCAAGTGGATTCTGAGATTATGTTGGGTTTAATTAGAGAAGATGGACATGAGATAGTCAAGAAATATGATGAGGCTGAAGTATTGATAGTCAATACCTGTGGTTTCATCTCTGATGCTAAAGAAGAATCGATTAATAGTATTTTAGAGTTGGCTGAGTATAAGAAGGACGGTAATTGTAAGTTATTAATAGTGACTGGCTGCTTATCTCAAAGATATAGTGAAGAACTCAAAAAAGAGATGCCAGAGGTTGATGCTATTATAGGAACAGGAAATTTTGACGAGATTGTAGAGGTTATCAATGATGCCTTTGGTGGCAAGAAGAGAATAGAGGTTACTAATCCTGAATTTGACTATGATCGCTATCTACCTAGAACCAATCTAACACCAGATCATACAGCATATGTTAAGATAGCAGAGGGCTGTAATAACTGCTGCTCTTATTGCATTATTCCTCAATTAAGAGGAGCTTTAAAGAGTAGGTCAATTGAAAATATTAAAAAAGAGGTTGAACAATTAGCTCAAGCAGGTGTTAAAGAGGTCAATATTATTGCCCAAGATATAACCCAATATGGGATTGATCTCTATGGTAAGTCAAAATTAGTAGATTTACTAAAGGAGTTACTAACTATTGATAATATTAAATGGTTTAGACTATTATATGCTTATCCAAGCCATTTAACTGATGAGATAATCGATTTAATCGCTACAGAAGAGAGGATTTTGAATTACTTAGATTTACCAGTTCAACATGCCGATGATGAGATTAGAAAGCAGATGAATCGTGGTGGAACTAAAGAGGATGTATTAAGAACTATCAAGAAATTACGTAAGAGAATACCTGATATTACTTTAAGAACCTCATTGATTGTAGGCTTTCCAGGGGAGAGTGAAGAGCAGTTTAAGACTCTACTTGACTTTATTAAAGAAGCGGAGTTTGATCGTTTAGGTGCCTTTACTTATTCTCAAGAGGAAGGGACTGTAGCTGCTCAGATGCCGTGTCAGATTCCTGAAGAGAGAAAGCAAGAGCGATATGAAAGGGTAATGAGTTTACAGGAAGATATTTCTTATCAACGAAATCAGGCTTGGATTGGTAAAGAAGTTGAAGTCTTATTAGAAGAGGTTCAGTCAGAAGAACCAGTGATTATGGTTGGAAGGACACGAAGAGATGCTCCTGATGTTGATGGGGTTATCTATGTAGAAGGTACATCAGCTCAGATAGGTGATATGATTAAGGTTAAGGTTACGGAGGCTTATGAGTATGATTTAGTGGGAGTGGAGATTGAATGAATTTAAATTTACCAAATAAATTGTCTTTGCTTAGAATTGCTTTAGTACCAATCTTTATGGTCTTTTTATTGGTGGAATCCTTAGGTGATATAGGGAGATACTTGGCTTTAGGATTCTTTATTCTAGCTGCGATTACCGATGCCTTAGATGGTTATATTGCTAGAAGGGATGGTTTAGTAACCAATTTAGGGAAGTTCATCGATCCTTTAGCTGATAAGTTATTGGTCTCAGCGGCTTTTATCTCTTTAGTTGATATGCAGGCAATCAGTGCTTGGCCAGCAGTGATTATCATCAGCCGTGAATTTGCTGTTACTGGTCTTAGGATTTTGGCTGCTGCTGAAGGAGTTGTAATTGCAGCAAGTAATTTAGGGAAGTATAAGACCAATGCCCAGATTTTTTCTATAATATTTTTAATCTTGGGCTTACCCTTTGCTAATATTTTATTGTGGGCTGCTGTAATATTGACTTTAATCTCTGGTCTAGATTACTTATTAAAGTCTAAGGAGTTGATTAGTGAATGAAAGGATGGAGCATCGATAAGGTCGTTGAATTTCTTGCCACTGGATTTTACAGTGGACTTAGCCCTTATGCCCCAGGAACAGTAGGAACTTTGCTAGGAGCTATCTTACTATGGATTGCTTTCAAGTTTGGCATGGGATTAGTAGGATTTCCATTGGTATTTATAGTATTTATAGTTGGTACTTTTCTATCTCACCATGCTGAAAATCTCTTTGGTGAGAAGGACGCACCACAGATTGTAGTCGATGAATTTGCAGGTTTATTGGTTGCTATGTATAATCTGCCAGTTACTATGTTGATTCCTGCTTTTGTTTTATTTAGAGTCTTTGATATTCTAAAACCACCACCAATTCGTAATCTACAGAAATTCCATGGTGGAGTGGGAATTATGTTAGATGATATCTTGGCAGGTTTAATAGCCAATCTATTAATTCAATTTATTCTACATTTTGCTTAGAAGCTAAAGTACTATGAGAAATCATAGTACTTTTTTATCCTTGTCTACATATTTAAAGGGATTTTGAATCTAATGCTAGAAATTATAGGTATATCTTATATTGAAGGAGAGAGACCATAATGAGCTTTAAAGATAATCGGGTAATGATATTAAAATGTAATGATTATGATGTTCAGTTAATAAAGAAAAATTTAAAGAGAGGTTTAGAACCTTGGGGTGGAATGGAGGCTTTTGTTCAGCCTAACCAGCAAGTATTGTTAAAGGTTAATTTAGTTATGGCAAAGAAAGTAGAAAAATCTGCTACAACTCATCCAGTTCTAGTCCAAGCAGTAACAGAGCTGGTGCAGGAAGTTGGTGCAAAGGTGATCATTGGGGATAGTCCTGGTGGACCCTTTAATGAATCAATGGTAAAGAGAGTTTATCGTAAGACTGGAATGGAAGAGGTTGCTAAGAAGACTGGAGCAGAGCTAAATTGGAACTTTGAGGA
Source organism: Orenia metallireducens (assembly GCF_003001995.1). Lineage (GTDB taxonomy): Bacteria > Bacillota > Halanaerobiia > Halobacteroidales > Halobacteroidaceae > Orenia > Orenia metallireducens_B. The sequence goes on along the minus strand of NZ_PVNB01000006.1, from coordinate 83,987 downwards.
GACTCAAAGCACTTTTACTGAAGGTGAGATCTTGAAGAATATAACTTTAGGTAGCTTTATTAGTGATGCTGATGTAATAATTAATTTACCTAAATTTAAGAGCCATGGTTTGACTAAAATGACTGGTGGGGTCAAGAATATGTTTGGTGCAGTTCCAGGTCTATTAAAAGCAGAGTACCATATGAAGATGCAGGAGATCAATGATTTTTCCAATGCGTTAATGGATATAGCCTTGGCTACTAATCCAGATTTAACAATTATGGATGGGATTATGGGAATGGAGGGAGAGGGTCCTACAGGGGGAGAACCTATCAAATTAAATACTATCTTAATCAGTCCCAATCCTGCTGCTTTAGATGTAGTAATGGCGAAAGTAGCTAAAGTAGATCCTTTATCAATTCCTACCATTAAAATTGCTAAGGATAGAGGGCTTATCTATCAATTAGAGGAGGTTGAGCTTTTAGGTGAAGAGGTAGAGCAATATTCCTTTGTGGCACCAACTATTCAGGATTCTGTTGAATTATTGACCCTCAGGTTACCTGCTCCAATTGCTAAATGGTTGCTTTCCTATATGCGACCTAAGCCGATCTTTAAAGAGGATAAGTGTGTACAATGCGGAGTCTGTATTCAAAGCTGTCCACCAAAAATAATTACTAAGACTGACAATTGTGTAGAAGCAAATTTGGATGAGTGCATTCGTTGCTTCTGCTGCCAAGAGCTATGCCCTCAAGAGGCTGTTGACATTCATCGACCATTTTTAGGAAGATTATTATTTGGGAAGTAGTTTAAATTTAAATATCTATATTATAGAGAACACGAAAAAATTTTAACTTCTTTAGCCACGAATTAACACAAATGAAACACGGATAAAATCAAAATCTTAATTTAATATTTCAACTTATCTTGGAATAATTCGTGGAGATTAGTGAAATTGGTGGCAAAAAATTGTTTTTATCTTTAGGTTATAAATTAACATAATAATTATTAATATGAAATCTTTATCGGTTTATATAATAAATTTCATGAAATATTTATGATCTTTTTAGGTTTACTATAAGCAGAGCAAGCTAAAGGTAGGAAGGAGAAATTAGATTGAAAAGAGTAATAAGGTATGTACTTATAATTTTTATTATAAATGTAATATTGGCAGGTGGAGCTAGTGCTACAGAAGAGATAGAAAGTGATTGGTGGTTTCCTTATATAGGGAGATTTAATGGTAACTGGGATTTGAGTGTGGGGGCTCATTTTTGGAATGATCATTTTAAATTAAGAAACCTACAATTAAAATCAAATGTTGATTTAGCACCTGGGATAAGAGTGAATTCAATTTTAAGGTCTAATAAGAAGCTTGGTACAATTGAAGGCTTTGACCCTAACTTTGATGAACTCTACATAGAGAGCTATGGTTATCACTATGGGCAATTAGGTACTTTAAGTGGGAGCTTAAAGATAGGTAAGATGAGATATTTAAGGTTTCCAAATCCAGATTTAATATCTACCTTTGATCAGGTACCAGGAACTGAGGATTTGCGTTATGAGAATGCTGAAACTGGTTATAATGGTCAAATGCTAACTTTAGATTATAATAGTAAATATGGCTTAGGTTATCACATAACAGGTATAAATTGGGGATTTGGGGAACGGGATGGTAGCAATTTAATAGAAAACTATATCTTTTATCGTGATAAATTTGGAATGTTAGATTTTGAGGCTAGAGCTGGAGATTTACCCCTGCGCCATCCAGGAGGTCCAGTTAAAAGAGAGGGAAGACCCTATCAGTTAGGTAGAAGTGGTCCAGGTTATAGTTTTTATTTGGGGTTTGACTGGAAAGGATACAAAGTAGGAGCTTTATATGAAAATCTCTTAGATGAAAAGTTTGATGAGAGGGATATCAGAACAGGAATTATGGTTACTTTTAATTTTTCTAAGGTAACAGAGCTTTTAGGAAAGGTTCGTTTTGATTATACCCGTTCACCAGAAGGCTTTGTCAATCATCTACCTTTATTAGAAGGTAGAATAGGAAGTATTAAAGATAAAGCACCTGAGGGTGCAGTTTTAGTAGGAGAGATTGAAGCTAAACGGATAATTACATATTGGCAGAATGGGCAGGGTAGAAATTTCTATGAACATAGATTATCCCATTGGGGCAATGTAGATCCTGATAAGACCATTGTAGTTATAGATGAGCAGCCTTGGTATCTTAGGTTAGAGTCTCTAGTTAGTCCCCATACCTCCTTTAAAAGCTTAGATGATATCAAGGAGTGGGAGAAAGATCGTCAAGGACCAGCTCAATTAGAGCAGAAGGTTAGTTATAAATTTTATCAAGAGAAATAAATAAAACACCTGAAAACATTATGTTTTCAGGTGTTTTAGAATAAGGCGATAATAGGTTTAATGATTTTGGCTTATGTAGTTAGATATATTCATTCAACTTTAGGATAAAATTTTAAATCTTAGTGACAAGTCACTTACACTGTTATTAAACTGTTGCAATATCTCGCTATTGTATAAGTTCTTTATTAGTAGAAGATGTTATATTATTTTGATAAGCTATTATACCAATTATTGTACCTAAAAAAGCAGCCATAATTACATCACTGAGCCAATGTTTAAAGAGATATACTCGAGCAAAAGCTTCTAAAATTGATATAGTAATTAACAAAGATTTTAATAGTTTGTTTTCAAAATGAATTACTAGAGGTATTATAGCGGCAAATGCCACGATAGTATGACCTGAAGGCATACTCCAGTAATCTGCCCTAAAGATATTAATATTCTTATAAACAAATAATTTATAAGGATTTAAATCAATATAAGGTCTAGCTCTATTAAAGAAGATCTTTAAAAACAAATTAAATAATCCTGCGTAAATAGAAGAACTAAGAGAGATTAATAATATTTTTTTATATTTATCCTGTTGAATTAGTAAAGAAACAATTAATAAAGTTGTAAATAAGGGGAATATAAAAGACCCGTCTCCAAAATTATTTATAATTTTAATGAAGGGTTTTAAAAAGCTAATACTATTTTGCTGAGAAAAATATTTTGAAATCGGTAAATCTAAGAATGAAATTGAGAATATTGTCAAAATAAGAGCAATGAGAAATAGGTTAGAATTCTTTTTAATTATAATCTGTAATTTGCTAAAGGAACCTTTCCAATAGTCTTCTTTGATTAAATAGTAGATAATAAAAATAAATAAAATATACATATAGATAGATGGTGCTAACATAATATCACTCCTTTAAGTATTTTCTTCTTTAAGCTTATGATATTAATATTAAAGAGAAATGAAATTGAGATTAAGGTTCTCTAATTTAAATAGAATTGTATTATTTTGAAAGATAATTATATTTTAGATTAAAATATTTTAATCTTTTTTTAATTTTTATTTAATTCTTTTAATATAAAATATGTAGGAAAGTTGATTTATTAAAGGGAATAGTATGAGAAGAGTAAAATAGCAGATATAATTAAGTTAGATATAGCATGAACTTTGTTATTGTTGAGCTTATTTCAAACTAGTAAATTAAAGAAAGGAGAGGCAATAAAGGTGAGACTTTTAATAGTGGAAGATGAGTATCATTTAGCAGAAGTTTTACAGAAGGGATTAAAAGAAGATGGTTATGCAGTTGATACTGTTAATAATGGAGAAGAAGCACTAGATTTAGCTACAGTGATAGAATATGATTTGATTATTTTAGATTTAATGTTACCTGTAAAAAGTGGACTAGAAGTATTAAGGGAATTGAGGGATCAAGGAAATAAGGTGCCTGTACTAATTCTTACAGCCAAGGAATCAATAGAGGATAAAGTAAGGGGATTAGATTTAGGCGCAGATGATTATTTAACTAAACCCTTTGCTTTTGCTGAACTAAGGGCGAGAATTAGAGCATTATTTAGAAGGAAGTTAGATGAGAGTAATAATGTCTTAAAGATAGATAATCTGGTCTTAGATACTATTACCCATAAGGTGACTAGAGCAGGAAAAGAGATTGAGTTGACAGTTAAAGAGTATTCTGTCTTAGAATACTTAATGAGAAACCGTGGACAAGTCTTAAACAGAACTCAGATTGAGGAGCATGTTTGGGATTATAGATATGGTAGTAACTCTAATATTGTAGATGTATATATTCGTTATCTTCGTAAGAAGATAGATAAAGATTTTGATAGGAAATTAATAGAGACTGTTAGGGGACGGGGCTATAGATTGAAAGGAATAAAGCAATGATGGCTAGATTGAAGAATTTCTTTTCAAGAATTAAGGTTAGACTTACTTTCTGGTACATTATTATTTTAATTTTAGTCTTGGTATTATTTAATGGAGTACTCTATTGGAGTATGGAAAATTATATTCATGATAGAGTAAGAGAGCAACTACAAATTCAGGCAGAGAAGGTTTTAAGAGAAGTAAGTAAAGAACAGGAAGAAGATGGCGGACCATATTTGCTTAAATTAGAGGAAGAGTTGGAGGAGATTGTTTTTAAAGGGACTATCAGTGCTTTTTATAATCAATCGGGAGAACTACTTATGGGAAAAGATGTTGATAAAGTAACTCCTAAAATAATTGAGTCTGTTGAATCTGATTTTTTAATAGAATTAGAAGGTAGGGGAAGTGATGAGAAATGGGTAGTAGTGACTGTAATAGCTAAAAACAACCAAGAGTCTATAGGATATTTAAGATTGGCCCGTTCTTTAACTGATGAAGAAGCAACCTTGAATAAGCTAATAACTATTTTAATATTTGGAATACCATTAACTTTATTGTTGGCTAGTAGTGGTGGTTATTTCTTAGCTTATAAAGCATTAAAGCCTATTGACCAGATTAATAAGACGGCACAAGCTATAAGCCATAGTAATTTGTCCAAAAGAATAATTGCTAAGAATAGTGATGATGAAACAGGGCGTTTGATAGATACTTTAAATGATTTATTAAACCGTTTAGAAGAAGCCTTTAGTAGAGAGAAGAGATTTACCAGTGATGCTTCCCATGAGCTAAGGACTCCTATTGCTATAATTAGAGCTCATGCTGAAGAAAATTTAAAAGGAGAAAGGTCTATTAAGGATTACAGACATTCCTTAAAGGTTATCCACAAGCAGACCGATTACATGAGCCATTTAGTAGGTCAATTACTATTATTAGCTCGTAGTGATATGAATCAACAACCTATTGAGAAAGAAAATTTAGATTTCACAGAATTGGTTGAAATAGTTATTGAAGAGATGGAGGAATTGGCATTAAAGAAGGATATAAACATAGATTCTAAGGTTGAGCAAGGATTAAATCTCTATGGTGATCAGAGTATGTTGACTCAGTTGTTAATAAATCTTTTAGATAATGCTATTAAATATACTCATCCTAAAGGTAGTATATATATTGACACTAAAGCTAAAAATAATCAGATTAAAATTGAGATTAAGGATACTGGTATTGGTATCTCTAAAGAAGAGCAAGCTTATATCTTTGATAGGTTTTATCGTGTAGATAAGTCCCGTTCTAGAGCTAGTGGTGGAAGTGGATTAGGTTTATCAATCTGCCAATGGATTGTAAAAGTTCATAAGGGAATTATCGAACTTGAAAGTGAAATCAATCAAGGGAGTACTTTTACTATTTATCTTCCACAGAATAAAAAAGGCAATTAAGTGATTCATTTATCTTAATAATAAAATTTACAGAATAGAGAGATTAAGATACTTTATGTATTAGATAAAGAGTAAACCTTTAATCCCTAACCATTAAAGCAAAAAAGTATCGTAATATCCAAATTGAAAGATATTAATTATAGTTTTTAACTATTTTAATTTATTGAGATATAAAGGGGTGTATTAATAAATGGTTCATTTAATAACAGGAGTAGCAGGTTTTATTGGTTCAAATTTGGCTGAAGAATTGTTAAAAAGAGGAGAGAAGGTAATTGGAATAGATTGTTTTACTGATTATTATTCACGTAAATTAAAAGAGAAGAACTTAGAAACTATTATTAAGGAGAAGAATTTTAATTTTATTGAAGCCAATTTATTAGAGATGGATCTAGTAGATTTATTAACAGGGGTTGACTACATATATCATCAAGCAGCTCAGGCTGGTGTGAGATCTAGTTGGGGAAGTAATTTTGATATCTATACTGATAATAATATTCGGTTGACCCAACAATTATTAGAGGCTGCTAGAGAATCTAAGATTAAAAAGTTTATTTATGCATCATCATCATCGGTTTATGGTGATACTGATCAATTACCAATGAAAGAGAGCAATTATTTACAGCCAGTATCCCCATATGGGGTAGCAAAGTTGGCAGCAGAGAACTTATGTTATTTATATTGGAAGAATTTCAGTGTTCCAACTATATCATTAAGATACTTTACTGTTTTTGGAGAGAGGCAGAGACCAGATATGGCTTTTCATATCTTTATTAAGGCTATTTTACAAGGTGAAAAGTTGATAATCTTTGGTGATGGCGAACAATCTCGTAATTTTACCTATGTTAGTGATATAGTAGAAGCAAATATCTTAGCGGCTTTAAGTGATATAGAAGGTGAAATATTTAATGTAGGTGGAGCAGGAGAGCGGGTTACCTTAAATCAGACGCTTGATATTATGGAAGAAATAATAGGTAAAAATGCTAGGCGAGAATACAAAGAGGTAGCTAAAGGTGATGTTAGACATACTGAAGCAGATGAGAGTAAGATTAGAAAGAGACTGGACTATCAACCTAAAATAGGCTTAAGAGAAGGTTTAGAAAGAGAAATTCAATGGCTTAAAGAAATATATGAATAGATTTTATAAGAAAAGGGGATGTGTTATGAAGGATTATCAAGTAGAGTTATCCGTAGTTGCACCAGTCTATAATGAATATGGTAATTTAAGACCATTGACTGAAAAAATCATACAAGCAATAGCCGATGAGGTTGAATCCTTTGAAATTATATATATTGATGATGGAAGTATTGACGGAAGTAGTGAGTTGCTTGATCAGTTAGCTGCAGAGTATAAAGAGGTTAGAGTATACCATTTTACAGAGAATAATGGACAGACTGCAGCCTTTGCAGCAGCCTTTGAGAAGGCGGAAGGAAGGTTGGTAGCTACATTAGATGCTGATTTGCAGGTTGATCCAACAGATATTTTAAAGCTATTAACAAAGATTGAAGAGTATGATTTGGTTTGTGGAGTAAGGGTAGACCGAGAGGATACAGTTATTAAGAAGATATCTTCTAAGATTGCTAACGGTGTCAGAAATTGGCTAACTAATGAGGAGATTATTGATACAGGTTGTCCTTTGAAATTATTTAAAAGTGAAGTAGTTAAAGACTATAATTTATTTGAAGGAATGCATCGTTTCTTTCCTACTTTAGCTAAGATGAAGGGGTATAGTGTAATAGAGGTTCCAGTCAATCATTATCCTAGACATGAGGGTAGTTCTAAGTATGGGATTAGTAATCGTTTGTGGGCTGGTTTGAAGGATACCTTAGCTGTAAGATGGATGCAGAAAAGGCAGATAGATTATCAAATTAAGGGAGAAGATAATTAATGTTGTGGATAGTGATAGGATTAATCGGGCAAGTGATTTTTTCTTTGAGATTTATTGTACAATGGATAGCTTCTGAGAAGGCTAAACAGAGTGTGATCCCTAATGTATTCTGGTATTTAAGTATTGCAGGCAGTCTTACTTTATTAAGTTATGCGATTCACCAAAAAGATCCTGTCTTTATTCTAGGGCAAGCTGCTGGTTCATTTATCTATCTAAGAAATTTAATTTTAATCAAGAAAAATAGTGAAAGGGAGAAGGATTAATATTAAAAACAATAATATTACTAAAAATAAGATTTTATTGTCCCTGTTAGTAATAGTTATATTTTGTGGATTTATTTATATTCCTTCAGCAATCAATCGTGATTTACATTATCGTGATGAATTGAGATATGTGGAGGTTGCTAGAGAGATGTTAGTTAACCACCAGTGGTTAGTTCCCCAGTTAGCAGGAAGGTTTTATTCAGATAAGCCTCCTGCTTACTTTTGGGTTTTGAATCTATTTAAAGTTATCTTTGGAACCTATTCAACACTGGCTATGGTTCTACCTAGTATAATTAGCTCAATAATGGTTGTAATACTGACCTTCTTTATTGGCAGTGTATTTATGAAAAACAAATATTCATTACTAGCTTCATTGATCTTGACTACTAGTTTTTTATTTTTTGGAATGTCGATTTTTGTCAGAATGGATATGATGATGAGTTTATTTATCACTGCTGCTCTATTATTATTTTTTATTGGATATTCTACTGATAAGGAAGTTAAGGGTAGATACTATCAATTGATGTTCTTGTTAATGGGAATTGCTACAGTTATTAAGGGACCAGCTGGGTTTTTAGACCCGTTATCAATAGTTTTTTTCTTTCTCTTGTTAGAAGGTAATTTAGCTGAATTGAAGAAGATGAATATATTTAAAGGTTTTATGACTTTTTTTATAGTAGTTTTATTATGGATTATACCAGCTATTATTAGTGGTGGTAAAGAATATGCTTATGAGCTATTGATTGTACAGACCTTTGGTCGTTCAGTTAAGTCTTTTGCTCATCAAAGATCCTTTTATTATTACTTTATTATGTTCCCTTTGACTTTTTTACCATGGTCTATGTTTTTAATTAGTAGTTTTGTCTATGCTCTTAAGAATAGAAGAAATTTAAGCAGAGAATTTAAATTTCTATTAGCTTGGTTTTGGATGCCTTTTTTACTCTTTTCTATGATCAGTGGTAAATTAGATATTTATCTGCTTCCTATTTATCCAGCAGCTAGTCTATTAGTAGCAATGCTATTCAAAAAAGTTTTAGAGAAGAGGACAAATAACAGTTATCTAGTTATTCCAGCAGCTATGGCTGCTATCTTATTTATAATAATTACTCTGTTAATTCCTGAAACTATAGAAGGCATTGACTTAAGGCATATATTAATGCCTACAGTCATTTCTATGCTTGGATTAAGTCTAATTATATTATTTTCACTAGCTAAGAAGAGCTATAAGATTATTCCGTATCTGTTTTTATTATTGATTTCTATTTTTTTGGTTAATTTTTCATGGGGAGTAGTTCCACCTTTAAGTGCTACCTATACTAAAAGACCTATTGCTAATAAAATGAAAAAATTTAAAGAGCAAGGCTTAAATAATATTGTTGCTTACGAATATGGACAGCCTGAAACTTTAGCAGTCTATACTGGATTTATCATTCCTGATATAAAGGGAGAAGAGAATTTATTTAGTTATATTAGAAATAACAAACAGGTTTTAATAATTATGAACATTAATCATTGGAGTAATTTTAAGAATAAATTAGCTGATGACTTTAAGCAAGTATATTCATCAAATGATTATCTTTTATTATTAAAGCAAGAACAATGAAGGGAAGAGAGGGGTTTTGGAGAATCTTAAACATATCAAAATATTAATTGGAAGATTCGAATAATTTTGGGGAGGAATTTATTTTGATTAAAAGGATTAACTATGATAAAAAGCTCTTAATCTATACTTTAATATTAACTGTTATTGTTTTTAGCTTATATCTCTTTAATATTTGGAATTATGATCTGTGGTCTCCTGATGAGCCACGTTACTCAGAAGTAGCTAGAGAGATGTTAGCAGAAGGAAACTGGATTATTCCTCATTTAAATCAGGAGATTTATTATGAGAAACCACCATTATATTTTGGGATAATTGCAGCTTTTTCAGCACTAGTTGGCAAGATAACTGTTACAACGGTCAGATTACCTGGGATTATTTTGGGAAGTCTGTTAGTTGGAATACTTAGTTATTATTACGGGAGTAAATTAGAAAGAAGAGTTGGAATCTTAATGGGAATTGTTTTAGCAACTATTGGTAATTACTTCTGGTTTGCCATGAGGGTCAATTTAGATATTCCACTTATCTTCTGTACTACTATAGCTATGATTTTATTATATGAACAATTAGAAGATAAAGATAGTTGTTGGAAGTCTTGTTTAGCTTTTTTGTTAATGGGGGTTGCTTCTTTAGTCAAAAGCCCAGTAGCCTTATTACCAGTAGTTGTTATTTTAGTCTATGCAGCTATAAGTAAAGAATTAGCTAAGCTGAAGAATATAGCCTGGATTAAAGGGTTTATATTCTTTGCTGTGGTAGTTGGAATTTGGATAGCTTTGGTCTTTAAAGTCGCAGGATATAATTATTTTAAAGTAACAGTAATAGACCAGTTATTTGAGTATTCTACTGGAGCACAAGGTCATCCCAATCCTGTTTATTATTATCTGATTAACTTCCCAATTGAAGCTTTGCCTTGGACTATATTCTTAATTCCAGCAGCCTATTATCTGTGGAAGAAGAGAGATACTTTACCTAAGTTAATACAATTTAATTGTATCTGGTTTATGAGTATTTTGATTATATTGAGTTTTGTAGGGAGTAAGCGGGGAATATACTTGTTACAGGTATATCCAGCCTTTGCTCTTTTAATTGGGTGGTATTTCAGTGAATTTTCTAAGAAGCAGATAGAATCTTTAAAGGGGCTAAAGATTCCAGTATTAATTTTTGGTATCTTGATTTTAATAGCGGGAATATTCTTGTCATTACAAGGCTTTGATCTATTAGAGAAAGAGTTTAGCACTTCTATGATAAGAGAATATGGCTTTACTACTGTTATTAAATCTTTATCATTATTCTTTATTATTTGGGGACTTCTTTTCCTCTCTTTAATATTCCAAAAGAGTAGTAAGAGAGTATTTACAGTTACCTTAACTTTTTCAGTAGTATTGATTTTATTAATGAAAACCATAGTTATGCCAAGTGTTAATTTTGTTAAGAGTGAACGATATTTGGCCGATGATCTAGCTGTTTTGCAAGTAGCTGATGAAGAGGTGGGACTATGGGGTTCTCATAATAATGATAGTGGATTTATCTTTTATAATGGAATCTATTATGATTATATCTTTGAAAGTAAAGAAGAAGTAAAGAAATTTTTAGATAATTCCAAGGGTGTAATTTTAATTGTCTCTGATAAGGATAAATTTTATAACTCCTTTGAAGTTAAAGAAGGTTGGCTAGTCAGGGAGTATAAGGTTGGAAGTAATGATATGTTGTTAATAAAAACAATGAATAATTAGATTATTGAGTAAAGCTACCGACTTTGGTTGGTAGCTTTTAATTTTTAAATAGAGAATGATGTTAAAATTCCCTAATTATTTGGGGGATGCAATTATATCTTAAAAATGTAAAGTGAGACTTAATGGGAATATTGCGACACTTTTTGAGTTTAAGTATAAGATTAAGTATAAGTCTAAGGATAGTTTAAGCAGTGTTTTTATGATTTACTCAAACTTAATCTTAGCCTTATACTTAGTTGCAAAGTGTCGCATTATCTCTATATTACTTCATATTAAAATCTTATTTTAGTATATACAGTGAATAAGGTTCCAATAGTTAATTATAGCAGGAATATCTTTACTAATACTGAATTTAATAAATCAAGAGTTGAATTTATAATATAAGCTAAGTATAGAGATATATTAAAAATAGGTCAATAAGCTATTAAAGGAGGAATCATAGATGCATGATAAATTTTTAGATGATTTAAAGGATAAGCTACCTAAATTCCCAGGGATACATAGAAAGGACAAGTACTTTAATTCAGCTGTCTTATTGTTACTATATTGGATAGATGGAGAGTATCATCTTCTTTTTGAAAGAAGGGCTGCTAATATCAGTCAAGGTGGGGAGGTCTGTTTTCCAGGTGGTAAATATGACCCCAGGATTGATTCAAATTATGAGGATACTGCTATTAGAGAGACTATGGAAGAGTTGGGGGTTATTAAGGAGAATATTAAGATTATAGGTAAGCTAGATACCTTAGTGGCAGCTATGGGAGCAACTATCGATACCTTTGTAGGAGTTTTAGAGATAGATAGCTTAGAGGATTTAGAGATAAATCGAGGAGAGGTTGCTGAAGTATTTACTCTTCCCATAGCTTATTTTAAAGATAATAGTCCTCAGGAGTATCAGGTCAGACTAGAGATACAGCCTAGCTATTTTAATCAAAATGGCGAAGAGGTAATAACCTTTCCAGCTAAAGAGTTAGGACTGCCTCAGCGCTATACTAAGCCTTGGAGTGGAAAGGATCATAAGATATATCTCTATCAGACTGAGCAAGGAATTATTTGGGGGATAACAGCAGAGCTAATCTATGATTTTGTGGAAAGATTCTGTTAATGATTTAAAATAATTTAAATTAATATTATTTATGGAGGTGCTAAGATGCCTTATATTAATCTGAAATTGGCTAAAGGAAGAACTATAGAGCAGAAGAAAAGATTTGTAAAAGCCATTACTAAGGAAGCAGTCGAGATATTAAATGTTAAAGCAGAATGGGTTACAGTGATAATTGATGAATATGATAGGAGTAATTGGGCAACAGGAGGAGAGTTACATTCTATCAAGTTTGGTGAAGGATGTGGAAAGATGGGTGTAGAAGAAAAGGTGGGAAAGGAATTATTGAGCCTAAAAGAAGAGTAGAAAGGTGTGTTTGTAGTGAAAAATTTTGAATTTGATGGTGAGAAGTATAAGAAGGCTTCTAAACATCAGAAAGAATGGGGAAGAAGATTAATAGGAGAGCTAGACTTAAAAGGAGATGAGACTATCCTCGATTTAGGCTGTGGTGATGGAGTATTGACTGCTCAATTGGCTGAAGCTGTTCCCAAGGGTAGGGTTTTAGGTATTGATGCCTCTTTAGGGATGGTCAAGACTGCTACTAGATTGCTTAAAGAGAATCTAGACTTTCAAGTAATGGATATCAATCAGATTAACTTTATAGAGCAATTTGATCTTATCTTTTCTAATGCGGCTTTGCATTGGGTGAAAGACCATAATAACTTACTCAATAACTGCTTTAAGGCATTAAAACCTAAAGGAACAATTCGTTTTAATTTTGCTGCTGATGGTAATTGCTCCAACTATTTTGGGGTGATCAGAAGAACGATTAAAGAAGCTAGATATAGAAGGTACTTCAATGGTTTTGAATGGCCTTGGTATATGCCTAAAGTCAGTCATTATGAGGAGTTAATTGCAGGGTGCAAATTCAGTCAGATAGAGGTTTGGGAAGAGAATGCTGATTGGAATTTTCCTAACTCTGCTGAATTGGTCAAGTGGATTGAGCATCCTTCTTTAGTACCATTTTTAGAATTTATAGCAGAAGAAGATGCTGAATCCTTTAGAAATATTGTGATTAAGAGAATGTTAGAAAGTACTGAGCTAGAAGATGGAAGGTGTTTTGAGACCTTTAGGAGGATTAATGTATCGGCTAGGAAATAATTTTAATTGGAATCAGATAAAAATTAATCTGCAAGGAGATTATACTATGAATAATTTAAAATTTTATTTGATAGATAAGGATAAAATAGAGCTGATTAAGCCATTATGGGTTGAACTGAACCGATATCATCAAGCAAAATCAATCTATTTTGAAGAGGATTTTAGCAGGAATACCTTTGAGAATAGAATTAGAAAGTTAAATAGAGCAGAATCTCTGTTAAGAATCGAAGTAGTAGAGGATATAACTAAGGAGGAACTAGTTGCTTACTCTATCTCTTCAGTTAGTTCTAAAAAGATTGGAGAGATAGATTCAATTTATGTAAAGAAAGAATATAGGAGAATGAATTTAGGAGATAGGCTAATGAAGGGTGCTTTAAGATGGTTAGCTGAAGAAAAAGTGGATTCAAAGAAGATAGCTGTCGCATATGGTAATGAAGAGGTATGGAAGTTCTATGTCAAATATGGATTTAAGCCTAGAATTACTATTTTGGAAGATTAGTTTAAGAAGTATAATCATCCAACTTGAGAATTAATATTTATACAAAGTAATGAAATAATATTAATTTGAAATCAATCCTTGACATGTAATATAAACCTATATATACTAAATATATAATAAATAAAAGATAATTCAATATAAAATAAATTTTGAAAGGAGGTCATAAAGAATGAATAATTTAGTAATTGTAATGTTGTTAATTATTTTATTGTTAATTGGTGTAGGAAGTATTAAAAATAAATATATCTTTATGACCTGCTTGGGGATTGCTATCTAATCTAATCAAGATTACATAAATTTTTTGCTTAGACCACAGGTTATGAAGGCCTGTGGTCTTTTATTATGCAATAGGTAATTTATGTCTATTAGTAGGCCATTATATCTTTAACCACAGGTGATTAATATCATCTGTGGTTTTTTGTTTATATTTATATTGAATTATAGAGTAATTTTGGGGAGGCGATTACTTATTAGTGAGGTTAATAAGCTAAAAATGTGGAAAGGGTTTATTTAATAATGATTTTATAATGTCTGATTGAATAATTAATTTCTGTGTTATAAGTAGTTTTATCAAGGGAGGTAATAGTTTTGAGTAGTTTAAAGTTGTTTTGGAGTTATATGAAAGGTAATAGATTATTGTATATTGGAGCATTGGTCAGTGTAGCATTAGCAACTTTTTTTTCAATTCTCAATCCACTGGTATTAAGGGTAACGATAGATTCTATAATTGGTGATAAGCCTTTAGATTTACCTCGATTAATAGGTGAGGTTATAAAGGGGTTTGGTGGTAAAGAAGTTCTAGAGCAGAACTTATGGGTTGCAGGGGTAATAATGGTTGGCTTGACCCTATTACAGGGGATATTCTTATATTTTAAAGGTAAATGGTCTGCTATAGCGGCAGAATCAATTGCTAAGAATACAAGGGAGAGACTATATGATCATTTGCAGCATCTACCTTATGAATATCATACTAAGGCTGAGACTGGTGATTTAATTCAGCGTTGTACTTCTGATGTAGATACTGTTCGTCGCTTTTTGGCAGTACAATTTGTAGAGGTTGGTCGTGCTATCTTTATGATGACCTTTGTAGCTATTATTATGTTCTCTTTAGATATGAGGCTAACCCTAGTAGCTATTGGAGTAGTGCCTATTATTTTAGCTTTCTCTTATTTCTTTTATAAAGAGGTTAAGAAATCCTTCAAAGATGCTGATGAGGCTGAAGGAAGGATGTCTACTGTATTACAGGAGAACTTAACAGGGGTTAGAGTAGTTAGAGCTTTTGCTAGGCAGAACTATGAGATAGATAAATTTGATAAAGAAAGTTCAGGTTATCGAGCTAAATGTTATCGTGTATTACGATTATTGGCTTGGTTCTGGTCGGTATCTGATTTCTTATGTATGCTTCAGATTGGAATTGTATTGATATTTGGTTCTTACTGGGCCTTTGAAGGTAGTATAACCTTAGGAACTCTGGTTGTATTTGTCACCTATGAAGGGATGTTATTATGGCCAGTTCGTCAGCTAGGGCGTATTTTAACAGATATGGGTAAGACCTTAGTTGCTTTAGGGCGGATTCAAGAAGTGTTAGATGAAGTTAGAGAAGAAGAGAATGATAGTGACTTTAAGCCAGCACTTAGAGGAAATATTAAATTTGAAAAGGTCTATTTTGAATATGAAGAGGGCAAAGGAGTACTTAAAGATATCTCCTTTGAGGTCAATGAAGGAGAAACCATAGCAATTTTAGGAGCAACTGGTTCTGGAAAGAGTTCTTTGGTCCATCTCTTGGCTAGATTATATGATTATCAACAGGGTTCAATTAAGATAGATGGTTATGAAATCAAGGATATCAATAAAAAGTGGCTAAGAAGACATATAGGTCTTGTATTACAAGAGCCTTTTCTTTTTGCTAAATCTGTTAAAGAGAATATAGGCTTAGCAAGAAGTGATGTCAGAGATACAGAGATCTTTGAGGCTGCAAATAACGCAGCTATTCATGATGTTATTCTCGATTTTGAAAAGGGCTATGATACTATAGTAGGAGAACGAGGAGTTTCTCTATCAGGTGGTCAGAAACAGAGGGTGGCTATTGCTAGAACTCTAATCAGAGAATGCCCAATCTTAATCTTTGATGACTCTTTAAGTGCAGTTGATACTGAAACTGATGCTACTATTCGTCAGGAGTTAAAAAAGAAAAAAGAGAATACTACAACCTTTATTATCTCTCACCGGATCAATACCTTAGCAGAAGCTGATAAGATATTGGTAATAGATGATGGTAAGATTGTAGAAGCAGGGACTCATCAAGATTTAATTAATAAAGAGGGAATGTATAAGAGAGTTTGGGAGATTCAAAATTCTTTAGAGCAAGAAATGGAGGTTGGCTAAGTTGGCAGAGTTTAGAGAACAAGATTATAATAAAGAGTTTGACTTTGGCTTATGGAAGAAGCTTATTCATTATCTCAAACCATTAAAGAAAGAAGTACTGATTTTAGCTATTGTAATGATTGGAGTTGGAGGAATAGATGCAATCTTTCCTTTGATGACCAAATATGCAGTCGATAAATTTGTTGTTGCTAGTAATATTGATGGTCTATTAAAGTTTAGTTTAGCCTATGGCGTGTTAGTAATTGTGCAGGCTATTAATGTTTGGCTACTGATAGATTATGCTGGTAGAATAGAGACTACAATGAGTTATGACATTAGAAAGGCTGGCTTTCAAAGGTTACAGGAGTTATCCTTCTCTTATTATGATAAGACAGCAGTAGGATGGTTGATGGCAAGAATGACCTCTGATGTTAAAAGGTTGGGTGAAGTTATCTCTTGGGGCTTTGTAGATTCAGTTTGGGGAATGACGATGATGCTAACAACTATGGTGATAATGTTCTATTTGAATTGGAAATTAGCTCTGATTACCTTATCGGTTGTACCAGTTTTAGCGGTTTTGAGTATCTATTTTCAGAAGAAGATATTAAAAGCCTATCGTAAGGTAAGAAAGATTAATTCAACAATTACAGGGGCTTTTAATGAAGGTATTATGGGAGCTAAGACTACTAAGACCTTGGTTAGAGAGGAAGAAAACTTAAAGGAATTTGAAGCTAAGACGGCTAAGATGAGAGAATCATCAGTTAAAGCAGCTATCTTTTCTGCCTTATATCTGCCAGTGGTATTAACTTTGGGAAGTATAGGAACTAGCTTTGCTTTAGTTTTTGGAGGTAAGGATGTCCTCTTGACTACTATCAGCTATGGAACCTTAGTTGCTTTTATCTCTTATACAGTTCACTTTTTCGAACCGATTAGCCAATTAGCACGAGTCTTTGCTGAGTTGCAGTCGGCTCAAGCATCAGCCGAAAGGACTATGTCGATGATAGAGACTGAACCTGATATTCAAGATACTCAAGATGTTGTTGAAATTTATGGTGATATCTTTAATCCTAAGTCTGAGAATTGGGAGGAGCTTAAAGGAGATATTACCTTTAAAAATGTATCCTTCGCTTATGAAGATGGAGAACGGATTTTAGAGGACTTTAATTTAGAGATCAAGGCTGGGGAGACTATCGCATTAGTAGGTGAAACTGGCTCTGGTAAGAGTACCCTTGTTAATTTAGCCTGTAGGTTCTATGAGCCAATAGCAGGAGAAATATTGATTGATGGAGTAGATTATAAGAGACGGTCTCAACTCTGGTTACATTCTAATATAGGCTATGTACTGCAAACACCTCATCTCTTTAGTGGAACGATTAAAGAGAATATTCGTTATGGTAATTTAGAGGCAAGTGATTTGGATATAATCAGAGCAGCCAAGTTGGTCAATGCCCATCAGCTTATTAAGAAGCTAGAGCAAGGTTATGATACTAAAATAGGTGAAGGTGGAGGTAGTTTATCTACTGGAGAGAAGCAATTAATCTCCTTTGCTAGAGCAGTGTTAGCAGATCCTAAGATATTTGTGCTTGATGAGGCTACCTCTTCTATAGATACTGAGATGGAGCAGATCATCCAAGAGGCCATTGATAAGTTATTAAAAGGAAGAACTAACTTCATTATTGCTCATAGGTTATCAACTATTCGTTCTGCTGATAGAATTTTGGTACTTAGAGATGGTGAGATAATTGAAGCAGGTAATCACCAAGAGCTATTAAGAACTAAGGGATATTATTATAAGCTTTATACCAATCAATTTATGAAGGAAGAGATTGTTTAGAATTCAAATATATAGTCATCCAACTTTAAATTTAAAGTTGGATGACTATATAAGGAGGTGAAAAGATGAAGTTGACTTTAACTGTAATGGCAGCAGAATTGGCAGTATCCCGTTTGGATGAGAGTAGTGAAATACCTAACTGGGCAGCAGCCAGTGAATTCTTTTCAATTACCAGAACTGAGGATGAATTATCAATAGTCTCTTCAAAGGAGGATGTGCCAGTAGGGATAAAGAGTGAAGCGGGCTGGAGAGCCTTAAAGGTTGAAGGTCCTTTAGATTTTTCAATGGTAGGTGTTTTGGCTTCCATTGCATCACCTTTGGCTCAAAAGGGGATAAGTATCTTTGTGATTTCAACCTATGATACCGATTATATTTTAGTAAAGAAGGAAGATTTGAGAGAAGCTATTAGAGTTCTAAGTAAAGAGAACATAATCAAAAATTAGGATTTAAGAGGGAGGAGAGTATGAGATTAAATAAAATTCATCACATTGCAATTATATGTTCTAATTATCAAGAATCTAAAGAATTTTATGTCAATATCCTTAATTTGAAGGTGATTAAAGAGACTTATCGAGAAGAGCGGGATTCTTATAAATTAGATTTAGCTATTGGAGAGCACAGTCAAATAGAGTTATTCTCCTTTCCAAATTCACCCAAAAGACCAAGTTATCCTGAAGCTAGGGGACTTAGACATCTAGCTTTTGAGGTTGATGATATAGAAGAAGCAGTAAAAGATCTAGAAAAGCAAGGGATTGCTGTAGAAG
Source organism: Orenia metallireducens (assembly GCF_003001995.1). Classification (GTDB taxonomy): domain Bacteria; phylum Bacillota; class Halanaerobiia; order Halobacteroidales; family Halobacteroidaceae; genus Orenia; species Orenia metallireducens_B. The sequence continues at coordinate 65,201 of NZ_PVNB01000006.1, read as the reverse complement.
ATATAAGAATCGATGAAATTACAGAAAAGAGGTTTACCTTTTTTAAAGATCCTGATGAGCTACCTTTAGAGCTATATGAAAGATAAAAAATTGGTTATCGTTTAGTAATTTTTGCCAAACTTTTTTATTTTGGTGGTTGGGTAGCTAGGGGTCAGGTATTTAGGGTTTAACCAAACTATCAAACCACCTAGCTACCTAATGCCAAAAATGTCCTTTTATCCTTCAATCCTATCAGGTTTTCTATTAACAGTAAGATATTATAATATTTGTAACTCTTTATCATATAACTTTTCAAAGCCCTTACTAGCTGATAGGGCATCATTTATTTCTAGTTCTACATCTTCTTTGGAAATAGTCTTAATCACAAATTTATCATTTTCTAAATAACAGTCGATATCCTCTATTAAAGCATTTAAATTTCTATCTAAACTCTCTGCAATTTCAACTAGGATACCAAACTTACGGATTATCTCTTTGTCATCACCTTTTTTATCTATTACATCGCTAAATTGGGAGCGATTTAAATTATATTTTCTTAAATCATATTTGTCATGGCGATGCGAGGCTGAAATATAGGCACTAATCAATAATTCTCGATGGGACAACCCATTTATTCCAGAGTTAAGAATCATATAAAAGGAATGCTCATGATGATCATAATAGTTGATACTTTTTCCTATATCATGGAGCATAGTGGCAGTCTTTAGGATTTTGTCAACATCTCCTTCAAATTGATTTTCATCAAGTTTGAATAAAGGGTTTAATTCTTGATATAATTTTTTGGATAACTTATATATATGTTCTGCATGTTTCTTATTTAAATTTAAATTATTTATAATATTATTTATAGAAAAGTCCAATACATTGGGAGTAGGCTCTTTATCTTCATAGAGATAATTATAGATTAATCCCTCTCTAATCCCTTTACCACTAATAAGTAACTCCTCTAGATTACAGAAGTTCATCAATGTTGTTACAGCAGCAGCGGCTCCAATAAAGATATCTGCTCTTTTTTTAGATAGTCCACTAATCTTCTTTCTTTCCTTTAAATCCTTGTCTTTAACTAATTTATAGATACTATCAACAGTAGCTTCATTCATTTGGTAATAATGGAGCAAATCCAGAGGGTAATCATTATTTCTCTGGTCTATTTTGGCAATATTTCTGATAGTACCACCAACTCCAATTAAAGAGTCACAATCTATATCTTTTAGCCAATTAACTTCATTAAAGGACTTTGTTAAGAAGTTTAGCAGTTGCTCCTCTTGTTCGCTAGTGATGCTATCATAAAGATTGAACTGTTGGGTTAAATCTAGAGAACCAAAGGACAAGCTAATACATTCCTTTATCCTTCTATCTTTCATCCAAATAAGTTCTATACTTCCTCCACCGATATCCATAATCAGCCCATTATCTCGATCAATGCTATTTACAACTCCCCAGTAATCATAATAACCTTCTTCTTCACCTGATAATACTTGCACATCAAGTTCGACTTCCTTTTTTACTCTATTTAAAAATTCCTCTTGATTATCAGCTTTGCGTACAGCAGCTGTAGCAACAGCTATAATCTCTTTAGTCTCAGTAGCGTCACATAAGTTTTTAAACATCTTCAAGGTTTGAATAGCTACTTTAATGCGCCCTTCCTGCAATTTATTATCTTTCTCCATTCCTTCGCCTAATCTAACAGTTTCCTTTAGCTCGTCAATTATCCTAAAAGAGTTGTTCTTTTTGATCTCTGCTAAGACTAATTTGATAGAATTTGAACCGATATCAATAATAGCAATATTTCTCATAAAAATCCTCCCTTTATTTCTAAGCATTTTAAAAAAAATAGCAAAAATAATTAATTATATTATTATGAAATTATTTCTTATAATTATACATTATTTCTAAAAATAATAATAGTTAAATAATTACTTTTTAACTTGATCTTAATGATTATTAACATTGTGTTAACAAGTGTACAGCAGGAATATGTTATAATACTGTAAAAGATAGATCTTTATGTTGAGAATTGATTTTTAAAGTGTTTTCTCTTCGACGAATAAAGATTAGCTGATAATATCTTATATTTATAAATTTCTAATTCTAGAATTTAATTTAAAGTTATCTTATACAGAGATATTCAGATAGTAATGAGTGATGAGCAAGCAGTGAGCAATAACGAGAAAAAGTATGTACTCGTTATCTAGTACTTGTTACTAAAATGTCTCAATATTTATTTCGATTAATTTTATTATAAATAGTTAAAAATTAAACACACTTATTTGGGAGGAATTGATATGAGTGAAAAAGCTGCTGTTATTTATATTGGCTCTAGTGCATTATATTTAAAGATAGGAGAAAAGAGAGCTGATAATATGAAAATCTTAGAATCTCTTGAATATCCACTAAGTTTAGGTCACGATACCTTTAAAAAAGATAAGATCAGCTTTGAGAAGGTAGATGAAACCTGTAGAGTACTCAAAGGTTTTTTGAAATTAACTGATGAGTATAGAATAGAGAAGATCAAAACAGTAGCTACCACTGCCATTAGAGAGGCCAAAAATAGAGATTATATCTTAGACCAGATTAAGGTAAAGACTGGATTGCAGGTAGAAGTATTAGATGATTCTGAAGAGAAGATACATATTTATAAAGGGATGTCTAAAAAGCTTAAAAAATTGGGGTTAAATGATCAACAAGCATTAATGTGCTATATTGGAACAGGAAGATTAGGGGTATCATTATACTCTAAAGGGAATATCAAATACAATCAAAATATTAGAATAGGTTCTTTGAAATTAAGTGAGCTATTAGGTAAGATTCAAGAGAAGACAGATAAATTCTATCTAGTCCTAGAAGAGTATTTAAGAAGCTTTACTTATATGTTGCAGAAGAGTTTTCCTATAATGAATATTTCTCATTTTGTTGTCTGTGGAAAAGAGATAGAGATGATAGCTAACTTATGTGAGGTAGAGAAAGAGAAGGAGTCATGGTATATTCCCAAGGATAAATTTCAGAACTTTTATGATCAAATTAAAGATAAGACTCCAATTCAACTCCTTAATATGTACAACCTATCACCAGAAAAATCAGAGATTTTATTACCAGCTATGGCTATTTATAAGACGGTCTTTAATTTTACCCAAGCAGAGAAGATTATAGCTCCATTTGTATTCTTAGTAGATGTGCTATTATATGATACTCTATATTCAGAAGAGAGTAGAGGGTGGAATGATGTCTTTGTTGAGAATACAATAATTTCGGCTAAAAGTATTGGAGAGAAATTTTATTATAATAAGAAGCATGCTGAGGTTGTAACAGGTTTTACTTTGAAGATATTTGATGGGATTAAAGCTATCCATGGTTTAGGTGATAGAGAAAGATTATTATTAGAAATAGCGGCTATTTTACATGATGTAGGTAAATATATCAGCCTTAAACGCCATTATTACCATTCTTATGATATTATTTATGCTTCCAGTATATTGGGACTAAATAACAAAGAGATAGAGATTGTAGCAAATGTAGCAAGATATCATAGTGCTAAGTCACCTAATGGTAGTGATATCAACTATAGACAATTAGCTATTGAAGATAAGGTATTAGTGGCTAAATTGGCAGCTATTTTACGATTAGGTGATTCTTTAGATAGAAGCCATATTAAGAAGTTTGAAGATCTTAAGGTCAATTTAGAGGCTAAGAAGTTAGAGGTTATTGGTTATAGTAATGAAAATACCTTATTAGAGGCTTGGACCTTTGAGCAGAAGTCAGAACTTTTCAAAGAAGTATTTGGAATAAAAGCTGAATTTATTAAAAAGAGGGTGAAATAATGGATTATACTGATTCTAAATATTATCTCAGTAAACAGTTTGGTTGGTTGGAATTTAATAACCGTGTCTTAGAAGAGGCTCAAGATGAGAGGACACCTTTATTGGAAAGATTGAAATTTTTAGCAATAACTGCATCTAATTTGGATGAGTTTGTGATGGTTACAGTAGCCAGGTTAAAGGAGCAGATAGAGTCTGGTTATAATAAGGAGGATAAGGCAGGCTTTAGACCAAAGGAGCTTTTTAAAGGACTTTCTAATCGAATGCATCAGATGGTTAGGGAGCAGTATAATTGTTTAGCTTATGTACTAGATACCTTAGAAGAAGAGAATATTAGCTTTGTAGAGTATAGAGATTTGGATGAAAAGCAGAAGGATTTTTTGGATAATTATTTTCATGATAATATTCATCCTGTATTGACACCAATGGCTATTGATCAGAGTAGACCTTTTCCTTTGATTTTAAATAAGAGTTTAAATTTAGTAGTACGCTTAACAAGTTCTCCAGAATCGAATACTCTTTCTCCTAATAAAGATGGTCAAGGTTTATTTTCAATGGTTAGAGTACCTTCTATTTTACCTAGAATTGTAGAGGTACCTTCTGATAATAAGCAAAGCTTTATCTTTATGGAGAAGGTAATCAAGGAGTATCTAAATAAGTTATTCTTTGGATATACAGTAGAGGCTGTAGGTGCTTTTAGAATTACCAGAAATGCTGAGGTAAGCCTTGATGAGGAGGCACAAAACTTACTAATAGAGATGGAACGTTATGTTAAAAGAAGAAAGTGGGGTTTTCCTGTTAGATTAGAGATAGAGCAAGGAATTGATCGGAAATTAAAGGATTTCTTAGTTCATTCTCTAGATTTAAATAGAGAAGATATCTATGAAGTTGCAGGACCTATTGATTTAACTACTTTTATGGACTTTAGTGGTCTAGATGGTTTTGATCACCTTAGATATGAACCGCTATTACCTCAACCAGCTCAAGACTTCTATAATAAAGAAGAGAGTATCTTTGATCTGATTAAGGAGAAGGACCTATTGGTTCACCATCCTTATGAAAGTTTTGACCCTGTAGTTAGATTGGTACAGGAGGCTGCTGAAGATTCTGAAGTATTAGCTATTAAACAGACCCTTTATCGGGTCAGTGGAGATTCTCCAATTATAGAGGCTCTAGCTCAAGCAGCTGAAAATGGAAAGCAGGTTACAGTGTTAGTAGAGCTAAAGGCTAGATTTGATGAGGAGAATAATATAGAGTGGGCCAAGAAGCTAGAAAAGTCAGGTTGTCATGTTGTTTATGGATTGGTTGGCTTGAAGGTACACTCTAAATTATTATTAATAGTTAGAGATGAAGAAGAAGGTATTAGAAGGTATGTTCATATGAGTACAGGAAACTATAATGATAAGACGGCTAAATTATATACTGATACTGGAATGTTTACTGCTAAAGAGACTTTTGGTTCTGATGTTTCAGCTATGTTCAACCTCTTAACAGGCTACTCTTCGGCTCCTAAATGGAAGAAGTTAGCGGTTGCTCCCCTGAATTTACGAGAAACCTTTGTTAAGTTGATTAGAAATGAAGTTGAGCAAGTAAGATCAGGTAAGGAAGGGCATATTATTGCTAAAATGAACTCTTTGGTTGATTCTGGAATAATTAAGGAGTTATATAAAGCATCTTCAGCAGGGGTTAAGATAGATTTAATAGTACGAGGAATGTGCTGTTTAAAGTCTGGAATTGAAGGTTTTAGTGAGAATATTAGAGTAATTAGTATAATCGGACGTTTGTTAGAGCATAGCCGCATCTTTTATTTCAATAATGGTGCTAATCCTAAAATATTTATGTCTAGTGCTGACTGGAGACCTAGAAATCTAGATAGAAGGGTTGAAGCATTATTTCCTGTAGAGGATGAGGATTTGAAGAATAGAGTTATTAATCTCTTAGATATTACCCTAAGGGATAATGTTAAAGCACGGGAGCAACAGCCTGATGGAAGTTATAAACGTGTGAAAAGAAAAGGGAAGGAGTTAGAATCTCAGCTTGAGTTCCATAGATTGGCCAAGAAGGCGATTAAAAAGATGGATAGCAAGAAGGTAATAGCTTTGTTCAAGCAGACATCAGCAATTGATACTAACATACATTAATTTAAATAGAATTATTTGAGGGTTCACCAACTATGGTGAACCTTTTTTCTATATCGTATTAATTTTATTGGTTCAACAACGAACTTTGTGATTAATGCCTATTTTATATAAGTTGAACTAATAATTTTTATAAAAGATGTAAATCAAAATCTTTTTTTGACGCAGACTAAAATCTGACTAAGATCTGATTTAAAACCTTTTATTATTTAATTTCTTATTTTTAGTCCGCTTTTGTCTGTGTAAATCTGCGTCTAATAATTCTTTTGATTCTAAATTATTTTCACAAAAGTCGTGGAAGAGCCATTTTATTATTGATTGTAACAGTTAGTAGATATATTGTAACAATTATTAAGTCTAAGTATAAGTAGAAGATTGAAATAATATTTTATGTTTTATTCAGGCTTAGCCTTAATCTCATACTTCAGATTACATTAATTACAAGTTATTTACATTAGATTCCTGTAAAAAATTATGTTATAATAAATTTTGTTGTCGATATGACAATTGTTATCCGAATTATGAAAGGAGGCAGTAATGATGAATATCAAGAGAAGCTTATTGGCTTTAATTTTAACCTTAACAGTTCTTTTTGCAGGAAGTTACCTTGTGGATAGCTATAAATTTAATCATGCATTAAATGATGATTTATTGAGAATTGATGGTGTAGAAAGGGTAGAGATTGATAAATCTAGTACAATTTATAAAGTGGAAGTTACTTTAAGAGCCGTTGACAATTTAATTGAAGTTTATGAAGGTATTAATGATAGAATAAAAGAGACCACTAAAGATGAGAGATATAAGTTAGTTATTAACTCTGATTCTGCTGAATTAACTGAGATGTATGAAGGAATTAATTTGGCTTTATATGAGGCTTTAGAGACAGGAGAGTTTGTTAAACTAGGAGAGAGAGTTGATAATTTTGCTAAGGAGTATCAATTAGATAAATCAGAGATTAAGGTTGATACTGATTATCTTTATTTAACTTTGATTAAAGAGAAGCAGGAATTATATAAAGTAGTTAAACGGAGTCAAAAGAAGAGATTAGGAGGTGAGATGAATGGCTAAAGATTTTGGGTTAGGAATTGGAGTAGCAGCAATTATCTTCTTAGCTGTTAATGGAATCAACCTCTTTCCAATGGTACTTTTGGGAGGCTTAGGTTACTTTTTATTCAATTCATTAAACAAGCAGGCTTTAGGGGATAACTTTGCTATTTCAAATAAAGATGATAATAAGGTTCCAAAGGTAGACTTTGCTGATATTGGTGGACAGGATTCAGCTAAAAATGAGTTATTAGAAGCATTGGAATTTGTCAAGAGTAAAGAAGAGATTAAGAAGCTAGGGATTAGACCCTTAAAGGGCTTGATGCTAAGTGGTCCTCCAGGAACTGGTAAGACCTTAATGGCTAAAGCAGCAGCTAACTATATCGACTCTATCTTCATCTCTACTTCAGGTAGTGAGTTTATTGAGATGTATGCAGGAGTTGGTGCTAAAAGGGTTAGAAAACTATTTAAGGATGCCCGTGATAAGGCTAAGAAAGCCGATAAGAATAATGCGATTATCTTTATCGATGAGATAGATGTATTAGGTGGTAAGCGTGGTAGTAACTCTAGCCATATGGAATATGATCAGACCCTTAACCAATTACTAGTGGAGCTTGATGGTATCAGTGTAGATGATCAAGTTAATGTCTTAGTAGTTGGTGCTACAAACAGAATTGATATTCTAGATGAGGCTCTCTTAAGACCAGGGCGTTTTGATCGTATTGTCAAGGTAGATTTACCAGATAGAGAGGGTAGAGAGCATATCTTAAAGATTCATACCCATAATAAGCCTTTAGCTGATGATGTTGATTTAGAACAGTTAGCTAAAGAGACCTTCCGTTTCTCTGGTGCTCAATTAGAGAGCTTGACCAATGAAGCGGCTATTATGGCTATGCGTGAAGATGCAGAAACAATTAATAGGAATCACTTTAAAGAGGCTATTGATAAGGTAATGATGGGTGAGAAGTTAAATCGTCGCCCCAATAAAGAGGAATTAAAGCGAGTAGCTTATCATGAGGTTGGACATGCCCTCTTAGGAGAGATAGTAAATCCAAAGTCTGTATCTAATATTACAATTACTTCTCGTGGTAGAGCCTTAGGTTATGTTCGCCATAATCCAGAGGATGACTATTACCTACAGACTATCGACTACTTAAAGAATCAGATTGCTGTCTTGGTAGCCGGTTCTTTAGTAGAAGAAGAGATTTTAGGTAATAGAAGTACAGGAGCAAGTAATGACTTTGAGAAGGCAATTGAAGTTGCCAAGCAGATTATTTTCTCAGGAATGTCCAAATTAGGAGTAGTAAGTAAGGATAGCCTTCCAGGTAAGCTATTACACGAGACTACCTCTGAAATTATTGCAGATCAAGAGGAGTTAGTAAGAAGAGTGATTAAAGCCAATAGCGATTTTATTCACCAAGTAGTAGAGATCTTATTAGAAGAAGAGAGTATTACAGGTGATGACTTTAGAGAACTATTATCTAAAAACAAAGAGAGTGTAGCTTAGAAGCAGACTAACAACTTATGTTGGTCTGTTTTTTTATTGCAGAATTAAATTAGCTACGATATAATGAGTTTATGGGTATTACATATTGAATTATACTCATCGGGATAATTAGTTGGGAATTATATAATTTAAATTAATAAGGAGTGAAAATTATGCTAAGTAAGAAAAAAGGAATAATAGTATTGTCATTAATGTTACTTGTAGCTGTGATGGCAGGGTGTTCTGGGGATAGTACTACTACTGAATTGATTGAAGGTGTAGAAGGACCAGATCAAGTTATAGTTGGTGTTGAAAGTGATGAATTTGTTGCGACAGGAGAAACTGGTTCTAGTTATATATGGGAAGTTGCAGGTGCTAATATGGGAATCTTTACTGCACCAAATGATGCTAATACTAAATTTATTCCATCAGAGGAAGCTGCTCAATATGGAACAGTTAATATTAGTGTTATGATTAACAATACTGAAAAGAACTTACCTAGTATAGAAGTATTAAAAAATGAAAGCAAAACTGAATATGCAGAAGGTACTTTTCATGCCATTGTAACTACTAGTGATAAGAAACGTGAAGGATATATTGCAGCTGGTACGATTGGACCATTGGCACTAGAAGAAGCTAAAAATCCTTATATGGTCAAGGCAGATAATCGAGGCCTAATCATTGACCAGAAAGAATTTGATCGTGATGGTAGATTTTATGATGTACAGGATATAGCTCATTGGGGATTAGGAGATAGTTACTATTTAATAGGTTATGGAGAAGTAAGTAGTGGTTTTTATAAATCATTTGTTTTAAAGTTGAATAACAAGATGGAGATTGAAGAAGAATATAATCCTGAGGATGAAGACAGTCAAGAAGATCAAGTTACTACAAAAGTATATTTGAGAAGTGGAATAGTATCAACTCATGTTTTTACTTCCGATTATATAGTTGCTGTAGGAAATTATGATGATGGCGAGACTGTATTACCATATATAACTAAAATAAATATAGCTGATGGAAGTGATAAAGAGGACTATTATTTTTTAAATGAAAAAGATACTACCTTATCAAATCCATATTATAATTTAGAGTCTATTGTAGAGACTGATGATGGGTATATTGCTGTTGGATATACAGGAAATAGTAGAAATGATTCCGATGGAATATTATTAACATTAAACTCAGACTTCCAGATAAAAACTTTGGAAACCGATTTTGGCTCTAAATTATATAAGATCAAAGAAGTTAGCCAAGAAATTAAAAACAATAAAAATGTTGAATTTGTAGTAGTTGGCGATAATGGTTATATAGCTGAGGTTGATAGTAACGGTAATATAGCTAATTCTACTAAGTTAGAGTCAGGTTTAGTCTTTAGAGATGTGATTGTAGATGGAACAGATTATGTAGTAGTTGGTGAAGAAGATAAAGAACAAGGGGTTGTTGTTAAGATAAAATCTGGTTCTTCGAATTATACTTATAAACAAAATTATGGTAGATATTTATATGGTGTTGCTAAAGCTACGGATAATGATTATTTATTAGCAGGACATTCTGCAGATGAAAATAGTTATGTAGTTAAAGTTGATTCAAATTTAGAAGTTGTAAAGAGAGTTAAAGAATAATAATTAATTTAGAGGGCGGTCTTAAGACCGTCCTTATTAGTTTAGGAGTGTATGAATTTGAAAAAATATCTATTAGTTTTATTAATAATCTTATTGTTTAGTTCTAGTAGTCAAGCTATGGAGAAAGAGGACAAAGTAGAGTTTAGAGGTAGTTTTAATTATAGCAATTATATCTATAAATATTATGATATTAAGATCAAAGATGGTTCTACTATAAAGATGTTAAATGATAATTTCATAAGAGAGGATTTACACCAAGGAACTGGATATTATGGAGAGTTAGTTTATTGGTTTAATCATAAATTAGCATTAGGGGTTGGCTTGCGTAAGAATAATATTATAGCTGAATGGTCAACTGGTAGTGAAGGTCAAAATAATAAGTACACTTCTCAACTAGATAGTTATTATACTAAGATTATTTATTCAGTAAATCCTAATTGGAGTCCTTATCTTAATATTAATTATAATAAATATAAGGAGCATTTTAGTGGAGAAGGCTTTGATAGTGATATGAGAAGAGGCGATGGACTGGGTCTAATGCTTGGTGTAGTGATGACTCATCCAATCAATCAAAGGTTAAGTTTCATACTAGATATGGGATATTATATGAATAATATCGATATAACAGAAAAGTATAGTAACTATAAATATAAAGTTATAGATATAGATAATGAAGAATTGAAGATGAAGGGCTTAGTTGCTAGTATTGGTCTTTCTTATAAATTCTAGATCAAAAAGAAGAGTCTCTCAATTTAGCAATTGATAAGTACTTCAACTTATTAGCTAGCTGTATTTAAGAAACTAAAATCCCCCTAAATACAGATTTTAAAAAAAATCAAAAACCAGCAGGTGAATAGGTATTTATATCTAACTATATAAATAGTAGGTAAATCATAGATTAAAATTGCTTTAAAGGTTATATTAATTATAGATACTTACTATTATTAAATGAATTTGATAGGGATAATATATAACAGATAAATTCTTATAATGTTATTCTGTTAGTTAATTTCAAATTTTATTTTATAAATTATTTCAGTTTAATTTTTAAGAAGTTGAAGGGGGTTAAACAATGGTAACAGAAAAAGATAAATCAACTAAAATCAACATCAATACTGCTACAGTTGAAGAGTTGACGACTTTAAAAGGAATAGGTCCTGCTTTAGCAGGTAGAATCGTTGATTATCGTGAGATGAAAGGTAGTTTTGATAGCTTAGAAGAGTTGAAGTTGGTATCAGGAATTGGCAAGAAGCTCTTTGCAGGGGTAAAAGATGAAATTACTAATCAAATTCAAGAAGTGAACTTAAAGCAATTAGATGAAGATGAACAAGCACCATCGAGCGGAGCTTCAAGTGATGAGCTAGTTGAAGATAAGAAGAAAGAGTTTGAGTTGAATGAAGGGATAGATATTGTCAATGAATATCAGGTTCCAGAGAAGTATGGAGTAAATGAATTGGTCTTACAGGTTAAAAATCCTCAGACAGCTCATCTGTATTGGGAATATACTCAGGATAAAATAAATGAAGTGATAGCTCAAAGTGGTGTCAATGACGTTAATGAGGCTAAGCTATCCTTAAGAATTTATAACCTAACTACAGATTCAGAGTATGATATTGAAGTTGGTTTAGATAATGATAGCTGGTGGCTAAATGACTTAGAGACTACTAATAGTTATTTTGTGAAATTAGGAGTAGTAGATGAGGAAGGTAATTTTTACTCTATGCTTGAATCTAATAAAGTTACTATGCCAACCAATAAGGTAAGTGATAGATTAGATGAGGAATGGATGACCGTTCAAGAAACTATGGAGAAATTATACCTATTATCTGGTGGACTATTATTTGAACAGAGAGAAGGCGGATATAGCTCTATAGATATTCTTAGAAAGCTAGAGTCAGTCAGTGAAGTTTATGATTTAGATCAAATTTATAGTTCTATTGAACTCTTAAAAGGACCTTTAGAGGGTTCTAAGGAGACTATTAATGCTTCAAACTAATAACAGAATATGATAAAAAAGCTAGGATATCCTAGCTTTTTTCTTTTTAGTGAAGAGATTATAGTAGCTGAATTTTAATAGCTAGTAAGGGATAATGGGGTATATTACGACAGTTTTGCTACTAGGTTCTAGCTACTGGACACTGGCTGTTAATTTTATAAGTTCTTAGCCAGTGGCTAACGGCTAGCAGCTAGTAGCTAATCAAAAAGTACCGTTTTATCTCTTTGTTGTATTACTTTTTTATTAGAATTAGAGTCTAAGCTTTTCTTTTGAATTAATTTGTAAATCTAATTGATTTGAAGGTGATTTAAAAGGTATAAAGAATCTTATTTATACATATATCATAGATCTAATCCAGCTGAAAGTAATTAGAATTTTAAAGTATAAAAGTTTTGGACTTGTAAAGTATATCTAGTGATTATAATTTGCAGTCATAATGTATAAATTTTTATTAGGTGGTGATTATGAATGAAAGCTGAAATTATTACTATTGGTACAGAACTATTATTAGGGCAGATTATAGATACTAACTCCCAATGGATAGGGCAAAAGTTAGCAGAGATAGGTGTTGATCTGTATTATAAGGCAACAGTTGGGGATAATAAGAAGAGGATTTTAGATACACTTCAAAGCTCTATTGAGCGCTCTGATATTATTATTACAACTGGAGGTTTAGGACCGACTCAAGATGATTTGACTAGAGAGTGCATAGCGGAAGCTTTAGGATTAGATTTAAGCAAAAGTGAAGATTTATTAGAGGAGATCAAGGGTTATTTTAATAGGATGGGCCGTAATATGGCTGATAACAATATCAAACAGGCTTATTTACCTGAGGGTGCAGTAGCTATTGCTAACTCTGAGGGTACAGCTCCAGGAATATTATTAGATCAAGCTGGGAAGATTATTGTAGCAATGCCAGGAGTACCTATAGAGATGAAAGCAATGATGGTTGAGACTGTGCTACCATATTTGAAAAAGAAGTTTTCAAAGGCTGAAGTGATTAAATCTAGAGTAATTAAGACTTGTGGGATAGGAGAATCATCTTTAGAAGAGTTGATTTCAGATATTTTAATAGAGCAAACAAACCCTACGATAGCCCCTTTAGCCAGTCAAGGGGAAGTAAAGCTGAGATTAACAGCTAAAGCTGATAGTGAAGAAGAGGCTAATAAGTTAATTAATTTAAAGGAAGCTAAGTTGCGAGAGCGAATAGGGGAGTATATTTATGGTTATGATGATGATAACTTAGAAGGGGTAGTAGCTAAATTATTATGGGCTAGGAAGCTGACCATTGCGACAGCAGAATCCTGTACAGGGGGACTGATTGGCGATAGATTGACCAGTGTAGCAGGTAGTTCTGCTTATTTTGAAAGAGGAGTAATTAGTTATAGTAATCAAGCTAAGGTGGATCTATTAAAGGTTAAGGAGAGTACATTAAAAAAGTATGGTGCTGTCAGTAGTCAAACAGCTGAAGAGATGGCTAAGGGTGTAAGGGATTTAGCTAAAACTGATATTGGTATATCCACTACAGGGATTGCTGGACCAGGAGGAGGTAGTATAGAGAAGCCTGTTGGTCTAGTCTATATGGCTATAGCTGATAAGAATGGTGTAGAGAGCTATAAGTATCAATTTAATGGTAGCCGGGGAAAGGTTAAGTATATGACCTCTCAGGTGATTTTAAACTTACTAAGAAAGAAGCTTTTAGCTACAAGCTGATAGGGAAAGGAAGATAAGATGAAGGGGCTAGTGGGAAAGATAATTTTAGCAACTGCTATTATACTATTTTTAATTAATTTTACCTCTGCCAAGGTCTATAAATTAAGTGCTTTTGATGTTGAAATTGATTTAAAGCTATCAGATCAACCTGCTACAGTTTTTGATTTTCCTCCTGTAGGTAGAATCAGAGCTAGTACCCATAAGTCCCCTTTAGATATAAATCTAACCTTGGATGCAATTCATCAAGAGCGATTAAAGGCAATAATAGAGAATATCAAGAGCAAAGATGAGTTAATCTCCTTACTAAAAGAGAAGGGAAATGTTGTTGTTCAATTATTTATGATCAGATTAGCTGTGATAGCTATCTTGGGTGGAATAGTTGGGGCAAGTTTGATTAAGTTTGATCGTCAATCTATTCTAATAGGGACTATAATGGGAATCATAATTGTACTTATATTAACTACAATGACCTATTATACTTATGACTTATCAAAGTTTAATGATCCCAATTATGAAGGAATGTTAGAAGCTGCACCATGGATGATTGGTATGATTCAAAAAGGTTTAGATAGTATAGATCAATTGGGTGAAGAGATGGAATTGATTGCCTCTAATATGGCAGAGCTATTCTCAAAGGTTGATACTTTAAGACCGCTAAGTAGGGTAACTGGGGATTTGAAGGTCTTACATATTACAGATATTCATAATAACCCTGTAGCTTTGCCCTTTGTAGAAGAGATAGTAGATAGTTTTGGAGTAGATTTAATTATTGATACAGGGGATATTACCGATTATGGTACTCCACTAGAGGGTGAATTATTAAAGAGAATAGATGATTTAAAGGTACCCTATATCTTTATAGCAGGTAATCATGACTCACCAGATATTGTCGAGAGTATGAGAGAGTTTGAAAATGTAATCGTCTTACAAGCAGATGTAATCAATATTAAAGGGCTAGTGATAGCAGGGGTAGAAGATCCTGCTGCTAAAAGCAATCAAATTAAGCCTTTAGAAGAAGAGGATATGGCAGAATATAAAGAAGGCTTGGAAGAGCTAGTTGCTAGATTAAAGGTAACTCCTGATATAGTGATTACCCATAACTTTAAGCTAGGAAAGGGGTTATTAGGAGAGATTCCTTTATTACTACATGGGCATGACCATGTCTTTAAGATTTATGATATGAAAGGAACTACAATTATAGATGCAGGGACTACTGGTGCTTCTGGAATTAGAGGTTTACAGAGTGAGGAAGGAATCCCCTACTCTGTTGCCTTATTACATTATAACAGTTCAACAGAAGAACCAGAGAAATGGTCTTTAGATGTAGTTGATATTATTAAATTCTATGATCGCCATAGTGGTTTTATCTTAGAAAGAAAGTTAATTAATGATAAGGGGATGGATAAAGAAAAAGAAGTTGATTAAACTTTCTAAAATATAGATATTTATAGATATCTGATTAACTTATGTTATTTTTACGTTTTGGATTTTAATTAGTTGCTGGTTACTTGTCACTGTCGTCCAACTTTACTTTAATTTAGATTCTATTCTGAAGTTGGATGACTATAGAAGGGAGAGATTTAAAGTGGGTGAAGAATTAAGGCTCTTTATTGCTATAGAATTAGAAGATCTTATTAAGGAGAAATTGGAGAAGATTAAGAATATTTTAAGGGACTGTTCTTTAGAGATAAAGTGGGTTGATAAGTGTAACCTTCATCTTACCCTTAAATTTTTGGGTGAAGTTAATGTAGATAATATTGATGCTATTGAACAGAAGTTATTGGCTTTAAAAGGGGAGGTAGATAAATTTGATATCAGAATTAAAGGTTTAGGTGCTTTTCCTAATCTAGATTATCCTAAGGTAATTTGGACTGGTATAGATGATGGTCAAGAGAACTTAAAGAAGTTACAACAATTGCTTGAAGATTCGATGTTGGATTTGGGCTTTAAGGCAGAAGCTCACAGTTATCTCCCCCATATTACTTTAGGTAGGACAGGCCGTAAAGAGAAGAATTTTACTTTAATTAGTAAGAGGATAAAAGAATTTCCCTTTGAAATTGACTGTAAACAACAGGTAAATAAAATATCACTAATGAAGAGCAGGCTGACACCTAAAGGGGTTGTGTATAACTCTTTATTTGAGGTGGAATTTTAATAATAAAATAGCGATAATTTGATTAACTATCATTAATAGGGCATACATTTTATGTAATTGCTTTTTAAAAGAATATATAATATAATATTATCATGTTAAAGAAGAGTAATGATTATTTCAGGCTTCTAGGCTTATTATTAATAGAAGGAGTGGATAGTATGTCATTAGCAGAGAAGAAGAAAGCTTTAGAGAGAACTCTTAGCCAGATTGAAAAAGAGTTTGGTAAAGGTTCAATTATGAAGCTAGGAGAAGCTAAGGTGATGGATGTAGAGGCTATCTCTACAGGTGCTTTATCCTTAGATGTAGCTTTAGGTGTAGGTGGTGTTCCTAAAGGAAGGATTATAGAGGTTTATGGGCCAGAGAGTTCTGGTAAGACTACAGTAACCCTACATATGATTGCGGAGGTGCAAAAAGAAGGTGGAGTAGCTGCTTTTATTGATGCAGAGCATGCTTTAGACCCTAAATATGCTCAGAATTTAGGAGTAAATATCAATGAATTGTTAGTATCCCAGCCTAATACTGGTGAGGATGCTTTAGAGATATGTGAAGCATTGGCCCGCAGTGGTGCTGTAGAGTTAATTGTTATTGACTCAGTAGCAGCTTTGGTACCAAAAGCTGAAATTGAAGGAGAAATGGGAGATGCTCACGTTGGACTACAGGCACGTTTGATGTCTCAAGCGATGAGAAAACTATCAGGTGTATTAAGTAAATCTAAATGTACTTGTGTCTTTATCAATCAGATTCGTGAAAAGGTTGGCGTAATGTTTGGTAGCCCAGAGACTACTTCTGGTGGACGAGCCCTTAAATTCTACTCTTCAGTCAGATTGGATGTCAGAAGAAGGCAGACTATTAAAGATGGTGATGAATACCTAGGTAATAAAACCCAAGTAAAGGTAGTTAAAAATAAGGTGGCAGCTCCCTTTAAAACTGCTGAATTTGATATCATGTATGGTACAGGGATTTCAGCAGCAGGTTGTATTTTAGATATGGCGGTAGAAGAGGATATAGTTGAGAGAGCTGGTTCTTGGTACTCTTATGGTGATGACCATCGAGAACAAGGTAGAGATAATTTTAAAAATTATTTAGAGACTAAGCCAGAACTATTAAAGGAGATTGAGCGTAAGGTTAAGGTTAAGATAGGAATAATTCAAGAAGAGGCTCAGCCAGAGCAGGAAGATAAGGATAAAGCTAAGGATAGTAAAGGAAAGAAAGAGAACAAAGAGTCAGCTTAATGAAAAAGCTCTTTAAAGGGCTTTTTAAGAAACTATGAATTATTTTGTTAGCCACAGGTTCAAACCTGTGGCTAGTGTTATATATAGGTTCAACAATGAAATTTGTGATTAATACTAATTTTAAGATTATTGTAGAGTAAAGAGATTATGGGGTGTTGAGGGTAATGGATTTTGTTGGAGAAATAACTAAGATTGAAGCCCAAAAGAGAAATAGTGGAAGGTGCTCTATCTTCGTTGATGGTGAATTTTTCGTAGGGATCGATGCAGAATTGATTTATAAGTTTAAGTTGAAGAAAGGCTATAAATTAACAGAGGATATTTTAGAGTATATATTAAATCAAGAAGATTTTATTCAAGCCAAGAAGGCTGCTTTTAACCTCTTATCCTATCGGCAAAGAAGTTGCCAAGAGCTAAAAGGTAGACTAGCTGATAAAGGCTTTGATGAATTTATTATTGAACAGGTAATTAAGGTATTAGAACGATTGAACTATATTGATGATAGAGAATTTGCAGGGGCTTGGATTAGAGATAGAATAACTAGAAAGTATGGGCCTTGGGTTATTAAGATGCAGCTTAAGGAAAAAGGGGTCGATGAGAGAATAATCAAAGAAGAGTTGTCCAGTGAATACAGTTATGATCTCCAGTATCAGAATGCTTTTAAGTTGGCTAAAAAGAAGGAGAAGCGATACCGCAAATATGATGCTTGGGAAAAAAGAAATAAATTGGCTCAATCATTACAGAGAAAGGGATTTAGCTTTGATATTATTAATGAAGTGTTAGATGATTTAGATGAGGAGGGGTAGAGTGAGGCTCTTATTTTTAACAGATACCCATATTAGAGGAACCAATCCAAGTAGGAGGTTGGATGACTTTAAAGAGACTTTATTGAGGAAATTAACAGAGGTAAGAGAGATTGCAATTGAGGAAGAGGTTGATTATATTCTCCATGGTGGAGATTTATTTGATCGTCCAGATACAGCCCCTTCTGTGGTTGGTGAATTTGTCAAGGTACTAAGGACTTATCCTAAGCCAATTTATATAGTAGCAGGAAATCACGATCTATATGGGCATAATCCTCAGACCTTGCCACGGACAATGTTGGGGTTATTGATTGCTTCAGGGGTTGTTAAATTGATTCCTGATGAAGCGATAATATTAAAGGATAAGGGGGGGATAACCCTACAGTTATCTGGAAGGAACTTTGATTATACCTTAGATAATAAAAATAGTGATGCTTATAACATTAAAAAGGCTAGTAATGCTGATTATGCTATTCATATAGTCCATGGAATGTTATTGGACAGACCTTTTTTTGAGTCTGGTTTTACCTTGATTGAGGATGTAGAGACAGAAGCAGATATTACTATTGCAGGGCATTATCATTTAGGCTTTGGGGTAAAGGAATATAAAGGCAGATATTTCTTAAATCCAGGTTCATTGGTAAGGGCAAGTGCTGATATCAAAGAGATTAATCGAACCCCGCAAGTAGCGATTATTGAACTAAAAGATGAGCTTAATATTACTTTAAGAAAGTTAAAGTCTGCCCAAAAAGGTAAAGAGGTCTTAGACCGTAGGGCTATCGAGGAAGAGAAGTTTAGGGAGAAGAAGTTGGCTGAATTTGTTAGGCAGATCAAGGCTTCTGATAATTTTAAGGTCTTTAGTATCGATGCTATCTTAAATAAGATAGCTGCTAATAAAGGGTTAGAGGAAGATATAATTAAAGAAGCCCTACATAGATTGGAGTTTGCACAGCAAGAGGTTGGTCAAGGTGGTGAGAATAATTAATGGTAGGTATTAAGAGCATTGAACTGATAAATTTTCAATCCCATGAGAATAGTAAATTAAATCTTGATCAAGGTCTGAATGTGATTACAGGTCCTTCGGATCAGGGAAAGTCAGCAATTATTAGAGCCTTAAGATGGGTCTTATATAATGAGCCTAGGGGAAGTGACTTTATCCGCCATGGTAAAAAAAAGTGTCAGGTAGGAATTGAGTTAAGCAATGGTTTTAAAATTATCCGGAAGCGGACTCCCAGTAAAAATAGGTATATCTTAATCACTCCTGAAGGGGAGGAGCATGTCTTTGAGAAAGTAGGTAGTGGAGTACCTGAAGAGATACTAGAGATTCATGGGATGAGAAAGATCTATTTGGGGACAGATGATGAGACAACTTTGAATATAGATTATCAACTAGAAGGTGCTTTTCTCTTAACAGATAGTGGATCGATTAGAGCCAAAACCTTAGGTAGATTGATCAATGTTCATGTTGTTGATGTTGCTATTCAAAGTACCACTAGAGATATTAAAAGAAACAGTGCAGAGCAGAACCAACTTACAGAGCTGATTGCTGAGAACGAAGAGAAGTTAAAGGAATTTGAAAATTTAAATGAGATTAAAGACGAGATTGATGCTCAGAAAAAGTTATTACTTCAACTAAAAAATATCGATAGTAAATTAGAGAGATTAAAATGCTTCAAAGATAGAAAAGATCAGCTTGCTTGTGAGCAAGAAGAGATTGAGAAGATATTGAAGCAACTAAATGATTTAGATAAGTTAGAGTCAATTTATTTAAGTTTAGCTGATAATAATAGCAGATTAGATAAGTTGGCATCATACCTAAAAATTTACAAAGAACAGCAAACAGAACTTAATACTTACAGCAAGATATTAGATGAGTTAGAGGGTATAGATGAATTATTTAAGGTTTATGAAGAGTTGGAATCAACTGTTGATAGATTGAGAATTTTAGATAGATACTTTATTGAATATAAGAAGCAAGAGCATAGTATCAAGGTGGGAAGTAGGATATTAGAAGAGCTTGAAGACTTAGACAAGGTAGAAGATATATTTAAGCTCTTAAGTCAAGAGAGCAATAAACTTTCTTATCTAATCAAGTATCATCAAGCCTATCGGGAAAATATCAAAGGTATAGCAGCTAAACAGAGGGTCATTGAAGCAAGTAAGGATGTTAGCAAAGTAATAGATATTGTAGATAAAGAGTTACCTTATCTCTTAGAAAAAGCTAAGACTCTAGTTAAAGTCTTAGCTAGACAGAAAGAGATGAGAGACGAATATAAAAGAGAGTATATCCAAGCTAAATCCTTAGCTGAGATTGATAAGGCAGATGAGGTAGTTGCTCTAATGAAACAAGAGAAGATTAAGCTAGCTAAGTTATTAGAATTTAAGGAAGCTAGAGCAAGGAATTTAAGAGAGATGGATCAATTATCGACTTTATTAGCCAAGCAGGAGGATAAGGTCAATCAATTAGCTCAAGCTTATGGGGATTATTTAAAAGAAGAAGGAAGATGCCCGACCTGTTTGAGTGTGGTTGATGAGAATGTGATAGAGCATATCTTAGAAGAGATAAAGAGTGAAGAGTGACTTACAATAAATGGAAAGGGTGAATTGAATGGCTAATATGGCTAAATATGAGCAGGAGATTACTCAAATAAAAAAAGAGTTGGATACTGCTAATAGATTGAAGATGCAAAGTGAGGCTAGAATGGAATCCTTAAAGAAGGATAATGAGAAGTTGGTAGCAGAGATAAAAGAGTTTGGAGTAGAACCTGATAATTTAGAAGAAGAGATTAAGCAGACAGAAGCTAAGCTTCAAGAACTATTGAAACAGGCTAAAGAGATGTTACCTGATAAAGATGTATTACAGGGGAAAGTAGGACAGTAATTGGTGACGAGTAATGAGTAACAAGTTTGTTTTACTATAACTGTTTGCTCATTACTTATTACCCACTACTTTAACTTAGATAGGGAAGGAGGAAATCTTATGCCTATAGCTGATATTATTAATGGCTTAGAAGAGAATATAAATAGATTGCAAAGTGAATATGACCAGAAGAAAGGTACCAAGGAGCATATAGAGCAGGTAATTGCAGAGAGTAAGTTGAAGTTGGAGAAGAGAAAGAGTGAAAGAGATTTATTAGAGCAGGT
This sequence comes from Orenia metallireducens, assembly GCF_003001995.1. Taxonomy (GTDB): domain Bacteria; phylum Bacillota; class Halanaerobiia; order Halobacteroidales; family Halobacteroidaceae; genus Orenia; species Orenia metallireducens_B. Next base: position 44,053 of record NZ_PVNB01000006.1, on the reverse strand, counting down.
CAACCTCCTTTTTCATGAGACCTCTGAATTTGCTAGAGAACAATCAAGGCAACAGATAGAGTCTTTGGTGACTCACTTTTTACAATATGTTTTTGGTGAGAATTTCAGCTTTGAAATAGAGCTGAGAAGTCGGGGAGGACAGCCTTGGGCAGATTTTTATGTAGTCTCTCAAGAGGATAAGTATAGGGTCAAAAATGAACCCCAAGATGCTCGTGGGGGAGGGGTGGTTGATGTTGTCTCTTTGGCCTTAAGAATAGCTATTTTACAGAGCCATAACAATCCAGCTATCGATGGATCGATTATCTTAGATGAGCCTGCTAAACATGTTAGTGAGGAGTATATAATTAGGGTAACTGAATTTTTAAAAGAGGTACATAGTTTTTCTGAACGTCAAATTATTGTAGTTACACATCAACAACACTTAAGTGAAGTGGCTGATAAAGCTTTTAGAGTAGAACTGAAGGATGGAAAAAGTGAGGTTGCTGTTAAAGAATTTTAGCATATCTTGCTAGACATCTGATGTAATTATTTATAAGATTTGTTGTAGTTATCATTTAATTTTTGACTTAGATTACAATATAAGGTTAATGTATATCGGCTTTATTCAATTATAAAGGTATTAAACCCCTCTCAGAGGCATTCTATCTTGACATAATAACTATAAGAAGATAAAATATAAACGTGGTACTTCCTTAAGAAAAAATTAAATCTTCGTAATTTTACAACTTAATAATGGAATGGAGGTGAAAGGCATGGAGTTTGTTTTAATGATTGTTGCTTTATTAGTTGGAGTAATAACTGGCTTTGCCGTTAGAAAATATATTGCAGAGAGTAAGATTGGAACTGCTGAAACAGAAGCAGAGAGAATTATTGAAGACGCAAAACGTCAGGCTGAATCTAATAAAAGAGAGCTATTAGTTGAAGCCAAAGAAGAGGCTCATCAAGTTAAAGATGAGGTTGAAAAAGAATGTCGTGAGCGTCGAAATGAATTACAACGATTTGAAAGTCGTCTGCTGAAAAAAGAAGAAAATTTGGAACGTAAAGCTGAAACTCTAACATCTAGAGAAGAAAACATTAAAAATCGAGAAGTTTCTGTTAAGAAGAAGGAAAGAGATATCAATGATTTATATGATAAGCAGGTTGAGAAGCTAGAATATTTAGCAGGATTGACAACTCAACAGGCTAGAGAATTATTACTAAGCCAAGTAGAAGATGAGATTGAACATGAAATGGCTAAAAAGATTAAAGATATCGAAACAAGAGCCAAAGAAGAAGCCAACAAGAGAGCTAAAGAGGTTATCTCTTCTGCTATCCAGCGTTGTGCTGCTGATCATGTTGCTGAAACCACAGTTTCAGTGGTATCGCTACCAAATGATGAGATGAAAGGTAGAATCATTGGTAGAGAAGGTAGAAATATTAGAGCTTTAGAGAGTTTAACAGGTATTGACTTGATTATCGATGATACACCAGAGGCTGTTGTCTTATCAGGATTTGATCCTATTAGACGTGAAATAGCTAGAATTGCCTTAGAAAAACTTATTATAGACGGTAGAATTCACCCTGCCCGCATAGAGGAGATGGTGGAGAAGGCTCGTCAAGAGATAGATGATAAGATTTATGAGGTTGGTGAACAAGCTACCTTTGATGTAGGAGTACATGGTTTAGACCGCGAGACTATGTATCTATTAGGAAGACTGAAGTATAGGACAAGTTATGGTCAAAATGTACTAAAACACTCTATTGAAGTTGCTCATTTAGCTAGTGTGATGGCAGCTGAATTAGGTGTAGATGTCAATATAGCTAAGAGAGCAGGACTGCTTCATGATATAGGTAAGGCAATTGACCATGAAGTTGAAGGATCCCATGTCAAGATAGGGGTTGATTTCGCTCGGAAACATGGAGAATCAGAGAAGATTATTCATGCAATTGAAGCTCATCATGGTGATGTTGAGCCCCAATCTATAGAGGCGGTATTAGTTGCAGCAGCAGATGCTGTTTCAGCTGCTAGACCAGGTGCTAGACGTGAAACATTAGAATCATATATCAAACGTTTAGAGAATCTAGAGAATATTGCTGACTCTTTTGAAGGTGTAGAGAAATCTTATGCCATTCAAGCAGGTCGTGAAATTAGAATTATGGTTGAACCTGAAGATGTTGATGATGCTAAATCAAGTAAAATAGCTTATGATGTAGCTAAAAAGATAGAAGAAAACTTAGAATATCCAGGACAGATTAAAGTAACTGTTGTTAGAGAAACAAGATCAGTTCAATATGCTAAGTAATTTTAAAGGTGACCCTTTGTGGTCACCTTTTGCTATATCTCCTTTAAACTTAATTCCTAATTAATATTATTATCTTAAATCTAGAAGAAAGTTTTTTAACAGGTATTATTTTTAGATTAAAATTCTTTATTTTAAGCAGGAATTTGTGAGTCTATATGTAATTAAATAAGTAAAGTAAGTAGCACATAAGTACAAAACAATCAACTAATGAATAGACTAATAATGTAAATTTTAAAGGAGTGCTAACTATGGAGACAAATAAAGTTAACTTAAATCGTGATAATAGCATAGAATTATTGACATCTATTTTACTTGAGTACCCGATTATTAATACAGTGGATATTAATTTGGAGGAGAAGAGTTTAAAGATATCTTTTTTAATCGATGAAGAGATAACTTATGAAAGTTGGCTAAATCAGAAGAGAAAGATAGAGCAGCATTTTAGATTATTTAACAAGTTCAAAAAGAAGAATAAGCAGAATATTATAGTTACTAAGGATGACTATAATGGTCTAACTAGGTTAAATCTGAGTAGAGATTTAGAGGGATGCTCTAAAAATGAATTAGATTTTATAATCTCAGTTCTAAAAGAGATCTTTGAGGATAAGCTGTTAAAGAATCAAAATTTTTATTATGCTAAGGGTGCTTCTGCTATAGATTCTTTACTTGAAGAGGTATCTAAAGATAATCTGCTAGAAGATATGGGTCGTGAATATTTAGGATTTATAGAAGAGGATAAGGTTTTAGTATTTAATAAAAACAGAAATAATGCTTAAATTAAATTCTATGATAAAATAAATTTTAGCTATAAAGTGATAATAACTACTGTTTTTATTAAAAATTATTTGATAGATATCTATTATTTTTATAAGATTAGGATCTTTTGGTGAATATTATTTAAATAAGTTAGACAGTATATTATTATATTAGAAGGTATCAATCTTAGTAGTTAATGTTATGTTTGTTATAACATTTTAAATCAACAAGAAGTATATAAGGTTTTATCTTAAATTAAAGATGATTTTATAATCAACTATTTAAGAATACCTAGTATTTTTTAATGATAACGTATTATATCAGATTTATTAAATTAATCCAGCTTAACTATATAAATTATTATATATTTACAATTATAATAATTTATATAGGAATTTTTAAGCTATAGTGTATATATATGATGGTATTGGACAGTATAAGGAGGAACTCTTTAAATGAAAATTTTATTCATTGGGGATATAGTAGGCAGAACTGGTAGAAAAGCAGTAAGAGAGCTACTTCCTCAAATTATTGAATCAGAAGAATTAGATTTTATTATAGCTAATGGAGAGAATGCTGCTGGAGGATTTGGTTTAACCAAAGGGGTTATGGATGAACTTCTTGATTATGGAATTGATTTATTAACTAATGGTAACCACACTTGGGATAATAGAGAAATTTTTGAGTTCATTGATGACACTGACAAAGTGATTAGACCCTATAATTATCCTCAAGGAACCCCTGGGGTTGGATTTCAAATCATTAATAAAGGAGACGTTACTTTGGGTGTGGTTAATCTTTTGGGAAGGGTATATATAGGGAATTATCTTTGCCCTTTTCGTACTTTAGACAAGGTCATTGAAGAGTTAAAAGATCAAGTTGATGCTATTGTAGTAGATTTCCATGCTGAGGTTACTGCAGAGAAAGAAGCCTTAGGTTGGTATGCTGATGGCAGAGTATCAGCAATTGTAGGAACTCACACTCATGTTCAAACTGCTGATGAGCGGATATTGCCCCAAGGAACTGCTTATATCACTGATTTAGGTTTAACTGGTGGAGTAAATTCAATTTTGGGTATGAATATCGATGAGCCCTTAGAGAGATTTTTAACCCAGATGCCAAACAGGTTTAAAGTAGCTACCGGTGATGCTAAATTATCTGGTTTAATTGTTGAAGTCGATAATAACACTGCTAAAGCTACAGAGGTTAAAAGAGTTGCCATGGTACATAAATCTAATTAAAACTCTCAAATAAAAAATAATATTTTTTCCAAAAAAAGAAGGAATTGTTTTGAAAATGTTGAAGTAAATATATACAATAAAATTCATTAAATTAATTTATCAAAACAAATGGGGAGGTATTTAAACATGGAAGTACTAAAAGTATCATCTAGTTCAAGTCCTAATTCTGTAGCTGGAGCCTTAGCTGGTGTATTAAGAGATAATGGTGGAGCTGAGCTTCAAGCGATAGGAGCTGGTGCATTAAATCAAGCAGTAAAGGCAGTAGCTATTGCAAGAGGTTATGTAGCACCAAGTGGAGTTGATTTGATTTGTATCCCTGCTTTTACAGACATTGAGATTGATGGAGAAGAAAGAACGGCTATTAAACTAATTGTGCAGCCAAGATAAATTTAATATTGATATATTATAAAAGCAACCAAGAGGTTGCTTTTTTTCTTTATATAATACTTTTTAGTTTGATTTATTTATATTTGATTGATAGAAATTGAGTAGGTAAGTATCTTAATATGGGGATATTGCGATAGTTTAGTAATCGGTGACGAGTGACAGGCAACGAGTAAAAATCTCCTTTTGTCACTTGTTACTCATCACTGTCATCAAACTTTAAAAAGAGATTTAAAGTTTGATGAATATATATTTAAACCACTAATGAATAATTAAATTAGAGCAGGTTAAGACTATCTAATAATAAATCTGGTTATTCTACTTAAAAATATAATTTAGTAAAGGGGGCTAAAAGCAGTGCCTACAGGAGTAATATTATTACTAGCTTTAGAGTTGATAATTTATTTTGGTTTTGCAGAGCAGATGATAAAAAAAATGGGGTTAAGTAAGACTGCCTTACTTATCTTTTTTGCTTTAATGATAGTGGGTAGCTATCTAGACATACCAATTTCTACTAATCCCTTAATTACAATTAATTTAGGGGGAGCAGTAGTTCCTATCGTTTTGGCTGTCTATCTCTTATCTAAAGCAGATAGAGGGGAAGTTTTTAGAACGATAATAGCAACGATATTGGCAGGTGGAGCAATTTTTGCTTTAACCCAATTTTATCAGTTTGAAGAGGGGCACACATTAATAGATACAAATTATCTCTTCCCAATAGTCACAGGTGTGATTGCTTATTTGATTGGCCGTTCTCGTAGAGAGGCTTTTGTAGCAGGTGCTTTAGGTTTTTTAATTTATGATTTAATTCATGTAGTCAGAATTACCTTAGGAGGAGTTCCTGGGGAAGCAGATATAGGTGGAGCAGGAGCCTTTGATTCAATAGTTATTGGAGGATTATTAGCTGTTCTTTTAGTAGAGTTGATAGGAGAGTCTAGGGAAAGATTGTTTAGAGATGATAAGGATGCTAGTCAGAGATTTAATGATGCTAAGTTGGCTCATTCAATGGAGGTTGGAGAGCTAGGTTATGAAGGTAAAGAGGAGAATAAGGATGGTGAAAAGGATGAATAAAAGGATTCTAATAACTGCTTCTCTCCTTATTACCCTATTCTTTCTGCTATCTTCACCTAATACTTATGCACAGCAGCAGAATTATTTTACGGTAGTTGCTGAAAAGAGCAGAGATGTTATCTTTGAGACGGCAATGGAAGTCAGTGTAGGTGATTATTATCTCAATGAGCAGAATAAGAAGTATAGAATCATTAAAGTAGATGGTAAGAAATGTATTGCTAAGTTTGAGGGGACAGTAAAACTAATAGAAGATGATGATAATTTATTTGCTTTATCTCAAGGACTATTAGCTCAAAAGGGTAATAAATTAATTGCTCTTTATAATACCCATAGTGATGAATCCTATAAGCCTACCAGTGGAACCCATAGTGAGCCTGGTAAAGGAGATGTGTTTAATGTAGCAGCAATGCTTGCTCAGGCTTTGGAGAAGAAGGGAATTGAGGTTATCCATAATCAATCTAAACATGATCCTCATGATGGTGGAGCTTATGAACGTTCTCGTAGAACAGCTACTAGACTAGCAAGAAAGAGACCTGATGCTATCTTTGATATACATCGTGATGGGGTTCCTAATAGTAAGGAGTACACAGCTGATATAAATGGTAAGAAGTTTGGACAGGTTAGAATGGTAGTAGGACGTCAGAATCCTCAGATGAAGGTCAATGATAAGTTTGCTAAAGAGATTAAGGCCGTTACTGATAAATATTATCCAGGACTGGTCAAAGGTATCTTCTATGCCAAAGGTAAGTATAATCAAGATCTCTCTCCCCGTTCTTTGATACTAGAGTTTGCTACCTATGTACAACCTCAAGAAGCTGCCAGTGTTAGTGTGAATTTATTTGCTGATTCTATCAATAAATTACTTTATGGTGGTGAAAGCGAAGGTGCTTTAGGAATTGGAGGAACTACAACTAAGCAAACTAAAGCTAATGAATCCTCAGGTGCTTTTAGTGCTATAGGAATTATTTTAGCGATTGTATTGGTTATAGGAGGATTTTTATTCTTTGCAAATAAAACTGGAGCTGGTGGTGCATTTAGTAACTCTTTGGGGGTAAAAGAAGACGACGATAAAGGAGAGGATGATAATTAGGAGTGGAGGTATAAGATGATAAAGTATGGGGAAATGATTTTATTAGCAGTTATCTTGGGAACCTTTACTCGATTATTGTTATTAAGGGTTGATTATCGCCAATATCCAGGTTATCCCCATGGATATATTGTTCATTTGACTTTAGCTTTTTTAGCTTCATCTTTAGGTGCTTTAGTATTACCAGCTATGTTAGAGGAGAATTATGTAGCTGTTACTATTCTAGGGGCTGCTGTTCAGCAATTTCGTGGCATTAGGAACATGGAAAGGGACTTTTTAAGTCAGATTGAAGACACTGAACTTGTGCCTCGGGGTCAAGCATATATTGAGGGGATAGCTAAGGTCTTTGAATCAAGGAACTATTTAGCAATGATTGCTGCGCTGTTAACTAGTTTTGGCTATTATTTCTTTAATTTAATAGGATATAACTCTTTAAATATAGCTGGGGGAGTGATTATTGGTACAATAGTTGTCTATGTCTTATACACTTTGATGTCTGAAGACCATGTAGGAGATATTGCAGAGATTAGAGTGGTAGATTTAGAGTTTGTTGGACCAAATAATGCCAATCTATCTGTTGAGGATACCGTAATTATGAATGTAGGTTTAAAAGAAGCAAAGGAGAGTTGGAAAAAATCAGGGGTAGGAATAGTTATTGCTCCCAAAGATGATAATGCACGAGCTACCTTAGCCAATACAGGCCAAAGGCAGGCGATTATCCATGATGTTGTTAGCCAACTAGGGGTTAGGCTAGATGTTGGTGTTCAAGATTATACACCTTTAGCTAGAATTAATCTCCATACAGGGCGGGTCTATATTATTATGATACCAATGGAGCCTGATAGAGAGTGCATTATAGAAGCGGTAAGGCGTACCCCTGTTTTGGAGGCTTCCCGTAGGGCTCCATTGGCGACTAAAGCAGGGAGGATGGCATCAGACTAGTGATGAGTGACAAGTGATGGGTAATAAGTAGAAATCTTCTCTCGTCACCTTGGAATTACCTAGAAGGGATGAATTAGATGGATATTAACGATTATATTCTAGCCATTGTAACCTCTTATGAGGATAAGGATAAAGTAGATAATGGTTCTGCTCCAATCTTTTATGCTGAAGATGAAGAAGAGTTGGAGTATATCTCGATGATGATTTCGAGATTAACTAAGTCGATGGTTCATGATTTAGGAAATGGGGTTTATGTTTTGATAAAACATTAAAATATATCTGTTCTATTAATTAAATTTAGATGTCTGGTATTGGAGTATGGGTATATTGCGACAATTTCGTAATTAGGTGGGTAGGTGGTTAGGTTTTTCCTAACTACCTACCTGCCCCAAACTATCTAACTACCAAAGTAAAAGTGTCGCTTTTCTATTAGTAAAGATATTAATTCTATATGCTATTAAGGGCTAGCAGCTGCTAGTCTTTTTTAGCTATCAAAGGTTTATTTATTTTGAATTCGAAATTAAATGGAATATATAGACAGATAGTAAAGACTGTGATTTAATAAATTAACTTGACGAAATTACCTTAATATATAATAATAATAAAGGGAGTGGACAAATAGAGGTGATAAAAGATGGGAGAAAGATTATTTGCAGAATTTGAAGATGTAAGCAGATATATTAGAATTGAAGGAGTAGAAGCAGGAAGTATCGCTGAAGAGTTAGGAGTAGAGGTCGGAGATAATTTAGTTAAAATTAATGGGAATACAATTAGAGATTTTATAGATTATAAATTCTTGATTACTGATACATACCTGGAGGTTGAGATAATTAAGAGTAATGGCGAATGTTGGGTTCTAGAGGTTGAGAAGGACTATGATGAACCTTTAGGAATTGAGTTCTCTGAGATTGTTTTTGATGGGTTAAAGCAGTGCCATAATAATTGTATCTTCTGTTTTGTAAAGCAGACTGCACCTAATACTAGAAAGACATTGAATCTAAAGGATGATGATTATCGCTTCTCTTTCTTAGGTGGAAGTTATACCACACTGACTAACCTATCTGATGAGGAGTTTGCGAGAATCAAGCAGATGCATTTAAGTCCACTACATGTGTCAGTCCATAGTACAGACCCCAAGGTCAGGGTCAGGATGTTAAGAAATAAGAAGGCTGGCAGGATATTAGAACAGATTAGAGATTTGGTAGAGGCTGGGATAGAGCTTAATACTCAAGTGGTACTCTGCCCTGGAATCAATGATGGAAAGATCTTAGAGAGGACTATTAGAGATTTAGGAGAATTTCTACCTAACGTCAAGTCCTTAGCTATCGTTCCAGTTGGACTGACCAAGTATCGAGATGATTTAGATGAATTAAGAACTTTTACATCTAAAGAGGCTAAAGAAGTAATTAAGATGGTAAAAGAGTGGCAGAATAAATTTAGAGCGGAGTATGATAATAACTTTATCTATCTCTCTGATGAATTTTACTTGTTGGCAGGAGAAGAGGTGCCTTCGACAGACTATTATGATGATTTTCTCCAATTAGAGAATGGGGTAGGAATGGTGAGGTTATTATTAGATGAATTTGCAGAGTTAGAAGAAGGGTTACCTCAGAAGCTAATAGAGTGTCGTAAGGTTACTATGGTTACTTCTGTTTCGGGAACTAAAGCAATTGAGCCTATTATAAATAGGCTCAATCAGATAGGAAATTTGGAGATTCAGCTAATTACAGTAGAGAATCAATATTTTGGTCCTACTGTTACAGTAACAGGTTTATTGACTGGAGCAGATATCTTGAATAAATTAGCTGAAGTTGATGACTTAGGTGATCTGACTCTAATTCCAGAGATTGTGCTAAATGATGATGGATTATTCTTAGATGATTTGAGTTGGGCTGACTTTGTTAAAGAGCTTTCTAATCAAGTTGTCAAGGTTAAGAATCAAGGGATAGATTTAGTAGAAAAGATGTTAGGATATAATTTTGGAGGTGTTAATAATGATAAAACCAGTAGTTGCGATTGTGGGTAGACCAAATGTAGGAAAATCGACTCTATTTAATAGACTTGTAGGGGAGAGAGTTTCGATTGTAGAGGATAGACCGAGTATTACTAGGGATAGAATTTATGGTGATTCTGAATGGCTAGGTAATCCTTTTATTGTGATTGATACAGGAGGAATTGAGCTTGATGATCAAAGTACCATTAAAGCACAGATGAGATATCAGGCACAAGTAGCAATAGAGGAAGCAGATGTTATTTTGTTTGTAGTAGATGTTAGAGCAGGTTTGACCAATATGGATAGGGATGTAGCAGAGTTGTTACGCCAATCTAATAAACCAGTTATCTTGGTAGCCAATAAAGCTGAGAATAATCAAGAAGCAGAGATGAATAAGTATGATTTTTATGAATTAGGATTTGATGATCCCCAGTTGATTTCAGCTGAACATGGGCGAAGAACAGGGGATTTATTGGACAAACTGATTGAATATTTCCCTGAGGTAGAAGAAGAGCTATATGATGATGATACAATTAAGATTTCGGTAATTGGTCGACCAAATGTAGGAAAATCATCTTTAGTAAATAGGATTTTAGGTGAACAAAGAGTAATTGTCAGTGATATTGCTGGTACTACTAGAGATGCTATCGATACTCCTTTTTCCCATGATGATAATGATTATGTAATCATTGATACCGCTGGAATGAGAAGAAGAGGGAAAGTAGATAGAGGGGTAGAAAAATATAGTGTAATCCGCTCTTTAAGAGCAGTAGACCGTTCTGATGTAGTACTAGTGGTATTAGATGCTAGTGAAGGATTAACTGATCAAGATAAGAAGATTGCTGGATATGCTCATGATGAAGGAAAAGGTGTGGTGATAGTTGTTAATAAATGGGACTTAGTTGAGAAGGATACCCATACTATGAATGCATACATTGAAGAGATTAGATATCAAGCAGGATTCTTAAATTATGCTCCAATCATCTTTACATCTGCCCTTACAGGAAAGCGAGTCATGGAGGTATTAGATATAGTTAATTATGTTGTAGAACAGCATAACCGTAGAATTTCAACAAATCTATTAAATAAGGTGATTGAAGATGCTGTAGCTATGAATCAACCGCCATCTAATAAGCATGGTAAGAGGATGAAGATCTTTTATGCTACTCAACCTAGAGTAAAGCCACCATTATTTGTGTTGTTTGTTAATGATCCAGAGTTGATGCATTTCTCTTATAAACGTTATTTAGAGAATCAGATTCGTGGTGCCTTTGGCTTTGAAGGGACTCCTATTAAGATTTTAGCTAGAGGAAGATAATTTATCCGATACCTAAGTGCCTCTAAAACACCCACGTCTATTAAGTGGATGATAAAGGCACTATGGTTCTGGATTTGTTCTAAGGCCCTTAGGTCATCCTTTAGGACTAAGTTTCAGGGGAGATAAAAAACTTTCTCTGAAGCTAAGAACTCACTTTATTCGGAGGAGATATAATGATTAAAGAAGTTTTAGTAATGCTTTTTGCTTATTTGTTAGGTTCTATTCCTTTTGCTTTATTGGTAGTTAAGTTAGTTAAAGGGGTAGATATCCGTGAGTATGGGAGTGGTAATGTAGGGGCTACTAATGCCTTTAGAATATTGGGCTTAGGACTAGGGATCTCAGTAGCTTTACTGGATATAGGCAAAGGATTTATAGCTGTAGCTGTGGCTCGTCACTTTTTTGCAGATCAACCATTATTACTTTTAATAGCTGGGCTATTATCTATTGCAGGTCACAATTGGCCAATCTTCTTAAAATTTAAAGGGGGTAAGGGAGTAGCAACTTCTGTGGGGGTCTTAATCAGTTTATCACCTAAGACTATTTTGTTTGCCTTTTTTATATGGATGATAGTAATACTCACCACCCAATATGTATCTTTGGCCTCAATAATAGCAGCTATAGTAATACCGATTCTGATGTATTTATTTGGTCAGGAGACTATCTTTATAATCTTAGCAGTATTGATTGCAATTTTTGTAATTTATCGGCATCAATCTAATATTAAGAGATTATTGGCTGGAACTGAGAATAAGGTTAGCTTAAATAAAAGAGCAAATGACTGAGTTCTATTTTAAATTAGAGATAGTGATATTATAAAAGGCATTGATAGGAGGAAGGATATGAGTGATAAGATTGCAGTAATTGGAGGAGGTAGTTGGGGAACTGCCTTAGCAGTTGTTCTAGATAATAATGGATATGATGTTTGGTTACAGGATGTTTCAGAGAAGAGGGTAACCGAAATCAATCAAGAACATAAGCATTCATTTTTGCCAGGTATTAAGCTTCCTAAAGGTATTAAAGCTACTACTGACTTAGAGGAAGCAGTTACTAGCTCTAAAGCAGTAGTTATTGTCGTACCTTCACATATAGTTAGAATCGTAGCTAAGAACTTAAAGGGGCTATTAGATGATGATGTAATCATTGTTACTGCTTCTAAGGGTATAGAAGAAGAGACCCATTTGAGAATGTCTGAGGTCATCAAAGATGAGTTAAGTGATAAGTTTCATGATAGAATTGTAGCTTTAAGTGGACCAAGCCATGCTGAAGAGGTAGTTTTAAGCCATCCAACTACTGTGGTAGTGGCAAATCAGAATAAAGAGTTGGCACAGCAGGTTCAAGATATCTTTATGTCTGATTGGTTTAGAGTCTATACAAATCCTGATATAGTAGGTGTTGAACTTGGTGGAGCAGTCAAAAATGCGATTGCTATCGCTGCTGGTATCTCCGATGGGCTTGATTTTGGAGATAATGCTATAGCAGCTTTAATTACTCGTGGTATTACAGAGGTGAAGCGTCTAGGAGTGGCAATGGGGGCTGAGTCTATGACCTTTGCTGGATTAACTGGTTTAGGAGATTTAATTGTAACCTGTGCCAGTCAACACAGTCGAAATCGTAGATTAGGCTTTAAGATAGGGTCAGGCAAGAGCTTAGATCAAGCCTTAGCTGAGATGGAGATGGTTGTAGAAGGGGTTAGAACTGCCAAGGCTGTCTATACCTTAGCCGAAGAATTAGGAGTGGATATGCCGATTGTAGAGCAGGTCTATCGAATCCTATTTGAAGGTAAAGAGCCTAAGCAGGTTGTTAATGATTTAATGCTTAGAGGGGCAACCCATGAGATTGAAGCTGTAGCTACAGAGAAGAAATGGTAGAGAAAGGAAAAATTCGTTTGGGTATTTTTCCATTATAAAAAGTCCAAGGGAATCGTAGGAATAGAGAACAGTGAAGAGTGAAGAGGCGCGAAGTTTTCGTGCCTCTTTTTGTTTTTGATTATCTTTATTATTAAAAATTATAGCTAGATTAATATAGTATAGAGATGTTACGACAGTAACGAGAGGAGATTTTTACTTGTTACCTGTCACTTGTCACTGATTACTAAACTCTCGTAATATCCCCATTAAGCAATAATCTAGTTAAAAATAAAAATTAATTAACGAAGATAATTATATCTTCTCCTTGTTTGTAATATGTATATAAAAAAGAAGGATCGAAAAAATCTCCTAATTTAGTAACATTCCTAGTTTGAGATGAAATTTAGAATTTTATTTAAAGTTACATTCAGTTTTTCTTATTTCTTCTCCTAAGGAATAATCTTAGATACAGGTCATATATATATAGTGATATTTGCTTTAGAGATAAAGGAGGTTTTGAGATAGATTAATTTATTTTAAAGATCTAATATCTGATTATATTGCTATTAATATAGTAATATCATGTAAAGCGATCTTTATAGGTTAATTACATCAATTTTATCGATATATTACAAAGGGAGGGAGAAGAATGGAAAGGTTTGATATTTATCAGGATATCGCTACTAGAACCAATGGTGATATTTATGTAGGGGTAGTTGGGCCTGTTAGAACAGGAAAGTCTACTTTTATAAAGAAATTTATGGACTTATTGGTTCTGCCTAATATGAGTGATGAGTATGACAGAGAGAGAACAAGGGATGAACTACCCCAAAGTGGTGAAGGTAGAACGATTATGACTACAGAGCCCAAATTTGTACCTAATCGTGCTACTGAAATCAGTTTAGATGAGAATGTTGATTTTAAAATACGTTTAGTTGATTGTGTTGGCTACCGTGTTGATGGTGCCTTAGGTTATGAAGAAGAGGATGGGCCTAGAATGGTAACAACACCTTGGTTTGAAGAGGCAATTCCTTTTCAAAAGGCTGCTGAAATTGGCACACAAAAGGTAATTCAAGACCATTCAACTATCGGTCTGGTGATAACTACCGATGGAACAATAACTGATTTATCTAGAGAGAGCTACACAGAAGCTGAGGAGAGGGTTATTAGAGAGTTAAATGAGTTAGGTAAGCCTTTTATCATAGCTCTTAATTCAGCCAATCCTGGGAGTGTTGAGACCCAAGAGTTGGCCCAGAAGTTAGAAGAGAAGTATAATAAACGGGTACTTCCAATCAGCTGTCGTGATTTAAAGGGGGAAGATATAAGTAATCTATTACAAGAGGTCTTATATGAGTTTCCATTAAAAGAGATTAACCTTGATTTACCACTATGGATTGATGAGTTAGAAGATACCCACTGGTTGAGTGTAGATGTCAACAATTCTATCAACGAATCTATCCAAGATATATATACTTTGAGAGATATCAATAATTTAGTAGATAGTTTAGGTGGTAGTGAGAATGCTCAGCGGGTTTATATCTCTGATATGGATTTAGGTAGTGGAACAGCCAATCTTAACTTTGATTTAAAGGATGAGCTATTCTATCAGGTTCTAGAAGAGATGACCGACTTAGAGATTAAAGGAGAGCATAATTTATTCAATCTAATCAAAGAGTTAAGTGTAGTTAAAAAAGAGTATGACCAGATCTCTGATGCTTTAACAAAGGTGAAGGAGACTGGATATGGAATAGTTACTCCTAAGATAGAGGATCTACTCTTTGATGAACCAGAATTGATTAAACGAGGAGGTCATTTTGGGGTTAAGTTAAGAGCCAGTGCTCCATCTATTCATATGATTAGAGCTGATATCAATACAGAGGTATCACCAGTAGTAGGAACTGAAAAGCAGTGTGAAGAGCTGATTGAATTCTTTGCTACTGAATTTGAAGAGAATCCAGATGCTATCTGGCAGAGTGATTTCTTAGGTCGCTCCCTCCATGATTTGGTTAAAGATGGAATAAATCAGAAGTTATACAGAATGCCAATCAATGCTCAAGAGAAGTTACAAGACACTCTACAGAAGATAATAAATGAAGGAAGTGGAGGATTAATTTGCATAATATTATAAACTAATCCGGTCATTTAGGCCGGTTTTTTCTTTTATTACGTTTTTTTTTCTAAAAAAGAAGGAATAATAAAGGATATCAAGAAATTTATTTGTGGCATAATAAGCATAAGACCAATGCTTAGAGATGAATGCTTAAATATTTAATTCATATTTTATAGGAGGTAGATTTGTTATGGCAAATATTACAAAAACAGATTTAGTGGATCAAGTAGCAGAGAAAGCAGGGATTACTAAAAAGGATTCTAAAGCAGCATTAGATGGATTGCTAGAAGTAATTGCTGAAAATTTAAAAGCTGAGGCGCAAAAGCCTGAAGCAGAAAGAGGTAAAATTCAATTAATCGGTTTTGGTAGTTTTGAAGTACGTGAAAGAAGTGCTAGAACTGGACGTAATCCTCAAACTGGTGAAGAGATGCATATTCCAGCTCGTATGGTACCAGCATTTAAAGCAGGAAAAGCTCTTAAAGAGACTGTAAATGAATAATTGCTTAAAATAAAAAGCAGAAAGGGGATATCCCCTTTCTGCTTTTTTTATTCACATATTAGCTCTATATAATTATTATTCTTATAAGCACTTTTAACAATCTCTTCTAAGAATTCATAGTTATCATGATAGATTCTGTTGATTATTTGTGATATTTCAGGATCAAATTGGCTGCCAGAGTTTTTATTAATCTCTTCAATAGCCTCTAGGATAGTGACAGGTCTTCTATAGTGTCTAGGGCTGGTCATTGCATCAAAAGCATCTACAACCCCAATAATCTTTGACTCCAAAGGTATCTCATCACCCTTTAGCCCTTCTGGATACCCCTTGCCATCATAGCGTTCATGGTGATATTTGACTATTTGAGCAATCTCCTTAAAATTACTAATCTTATTAAGAATATCATGACCTATCATACTATGCTTTTTAATCTCTTCATATTCATTATCTGTTAATCTTCCTTTTTTCTTCAAGACAGAGTCTCTAATTCCGATCTTACCTATATCGTGAAGGTGACCTGCGATATGTATCTTAAAGATCTCTTTAGTATTTAATTTCATCTTAGTAGCTATCTTTTCAGCTAGATGGGCTACCCTTTCAGAATGTCCTGATGTATATAAATCTTTAGATTCCAATCCTTTGATTAAGCTCTCTACAAATTCATGTAAATCAATCTTTGAAATCGAACTGCTCTCCATAAGCTTTATCCTCCCTGAATACGAAATTGAAAATCATTATTATTAATTTTATCAATACTTTGGATAAAATGTCAATATAAAAAGATTTATGAGATTTTAATAATTTACATATTTCAAAGTAATCAACAAGGTTATAAAAAATCAAAAAATATTGACAGAAATAATAGAATAATGATATATTAGTATTAGAAATGACAATCATTCTCACATAATGATCTGATATAAGATTATATTAATTATTAAATAAATTTATTTACTAGAATTTAGAAAGGAGGAGCTAGTATGGAGAAGGCAATTATTATCTATGATGGAAGTGTAGTAGAGACTAAAGATATTTCCCAAAAGATAGGAGAATGTCTAAAGGTCAAGTATGAAGTAGTAGAGAAGGATATAAGTAAATTAAATATTGAAGAGATTGAAGAGTTTGATTTGATTATATTTGGTTCAGCAAGCTCTAACTTTAAGATCTCTCAAGAGTCTTTTATAAATTTATATAATGCTTTAGCGGAAGGAAAAGTTGATCTATCTAAGAAAAGGGGTGCTACCTTCTGCCCTTTAAATAAAGATCGCCACTCTTTTTGTGAAACGGTAGATATCTTTGAGAGTGAGTTAAAAGAGATGGGATTGAATATAGATGTGGAAGGTTTTAAATTAGATGCTTTTAGTCAAAAAGATGATCAGTTAATCAACTCTTGGGTAGAAAAATTATTACTTTTAGAAGAAGCTAAAGTAGGTGAGGTTCAAAATGCTATCTAATCATAATATCTGTAACAAAGAGTATTTAAAGTCATTACTCAGTAATATTGGGGCTACTATTATGGGGGTCAAACCTGCTGAATTAAGAAGTGTTATTCTTTCTAGATGTGGTGATTGTCTTTATTGGCAGGACTGCAAAAAATCCCTTTTAGAGCATCAGGATTTAGGTGTTTTAGAAATAGGTGAGGTTGAGAAACAGAATAAGATAAAGGTTTTATTTTATCACCGTTTCTCTTTGGATAGGTATCTTAAAGCTAAGCACAATCTAAAATTTTTAAGGGAGATTGGCTATCCTAAAAACTATAGTTTAGATAGCTATCTTAAACATTTAAAAAGAAGGTTGGAGAGTAATGAATTTCCCCATGAGATTGGAGTCTTTTTTGGCTATCCTTTAAAGGATGTATTAGGATTTATGGGTTATTTGAATCTAGATACAAGTGATTGTGGAGAATGGAGATTTTATGGGAATAAGAGAGTCTCCCAGTTGCAGCAGAAGAGATTTGAAGAAGCTAGAAATTATGTTAAAGAGCGATTAGATGATATTGAAGATAGTAAAGAATTTTATGAAGTTATTTAAAGGTATTTAGGTGTTTGTAAGAGCTAAAAGTCTGTTGTTATATATTAAATGACTTCTAATTTTATCAGTTAGCTGGAGCCTATAATATTAGGCTCCTTTTCTTTGGCTTTACTGAATTAAATTTACTAATCTGGGAAATATAATCAAAGTCATCTAATCAAATTAAGCTGAAATTTTCTTTTTATTATAAGATAATGAGAGAATATAGAGATATTCTCTTCCTATTTATATGAAAATAATCTAATAAGTAAGATTAATATGGGTATTTAATGCAAATGATTTGCATAAAATAAAAGGAGTGGTTGACAGTTTTATTGATATCTGTTATCATTAACTTACCAAATGCAAATGATTTGCAAAAACAAGCGGGGGTGTTAGAATGAGAAAAGGATTATTATTTACTGTAATTACTGTTATTTTTGTGATGATTACTGCTATTGGGTGTAGCAAAAAACAAGAAGAGGTTGGTAATGAGGTAACTCAAGATAGATTAAAGGTATATACTAGCTTTTATCCTCTCTATTATGTGGCTAATCAGATTGGTGGAGAGCAGCTAGAGGTTGAGCTTGTAATACCTAATGGTGCTGAAGTACATAGCTATGAACCTTCTCCTCGTAAATTGGCGGATTTAGAAGAGTCTGATATCTTCTTTTATAATGGTGTAGGCTTAGAGCCATGGGGGGATAAGATTGTCAAGAATCTTAAAGCTGTTGGTGTTAAAACTGTTAAAGTCAGTGAGAGTGTTGAATTAATCAAATTTGAAGAGCACGATCATGAAGCAGAGCATAGTCATGAAGCAGAGCACTTACATGAGCATGGTGACTACGACCCTCATATTTGGTTAAATCCACTTAATATGATTGAAATTGCTAGAGTAATGAAAGAGGAGTTTATTGCATTAGACTCTAGTCATAAAGAATTTTATAATAATAATTTTGCTGATTTTGCTGATGAAATGGAGAGCCTTGACCGAGATTATAAAGATACTCTAGCCAATAAAAAGCAGAGTTATATCTTGGTATCCCATGCATCCTTTGGATATTTAGCAGCTAGATATGGGCTAGAACAGCTAGCTATTGCCGGGATCTCTCCTCATCAGGAGCCTAGCTCAAAAGATTTAGCTAGGTTAACTGATGAGGCAAAGGAACATGGTCTAAAGTACATCTTTATGGAGACTTTAGCCAGTCCTAAAACAGCACAGGTATTGGCTCAAGAGGCTAACTTAGAGGTATTAACCCTCAATCCAATCGCAGGCTTAACAGTTCAAGAGCAGAAGCAGGGTGAAGATTATATCTCTATTATGAAAAAGAACCTATCTAGTTTAAGAAAGGCTTTGGTGGAATAAGATGAAAGAGATAATTAAAGTAAAGAATTTATCCTTTAACTATGAGGATGAGTATATATTAAAGAATATTAATATAACTATCAATAAAGGTGATTTTATCGCCTTTATTGGTCCTAATGGTTCTGGAAAGAGTACATTTTTAAAATTATTAATAGGTGATTTAAAGACAAATAGTGGAGAGGTTAAGTTATTGGATAAGAACATTAAAACTTTTAAAGAGTGGGACAAGGTTGGCTATATTTCACAGAAGGTAAGAGACTTTAATTCCAGTTTTCCTGCTACTGTCAAGGAGATTGTTGGAGCAGCATTATATCAAGAGATGGGATGGTTTAAAATACTGACTAAAAGGTTAGAGCAGAGAATAGATAAAGTATTGAAGCTAGTTGATATGTCTGATTATAAGTATCGAAAGATTGGTGAACTATCTGGTGGACAGCAGCAACGGGTGTTTATTGCTAGAACCTTAATTACCAATCCAGAGATAATCTTTTTAGATGAACCATTAGTGGGGGTAGACCTTAAATCCCAAGATGAATTCTATAACTTATTGACCAAGTTGAACAGAGATTTAGGAATTACCATAGTGATGATCTCCCATGATATTTATATGATCAGTGATCAAGCAAATAAAATCTTCTGTTTTGGAAATAAGAGTATCTTTGTACATCAGGCTAAGGAGTTTGATTATGTCAATTACTTAAATCAGATCAAGGGAGATAATAAATCATTGATACCAAAACATGAACATCAAAGGAGGGATAATAGATGCTGTTAGATATATTTACTTATTCTTTTATGCAGCGTGCTTTTATAGTAGGAAATGTTATAGCGGTAATCTGTCCCTTAATTGGTGTCTTTTTAGTATTAAAAAGGCTATCTCTTATTGGGAATACTCTATCCCATGTAGCATTAACAGGAGTAGCAATTGGGATGATTTTTGGTATTTATCCTATTTATACTGCTTTAGCTGTTTCGGTTTTAGCTGCTGTAGGAATTGAGAAATTACGTAAAAATTATAAGGATTATGCTGAACTATCACTGTCTATTATTTTGGCTACAGGGCTAGGGTTAGCAACTATTTTGATCAGTTTATCCAATAATAATTCGGGGATTTTTAGCTATTTATTTGGTAGTATTTCGATGGTTACTAGACAGGATGTATTGACTGTTATTCCCTTAGCAGTAGTTATTATAGGTGTTATATTATACTTCTATTATGGTTTCTTCTTCTTAGCCTTTAATGAGAGTGATGCCAAGCTAGCAGGGATTCCTGTAAAGATATTGAATTTACTCTTTATGATACTTGTTTCAATTACTGTCTCTTTATCGATGAGAATTATTGGTGGTTTGTTAGTTTCTTCATTGATTACTCTGCCTGTGGCAGGGAGTTTGCAGATGGCTAAAAGTTTTAAACAGACTATTATTTATAGTATTATCTTCAGTGTTTTAGCAGTTAATACTGGGTTATTTATATCCTTTTATTATGATTTGGCTTCTGGAGGTACGATTATTGTAGCTAGTGTGATTTATTTAATTGCTGCTATCATCTATAAAAAGATTAATAGCTTTCTCTATAAAAGGTCTGAATTGAAAGTTGCAGTAAAGGATTAATAATTATTAGATTTCCTGAAATGGGGGAGAAATATGGGGGATTTAGAACTCTGGGAACAGAAGTTAAGGGATAAAGGTATTAGATGGACTAGACAGAGAAGAATTATTATAGAAGTGCTGCTTGCTAGTACAAGACCTTTATCTGCTCAAGATATATTTGCTAAATTAGAGGGTGATTATCCTAAGTTGAGATTATCTACAGTATATCGAAATTTGAACTCCTTTAAAGATAATAAAATTGTTAGAGCTTTGAATTTAAATGGGAATGAACAGAAGTTTGAATTAATCAATGGGCATCATCATCACCATTTAATCTGTATAAAATGTGATGATATTCTCCCATTAGATTGTCCTCTAAAGGAGTTTGAGAGTAAATTAAAGGATGATACAGGATATACTATCTTAGATCATCGAATGAAGATATATGGATTATGTCCAAATTGCAAAAACCATTAAATAAGACTGTAGCCTAAATTAAAGGTTGCAGTCTTTTGTTTTAATAAAGAGATAATGCGATACTTTTAGAATTAACACCTCACCCTAACCCTCTCCTAAGAATAGGAGAGGGTTAGGGTGAGGTGTTAAAGTGTCCCAATATCCATATATTACATCATTGATTAAAAAAGAAAAAACTTTGGGTAATATCTGCTCAATTAGTAAAGAATATAATAGAGGTGGATAAAATTAAATGTTCAACTCTCATAAGAGGTTTGATAATCAAAGATTAGAGAAGTATACTGAAA
The DNA here is from genome assembly GCF_003001995.1 of Orenia metallireducens. Lineage (GTDB taxonomy): Bacteria > Bacillota > Halanaerobiia > Halobacteroidales > Halobacteroidaceae > Orenia > Orenia metallireducens_B. The sequence continues at coordinate 22,793 of NZ_PVNB01000006.1, read as the reverse complement.
TATTTATGTTAATTTTAGCTGTCTTGGCAATAGGGATGTTGACTGCGGAGAGTTTTTTTAATCTCTCTGCTAAGACTGAAAAATTATTTTCAAATATAGATTTCTTTATCTGTATTGTCTTTGCTCTGGAGTTCTGTTCACGCTTAGCTCATGTTAAAAGAGGTGAAAGGCTGGCTTATATCTCAAATAATCTATTGGATATAATGGCCTTTATTCCCTTTGATAAAGCCTTTAGGTTATTTAGAATAGCTAGAGTATCTAGATTATTGACTTTAAGCCAGTTTTTCTACATAACTAGGGCTTTTAGAGTTGCCAGAATATTTATCTTTATTCGCAGGTCTATTAAAGGATTTCATAGATTTATACAGACAAATGGACTTAATTATATGTTAATTTTCACAGTGATAGTAATCTTTTTGGGAGCAGCAGGTGTCCATAAATTTGAAAACAGAAGCTTTGAAGATGCTTTATGGTGGAGTCTGGTAACTGCTACAACAGTAGGGTATGGAGATATTGCTCCTAAGACTATTGAAGGGAGAATGATTGCAGCTTTAATTATGGTTGTGGGAATATCTTTAATAGGGATGATTACCAGTACTTTATCAACCTTCTTCTTAAATGAGGAGCGGAGAAAAGGGGGGAACAGTAATCTTAAATTTGTAATAGAACAGTTAAATAATCTTGAGGACTTATCAGTAAAAGAAATAAAAGAGCTTAAAAGAATTATCGATGCTTATCTAGAGATGAGGGTCTCTTCACCAAATGAAGAGGAGGAATGATAATTTAGTAATGAGTAACGAGTGACAAGTGATGAGCAAAAATCTTTTTTCAGCACTTGTTATTCGTCACTAGTTACTATTGCTTATTGAACTGGTTGTAGAGTTTGAGCTCCTTCTTTTTCTATCTTACGTGGGTTATCAAAGCTTGGAGCAGTTGGATTGGGATCAGCAAAGTATCTACCTGGTGTAGATAAATCAAAGTATAGTTTAGAATCCTCAGTAACTCCAAAGTCATAAGTAGAGTATTCGGGCTTCTGCTGTAGTTTATTTAAGGCTTCTCTAAACAGTGCATTATGGGCTTCTTCACGATTTAATAGAAAGTCAATTGTCTCTCTAACCCCTTGATCATCTATTTGGCGGTGTAAGTATTCATACACTACCTTGGCCCTCTGCTCAGCGGCGATATTAGAGAGAATATCAGCAGCTAAATCTCCAGTAACATTTACATAATCAGCTGTAAAAGGTGCTCCAGAAGCATTGGCTAACATAGGGGAGAGACCCCCTAAGACTTGAGCTTCAATTGTACCCACAGTATCAGCAGTATTAGCTACATCATGACCATTTAATAGATTGATAGTTTCAGCAACCATCTCTGCATGGCTGAACTCTTCAGTAGCAATGTCCAAAAATAAGTCCTTTATCTCTTGGTCTTGAATCCTAAAGCTTTGTGCAAAATATTGTAGTCCAGCTTTTAGCTCACCATTAGGTCCTCCTAATTGTTCTTGTAACATAGCGGCATAAGCAGGATTGGGTTGATCAACTCTAACCTCATGTAATAACTGTTTGTCATGTTTGAACATGGCTTCAACTCCTCATGATTATTTTAATCTTAGTATTTGGGATTACTATAGGATTGATACTGGAAAATCAAAGATATTAAGAAACCACTTACCTTATAAGGTAAGTGGTCTTTTAAAGAGATATTACTGCATAGTAGGCTGGAATTCCATGTTCATCTTACTCTGTGCATTAGTAGGAGCATAAGAATGAACCATTAATTATTAATTGAAGCTAATTATCTAAGATAGCACCTAATTGCTGATCTTTAACATGAGGACGATATAATTAAAATTGATTAATTTCCTTAAATGCACCAGGTAAGATTTCATGTGATTTCATAACTTCATGGGTACCATATTTTCTATTATTAATTCATAATTACTCCTATCTTATTTATTAATACATGAATTATATTTAGCAATCAAATATTAAAATGTTCATGGTGAAACTTTCTTGTTATCAAACAGATATTGATGGAAGAAATATTCACCAACTACTATTAAGATAGCAAATAGGCTTAGAGTATAAAAAGTTGTAGCAAAATTTCTAGAAAGGATATCAAGAAGATAAACGGTGAAAGCTCCCATCAATCCATCACCTATAGAAGCAGTGATATTTCCAAAGTTAGGGAGTACTAATAAATCCCCTAATAGATAATTCAAAGCTGTTACTAATATTGCTACTATTAGACTCCATCCCAAGGTGTTATTGGCTATAAAAGTGAAGGAGATAGCAGCAAATACAAAGGTCATAATAAATTTAATAATTAGTGCTTTGGTTGTAGAGTTCATTTATTCACCTCCATTCTTAAGTAGTATTTCTTTTAATATCTCATATTATAATGTAATTTATTAGAATTAAGTTATAAATCTAGATATCTATAATTAACAAAAAGTCCTAGCATTATTTTAAAGTTTAGTTGCAAACTAGTAATAGGAGGTGCTTTTGTGGTAGACATCAACAAAGCAGATAGAAGAGAGTCAATACCTGAGAAAGCAGAGCTTAGAGAAGAGAGTAATGGTGAGATAAAGGTAAATGATAGAGGTGCTAGAGCAAATAATGGTGGTTTAATGGGTGAAGTATATGACAAGGCTACCCATGAGAAGGACTTTATCAGCCTTCAGGAGAATAATGAAGGCTTTAACTTTCCTGAGGTTGAGGTCGAAGGTGAGTGGAGTAATTTCAAGGAGGATGTAGCTCAGCAGGTAGGTCGTTTTAGTGACCAGGTTTTGATGGGTTCTCCTGCTGCTGAAACCGAAGATTTTGAGATAGGAAGGGATGGGATTAAGGATATAGCTAAAGCTGCTGATGCAAGACTAAAAGAGAAGATGAAGGATAAAGAGTGAAGAGTAAAGAGTAAGTAAGTTGATTTTAACTTACTTACTCTTTAAATTTATCTTTTTTATTTTCAATTAGGTAAATTGAGATAACTATTATTAGAAAAGGAATTTCTAATAATAGTACATTAATTGGAACCATATAGCCTATATGTTTAAAAACTGCTGGAATTTCACTTTGAAATATTCCCATAGAAGTATTGATAATAAAGAATGGAATAACTAATATTCTATAATCTTTCAATTTAAATAAAGATGAGATTAATTCTAAAGATGCTAAATAAAAAATTCCAACTTCAAGAATAACTCCTGTCATCCAAGCTATAAAGATGATTATCTCTAAACCTGCTAAAGGTAGAGCGCTTAAGGTATAAAAAGGAAATTTTAAGGCAGAAGTCAAATCGGCGCCTAATGTAGTTAAAGCACTGATAAATAGTAGAACTATCATAATTTGTGCTACTAAATTACCTAGTAAACTTGCTCTAATAGTTCTTTTATTATCTGTAAAATATGGTTTGAATATCAATGATAGATTAGGAATTATTAAAAACCAATGAGCAGGTGTAAGGCTAGCTGTAATAACATTTTTGTAGTTAATAGAAAAAGGTTTTAACCATTCTTTATTCATAGATAGTAAATTTAATATTACAATGGTTAGAATTGCCGTAAACATAATAATTATTGCAAATTGGGCCATGCGGGCTATAGTTTCAATCCCTTTATAGCTAATATAACTAGCAAGTAGTCCGATTGCAAGCCAGAAACCAATTATTGATTTACTAGGCATGACAAATGTAACAAACTCTACCCCTTGCAACATCATTAAGCTTGTAGTATGAAGGACTAGTAGAATATATGGAATTAGTAATATAGTGCCTATAAAGGGACCTAATATCTCTTTAAGATCAGCTATAATATTTTTATTAGAAAAATTACATCCTACTTTCAAAATCAGATAATGTATCACAGCAATAGTAGAGCCAGAAACTATTGGGACTATCCAAGCGTATTCCCTTCCATCTTCAATAATTATCTTAGGAATTAATAAGATTATAGTTGAAATAATCATATTAGTTGATAACCAGAAATATTGAAAAGGACTTATTTTTTCTTTTTTCATTAAATCACCTATAGTTTTATTGAATTTAGAATATATATTTATTGTTATCATTTCGTATTAGATTTATCCAAAGTATTGTAATTGCTTAAGATTGGCTGAAATTAATAACATTTACTTAGGTACTTAACAAATAAACTATGTTTTGAGAATAATAGTTGCCTAAGAGGTTATTTTATAGATAGATGTGTGATTATAATTTAAGGGGGAAATAGAATGTCAAAAGTGTTATACGTCAAGGCAAACCCAAAAACTAGAGAGAATTCTTATACCTTTAAGATGTCAGAAGCTTTTGTAGATGAGTATCAAAAGGCTAATCCTAAAGATGAAATTACTACCTTAGATCTATACCAAGAGGATATCAAGCCTTTAACTGCCGAGATGATAGGAGAGCTATTTACCCAAGAAGATAGTGATGTTAGAAGATATGTCAAGCAGTTTGCTAACGCTGACAAATATATCATTGCTGCTCCAATGTGGAATCTAAGTGTTCCTGCTATTTTAAAGGTATATATCGATTATCTAGTAGTAGCTGGAGTTACTTTCAAATACACAGAAGAGGGTCCAGTTGGATTACTTAAAGATAAGAAGGTAACATATTTAGTAGCTAGAGGTGGTAAGTACAGTGAAAGTCCTGCTCAAGATTTTGAGATGGGAGAGCGTTATTTAAGAACAATTTTAGGGTTTATTGGCATTACTGATTTCACTACAGTTTCCACAGAATTGACTAATGTATTACAAGGGGAAGAGCTAGAAAAATCAGTTGCAGCTTCAATTGAAGAGGCTAAGAGGGGTGCGAAGGAGTTTTAAATATTAGTTGTTTTTATATCTTATCATGGTTAAATTGAGACAATATATAGAGATTGCGACACTTTTTCATTAGCTACTCCTTCAGGGCTAAAAACAAGCCCTTTGTGATAAATCCGCTGCTGGCTTCTAGCCTTTAGCTTTTAAGGTCTTAGCTAATAACCAGTAGCTATAAGCTAGTAGCAAAACTGTCGCAATATACCCAGAAACAAGCACTAGCAAGATTAATATTATATGAAATTAATTTCGATAACACACCTAGAAAGGTGTGTTATTTTACTTCTCCCATAATTTTAAAATCATAAATACTCCCTATTAAGGAAACTATAATAGTGATATCTTTAATAAAAGGAGTGTTTATATGTCACAACAGAGACTAAGTAAAGTAATGATAGAACAGCTAAGTAAATGGGGAGTTGAACATATCTATGGGTATGCAGGTGATACCATCTTAAAGTTCTTCTCAGAGCTAAAGGATTCCCCCATTAAACTCTATACTACCAAGAATGAGGCGGCAGCAGGTTTGATGGCCTCGGCTGAATCAAAGCTAAAGGGGCAGTTATCAGTCTGTCTAGCAGATGGTGGACCAGGTACAACCAATATTCTCAATGGTGTTGCTGATGCTTATAGTGATAGAGCACCAATGCTTTTAATCACAGGGCAGGTAGAGAGCTGGAATATGGGAACAAATTATGAACAATTTATCAAGCAGATGAATCTGACCGACTCTCTGACTGTTTATTCTGCTTTGGTCACTAACCCTGAATCCATAGTGGACTTGCTAGTTAAAGCGATGACCAAAGCGATAGTCGAAGGTGGAGTCAGCCATTTAGTTATTCCCATGGATATGTGGGATAAGGAAGTTAATGCTCAAGCTCGTGATTATCTACCCCATTTAGATGAGCTAAGATTGCCTGATGATGAGTTGATTAATCAATCAGTAGAGTTGATAAATCAAGCTCAAAAGCCAATGATATTATATGGTCGAGGTGCTAAAGGTTGTAGGGAAGAGCTATTAGAGTTTGCTAATAAGATCAATGGTGGATTAATCAGTACCTTAGCAGCTAAAGGGATGATTGAATACAATCAACAATTGTATTTAGGTGGTTTAGGCCATGCAGGAAATGAGAAAGCTGATAATCTATTAAAGGAAGCAGATTTAGTCATTATCTTGGGAGCTACTTGGTGGCCAATGGACAGTGTACCACGAAACCCTAGAATAATTCAGCTTGATGCTATTAAAGAGAATATAGGAATGACCCATCCAGTAGAGGTAGGAGTCTTAGGTGAGCTAAAAAGCTCATTGCAATTATTACTAGAAAAGGTCTCTGCTAAAAACAATCAAGAGTGGAGAGCTAAGGTAGAAGGTACTAGAGAGCTATTATTAACTAAATTGTCAAGAGAATATGATAATAATCAAACAGGAATATGCCCTAAAGAGGTTATGAAATCCCTTGCTAATATTCTTGGCGAGGATGAGATTATTACCCTTGATTCTGGGGATAATGTAGTCTGGTTTGCTAAATACTTTAGTAAGAGATGTGAAGAAGTTCTAATCTCAGGAAAGTGGAGGACGATGGGATTTGCTTTACCAGCAGCCTTAGTAGCTAAGATAAATTATCCCCAAAAGCCTGTTACCTGTATTATTGGTGATGGAGGGATAGCAATGGTCTTAGCTGAGCTTCTAACTGCTAAAAGATATAATCTCCCAGTTAGAATAATAGTGATGAATAATGGAGTATTAGCGATGGAAAGAAATAAGATGCTTTCAGCTAATCTAAAAGAAGAAGAGGTTAACTTAAGCAATCCTGATTTTATAAAATTAGCAGAATCCTGTGGTATTAAAGGAATGAGAGCAGAGAGTGTTGAAGAGTTAGATTATATCTTAAATCAGCATCAAGATATGACAGAGACTATATTAATAGATGTAGTAACAGCAGCCCCAGTGCCTGCAGGAACTAAGCTAGAGTCAAGAAAGGTGATTGAATTAGTATAATTGTATAGATAGTTAAAACCCGTGATGACTTTAAAGTCATCACGGGTTTTTCTTTTGGTATATAATTTATTAAAAGAAATTTTTCTAATAAATTTTAATTATAGAGGTTATCAGCTAATAGATATATTGTAAAAATTTTAGTAATCAATGATGAGTGATAAGTAAAAAGTATTTTAGATTTATTACTCATTATTTACTTAATAGTTGCTTTATAATTGATAAGATATTTTGTAACGATTTTGATAGGAAGTACATAATATAAATTGAAATTAGCAAGAAGGGAGGGAAAGAAGATGCCTCATGATGATAACTATGTATTTGTAATCTTCTTAATCTTGATTTTATTATTGTTGGGTACTTATTAATAATTAGTTTTAATTCCATTCATTTCTTGTAATAAAACTAATATAAGGAGGTTTTATCCTAATGGGTGACTATGGATATGATGATAATGGAGCATTTGTAATCTTTTTAATTTTAATCTTACTATTATTAGGTGGAGATTTCGGATATTAATAGAAAACAGGGGCTTTTGCTCCTGTTTTTATCTTTAACGAAAGTGAATTTTAAAGCATAATATAAAGTGTAAGTAGCAAGAAGGGGGTAGATATCAGATGACTGATGATAACAATTATGTATTTGTAGTCTTTCTAATTTTAATTCTGTTATTGTTAGGTAGTTATGAATAATTATTTTTAATCTATTTCTATCTCTATAATAAAGTGATCTAAGGAGGTGTTATCCTAATGGGTGACTATGGATATGATGATAATGGAGTATTTGTAATCTTCTTAATTTTAATCTTATTATTATTAGGAGGAGACTTTGGATATTAAAAAACAAATATAAAAGAAAGTGAGGTGGATGATCATCCACCTCACTTTCTTTTATATTTGTAGTTAAATTAGGAAAAGATATTTTTAAAGGGGGAAGAGACTAATGGAACAATTAACACAGATGGAATTAATACAACTACAAAGTCACCTAGATAGTACTGCACTAGCTATGAAAAAATGCCAAGTATATCAAGAGCAAGCTCAAGCAGAAGAACTGAAATCAATCTTTCAAGATGCAGCGCAGGTATATGAAGAACATCTACAGACTTTATTAAATCAGTTAAGAGAGTTCAATGGAAAAAAGCATTAGGAGGTAAAATATGAATTTAAAGGATAAAGATATGGCAAAAGATATGCTATTAATGAGTCGGCAGATGATACAAGGTTATAGTATGGCAGAGATTGAAGCAGCTAATCAACCTTTACGTCAGGTTTTTCAGGGGTTACATGGAGATGTAGCGGAGATACACACTAGAATCTTTAACTTAATGGAGAGTAATGGGTGGTATAAGATTCCAGTAGCAGGGCAGAATGAGATCGAGAGTGAGATTATTAACTGGGAACAGAAGTCTTTAAAGGACCCTGAATTAGCTGAGAAGAAATTACAATAATATATTTACTAATTAAAATAACCAGTGACTGCTCCATAAAGGAGGAGATTGAATGTTTGAAAAGATAATGAATAAGATGATGATGTCGATAATGAATAATATGATGGATTATATGTGGAAACGAATGATGGAAGAACCCTATACAGAGAATTTGTTTTCTATGGTTACTATTATGCAAAAGCTAAGTCCTAGAGCTATTATTGAAGCTGGAATGCGTGCAGAATCAGGCAAGCCTATTGAACGGCCTTTGGGAACCTATAATATATTATCAGAATGGAATAAGATTCTACTTAATCCTGTCCACCTATATCGTTTACCAACTCAAGATGGAGTAGAGATTAACACTAAAACTGTAATTGGACCTAAAGCAAAGAAACCTCTTAAGCTAGAGATCCCAATTTTAATTACAGGGATGTCTTATGGTGGTGCATTAAGTTTAAAAGCAAAGATTGCTTTAGCAAAAGGTGCTACTATGGCAGGAACGGCTACTAATTCTGGGGAAGCGCCTTTAGTAAATGAGGAACGACAGGCAGCCAAATACTTTATTGGTCAATATAATCGTGCTGGTTGGATGAATAACCATGAGCAACTAAAAGAGCTAGATGCAATTGAAATACAATTAGGACAAGGTGCTCAAGCTGCTGCTCCTATGGGAATGTCTTCCCATCAGATAGGAGAAGATTTGAGAAAGGCTAAGAAACTAAAACCTGGCGAAGATGCAATGATTCATACTCGATTATCTGAAATGAATCAACCATCAGATTTTATTAAGGTAGTAAAGAATTTAAAGAATAAATATGATGTTCCAGTTGGATTAAAGTTTTGTGCCACCCATTATCTAGAAAAAGAGTTAGAAATAGCTGTTAAAGCTGGGATTGATTTTGTGGTTGTCGATGGAGCAGAAGGAGGGACCCATGGAGGACCAACTACCTTAGAAGATGATGTGGGACTTCCAACCTTATTTGCCCTATCAAGGACAGTGAGATTTTTAGAGAGAGTTGAAGTTAAAGATAGAGTTTCAGTGATTGCTTCGGGAGGATTGACGACCCCGGGTCATTTCTTGAAGGCGATGGCATTAGGTGCGGACGCAATATATATAGGTTCTATAGCGTTGATGGCACTACTACAAGCTCAGATGGCAAAGGCATTACCCTATGAACCTGCTCCTCAGATCCCATTATATCTAGGTAAATTCAAAGAAGATTTGGATATAGAGGAGGGGGCTCAACATCTAGCTAAGTTTTTAAAGTCTTGTATAGAAGAGATGAAATTGACTATGTACTCTTTAGGCAAATCTGATCTTGCTCAATTAGATCGATCAGATTTGGTAGTGGTAGATAAGAATTTATCTGATGTATTAGGTGTAGATTATGCTGGATACTTGCCTAAGGTCAGAAAAATTGAGCAGAAGAATCAATATATTTATCCTTCTGTAATGAGTGAAGAAAAAGAGGAGGATTTTAGATTACATTAAATATCAAGGCATATCCTCAGGATATGCCTTTTTAGATAGATCTAGAGGATAAATAGATATTCTGTTGAATATATATTATATACTACTTAGCTTATTTAGATAATAAATATGCTTATTTTTACTTTAAGTATCAGTATCTTATCTTAGATTTGAAATAGGTTGAAGTATATTAAAGAGATGGATGTCTTTATGAGCACATCTTGTTTTGAAGATGTGTTTTTTTATAGTCAGAATGATAGTAAAATTATGATGATTTCATAGAACTTATTTATTTAAGGTAGATTAAGTCGATTATTTTTAATATCCATTCTTGTTTAGTCTTTATTAGGACTAAAAAATAAATTTGGGGATACTTACTTTTATTGTATCTTAAGTTGAATCTTGTTATAATAGCAATAATATTAAAAGATTAATTAATTATAAATACAAAGGAGGAAGTTTTAGATGAGAAAGTTTTTTAAGATTTTATTATTATCATTACTATTAATTCTCTTTGGAGTAAGTTCGATATATGCTCAGCAGCTAAATCAAAAAGAGCTATTTATTCCAAAGTTAGACTATTCCCATTTTAAATTGGATAATGGGTTAGAGATTTATGTATTTGAAGACCATAAGATTCCCTTAGCCAAATTCTCTATCTGGTATAAGGTTGGTTCAATCGATGAGCCAGAAGGGATATCAGGGATTTCGCACTTATTAGAACATACTATGTTCTTAGGAACAGAGAGTCTTGCTAAAGATCAGGTGCATCAATTGATTAAATCTGTAGGGGGAAGTAATAATGCTGGAACCTATTATGATTACACAACCTATTATGAAGAGATTCCATCGGCAAAATTGGAACTAGCAATGGCAATTGAAGCCGACAGAATGAGAAATTTGAAGGTAAATCCTGAAGAGTTTTATCGAGAGAGAGAAGTTGTTAAACAAGAGCGAAGAATGAGAGTAGAGAATAATATCTTCAGCTCCTCCTTAGAAGAGATCCAGGCTGAAGCCTTTAAGGAGTCTCCTTTACATCATCAAGTCATTGGGTGGATGGAAGATATTAATAATATCACAGTAGAGGATATACGAGACTATTATACTAGATATTATGCTCCCAATAATGGAGTAATGGTAGTCTCAGGTGATGTTGATCCTCAAGAGGTACATACTTTAGCTCAAAAATATTATGGTAGCTATCAACCCCAAGAGATTAAGAGGCTAGAGGCTATTGAGCCTGAACAGAAATCAGAAAGGATTATTAAATTAAAGAAGATGACTCAAGTGCCGATTATAGCTATGTTATATAAGATACCTAAAGGTGACCATCCTGATATGGTAGCAATCAATGCTTTACTTGATATCTTAGTCAATAATTCCACTTCTAGAGTGAAGACAGAACTACAGCAGAAGAAGCGGATGATCTTAGAAGCTGGAGGATTTACAGTGGGATTACGTAAGCCAGGCTATGCTTTGTTATATACTGTACCAATGTCAGAAGGAATAGTCTATGATGTACGCTATGACTTTGATCAAGAGTTAGAGAAGTTAATAGAGCAGGGTATTAAAGAGAATGAGCTAAAGATAGTTAAAAAGAGGGTGTTAAAGGATTTAATCTTTAGTCAAAAGGATATCTCTTCTGCAGCTGATACAGTGGCAACAAGTGTTGTTCGTTATAATGATCCAACTTTATACCAGAAGAATATCCAGAGGTTAAAGAACTTAACTACTAAAGATATTATCAGGGTAGCCCAAAAATACTTTGTAAGGGATAATAGGACTATTGGATATATCTTACCTAAGAATTAAGGGATAGAGTTAATTAGAAGGAGGTAAATTAAGTGAAAAAGTTGATTATAGGTATAATGCTGCTAGTAGTTCTCTTTCAAGTAGTTTATAGTGAAGCTGCTTTTGCAGAGGTAGAGTATAGCCAAGAGTTATTTGAGAGCTTAGCAGTTAATAAGAATAAGGTTCCTCATATAGAGATTCCCGATTATAAACGGATAGAGCTTGAAAATGGTCTGATTGTATATTTAGTAGAAGATCATCAGCTTCCTATCATTGAGATTAAGGGTTATATCAATGGGGGAAGGAGACAAGAGACTAAAGAATTGGCAGGAATTAGCTCCTTTATGGTCGAGATGATGAATACTGGAACTAAGCACTTTAATGAAAAGGAGATGGCAAATTATAAAGATATTAATGGAATCGATTTTGCTTTTGGAGTATCGAATGATTATCTCAGTTTTGCCGGTAGTGCTTTAAGTACAGATACAGATGAGCTAATTTCCTTAATGGCAGAGATGTTAGAGGAGCCAAAGTTTAATGCCAATCATTTTACTAGAGTAAAGCAGGAGTTGTATAGAGGTTTGGTTCAAGCTAAAACCCAGGAGAGTTCATTGTTAGATATGTATTTTTATAAGAATATTTATAAAAATCATCCCTATTCTTTTGATGATGATATTGATTTAAATATAGCTGCTCTCTCTAATATCACTCCTGAGAGGTTAGAGAGCTTTTATGATAAGAATATCTCCCCTGCTAATACTATCTTTGCTATTGTAGGTGATTTAGATACTAAGCAGATGGAGCAGATGCTTTATAATTACTTTAATCAGTGGGGAATGATAGAGGAGGATAAAGAGCAAGAGTCTACTGAAAATAAACAGCTTAAAGATAAAGAGTCTGAAGTTAAGAGTCAAGAGGAAGCTAAAGAGAAGAGTAAGTATCAAGACATTGAGGTTGAGATTAAAAAACCGATAGTTGAGATTGATAGAGAGAACTATGGTAAAATAATCCTAGTCAATAAGCCTGATGCTACTCAAGCTAAGATTAAGATGGGATATAATTTCTTTGATAATAGTTTTAAGGATAGAATTGATTTTACAATGGCTAATATCGTCTATGGTGGAGGAGATTTTGAGAGTAGGCTAATGAATAAGCTCCGTACTGAAAAAGGCTTTGTTTATGGAATTGCTGCCAATGACCAATATAATGAATTAGGAGGAGCCTATTACATTAGTACCGAAGTAAAGCCTGAGAATACCTATCAAGCAATAGAAGGGATTAAAGAAGAGATGTCTCTTATAAAAAATGGTGAGAAGAAGATAAAGGAAGATGAGTTATTTAAAATTATCAACCTTTATAATGCTTTCTTCCCTAAATCATATAAATCTAAGTTAAGTGTAATCAATAGAGTTATCCGTGATGTTGAACTACAGGGTAGAGATATCGATTATATCAATAAGGTGATAGAGGAGTATAATCAGTTAAGTGCTAGTAAGGCTCAGGAGGTCTTTGCTGAGTATAGTTATCCTCAAAGGTTTTTAACGGTGATTGTAGGAAGAAAAGAAGAGATTTTACCTCAATTTGAAGAGCAGGAGGTTGATATAGAGGTTGTAGAGATTAATTAAAATAGTCATAGAAATTATTGAGATAAAAAATAGTAGTAATAAATAATTAACCACGAATTGGCACAAATAACACATGAATCATATTTCTTTTGATTCACGTATATTTGTGTAGATTCGTGGTAAAAAATTTTTTGAATTACTGCGCTGATTAATTAAATTATTTAGCTATCTTTAAAGCATCTGTCATAGATGCTTTAACCTTATTTACAAAATACTGATGTACACTTAGATTTTCAGCCAACTCTGGATGGAAAGACGTAGCTAGTAGATTGTTCTGCTCTGCAGCTACAATCTTACTATCCAACTCTAGTAATACTTGAACATTATTAGAGACTTGATTGATATAAGGTGCTCTGATAAATACTAGTGGAATCTCTTGCTCAGCTATTTTAGGAATTACCTCCATAGTCTTAAAGCTAGCTAATTGATTTCCATAGCCATTTCTTTTAACACTGATATCCATCAGATTGAGATGGCTATCTTCACCATCAACTTCTTTAGCTAATAAAATCATGCCAGCACAGGTCCCCCAGATTGGCAGCCCTCTTTGGGCTAAATCTATAATTGTATCCTTTAAATCAAAGATATTAAGTAGCTTTCCTAAGGTAGTGCTTTCACCGCCAGGTAAGATTAGCCCATCTAAATCTGCAAAATCTTCCTTCTTTTTGACACTTAAAGGGGAGACACCAGTAATTTGGTCTAACATCTTTAGGTGTTCAGCTACTCCCCCTTGTAAAGATAAGACACCAATTTTAAGCATAGTTCTATACCACCTTTTCATTAGTTTACAGTGTAGAGTTGACAGTGGTTACATGAAGAGTCATCTTTTCCGACTCGTAAGGACAGTTAAGTAATAGTCTGATAATTAATTTTATGATTAAAATAGAATTAAATTTAAGTATTTTTAGTCTATTAATGTTTTTGAGATTTTAACTGTAAACTGAGTCCCTCTAAGTCCTCTGGACTTTTCGTGGTCTATAAGTGCTTAATGCACTTATAATCCCTACCAACCTCGATGAGCTAATTTTTCATTATCAGGGATTGTACTGATATTAATTCCCACCATTGCTTCGCCGATGTTTTCTGATACTTCAGCAATGATTTTAGGATCATCATAGTGAGCAGTAGCCTTAACGATTGCTCTAGCTCTTTTGGCAGGGTCGCCTGATTTAAAGATTCCTGAACCTACAAATACTCCATCACAACCTAATTGCATCATTAATGCCGCATCAGCAGGGGTAGCTACTCCACCAGCAGCAAAGTTAACTACAGGAAGTTTGCCATGCTCAGCTACATACTTAACTAGATCAAAAGGTGCTCGTAATTCTTTAGCAGCAGCCATCAATTCGTGGCTATCCATAGTGGTCAATCTTCTCATTTGAGAGTTCATTGTTCTCATATGTCTCACAGCTTCTACAACATTACCTGTACCAGCCTCACCTTTAGTTCTGATCATACTAGCACCTTCACCAATCCGACGTAATGCCTCACCTAAGTTAGTGGCACCACAAACAAAAGGTACTTCAAATAAACTCTTATCTATATGGTTATCCTCATCAGCTGGAGTCAATACTTCACTTTCATCTATGTAATCTACACCCAAAGCCTCTAAAACCTGTGCTTCTACAAAATGTCCAATTCTTGCTTTAGCCATAACAGGGATAGAAACTGCTTCAAGGATCCCCTTAATCATTGCAGGGTCAGATGCTCTTGATACCCCACCTTCCTTACGAATATCAGCAGGGACTCTCTCTAAAGCCATAACTGCTACTGCTCCAGCCTCTTCAGCAATCTTTGCTTCCTCTGGAGTGGTTACATCCATAATTACTCCACCCTTTAGCATCTGTGCTAAGTTCTTGTTTAATCCATATCTTTCATTCATATTTATCATCTCCTTTTTAAATTCAACAGTTGTTTAGAAAGAGTAAATAGTGAGAAGTGGAGAAGATTTAGATAGAGAAATTTCTTTCCTAGAAATAGTCGGCAGGACCCAAGGGGGGCTAAGAGACTAATTATTTTACTGCGTACTATTCTTTCTTCACTACTCACTGATTTTTAACTCTTTACTCTTCTTTTGATTTAATATATAATGATTGTATGGGTTCAATTCCATAAAACTTGGGATTGTACCCACGAATTATTATATAACTAATTAAATTGTATTGTCAAGTAGGGTACAAATAAAATTTACAATTTATAATTGCTAATGTACAATTATAAAGCTAGAATTACTATTACTATAAGGTTTTGTTAGGTGATAAATTCTTCATTGTACATTGTTAATTGTTAATTAAGTAAGGAGGATTGTTATGATTGAATCGATACAATTAGATAAATCTTCTTCCAAGCATCTTTATATCCAATTATATCTTCAGTTAAGAGACTTGATTGAAGCTAGCAAATTAAAGGAGCATACTAAATTACCACCTATTAGGAAGTTATCAAAGAGTTTAGGAGTCAATAATGTAACTATTGTCAATGCCTATAATCTATTAGAAGAAGAGAACCTAGTCTATAAGAAGGTGGGTAGTGGAACTTTTGTTGCAGCTCAGAACCTTGTTGAGGATAGAGAGGATATTTATCTTGATGAAGAGGTATATATCGATGAGGATACTAAGTTTATTGAAGAGCGAGAAGAGATAGAAGATGTAGAGAAGCTAATTAATTTTGCAACAGCTGCACCTACTCCTGATTTATTTCCTATTACTCCCTTTAAGAGGCTTTTAAATAAGGTTTTAGATAGGGATAGAGGTTATGCCTTTGGTTATCAGAAGAGCCAAGGTTATCTACCTTTGCGCCAATCAATCAGTGAGTATATTAAAAGGTACAATATAGAGAGTAATATTGATGAGATTCAAATCGTCTCTGGGGCTCAGCAGGGGATTGATATTTTAGCAAAGACCTTTTTAGATTATGGTGATACCGTCTTTGTAGAGAGACCGACTTATCCTGGGGCAATCTCTGTCTTCAAGTCTAGACGTGCTAATATAATAGATATTCCTATGAAAAGAGATGGGATAGATATTGAAGTTTTAGAGGCTGAATTGTCTAAAGAGAAGCCCAAATTTCTTTATTTGATGCCAAATTATCAGAATCCAACAGGGTATAGTTACTCTCAAGAGAAGAAAGAGCGGATATTGGAGTTGGCTAAAGAGCATGATCTCTTAATTATTGAAGATGATTGTTTGAGTGATTTAAATTATGGGAATAGTAATAATCTGTCTTTGAAATCATTATCTGATAATGGCAGGGTAATCTATATTAAGAGTTTTTCTAAAATTTTCATGCCAGGATTGAGATTGGCTTTTTTAATTATTCCAGAACGCTATTTTAATGATATCCTCTTATCAAAGTATATGTCAGATATCTTTACTGATGGACTGGTACAAAGGGTACTTGATTTGTATTTTAGAGAAGAGATCTGGGAGGATCAGATTAGTAAACTAAGGCAAACTTATCAAAAGAGGTATAAGGCTATGATAAATGCTTTGCATAAATATCTACCTCAAAGAGTCAAATTCACTACTCCAGCAGGTGGACTTAATCTTTGGTTAGAGTTACCTGAGAATATTTCAGGTAAAAAGTTACATCAAAAAGCTTTGAAGCTAGGGATTAATATTGCTCCAGGAGAGGTCTTTTACTACAGTCAGAAGAAGGAGAATAGAGTTAGACTGAGTATTGCAGCAGTTACTGGTGAGCAGATAGAACGAGGAGTAAAGAGCTTAGCCAAATTGATAGAGGATGAGTTGGATGAAGAGAGTTATCACTGGGATAATAGTATAATGCCCTTGGTTTGAGTCTAAGTGTGAGTATGAGCTTAAGTGGAGTAAGTTATCTACTCAGCCTTAAACTCATACTTAGGTTTAAATATAAATTAGTTCTTGAGCATTAACTATAATTTCTACTGCATCTTCAAGGTTCTCTACAGAATAATCAGCAGCAGGATATTTACTACCTAATTTGATAGTTCTACAACCTGCTTTATTACCTGCTTCTATGTCGGAGTTGCGGTCACCTACCATAAAGGAATTTTCTAAATTGATATCATATTTTTTAGCTAATTTGAGTATCATCCCTGCCTCAGGTTTGCGGCATTTACAATCTGAGTTGAAGTGGGGACAGTATTCTATATCATCGATATGGGCAGCTTCCTTCTTTAAAGTAGCTAATAAATGCTGATGAATCTCATTTAAATCAGTTTCAGTGAAATACCCACACTCGATACCACCTTGATTAGTAACGATAAAGACCTTATATTCTTTCTCATTTAAACTTTTAATTGCCTTAGCAGTCCAAGGATATAGCTCTAAGTCTTCTGGTTTATTGACAGGGGAATCATAACGATTAATCACACCATCACGGTCTAAAAATACAGCTTTATTCAATATTATCACTCCTTTTTTTCTTTATATAATAGTTTACTTCTCCTTATCTTTTAATATGAGTAGTAAATATTTTAATTAAGCTAAAAATAAAACTTATACTTAGCTTTATCCTTAATATTTTCTTAATATCTATATGATATACTGGTAATAAGTTTAAGTATAATTTTAAAGTAAAACTCAATGTGAGGTGAAGATAGATGGAGGATAAGAAGATTTTAATTGTTGATGATGATAAGAATGTGCTTGAGATTTTAAGCCTATATCTCAATAAAGAAAATTTTAGGGTATTAACTGCTAAAGATGGTAAAGAGGCAATATCTAAAGTAGGAGAAGTTAATCCAGACTTAATTATTTTAGATATTATGATGCCTAAGATAGATGGTCTTGAAGTATTGAAGATTTTAAGAAAGGATAATGAGATTCCTGTTATCCTCTTATCGGCTAAAGGGGAGGAGTTTGATCGGATTTTAGGCTTAGAGATTGGAGCAGATGATTATGTAACCAAGCCTTTTAGTCCACGGGAAGTATTGGCTAGGGTCAAGGTTATCTTAAAGAGGGTAACAAAGGCTAGAGCTATAAAGGAAAGAAGTGATCTGATTTCTTATCCCCATTTGACTATCGATCCACAGGAGAGAAGGGTAGAGGTAGATGGAGGTGTGGTAGATTTATCACCAAAGGAGTACCAGCTATTACTGCTCTTAGCTAGGCATCCTAAGCAGGTCTTTAAACGGGAGCAGTTATGTGACAGGATATGGGGGATAGACTATTATGGGGATATGAGAACTGTAGATGTCCATATTAATTGGTTAAGAGATAAATTAGATTTAGATTATATCAAGACTGTTTGGGGAGTTGGTTATAAATTTGAGGTGCAAGCAGATGTTTAATAATCTCTTTAGTAAGATCATGGGAAGTTATTTGTTAATTCCACTGTTGATTTTATTAGCTCTGCTTACTATTCTACCAAATTATTTAGAAGACTATTTCTTCAAAGCAAAAGAGTTAGAGCTTTTGAGAAAAGGGGAGATGGCTGTTAGGTTAATCAGACAAGGAGATTATAATCATTATAATGAAATTGATAATTTCTTAGGGAGTTTAGAGAGACTATTGGATACTAGCTTGATAGTAATTGATCAAGAGGGTGAGATAATCAATAAAGGGATGCGGATGCGAGAGTTGATGAGAAGACCTAGTATGAATAGAATGCATGGAGCGATGATGCATAATAGGATGCACCGAGCTTTAAATGATGCTATTCCTAGCAGGATTATGAACTTCCAAGAAGAGCTCGATAAGGTCCTAGCTGGAGAGAGGACAAGCTTTCGTGGAGAGATAGAGATGTTAAAACAGCCGATTATTGGGGTTGGAATTCCTTTGTATACTTCTAAGAAGATGGCCTTATTTCTAATCTCTCCATTAAGTGGCTTACAAGAGACAGTAATTAAGGTCAGAAATTTAACCTTACGAGTAACTCTGATAGCTGTCTTATTGGCATTAATTTTGGGTTATTTTATCTCAAAAGGGATTACTCGCCCTGTGTTAGAGATGAAGAAGCAAGCACAGAAGATGGCTAGAGGGGATTATCAGGTTCAGATAGCTAATTTACCTAAAGATGAGATTGGCGAGCTAGGAGAGAGCTTTAATTATCTATCAAATAAATTAGAAGAGAATATAGAAGAGCTAAGTAGGGAAAAGCAGAGAATGCATGAGATGTTGACAAGTATGGCAGAAGGGGTTTTAGGTGTTGGTAGTGATAAAAAGATTTTATTGGCAAACCCTAGATTTAAAGAAATCTTTGAAGTTAAGGAAGAGATTATTGGCAAGAGTTCTATTGAATTAGTTAATGAGAATTTAATGGAATTAATAGATAAGGTCTTGGTAGAAGAAGAGGAGCTAAAAGAGGAGTTTACTTGGGAGGAAAAGATTATTGTGGCCCATGCAGCTCCTGTTAGAGAGAAAGATGCTAAGCTGTGGGGAATTATAATCTTAGTCAGGGATGTTACAGAAATTAGAAAGTTAGATGAGATGAGAAGGTTATTTGTTGCTAATGTATCCCATGAATTAAAGACACCATTAACGGCAATTCGGGGTTATTTAGAGGCTATTTTGGACGGCGTTGTTGATGATGCTAAACTACAAGGTGAATATTTAACAAGGGTATTAACAGAGACTAAGCGGATGACAAGACTCGTTCAAGAAATTCTAAATTTAGCCCGTTTACAGTCAGGTCAGATTGAATTTGATTTAAGAGAGTTTGAACTGTTAGTTTTAGTCAATAAAGTAGTGAGAAATTTAGAGAGTAAGCTAGAGGATAGAACTGTCAGTGTTGAGGGTAAGCAAGAGCTAATAATCAAGAGTGATCAGGATAAGTTAGAAGAGGTGCTGGTCAACTTATTGAGTAATGCAATTAAGTTTACAGCAAGTAATGGAGAGATTAGAATTAAAGTTGAAGAAGATAAAGATAGAGTCAAGATAAAGGTCAGAGATAATGGTATTGGTATTCCTAAAGCCGAATTATCTTATATCTGGGAGAGATTCCATCAAGTTGATAGAGCTAGAACACCTGATCAAGAAGGTACAGGTTTAGGATTGGCAATAGTCAAAGAGATTATTGAGGCTTTAGGAGGAGAGGTTGCTATCAATAGTAGAGAGGGAATTGGAAGTGAGTTTATTATAACTTTATGATGAGCTCTTAATTAAGATGACTGCTTTTTGATAAAATTTAAATAGCAATCATTTTAAATTCATATAGCAACAAAGAAAGTCAGGCTCTTTTTAGAGCCTGACTTTCTTTATTTAGTACCAATTCCTAAATCATTTCTTTGAACAGGAGGAACACCTTTAGGGTCTTTACGATGCTCATTCATCGCAAAGGCATCTACCTTTTCTAGAACTCTTTTTGATTGGATTTCTGCCATCTCTTTAGCAACTTCCATCTTATTCTTCTTAAAGTCTAGCTTTTTAGGCATTAAATCCCCTCCTAATAATGTAATTTATCCAATTTTAAAATAGTTTATTCTATCTGAATATCTTTTTATTTATTAGTTATGATTAGTTAAAATTATGGTGAGATTAGTCAAATAAAAAAGGGATTTTTGTTTTTTTGTGTAATAATGTTAATTGATCAATTATCAAAAAGAAGAGTTATTTAATAGGTGGAAGGATCAAGTTAACTCATTAGAATAAAAAAGGGCGACAAGTGTTGCCCTTTTTTTATATCTACTTCTCATAAATTAACTAAAATAGAGTAAAATAGTTTTAAGTATCCTTAATTATAAATTAAATAGATAGTAAGATTTAATGGGGATATTGCGACACTTTAGTAATTAGTGACAAGTGACGGGTAACGAGTAAAAATCTCTTCTTGTCACTTGTTACTCATCCTTCGGGTTCTTTGAACCCTTCGTAATGGAAAAATCACAAATTGGATTTTTCCTATCCACTCGTTACTGTTGTAATATCTCTATATTGTATTAGTTGTTTAAACTCTATTGGAGGTTAAATATTTATAAATAGATTAAGGAGGAAAAGATGTTGTCAAAGCAGAGAGAAACTTTAGATAAACTAGAGAATATGATAAAGAGCCATGAGATAATTGGTGCCCCTTATCAGATAGAAGGGATGACCTTCATTCCAATAATTGATACTATAATAGGTCTTGGAATAGGAAGTAGTAAAAATGGTGGAGGTGGAGGGTATCTAAGTCCTAAGGCATTGATTATAATTAATCAAGAAAAAGAGGTCTCTTTGTTACCCCTTATAGATAATTCTTCTGATCAAATTAAAGAGAAGCTTCCTGAAATATTGGGGAGTTTAGATGAATTAAAGAAGAGTAAAGAAGTTTGATAATGACTCTTATTAGTTTTTACTTGTTACTCGTTACTTGTCACTCGCCACTGGATTTCAAAAAGGAGGAGATTAAAATTTTCAAGTTAAGAGAGGGTTCTAAAGTTAAATATTATATTATTGAAGAGTTTGAAAAGACGGCCTTAGTGGAACATGCATTTACTACTAAAGTAGGTGGAGTTAGCCAAGGTGACTATGCTGAACTGAATTTGGGGCTTCATGTTTCTGATAGAGTAGATAATATATTGGAAAATAGGCGGCTGATCTCTGAAATATTAGGCTGTGATTCTAGAGAATTAGTAGCAGGCAAGCAGATACATAGTGATCAGATTAAGGTCGTTAGTGTTGATGATAAAGGAAAGGGAGCTTTAGATTATGAGACTGCTATTGAAGATACTGATGCATTAATTACTGATAAATCTGGGATATTATTGACCTCTTATTATGCAGATTGTACTCCGATTTTAATCTTAGATCCAGTGAAGAAAGCTATAGGTTTAGCCCATGCTGGCTGGAAAGGGACCGTATCAAAGATAGCACAGAAGACGGTTTTAAAGATGAGAGATGTATATCAAAGTAATCCAGCGGATATCTTAGTTGGGATTGGTCCTGCTATTGGTCAATGCTGTTATCAAGTAGATTCTAGAGTTATTAAACCATTGAAAGATAACTTTGAGAATTGGGGAAGGCTTATTAAAGAGGATGGAGAAGGTCAGTGGAGATTGAACATGGCTTTAGCCAATCAACTCCAGTTAGAAGAGATAGGGGTAAGATCTGAAAATATTATTCAGAGTGGGTTATGTACTTGTTGTAATTCAGAGTTATTCTTCTCTTACCGTCGAGACCAAGGTAAGACTGGAAGGATGGCCAGTATGATCAAGTTATTATAGGGTCTTTATCCTATTTTATAGGTATCCAATTTTCAAGTGAAACTTAATGGGTATATTGCGACACTTTTACTTTTTAAAAATAAGCAAAGTTTTTATTAATTAAAGAAGTTACGGGAATGCTTATCAGCTTTTTCCCGTGTTACTTTTGCCATTGCCGCAAAAGTAACCAAAAAGTCTAGAAGAAAATTAAACTCACTCAGCAATCCAGATATATTGGGATTAAGATATATGGTACTTCTAATTCAAAGATTATCTTGAACCTATTATTCTTTTAGAATATTTGCCTCGTTCAAACACTAATTTTCTTCGTCTTAAAAATCTTTAAGTTCTTCTAATTGTCGATTGTTAATTGTAAATTTGATGCTAGTATAAAATCATGGACACACTTTAGTGAACATATTACAATATAACTAAGAAAGGGTGTGTCCATATGAGTTATACAGAAGATT
Source organism: Orenia metallireducens (assembly GCF_003001995.1). Classification (GTDB taxonomy): domain Bacteria; phylum Bacillota; class Halanaerobiia; order Halobacteroidales; family Halobacteroidaceae; genus Orenia; species Orenia metallireducens_B. The sequence continues at coordinate 91 of NZ_PVNB01000006.1, read as the reverse complement.
TTAAACAAACGATAGTTGAACTTTATCAATCAGGTAATAAATCTAAATCAGAGCTTGCTCGCGAATATGGTGTTTCTAGAACTTCTATAAA
>NZ_PVNB01000005.1 GCF_003001995.1 Orenia metallireducens | reverse complement strand
AAATGTGAATACACATTTAATAACAAAAGTTTGATTAGCTCTATATTACGCTTGGTCAAAACTTGCATTGTTTAGTTTTCAAAGACCAAATTTAGCGTCACCTTTAGTAGCGACATTTAATATCTTATCAAATCTCATTTCAGTTGTCAATAACTTTTTAAAAGTTTTTTAGCGACAACGTCATTAATCATACCATTCTAAAGAATCTCTGTCAAGAAGTTTTTTATAAAACAAAAGACTTCTTAACAAGCGACAAGATATAGTATATCAAAAGCACTGAGTCTCGTCAAGAGAAAATAAATATCAATATTTAATAAAGTACTTATTAATTCACTTAATTTTAACTATACTTATTAATAGAAGATAAATAAATCCTTTTCTTGCAAACAGTAATTGATATAATAACATCTATAATTTAAACTGTCAATAATTTTTTTATCTCTACATATTTAATTAAAATTATAGAAAAGATAATTAGTAAAGGAGGTATTTATATGTTAAATTCATTACTAACAATATTTAATTTTTTATATTCACCTTACTTTATTTTTATTTCTCTATTTGCAGGTCTAATCTCTCTTTTATCTATAAATTATAGGGAAAATCAAAGTTCAGATATAAAAATACTTAAAACAATAGGTTATTTATATATTCTTATAGGATTATTCAGTTTTATATTTAATCAATTTGCTATCTTCCTGTGAAATTAATCATACCAACTTGTCTAATATAAGCTTTAACCTCTGTACTAATTTTAATTTTAGGGAATTCTTCTTCCCACTTAATCTTGTTCCAATATTCAGGATAATATGCTCTAACATATTCACCAAAACCCCAAATATCAGTTTGAAATTTACTCTGTGTCTTCTCTATAACTTTATCAATCTCTCTTTTTAATTTATTTTCTATACGTCTTTCAATTTGATGCACCACATCTTCTCTTCCTAAGTTATTTTTGTTGAGCTGCTCTAAAACCTTAGCTTCTACCTTTAATTTTATCTTCATGATTATTTTGTCTTCTTTTAACTCTGGTTGTAATTTACTAGATACTTCTTGCATTTTGATTGTTAAACGATCAATCTCAGTAGTTGGATCACAAGCAAGTACCAAATTACTAGTATCATTAGGAACACCTAATGTCCTTTGATAATATAAAGTTTCTGGCTGATCCAATGAACCTACAAACTCATCACCTTCAAATACTGCTAAACCAATATAATCTATTATCTCCTTGTCTGCTTTAAGCATTACTGCAGTAGCTTGTTCTCCAGGATTTGATAATCTAATAAAGAAATCTCCTAACCTGATGTCTGGAATTCTACCTGTAGAAACCCCATTATTAAGCATATGAGTTAGATAGATTGATTGGATACTCTCTAACTTTGGTTCAGATTTAATTATATCTTCTGCAGTATCCTCAGCAATTAATAACCAGCTTAATCTTCTTATTTGTGGTGAATTTCTAAAGAAATTTAAATATTTATTGATTCCTTCCTTAGCAATATCCTGACTAAATATAATAACCTGCAAGTGACCAAAAAATAGCTCCTGATTCAATTTGTTTTGTAAATTATCTATTGCTCCTGCTACAGTTTCTCCTACACTGCTTATTATCCAAACTACATCTTCTCCTTGCTCCATATTGGCTGGAATAGGTACTTGAATAGTAACCTTTACTTTATTACTTTTAGTTAAATCTCTATCTTCTTCTTCTATAAAATCAATACCTACACCTAATACCGGAACAGTTGCTTCTATATCCCTTCTGTCCCAACATCCTGATAATAAATTCATTAATAAAACAATAATCATTATCTTAATTACTTTCTTCATCAATTGCTTTACCTCCTTTACCTCTAATTTCTGCTAATATTAATAGAATAATTGGTAAAATAGTAGTTAATATTAACCCTACTATTGAAACAATATCAACCAAATTAAATAATTCATAAGCATTCCTAGGAGATAAAGCAAATAAATATAATAATGGTAATAAAGAAAGCACCAATGTCTTGTGTTTATGTAAATTTAATATTTGTGCTCCTCCCATGGCTATTCCAAAGAGCAAATTAGAAGCAGTTGTAAACAGAGCAATTACCCAGGTTGCAATAAAAGCAACCTCTAATCTCTCAAAAATTAAAGCAAAAAATTGTGTTGATTTAATCAACTCAAAAGTAGGCCATACCAGATTCTTTAATTCAAAAACACCAAAAACAGAAATTGAAGCTATTACAACTATCACTGACAAAATCGATGGAATTAACCACCCTTTAATTCCATACTCTATAGATAATTTCTTAGTTGTAATAAAAGGAAGAATTATAGCTACTATTTCAAACCCTAAAAAAGAAAAGTATGACCTTCCTGTACTTTTTAAGATATTTACCATACTATGTCCACGAAAAACAGGTAATACATATATCATATGACCTCTTTTAAAGGAAAGTATTGTTAAAAGCAAAATAGGAATTATTACTATAAAAACATATAGTTCATTAACTCTTCCTAATACTTGAATATCTTTGTATGATAAGTAAGCTACAAGTAATAACATTATTATTATTACAACCTCTATTGGTGTTTTAGGTAAAACAGCAGTTACTATTAATTCACTAAAAGTTCTAATTACAAATGCAGTAAAGACAAACCAATAACAAATAATAAAAAAACTAATTATTTTTCCTAAAATTTTTCCTAAGAGTATCTGTAAATACTCAAATATTGTTTTATCTGGATATTTTAATCCTAACCTAATTATAATAAGTAAATTTATTAAAGAGAGCAGCGATGCTAAAATAACTGAAATTATACCTGCATTATCTGCAAAAGATACAGCCTCCCTTGGTAGAGTTAAAATACCTACACCAAGAATAGTATTGATAATAATTGCAGAGAACTGCCTTTCTGTTACCTTTCCTTCCTTCTTAATTTTTATCACCCTCTTCTTTAGCTTCTTCTCTTTTAGAATTTTTAGTCCTCATTAAGGTAGGTCTAAAATTCATCTTCCAAAGAGGAAATCTAATAATACTATCTTTTAAATCTTCTAATCTTGATGGTGCATAAGGTGTTAGATATGGAATTCCAAAAGATTTTAAAGAGGCCATATGAATAGAAGTTGCTATTAATCCTACTACTAATCCATATAATCCAAAGCTTGAAGCTAAAATCATCAATATAAAGCGTAAAATTCTAATAGCATTAGACACCGAATACGTAGGTGCAGTAAAGGAACCAATTGTGGTCAAAGCTACTACTATCACCATCGCAGGACTTACTAAACCTGCATCAACTGCTGCAGTTCCTAAAATCAAACCTCCTACTATTCCTATAGTAGAACCAATAACATTGGGCAGATGAACACTAGCTTCACGTAATATTTCAATAATTCCCTCCATTAAGAATGCTTCCAAATATGCAGGCAAAGGAACTTGAGCCCTTCCCCCAGCAATAGATAGAGCAAATACCGTTGGTAACATTTCAAAATGAAAAGAAGTTAGTGCTATGTATAAAGCAGGTAAAGCTAAAGAAATCATAAGCCCAATCACTCTAACCACTCTGAGTAAGCTTACAATTACAGTCCTATTATAATAATCTTCTGGAGAATGATAAAATTGCTCAAATACAGCTGGTGCAATTAATACAAAAGGGGTTCCATCTACAACTATAGCAACCTTTCCTTCTAGTAGATTACCTACTGCTTTATCAGGTCTTTCTGTATGCTGTAATTGAGGAAATGGAGAAAAAGGACTGTCCTCAATAAACTGCTCAATATAACCAGATTCCAAAACTCCATCAACTTTAATTGATTTAATTCTATTCATTATCTCATCTACTATATGGGGATTAGCCACACCTTCTATATAAAGAATAGCTATGTCTGTCTTACTCCTTTCACCAACTGCAACTCCTTTTACTCTTAGACCTGGATCTCTTAACCTTCTTCTAATGTGTGAGGTATTTGTTCTTAGATTTTCAGTAAATCCATCTCTAGGTCCACGGATAACAGATTCTGTAGTTGGTTCTGATATTGACCTAGCATCCCAGCCTTTACTAGCAATAATAAAACCTTGACTAAGACCTTCTATTAATAATATTGAATCTCCAGATAAAGCTGCTGTAATTAATTTGTCCATCTTCTTTTCTAACTTTATCTCATGAGTTGTTACAATTGATTCTGTAATTAAATCTACCTGCTCTTCAATACTATTTTCAGTTAAATCCTCTTCTTTTAAATCACTTAATAAAGGCTTTATAATATGTAAATTTAATATATCAGTATTGGTTAATCCATCTATGTATATTAACATTGCAGGACTTTCTTCATCTTTAGCTAAATTAAATTTTCTAAATACAACATCACTACTCTCACCAATTAAATCCTTGATAATCTCCTCATTCTTTCTTACACTGTCCTCTAGCCCTACTTTATTTATCTCTTTCTTATCTTCTTCAATATTTTCTATATTCTTTTTTCCTGTTATTTTATCCCAAAACATTGCAGACCTCCTCTTTACCTAGTTCTTTTATATTATTAACCAAATCAATCTTTAATATTAAGTATAATAATTTTTATTTTTTATTAAACTAAAGGTGATATCAAATAGATTAATATAATCAATCTTTACAATTATAATTTAAAATATTAACCATAGTAAAGTGGGGATTATTATGAACAGAAAAAGTAGAATGATAATTTTAATGTTTTTTATCTTAATAATTGGAGGCTGTAAATTCAGTGCAGAAGATCTAAACCCTTTTACAATTCCTATAGAATCTGAAAATCCAATGGTAGTAGGGGTTAGTATGGCTAATATGAAAGAAGATGTATATAAAGTTATGAAAGAAGCAATTATGGAATATAAAACAGAAATAAATGCAGATATTATTTGGAAAGATGCAAATAATGATATTAGACAGCAAGAAGAAGATATTAAATCTCTAATTGAACAGAAAGTAGATATAATTATCTTTCATGCTGTTAGAACTGATGAACCAGGGAAAGAAATTATTAGATTAATAAATAAATTAAATATTCCTATAGTGGCTTTAGATAGGCTACCAAAAGACTCAAAAGTTGATGCTTATATTAGTGCCGATAACTTTAGAGCAGGTCAACTACAAGCCCGTTACTTAGCTGATCAAATAGATAAAAAGGGTAATATTATCATCTTAAAAGGTGACAAAAATACAAATGTAACTGATAATATCACAATAGGCAATGAAAGTGAATTAAAAAACAATAAGGAAATTAAAATAATTAAGGAAGAATTTCATCATAATTGGTCAAAAAAATTAGCTAAAGAAACTATAGATCAAATTTTAAAGGATAATCAAAAGATTGATGGTATTATAGCTAATAATGATAAATTAGCTTTAGGAGCTATAGCTGCCTTAGAAGAGAATAATATGAGTGAGAAAGTATTTGTGGTCGGATCAGATGCAAGTAGAGAGGCCTCAATAGCTATAGCTCAAGGAAAATTAGATGCTACTATAGATAAAATGTCCTATACTATGGGAAAAAAGGCCTTAATTGTAGCATCCTTTATTGTAAGAGGGACAGATTGGAATTGGGACCGTACAATAAAGAATGGAGAACATGATATTAAGTTAATAATCTCTCCTGTTAAATTAATTGACAAGTACAATATTGAAACTTTAGAAGAACGTTGGGGGAAATTACCTACCAAAGAATAAAAAGAGGTGAGCTTAAGCTCACCTCTTTTTATTCTTCAACTTCTTCAACTTCTTCAACTTCTTCAACTTCTTCAACTTCTTCAACTTCTTCAACTTCTTCAACTTCTTCAACTTCTTCAACTTCTTCAACTTCTTCAACTTCTTCAACTTCTTCAACTTCTTCATTAGTATTTATATAACCAATGGATACAACCTCGTCACCTTTATTTAACTTCATAACTCTAACCCCCTGAGTATTACGCCCCATCGAGGATATTTCTGCAACAGAAGTTCTTAATAAAATTCCTTCAGCTGTAATAATCATAATTTCATCATCTTCACTAACAACCTTAATATCGATTAAATCTCCATTATTATCAGTTCTATTTAAAGTAATTAATCCTTTTCCACCCCTACTTTGACTTCGATATTTATTAAGAGGTGTTCTCTTACCATACCCTTTATTAGTAATAACTAATAAATCTTTATTATCATCTACAACATCCATACCTACTACTCTATCATCTTGGTCTAAGTCAATTCCTTTTACACCACGAGCAGTACGTCCTATACTTCTAACATTGTCTTCTGAAAAACGTATAGCAATTCCCTTTTTAGTTCCTAATATAATATCACAGTTACCCTCTGTCAACTTAACATCAATTAGTTCATCATCATCATCTAGGTTTAAAGCAATCAAGCCAGTATAGTTTGTATTATACTCATCTAAATCGGTCTTTTTAACTATTCCATTTTTTGTAGCCATAAATAAATAACGTTCTTCTTCAAACTCTGAAATAGTAATAACAGCAGTAATCTTCTCATTAGCCTCTATATCTAAGAGATTAACGATCGCTGTTCCTCTTGATTGTCTTCCTGCTGAAGGGATTTGGTAACCTTTAAGCCGATAAACGCGCCCCTTATCAGTAAAGAATAGTATATAATCATGGGTTGAAGTAGTATAAATATCCTGAACTATATCATCTTCTTTTGTTTTAATACCGATTATACCTTTTCCTCCACGACGTTGATTACGATATGTATCCAAAGGAAGTTGTTTTATATATCCATCATTAGTTAAAGTTATTATTATATCTTCTTCTGGAATTAAATCCTCTGTATCTATATCGATTATTTCATCACTAATTTCTGTACGGCGTTCATCACTATACTTATCCTTCATTTGTAATAATTCATCTTTAATAATTGCTAATAGTTTTGTATCATCAGATAAGATTGATAGGAAATATTCTATTCTCTCCTGTAAACCTTGATATTCCTCCTCAATCTTACCTCTCTCTAAATTAGTTAACCGATGCAATCTCATATCTAAGATAGACTTAGCTTGTTTTTCAGAGAAAGAAAATTCACTTATTAAATTATCTTGAGCTTCAACTGTATCATCAGCAGAACGAATAATCTTAATGATTCGATCAATGTTATCTAAAGCAATTCTAAATCCTTCTAGAATATGGGCTCGTGCTTCTGCTTTATTTAAATCATACTGTGTTCTTCTAGTAACTACTTCTTTTTGATGCTCTACATAGTGCTTTAATACATCCTTAATCCCTAATACCTTAGGCTCTCCATCTACTAAGGCTAACATAATAGTACCAAAGGTAACCTTTAATCTGGTATGTTTATATAATTGATTTAAAGTGATTTTAGGGTTTACTCCTCTTTTTAACTCAATGACAACTCTCATTCCTCGCCGGTCAGACTCATCACGTAAATCTGAAATTCCTTCTACCTTATCATCCCTAACTAAGCTAGCTATCCTTTCAACTAATCTAGCCTTATTAACTTGATAAGGAAGCTCTGTTATAATGATTTGAGATTTATCATTAGGCAATTCCTCAATTTCTGTCTTCCCTCTGACCTTTACCTTTCCTCTACCTGTTTCAAAGTATCTCCTAATGGCATTTCTTCCCATAACAATACCACCAGTTGGAAAATCAGGCCCTTTAATAATCTTCATTAAATCACTAATCTTAATATCAGGGTTCTCAATTATAGTAATTACCCCATCAATAACTTCTCCTAGATTATGGGGTGGGATATTAGTACTCATTCCTACAGCAATTCCTGATGTACCATTTATCAATAAATTGGGTATTTTAGCAGGTAAAACACTTGGCTCTTGCAAACTTCCATCGAAGTTATCCACAAAATCCACAGTCTCCTTGTGGATATCTTCTAATAATTCAGTAGTGATTTGAGCCATTCGTGCTTCAGTGTAACGCATGGCTGCAGCAGAATCACCATCAATAGAACCAAAGTTACCGTGACCATCAACCAATTGATATCTATAAGAGAAGTCTTGAGCCATTCGTACCATTGTATCATAAACAGCAGTATCACCGTGAGGATGATACTTACCTAGGACTTCTCCAACAATTCTAGCAGATTTTTTATGAGATTTTGAAGGCTTCATCCCTAAATCATGCATTGCATATAAAATACGACGATGAACTGGCTTTAAACCATCACGAACATCTGGCAAAGCTCTAGCAACAATTACACTCATCGCATAATCTATATAAGCTTCTTGCATCTCATCTTCAATATCTACTGGTTTTATCCGTTCATTATCAAATTCTATCATAAATATCCCCCTAAATATCTAAATTCTTAACTTCTTTAGCATGGTTTTGAATAAATTCTCTTCTTGGTTGAACTTTATCCCCCATTAAAGTTGTAAATACCTCATCAGCAATAATAGCATCACTAATTTGTACCTGTTTTAATGTTCTATTCTCAGGGTCCATTGTAGTATCCCATAACTGTTCTGGATTCATCTCTCCTAAACCTTTATACCTTTGTAATGAGATACCACTATTACCGATCTCCTCTAGTAATTTTTTTAATTGGCGGTCATTATAAACATAATACTCTCCTCTACCTTTAGTTATCTTATATAAAGGTGGTTGTGCTATGTAGACATTTCCTCCATCAATTAAAGGTCTCATATAACGATAAAAGAAAGTTAACAATAATGTTGTAATATGGGCACCATCAACATCAGCATCGGTCATAATAATAATCTTTTTATAGCGAGCTTTACTTAAATCAAACTCATCAGAAATACCGGTTCCAAATGCTGTAATCAATGCCCTGATTTCATCATTACTTAAAATCTTATTTAATCTTGCCTTCTCAACATTTAATATCTTTCCTTTCAGAGGTAAAATAGCTTGAAATTCTCTATCACGCCCCTGCTTTGCAGAACCTCCCGCAGAATCACCCTCAACAATATAAATCTCACATTCTTCAGGATCTTTAGATGAGCAATCAGCCAATTTACCTGGTAAGGAAGTGCTAGATAAGGCACTTTTACGTTTAGTTAGCTCTCTTGCCTTTTTAGCTGCTTTTCTCGCTCTAGCAGCAGTTACTGCTTTCTCCACAACAATCTTACCTATCTGTGGATTTTCCTCTAAAAATGTACTCAATTTTTCAGAAGTTATTGAGTCAACTATTCCCCGAATCTCTCTATTTCCTAATTTAGTTTTAGTTTGACCTTCAAATTGTGGATCAGATAGTTTGACATTAATTATAGCTACAAGACCTTCTCTAATATCATCTCCAGAAAGGTTCTCATCTTTATCTTTAAGTGAATTACTCTTTCTAGCATAATCGTTAACAGTCCTAGTTAAGGCACTTTTAAATCCACTTAAATGGGTTCCACCTTCATGAGTGTTAATATTATTAGCAAAGGTGAATATTTTATCAACATAATCTGTATTATATTGCATTGCTATCTCTATGTGAGCCTCATCACTTTCAGCTTCAAAATAAATTACCTCATCATGAATTGGATCTTGATGATTATTAATCTCTTCAACAAAAGAAATTATACCTCCTTCAAACTCAAAGCTATCCTCTACTTTCTCTTCCTTTCTTTCATCAACTATATTAATATTAATCCCACGATTTAAATAAGCCAACTCTTTTAAGCGTTGACTTAAAGTAATATATTTATAATTAATCTCTTCAAAAATTTCAGAATCTGCTTTAAAAGCAATCTTAGTTCCCGTTTCATCGGTCTCTCCAATAACCTCTAAATCTGCTTGTGGTATACCTTGATGATACCTTTGATAATAAACCTTTCCATTTCTTTTAATCTCTACTTCTAACCATTCTGATAAGGCATTTACTACAGAAACACCAACTCCATGCAGTCCTCCAGATACTTTATATCCTTCACCACCAAATTTACCACCAGCGTGCAATATAGTCATTACAACTTCCACAGCTGGTCGATTCATCTTAGAATGTATAGAGACAGGAATACCCCTTCCATTATCTTCAACTGTTATAATATTATCCTTTTGAATTTTAACTGTGATTTGATCACAATATCCTGCTAAGGCTTCATCTATACTATTATCCACAATTTCATAGACCAAATGATGTAATCCTTTAAGACTAGTACTACCAATATACATTCCTGGACGTTTACGAACAGCCTCAAGCCCCTCTAGTACTTGTATCTGCTCTGCATCATAATTTATTTCTTTTCCCATAAATATAAAACCTCCATTTAAACTTATTAAACCGTGATTTTACTCATCACGGTTTAGATTATAAGCAAAGTTTACTCTTTTGCTTAATGTACTAGATGATATCATAGAATAATAAATTGTCTCATCAGTTACAATAAATGACTTTGGATTTCCTTCAGAAAAATCAGTAATAAAGCCTTCTTCTTCAGCTACTTCTAAAAATTCTCTAGTTTTTTTAGAATGGGTTGTCGATTCAAAATCAGCTATCAAAACTACATCCTTAGCAGGAATAATATAACCAGCACCTAAATGCAACAACTATAACCCCTCCTTACAAAGAACGATATATCTTCATATAATTTTTCCCAATAATTTTATGAATCAATCTATTATTAAGATGCTTAGGGTGAACATTGGCTTCTAACATAACATATTTTTGAACAAATACTTTTACTTCTTTAGAATTAGTCTCTTTTTTCAAAGCATCAGCTATTAATTCATCTAATTTAACTTTCATTTTTATAATTAATTGATTCTTTATTCTTTCAAACTCTTCTTGTAAAATATTTGGATAAATATTTAATATTTCCTGATAATTTAACCAAGGAGTATTAGTTAATATCTCTTCTATTTTATTTATATCTATCTTTTTATTCTTCTCCTTTAATTCACAAATTACACATTTACTCTCATTAGGAGCAATTAAAACTGAGCATTCTGGACAGGGTGTCCACTCATTTATTTCTTTCCATTTCTTTATTTTAGTCTCTGCTTCCAATAAATTGCTAAACTTTTGCTTTAATTCACTATCAGAAATACAGTTTGCAATATCAGAGATCTCTTGTACTTCTAAATTATCAAGTTCAATACTTTTATAATCTATATCTTCTTTCTCTTTAGGCTTAGAAATGAAAACCTTTCCAGACTGAAATCTAATATCTTCAACTGTTTTCTTACCAATTTTGCTATTTATCTTATTGATAAATTCTCTTTTCATAAAGACCAATTGATGAGCCCAAACTGGACTATCAACTGCAACAAACAAAACTCCTTGATTAATATACTTTGCTTCAGTATGTTTTATTATTTCACTACCATTTATTTCAGACCACAAATCTAAGACCCTTTTTTCTCTAATCTTTTCATCTATTCCTAACTTATTTAAGGTTTTACTTAAAATATTCTCAATTAAATCAGCCATGCTTACACCTCTATTGCTGATCCATTTTTTATTTCAAAAATCTTATGATTTCCTTTAAGACCATCTAAATGCTTTAAATCAGTACTAGTAATAAAAGTCTGAATTTTATCTCTGATTGTGTCCAATAGATAACTTCTTCTACTAATATCAAGTTCTGAAAAAACATCATCAAGCAATAAAATTGGATATTCTCCAATTTCACCCTTCATAAATTCTAATTCAGCCAATTTTAAAGCTAAAGCCGCAGTTCTTTGTTGCCCTTGTGAACCAAACTTTCTTATATCTATATTATTTACAATTAAGGAGATATCATCCCTATGAGGACCAAGTGTTGTTGCCCCTTGATAAATCTCTCTCTCTTTCTTTTCTTTTAATTTTAATTTAAAGGACTCCTTTATCTCATCTTCTGAACTATTATTATCTAAGTCTAATTCAGTATCATACTTTAATTCTAAAGCCTCTAAACCATTTGTGATCTTTCTTTGCATTAGCTTAGATAGAATTCCTAATTTAATTAGAGATTCAAGCCTCTTCTTTATTATCTTCGATCCTAAATCGATTAATTGTTGATCCCAAACAGATAACATTTCCTTTGGAGCCTTATTATCTCTAATTTCTTTTAGTAAATTATTGCGTTGCTTTAGCACTTTGCCATATTTAGATATTAAATGCCTGTAATAAGGGCTAATTTGTGATATCTCTAAATCAATAAATTTTCTCCTTAAATTAGGACTACCCTTTACTAAACTTAAATCTTCAGGAGAAAATATCACTATATTTAAGTATCCAATTAAATCATTAATTCTACTCAAACGATTAGAATTAATCTTAATTTCTTTATTTCTTCCTAAAAGTGATAATTCTAATTGATAATCTTGATTATCTTTTATTAATTCGCCCTTTAAATATAAACCATCTTTCTGCCAATTAATCAATTCTGAATCAATATTAGTTCTATGGGAACCTCCTGTTCCAATTAAATAAATTGATTCTAAAATATTTGTCTTTCCTTGTGCATTAGAACCAATTAAGAGATTAATATTTTTATTAAATTTTAGATGCTCTTCTGTATAATTTCTAAAATTCTTTAAGTAAAGCTGGGACAAATACAATTTAATTCATTCACCCCTTAAGAGGTAATTATTTTATATTCTATATCTTGATATTCAATTACATCATTCTCTTTTAGCGTCCTACCCCTTCTTTCTTCTATTTCGCCATTTACCTTAACATCTCCTGCTTTAATTATTACTTTAGCTTCACCACCTGTTGATACCAAATTAGCCCATTTAAGAAATTGATCTAATTTTATGCTCTCTGTATTTAATTTAATCTCTCTCATAATATACAACTCCTCCTTTTTAATTACTTCTTACTGGCATAATAATATATATATATTCATCCCCAGAGCTATCTTTTATAACTCCAGGTGATAATGAACCTGATAATTCTAAGATAACCTCTTCACTAGTTATTACTTTCAAGCAATCCATCAAATAGGTAGCATTAAAAGCTATTTCAGTCTCTTGACCTGTTAAAGAAATAGAAATTCTTTCATACGCCTGACCTATTTCAGGGACATTGGCGGTAATAATTAATTGATCCTCCTGTAAATTAATCTTAATAATATTAGAATCTCTTTTAGCTAATAAAGATGCTCTCTTAGTGGAATTTAATAGCTCAACTTTGTTTATTATAGCTTTTGTATTATTCTTCTTTGGAATTACTTGTTTATAATTAGGAAATTGACCATCTATTAATCTAGATACTATAGTTACTCCTGAAAATTTAAATAAAATTTGATTATCTGTAATTGATATCTCTACTAAATCCTCATTGTCATTTAAGAGTTTTGAAATTTCATTTAAAGTTTTATTAGGAATAATAACTTCTTCACCAATTATATCTTTTCTATCAAAGCTAACTCTTCTATAGGATAGACGATATGTATCTGTTGCCACTAGTAGGAGGTTTTTTTCTTCAAATTTCAATAAACCACCTGTTAAAAATGGTTTACTTATATCGTCAGAGATAGCAAACTTTACTTGATTAATCATTTCCTTAAGTATATTTTGATACATGGTAAATCTTGTTTTTGAATTTATTTTTGGTAATAAAGGAAACTCATCAGATGGAGACCCATGTATATTAAACTGTGCTTGTCCACATTTAATCTGTGCAGTATTATTGGATAAATCTGCTGTTAATATAATTTGATCATCAGATAATTCTCTGACTATACTTGTAAAATATTTTGCTGGTAAAACTATAGCGCCATCTCTTATAATATTTGCTTTAACATAGAATTCAATTCCTATTTCTAAATCTGTAGCAACTAACTTTATTTTATCTTCTTCTGTTTTTAATAAAATACCTGAAAGTATAGGTAAGGTTGTTTTTGAAGAAACTGCTCTATTAACTGTTTGAATTCCTTCAAAAAAATCTTTTTTACTGATCTCTATTCTCATATTGTACCCCCTTATACTTTTATTTTAAACCTTCTTATTAAAAAAATCTATTATTACTTTATATTATATAAAAAAGATAGTAGTAGTAGTAGTAGGTGTTGTGGATAATGTGGAAAACTCCAGCTAGCCCTTATATTATAAAGGGTTATGCTTGTTGATAAGCTGTTGATAAGTTGTTGATAATTATCCACAATTCCACAGCCTATAATCTTCCAGGTTAATTTATCAACAGAAAAGATCGATTACCCACAGGTTATCCACAGGTTATCCACAGGTTATCCACAACTATTTTTTCCTTAATTTGTCTATTAATGTATCTATTGTTCTTTTAAAATTAGCTTCTTCTGTCATCTTATTTTTGATTTTATCATAACCATGCAAGATAGTACTGTGGTCTCTTCCCCCAAATCTATTACCTATTTGTGGTAAGGATAAATCAGTTAATTCTCTTGAAATATACATCGCTACTTGTCGTGGGAAGGATATAGCTCTAGTCCTCTTTTTAGAATCCATCTCTTCAATTCTTATTCCATAATGATTGGAAACAACTTTTTTAATTAAGTCAACTGTAATCTCTTTGGTATGATATTCAATGTTATTATTAACAACAATTCCTTTAAGTGCCCTTTGGGCTAAGTCTACACTGATGCGTTCATTTGTCAATGATGAATAAGCTACTACTCTAATTAAAGCACCTTCTAATTCTCTAATATTTGATTCTATTTTATTAGCAATATAAACAATCACGTCATTTGGTACTTCTAAATCTTCTAAGGTTGCTTTTTTCTTTAATATTGCAATCCTTGTCTCTAAATCTGGTTCTTGTATATCGGTAATAAGACCCCATTCAAATCTTGAGCGTAAACGCTCTTCTAAAGTTGGAATCTCTTTAGGGGGGCGATCACTAGAGATGATTATCTGTTTATTAGCATCATGAAGGGCATTGAATGTATGAAAGAATTCCTCTTGGGTTCTTTCTTTACCAGCTAAAAATTGTATATCATCTATTAACAGTATATCTATATTTCTGTATTGATTTCTAAATTGTATTGTTTTATCATATCTGATTGAATTGATCAATCTATTAGTGAACTCTTCTGAGGTTAAATACATAATCTTCATATTAGAATTATGTTTTAGTATATAGTGTCCAATAGCATGCATTAAATGTGTCTTACCTAACCCTACATCTCCATAGATAAAGAAGGGATTATATGCCTTAGCTGGTGCTTCGGCGACTGCCAAGGAAGCAGCATGAGCAAAACGATTACTATTTCCTATTACAAAGGTATCGAAAGTATATTTTGGATTTAAAATTGAACTGCCAGTCTCTTTTTTTTCTAAAACCTCATTTTTAGGTTCTTCTGCTTCTTCTTCTTGTTCTTCTTCTATGAAAATCTCCTCTTGGCTCATTTCAGGAATTACAAATTTTACTTGATGAGATTTATTAGTAATTTTGAGAAGAGTTTCTTTGATAAGATTAGAATATTTTGTTTTTAGCCAATCCTTGGCAAATTCATTAGGTACTTCAATTATGATTGTGTTATTTTGGATTGCTAGTATTTCAGTAGGCTTAAACCAGGTTTCAAAGCTTGGTTTACTTAGTTGACTTTCAATATCATCAAGAGTGCTTTGCCAAATCTCTTTAATATCTTCTTTTTTCAAAATATAACCTCCTAAGCGGAGTTATCCACAGAAATTGTGAATAACCTGTGGATAACTGTGGATTATTTAATTAAAAGTTAAAAAATGATTAGTTAACCACAATTAACATATTATTTTGTGGATAACTAATCCTATTATTGATATTCTACTGTTAATAACTGTCTTTTAACTTAGATAGACAGACTAATAATAACAAATTACAAACAATTTATCAACAGTTTTTGTGGATAAATTGTTTGTAAGGTGTTTATTCTTGACATTACACAAGCTGATAATTTATAATTGTATAAGACACTTTGTGAATAACTACAGAGGAGGGTTAGTTTGTTATTTTTGAGGAGGATTGTCCTAAAATGAGTATTGATAAAAAATTAAAGAAGACCTACGAATTTAAAAAGGTTTATAAATATGGAAAATCTATTGCCGATCGTTATATTGTTTTGTATGTTCTGCATAATAGTAGTTCTGAAAGAAAAGTAGGTTATTCGGTTAGTAAAAAGATAGGTAAAGCTGTAGTTAGAAATAGAATTAAGCGAGTTTTTAGGGAAGCTTATAGGCATAATAAAGATAAATTAATTACAGGTATTGATATTGTTTTAATTGCTCGTAAACCAATTGTAGATACTAGTTATCAACAAATAGATAAGTCTTTAAATCATCTTTTTAAAAAAGCTAAAATAATTAAGGAATGAAATCAATGAGAATAGTTTTGAAAACAATAATTATAATAATTGAATTCTATCAAAAGTTTATCTCACCTTTAAAAACAAAAAGCACTTGTCGGTTTTATCCTAGTTGCTCTACATATGCTATTCAGTCTTTAAATAAGTATGGACTATTAAAGGGTGGAGCTAAGGCAATTAAGAGAATTTTAAGTTGCCATCCTTTCCATCCTGGTGGATATGACCCGGTAGAATAAATTTATTTAGGAGGAGTATGATGTTTAGAAATAAAAGATTATCTTTGGTATTAATTTTAGTAGTAATTATATTAGCTGGATGCTCGACAAACCCAGAATATAAATTAAATATTAGTAAAGCAGATGATTATACTGGTGAAAGTAAGGTTGTTGTTGAACCCCATCAACAAGGTTATGCACAGGGGGATAAGATAACTTTAACAGCTTATCCTAAAGACCAGTTTAAGAGTTGGCATGTTAATAATATGGGTGATGAAGAAAAGCAGGATGTTTATAGCGAAAATCCAAAGGAATTTATTGTTGATAACTCTAAAGAGGTTATAGCTACTTTTAGTGATACAACAATAGATGTTCAATTTAAAAAAGGTACTAGCAGTGGTGGAATGTTTGGTTGGTTGGGTGATTTAATGCAGAATTTGTTAGGAACAATATATGACTATACTAAAAGTTATGGTCTGTCAATTATAATCTTAACTTTAGCTGTTAAGCTGATATTATATCCTTTAACCCATAAACAGACAAGTTCTATGAAGAAGATGCAACAGATACAGCCTGAGATTGAGAAGTTAAAAGAGAAATATGGGGATAATCAGCAAAAGTTTCAGGAAGAGACTATGAAGTTATATCAAAAGCATAAAATTAATCCATTATCAGGTTGCTTACCTATGGTTGTTCAAATGCCAATTTTAATTGCATTATTCCAAGCTTTAAGAGGGTGGGAAGACTTAGCTGGTAAATCATTTTTAATAATACCTGATTTAAGCCAAGGTTACATGCCTTTAGTTTTATTAACAGGAGTAATTACAGCAGTTCAGAGTTTATTGACTCAAAATATTTCTTTTGATGATCTTAAGTCGAACCCACAGAAAGTCATTGCGGATAATAAGATGGCTTTATTTATGCCACTATTTATCATCTTTATTGGAGCTAGCTTGCCAGCAGGGGTTTTATTATACTGGTTTATCTCTAATTTAATTATGGTAATACAGCAATACTTAATATCAAAGGAGCCTGATGTGGAGTTTAAGGAGGAATCGAATTAACATGGAAAGGGTCATTATTACAGGAAAAACAATAGAAGAGGCCCTTAGTAGAGGATTAGAAGAATTAAACACTACAGAAGATAAAGTAGAGTATAGAGTGTTAGAAGAAGCTCAGAGTGGTTTTCTAGGTCTTATTGGGCGAAAAGACGCTAAACTAGAGCTTATAAAGAAAGTTGATAAGAAAGAGAAGGCTAAAGAATTTTTAGAAGAGTTATTAGAAGAGATGGATTTAAATCTTGCAGTTGAAATTATTCAAGATAATAATGAAAAAGATGCCTTATTAAATATTACAGGTGACGATTTAGCGATTATAATTGGTCATCGAGGAAAGACGTTAGATTCTCTACAATACTTGACTAATTTAGCAGTTAATAAAGGTAAAGAAGATTATTTAAGGGTAGCTTTAGATGCAGAAGGATATAGAGGACGTAGAAAAGAGACTTTAGAAAATTTAGCTCTTAAGATGGCTAATAAGGCTAAGAAGACAGGGCGTAAGGTGATGTTAGAGCCAATGCCGCCTCAAGAGAGAAAAGTAATTCATGCGATTTTGCATAATAAATCTGATATCAATACTTATAGTGTAGGCAAGGAGCCTTATCGTAAAGTAGTTATTGTAAAGGAATAATTTGAGGACCCAGTATTTTAAAATACTGGGTCTGTTTAATTATTTATTGAAAAAAGAATTTTGGGTAACTTATAAACTAGAGGTGATAAATATGTATGTTAAAGATACAATTGCTGCTATTTCAACTGCTATTGGTGAAGGTGGAATTGGAATCATAAGAGTTAGCGGTCCAGAAGCTATTGAAATAGTTAATAAAATCTTTAGAAGCATTAGAGGTAAAAGCTTATTGGAAGTTGATAGTTACACAGCCCATTATGGTCATATAGTTGACTCAACAGAGGAAATTATCGATGAGGTTATTACTTTGGTGATGAAGTCTCCAAAAACCTATACAACTGAAGATATTGTTGAGATAAATTGTCATGGAGGGATGGTTCCTTTAAGAAAGGTTTTGGATTTGATCTTAAAGGAAGGTGCCCGTTTAGCTGATCCAGGTGAATTTACCAAAAGGGCTTTTTTAAATGGTAGGATAGATTTAGCTCAAGCAGAGGCTATTATAGATTTGATTCGTTCTCAAACTGAAACTGGGTTAAGGGTTGCTATGAATCAGTTAGAGGGAGGCCTTTCTCAAAAAGTAGGAGAGATTAGACAAGATTTAATTAAATTATTAGCCCATTTAGAGGCAACTATCGATTTTCCTGAAGATGAGATTGAAGACTTTAATTCTGATGAACTTTCTGATAGAATAGATGGAATAGCTAAGAAGGTAGAAAAATTACTAAGGACAAGCCAAAAAGGTAAGATATTAAAAGAGGGAATAGAAACAGCTATTATTGGGCGACCTAATGTCGGTAAGTCTAGTTTATTAAATGCTTTGTTAAGAGAGAAGAGAGCGATTGTTACTGAGATTCCAGGAACTACACGAGATATTATTGAAGAGGTAATTAATATTGATGGTATCCCAGTAAAAATAATTGATACAGCAGGGATTCGTGATACTGAGGATATTGTAGAGAAAATAGGTGTAGAGAGGTCTGAAGAGTTTTTAAATAGGGCTGATTTAGTCTTGTTGGTATTAGATGCTCATCAAGGGATTACAGCAGAAGATCGTAAACTAATGGGTTCAATTAAAGAGAAGGATGCAGTAATTATTGCTAATAAATTAGATCTTGATAGCAAATTAGATTTTACAGAGATTGAAGAGATTTTAACAGATAAACCTATTGTTAAGACTGCTGCTGTTGAAAATCAGGGTATCGATGAGTTAGAAGATGTTATCTCTAATCTAGTCTTTAGTGGTGAGATCAAGAATGAAGACCAGACTTTAATTACAAATATGAGGCATAAAAATGCTTTAGATAGAGCTTATCAGATGTTATTAGATGTGAAAAAGACCTTTGAGCTAGATTTGCCAAATGATTTTATTACAATTGATTTAAGAGCTGCTTTAGAGGCAGTAGGAGAGATTACTGGTGATACTATCGGAGAGGATATTATCGACCAAATTTTTGCTGATTTTTGCCTAGGTAAGTAATTCTTCATGAGGCAGTAATTCTTTATAGTTTTATGATAAAGAAGTACTACCACGAAGAGTCTATTGAGACTCGAAGGGGATTTTTAGGAAAATACTAGTGATAAGTAACTTGTTATAGAGGAGTGAATAGTTATGACAGACTATGATATTATAGTAGTTGGTGCAGGGCATGCTGGTTGTGAGGCAGCCTTAGCTGCTGCAAGGATGGGCTATAAAACTTTAATTTTAACGTTAAATGCAGACCATATTGCTTTAATGCCTTGTAATCCATCAATAGGTGGACCTGCAAAGGGACACATTGTCCGTGAGATAGATGCTCTTGGTGGAGAGATGGCCAAGAATATAGACAAGTCTTATATCAATATTAGAATGCTTAATACATCTAAAGGGCCTGCTGTTCATGCCTTAAGAGCTCAGGCTGACAAACATAAATATCAGTATGAAATGACTAAGGTATTACAAGAGCAAGAAAATCTAGATTTGAAGCAGACTATAGTAACAGATTTAGTGGTAGAGGATAATGTAGTTAAAGGGGTAAAGACGATTACTGGAGTAACCTATGCTGCTAAGAAGGTAGTTTTAACTACTGGAACTTCATTAGATGGTAAGGTTATTATTGGGGATGTTAAGTATACAGGAGGAAGGCAAGGAGAGTTTGCTGCTACTGATTTAGCTAAGAGTTTGAAAGAAGCAGGGATTAACTTAGAGAGATTCCAGACAGCAACTCCGCCAAGAATAGATAGAAATACCATAGACCCTGAGAAGATGAACCTTCATCCAAGCTCTAAAGAACCACTTAAGTTTTCTTTCTTTAGAGAATATGAAGATAGGGAGACTCGTCCTTGCTGGTTAACCTATACTGGAGAGAAGACTAGAGAGGTGATGGTAGAAAATATTGAACATTCTCCCTTATCAACAGGTATTGTGGAAGGGAGTGGACCCCGTTATTGTCCATCAATTGACCGCAAGATTATGAGATTTCCTGATAAGTTAACTCATCAGGTCTTTGTTGAACCAGAGGGTTTATATACAAATGAACTTTACCTTAATGGTTTAACTACAAGTATGCCAGAAGAGATTCAACTAAAGGTTGTCCGTAGTGTACCTGGATTAGAGAAGGCTGAGATTATGCGACCAGGATATGCAGTAGAGTATGAGTATATACCACCATATCAACTAAAGCCAACGATGGAGAATAAGGTTATAGCTGGATTATATACAGCAGGACAGTTAAATGGAACCAGTGGATATGAAGAGGCAGCGGCTCAAGGATTGATGGCAGGAATTAATGCTGTATTAGATATAAAAGGTGAAGAGCCATTGATTCTAAAGCGTTCTGATTCTTATATAGGTGTATTAATTGATGACTTAGTTACTAAAGGTACTAGTGAGCCTTATCGAATGTTAACATCTAGAGCAGAGTATCGTTTAATTTTACGCCAGGATAATGCAGACTTAAGGTTAACACCAATTGGATATAGATTAGGATTAATCAGTGAAGAGAATTATAATAAGGTTGAAGCCAAAAGAACTGCAATTAAAGAGAACTTAGCTAAATTAAATGAAATAACTGTTACTCCAACTAAAGAGGTTCGTGGACTTTTAGAGGAATTAGGTAGTGGTGGTTTAAAGAAAGCAGTTAGCTTAGCTACTATTCTTGAAAGACCAGAGGTTAGCTATAAGGATTTAAAGAGATTTAGTTTAGAGGCTCCAGAGGTAGATGAAGAGGTAGGAGAACAGTTAGAGATTGAGACTAAATATCGAGGTTATATTGGTAGACAGCTAAAACAAGTTGATAAGTTTAAATATATGGAGGAGAAGAAGATTCCTCAAGATATCGATTATCACCAATTGACTAACTTGAGAAAAGAGGCTAGAGAGAAGCTGGATAATATTAGACCGATGTCGATTGGACAGGCTTCAAGAATCTCTGGTGTATCGCCTGCCGATATTTCAGTATTGATGATTTATTTAGAGGAGATGCAGAGAGGAGGAAAAGAATGAGAGAATATGATGTAATAGTAGTTGGGACAGGACATGCAGGTTGTGAAGCAGCCTTAGCAGCTGCTAGAATGGGAGCTAAAACCTTAGCCTTGACTGTTGATTTAGATAACATTGCTTTAATGCCTTGTAATCCAGCCATTGGAGGACCAGCCAAAAGCCATATTGTCCGTGAGATTGATGCTTTAGGTGGTGAGATGGCCAAGAATATTGATAAGACCTGTATCCAAATTAGAATGCTCAATACAGGTAAAGGTCCTGCTGTCCATGCCTTGCGAGCTCAAGCTGATAAGAAGATGTACCATATTGAGATGAAGAAAGTCTTAGAGGAGCAGGAGAATTTGGATGTACGCCAAGCTATGGTGGAAGAACTAATAGTTGAAGATAATGCTGTTACTGGTGTTAAGATTAAGACAGGAATAGTTTTTAAAGCTAAGAAGATTATCTTAACTACAGGGACCTTCTTAAAAGGTGAAATTATTATTGGAGATACTAGATATAGCTCTGGTCCTCACAATCAATTCCCATCAAATGCTCTATCGGATAATCTAAAGGAGATAGGATTTAAGCTATTTAGATTTAAGACTGGAACTCCACCAAGGGTTGATAAGCGGACGATAGATTTTAGTAAGTTGGAATTACAACCTGAGTTTGAAGATAAGATTGCCTTCTCCTTTGAGAATGATAGTATTGAGAATAATCTCCAAAGACAAGACTGTTGGATTGTTCATACTAATGAGGATACCCATAAGGTCATTTTAAATAATCTTGATCGTTCTCCAATGTTTAATGGTGATATTCATGGAGAGGGTCCCCGTTATTGTCCATCTATTGAGACTAAGGTTTATAGGTTCCAACATAAAGATCGCCATAAGTTATTTGTAGAGCCAGAAGGTGAATATATCTATGAAATGTACTTATCTGGTTTCTCTACTAGTTTACCTGTTGATGTTCAAGTAGAGATGCTAAGAACCTTACCTGGATTTGAGCAGGCAGAGATTATTCGTCCAGCCTATGCAATTGAATATGATTGCATTGATCCAACTACTTTAAAGCCAACCTTAGAGACTAAGATGATTAAGAACCTTTATACAGCTGGTCAGCTTAATGGAACGAGTGGTTATGAGGAGGCTGGTGGACAGGGATTGATGGCTGGAATCAATGCTGTTTTAGCAATTCAAGGAAAAGATCCATTTATCTTAAAGCGTTCAGAAGCCTATATTGGTGTATTGATTGATGATTTGGTGACTAAGGGTACCCATGAACCTTATCGTATGCTGACTTCTAGAGCTGAGTATCGTTTAGTATTACGCCAAGACAATGCTGATTTAAGATTGACTAAGTTAGGATATGAGATTGGTTTAATTTCTGAAGAGAGATACCAGAAGTTTTTAGATAAGAAAGAAGCAATTAAAGAAGAGATAGAACGATTAGAGAATACAGAGATATATCCAACTGATGAAGGGGTGCAGGAGTACTTAGTTAAACTAGGAAGTACTGAGATTAATAATAAGGTGACATTAGCCAAGTTGATTAAACGTCCAGAGTTAAGCTATAAAGCCTTAGCTGAGTTGGACCAAGATCGACCTCGATTACCTTATTCAGTTAGAGAAGAGGTAGAGATTCAGCTTAAGTATGAAGGATATATTAAAAAGCAGCAAGAGCAGATTAAAAAGCAGCAGGAATTGGAGAATAAGAGCTTACCTGAAGATATAGATTACAATGAAGTAAAGAGCTTAAGATTAGAGGCTAAAGAGAAATTAAATGAGATTAGACCTTTATCTTTAGGGCAAGCAGGCAGAATTTCTGGAGTATCACCAGCTGATATTTCAGTACTTACTATCTATTTAGAACAACTAGAAAGAAGTAAGGGGCGAGATTAGTGGATTATAAAGAGAAGTTAGTAGAAGGTGCAAAGCAATTTGGAATTGATTTAACAACCAAGCAAGTCGAACAATTTATTAGTTATATGAATATCTTAAATGAATGGAATCAAAAGATGAATTTAACTGGTCTAGAAGAGCCAGAAGCGATTGTAATTAAGCATTTTTTAGATTCAATCTCTTGCGTAGAAGGTATGGATATAGATGGTGATGAGAGAATTATCGATGTAGGAACAGGGGCTGGATTTCCAGGGCTTCCGCTAAAGATTATATACCCTCAGCTTAAAGTGACTTTATTAGATTCATTAAAGAAGAGAATTAACTTCTTAGACCATGTTGCTGTAGAGCTTGGGCTAGAGGATGTAGAGTGTATTCATGGTCGAGCTGAGGATTATGGTCAGGATAAGAAGTATCGAGAAAAATATGACTATGTCTTAGCTCGAGCAGTAGCTTCACTAGACGTATTAGCTGAATATACTCTTCCTTTTGCTAAGGTTGGAGGTGCTTTTGTTGCTCAGCGTGGTACTAATGTGAAAGAAGAAGTAATAGAGGGGACAAATGCTATTGAAATCTTGGGAGGCATGATTATGGATGTTGTAGAGGTAGACTTGCCTTATACAGATGCACAGAGGAACCTAGTTATTATTGATAAGGTAGTAGCAACTCCTAATAATTACCCAAGAAGAGCAGGAAAGCCAAAGAAGAGTCCTCTATAATCATCCAATTTTGAAATAAAGATTAAAATAATATTAGCTTGGATGATTGTAACAAGTAACAAGTGGTGAGTGAACAGTGAAAAATAAAACAAGATAAATCTTACTTTAGACATGGATATATATAATGATTTATAAAAGTAGCCCTTTTGGAGAAAATAGATATAGCTATATCTTCCGAAAGGGTGATTTTATTGTTTAAATATAATATTTTTCAAAGTGGTTTTAGAGGTTTTATTAAAGGTACTATGATTAAATTTTTTCTAGTAGCTTTAATTCTGCTAGTGAGTTCACTACCGGCACTTGCTCAAATAAGGATCAATACCTTATTAACAACTGAAGGATTGAATAAGGAAGGTTTTCCAGTTACATATAGGGATGAATTTAGTCTAAGTAAGCACAAAGGAGTCCAATATTATATTGAATGGATTCCTGATAATCAGGAGCATAATATTAAAATTAAGTGGTTTGACCCTAAGGATAGACTAATTAATTACTTAAATTTAAGTAATTTTTCTGATTCTGTAGCTAGAGATTATATTAGCTTTATTAATAAGAATAAGAGTCAATTGATGGTGCCAAGCTTATTTGGAGAGTACTCTATTTATTTTTATCTTGATGATGAGCTTCTTGCTATTAGCAAATTTAAGATTAGTAAATAGGAAGCAGATAATCTGCTTCCTATTTTATCTATAACCTCTTAACTCTGTATATGATTTAAGCTGTACTGTTTTAAAATTTTATTAGACATATAAATTAGATTATAAAATCTCTTATTTAGAGAGATAGCAAGAGGAGTTTAGCTTTATTTAACGAACTATTAATAGTACAATAGGAATAAAATGGATTATTGTATAAAGTAAGTTATATTAAATTTATATAAAATAATTGGAGTTAAGAGGTGAAAAGATGGGTAAGACAATTGCAATTGTTAATCAAAAAGGTGGAGTTGGAAAGAGTACTACAACTGTCAATTTAGGAAGTTATTTAGCAGAGCTAGGTAAGAGGGTTCTATTATTGGATATAGACCCACAAGGGAATGCAACTAGTGGAGTTGGAGTGGACAAGTCTAAGATCGAAGACTGTATCTATGGAGTATTGATAGAGGGTAAGAAGCTAAGTGAAATAATGAAAAGTACCATTATAGAAGGGTTGGATATTGTTCCAGCAACCTTAGAATTGGCAGGGGCAGAGATTGAGTTAGTATCAAGTATCTCTAGAGAATATAAGGTCAAGCAGGCAATAAATGAGGTCAAGGAAGATTATGACTTTATTTTAATAGACTGTCCGCCTTCTTTAGGATTATTGACTTTAAACTCATTAGCAGCAGCTGATTCTGTACTGATTCCTATTCAGTGTGAGTATTATGCTTTAGAGGGGTTAAGTCAGTTGTTGAGTACTATTGACTTAATTAAAGGGGGGTTGAATCCTGATATTGATATAAATGGTGTTCTATTAACTATGTATGACTCTAGAACAAATTTATCAGAACAGGTTAGCTATGAAGTTAAGGAACATTTTGGGGAGATAGTTTATAAGACTGTTATTCCAAGAAATGTACGTTTAAGTGAAGCACCAAGCTTTGGAGAACCGATTAATATTTATGATAAGACCTCTACAGGTGCTAAAGCATATTTAGAATTGGCAAAGGAAGTGATTGTACGTGTCTAAAAGAAGACTAGGAAGAGGATTAAATGCTTTAATTAGTAATTCCGATAGTAATTTAATAGAAGGGGATACTTCGCAGATAAGGAAGATTGATTTAGAGTTAATTAAGCCTAATCCTTATCAACCAAGAAAGACTTTCAATCAAGAAGAGCTAGAGGAGCTTACTCAGTCTATTAAAGAGCATGGATTGATTCAACCTATCATAGTAAGGAAGGCTGAAAGTGGTTCAGATTATCAGATTGTAGCGGGGGAGAGAAGATATAGAGCTTCTAAGAATTTAAAGCTAAAAGAGATAGAGGCAATCATTACAGAGATTGATGAGCAACAGATGATGGAGATTGCTTTGATTGAAAATTTACAGAGAAAAGACTTAAATCCTATTGAAGAAGCTGAAGCTTATCAGCAATTAATTGATACTTTTAATTTGGTACAGGCTGAATTGGCTAAACGGATTGGTAAGAGTCGTTCTAGTATTGCTAATTCTTTGAGATTATTAAAATTACCTGATGAAATTAAAGGGTATGTTTCACGTGGAACTCTAGCAATGGGACATGCCCGTGCATTATTGGCTATTGAAGATATTGATTTACAGAAGAAAGCAGCTAAACAGATAATAGAGAAAGAGTTAAGTGTAAGAGAGACTGAACGTCTAATTAAAGGATTAAAGAATAAAGAAGGTAAGTCTAAGAAGAAAACAATAACTAAAAAAGATCCAAATGTGACTATAGTCGAAGAGAAGTTAAGAGGTATTTTAGGAACTAAGGTAGCAATACAATCTGGCAAGAAGAAGGGTAAGATAGTTATTGAATATTATTCTAATGATGACTTATCTAGAATAATTGAGGTATTAGATAAATAGGAAGAAGTTGTTTGAAACTTTCTTTTCCATAATGTATAATATAATTAAATATGAATATTTTAATGTTTCACATGAAACACCCTAATGGATTGGGATTTTTCCTGGTTTAGAGGGGTAAAGTGAAATATTATTACAAGTTCTCTAAATGAAAGGGGTATCCTAATCATAGGGAGAGAGTGTCTTAGGACTAGTATGTCAAGACTTATCTCTGTGGTAAGTCTTTTTTTGTTTATAAATGTGAAAAAAATCTCAAGAGGAGTGATAAAGGTGTCAAAGGATTTTATTGATGATAAGAAGTTAGAGGATATTTTAGCACAGGTAAAACCGACAGAAGAGAAGATAGAGACAATTATTAATAAGTCATTAAATAAAGAGAGACTGTCTTTAGAAGAGACAGCCACTCTTCTGCAAGCTGACAAGCCAGAATGGATTGAGAGAATATTTAAAGGTGCTGAGGAGTTAAAGAACAAAGTTTATGGTGATAGAATAGTATTATTTGCTCCTTTATACGTAGGAAATAAATGTATCAATAACTGTGAATACTGTGGGTTTAAGGCTTCTAATACCGAGATTGATCGCTGTACTTTGACTATTAAAGAATTACAAGCTGAAGTTAAAGCAATGGAGAAGAAAGGGCAGAAGCGTTCTATTTTAGTTTATGGAGAGAGTCCAGATTATGATGCAGACTTTATTGCTAAGACTGTTCAAGCTGTGTATGATACAAGAGAGGATAAAGGGGAGATTCGACGGGTTAATATCAATGCTGCTCCTTTGGATGTAGAAGGGTATAAGAAATTAAAAGAGGTTGGTATTGGAACTTATCAGATCTTCCAAGAGACTTATCACCATGAAACTTATCAAAGGGTACATCATTCTGGACCTAAAAGAGATTTTAAATGGCGAGTAACAGGACTAGATAGAGCAATGGAAGCTGGAATTGATGATGTAGGGATTGGAGTATTATTTGGATTATATGATTGGAAGTATGAAGTGATGGGACTATTAGAGCATACAATTCATCTTGAAGAGAAGTACAATGTTGGTCCTCATACAATTTCTTTTCCTAGATTAAAGGAAGCTAGTAATGTCAGTATAGATGATAAATACTTTGTTAATGATGAAGAACTTAAACGGATAATAGCAATTTTAAGACTTGCTGTTCCTTATACTGGTTTAATCTTAACAGCCCGTGAAGATGCTAAGCTAAGAAGAGAAGCTATTAAATTAGGAGTTTCACAGATTGATGCTGGAACTAAGATAGAGATAAATGGTTATTCTGATGATGATGATGAACAAGATATAAATCGTGAGCAGTTTGTGATAGGAGATAGTCGATCTTTAGATGATGTAATTTATGAATTGCTTAGTGATGGATATATTCCTTCCTTCTGTACTGCCTGTTATCGTTTAGGCAGGACAGGAGAACATTTTATGGAATTTGCTATTCCTGGCTTTATCAAAAGATACTGTGGACCTAATGCTCTATTAACCTTTAAGGAATATTTAGAGGATTATGCTTCTGAGAAGACTAAAGATGTTGGGGAGAAGTTAATACAAGAAAAATTAGCTGAGATAGAAGATGAGAAGACTAAAGAGAAGATTGAAGCTAAATTAGAGGAGATTGAAAATGAAAAAAGAGATTTATACTTTTAAAGAAGAGTTAAGTAAACTGATTGACCAAGATAATAATAAGGTCTGGCTGAATAAAAAAGCAAGTAAGAGAATTGACTATATCTTTAAAGTTGGTCAAGAACAATTTACTAGTTCTGAAGTGATAGGAGAGAATGATGAATTTCTATTGTTAGGTCAAAATATAGATAAAAAGTTGAAAGATAAGTCAGCTATACTCTTTAATGATTATTTTAATTCAGATAAAAACTAAAGCAGAAAGAGGTTATCATATGAATTTAGAAGTTATTTTGAACAAAGATCAATTAACTAGAGATGATTTAATTTATTTAATGAATCTAGAGGATAAAGAGGATTTACAAAAACTATATGATAAAGCTTATGAAGTTAAAGCTGAATATATAGGGCAGAAGGTTTACTATCGTGGTTTAATAGAGTTTAGTAATGTATGTGTCAAGAACTGTAATTATTGTGGAATTAGAAAGGATAATAACAAGGTAGATAGATTTACTATGACTGAGGAAGAGATTTTAGATAGAGCTAAATGGGCTTATGAGAATAATTATGGTTCGATAGTTCTCCAATCAGGGGAGAGAAGTGATAAGGAGTTTGTTGAGTTTGTTGATAATATAATTAAGAAGATTAAAGAATTAAGTAATGATGAATTAGGGATTACCTTGTCCTTAGGAGAGCAGAGTAAGGAAACCTATCAGCGTTGGTATGATCTAGGAGCCCATCGTTATTTACTTAGAATAGAGAGCTCTAATCAAGAGTTATACAATTCCCTTCACCCAGATGACCATGACTTTAAACGTAGATTAGAATGTTTAGCAGAGATGAAAGAGATCGGTTATCAGGTAGGTACTGGGGTAATGATTGGTTTTCCAGGTCAGACTATAGAAGATTTAGTTGATGATTTAATCTTCTTTAAAGAAAATGATATTGATATGGTTGGAATGGGACCTTATGTTCTCCATGAAGATACCCCGACAGCTAAGGATGTTGAAGATAATGGAGTTTTAAAGACTAGAAACCTTAATTGGGGATTGAAGATGGTTGCAATCCTAAGACTATTAATGAAAGATATTAATATTGCAGCAACTACTGCCTTACAGGCTCTAAATCCAGTAGGGCGTGAGATGGCACTAAAGGCAGGAGCTAATATTTTAATGCCGATTATTACTCACAGAAAATATAGAACAGAGTATCAACTTTATGAGAACAAACCCTGTATCGATGAAGAGGCATCTGACTGTAAGAACTGCTTAGCTGCTAGAGTGGGTACAGTAGGTGATGAGATTGTGTATGGTGAGTGGGGAGATTCACCACATTACTTTAAGAGGACTAATAAATAATAAGTGTCAGTGTGAGTTTTCAGTGTGAGTCTTTCAATATTAGGGTTTCTCACGCTCCCACTAATCACTCGCGCTATTTATATAACTTCGGAGGTGAAGAATTATGCAAAACACACCACAGGCTAATAGATTACACATTGCTCTTTTAGGGAGGAGAAATGCTGGTAAATCTAGTCTAATTAATGCACTGACCAATCAGGATTTGGCTGTGGTTTCTGATGTAGCAGGAACAACGACTGATCCAGTCTATAAGTCAATGGAAATCTTACCGATTGGACCAGTGACTATGATCGATACGGCAGGAATTGATGATGTAGGTGAGTTAGGGAAGTTAAGAATTAAGAAGACCAAAGAGGCTTTAAGTAGGACGGATTTGGCTTTATTAGTAATTGATCCTGAAGTAGGAGTAGATGAATATGAGAAGGAGCTACTGGCTGAATTAGAGGATCGGGAGATTTCAGTTGTAGGAGTAGTCAATAAAGAGGACAAATTTGATAAGTTAGAGTTAAACTCTTTAATGAAGGAGTTAGGTATTAAATTATTGAAAGTCAGTGCTAAAGAGCAGACAGGGATAGAAGAGCTAAAGAAAGAGATAATCCTACAAGCTCCAGAGAAATTTGAAGAACCCCATATTATTGGAGATTTAATCAAACCTCAAGATATAGTGGTATTGGTTATTCCAATAGATTTGGCTGCTCCTAAGGGTAGATTAATCTTACCACAGGTTCAGACCTTACGAGATATTCTTGATAATGATGCCCAAGCAGTAGTAGTTAAAGAAACAGAGTTAAAAGGTGCTTTAGATAGTCTTAAAAAGAAGCCTAAAATTGTAGTTACTGATTCTCAAGCCTTTATGAAGGTGGCTGCCGATGTACCAGAAGATATTATGTTGACTGGATTCTCAGTCTTATTTGCTCGCTATAAGGGTGATTTAGAGATCTTTACTAGAGGTGCTAAAGGAATCTCTAAACTTAAGGCAGGAGATAAGGTATTAATCTGTGAAAGCTGTACCCACCATCGGACTGCTGATGATATTGGAACTATCAAAATTCCTAGGTGGTTACGCCAAGAAGTAGGTGGAGAGTTGGAATTTGACCATGTGGCTGGAAGGGAATTTCCTGATAATGTTGAGGAGTATAGTTTAATTGTTCAATGTGGAGGCTGTATGACCAATCGCAAAGAGATTCTATATAGGTTGAAGAAGGCTGACAGTCTAGGTGTTCCAATCGTTAATTATGGGATGCTAATTGCTTATGTACATGGTATTTTAGATAGAGCCTTAGAACCTTTTCCCTTAGCTCAAATGATCTGGGAGGAAGAGTAATGAGAGTTGAAGAGGACTTATTAGGGGTTAGAGAGCTTAAAGATGAAAGCTATTATGGAATTAGTACTTTAAGGTCTGCTGAAAACTTTAACCTTACTGGCAGAAAGGTCAATTTGGAGTTGATTAAGGCTATAGTTCAAATTAAAATGGCTGCAATAATTACTAATTATGAGTTGGCTAAGGTTAGTGAAGAGAAGAAAGAAGCTATTTTAAAGGCTTGTAAGGAGATATTAGCAGGAGAATTTGATGAGGAGTTTATCTTAGATGCTTTACAAGGTGGAGCAGGGACGTCGACCAATATGATGGTCAATGAAGTGATTGCTAATCGAGCTATTGAGCTGTTAGGAGGACAAAAGGGGGATTACAGTCTAGTTCATCCCAATGAAGATATTAATCTAAGCCAGTCTACCAATGATGTCTATCCGACTGCTGTCAGAATTGCTGCCTTAAAATTATTGATACCCTTAAGTGAAGAGGTTGCTAACTTACAGGAAGTATTACAAGAAAAGGAGAGGGAATTTGCCAATTATCTCAAATTAGGTCGGACTCAACTACAGGATGCTGTCCCTATTACTCTAGGACAGGAGTTCTCTGCCTATGCTGAGGCGATTAGCCGTGATAGATGGAGATTATTTAAAGTAGCTGAGCGATTAAAGCAGATTAATTTAGGTGGGACAGCTATAGGGACAGGTTTGAATGCTCCCCGCAAATATATCTTTAAGGTTGTCAAGGAAATTAGAAACATCACAGGTTTGAATCTAGCTCATGCTGAGAATATGATAGATAATACACAAAATTTGGATGTTTTTGTGGAAGTTTCAGGCTTATTAAAGGCTTTAGCTGTAAACTTAAATAAAATTGCTAATGATCTGAGATTATTGAGCTCAGGGCCTAAAGGAGGAATAGGTGAGATTAAATTACCTCAAGTACAGGTAGGTTCTTCAATTATGCCAGGCAAGGTCAATCCAGTAATACCTGAAGCGATCAATCAAGTAGCCTTTCTAGTAATCAGTAATGACCAAGCCATTACTTTGGCTGCTCAGTCGGGTCAATTGGAGTTAAATGTAATGACCCCGTTATTGTCCGATAAGTTACTAGAGAGCTTAACAGTCTTAAAAAATGGTGTTAAAGTTTTTGGAGAGAGATGTATTACAGGAATTGAAGCTAATCAAAAGCGGTGCCAAGAGCTATTAGAAGATAGTTTGGGACTACTAACAGCATTAAACCCTTATTTAGGCTATAAACTGACAACAGAGATTGCTAAAGAGGTTTTAATAGGAGAAAAGAAGGTTAGAGAAGCTGTTCTAGAGAGGGGGCTCTTTAGTGAAGAAGAGCTAAAGCAAATCTTAAGTCCGACTGAGATGACCCATCCAGGTATAGCAGCAGAAAAATTGTATAAAGAATGGAAGATAAAAGATTAGTGCAAAAAAGAGAGGAAAAATCCTCTCTTTTTACTATTTTAGCAGGAATTAAGAGATAAAAGTATAATTTCTTTATAAAATCAAGGAATAATGAAGGAGAGAGAATATGAAGGGAACTATAGTTAATACTATCTCGATTATCATAGGAGGTAGTTTAGGAATGATGCTTGGAGCTAAGTTAAAGAAGAGATTTAAGGAAACTGTTATGCAGGGATTGAGCTTATCAGTATTACTGATAGGTATACAGATGGCATTAAGCACTAATAACCCAACCTATATTATCTTTAGCTTATTAATAGGTGGATTAATTGGAGAAGCAATTAATATAGAGGATAAATTAGAAAGCATCGGTAAATGGTTTGAGAGAAGGCTAGGAAATAGGGGTAGAGTAGCTGAAGGCTTTGTCCAATGTAGCTTAATCTATTGTGTTGGTGCTATGGCAATAATGGGGGCTATTCAGGATGGATTACAGCATGACCCCTCTACATTATATGCCAAAGCTTTATTAGATGGATTTTCTGGAATAGCCTTTGCCTCTACTTTAGGTATAGGAGTTATTTTATCAGCAATACCTGTATTTTTATATCAGGGTGCTATTACTTTATTAGCAAGTCAGGTCAAGGTCTTTTTGACCGACCCTATCATTACTGAAATGACAGCAACAGGAGGACTATTAATTTTGGCAATTGCTTTAAATATGCTAAATATAACCAAAATTAAAGTCGGAAATCTATTACCGGCTATTTTTGTAGTAATTGCCTTAGTTTACTTATTCTAATTATAATAAATAATGAATAATTGTTATAATTTAATTTTATAATCAGTAAGATGATATTATAACTTAGACCATTATAGTACTTTTAATTTAAATAATATGAAGTTTATTTAATAAAAATAATTAATTTGAAATCTTGATAAAAAAAAGGAAAAATGTTTTTTATGTAGAATAATTGTAATAAGTTTGACTATTTAATCAGGTATTTGGTTTTAATAAGCACATTTAATCTATAAAATGGAGGGGACAGCATTATGTCTTATCATAAGGGAAAGCGGAAAATAACTCTAACAATTGTTCCCCATACCGATGGTGATGTCCGAACCTTACGTATATCTAAGAGTAGTATTAAGTTTATCTTTTTGTCTATATTTATTTCTGTTATTACTGTGGTAGGCTTTTTATGGTATTATTATGGAGAATATAGCCAGGCCAAAGATGAGATTAGTAATCTGCTTCCTTATAAAGAGAAGAATCAAGTTCTTAAGGAAGAAAAAGAGTATTATGAGCAGAGATTATCGAAATTTATTGACGAGATAGAGAAGATAAATAATGAATTTGGGGATATTATAACTGAGAAACAAGAGATAAGGGAATTAATTAATGGGAAAGATGATATTAGTGAAAGTAATGACATGCAAACTAATATGAGCAATAATATTGGCTATTATGACTTTGAAAACTCAGAGGATAAAGGCAGTGATATGATCCAGTATATAGAGGCCAATCTGGTTATGTTAAAGGAAGTAATGCCAAAACAGAAAGAAGATTTATATGATCTAAAGCAGAAGGTAGTAGAACATAATAGATTTATAGAGGCTAAACCTCAAGGGTGGCCAATTAGGAATGGTCAAGGACGCATTACCTCACCTTTTGGATATCGCTACCATCCAGTATTGAAAAAAAGGCTATTTCATGATGGTATAGATATTGGTATCTGGTATAATCATAAGGTTATTGCTACTGGAAAGGGTAGAGTAATCTTTGCAGGAAATAAGAATGATGGTTATGGTAGAAAGGTTGTAATTGATCATGGCTATGGTTATCGAACCATATATGCACATAATAATAGAGTATTAGTAAAGAGTGGACAATGGGTTCAGCGAGGAGATGTAGTTGCTTTATCAGGTAATTCTGGACGTAGTACAGGACCTCATTTACATTATGAAATTCGATATAAAGGAAAAGTAGTTAATCCAATGGAATATATAAAATAGTTATATGATAAATAGGGGGGCTATAGATGTTCGGAAAGAAGAAAAAGAAAAAAGCAAAGGGTATAGGAACAATTATCAGCGCAGGGACAAAGGTTGAAGGTGTAATTGAAGTGGCTGAATCAATTAGAATAGATGGAGAACTAGAAGGGCAGTTAATTGTAAATGGTGATATTTATGTAGGTAAAGAAGGAAGGCTAACCGCCAATGTCCAAGGTGATAATATCATGATTGCTGGAGTTATTGAAGGTAATGTAAAGGCTGAAGGTAAATTAGAGATAGTAGAAACAGGTAAATTGATAGGTGATATATCTATTTCTAACTTAATTATTCATGATGGAGCAACTTTCCAAGGTAATAGTACTTCTAAGGCAGAGATTGATCAGAAGATATCTGAATCTAAAAAAACTTTAGATAAGAAAGGTAAAGAAGAAGTAACTGATAATAAATCTAAGCAATCCTCTAATAATAACTCTAATAATGGCTTTAAAAGATTAGAAGAAGATAAAGATAAGAAGAATGACTAATATGGAATTTAAAATAGTAACTAGGGAAAAAGATTTACAAAGGGCCTTCAAATTGAGAAGAGAAGTATTTATTGGAGAACAAGGTGTTCCAGCTGAATTGGAGCTTGATGAAGATGATAAGAGAGCAATTCATTTTATAGTTCAGACACCAGAAGCAGTTATTGGAACCTGCAGATTATTATTGGTTAATGATAATTTGGCTAAGGTACAGAGAATGGCAATTAAAAAAGAGTATCGTAACAAAGGAGTAGGCTCTAGATTATTATCTGAGGTTATGGATTTTGCTAAAAAAGAAGGGTTAGAGGAGTTGCTTTTACATGCTCAAACCCATGCTGTTGCTTTTTATAAGAATAATGGCTTTAATGTACTTTCAGAGGATATAATTGAAGAAGCAGGTATTGAACATCTGAAGATGAATAAAATATTATAAAGGTAAAGGCTTTGATTTAATAAGATAAATCAAAGCCTTTAGCTATTGTATTCCCTTAATTCCTGGAATAAAGAATAAGCAATTATTTTGGACATTTTGATAACTAAGCTTAAGCGAGTGCTTTGTAGTACGAAATATTCCATGTATCCAGAAACATTTACCAAGCCAGTAATGTGTATGTTTCCTACAGGAGGGAGATTCTTATTAACTCCAGAACCTGGCTTTAAAGGTCCATTATTGACACTGATTGAACCAACACTGCTACTTCTTCCTAAGCTAGCATCAATTGCTATAATAAATGGATTAGAGTAATTCTTATTAATATAATTTAGGTGTTCTTCTAGGTTAGTAGCATGAACAGGTTTTTCTAGAGAGCCAAAGATTTTTGTGTTATTTCTAAAACGAAAATCTAATAGCTTAGAACCAGTTAAAGGACCCAAAGAATCTCCAGTAGAGCGATCTGTTCCAATACATATTACTATTAACTCTTGGGCTTGTGGATTATATCTTGTCTGTAATTTATGTCTGATAATCTTTTTAAGATGGCTAATTGCTAGTGGGTCATCAATATGCACTCTGTCTTGTTCTAATAACTCCTGTCTGTTAAAGCTAGTAGATGCTATGTTTTCATGATTATTATCAATCTTCTTATGATATTTTTCTTTATTGGAAATAAATTTATCCATTTTTATCCACCACTTTTTAATTAAAAATATAGTTTTGACTATAAACTAGTTACTCTTTTAAGATGTGGAAATTTACTTTTATCTAAACTGTAAACTTTTACCTAAATTTATCCCTTTTTCCCTTCATATAAATG
Organism: Orenia metallireducens; assembly: GCF_003001995.1. Taxonomy (GTDB): domain Bacteria; phylum Bacillota; class Halanaerobiia; order Halobacteroidales; family Halobacteroidaceae; genus Orenia; species Orenia metallireducens_B. The sequence continues at coordinate 176,014 of NZ_PVNB01000005.1, read as the reverse complement.
ATTGAGGGGGGATAAGGTGAAGATAAATAAAAGTTTACAGATAGCTGTAACCTATATTGGAGCAGTTATTGGAGCAGGCTTTGCTTCAGGACAGGAAATATTACAGTTCTTCGTTATTTATGGTAGTAATGGTTTATTAGGGATAATATTCTCTGGTTTACTATTCATTATTTTAGGCCTTCTTATTGTTCAGATAAGTCATACTTTAAAATCAAATAATTATAAAGAATTATTTTATAGTATTGCTGGAAAGAAATTTGGATTCATAGCTGATTTAATTTTAACTTTATTCTTATTAGGTAGTTTAATTGTAATGTTAGCAGGTAGTAAAGAGATATTTAATCAATTCTTTAATTATAAGATAAATTTTGGATTGATATTAACAATAATAGTTATTATTTGGTCAAATTATTATGGGGTAGAAGGTATTATGAAGCTTAATTTAATCTTAATTCCACTCTTGTTAGTTATTATAGTAGCTGTACTTTTAGGTATTATAGATGATTTTAGGATTGTTCTCCCCCATGATTACTTAAAAGTAAATTGGATAGCCTCTTCTTTTATTTATACTGGATATAATCTGATTTTAGCACTAACAGTATTAGTTCCTTTGAGTTTAAAGGTAGAAAAGGAAGAGCTTTTTTGTGGAATTTCTATGGGAGGAATAGTTTTAGGAACGGTAGCTTTCTTCCTCTATTATCTCTTGTATCAATTTTATAATGAGATAGTAAATAGCCAGATTCCTATTATAGATATAATTGCAGGTTATAAGTATGATTTGTATTATATATACTCATCTACTTTATGGCTGGCGATGTTGACTACGGCTAGTTGTAACTTATATGCTCTAACTAGCAGGTTAAATGACAGTTTGGGATTATCGGAGAGAAAGGTTATTTTTATTATTTTAATTTTTGTATTTCCCTTTGTAAAAATGCCTTTTTCTAAGCTAGTTGAATTAATTTATCCACAGTTAGGAAAATTAAGTTTAGGATTATTATTATTTTTAATCTTTAGTTATGTTAGAAATCTTAATAGGCATTTGTAAATTTATATAGATGTCCGATTATAAAATTGAGTTTGATGGGGATGTTGTGATATTTTAAGATTAAGGTTAAATAATATTTAACCTTAATCTTAGCCTTAGGCGTAAAGAGTGGTAATATCTATAATGTTATATTTAAATTTCACCCTAAACAGGTTTATTGAGAAGATATGCTTAAAAATTTTTATAATAATATGAAAGAAGGAGAGGTTATGGAGCTTAAAAATTTAAGACCTACTTGGTTAAATATAGACTTAGATGCTATCAAGTTTAATCTCAAACAGGTCAAAGAAAGAATCAGTTCAGAAACAGGGATAATGGCAATTGTTAAGGCAGATGGCTATGGTCATGGAGCAAGTGAAATTGCTAAAGTGGCTGTGCAAGAGGGAGTAGGCTGGCTTGGTGTAGCTACAGTACATGAAGGGGTTAAATTACGCAGATCAGGAATAGAAGTGCCTATTTTGATTTTAGGAACTCTATTGACCAACCAAATTGACGAGATAGTAGAATATGATTTAACGCCAACGGTTTATACTTATGCTTTAGCTAAGGAGTTATCTCAACTAGGGATTGATATAAAAATACATATTAAAGTAGATACAGGGATGGGAAGGATAGGACTGCTAGCTGATGAAGAGGCTGGAGAAGAGATAGTTAAAATTGCTAAGTTACCTCATATTCAAATTGAGGGTCTCTTTACCCATTTTGCTAAATCTGATGTAGACAAGGTTTATACTGCTAAGCAATTAGATAGATTTAATCGACTAGTCGGTTTTTTAAAGGATAACGGGATTGAAGTTCCATTAATACATACTTCTAATAGTGCAGCCATTATCAATTTTTCTAAAGCCAATTATAAATTAGTAAGAATGGGGATAATTTTATATGGATTATATCCTGACCCAAGGTTATCTGATCAGATAGAGTTAAAACCTGCTATGGAGTGGAAGGCCAAGATTGTTCATCTAAAGGAGGTAAATGCAGGAACACCAATCAGTTATGGAGGAACCTATATAACTCAATCTAGAACTAAGGTAGCTACTTTGCCTGTTGGCTATCATGATGGTTATTCTAGGGCTTTATCTGGTCAGGTAGAGGTTTTATTTAAAGGACAGAGGGTTCCAGTAATTGGAAATATATGTATGGATCAAATGATGATAGATGTATCTGGAATGAAAGCAGAGATAGGAGATGTAGTAACCTTAATAGGAAAGGAAGGAGATGAGGAGATCTCGGCAGATGAGCTAGCTTGTAAGTTAAAAACTATAAATTATGAGATAGTTTGTAGAATTGCTTTAAGGGTGCCTAGAGTCTTTTATAAGGATAAGAAAGTTATTGGATTTAAGGAGGGGTAATATTTATGGGAGATTTTACAGATTTTGAAGGCGTTTTTAATAGTTTTATCAAGAGGATTCTAGATCCTGATTTATTGATGAAAATTGGTGTAGGGCTATTGCAGTTAGCAGGTATTTTAATAGTAGGAAAGTTACTTTTAAAGCTAGGTAATTATCTAATTGATCGCTTATTTGAAGAGAAAACAAAATATGACCAGTATGTTAAAAGGAGAAATAAGACTTTACAGATTGTTCTAAAGAGTGCTTTGAGGTATATTCTTTATTTTCTTGGAGGAACAATGGGGCTGGATGTACTTGGTGTGCCAACGACCTCTATTATAGCTGGTGCAGGAGTAGTGGGACTAGCTGTAGGTTTTGGAGCTCAGAACCTTGTTCGTGATGTTATTACAGGGTTCTTTATTTTATTTGAAAGACAATTTTCTATCGGTGATTATGTTAAGGTTGCAGGGATTGAGGGAATTGTTCAAGAGATTGGATTAAGGGTAACTAAGGTAAGAAATTTTGATGGTGATTTGCATATTATCCCTAATGGTAAGATAGAACAAGTAACCAATCTTAGCTCAGAGACTAGAAGGATTGTTATTGATGCTCCAATAGATTATGACCAAAATATTAAAGAAGCTATTGATGTCTTAAAAGAGTTAGCCAATGAGTTAAAGGAAGAATTTCCTCAAATCAAGGAAGGACCTACAGTGCAAGGGGTACAAGAGCTTGCTGGGTCTAGTGTTAATATCAGATTAGTTGCTATGGCAGAGCCGATGGAGTCTTGGCAGATTGCTAGGATAATAAGGCAGAGGGTAAAAGAAAGATTTGATGAGAAGGGAATCGAGATTCCTTATAATCATATGGTAATAGTGAATAAGCAGTAATATTTACTTAAAAAGTAGAGAATCTTTTCTCTGCTTTTTATTTTAAAATGGAAAAATATTGATTTATTATATTTAAAAGAAGGGAAAAAATAGATTAAATATAATATATATACAAACAAATCCTATAATTAAATAATTCTAAGGGGGAATAAATATGAATAAGAAGGGAATTGTTTGTTTAATTAGTTTGTTATTATTGATAGGTATTATGGGCTGTAGTATGCAAAATGGTGGAGATACTGCTGACTCAAAAGAATTATCAGAGGTTAAGAAGACAGTTGGTAATAAGCCCAGTCCAGAGCAAGCATTAAACTTATTAAAAGAGGGGAATAAAAGGTTTTGGCTAGGAGAATCTAAACATCCTGATATCACAAAAAAACGTTTTGAACAAGCAGGTAAAGAAGATCAAAAGGATTATGCTTATGCAACAGTAATTGCTTGTTCTGATTCTAGAGTTCCAGTTGAACTAATTTTTGATGCGGGAGTAATGGATATATTTACAATTAGGATAGCTGGAAATGTTATAGATACTGATGAAGCAGGTTCTATCGAATATGGTCTAGCTCATGTAAATACTCCTGTACTAGTAGTGTTAGGTCATACACAGTGTGGAGCAGTTACAGCGGTAACTCATAGTATTCAAGGAGTAGCTCATGCTTTAGAGCGTAATATTCCTGCTTTAGTAGATAATATAGAACCTGCTGTTAAATCTACTATACAAGCTCATCCAGATTTAGAAACTGATCAAATAATTTCATATGCTATAGAAGAGAATGTATGGCAGAGTATTGAAGATTTATTTATGGCTAGTCCAATTACTAGGGAGTTAGTAAGAGATAGAAAAGTTAAAGTTATAGGAGCTATTTATGATGTTTCTACAGGTAAAGTTAATTGGTTACCATTTGAGAAAGTAGATCAAATCTTAAAAAATGTTGAGGAGTCATCTGAAAAATCTAGCAATGTAATGGCTGAATAATAATATAAAGGCAATGAGATAATATCTCATTGCCTTTATATTATTTGATCTATTAAATAATTATAGTGAATTTTAAAGATAATATAGGTGAATAAATTTAAAGTTTATAATCTTATAATTATCTTCAGTCCTTCTTAATACTTTATTTTGCATTTTTTATTTTTTCCCTGTATACTAGTAGTTGTAATTTAAGTGTAAGGGGTGAATTTATGATGAAATTTTCTGTTGGTGAAGTGGTTCAATTTAGAAAGAAACACCCTTGTGGAGAGGATAGATGGGAGATTTTGCGAACAGGAATGGATTTTAGAATAAAATGTATAGAATGTGGTAGAGTGATTATGCTCCCACGTCCTAAATTTGAGAAGAGTGTTAAAAAGAAAGTGACTGGTGACTAGCTGATAGCTGGTGGCTAGTAGCTAAAAGCTAAATATAAAGGAGCTGTTTATTAGATGGGAATGAAATGTGGAATCGTTGGTTTGCCTAATGTAGGAAAATCAACATTATTTAATGCAATTACAGAGGCAGGTGCTGAATCAGCAAACTATCCTTTCTGTACAATTGATCCTAATATTGGGATTGTAGAGGTTCCAGATAGAAGATTGGATAAACTAACAGAGGTTATCGATCCTAAAAAGACAGTACCAACAGCAATTGAGTTTGTTGATATTGCTGGATTGGTTAAAGGTGCTAGTAAGGGAGAGGGTCTAGGTAATAAGTTTTTGGGTAATATTCGAGAAGTAGATGCAATTGTTCATGTAGTAAGGTGCTTTGATGATGAGAACATTACCCATGTAGAAGGTAGTGTAGACCCATTAAGGGATATTGAGATTATAGAATTAGAGCTTGTTTTAGCAGATCTGGAGAGTGCTACTAAGAAAAGAGATAGAACTCAAAAGATGCTTAAAACAGGGGAGAAGATTTATAAAGAACAGATGGCTGTTTTAGATAAGTTGGTTCCAGTATTGGAAGAAGGAAATCCTGCTAGAAGTGCTGGTTTATCTAAGGATGAAGAGAAACTAGTTCGTGATTTGAATCTATTAACTTTAAAGCCAGTGCTTTATGCTGCCAATATAGGAGAAGATGAAATTACAGAGGAAGACAACCAATTAGTTAAAAAAGTTAGAGAGAAGGCGGCTGGAGAAGATGCCAAGGTAGTAACTATCAGTGCCCGCTTAGAAGCAGAGATTGCCGAATTAGATGGAGAAGAGAAAGAGATGTTTTTAGAGGAGTTAGGTATAAAAGAATCTGGTTTGGATAAATTAATCAGAGCTGGATATGAATTACTGGGTCTGATCACCTACTTTACAGCTGGGGAGAAGGAAGTTAGAGCATGGACTGTTAAAAAAGGCGCTACAGCACCAGAAGCAGCAGGCGTTATACATACTGATATGCAACGAGGTTTCATTAAGGCAGAAGTAGTCAGTTATGAGGATTTAATTGAAGCTGGTTCTTTTGCTAAAGCAAGGGAAGCTGGAACCTTAAGGCTTGAAGGTAAGGATTATATTGTTGAAGATGGAGATGTATGTTACTTTAAATTTAATGTGTAATTAGCTGTTAGCTTTTAGCCAATGGCTAGTAGCTAGGAACTGAAAGCTAAATATATAAAAAATAGTTGAAATCTAGACAAGCTAGTGTTATAATTTATTATGTTATTCCATGCTCTATACAGGGCCATTGACCAAATGGGGAGGTGAAACGGATGAGAAAATATGAAACTATGTTTATTATTAAGTCTAATTTAGGTGAAGAAGCTACTGAGGCAGTAATTGAGAAGATGACTGGTGTTATTACTAGCAACGGTGGTGAAGTAGCTAATCTAGATAAAATGGGAACTAAAGAGTTAGCTTATGAAATCAACAAAGATAAGACTGGATACTATGTACTAGTTAACTTTGCAGGTGAGCCTGCAACTGTTGAGGAATTAGAAAGAATCTTTAAGATTGATGATAATGTCCTTCGTTACTTAATTTTAAGAGATGAATAATAACAAGGTGGTGTTTTATTTTGCTTAATAAAGTTGTTTTAATTGGTAGATTGGGAGCTGATCCGGAACTAAGATATACTCCTAATGGAACCGCAGTATGTAACTTTACTCTGGCAGTACAACGAGATTATACAAATTCCCAAGGTGAACGGGAAGTAGATTGGGTTGATATTGTTGTTTGGAGAAAGCAAGCAGAAAATTGCGCAAACCACCTAGAAAAAGGAAGACTAGTTGCTGTTGATGGAAGAATACAGGTTCGTTATTATGAGACTAATGAGGGACAAAGAAGAAAGGTTACAGAGATTGTAGCAAATAATGTTACCTTCTTAGACTGGGGTAACAGTAATTCTAATAGAAGTGATAATAATAGCAGTAGCAATAATAATAACAACATACAATCTATGGAAGAAGATATAGAAGTCCCTTTCTAAAAATTTAAAAGGAGGGAAAACAGATGGCTAGAGGAAGAAGAAAATCTTGTGATTTTTGTGCCAATAAAGTAGATAAGATTGATTATAAAAGAATTAATATTCTACGTAAATATATAACAGATCGTGGTAAAATCTTACCAAGAAGAATTTCTGGTAATTGTGCAAAGCACCAAAGAGAATTAACTAGTGCTATTAAGAGAGCGAGAAATATCGCTTTATTACCTTATAAAATTGATTAATAAATGGGGGGCAATCTATGCCTCCTTTTATTTTTACTTTGCAGGAAAAATTAGACGTAAGAAGAATTAAGTTATAGATAATGATTGATTGTGATATTGTTTTATTAGGAGGTTCCTCATGAAGAAGTTCAACTCTATCGAGGGTTCTATAACTAAAAATTTGAAGATAATAGAATGGCTAAAGACAGAAATATTGAGTAATGTCTCTTTACTATTTAAATTGATGATTAAACAGAATGAAGCAAAATTATTAGAAATTTTGACCAATATAATTATGTCTACATATTTATTAGCTAAGAGATTAGGATATTCCTTTGATCAACTAGATAGAAAATTAGAAAAACAATTAGAATTAAATATTAATGATAAGCATCAGATAGAGGCGTGGTATGGTGATTTAAGTGAGTTACTAGGACATCTAAAAGATAGGACTTGAGGTGTGTAAGAGTGAAAAGCAAAATAATAATAGAGATTATATTATTTGCGATGATTACAGTTATGTTAGTAGTTTTGGGTTTGTTCTTACCTTTTTTGGGGATTATAGCTCCTGTCCCATTAATTATCTTAGCGGTTAGAAGAGAGAGTAAATTCACTATAATAGCTAGTATCTTAGCTGCATTTATATTATTTATATTAGTTGATCCTGTGGTCTCTTTAGTATTTATTCTGACAATTGGATTTATGGGTGTTGTTATGGGAGCTGCTTTTGAGGAGAAATTTTCTTCAAAGATAATTATAGTAATTGGAATTATTACTTCTTTTATATCGATTTTACTAATTTTAAGTGTATTGACTTATATTTTAAATATAGATATTTTTGCTGAATTGAAAGGAATATTAAAATTATCTTCTGATCTATACCAAGAATTTGGATTGTCAGAAGAAGGTTTCTTTAATATAAATCAAGTTATAAATCAAACTATTAATTTTTTAAAGGATACCTATCTAGCATTTTCTTTCTGTATTGCTATAATTAATTCATTATTTAACTATTATTTCAGTAGTTTGACTTTAAAAAAATTAGGATATGATTATAAAGTAGAGTTCTCTTTTAGGGCTATTAGGTTTTCTAGAATATTATCTATTATTTATATATTATCTATTATTTTCTTTAATAATATATTAGTTAAGAACATTTGTGTCATAATTACATTCTTGTTATTTATGGAAGGGTTATCTGTTCTTTATTATTATTTTTTAAAATTTAGGAATCAGAGATTGATTGCATTAATTTTACTAACTATATTTTTCTTTATGCCAATGATTAATTATTTGAGTCTATTAATAGGTTTTTTAGATATTTGGATTGATTTTCGTAAATTACATAAAAGTTAGTCTCTTGTTATTAATAGATTATTGTCAAGATTAAGTAGTTATTATATAATAACAGATAATGGAGGGGTATTATGAAAGTCATCTTACAAAAAGACGTTAAAGGATTAGGTAAAAAAGGAGAAGTTGTTAATGCTTCTGATGGACATGCACGAAATTATCTTCTGCCACGTGGTTTAGCTAAAGAAGCTAATGAAGGAAATATCCATAATTTGAAGCAGAAGAAGAAGGCTAAAAAGAGAAAAAAAGAAAGAGAGTTAGAGGAAGCACAAGAGCAGGCGAAGTCCTTAGAAGGTAAAATCTTTACATTTAAGGTTAAGGCTGGAGAGAATGGTAGATTATTTGGCTCAGTAACGACTAGTGATATTGCTGATAAGATTGAACAGAAAACTGGTCAAAAGATTGATAAACGTAAAATAGATTTAAATGATAATATCAGAACTTTAGGAACTAAGAAAGTAAGCATAAAGTTACATAAAAATGTAACTGCTGATGTGAAAGTTAAAGTGACCGAAGCCTAATGATTTAGAAAGGGGATTCTATGCTAGATAAACGAACTCAAGATGAGAAAGGGCAGTTAGAGCATAAAGTTACTGCCCTTTTTGACCTTTTATCAGAAATATATGGAACAGAAAAGCTATTATTAAAGGCAGGTAAATTAGATATATTAGATATATTAGAATCTGAAGATATTAAGGATCAATTGGTTGCTTTACAGAAGATAATTTTAGATCATCCGATGTTAGATAAAGTTCCTGATGAGTTTGAAGATAAATTAAAGCTTTTAAAAGAGTTAGAAGATATTTTAGTTGATGATTTAGCGAAAAAATCAATTAAGGAAGAGCTAGAAGAGAAGATCAACAAGAAGTTGGAATTAAGGCATCAAGAGTATATTAAAGAGATAAAAGAAGAGATTATAAATGAAGAGAGTAAAGATGATGGGGCTGATACTCCGGCGACTTTAAAGAAATATATTGAGCTTGAATATTTGGAGAATAAAGGGCTTAATGTCTCAGCAAATAATCTATTAAGACCAAAAGCTTTAAAAGAGATTGTTGGTCAAGAGAGAGGGATTAAGGCTTTATTGGCTAAATTATCATCACCCTATCCTCAACACATTATCATTCATGGTCCACCAGGGGTAGGAAAGACTACAGCTGCTCGTTTAGCATTAGAGATTGCTAAAGAGAGAGAGAGTACTCCCTTTGGTGATGACGCTAAATTTATTGAGGTTGATGCAACTACATTACGTTGGGATCCTAGAGAGGTAACCAATCCATTGTTGGGTTCTGTTCATGATCCTATCTATCAAGGTGCTAAAGGAAAGTTAGCACAAGAGGGAATTCCAGAACCAAAGTTAGGGCTAGTAACTAAGGCTCATGGAGGAGTACTATTTATAGATGAGATTGGGGAGTTAGACCCAATATTACAGAACAAATTATTAAAGGTATTAGAGGATAAGAGGGTACATTTTGACTCATCTTATTATGATCCAGATGATGAGAATGTTCCTCAATATATTAAAAAGTTATTTAAAGATGGAGCTCCAGCCGACTTTATTTTAGTAGGAGCAACAACTAGAAGTCCACAGGATTTAAATCCTGCTTTACGTTCTAGAACTACTAGTATATTTTTCGAACCTTTAACTAAAGATGATATAATTAAGATTATCAAGCAGGCTGCTGATAAGTTGGATATGAAAGTGGCTAAGGGAGTTGCCCAATTGATCAGTGAATATACAATTCAAGGAAGAAGTGCTGTTAATATCTTAATAGATGCTTATAATCTAGCATTATATTATCAAAAGAATAAGATTACTACTAAAGAGGTTTTAGAGGCTGTTAAGTTAAGTAGATTGGTTCCTATCAATAGGAAAGAGGCTAGTAATAAAAGTCAAGTAGGTAGGGTTTTAGGATTGGGAGTCAGTGGATTTTTAGGTTCTGTATTAGAGGTAGAGGCTATTGCTTTTCCTGCTAGTAAAGAGGGTAAGGGGAGTTTACGCTTTAATCAAACAGCAGGGAGTATGACCAAAGATTCTATCTTTACTGCTGCCTCTGTAATCCGTAAGGTTACTGGTAAGGAGATCAGTGATTATGATATTCATGTCAATATTATCGGTGGAGGTCAAGTAGATGGTCCTTCTGCTGGATCAGCAATCTCAGTAGCAATTATCAGTGCTTTAGAGGAGATTGCTGTTCGCCAAGATATAGCAATTACCGGAGAAATTTCACTACATGGTAAGGTCAAGCCAGTTGGAGGAGTAATTGAAAAGATTTATGGTGCATATCAAGCTGGTGTTGAAGAGGTCTTAATTCCAGTTGATAATAAGGTTGATTTAGAGGATATGAAGATTAAAGTAAGCCCAGTAGTAGATATCCAAGAGGTTTTGGATAAGATGTTGGATGGCTAGAAGGAGGTTTCATGATGGAAGAGATGGATAGAGTTCCTCCAAATAGTATAGATGCTGAAAAGTCTACATTAGGGTCTATGTTGTTAGACAGGGATGCCATAGCTAAGGTAATTGAGATATTAAAACCTAAGGATTTTTATCGAGAAGCTCATACTATTATATTTAATGCAATAAATCGTCTATTTGATAAAGGAGAGCCTGTTGACTTAGTTACAGTCAGTGAGGAATTAAATGAAACAGGACATTTAGAAGCAGTTGGAGGGGCTTCCTATATTACCTCTTTAGTTAATAGTGTTCCTACGGCAGCTAATGTGGAGCATTATGCTAAGATTGTGGAAGAAAAGGCAATTTTAAGAAGATTAATTAAAACTGCTGACCAGATTGCTCAACTAGGTTATAAAGGTGATCAAGAGATAGATAATATCCTAGACCAATCAGAACAGTTGGTTTTTAATCTTTCTCAAAGGAGAACGGTACAAACCTTTGATGGAATCAAAGATATTTTGATGGATACCTTTGATAATTTAGAGAAATTGTATAATAATAAGGGTGATGTAACAGGCATTGCTACTGGATTTAGGGATTTAGATAAGATGACATCTGGGCTACAGCCGTCAGATTTATTTATTTTAGCGGCTCGTCCAAGTATGGGAAAGACTGCCTTGGCTTTGAATATAGCTCAGCATGCAGCTGTAAATGAGAAGAAGTCGGTAGCTATCTTCTCTTTAGAGATGTCAAAGTCACAGTTGGTACAGAGAATGTTATGTTCTGAGGCACAGGTAGATAGCCATCGTTTAAGAACAGGATTCTTAAATGAGAATGACTGGCGCAGAATCTCTCAAGGTGCTGGTCGCTTAGGGGAGTCTAAAATATTTATAGATGACACTCCGGGTATTACAGTAATGGAGATGAGAGCCAAAGCCAGAAGAATTCAAGCTGAACATGGTTTAGATTTGATCTTAATTGACTATTTACAGTTGATGACTGGTGGTTCTGGTTCTGAAAGTAGGCAACAAGAGGTTTCTGATATCTCTCGTTCCTTAAAAGGTTTGGCTCGTGAACTTAGTGTTCCAGTGGTATCATTATCACAGTTAAGTCGTGCAGTGGAACAGCGTAATGATAAGCGACCACAATTAAGTGACTTACGTTCTAGTGGTTCTATTGAGCAGGATGCTGATGTAGTAGCTTTTATTTATCGTGATGATTATTATAATCCAGATTCTGAACGGGCTGGAATTACAGAGATAATTATTGGTAAGCAGCGTAATGGTCCAGTAGGTACTGTTGAGTTAGCTTTCCAAAAAGAATATACCAAATTTGTTGATTTGTCTAAAAGAGAAGAGAAATAAATTTTAAAGAGTGAAGCAAACGATTATTGGTTGCTTCACTCTTTTTTTTATATCTAAAGAAGATAAAGGTATTTAGCAGTAATTGAAGAAATTAAATAAAATAAAAATATAATAAAATTATTAGAGCTTTTGAAATTGAATTATTACAGCTTAATAACAAATACTTGATTATTTCTGCTTTTTTTTAAGAATTATTGATTATTTCTGCTTTTTTTTAAGAATTATTGATTATTTCTGCTTTTTTTTAAGAATTATTGATTATTTCTGCTTCTTTTTTTAAAATTAAAAATTAAATCTCCAAGGAATATGGTAATTTGTGTCGAAAATTATAAATGAAGATATTGGTAGAATATATCTAAATCAAAAACTTAGTTGGTGATGAAAATTGGATAAAATCAATAAGAATAGTATGTATCAAATGATAGTGATTATATTAATGCAGACAATGTTATTATTATTTATGGCGAACTGGAAGGAATCTGATTTATTTGGAATCTCTTATGATAAGCTATTGAATATAATAATTTTTGTGGTAGTTGGCCTGTCGATGTTATCGCTGATTGTAGTTAAAGAGATATATAAGATGATAGAATATGAGACTGAATTCAAGATTCAACAGGTCAAATTGGAGCAAAATAAAAAGTTGATACGTACTTTAAGAAGTCAAAAGCATGATTTTTTGAATCACTTACAGACAATTTATGGGATGGTACAACTTAATAAGCAGGACAAAGTTAGGGAATATATTAAGTCTTTGAATAATGATTTATCTGAAATTAAATTTAGTAATGATGATCTATCCAACTCTATTTTCGATTCAATTTTAATTCCTAAAAAACTTGAAGCAATAAAACAGGGGATTTCATTTAGTTATCAAGTTGAAAGAGGGGTTACAGATGTTGATTTCCCTTTGGATAAGTTATTTAGAGTGGTCTCTAACTTGGTTGACAATGCTATTGATGCTATAGAAGGATTTAATGGCAAGAAGGAGATTAGGCTGATAGGGAAGAATAATGATAATAAGTATCATTTATCTGTTTATAATACAGGTCCTATTATAGAAGAAGAGCTACAGAACCAGATCTTTGAGCCTGGTTTCTCTACCAAAGGTGATGGAAGAGGTTTTGGACTATATATTATCAAATCTTTAATTGAAGAAAGAGAAGGGAAGTTAGATTTAAAGAGTGAGGTTGGTTTTGGAACTGAATTTACTTGTACTTTAAAGAAGAGTAGGACTGTATAAGCAAGGAGGATTGAATGGAATTATCACTTATTAAGATTATATTGGTGGTCTTGCCTGAAAGCTTATTATTTAGCTATGTAAGCTTAGGATTGATTGGAATTAAGACTAAAGTAATAAATCATTTTAAGATAACTATATTTTTTACGATTTTTTTAATAATTGTCAGAAATGTATTGAAGCTGTATGGTTTGCATGTGATTTTAGGAGCTTTGTTTTTAAGCTTAGTTTTAAAAGTAATAGTAAGAATTGACTGGAATCTGGCACTGATCGCTACATTGTTAATTTATATACTATCCTTTTTTGGAGAAATTATTGTGGTAGAAATCTTATCTTATTGGAATTTTGAAGCGGTGGATTTTATTAGTGGTGATAGTTTAAGTAGATTTTTGACCTTTTTTTATTTAAGTAGGGTGCCTCTAATAATAGCTGCTATAAAGATTTATTGGGAAGATGTTAATCTTTTAGATTTAAGGGATTGAGTAGATAGGGATATAGATTAAAAGGATTTAAGGATAGCTGCTTGTTTAAGAGAAGATTGGGAGGAAAGGTGGATGGAGTTGTCAATTACTAAGATTATATTGGTGGTCTTTCCTGATGGCTTATTGACTAGTTATGTAGGGTTAGGATTAATAGGGGTTAGGACCAAAGCAAGAAATCATTTTAAAATAGCTACGATCTTTATGATTTTTTTAATAGTTGTCAGAAATATACTGAAGTTGTATGGTTTACATGTGATTTTAGGAATTTTATTTTTGAGTTTACTTTTTAAAGTAATAGTAAAAATTGAGTGGGAGTTGGCGCTGATAGCCTCTTTATTGGCTTATATTCTAATGAGTTTGGGAGAGCTGGTTCTGGCAACAATCTTATCCTATATGGATTTTGACGTAGTTAATTTTGTTAGTGATGGTCATTTGATTAGGCTACTGACTTTTTCTTATTTGAGCAAAATACTTATGCTAATAGCTGCCATAAAGATTTATTGGGGAGAGGTTGATTTCTTAAAGGTTTAAGAGATTGAATAGAGAGAGTGATAATTAATTTTTGGCAATAAATTAGCTGACTTCTTGCTTAAAGGAAGATTGGGAGGAAGGATAATGGAATTATCGATTATTCAACTTGTGTTTAGTGTTTTTCCTGAAGGATTATTGATTAGCTATGTAGGTTTGGGATTGGTAGGAATTAAACTTAAAGTGATCGACTATATTAAGATATCAATTATAGACATGACTTTTTTAATAGTTGTCATAGATATATTGAAGTTGTACGGTTTACATGTGATTTTAGGAATTTTATTCTGGAGTGTAGTCTTTAAGGTGATAGTAAAAATCGAGTGGGAGCTGGCGCTGATAGCGTCCTTATTGGCTTATATTCTATTATTCTTAGGAGAGCTGATTCTAGCAACGATCTTATCTTATTGGCAATTTGAAGTGATAAGCTTTATTAATGGTGATAATTTGATCAAATTCATGAGTTATTCCTATCTGAGTAAAGTACCGTTGTTGGTTCCTGCTGTAATGATTTATTGGGGAGATATAAATCTCTTTAAGAGCTATGGGTTGAAGAGATAAGCTAGACTATAGTTATAAATTAGAAGATTAAGGCTAGTTTTTACTTAAAAAATTAGAGGAGGAAAGATAAATGGAAATATCACTTATTCAAAGTATATTGGCTATTTTCCCTGAGTTTTTATTGATAGGATACGTAGGTCTGGGATTATTGAGTATAAAAATTAGGCTAAATAAATATCTGAAAATAGCAGGTAGTTGTACTATTTTTTTAATAATTATCAGAAATATATTTAACTTGTATGGGATGCATGTTATCTTAGGGGTTTTATTTCTGGCAGTTCTCTTTAAAGTAATAGTTAAACTTGATTGGCATATTGCCATTATCTCTTCTTTACTAGGTTATATTGTGTTATTTTTAGGTGAAGTGGCGATTACTCCTCATAATCCTTGATTGGTTAAAGTTAGATTTAGTAAGGTTCTTTAATGGTGAATTGATTGAATTCTTGGTTTTCTTTTACTTAGCTAAACTTCCCTTAGTGATTGCTGCAATCTTGGTTCACCTGTATGATTTTAGAATTATTAATATGGAGAGGGAGAGGCAATCAAATTAGATTTTGACAAATTATTGAGAATAAATAGTAATTACTTAGTTATGTTTCCCTAGCTATGAGCAGCTAGGGACTTTTAGGTTGAATAATAAAAATTCACTTTGTTATTTAATTGATTGGATATTTATCCTAGAAGCGACAGAGTTAATGATTTAAACCGATATGATTTATCCACATAAATAAATAACAACCTATTATTGCATTTTTTTACATAAGGTGATATAATTAGAATATAAATAAGATAGTGGGGAGTTAATATGATGAGAATATACTATTTTCGGAAATTTTTGACAACCTGCTTTAAAAGATAAAATTAACTTAAGTTATAATGTTAGATTGAATCAGTTTCAAATTCTAGTAATTTAAGTAGTCCATAGTGTGTACTATCCTGTAATGTTTTGATTTGCTGGTGATTTAATTATATTACAGCTTGGTCTACTATAGATATTTTTATTTAGGTCAAGTTGCTTTTAGAATTGGCTTGAAGAGATAAGATTCAATCGCAAGGGATATGATTATTTTATTAGTGGAGGTGTGCCAGATGGACAAGTTAGGATTGTTAAGTAATAAGGTAGTTACTTATTATTATAAAGACTATTCTGATGATGAGCAGGAGATAATGGGTTATGGGCTGAGGATGATATTGGTAACGGTCATCGATTTGATAGCGATAGTAATAGTAGGGTTAATGGTCGGTGTACCTGAATTGGCAGTAACTGCTGCAATTAGTATCGGGATAATTAGAAGGTTCTCAGGGGGTTTCCATGCTTCTACCTATGTAAGGTGTGCTTTATTGGGTACAGTGGTCTGTGTGGGGTTAGGATTGTTAGCTAATTATTTAGTAATGAGTATAAATCGGGGAGTTATCTTTATATTATTATGGCTGGTACTAATGATAGGGGCTATTCTGATCTATTCTTATGCTCCAGCAGGGGTGAAGGAGAAGCCATTGACTGCTCTACCCAAAAGGGTTAGGTTAAAGATCAGTTCATTTATTGCTTTTTTTATTGTGCTACTAATCGATTTTAGTCTATACTTAATGTTAGAGGTGGATAGCTATGTCTTGAGTAGTTTATTTGGGGTTGTTTGGCAGATATTTACGATAACTCCGTTAGCTTATAAATTATTCAATAAAGAGTATATAAGAGTAGATAGTATAAGAAAGGGGGTGAGTCGATGAAGGTAAAAGAGGTTGTAGCTAAGCTGTTAAAGAGATCAGCTGAGAAAAATGTAGTTGCTGCATGTGGTGCTGGTAATTATCAACCAGAGTTACCTAAGGCTTTGAAAGAGGATAAATAAGACCTAAAATAAGACTGGTCCTAAAATTAGGACCAGTCTTATTTTTCATTTATCCTTTATCACATTAAAATAATAAAATATACGAATATTAATAATTCGAAAATCATTAAAATTCGACTTATCGTTGACTTTTATTTAATAGTTTGCTATTATATTAATGTTGAATAATAATTTACTAACATTTCATTTTGGTTGTTAATTATTCTTTATAAATTATTAGTTGATTTTAAATTTTATAAATGATAGTTAGTAACTAAAGTTATGGATGAAGCAGTGATAAAAATAATTGCTAGGAGGATCGATAAATGATAAATAGATATACCTTAGCAGGGATGAAGAAGATTTGGGATGAAGAGAATAAGTTCAATAAATGGTTGGATATTGAGATAGCAGTCTGTGAAGCTTTAACAGAGACTGGTGAGATTCCTCAAGATGATATGGAGAAGATTAAAGAGAATGCATCCTTTAGTGTAGATAGAATCAAAGAGATAGAAAGTAAGACTCGTCATGATATCTTAGCTTTCTTAACAGCAGTTGCAGAGAGTCTAGGAGAGGAGTCAAAGTATATACATATGGGTTTGACATCTTCTGATGTTAAAGATACTGCACGAGCCTTACAGATGAAAGAGAGCTTGGAGTTAATCTTAGATGATTTACAGGAAACAAAGCAAGCTTTGGCGAGACAGGCTAAAAAATATAAGATGAGAGTTATGATTGGTCGTACCCATGGAGTTCATGCTGAACCAGTTACTTTAGGGTTGAAGTTAGCTAACTGGTATTCTGAAATCAATCGTCATATTGAACGGGTGGAACAATTATTAGAGAGAATTAGTGTAGGTAAGATCTCTGGAGCAGTTGGGACTTTTGCTAATATTAGTCCCAAGGTAGAAGAGTTGGCTTGTAAGAAGTTAGGTATAAAAGCTGCTGCTATCTCTTCTCAGATCTTACAAAGAGACCGACACGCTGAATATTTGAGTGTAATGGCTATCATCGCTAGTTCTTTAGATAAATTTGCTACGGAGATTCGTAATTTACAGAGAACAGATATTTTAGAGATCGAAGAGAGCTTTAAAAAAGGGCAAAAAGGTTCTTCAGCAATGCCTCATAAGAAGAATCCAATTACCTGTGAGAGAATTTCAGGATTATCTAGAGTGGTTAAAGCAAATGCTAATGTTGGATTTGATAATGTAAATTTATGGCATGAACGGGATTTGACCCATTCTTCTCCTGAAAGGGTAGTATTGCCTGATAGTAGTATTTTAATTGATTATATGTTAAATAAATTTACTGATGTAGTCGATAATTTAGCTGTATATGAGGAGAATATGGAGGCTAACTTAGCTAAGACTAAAGGACTTATCTTTTCACAGAAAGTAATGTTATCATTGGTAGATAAAGGTTTATTAAGGGATGATGCTTATGCTATCGTACAACGTAATGCTCTTGAAGCTTGGAATAGTGAGAAGACCTTTAAAGAATTATTGTTGGCTGATAGTGAACTAACTGAACATATGAAAGAAGAAGAGGTAGAGCAGATATTTGATTATTCTTATCATTTAAAGAATATAGATGTGATTTATCAGAGACTTGGACTTAATTAGTTGACAGTTGACAGTTGATGGTTTATAGTTAAAACATTTCAAAAATTATTGACTTATAATCTTATTTAATTGAATTTATTTATAGATGATTTAGTTAGTATATTTTTACTTAAACTACTGTCAACTGTACACTGTACACTGACACTTATTTAGAGGGGGCTTGTTAAATGTCAACTATAGTTGTAGTAGGTACTCAATGGGGAGATGAAGGAAAAGGTAAGATAACAGATATGATTGGTAAAGAGGCTGATTTAGTAGTCCGGTATCAAGGGGGAAATAATGCTGGTCATACTGTAGTTGTAGGTGATAAAGAATATAAACTACATTTGATTCCTTCAGGTATTTTATATGATGATACTAAATGTGTAATTGGTAATGGTGTAGTTGTAGACCCTAAGGTATTGATTGAAGAATTAGACTATTTGGCTGAAAAGGGAGTAGAGGTTAATAATTTGTATATCAGTTCTAAAGCCCATATCATTATGCCATATCATAGAGTATTGGATAAGGCAGAAGAGATGAGAAAGGGTAATAGTAAGATTGGAACAACTGGTAAAGGAATTGGACCAGTTTACATGGACAAGATCGGCAGAACAGGTATTAGAATGGAAGATTTATTAGATACTAATATATTCAAAGCAAAGGTTGAACAGGCAGTTGAATTGAAGAATTTAATCTTAGCTAAAGTATACGGCATGGATACCTTTGAGGCAAGTGAGATAGTTGAGGAGTATTTAGGATATGCTGAAAGAATTAAAGAATATATTACTGATACTTCATTATTAATTAATCAAGAGATAGAAAAAGGTAATAATATCTTATTTGAAGGTGCTCAAGGAACACTTTTAGATATAGACCATGGTACTTATCCTTTTGTAACTTCATCTAACCCGACAACTGGTGGAGTTTGTAGTGGTACAGGGGTAGGACCTACTAAGATAAATGAAGTATTAGGAATAGTTAAGGCTTATACTACTCGTGTAGGTGAAGGACCATTTCCTGCTGAATTAACAGGAGAGATGGGTGAATATCTAAGAAAAGTAGGCCATGAATTTGGTACAACTACTGGGCGAGCTCGTCGTTGTGGTTGGTTTGATGCTGTAATTGTAAAATATGCTACCAGAATCAATGGATTGACTAGCTTAGCAATTACGAAATTAGATGTATTAGATGAATTAGAGGAGATTGAAATCTGTACTGGATATGAGTATGAAGGTGAAGTGATTACAGAATTCCCAACTAAAGAGGAAATTTTAAAGGAATGTAAGCCAGTATATGAGACTTTGCCTGGATGGCAGTCTAAAACAAGTGATATTGCAGATTATGATAAGCTACCTGAAAATGCTAAAAAGTATTTAGAACGTATTTCTGAATTGACTGATGTTAAGATCTCAATTGTCTCATTGGGACCAAAAAGAAAACAGACAATTGTATTAGATGAGCTATTAGATTAAATTAATCATTTAATCTATATAAGTTGAACTAATAATTTTCATAAAAAAGATATAAATCAAAACCTTTTTTGACACAGACTAAAATCTGATTAAGATCCGATTTAAAACCTTAATTTATTTAATTTTTAATCTGTATTTATCAGTGTAAATCTGTGTCTAAATTTTCTTTTGGTATTGATTTTGATATGAAGAACTTTAATTCAATTTATATAATATATTATTAGATGATTTGATAATTATTGATAAATCGGATATAATAGAAATATAAAAGAATATAAAGAGGATTATACGACTGGCGGAAAGCATGGAATTAACCATGGGGGAGTATAATCTATTTTAAAGTCGCCCGCCTGGATAATGAAGTTATCAGTCATTATTCAGGTGGGTTTATTTTTTGTTAAAAATTCCCCAAAGCTAGTTGCTATTAAGTTTTATTATGAGTTCAAAGCTCACTTTTTACTTTATTCAAGTTGAACCTTGATAAATAAATAACATAAAAAGTGTTCTTGAAGTTGTTATTTAAGTTTGAATTGTGTGAAAATTTTATGTTTTCACTAAAAAATTAATTTAATTGACTATAAAAATGGCTTATGTTATTATTTAAACAAGATAAATAGTTATCATTACTAGAAAGAAGCGATAAGTTTTTAACAATATAATATTAAATAATAAAACCTTAAATAATAAGTGTGATATAGCTAACAGTTTATTTATGGAAAGCATGATAATATTAGTTATGAGAGATTTGATAAAGAGATTCATTATTAATAATTAGTGAATTGATTGAAATTATAATCACAATATGTTATAATTTGTTCGTAACGATAATTATTATCATTTTTAATCATATAAAATTAGATAAGAATATAAGCTAAAGGGGGATTACAATGGCTAATTTCAAGAGTGGTAAATGGAAACAAGAGATTGATGTTAGGGATTTTGTCCAAAAGAATTATACGACCTATGAAGGTGATGACTCTTTTTTAGCAGGTCCAACTGAAAGAACTACAAAGGTTTGGGAAAAGTGTTCTGAGTTAATCTGGAAAGAGATTGAAAATGGTGGAGTTTTAGACGTTGATGTTGATACAGTAGCTGACATAAATGCTTATGATGCAGGGTATATAGACAAGGAGTTAGAGAAGATTGTTGGATTACAGACTGATGCACCATTGAAGAGAACTTTAAATGTTTATGGTGGAATCAGAATGGCCAATCAAGCTGCTGAAGCTTATGGCTATGAAGTAAATGATAAGATTAAGGAGATCTTTACTACCTATAGAAAGACTCATAATGATGGTGTATTTGATGTATACAACTCTCAATTAAGAGAGATTCGTCGTTCTGGTGTAATCACTGGTTTACCAGATGCTTATGGACGTGGAAGAATTATCGGTGATTATAGAAGAATAGCTTTATATGGTATAGATAAGTTAATTGAAGCTAAACAAGAGGATAAAGCTCATTTAACTGGACCAATGACTGAAGAGGTTATTCGTCTAAGAGAAGAGATATCTGATCAAATCAGAGCTTTAAAGAAATTAAAAGGATTAGGGGAGACTTACGGATTAGACTTAGGTCGTCCAGCTGAGAATGCTTATGAAGCAATTCAATGGACTTATATGGGATACTTAGCAGCTATCCAAGAGAACAATGGTGCTGCAATGTCCTTAGGTAGAGTAGCTGAATTCTTTGATATCTATATCGAAAATGATATTGCAGCAGGTAATTTAACTGAAACAGAAGCTCAAGAGTTAGTTGATGACTTTGTAGTTAAATTAAGATTAGCCCGTCAATTAAGAACACCAGGGTATAATGATTTATTCAGTGGAGATCCACTTTGGGTAACTCTAGTAGTTGGTGGAATGGGTATTGATGGTCGTCCATTAGTAACTAAAACAAGCTTTAGAATTTTAAATACATTGTATAACTTAGGACCTGCTCCAGAACCAAATTTAACAGTGCTATGGTCTGAAAGAATGCCAGAAGGGTTTAAGAAATTCTGCGCTAAAGTATCTAAAGATACAAGTTCTGTTCAGTATGAGAATGATTGTATTATGAGACCTAATTTTGGTGATGACTACGGTATTGCATGCTGCGTATCTGCGATGGATTCTGGTAAAGAGATTCAATATTTTGGAGCTAGATGTAACTTACCTAAAACATTACTTTATGCCTTAAATGGTGGACGGGATGAGAAGAGTGGAGTACAAGTAGGACCAGAATTTACTCCTTATACTGGAGAGGTTTTAGAGTTTAATAAAGTAATGGATCAATTTGATAGATTCTTAGATTGGTTGACAGAACAGTATGTAGATGCTTTAAATATCATTCACTATATGCATGACAAGTACGCTTATGAAGCTGTACAGATGGCATTACATGATAGTGAAGTAGGAAGAATTATGGGATTTGGTGTAGCAGGATTATCAATTATTGCTGACTCCTTAAGTGCTATCAAATATGCTAAAGTTAAACCTATTAAGAATGAAGAAGGAATTATTGTTGACTTTGAGATTGAAGGGGACTTCCCTAAATATGGTAATGATGATGACCGTGTAGATGAATTAGCTGTAGAGGTTGTTAAGAGATTCATGACTAAATTACAGAAGCACAAGTTATATAGAGATGCTAAACACTCAATGTCTGTCTTAACAATTACATCTAATGTAGTTTATGGTAAAAAGACAGGTTCTACTCCTGATGGACGTAAAGCAGGAGAGCCATTTGCTCCAGGTGCGAATCCAATGCATGGACGTGATACTTCTGGTGCAGTTGCATCCTTAAACTCTGTAGCTAAGATACCATATGATTATTGTCAAGATGGTATCTCAAATACTTTCTCAATCGTTCCTAAAGCATTAGGTTCTGATGAAGAAGAGCAAGTTAACAACTTGGTATCTATCTTAGATGGATACTTTGATCAAGATGCTCATCACTTAAATGTGAACGTACTACAGCGTGAAACATTATTAGATGCAGTAGATCATCCAGAGAAGTATCCACAATTAACTATTAGAGTTTCTGGATATGCTGTAAACTTTATTAGATTGACTCCAGAGCAACAACAAGAGGTAATTGCACGTACTTTCCATAAGAGTATGTAATTGAATAGATTTCATTAAAGAATTAGGAGATGAATTATTCATCTCCTAATTTCTTTTTATGATTTTTATGTTTATAAATATTGTGATTTAAAGTTAGACTTAATAATGAAAGTGCGACACTTTTTTATTAGCTACTCCTTCAGGGCTAAAAACCAGCCCTTTGTGATAAATCCGCTGCTAGCTTCTAGCCTTTAGCTTTTAAGGTCTTAGCTAATAACCAGTAGCTATAAGCTAGTAGCAAAACTGTCGCAATATGCCCATATAGTGTTACATTAAGCTTTGAGCTAAAAATCAGATGATTATAAAAAGAGGAGGGATTATAATGGCAAAAGGTTGGATTCATTCAGTTGAAAGTTTGGGAACTCAAGATGGTCCTGGAATTAGGTATGTTGTTTTTACTCAAGGATGTCCTCTTAGATGTAAATACTGCCATAATCCAGATACTTGGTGTATGACCGATGGTCAAGAGGTAGAAGTAGAAGAATTAATGAATAAGATATTAAGGTGTAAACCTTTTATTAGTAGGTCTAAGGGTGGGATAACTATTTCAGGTGGTGAGCCAACTCTACAAATAGATTTTGTCTTAGAA
The DNA here is from genome assembly GCF_003001995.1 of Orenia metallireducens. Lineage (GTDB taxonomy): Bacteria > Bacillota > Halanaerobiia > Halobacteroidales > Halobacteroidaceae > Orenia > Orenia metallireducens_B. Next base: position 152,618 of record NZ_PVNB01000005.1, on the reverse strand, counting down.
TTATTAAAGAGATGTAAAGAGGAAGATATTCACACTGCATTAGATACTTCTGGATATGTTGATAAGGATAAATTTGAGAAGTTATTGCCCTATACTGATTTAGTCTTGCTTGATATTAAGCATATAGATGATATTGAACATCAGGAGTTAACAGGTGTTAGTAATCAGAAAATTTTGGATATTTTGAATTTGTTAGAAGAGAGAGGTAAGAGTTTTTGGGTTAGGCATGTAGTTGTACCTGGTATCAATGATAAGATAGAGTATATAGAGAAGTTAACTGAGTTATTAGCACCACTAGATAATCTGGAAAAGGTTGAGTTAATTTCTTATCATCAATTAGGGGTTCATAAGTGGGAGACAATTGGATTAGATTATGAATTAAAGGATGTTGAACCTCCTAGTGGAGAGAAGATGGAAGAGTTTAAAGAGATATTTATTAATAAAGGAATCAATACTGTAGTTAAATAGATATATTAATCAGGCAGCCTGACAGGCTGCCTGATTTTTTGTGATTTGTTACTTATTACGATCTTATCTATTTTGAATATTAAATTAGCATTAGTATTATACTAAAGAAAAATAGTTGATTAGGAGTGGCAAGAATGAAGATAAGAAGAGTATTATTATTCTTAATTATAAGTCTAGTTTTCATTCAATTGGTGGGATGTAGTGGAAAGCAAGAAGAAAATAAAGAGAGTAAGGGTAATCAGAGCTCTCCTCCAAATTCTTTGACAGATATCAATATGAGTGTTGAAAAGATTATCACTAAGCTAGAAGAAGGTTATGAGAAGGTACAAGAAGAGAAGAAATCAAAAGATAAAGAGAGCAAATCTAATCAAGATAACTCTCAGAATAAGAGTTCTAAAAAGGATGAATCAAAGGCAAATCAAGACTCGAGTAATAATGAAAAAAAGATGAAGGATTTAGAGAAGACTTTAACTGAAAGTTGGGAGAAGGTTAATAAAGAGATTAAAAGCTTACATCAAAATTGGAATAGTTATGAGAGCGAAGAGTTAATAGATAAGCAGAAGATAAATTCTATAGAAGGAGAATTGAATGATTTAACAGAGATATCAAATGATGAAAAATTACTTGCTACTTTATTAAAGATAAATCAATTTAATTTAGAAATAGCAGAATTATATAGTAATTATAATGCCAAGATTAAAACTCTCTTAAAAAAGGTAGAAGCTTATACTAGAGATATAATGTATCTTAGTTTTCTAACTGACACCGAGAATAACATTGATAAGCAAATAGAAGATATAGATAAAATTAAGGAACTATTACCACAGATAGAGCTTAAATTTGAAAAAGATCAGAAGATGAAAAGTAAAGTTAAAGAGTTGAACAAAGCAGTGGAAGATCTGGAACAGGCAGTTAAAGAGCAGAAAAAAGAGGTTATAAAGGTTAAGGGAGAGTTGATTTTACAAAAATTGAAAGAATTAGATGAAGCTAAGTAGAGTTTTAGATTAAAGGCAGATTTAAAAATATCTGTCTTTAAAGTTATTTTGCTGGGTATTAGTACTTATGTGAGTGTTTGATAATAGCTTAAAAAATAAATCATTAGATAATTATGAGTTTATATTTTATTATGTATATGCATTATACTAGTTTAATTCAAAAGGGAAGCAAATCAATTATAGCTAAATTTAAGAGGGGATAGAAGGGAAATAGCTGATTTACTTAACTGTTCCTAATTAATTTGTTATAATTTCATATGAATCTATTTAATACATATAAGATGAATTCATAGGAGGGATTTTTAAGATAAAGAAAAGCTTATTATTTATAATTATAGTTCTAGTTACTCTATTTTTAATGAATATTGTTGCTAGAGTTGAAGAAGTTAAGTATGCCAGTGCAAATGCAGAAATGATGATTGGATTGGATCTTCCCCATGTTGGTTGGGCTAAACGAAATGAAGAAGAACTGATTACTGTTTATAAAGGATTTAATTTAGCTTTAGGATATAGTCAAAAAAATTATTTTGAGCTTGGATTGAGAGTAGGACAGTTCAATCCATATTGGGGATGGGGTACAATTTTATTAATAATACCTTATGTTGAAGTTGGTAGGGATTATATATTTACTCCCAATGAAGAGGGGAATTTTTGGACAGCTGGTGGTGCTATAGGTCTATATGGTGCTAGACTTAGTCTTTCTTATCGTTTTTAATTTAGATAATAATTATATATTTACTTAATTTACTGCACTTGAAAGGAAGTCTATAATATAGGCTTCCTTTTAATATCGAATTTTATCTTTATATTATTCTTAATTATTCGGATTTATGTTGACTAAAATCTTTTAGTTTGTTATTATATGACTAGAATAGTCGAATATGCCTCATATAAGTGTAAGAATAGGGCTTACAAGTATCTACCAGGTGGCCGTAAACTACCTGACTATGAGGGAAGTGTACCTAGGGTTCCGCACTAGGACAGTGTATAGTTGATAGTGTACAGTGTACAGTTAAAATCTTAAAATTAAGTTCTTAGAACTTGATGTTTTAAATTTAACTGTAAATTGTAAATTGTAAACTGTAAACTGCTTTTGTGGCTGGTCCAAGCGGTACAGATGCTCAGTTATTACACCGAAGGGATAAAAGCCCAGGCGGGGAGGTTCTACTCTTAGTTAGTAGAGGTTCCCTGTCTGGGCTTTTCTATGTTTAAAGGAGAATAAAAGAACCTAAATGTTTCACGTGAAACTATAAATTTATATAAATATGGAGGGATTAGATGAAGATATTAGTTGTAGGTAACGGCGGTCGTGAACATGCTTTAGTTTGGAAGTTAAAACAGAGTGAGAGAGTAGAGAAGATATATGTAGCCCCAGGTAATGCTGGAACAGCAGATTTAGCTGAAAATATAGAGATAGAGGCAACTGATATTGATAGACTAATTAAATTCTGTAAAGAAGAAAAAATTGATTTAACAGTAGTTGGACCAGAAGCTCCTTTAGTAGTAGGAATTGTTGATGCCTTTGAAGCTGAAGGATTAAAGGTTTTTGGACCTAATAAAGCAGCTGCTCAGTTAGAAGGTAGTAAAGTATTTTCTAAAGACTTTATGAAGAAATATGATATTCCTACGGCAAAGTATGAAAGTTTTGCTGATGCTAAAGAAGCTATTGATTATATTAAGAAAGAAGGAGCTCCTATTGTAGTCAAGGCTGAAGGGTTAGCAGCAGGTAAGGGAGTAATTGTTGCTCAAAATGTAGATGAAGCTGTTAGAGCTGTAGAGGAGATTATGGTCAATGAGAAGTTTGGCGAGGCTGGAGAGCGAATCGTAGTTGAAGAGTTCTTAGCTGGAGAAGAAGCAACGGTCTTAGCTTTTACTGATGGAGAGACTATTGTTCCAATGATTCCGTCTCAAGATCATAAGCCCGCTTATGATGGAGATAAAGGTCCTAATACAGGAGGAATGGGGGCATATGCTCCAGCACCGATAGCTACAGAGGAACTAATGGCAAAGGTTTATGAAGAGATTCTAGTACCAACTATTGAAGGTTTAAAGAAAGAAGGTATTACTTTTAAAGGTGTTCTCTATAGTGGATTGATGATTGTAGATGGAGAAGTAAAGGTTATAGAATATAATGTTCGTTTTGGTGATCCAGAGGCAGAGGTAGTATTACCTCTATTAAAGAATGATTTAGTAGATATTATAGAAGCAATAATCGAAGATAGATTAGAAGATGTTGGTATTGAGTGGTTAAATCAGACAAGTGTATGTGTAATTATGGCTTCTGGTGGATATCCAGTTGCTTATGAGAAAGGAAAAGAGATTAGTGGTATAAAAGAAGCTGAAGCTGAAGATATTATAGTCTTCCAAGCAGGGACAGACTTTAAAGATGACAAGTTAGTAACGGCAGGCGGACGGGTGTTAGGAGTAACTGCCTTAGGTAATGGATACCAAGCGACTATTGATAGGGCTTATGAAGGGGTTAAGAAGATAGATTTTGCTGATGCTCATTATAGAACTGATATTGGAGCTAAAGCAATTAAATAGCAGTGACAAGTGACGAGTAACGGGTGATAAGTTTTTAATAATGACTATTATTAGTTTTCTTTCTTTACTCGTCACCTGTTACCTGTCACTCGTTACTATATATAAAGTGAGGTGTTAAAGTGTCTAAAGATCCAACTAAGCAGAAGATAGGAATTATCGGTGGTGGACAGCTAGGGAAGATGATGATTTTAGAAGCTAAGAAAATGGATTTTAAGATCATAATTTTAGACCCAACCAAAAACTGTCCTGCTCATAGTATAGCTGATGAGCATATTGTTGCTGATTTTGATGATGAAGAGGCTATTAGAGAGTTGGCCAATAAAGCTGATGTTATAACTTATGAGTTTGAACACATTGGTATAGAAGTATTAAAAGAGTTAGAAGATGAAGGGTATAAAATCTACCCTACTATCAAAAGCTTAGAGATAATACAGAATAAGTATCAGCAGAAAGAGGTATTAGCAGTAAATAATATAGCAGTTCCAGATTTTATTTCAGTTTCAAATATAGATGAGATTAAAAGTGCAGGAGAAGAGTTTGCTTACCCTATGATGCTAAAGAGCTGTACTGGAGGTTATGACGGTAAGGGTAATGCAATAATTAAGAATCAAGATGAGGTAGTACAAGCTTATGAAAGTTTAGGAGCAGGTAGTTTACCATTAATGATAGAACGCTTTGTACCCTTCATTAAAGAGATTTCTATCTTGGCTTGTCGAGGAATCGATGGAGAGATAGCTGTTTATCCTGTTGCTGAGAATGATCACCAAGATAGTATCCTGATTGAAACTAGAGTGCCAGCAGAGATTTCAGATACTCTTAAAGAAGATGCTATTAGCTTAGCTCATCAGGTAATGGAGGTCTTTGAAGGTGTAGGTATCTTCTGTATTGAGATGTTTGTAACAGAAGATGAAAGGTTATTAATTAATGAGATAGCACCAAGACCTCATAACTCTGGGCATTATACTATTGAAGGTTCTATTACTTCCCAATTTGAACAGCATATTAGAGCAATTACTGGATTACCTTTAGGAGCGACAGCTTTACTACGACCAATAGTGATGAGAAATATTTTGGGGGAAGGGCAGCAAGGAGAAGCTATTGTTGAGGGAATGGTAGAGGTAGCTAGAGAGGATACTCTTAAAGTTCACGTTTATGGTAAAGAGATATCTAAGCCTAAGAGGAAGATGGGGCATTTTACAGTTACAAGTGATAATCTAGTAGAAGCAATCAAGAAGGCAGAGGAAGCAAGTAAAGTGATTAAGATTAAGGGACAATGCTAGGTAAGTAGTAAAGAGTAATTAATAATCAGGTCGAGGTTAAACTCGACCTAAATCTATGTATAAGCTTGATAAAAATCATATTAATCTAGAGATAGGAGAGGATTAACTTTATGAAACCACTTGTTGGTATTATCATGGGAAGTGATTCTGATTTACCAGTAATGAAAGAGGCTGTGAAGATTATGGAAGAGTTTGGAGTGCCTTATGAAGTTACAGTTGTGTCAGCTCATCGTACTCCACAACGTTTATATGATTATGCTCAAGAGGCAGAAGATAAAGGCTTAGAGGTAATTATTGCTGGAGCAGGTGGAGCAGCTCATCTGCCAGGAATGGTAGCATCTATTACTAGTCTTCCAATAATCGGAGTTCCAGTTAAGACATCGACTCTAAGTGGAGTTGACTCATTATATTCAATCGTTCAGATGCCAGGAGGTGTTCCTGTAGCTACTGTAGCAATTAATGGTGCTAAAAATGCAGGATTATTGGCAGTTCAAATCTTAGGTGGAGTAGATAAAGAATTGAGAGCTAAGTATAAGGAATATAAAGCTGATATGAAAGAGATGGTTGAAGGTGTAGCTAATAAATTAGAGAGTTTAGGTACTGAAAAGTATTTAGAGAATAAAGAGAAATAACCATAACGAATATTTTATAAATTCAGACCTAAATTATTCGTTAATTGATTGATATAATGGTTTTAATATGTTATTATAGAATTGTAAAGACGTTAAAAACGAATATTCTTGCTCAGTATATATGTGGGGATAGGGCCTACACGTTTCTACCAGATAGCCGTAAACTGTCTGACTACTTGAGGAAGTTTACTTAGGGAACTTTATGCCTAATTATACCTTCTATCAGAGTAGTAAAGGGAATAATTAGGTGTTTTTTATATAAATGAAATATATTAGGAGGGATAAGATGATAAGTCGTAGCATTTTTGATAATATTAGCCCTTTAGATCATCGTTATTCGATGAGAAGTGAGGAGTTTGAAGAGTATAGTAGATATTTGTCCGAGAGAGCAAAGATAAGATACCAATCAGAGGTAGAGTTAGCTCTAGTAAAAGCATTGGCTAAGAATGGAATCTGTTCTGAAGAAGTAGTTAAGGAGGTTAAGCAGGCTATAAGTGAGCTTAGTCCAGAGGAAGTATATGCAGAAGAGAAGAAGACTAGACATAATATTCGGGCTTTAGTAAATTGTATTCAAAAGAGAGTTAGTGAAGATGCTAAGCCTTATATTCATTTTACAACTACTTCTTTTGATATAGTTGATACAGCCAACTCTTTAAGGTATAAAGAGACTGCTGAAGAGTTAATCGTACCAACCTTAAAGAAGCTAGAAAAGGTGTTAATGGAGATTGCTTTAAGAGAGAAGGATACAGTTCAAGTTGGTAGAACTCATGGGCAGCATGCAGTACCAGTTACCTTTGGCTTTGCAGTAGCGGAGTATGTCAGCCGTTTTGGTAATAAGATCCATGCGGTAGAAGAGAGTGCCAAGAATTTAAGAGGAAAGATATCTGGAGCTGTAGGTGCTTATAATGCTAGTCATCTATTCTTTGATAAACCTGAAGAATTTGAGGCTGATGTTTTAGCAGAATTGGGATTAAAAGCAAGTACCCATTCTACTCAAATTGTAGAGCCAGAGTATATCACAGATTTTGTTCATTCATTAATCTCTGCTTTTGGGGTATTAGCAAGCTTTAGTGATGATATGCGCCATTTACAGCGTTCCGAGATTGGCGAAGTTGGTGAACACTTCGGAAAAGATCAAGTTGGTTCTTCAACTATGCCTCATAAGAGAAACCCTATCAATTATGAGAATGTTAAGAGTATGTGGAAAGCCTTCATGCCACATATGGTAACAGTCTATCAAGATCAGTTATCAGAACATCAAAGGGATTTAACTAATTCAGCTTCTAGTAGATTCATACCTGAAATTATAGTAGGTCTATTATCCTCGGTGAATCGCTTAATCAGAGTATGTGAAAAGCTAGTAGTAGACCATGAAAATATTAAGAGAAACTTTGAAATGAATAAAGAGATGATAGTAGCAGAACCGCTTTATATCCTGTTAGCATCTTATGGTCACCCTGACGCCCATGAAGCAGTACGAAAATTAACCTTAGAATCACAACAATCAGGTGAAACCTTAAGAGGATTGATTCAGAAAAGTGAGGAGTTAAAACCTTACTGGGAGAAGTTAACTGATAAACAGATGGAATTATTAATCAATCCAGAAAAGTATATCGGGATTGCTTCACAGAAAGCAGAAAAAGTTGTAGAGTATTGGAGCGAAAAGTTAGATATAGAGTTAGATTAACTTTAGTAGGGACTGGTTGCGATCAATCCGTACATTTTAAACAAAATGGAGGGTTCTATTATTATGGAAAAAATAGAGATGCTTTATGAAGGAAAGGCTAAAAAGATTTATAGTACCGAAGACACTGATAAGGTAATTGTTGAATACAAAGATGATGCAACGGCTTTTAATGGTGAAAAGAAGGGTCAGATTAGTGAAAAGGGTAAGTTAAATGCTAAGATTTCTACTATCTTCTTTGAATTATTAGAGCAGAAAGGTATTCCTACTCATTTAGTAGAACAACTTAATGAAACTGATGTTTTAACTAAGAAGTTAGATATTATCTTAGTAGAGGTAGTAATGAGAAATATTGCTGCTGGAAGTATAGCTAAAAGATTAGGGCTAGAAGAGGGGACTGAGCTTAAAAAGCCGGTTTTAGAGTTCTATTATAAGAGTGATGAATTGGGAGACCCAATGATCAATGAATATCATATCTATGCAGAGGAATTGGCTAGCAAAGCAGAGTTAGATACAATTAAGGATTTAGCCTTTAAAATCAATGAAATATTAGTAGAGTTTTTAGCAGATAAAGGGATAGATTTAGTTGACTTTAAATTAGAGTTTGGTAAAGGTACAGATGGAAAGGTCTATTTAGGTGATGAAATCTCTCCAGATACTTGTCGATTTTGGGATAGTAAGACTAAAAAGAAATTAGATAAGGACCGTTTCCGTAGAGATTTAGGAGAGGTAGAAGGAGCTTACCAAGAGATTTTAAAAAGACTTGAAGGCAGTAACAGCTAACAAGTAATCAGTAATGATATTTAATAATTATTATTAAATTTTTTAACTCGTTACTAGTTATTAGTTACTAATTACTGAACTTAGAAGGAGATGAAATAGGATGGAAAAAGAGTATCCGCTCCAAAAGAAAATGGCAGTAGATAAGATGGAAGAAGAGTGTGGGGTATTTGGGATTTATGATTCTAAGGGAAGCAATGATGTGGCCACACTATCTTATTTAGGCTTACATGCCCTTCAACACCGTGGACAAGAGAGTGCAGGAATTTGTGTTAATCATAGAGGGAAATTTAATATTTATAAAGGAATGGGTTTAGTTAATAATGTCTTTAATGAAGATATTTTAGCAGATTTAAAAGGAGAGATAGCAATTGGACATGTTCGTTACTCTACTACTGGGTCAAGCCTATTAGCAAATGCTCAACCTTTATTGACTAACTCAATCAAGGGAGATTTAGCTATCGCCCATAATGGTAATCTAATTAATAGCTCAGAGATTAGATTGAATTTAGAGAATCAAGGTTCTATCTTCCACTCTACTCTAGATACAGAGGTTATTGCCCATTTAGTAGCTCGTTCCTTTAAGGATAATATTGTTGAGGCTTTAATGCATAGTTTACAACAGGTTAAAGGTGCATATAGTCTAATTGCAATGGCTGGAGATAATTTAATTGCTGCTCGTGACCCTCATGGTTTTAGACCATTATCATTGGGTAAACTAGGAGATGCTTATGTAGTAGCTTCAGAGACCTGTGCCTTTGATATCATTGGAGCTAAGTTGATTCGGGATATTAAACCTGGTGAGATGATAGTTATCAATAAGGATGGAATTACTAGTCGTTTTTATAGTGAAGAGCAACCATCTAGATTCTGTATCTTTGAATTTATCTATTTTGCCCGTCCTGATAGTGTAATTGGTGGTCAGAATGTTCATTTAGCCCGTAAAGAGATGGGGCGTCAGCTAGCAAGAGAGATGGATGTAGAGGCTGATATTGTAGTTCCTGTACCAAGCTCAGGCATTTCAGCAGCAATAGGTTTTGCTGAAGAGTCAGGAATTCCCTATGAAAAGGGTATTTTAAGAAATAGATATGTAGGAAGAACCTTTATTCAACCTACCCAAGAGATTAGAGATTTAAAGGTAAGGGTAAAATTAAACCCAATTAGAGAGATTGTCGAAGGAAAGAGGGTTATCTTAATTGATGACTCTATCGTTAGAGGTACTACTAGCAAGCAGATTATCAGAATGATGAGAGAAGCAGGAGCTAGTGAAATTCACTTTGCTATTTCATCACCTCCTGTAATTGAGTCCTGTTATTATGGATTAGATACCTCTAGACGCCAAGAGCTAATTGCTGCTCATAATAGTGTTGAGGAGATTGCTAATTATATTGGTGCAGATTCTTTAACCTATGTGAGTATAGAGGGCTTATTAAACTCAATTAAGGCTGAAGGCTTTGATTATTGTACGGCTTGTTTTACTGGTGATTATCCAATTGGTAGAGGAACTGATAAATACGCATTAGAAGAATAGTCGAGAGCAGTAATGAGTAACAAGTAACGAGTAAAGAGTGCAAGTTAAAAGGTTAGAATATAAAAATGCTTTATTTTAAACTTGTATGTTTATATGTTGTATATTGCTAAATGAGGGGTGAAGTAAAATGGGATTATCTTATAAAGATGCTGGAGTGGATATTGAAGCGGGAGAAGCTGCAGTAAGTAAGATGGGTAAGCATGTCAAAGCTACTTTCGGACCAGAGGTATTGACTGACTTAGGTGGTTTTGGTGGTCTATTTGCACCAAATTTAAGTGGCTATGAACAGCCAGTCTTAGTATCAGGAACTGACGGTGTGGGTACTAAGTTGAAGTTAGCCTTTATGATGGATAAGCATGATACTGTGGGGATAGATTTGGTAGCTATGTGTGTCAATGATATCTTAGCTCAAGGTGCTAAGCCATTATTCTTCTTAGATTATCTGGCAACAGGCAAATTAAATCCTGATAAAGTCGAGGATATTGTTAAAGGGATTGCAGAAGGATGTCAGCAGTCAGGTGCAGCTCTAATCGGTGGAGAGACTGCTGAGATGCCAGATTTTTATAGTGATGGTGAGTATGATGCAGGTGGCTTTGTAGTCGGAATTGTTGATAAGCCAAAGGTAATCACTGGGGAGAAGATTCAAGCTGGGGATAAAGTAATTGGACTGGCTTCTAATGGTATTCACAGCAACGGTTATTCTCTAGTACGTAAGCTCTTTTTTGAGATAGAAGACTATGATGTTGATAGTAAGTTAGAGGGATTAGAGGCTACTTTAGGTGAGGAGCTATTAACACCTACTAGAATCTATGTTAAGCCTGTTTTGGAGTTAATTAACAAGTATCAAGTTAGAGGTATTGCTCATATTACTGGTGGGGGATTAATTGAGAATATTCCTAGAGTCTTACCTGATAATACTAAGGTTGTCTTAGATAGAGCTAGTTGGGATGTGCCAGAGATATTCAATATCATGCAGAAGTTAGGTGAGATAGAAGATAGAGAGATGTGCCGTACCTTCAATATGGGAATCGGTATGGTCTTGATAGTTCCTGCTAAAGAAGCAGATGCTGTAGTTGAAGAGGCTAATAAGCTAGGCGAGAAGGCTTATTTAATCGGTGAGGTACAAGAAGGAGACAAAAAAGTCGAAATTAAATAGTGTGAGTGTGAGTGGAGAGTGGGAGTGAAGAAATTATTATCTAAACTCACACTGACACTAAGCACCCACATTGTAAAGATTGAGGTGGAGTAGATGTTAAAGATTGGAGTATTGGCTTCAGGACGGGGAAGTAACTTACAATCAATTATAGATAGTATAGAAGCAGGAGAGCTGCAGGCTGAGATTAAGGTAGTTATTAGTGATAAAGAAGGAGCTAAGGCTTTGGATAGAGCAGCTAAGTATGGTATAGCTAATAAATACATTAATCCTAAAGCTTATGAGAGTAAAGAGAACTTTGAACAGGCAATGATAGATGTACTTAAGAAGTATGGAGTAGAGTTAGTAGTAATGGCAGGATTTATGAGAATATTGAGCCCTTATTTTGTGAGATACTATCGAAATAGAGTGATGAATATCCATCCTTCTTTATTACCATCATTTACAGGTTTACATGCTCAAAAGCAGGCCTTAGATTATGGTGTCAAGCTAGCTGGCTGTACCGTTCATTTTGCTGATGAAGGGATGGATACAGGTCCAATTATCCTACAGGCAGCAGTACCTGTCAAGGATGATGATACAGAGGAGACTTTGGCTAAAAGAATTTTAGTAGAAGAGCATCGAATCTACCCTGAAGCGATTAGATTATTTAGTGAAGGTAGAGTGGAAGTTAAGGATGGGAAAGTAAAAATAAAGAATAGAGAATAAATAATAGAATTATTCTATAATATATCAAATTAGCATTGATAATAAAAGTAATTTTGTTTTATTATGGTTTTAACTGTTCATTATTAACTATTAATTAATCTAAAGGGGGAGTGAGAATTAATGGCTAAGATTCGTCAAGCATTGTTGAGTGTTTCTAACAAAGAGGGAATTGTTGAGTTTGCCAAAGGACTACATAAGTTAGGTGTTACTTTAATCTCTACTGGTGGAACTGCTAGAAAGCTAAAGGAAGAGGGGTTACCTGTAATAGGAATCAGTGAGGTGACTAACTTCCCAGAGATGATGGATGGAAGGGTTAAGACTTTACACCCTGCGGTACATGGTGGTATCTTAGCAGTTAGAGATAATGAAGAGCATATGAAGCAGATTAAGGCTGAAGGAATTAAGCCAATTGATTTGATTATTTGTAACCTTTATCCTTTTGCTGAGACTATTGCTAAGGAAGGTGTTACTTTAGAGGAAGCTATTGAGAATATCGATATCGGTGGACCTACTATGATTCGTTCTGCTGCTAAGAACTTCAATGATGTAGCAGTAGTTGTTGACCCAAGTGATTATACTGGAATCTTAGAAGAATTAGAAGCTAATGATACTGCTTTAGCTGTTGACAGAAAGATGGAGCTATCCTATAAGGCCTTCCATCATACAGCACAATATGATCATTTAATCCAAGATTATTTGGCTAAGCAGTTAAAAGATGATGCAGGATTGCCAGAGGTTATGTTAGATAGATATGAGAAGATTAGTGATTTAAGATATGGAGAGAATCCACATCAAAAGGCTGCTTTTTATAAGGAGAAAGACCTTAATGAGCCTTCAATCACTACAGCTAAGCAGCATCATGGTAAAGAATTATCCTTTAATAACATCAATGATACTAATGGTGCTTTGGAGTTAGTCAAAGAGTTTACTGATAAGCCTGCTGTTGCAGTCATCAAGCATGCTAACCCTTGTGGTATGGGAGTTGGAGATACTTTATTAGAAGCCTACGAGAAAGGTTATGAAGGAGACCCATTATCTGCTTATGGTAGTATCGTAGCTCTTAATCGTGAGGTAACAGAGGATGTAGCTAAGGGGATTGCAGGAGAAGGTAAGTTTGTAGAGGTTGTAATTGCTCCTGGTTATACTGATGAGGCTTTAGAGCTTCTTAAAGCTAGATGGAAGAATCTACGAATCTTAGAGACTGGTGACTTATTTATCAATCGTGAGGAACCAGGATATGATATGAAGAAGGTAACTGGTGGATTATTAGTTCAAGATAGAGATGTGGTTGAAACTACTGCAGATGAATTAGAAGTAGTAACTGAGGTTAAGCCAACTGAAGAGCAGCTAAAGGATTTATTATTTGCTTGGAAGGTAGTCAAGCATGTTAAGTCTAATGCAATTGTGATGGCAAAGGATGAGATGGTAGTAGGTGTAGGAGCTGGTCAGATGAGCCGTGTCGACTCTATGATTATCGCTGGAATGAAGGCTGACGGACGCCAAGAGGGTGGAGTAGTAGCCTCAGATGCTTTCTTCCCATTCCCAGATGCTATCGAAGAAGCTGCTAAGAAGGGAATCAAAGCTGTAATTCAACCAGGTGGTTCTATCAGAGACGAGAAAGTAATTGAAGCTTGTAATGAGCATGGAATTGCAATGGTATTTACAGGTAGAAGACACTTTAAGCATTAAAAGCATATAAATAGAAATAAAAGTGAATATACTAATCTCTAAAGAGGATCATTACAATTATATTGTAATGATCCTTTTCTTTCTTCTATAGATGCCTTGGTTTGAAATAATAATCTATTTACGCTATGATAATATTAACGATATAGTTGATTTTAAATTTACAGGTCATTATTTATTAAAAAATTAAAGAGGAGGTAAAGGAAGTGTCTAAACAAGATCTTAAAAAGAAGTTGACCGATATACAATATAAAGTTACTCAAGAGGAGGGTACAGAAGCTCCTTTTAAAAATGAATATTGGGATAACTATGATGAAGGAATTTATGTAGATGTAGTCTCAGGAGAACCTTTATTTAGTTCCAAAGATAAGTTTAAATCGGGAAGTGGTTGGCCTAGCTTTACTAAACCTCTAATTGCTAATAATATTGTAGAGAAAGAGGATCATAAGCTGTCTTCTACTAGAATAGAGGTGCGAAGCAAGGAGGGAGACTCCCATTTGGGTCATGTCTTTGAAGATGGTCCAGAGCCAACAGGACTAAGGTATTGTCTTAATTCAGCTGCTTTAAGATTTATTCCTAAAGATAAATTAGAAAAAGAGGGATATGAAGAGTTCTTGGAGGAATTTGAATAAAGATATATAAATTAAAGGAGGCCTATCCGGCCTCCTTTAACTTATTTTAATCAATAGAATAGATTTATATATCCAATGTTGCAAAATAATCAGCAGGTGTTTCTGCTCTACGTATCAATTCAGTTGATCCATCTTCTTTTAGAAGAACCTCTGCAGAACGCAATTTACCATTATAGTTATACCCCATTGCAAAGCCATGGGCACCAGTATCATGGATTACTACTAAATCACCTTTATTAATCTTTGGTAGCATCCGATCTATCGCAAATTTATCGTTATTTTCACATAATCCACCTGTCACATCATACTTGTGGTCATGAGGTTGATTCTCTTTACCCATTACTGTGATATGATGATAAGCTCCATACATAGCAGGACGCATTAAATTAGCAGCACAAGCGTCTAATCCAATATAATTTTTGTGAATATTCTTTTCATGGATTGCAGTAGCAACAAGATGACCGTAAGGTCCTAACATAAATCTACCTAATTCAGTACAGATAGCTACATCATCCATTCCAGCTGGCACAAGTATCTCTTCATAGGCTTTACGAACTCCTTCACCGATAGCCAAGATATCAGCTGGCTCTTCTTCAGGACGATAAGGGATACCAACACCACCTGATAGATTGATAAAGGAGATATGGGCACCAGTTTCTTTGTTTAATTTAACAGCTGTCTCAAATAGGATTTTAGCAAGAGCAGGATAGTATTCATTAGCTACAGTATTACTAGCTAAAAAGGCATGAATCCCAAAGTGTTTAGCCCCTTTCTCTTGTAGCTTGTTAAATCCTTCTACTAATTGCTCATAAGTAAATCCATACTTTGCTTCAGCAGGGTTGTCCATGATATCATTATCACTTTTGAAGTTGTTTCCTGGATTATAGCGACAGCTAATAGTCTCTGGAATCTCACCAGTAACTTCTTCTAAAAAGTCAATATGGGTAATATCATCAAGGTTGATAATAGCATCTAACTTGCTTGCCAATTCAAAGTCCTCTCTAGGTGTAACATTTGAGGAGAACATGATATCGTCACCACTAAAACCAACTTGCTCAGACATCATCAGCTCAGTAAGTGAAGAGCAGTCTACCCCACAACCCTCTTCTTGTAATATCTTTAAGATTGTTGGATTTGGTGTAGCTTTTACAGCAAAGTACTCTTTAAATCCTTCATTCCAAGCAAATGCTTCGTTTAATTTACGTGCATTTTCTCTAATACCTTTCTCATCATATAGGTGAAAAGGAGTAGGGTACTCTTGAGTTATCTCTTTTAATTGTTCTAAATTTACAAAGGGTTTTTTCACTTCAATCATCCTTCCTATTAGTTAATTCTATTAGTTTGATTTCATTTTTTAATGACTCTTTAAATAAATTTACTAGATTCTGCTTTTTTGAATATAAACAGGTAGAGTTATTCTCATCTATGATTTCTCCTGTTAATACCTTAGTTGAATCGACAATAAGCCTAATTTGATATTCTTCTCTTTTGGCATAATAAATCACTGCACCTTCAAGCTTAAATGGTCTTTCACTTATTATCACCACTTTAAGCCCTTTGGAGATAGATTCTTTTAAATAGGGCAGTATTGTCTCCATAGTTTCATTAGATATAGATATATAAATGCGTTCCTTGGCTTGGCTAATCATATTTTTTATCTTATCTAAGATATTTATTTTGCCCTGTACAGTGATATAGCCATTGTCTTCTGCTTGACGTTTGGGCATGTTTTCTATCAATTTAACCTTTAACTCTTTCATCTGCCTAATCTTATTATTACAGAACTCATCAATAGGTATAGGGGTATATTTCTTTGCCTTCTCTTCAATTAGATAAGCAGCCCCCTTTTCCACTAGACTGGCTAGATTGGTATATACATTGGAACGTGAGATTCCTGTCTCTTTAGCTACCTCATAACCTGTCATAGCACCATTGATAGATAATGTTATATAGATAGTTGCTTCTTGTCTTGTAAGGTTAAAGTATGTAAGTGACTCTTGTATATCTATAGAAAAAACCTCCTAACTACTAAATTGGATATCAATTGTTTGATTAATATTTTTAGTGTTTCTTTATAAGAACACTATATAACATTTGTTGAATTATGTCAATAGGAATTTAGGGTGTGAGGGGGGTAGTTTTGGTTAATAGAGATTGTTGAAGGGGTTATTGAATAAGGGACTTAAAACTTGTAATGGATATTATTTTTACATCAATATATAATGATATAGTTATTGTATTTAAAGGCGAAAAAAATTCCTGTTTGAACGAAACAAGTATTCTCAAGGAATAATAGTTATAGTAGAATTGTTGAATTAGAAGTACTATATTTCTTAAAATTAATAGATATTGATTGCGTAGTGAGTTAAATTTTTTTCTTGATTGGATTTATCACGAAGGGTTCTAAGAATGAACCCGTAGGTTTACTTACTTTTTCATCAAGGACACCCGCAGGAAGTAGTCTTGGGCTGAAAACGTAACTCGCCCTTAGACGAAATCTAAACTAGGTTAAGTACAATTCTTTATAACAAATCCAAAATAAGCTATCATTCAAAAGATAAATTATCGCAATAGAAAAAGGACTTGGAAGCCCAAGTCCTTTACCTATTATTGACTAATATACTGATCAAAACTCATCATTTTATCCACTAAACCGTCATCTTTAATCTCAATCACTCTATTAGCGATAGTTTCAATAAACTGATGGTCATGAGCTGTAAATAAAACATTTCCTTTAAAATCAATCAATCCATTATTCAAAGCTGTAATTGACTCAAGATCTAAATGGCTAGTAGGCTGATCAAGTAATAAAACATTAGCACCTGATAGCATCATCTTAGAAAGCATACAACGGACTTTCTCCCCTCCAGATAAGACATTGGCTGGCTTTAAAGCATCTTCTCCACTAAATAGCATTCTTCCTAAGAAGCTACGCAAGAAGTTCTCTGTCTTATCATCAGAAAATTGAGCTAACCACTTGATTAGACTTAAATTACAATCATTAAAGTATTGGGAGTTATCCTTAGGGAAGTATGATTGTGAGGTAGTGACACCCCATTGAACTGTACCACTATCAGCTTCCAGCTCTCCTGCTAAGATCTCAAATAAAGTACTAATAGCAAGCTCATTCTCACCTAAAAAGACAACCTTATCCTCTCTATTTATCCTAAAGGTAATATTATCAAGGATCTTCTCTCCTTCAATAGTTTTAGAAAGGTTTTCAACATAAAGTACCTCATTACCAACCTCTCGATCAGCTTTAAAGCCTACAAAAGGATACTTTCTTGAAGAGGCAGGCATCTCTTCGATAGATATCTTCTCTAATAACTTTCTGCGAGAAGTAGCCTGTTTTGATTTTGATTTATTAGCTGAGAAGCGAGCGATAAACTCTTGTAGTTCTTTAACCTTGGCTTCTTTCTTCTGATTTTCCTTCTTAGTTAACTGTTGCATCAGCTTACTGGATTCATACCAGAAGTCATAATTTCCTACATATAGTTTGATCTTCTTGAAGTCAATATCGACAATATGAGTACAGACAGTATTTAAAAAATGTCTATCATGGGAGACTACAATCACTATATTTGGGAAGTTAAGCAAGAATTCTTCAAGCCAATTAACTGAAGCAATATCTAAATGGTTAGTAGGCTCATCCAATAGTAGTATATCTGGTTCACCAAATAAAGCTTGAGCCAGTAAGACCTTGACCTTATCTCCACCATCTAAATCCTTCATCTTTAAAGTGTGTAAGTCTACCTTGATTCCAAGCCCCTGCAAAAGTTGAGCAGCTTCTGGTTCAGCATTCCATCCATTTAACTCTGCAAATTCTGCTTCTAGCTCAGAAGCCTTTACTCCATCTTCATCACTAAAGTCGGCCTTAGCATAGATAGCATCCTTTTCTTTCATAATCTCATATAATTTTTCATTGCCCATTATAACAGTCTCTAAGACTTGATATTCATCATATTGATAATGATCTTGCTTTAATACTGAGATTCTCTTTTTAGGGGGAATAATTATATCTCCTGTAGTAGTATCGATCTCACCAGATAATACTTTTAAAAAAGTAGATTTACCAGCACCATTAGCACCAATAACCCCATAACAATTACCTGGGGTAAATTTTAGATTGACATCACTGAATAATTTACTTGAACTGAATTGAACACTAACATTATTAACTGTAATCATAAGCTTGCTCCTTTTAAATTAAAATTTTATTCTTCAATTATAACACAAATTAGTAAATAATAATATAAGTTCTAGATAGTTCTCTAATAGTTCTAGAGAAGTTAGCTATAAGTCAATTATATTAGCAATGCTAGCTCTTATCATTTAAAGTTGAATAACTATATCATTTACTAATTTTGATATCTTTTGCCAATAATCAAATAGAATTGAAATATTTTATTGAAATAAAGGTATTAACCAGATTCTGGTTAATATATATAGATAAGAGTCGAATAAATACAAGGGGGTAGTAAGATGGGAATATTAAAGGTAGCATCAACATCAAGTCCTAATAAAGTTGCGGGTGCACTTGCAGGTGTTTTAAGAGAAAGTGGTCGTGCTGAGTTGCAGGCTATTGGAGCAGGTGCTGTCAATCAGGGGATCAAAGCTGTTGCAATTGCTAGAGGATATCTTGCTCCCAGTGGAGTTGACCTTATTTGTATACCAGCCTTTATAGATATTAAAATTGATGGAGTGGAAAGAACAGCTATTAAGTTAATTGTAGAGCATAAGTAAGCTAGTAACTTCTTAACAATAATATAAAAAAGATACTCTGATTGAATTCCAAAGCAATCAGAATTATCTCAATAAAATTAGTAAAGGACTTGGAATTTTCCAAGTCCTTTTATTTTGAGCTTAATTGTCATCATCATTATTTCTTCTGTTCATTAAGAATAAAGCAGTTGCAAAATAAGTGTAGTTTGCATCCATTCCCATTGCATCCTTATAAACTCATAATCTTATAGTAATGATTATTATTATCGATATTATAATATCATTAATCTCCTGTGTCAAGGAAAATCTTGTATTTATTATCGATTATTTTTTCATAATACAAATTTATTCTATATATTTTATCCTAATCCTGTTAAATAAGAACTATAAATAGTGATTACGTTTGATTAAAGCCAAGAACTTAGATATAATGCAATTATATCAGGAATAGTTATTAGTTGACTTTAGATATGATCTTTTGATTTTGTAGAGTAAAGGAGGGAGAAAGGTGTTGCAGCTTAAAGAGTTAAATTTAACAAAAAAGCAGAAGTATTTTATGATTGTTTTTATGATTGGATTTTTGTTTAAATATAATTATATGTTATTACTTATCTTCAATGTTCCTGCTATCACTGGAATTGTCCTTAAAAATATATTCTTTACATTTTTGACCGGTTATCTTTTAGCTCCCTTAGCTAAGGCGAAGAAAGGTAGAGCTTCCTTACTAGTGGTATCAATATTATTTACTACCTTATTTATGGGTAATCTTTGGTATAACAGACATTTTGGTGATTACTTAAGCTTTATTGATGTGACTACCAGTGAAGGTGTAGGCTCACCTGTGGTATTATTTAGACATATTTTTAAAGTATGGGATATTTTCTTTGTTATTGATATTATCTTATTAGTTATTTTGACATTTAAAGCTAGAGATACTAAAAGTAAAGGGAATATAGTAGCGTTATTTACTAAAAGCAGGATAAAGAGGGGAACTATAGTTATAATCTTATTATTAATCTTTCAAATCTTCACAGTTAATTTATTACTAGGAAATCATAGTCCAGCTGAGCTATATAGTAGAAGTAGTGCAGGCTTTGTCAATGTCTATGGGTTAGCTTCCTTATATCTGTATGAGTTTCATACCTCTACTTATGCAGCTTATCTGAATATAGCTAATAAAGAGGTCTCTACTCCTATTGAAGAAGATAGACTAGATGATAAAAGCCTAATAGATAAAAATAGTAATATAATTGTAATACAACTAGAATCCTTAGATGAGAAGATAATTGATTATAGGCATAATAATCGGGAGTTGACGCCTTTCTTAAATCAGCTTAAAAGTGAGAGTCTCTATGCTGAAAATTTTTATTCTCAACATGTAAATGGTAGTTTTGATGCTGATTTTGCTTTTTTAACCTCTCTTTATCCAGTGAATAGAAATTATTCTTTCAGAGAAGATGATATGAGCAAGTTTGATTCTATAGTTAAGTTGTTAAAGAAGAGAGGGTATCAGACCTTAGCCTTTCATGGTAATAATAAAAAGTTCTTTCATCGCTACAAGGCCTTTCCTAGCTTAGGCTTTGATAGATTTTATAGTAGAGAAGACTTTTCAAGTAAAGATAGAATAATGGACTTAGAGGAATCCTACTTAGGAATCAATGATTATGATTTCTTTAATCAATCCTTGGATTATTTAGAGCAAGCTGATCGACCCTTTTTTGCGTATATGATAACAGTAAGCACTCATACTCCTTTCACCTTTTATCCAGAAAGTGAGATTCAAAAGGAGTATAGTGATATTGATAATCCAATAGTATATGATTATTTTCAATCAGTCTCTTTTTTAGATAAATCCTTAGAGATGTTTTTTGATCAGCTGCAACAGAGGGGATTAGCAGAGAATACCCTCTTTATCATATATGCTGACCATCAAGCAGGAATTGATGAGAAGGAATATACCTCTAGTGAAGAGTTTGTAGCTGATGAAAATATCAATCAGCCTGAACACATTCCTCTTATAATTAAATATCCAGCTGTGCAAGCAGATGTGATTAAGAAGACTGCTACAACAACTGATATAGCTCCAACTATTTTAGATATGATGGGTATAGAGCAGAAACCTAGGGAATTTATCGGTTCTTCTCTGCTCAAAGGAGAGCAAAAGCCAGTTCCTTTTATCCATGAGCTACCGCAAGTTTTATATAAAGATCACCTCTTTATAAAGGGGCTTGAAGGGCTAGAAAAGGTGGGTCATCTTAAAGGGACAACAAAAGAGGGGGTGGAATTAACTAAGAAAGATAAGAATAGGATTTTGCAGATTATTGATTATATGAAGGCAATAATGCTAAAAAGGAGAATAGATACTCAAGAGTAGATAGTATTTTAAACTTTAACTCAATGGACATATTGCGATACTTTTGTGCCAGTTGTCAGTCAACAGCTCACTAAAGTAAAGGTGTCGCAATATCATAACTCTATATGTAATGTTAGACTTTGATAACAACAGTAGAAGAACATCTATAGTTAATAATTAATTTTAAAATAATATTTCAATTAGGAGGTATTTTTGTGAAATTAGTTATTATAATAGGTTCTATTATCTTACTTATTGTTTTATTTTATGGTGCTTATTATATTATCAATCCATCTTTAGAGGGGGAGGAGATAGCAGCTCAGCTAGGAATGCCTTATCCAGCTGTAATTGCTCATCGAGGTGCTTCAGCAATAGCTCCTGAATCCAGTGCTCTTGCTTTTATTAAAGCTAGAGATCAAGGAGCAGATTATTTAGAAGCAGATTTACAGCGGACTAAAGATGGTAAGATCATAGTATTTCATGACCCAAATCTCAAGCGTGTTTCTAATGCATCAGAGGTTTTTCCAAAGAGACAGGATGAAGAGGTAGGTAGCTTTACTTATACCCAGTTAAAGCAATTAGATATAGATATTATTACTTTAAAGGACTTGATAGATATTGCAAAAGGTGGGGAATATACACCTGGGTTGGTTTTAGAGACTAAAAATCCTCAGAAATATCCTGGTATTGAAGAGGAGATAGTTGCTATTTTATCTGAAGAAGGATGGTTAAATCCCACTAACAATAAAGAAGAAATTTCTAAAAGAGATGATAAAAAAGACTTTGCTAAGACTATCTTCTTCTCCTTTGAAGTAGATAGTCTGAAAAAATTTAGAGAGCTAGCTCCAAAAGTGCCTCGCTTGCTACTGATTACAGATAATATGATCAGTAGAAGAGGTTGGAAGAGCTGGTTAGAGAAAGCAGAAGGACTAGCCCAGGGCTTAGGTACTAAAGGTTTTATGAACTGGCCTTGGTATATTGCGGCTGCCCATGATAGAGGGTTATTTGTGCTTCCATATACTATCAATCAATTATGGCAATTAAAAATACTGGCTTATTTTCAGTCCAGTGGCTATATCACCGATAGACCAGAAGCAGTCTTAGAATTTTTGAATAGACTTCCTAAACTATCAGAGATAGAAGATATTTTGGAGGAGTGAATCTAGTTATTAAAATAATCTAATCTATAATAAAGAAATCAAGGAGTGGTTTAAATGAATGGCAAAAATAGAAAAGATATCAAAGCAGGATTAAAGGTTTCAATCGTATTAAAGAAAGATCAGAGTTCAGGAAAATTGACAGAAGGGGTTGTTAAGGATATTCTGACTAATTCTCCTACCCATCCCCATGGAATCAAGGTACGCTTAGAGAGTGGTAAAGTTGGTAGGGTACAAGCTATTCATAGTTAAAGTTTAAGATTCCATTAGGGATTAGAGAAGAATAAGTAGTGTAGTTATGTATAATGATTTGAAGGCTATTATTTAAGATAATAGTCTTCTTTTTTTAATCTCAAGAATAAAAATTTTTAATCATCATCTTTAGCTGCTTGCACAATTGCCTTAAATAGCTCCATAAAATGGGGATGATGCCTGATCAAATCCTCTGGATGCCACTGAACCCCAATGACAAACTTCTTGTCAATAGATTCAATAGCTTCTATAATTCCTTCCTCAGATCTAGCAGTAACTTTAAAGCCAGCAGCTAAATCTTTGACTGCTTGATGGTGATAAGAGTTGATATCGATCTTAGTAGATTTGAAGATATCAAATAATTTACTCTCCTTTTCAATATTAATAGAGTGGAAGAGATGATGCACCTCAGTTTCTATAGGCATATGACCCAAGGCTTCTTTACACTGTACACTAATATCCTGATATAAATTACCACCTGCTGCAATATTAATCAGCTGAATCCCTCGACAGATACCTAAGATTGGCATATTACGTCTATGTGCCTCATTAAAAAGCTCTAGCTCCCATTTATCTCTGCGAGGGTTGATCATTTTAATCGTCTTAGTTGGATTTTCACCATATAATAAAGGTGAGATATCCTCTCCACCGCTTAAGACTAAAGCATCTATATTATCAATATATCTACTGATAGAATCCTTCTTTCCTAGCAATGGAATCAGCATTGGAATTCCACCGGCATTACCAATTGCAGTTATATAGTTATAACTTGCTGAACAATATGTTTTTTTAGGTTCTTTTTTGCAAAAGGTAGTAATTCCTATAATTGGTTTCTCCATTTTGATTTCTCCTTTAGCTATTGATTTTCTTCCAGTGATGGCAAGCGACTTGATGATTGTTGCTGATGACTTCCATTTTTGGTCTCTGATTATTACATTTAGTAGTAGCATAAGGGCATCTAGTTGCAAACTTACATCCGCTAGGCGCATCCAGTGGTGAAGGGATCTCTCCTTTAAGTATTATCTCATCTTTCTTCTTTCTAGGGTCAGGAATAGGAATACTAGAGATTAGAGCTTTGGTATAAGGATGAGCAGGATTTTGATAAAGCTCTTTAGCAGGACTAAGCTCTACAATATTACCTAAGTACATTACTGCGATGTAATCGGAGATATGCTTGACTATCGACAGATCATGGGCAATAAATAGATAAGCTATCCCTAACTCCTCCTGTAATCTCTTCATTAAATTAATAATTTTAGCTTGAATCGAGACATCTAAAGCAGAAACGGGTTCATCAGCAATAATTACCTCTGGATTCAAAGCCAAAGCTCTAGCGATACCTATCCGTTGGCGCTGTCCACCAGAGAATTCATGGGGATATCTACTTAGTTGTTCTTTCTTTAAACCGGTCAGTTCCAGATAATGTTCCACTAATTCTTGTATATTCTCTTGGGGGCGGTGAAATTTAATTGGTTCTGCAATGATATCACCAACGGTCATCCGTGGATTTAAAGAAGAGAAGGGGTCTTGAAAGATCATCTGTAGCTTAGGGCGAATAGCTTTAAACTCCCTTGGGCTCATATTCAAAATCTCTCTGCCATCATAATAGATTTCTCCACCAGTTGCTTCAATAAGTTTTACAATCGCTTTACCAGTAGTTGTCTTTCCACAACCAGATTCACCTACTAATCCTAAGGTTTCACCTCTTTTTAAGGTGAAGCTCAGTCCATCTACTGCCTTGACCTCGCCGACCTTCTTCTTTAAAAGCCCTTTCTTAATTGGGAAGTATACTTCTAAATCTCTAACCTCCAAAATTGCTTTACTCTCCATTTAAATTTTCACCATCCTTCTGGTACAGCCAACAGCAAGTATAATGAGTATCATTAAAATAAGTTCTTTTAGGCTCTTTAAATTTACAGATTTCTAAAGAATAAGAGCAGCGTGGTTCAAACTTGCAACCAGCAGGTAAGTCCGAAGAGCTGGGTACTACTCCTTTAATAGTATGTAGCACTTCTTGTTCAATATCTAAGCGGGGAATAGACTTTTTTAATCCTTTTAGGTAAGGGTGTTTAGAGTCATAAAAGATGTCATCTACTAACCCATACTCTACAATCTTACCAGCATACATCACTGCCACTGTATCGGCTACTTCGGCTACTACTCCTAAATCATGGGTAATCATAATCACCGACATTTCTAATTCTTGCTGAAGCCTTTTAATTAAGCGTAGAATTTGAGCTTGAATTGTAACATCTAAAGCAGTAGTTGGTTCATCGGCAATTAAAAGCTTAGGGTTACAAGCAAGTGCTATAGCAATCATCACCCTCTGTCTCATTCCTCCACTGATCTGATGGGGATATTCAGAGACTCTCTGGTCTGGGGAAGGGATACCGACCAGGTTTAACAGTTCAATAGCTCTTTGATTAGCCTCTTTTTTAGAGATACTCTGATGTAATAACAAGGCTTCTCTAATCTGATAACCGATAGTTAGAGCAGGGTTTAACGAGGTCATCGGTTCTTGGAAGATCATTGCAATCTCATTTCCTCTGATCTTCTCCATCTCTTCTTTAGATATCTTCAATAGATTTATTCCTTTAAAATTAATCTCACCATCTACAATTTTACCCGGTGGTGAAGGGATTAACTTTAAGATTGATAGGGCAGTTACCGATTTTCCAGAGCCTGATTCACCTACAACAGCCAGAGTTTTTCCTTGATTGAGTTGATAGCTGACTCCATCACAGGCCTTTACTATTCCATTATCGGTATCAAAGTAGGTCTTTAAATTATTTATCTCCAAAATTATATCTTTTTCCATGCTATCCACCTCTTAATTGGAAAGTTTAGAGTCAAGTGCATCTCTTAAGCCATCTCCTAACAGATTAAAAGCAAAAACTATCAATAAGATCATCGTTCCAGGAACAATAGACATCATTAGATTTTCTGAAATATATTGCTGTCCAGAAGAGAGCATTGATCCTAAGGCTGGCATAGGTGGTTGAATCCCTAGCCCTAAAAATGATAGACCAGCAATGGTTAAGATCATCTCTCCAATTCTTAGTGTAGCTAGTACAATAATTGGTGCAATACAGTTAGGGAGAATATGTCTGATTATGATCTGTCTATCGGGAATTCCCATAACCTTAGCTGCTAAAACATAATCAGCCTTTTTAAGTCCTAAGACTGAACTTCTAATTACTCTAGCAAATTGCATAATTCCAGTAATACTAACGACCAGTATCAAGTTAAGCAGACCTGTTCCCAAGGCCGCTATTAAAGCAATTGCCATCAGGATAAAAGGAATTGAGTTCCACATCTCGATTGCTCTCATAATTAAATTATCGACTCTGCCCCCATAATAGCCTGCAATTAATCCTAGAAAGGTTCCTAATAATGTATTTAAAACTACGGCTAATAATCCAATTCCAAGGGCAATCCTAACGCCATAAATTGCTCGTGAGAAGATATCTCTACCAAACTCATCGGTGCCAAACCAATGTTCTAGACTTGGTTTTTGGATGGTTTTTCCCCAGTTCATCTCTAAAGGATCATGGGGCATTATAAAAGGAGCCAAGATAGAGATATAAACCAAAATAATTATAATGATTAAGCCAAAGACGGCATTCTTGTTCCTCTTTAATTTTTTCCAAGTTAAATTACTAGTTGTTTGTATATTAGAATCTGTTTGATTGGTTTTTCTAACCTTATTTATCAAAAATCCTAAAGCTAAAGTAAGTAATGCAAAGATTAGATAAGAGATTAGATTATCCTGGTTATTTGTTGCCTTAGATAAACTAAAGATTAAGGTTAGGAGATTGAAGCCTAATAAAACGATTAAGTATTTTGAAATCACTCTGTTCACCTCTAATCATATGTGATCTGCGGATTTATTAGTGTATAGACTAAGTCCACTATCAGATTAACAATTACATATACTGCCGATAGGAAGATTACACAGCCAAAGACTAAAGGTTCATCACGCCTAAAGATAGCATTGACTGCTAATCTGCCTACTCCTGGCCAGGCAAAGACTGTCTCTGTTAAGACTGCACCGGCAAAGATTCCAGCGACCTGATTACCGATATTAGTTACTATAGGAACCAAGGCATTTTTGAAAGCATGAATCAGTATGACTGATTTTTCTTTAACTCCCTTTGCTCTTGCAGTACGGATATAATCCTCTTGAATTACCTCTAAGATAGAGGAGCGGGTCAATCTAGTTGTAGATGCCATCAATACAAAGGAGAGGGAGATTGCTGGGAGAATAAAGTATTTAAATCCTTCTGTTGTCCAGATGTGACCCCCATAGCCTGAAGCAGGGAGCCAATTTAACTTTACTGCAAAGATATACATCAAGATTATTCCTGTATAAAAGACTGGAATTGAGATCCCTAATAAAGCTATTGACATCGAGATATAATCAAACACAGAATTTCTCTTGATAGCTGAGATGATGCCAGCAGGGATTGAGACTATTATAGCAATAACTAAAGCTGCTGCTCCCAATTCTAAGGTTGCAGGTAATCTATTAATTATCACAGAGATGACATTCTGCTTATAATTGATAGATTTTAGATCTCCTTTAAAGAAATTTTCCATCATTTTAAAATACTGAATATGTAAAGGTTGGTCTAAGCCATATTTTATCCGTGTCTGGTTAAGGGCTTGCTCAGTAGCCCGCTCCCCTAACAGGACAAGGGCAGGGTCTCCAGGGGTTAATTTTATAATTACAAAGATAAATAGAGAAATAAAGATCAGTATAGGAATTAAGATTAGTAATCTTCTGAGAATATAGTTAAGCATAATTTGCATCTCCTTTAATTAGCATGAGTAATTAAGTGGTAAGCAACTATTAATAGTTACTTACCACCAGTTTTTACAGGTCTTTTATTTTATCACCCTTGACTAATTATTACTTTAATCTATTTGATTGTTACATTTCTTTTATCAGTTACTAGGTGGAAGTATCCTTGTGGAGAAGGTTCAAAACCTTCAACATTCTTATTCATTACTGTTGTGACATTAGTAAAGGCTAATGGAATGTGAATATAATCTTTGACTAAGGCTTTTCTCATAGCTTTCTTATATTCTGTTCCTCTCTTGTCACTACCTACTAGTCTTCTTCCTTGTTCTAAGGCTTGATCTACTACTTTATTACTATATTTGGAGAAGTTCATTGCTGATCCTGTATGGAAGATCTTATATGTCCATCTATCTGGGTCAGGAACAGAACCCCATCCCATAATATAGATTCCTGCTTTTCCCTTCTTTAAGAGCGGTAATAAAGTTCCCCATTCTAATGCCTCTACTTTGGCATTGAGACCATAACTTTTAAGCTCGGTAGCAATTGCTGTAGCTACTTTCTTTCGATAAGGATCTTGTGGTGAATAGATAGAGAATTCAAATCCATCCTTTAAAATTCCCTCTGCCTTTAGTTGAGCAAATAACTCTTTAGCTTTATCTTCATTCTGCTTAAGAGCATGTGCTTTCATATACTCGTTGTCATCAGGAAAGACTGAAGGTGGAATCCAAGAATAAGCTCTATCTCCAGTGTCTCCAAAGATTCCTTGTACTACATCATCAATTGGGACAGCATAATAGACTGCTTTTCTAAATCTCACATCTGAGAATGGCTTTATCTGAGCTGAAAATCCAACATATTTTAAAGATAAACCTGATACAGTCTTGACTACTAAGGAATCATCTTGAGATAATTTCTTGATATCTTGTGGTAGTAGATCACTTGCTATATCAATTCCCCCAGCTTGGATCTCTGCTGCCATAACTTCAGCTTTAGGGATCGGTCGATAGATTACTTCATCTAAGTTTGGTTCAGCTAGAAAATAGTCTTTATTCTTAACTAATTTAATATGGTCATCAGGAATCCATTCTGCAAATTTGAAAGGACCTGTTCCAATTGGATTACGATCAAATTCATCCATCCCAATCTTTTCAACGACCTTTTTAGGTATAATTCCAGCAGTAGGATTACCTAGTGCCATCATAAAGGGTGAATATGGATTCTTCAAAGTGATTTTAACAGTATAATCATCTATAACTTCTATCATTTTAACAGGTTCAAAGAATTCTTTACTTGGTGATGCATTCTCTGGATTCATAATGGCCTCTAGAGTAAATTTAACATCATCGGCAGTTAACTTATCACCATTATGAAAGTTAACTCCCTTTCTTAAATAAAAGGTATACTCTGTTCCAGCTTTGTTAATTTCCCAACTTTCAGCTAAAGCAGGACTAGCTTTTGCTGAGTTTTCTTTAAAAGAGACCAGAGTGTCAAAGATATTACCAGCTAAGCTTTCTCCATAAAGCCCAGAGATTAGTACAGGGTTTAGATTTGCTGGCTCTTTGGCAATTCCTATCTTAAGAGTTTCTGTATTATTCTGACTTGTTTGACCTTCTTTTTGAACTGCTGCTTCTTGTTGAGTTGAACATCCTACCAACAGAAATAATGCTAATAGAGTAACTAATACTAATGTTAGTTTTTTTCTCAATTCTCTCTCCTCCTTAAAAATGTTATCTTTCCTACATTTTAATTTAAATTGCTAAATTTATCAAATTAAAAGGTTATATCTGAAGATGAAAAAAGATAATTAGCCATAAAATAAGACTAATTTAAAGATAAATAAGTAATTAAAGACTTATAGACTAATAGCTATAGTTAGTGCTAATTTAATGTAAGTTAAATAAAGAAATTATAATTATGTTAATTTAGTGTTAATTATATATATTACTATTTATTATGTCAAATGCTAGATTTAGTTAGATTTATAATTAGATTAAACTCATCTTTCAGATTATATGAGCTGGTATAGAGTGACTTCTAGTTGAAAAATATCCTAATAATATTATATAATGTAAAGATATTTAGTAAGGAGGTAGAGAATGGAACAGAGTATTTATTTAGAGGATAAAGAAGAATTTAAAGATGGAATTAAAGCAGGGATACCAATCTTTATGGGGTATTTCCCCATATCCCTTACCTTTGGTTTGATTGCCAAAGCGACAGGATTACCTGGCTTTTTAGCAGTCTTGATGTCACTGACTAACTTTACTGGTGCAACCCAATTTATTGGAGTCAAGATGTTGGCTCAAGGGATTGGAATTGGAAATATTGTCTTAACTACCTTTATGATCAATGCCAGATATCTACTGATGTCCTTCTGCTTTGCCAATAAATTAAAGGGCGTATTATCTGATAAAGAGAAGCCCTTATTAGCTTTTGGGGTTACCGATGAGGTCTTTGTCGTCTCTATGACCAAAGAGAAGTTAGAGACATCCTTTACCTTTGGAGCACAGCTTATCTCTTATAGTGGCTGGGTTTTAGGAACATTAACTGGAGTGATGATAGCAGATATATTGCCAGCATCTATTATAAATAGTATTGGAATTGCAATCTATATCATGTTTTTAGGGCTACTGGTTCCTCCTATTATCAACTCGTTGAAGATAGCGATAGTAGCAGGGTTAGCAATGCTTATTAGCTCGATTATTTATTGGATTCCAGCTTTAAATGATTTTATTGGAAATTGGAGAATAATTATTACTATCATGTTTGCATCTCTAATGGGGGCAATCTTTTTACCGATGGAGGAAGAAGATAATGATGAATAGAGCAATTGTTATGATCTTACTTACTGGAGTAGTAACTTATTTAGCAAGGGTTATTCCTTTGTTATTATATAGAGGTAAAGAACCATCAAAATTTTTACGTTCTTTTTTAGAATATATACCCTATGCAGCCTTAGGAGCACTCTTATTTCCAGAGATACTATATTCAACAGAATCTATCCTTACAGCAGTCTTAGGAGGAATATGTGCTACTGTTTTGATTATAAAGAAGCAGAATATGATTATTGTGGTAGGTGGAACTATATTAGTGGTTTATATTTTAAATTTATCTTTTTGAGAGGGGGATTATAGTGGTATTAAATGAATTGATAAGAAGAAGGGTAGAGAAACTATTAGGGGATTATTGTGAGAATCGTATCCCAATGCATGTTAGAAATAAAATTAAGTTAGGATATGGGATAAGAGGTAATAGTGTAACTTTATTTGAGGAGCGAAAAAGCTATCAAGGTGAGGAATGGATAAAAACAAATATTGCTCAATTTAGATATAACCAAGATGATAATAAGTGGTCGCTATATTGGTGGAGGCATACAGGAAGATGGTATAGATATGAAGATGTAAAGCCAAATTCTAACTTTGAAGTTCTGTTAGAGGAAGTAGAGAAAGACCCCCTTTGTATATTTTGGGGATAGTAAAAAGTAAATATTGATTTTGAGGGCTAACCAGATTTCAGTGGTTAGTCTTTTTTACCTGAGCTTATATTCAATTAATTGATAAGATTAATTTAGATTTTTATTGATATTATCATTGACACCTTTAATATTCTTAATTATAATACAATTAGTTAACTAAATTAACTATATTCAAAAGGAGTTTTAGTCAAAGCTATGGATAAAGGAAATAAAATATTAAAAGTAACAGAAGGTTTAGCAACTATACTAATGAAATTTAAACAAAATGAGTTCAAAGGAACAAAGGGTGGAGATCTTTCTTTAAAATTTTTTGAGTATATAAATGTGATAGATAAGCTCAAAAATCCTACATATACTGAATTGGCTGAAGCATTAGATTTAAGTAAGCCGGCAGTAACGGCTATTATCAATAAATTAATCTCTCAAGATATAGTATATAAGAGCCGGTCTGTGAAAGATAGGCGTGTTTATTTTATCCACCTTACTAAAGAAGGGGAGAAGATTTCTTATGCCTACCAGCAGGGTTATCTAAATTTTGTTGATCATGTAATGGATTCTTTGAGTGAAGATGAAGTAGATAGCTTTATTGAACTTTCTGAGAAGATTATTTCAGGAGGAAAATAGATATGTATATATAATTATTTTATGGAGAAATATATAGGTTAACCTATATATTTTGTCTATAAAGTTAGTTCACTTAATTAACTAATTAAAATTATGTTTTAAAGTTTTGTGATATTTGGAAATTAATATATTAGGTAGATATTATGACAGTAACGAGTGATGTGTAACAAGTGAAGAGAGGAGGTTTTTACTCGTTACCTGTTACTCGTCACTAATTACTAAACTGTCCCAATATAATCATTAATAGATATTAGTGATGTCCAAGTTTCCCTATTAAAAATATCAATCTAATAAACATGTTAATAGGGTGAGTTAGTTAATTACAAAAACAGTTTACTTTAAGAAAGGGAAGAGTAATGAAAATAGCTATTGTAAATGGAAGTACTAGAAAAGATGGTGCAACAGCAAAGATATTGGGTAAAATTTCTGAGATTTTAACTCAAAAAGATGAGGTAGAGATCAATTATTATGATTTAGTTGATTATCAACTTGAGTATTGTACTGGATGTAGAGTCTGTTATAGAACTGGAAAATGTTCTATAACTTCTGATGATATTGAAAAATTATCAGAACAGATCAAAAGAGCTGATGGGATTATTATGGGAAGTTCCACCTTTGGAAGTTATGTGACGGGGAGACTAAAGTCTTTTTGGGATCGTGGACACTTTATTGTAGAACAATCCCTTTACAATAAATATGGTTTTTCAGTTACTACATATGAGATAGCTGAAGGAAGTAAAGCACTTAATGCAATTAAGAAATTCTTTCTTGTCTCTGGTGCAATAAGAAGTGGTAGTATTTTAAAGAGATTAAAATTTAACGAAGATCCTTTTGCTGATAAAAAATTTCTTTCAAAATTAGAAAAGAAGGTAGAAAGTTTCTATCAGGTAGTTAAAGGGAGAAAAAGTAGAAGTATTTTTGAGTTTATCTTCACGAAAGTACTTTTACTCCCATTGATTTGGAAGCCTAGATTTTTAAAAAGAAGAGATGAGTATCAAGGTGTCTTAGATATTTGGAAAGATAAAGAGATAATCTAGGCAGAAAATAATTGATTTAAAAACTTATATTAGGAGGCTAAAATGAAAAATAGTTTGTTTTACTTTTCAGCTACAGGTAATTCGTTAGCTGTTAGCAAAGAGATAGCAAATAAGTTAGAAAACTGTGAGCTGATATCAATTGCAGAGGTAGTTAAAAAAGAGAGCTATGATATCGATAGTGAGATGGTTGGCTTGATATTTCCTGTATATTGTTTAGATGCTCCTAAAATAGTCAGAGAGTTTATAAAGAAAGTAAATTTTAATAGTAATCCATACATATTCTCTATTGCAACTAATAATCGGGAGCCTGGTTATACTCTTGCTACTATTGATAAGCTACTAAAAGAGAAAGGTCAGAACCTTGATTTAGGATATACCTTAGTTATGCCAGGAAATTCAGTAGTGATTCAAGATAATACAAATTCTAGAGAGGAGCAGATATTAAGGATTAACAATTCTAAAGTAATTATAAGGGAAATGATAAAAGATATTCAAGAGAAGAGAAAAGCAGCTATTGAGGGGGATTTTTCTTTAAAAGATAGCATTAAAGGATTAATTTATCAACTAGCTGTTTATAAAATCTATAAGCCTCAGAATCATTTCTGGACAACAAAGCAGTGTAGAAGATGTGGTATCTGTAAGAAGATATGTCCAACAGAGAATATTACTTTAGAAGAACAAGAGGTAGAATGGGGTAACAACTGTGAGGGATGTCTGGCTTGTTTTCATTGGTGTCCACAAAGTGCAATAAATCTAGGAAATAATACTCTTAATAAGAGTAGGTATCATCATCCAGAGATTAGTTTAGCTGAAATAATTAAATAAAAGGTTAAGAGAATAAGTAGTATATATTTTTGATTTATAATTTAATTGATAAAATTATAAATTAATATTGACTTAAAGTATACTTTAAGTGATACACTCTTAGCATTGGGAGGTGTCTTAATGAAAGAATTGGAAATAGGTGAAGTAGCAAAACTGATTAAATTAAAGCCTCATACTCTTAGATATTATGAAAATATTGGATTAATTAAAGATGTAAAGAGGAATGATTCGGGAAATAGAATTTATAGTGAAAAAGATTTAAGATGGATAGAGTTTTTAAAGAGACTGAAAGCTACTGGAATGAAAATAAGTAAAATGAAAGAATATGCTGAATTGAAGAATTTGGGAGATACAACTATTAGCCAGAGAAGAACTATATTAAAAGAACATTTGAACTTAATAGAGGATGAAATTAAGGTGCTCTTAGAAACTCAAGAATATGTTAAGGATAAGATTGAAATTTATAAGGAAATGGAGGAAGACTTTAATGATAGAAGAGAGTAGATTCGAAAAAGGATATAAGAAATTATCTGAAATAGATGGAGAAGCAGGAGAAATGGTAGTGGAGAATTTAAAAGATATATCTCCTGATTTAGGAAAATATATAATTGAGTACTGTTTTGGAGATGTATATTCAAGAGATGTACTTGACTTAAAATCAAAAGAAATTGCTGTTGTGGCAGCTTTAACAGCCTTGGGCAATGCAAAGCCTCAATTAAAGGTTCATATTAACGGTGCACTTAATGTTGGGTGTTCTATTAATGAAATCAAAGAAATAATACTTCAGATGTCTGTATATTCTGGATTTCCAAGTTGTATTAATGGGATGAATGCTTTAAAAGAGGTATTAAATGAACGTCAAAAGCAAGGAAAAAATGATTTGATTGGGGATAGTCCAGTAAATGAAACATCATCAAATAGTAGATATGAAATTGGAGCAAAGGAGCTTGAACAATTAGATAGTATGCAAGTGGAGAGACTTGAGAAAGCTTATAAAGATTTTTCGCCAAGTCTTACTAAATTTATACTTGAATATGGTTATGCAGATATCTTTGCAAGAAATAATTTAGATAAAAAATATAGACAAATTGCTACAATTGCAGCACTAACAGCCTTAGGTAATGCACAATCTCAATTGAAATTTCATATTAATGGAGGGCTTAATATTGGTTTAAGTGTTGATGATATAAAAGAGATCATGTTATTAATGACTGTTTATTCAGGCTTTCCATCAGCAATAAATGGAACAAATATTTTAAAAGAAGTTTTAAATCAGAGAAAGAAATAGTAACTTTTTTAAGTAACTTAATTAAAACATCTCTCAATTCTAAAATAACTGAATGAAAATATGATATTAGATAAATTTATAAAAAACTCACACTAACGTTGTATCGAGCCACAAGGTTTGTTGTTGAACTGATAAAATTTTGTAAAGGAGTATGAAAAGATGAAAAAAAGACGATTAGGAAAAAATGGTCCGCAGGTCTCAGCAATTGGATTGGGTTGTATGGGGATGAGCGAATTTTATGGGAAAAGCACTTATGAAGACTCTCGTAATACCATTCTTACAGCACTGGAATCTGGGGTTGATTTTTTGGATACTGCTGATATGTATGGTAATGGAGAAAATGAAAAATTGCTAGGAAAGGTTCTAAAGGAATGGAGTGGTGAGGCTTTTGTAGCTACTAAATTTGGAATTATAAGAAAGCCTGGAGCATATGAGCGTAAAATCAATGGTAAAGCAGAATATATCAAGCAAGCTGCTGAGGCTAGTCTAAAGAGATTAGAGCGTGAGGTGATTGATCTATATTACCTACACAGAATGGATAATGATACTCCTATTGAGGAGACTATTGGTGCAATGGCAGATTTAGTTAAGGAAGGTAAGGTAAGATATATCGGTATTTCAGAAGCTTCAGTGGATACTATTAGGCGTGCCCATAGTGTCCATCCATTAACTGCTGTACAATCAGAATATTCACTTGCAACAAGGCATATTGAAAAAGAGATACTCCCTACTTTAAGAGAATTGGGTATAGGGTTTGTTGGATATAGTCCATTAAGTCGGGGCTTGCTAACTGGAAAGTTAAATCAAGATTTACTAAAGCAAGAAGGAGATTTTAGAAGGATGTTACCTCGGTTACAAGGTGAAAATCTTGAACATAATAATAAAGTTGTAAGAAAGCTGATAAATATAGCAACACGAAAAGAAATTACGCCAGCACAGCTCTCACTGGCATGGGTTCTATCAAGAGGTGAAGATATTATACCTATTCCCGGTACCAAACGAATTAAGTATTTAATGGAAAACATAAAAGCCGTTGATGTTGAATTTGATGCTAAAGAATTAGAAGAGATTGAAACTATCTTAGCTGATGGGATTAAAGGTGAGCGTTATACAAAATCGGGAATGTTAGGGGTAGAGGAGTAAAGTTGAATAGTTAACTTAAGTAATTCTAGAGCTTTGCTTATTGAACCTATAATATTATGATAGAGTACAGGATTTAGTAAGAAATTAGAAAAGCCAGTATATTGGCTAGCAACATACTGGTTTTTGAATTTAATTTAGAAACTAGTACCCACCTTAAAGGTAAATTCATCCTTATGACCATCATCTCCTTCTGGAGCATAGCCATAATCAAATCCTAACTCTGCACCTAGTACAGGAACGAAGAATCTTATTCCAGCACCAACAGAATAATTCAAATCATTTAAACTGAATTCATTGTCTTCAAAGGTACGACCTACATCAGTAAAGAGAACACCTCTAACTGCTTTATATAAATCCCTTCTATATTCTATACTGGTCAAGAAGATAGAATCTCCTTTGAAGCCATCGGTACCTCCATAATGGCTGCTATCATAGCCACGAACTCCATCAAGCAAACCAGGCTTTAACTTATATTTCTTATAACTTGGTAATTCTCCATCA
Source organism: Orenia metallireducens (assembly GCF_003001995.1). Taxonomy (GTDB): domain Bacteria; phylum Bacillota; class Halanaerobiia; order Halobacteroidales; family Halobacteroidaceae; genus Orenia; species Orenia metallireducens_B. The sequence continues at coordinate 116,344 of NZ_PVNB01000005.1, read as the reverse complement.
CTAGCACCTAACTTCATTCTAAGTGCCCAACTACCCTTTTCACCTGCTTTATAGTAATTTCTGAGATCTAAATGGCTTTTAAGAAAATCATTATCACCATTAAAGCCTGCTTTTTCAATTTTAAATTCCTGCCTGCTTCCTGACCTAGGGTGAAGATAATTGTCTCTAAGGTCTCTAATAGTAGTAACGGCAATACTTCGAGTATCTTGATAGGGGGCTTCACCCTCTTTGGTCTTATCATAGTGAAGGTTTAAGTAACCTCTTATATTTTCAGCCAGTTTTCTACCAAATTGAATATTTCCACCTTTTTCTTTGACATCTCTCTCAACTCTATTACTACCGCCTATATCATCTAAACCACCTATATTGCTTATATTGGTAGTCTCTTCTGTCATTTGGTTGAAGAGATTAATATTAAAGCTAGTCTGACTTTCAAAGACCCAAGGATCAGAGAAATTAAGGCTGTAATCAGTAACATCACTTCCACCCTCAAAATTCAAGGTTAGCTTCTGCCCTCTACCTAAGATATTATGTTTTTCTAACATAATATTACCGACAACACTGCCCTCTGCTGAATCCTTTACTCCAAAGACTGTTCTTCCATTTATCGGTTTATTGAGATTTAACTTGACATCGATTGCTTGAGGATCATTAGGAACCTGTTCAAATTCTGGTTTTATCTCTTCAAAGTACTTCAAGCTTTGAATTTTTGAAATATCTTTTTTAACATCGTTGATATTAAAAGGCTCTTCTTCTTCCATAGATAATTGCCTTCTAATAACATAATCCTTTGTATTATCCTCAGGATTGATTATAATCTTATTCAATCTACCCTCATCTACGATAATATTTAGCTGGTCTTCTTCCATTTCAATATCAATTACTCTAGCTAAAACAAAGCCTTGCTCATAATAATATTGATTTATACTATCCCTATCCTTATTTAACTGATTAAAATTTAAGATTTGACCACTTTTAACTGTCAATAGTTCTTTAAGTTTATCATTACTAACCTCTTGATTTCCTTTAATAACTACATTAGATATCACAGGGGTTTCATCTACTTTAAAGATTATCTGTATTCCCCCTGCATAGTTTTTAAAAAGTACTTCGATGTTATTAAAATAACCTAAGTTATAGATAGCTTGCATATCTGCTTTTAATTTCTCATTAGATATTTCCTCTCCAATACTAGTACTTACCTGCTCTAGAATCGTTTGCACTTTAATAACTTCATTCCCTGATACCGTAATATCAGCAATAGTATTAGAGTTAATACTATTAGCCATTACTTGATTAGTATTGATTACAATTATAGATATTAATATAATTATAATTCCAATTTTTCTAAACATCATATACCCCCTTAATTATTATCTCTGCTATAACAATGTAATTTTATATTATAATACTTATAATTAGATGGGTAATTTCACTCATCTTCTGCTTATTAAAATTATTAATCTACTAACATAATTAATTCTAGATTTAATTGCTTCTACCTGCTTATGGATTAAATAAGCTCTATTACTTTGCTAGTAAATAAAGTGACTTAAGTATTTAAACTGCTTCTCTTTATATATTTTAACGTCTAATTTTAAGGATGGCAAATAATTGATGTAGTAATTTATAAATTTGGTATTAAGAGCTAAAAGATATAATAGTGATAATTTTTTTATTTTTAGATAATTATTACAAAGGGCTATTCTAATAGTTAATAAAGGAATATTGAATAAAAAGTATAATTTAAGATATTAGAGGAGGAATGATTGAGTTTGAATATTTTAAATTATACTGTCTATTGCTTTCAAGGGATATTTTATAAGATTTGAACATAATAACCAAATTATTATCATGATACTTGTATAATTGGAGGTGTTGAATTGAGATTAGCAGATAATTGTATAAAAATATCTATAACCTTATTTGGGATAATAATCTTTGTATACTTTTTGGATCTAGCTAGATTGGTTCAGGGGTTAGTTTGTATCCTTTTTTTGTTTATAGTTATTTTTGTAGAACATAGAAGAGAATTAAAGGTTGAATTAAAGAAGAACCAGGATTATTTGCAGTCAATTATTTTATCTACTCCAGATATTATTAGCTGTCTTGATAAGGAAGGTTATCATCTAGACGTTTGGAGGGATGAGTCTAATGAACACTTCCCTAAAGAGATTGTAGGAAAAAATATTGATGAAATATTTCCTAAAGAGAATGTTGAGAAGATAAGGTATCATTTAAATAGGGCTTTTAAATTAAAGAAAGTGGAGTTTTTTGAGGACAGACTAATCTTTCCTAATGAAACAAGATACTATGAAGTTAGGATGAATGCTATAGATGGGGATAAGGCTATTGTACTGGCTCGTGATATTACTGATAAAAAGACAGTTGAACAGGATATCAAAGCTAAGAATAAAGAGTTAGAGCTGATGCACAATCAATTAAGGGAGCAAAATGAGGAGCAAGAACTGTTATTAGATAATATTAATACTCAAATTTGGTATTTACAAGATATAGAGAGATATGGAGCAGTCAATCAAGCCCATGCTGATTTTATAGGAGCCAAGAAAGAAGAGATATACTATAAATCTTTATATGATATACTTCCTACAAATGAAGCAGAAATCTGTATAAAAGTCAATAAAGAGGTATTTGAGAAGAGAGAGGCAGTATATTCAGAAGAATGGATAATAAATGCTCAAGGAGAAAAGAGGTTATTGGCAATTACTAAGACTCCCCAATTTAATAAAGAGGGTAGGATTGGTTGTATAATCTGTTCTGGTGAAGATATTACAGAGCATAAATTGCTAGAGGATAAATTAAAGAGTTTGAATCAAGAGTATGAAACTATCTTTAATAATACTAAAGATGCAATTTTTTTATTGGATGTTATAGATGGACAAGACTTTGTTTTTCAAAGAGTTAATAAAATCCAAGAAGACTTAACTGGTTTAAGTACTGAGGAGTTGCAGGGTAAGAGCTTAGAAGATATTTTTGGTAAGGAGATAGGTGAGGTAGTCGGAGTAAATTATAAGGAATGTGTAGAAAAAAGAGAAGTGATTACCTATGAAGAGAGTTTAGATTTTTTTGAGGATAGTAAAACTTGGCTAACTACTTTATTTCCAGTAATTGTTGATAATGAAGTAATAAAAATTGTAGTTTCATCAAGGGATATTAGTAGAATTAAAGAGGTTGAAGAGAGATTAAGATATAGTGAGGAGAGATATCGTGGTTTATTAGAGACTCAAAACGATTTAATTGTTAGAGTTGATATTAATAATAGATTTACTTATGTCAATGATGCTTACTGTGAATTTTTTAATAGAAAGAGAGAAGAATTAATAGGCAACAGTTTCACTGATTTTATAGATGAAACTAAGTTAAAAAGGCAGGTAATGATAACAATAGAGAAACTAAAGAATCCACCCTATAGAGTAAACTTAGAGCATAAATTTATAAGTAATCATCAAGAATATTGGATAGACTGGGAATCTTACGGTATTAGAGATGAATCTGGGAATATAATAGAAATTCAAGGTGTAGGTCGTAATATTACAGAATTAAAGCTAGCTCAACAGCGAGCAGAAGAGGCAAATCAAGCTAAATCAGAATTTTTAGCCAATATGAGCCATGAAATTAGAACACCTCTTAATAGTATAATTGGATTTAGTCAACTATTATTAGAAGAAGAAAGAGATTATAATAAAATAGAAAAATTAAAGACAATTGTTAATTCAGGAGAGCATTTAGTTGAGATTATTAATGATATTCTTGATTTTTCAAGGATAGAGGCTAGAAAGATTGAGTTAGAAAAGGTAGAATTTTCTTTTAAGGAATTATTATTAGAGATTAAAAATATGTTTTGGCTTAATGAGAATAAGAAAGGATTAGATTTTGTATTAGATATAGATGACTCTTTACCAGAAAGGGTTTGGGCAGATAAGTATAGAATTAGTCAGATTATTATTAATCTTTTAAGTAATGCTTTTAAATTTACTACTAAAGGAAGGGTCAAACTTGCTTGTAGTTATGATCAAGAATTTATTATTAAGATAGAAGATACAGGAATAGGGATTTCCGATGAAAAGCAGGGTAAGGTCTTCTCTGCTTTTGAGCAGGTCGATAGCTCTATAAGTAGGAAATATGGAGGAACTGGACTGGGTCTAGCGATTGTTAAAAGATTAGTTGATTTAATGGCAGGTGAGCTAACTTTAAAAAGTCAGTTAGGTCAAGGAAGTAGTTTTATAATTAAGTTGCCCTTAGAGGTGTTAGAGGATAGTAATAAGGAAGATAATGGTCAAGGTGGATTTAATGAGATGGTCAAGGGTGAAAAAATGATTGAGCGATGGTTAGCCTTTGATCTTGAAATAAAAGATTTAACTCTCAAGGCTATCAAGGAGCTATCTGATAGAATTACTAAGCTAGAGGAGGCTGTAAAGTCTGCTAAGAAAGAGAAAATAGAGACTATTGCCCATAAGTTAAAGGGGTTAGCTGCTAATTTTAATATGGAAGAAGTTTATAAAATTGCAGCAAAGATAACAGATACTGCAAGAAGTGATGATTTTGATTTAGAGATAATAAAGCTAGATTTAGAAGAATTAAAGAATATTCTTTCTATTATACCAGCTCATTATTTATCAGCTAAAGAAGAAAATAGCTTTAAAGTGCTTCTGGCTGAGGATGAAAGGTTAAACCAACTTTTAATTAAAGAGATACTTAAGAATTTCAAATTAGAAATTAAAACAGTCAGTAACGGTAAAGATGTTTTAGATAAGTTAGAGAAAGATAAATATGATCTACTATTACTAGATATTCAGATGCCTATCATGAGTGGTTTAGAGGTTATGGAAGAGATAGAGGTTGATATACCTATAATTGCAATAACTGCTTCTGTAGAGAAGGAGGTTGCTGAGAAATGTTTAGTACTGGGGTGTAAAGATTATATTACTAAACCAGTAGATAAGGATAGATTAAGAGAAGTAATAAAGAGAGAATTAAAGATCTGATCTACTTAAATTTTAAGAAATTTAGTTAGTAATCGGAGGGATACTATGATTGAAATAACTAATAATAACGTCCTATTTGTTGATGATGAAGAGTTGATTTTAGCTAAGATAGAAAGAAAGTTAAATAAAGAAGATTTTACAATGTTCTTTGCTAATTCAGGGAGAGAAGCATTAAGGATTCTTAAAGAGAATGAGATAGCAGTAATTGTAATTGATTTAAGTATGCCTAAGGTTAATGGGATAAAGTTATTAAAGATGATCAATCATGATTATCCTGATCTTGTTAAGATTATCTTCTCTAGTTATTCAGATAGTCAAACAATGATCTCAGCTCTCTACTCAGGAGATGTCTATCATTATATTTCTAAAGGGATCGTTAACAGAGATGAAGGATACAAGATTGAATTCATTCCTGTAATCAAAAGGGCTATTGAAAGGTATAATTTAATCAAAGAGAATAGTAGATTGAAGAAAGGAGTAATTAAAGCAGGTTTAAGCTTGGAGGGATAAAACTTGGAGTTAGAGAAAAGAAGGCATAAACAGTTATTATATAGATTATTAGAACTCAATAAACCAATAACTATTAGTGAGTTAGCAAATTTTTTAGGAGTATCGGCTAGAACTATCAGAAGGGATTTAGATGAGCTTGAGCAGTGTTTAGAGAAAGAGGATATTAAATTAATCAAGAAGGCCAGAGTAGGTGTTTATCTAAAATTAGAAGAGACTAAAGCTCTTAAGCTAAAACAAAGCTTAGATGAGGCTAGAGTAGAAGATCAATTTTTGAGTCCAGAAGCAAGGGTTAGATGGATTCTAAAGAGGTTACTGATTGGGAGTAGTGAATGTAAAGTTGAAAAATTAGAGGAGAAGCTTTATATCAGTAGATCAACTGTTTATAATGATTTGGATAGTGTAGAGGCTTGGTTAAGAAGATATGCTCTATCATTAGATAAAGAGAACAATAATCTGATTATTGTAGGTAGAGAAAGGAATATTAGAGTAGCGATGGTTAACCTTCTTTTAGAGTTATTGGGATCTAAAAGAAGCAAAGAGATAATAGATTTATTGAATGAAGGTATTGGAGTGAAGACTAGTGATCATAAGGTCTTAAAGGAGTTCTGTTCAGCAATAGATTTACAGCTTATTAGAAAATCTATTGGTCTAATAGAAGCCAAAAGAAGAGTATTATATACTAATCATTCAATTTTATACTTCTGTCTATATTCTGCAATCAGTTTTAAGAGAATAGTTGAAGGTAAAGAAGTGAGCTTATCAAGAGATGAATTAAATAAATTAAAAGGTGAGGAAGATTTTAGTTTAGCTGATTTTATGTCTGAAAAGTTAGAAAAGAAGTTAGGGATTAAGCTCTCTGAAGCTGAGAAGGCAGCAGCCTTACTGCAAGTTTTAGCGGGTGAAATATATAGCAGTAAGGATTTGGAGAGTAGAGAAGATATAATTAATAGAACTAGTAAGAAAATTGTTTTAGTAGCAGAGAGGTTGATTGCTGAAATAGAGCTTGACTTGGGAAGCAAGCTGGCTGAGGATTGGGATTTATTTAAAGGAATAGTCTTATATATTAGAGCATTATTTTATGCTAAAAGTTATGGGATTAATTATGAGGATAGTTATTGGGATCAAGTAGAGTTTAATGAACTTAAGGAGGATAACCCCTATTTATTCAAAAAAGCTAGGATAAGCTATAGTATTTTAAAGGAAGAATTAGAGATAGAGGTTGGAGAAAATGAGATTGATTTTATTGGATTAATGTTATTAGCTGCAGTTGAACGTAAGAAGAATAAAATCCGAGCATTAATAGTTTTTGATGGGAATTTGGCTGTATCACAGTTGATGAAAGCAAGATTAGAGCGAAGAGTGCCTAGATTAGAGGTTGTTGATTTTATTTACTACAGTCATCTTAATAAGATTAAGAGAGATGGTATCGATTTAATTATTAGTTCAAGAGAGATAGAAGGAAGTGAAGATATTATGGTAATTAGTCCTTTGGCTAAGCAGGATGATATCATAAGAATAGAGGAAAGAATCGAAGTGTTACTAGATTTAAAGACTTATTTTGCTAGTTGAAAATTGAGAGTGAGACAAAAACAGCGTAATGGGGATTCCCGTTACGCTGTTTTTGTTTAATAATGTCGAATTAAATGTGGACATAAGATTGGATGACTATTATAAGTAATGATAATAAAATAAAATTAAAGAATAAATAAAGATAATCTTCTAAGGTGGGGATAAAATGAAAATCAAGAATATTAAAGACAAGATAAAAGTTAAGAGTATAAAGCAGAAAATTTTAATCTCTTTTGTAAGCATCAGTATTATTTCACTAGCGATTATGGGAGCCTTTTTGCATTTTGAGCTAAATAAAGAACTAGTACCTCTAGTGTCAAATATGTCTCAAGATATTGTAAAGGCAAGATCTGCAGAGCTAGGAGAGCTGATGGATGGAATTTTAAAAGAGATTAGTAATATTGCTCAAAAAGAAGTTGTTCGATCTCTGGATTGGGATGAAGCTAAAAAAGAATTAATTAAAGATAAAGAGGAGAGCAATATAGCATATGAAAATCCTTTTATTTTAGACAATAAAGGATATGGGTATTTACCTAATGGTGCTAAGGTTAATTTAAGTAGTAGAGATTACTTTCAAGAGATAATAAAAGGAAAGGATACCTTTATAAGTGATCCTCTTATCTCTAAAGCTTCAGGAGAACCTATAGTTATGATAGCACAGGCAATAAAGGATGGTAAAGGTCAGACTATAGGAGTTCTTGGATTTCCTATTTTGTTGAAAGAATTTTCTAAGAGAGTGAACGAGATTAAAATAGGAGAAGGAAGTTATGGCTTTGTAATTGATAGTACTGGTTTAATGATTTCTAATCCTAATGATGAGGTAGTAATGAAGATCAATATTTTAAATGGGAGTAAGGATGGCTTTGAAGGTTTAACAGAGATAGCTGAGAACATGATAGCCGGAAAAGCGGGTAACGGAGAGGTTATTACGCCTAATGGAGAGAGGAATCAGGTGTTTTATAGTCCCGTACCTAATACACCAGGCTGGAGCTTAGCAGTTAATATTTCTACAGCAGAGATGCTAAAAGAGACTAATGGTATAATTATGCTAGTTATTATGGTAATAGTTATTATAATAGGACTAATGGTTATTGCTTCTTATCTAGTCGGTAATAATATAGCAAAACCAATAGAAAAGCTAGCAAAGGATATAGATAAGTTCGGTGAAGGTGACTTTAGAGTTGAATTTGAAGTAGCTTCTAATGATGAAATAGCTCAGATTGCCAGCTCTTTAAACACAATGGGTAGTAGTATTAGAGCGATGATTACTAATATCTTAGAATCAGTAGAAAACCTTTCAGCTCAAAGTGAAGAGCTATCAGCTAGTGCCCAAGAGGGAAGTGCAAGTATTGAAGGTAGTAATGATTTAATGAAAAAGATGGCGAGTAATATTGAGCAGATTTCAGGTAGTATTCAAGAGGTGACTGCCTTTGCTCAAGAGAGTAGCTCCCAGACTGAAGCTGGTAGCAGGAATATAGAGGATACTATCCATAGTATTCAAGAGATCAATCAAGCAGTAAAGAAAACAGTACAAGCTGTCACTTCATTAGAGAAGAACTCTGAAGAGATCGGTAAGATTGTAGAATTAATTACTAATATAGCTGAACAAACTAATCTATTGGCGTTAAATGCAGCTATTGAAGCAGCTCGAGCTGGTGAACATGGACGGGGCTTTGCCGTAGTAGCTGAAGAGATTAGAGGACTTGCTGAAGAGACTACCAAGGCAACTGATAATATCTCTGATTTAATTAATCAAACTCAGAATAATGTGGAAGCAGGTTTCAATGCAATTAAAGATGTAGAAGAGAAAGCAAAAGAAGGTGAAGAAATTGCTACCAAGACTGGTGAAGTCTTTAAGGTAATTCAAGGTGCAAGTGAAGAGACTTCAGCCCAAATCGAAGAGACTGCTATGTCAACGCAAGAGTTGGGTGAAGAGACTACAAATGTGATGAATGCGTCTGAAGATATTAAGAATATGTCTGTCGAAATAGCTAATTCTTCTCAAGAACTAGCGGCTGTAGCAGAAGAGTTACAGAGTTTAGTTGCTAGATTCAAGGTTTAATAAGGGTGGGAAGGCTGTAACCTGTAACAGGTCACAGCTTTTTATTTAATTTTGTTTAGTAATTAAAAATGAGTGTAAGGATTTGAGTTGCAGTTATCTTGTCTATGATTTTTATTTTTTATTTCGGGTTAATCCTTACTAACAAGGTTGCTAGCTTATTTTATATTTTTATTGAAAAATGTCGAATTAAATGTGGACATAAGATTAAATGAACATGATGAGTAAAAATAATAAAATAAAAGTAGACAATAAATAAAAAAATTTTCTAAGGTGGGGATCAGATGAAAATTAAGGACATTAAAGATAAGGTTAAAACTGGATATCTTAAAGACAAGATAAAGATTAAGAGTATTAAGCAGAAGATTTTAATCTCCTTTGTAAGTATCAGTATTATTTCATTGGCTATTATGGGAGCTTTCTTGCGATTTGAGTTAAATAAGAGGCTGATACCTCTAGTGTCAGATATGTCTCAAGGTATTGTAAAGGCAAGGTCTGCAGAGCTAGGAGAGCTGATGGATGGAATTTTAAAGGAGACCAGTAATATTGCTCAAAAAGAAGTAGTTAGATCTCTGGATTGGGATGGAGCTAAAAAAGAGTTACTTAAAGATATGGAAGAAAGTGATATACCATATGAACAAATGACTATTGTTGATAGTAAGGGAGATGCTTATTTATTTAATGGTGTTAAGATTAATGTAAGTAGTAGAAATTACTTTCAAGAGATAATGAATGGGAAGAATACTTTTATAAGTAATTCTATGATTTCTAAAGCTTCAGGAGAGCCTATATTTATGGTGGCACAGGCGATTAAGAATGATCAAGACCAGACTATAGGGTTACTTGCATTCCCTATTTTGCTAAAAGAATTTTCTAATAGAGTTAATGAAATTAAAATAGGAGAGGAAAGCTTTGCTTGGGCAATTGACAAGACTGGATTAATGATTGCTAATCCTAATGATGAAGCAGTAATGAAGATAAATGTTTTAGATGGAGATAAGGATGGTTTCAAAGGATTAACAGAAATAGGTCAGGAAATGATAGCCAGAAAAACTGGTAGTAGAGAGTTAGTTACTCCGGATGGAGCTAGGAATCAGGTATTTTATAGTCCTATTCCTAATACACCAGGGTGGAGTTTAGCAGTCAATATTTCTACAGAAGAGATGTTAAAAGAAACAAAGAGTGTAATTGACATGGTTATTATAGTTATAGCTATTCTAGTAATATTAATGGTTGGAGCTTCTTATCTAGTTGGTAATAGTATAGCAAAACCAATAGAAAAGCTAGCCAAGGATATAGATAAGTTTGGTCAAGGGGATTTTAGAGTTGAGTTTAAGGTTGATTCAAATGATGAAGTAGGTCAGATTGCTGATTCTTTAAATCAAATGGGAAGCAGCATTAGAGATATGGTTACCAATATCTTAGAATCAGTAGAGAACCTGTCAGCTCAAAGTGAAGAGTTGTCAGCTAGTGCCGAAGAAGGAACTGCTAGTATTGAAGGTAGTAATGAGTTGATGAGAAAGATGGCTACTAATATTGAGCAGATTTCAGGTAGTATTCAAGAGGTGACTGCGTTTGCCCAAGAGAGTAGTTCACAGACTGAAGCTGGTAGTAAGAATATAGAGGATACTATCCATAGTATTCAAGAAATTAATCAGTCAGTAAAGAAGACAGTAGAAGCTGTAACTGCTTTAGAGAAGAATTCTGAAGAAATCGGAAAAATCGTGGAGTTGATTAATAATATTGCTGAACAGACCAATCTATTGGCATTAAATGCAGCCATTGAAGCAGCTAGAGCTGGAGAACATGGTCGAGGCTTTGCCGTAGTAGCTGAAGAGATTAGAGGACTTGCTGAGGAGACTACTAAGGCTACTGATAATATATCTAACTTAATTAAGCAGACTCAGAATAATGTAGAAACAGGCTTTGAAGCAATCAAAGATGTAGAAGAGAAGGCTAAAGAGGGTGAAGCGATTGCGACTCAGACTGGTGAGGTCTTTAAGGTAATTCAAGGTGCTAGTGAAAATACTTCAGCCCAAATCGAAGAGACTGCTATGTCAACCCAAGAATTAGATGAAGAGACTGCAAATGTGATGAATGCTTCTGAAGATATTGAGAATATGTCTGTTGAAATAGCCAATTCTTCTCAAGAGCTAGCGGCTGTTGCAGAAGAGCTACAGAGCTTAGTTGCTAAGTTTAAGGTTTAATAAGGGAGGAGAGAACATGCTCAAAGCCCTTAAGATGATAGAAGAAAGAGGAGTTGAAAAAGGGATTAAGATTGGAGAAGAAAGGGCGACTAGAAGGATAGTTTTAAAGTTGTTATTAAAGCAATTTGGAGATTTAGACGAAGAGTATAAGAAAATTATAGAAGATAAGAAGGTTAAAGAATTAGAAATTATTCTAGAGAAGATAATAGATATAAAGGAGATTGAGGAGCTAGAAAAATATCTTTATTAGAGGTTAGTGTTATTTATATCAAAATTTAATTATCACAATGTGTAAAATTAATATATAGTTATCTTTCTCAAGTTTTAAGCGTTAGTTCAATGAACTTCTAACTAGCAATAGAAAAAGGAATATTCTTATTAGTAGTGACAACTGCCAGCTTCTGTGCTGGCAGTTCTTCTTTTATATCTACTTTAAATAATTTATTAATGTCTTTATTAATGCAATAATTAGAAACAAAAGGGATTCCTAGTCTTATCTTTATTGTTTTAATCAAGAGGTCAATAGTTCCTAATTCTATTTTAGGGGAAATCTCAGGCTCAAGTTGGCTAAGATTTTAAAGCTATAATTATTTTAATTAAAAAGGAAATTGGAATTTTAATGTAGAAAAAATGATTTTAGGTAGATAAAGCTTATGTATAATTTGAATGCCTAAACTAAATGGACTGACTATTATTGTTAGTCTCTTTCTATTAATTTAAAAATTAACTAATAAAGAGGTGAATGATCTATGGAAGAGCCAAGTAAAATGGAGAGAATAAGAGATCACTTTGAACAAGAGGCTAAGGAATTTGATCAGATTATATTAAAATTAATTCCTTATTATGATCAAATGATTGAAGCCTTGCTTTCGGCTATCCCCTTTGAGAAAGATAGTAAGATAGAGATGATAGATTTGGGATGTGGAACAGGAAATATAATTAAGAGGGTGAAAGAAGAGTTTCCTAAGGCTAAATTGGCTGCTGTTGACCTATCTATAAATATGATAGAGATGACTAAGTTAAAGCTAGATGGATATGATGAAGTAGAGTATTATGTAGATGACTTTTATAATTTTGAATTTCCTAATAAATATGATGTCATAATATCTTCCTTAGCATTACATCATTTAGTAAGCGATGAGGATAAAAAGGAATTTTATCGAAAAATATATAATGCACTCTCTTCAAAGGGAGTATTCTATAATGCTGATGTGGTACTAGGTTCCAATCAGCAACTGCAAGAGAGCTATATGGAAAAATGGAAAGAGTTTATGAGCAAAAGTTGTTCAATTGAAGAGATAGAGAATACTTGGTTTTGTAAGTATCGTGAAGAGGATAGTCCAACTACATTACTCAATCATTTGAACTGGTTGCAGGAGATAGGCTTTGAAAATGTTGATGTAATTTGGAAATATTATAATTATGGAGTTTATGGTGGGAGAAGATGATTATTTTATATCTCAACCATCAATTCCATGAATTTTTTACTAGCAATAGAAAAAAGAATATTCTTATTAGCAGTTCTTTTTTTGATTATATAATTGTCAATATAGAGGTAGATCATTTAATTAAAGAACAGTATATCAATTGCTAAAGATATTATATCTTTAGCAAGGTTCAATTTAAACTATAAAAAGAGCATTAACCTTTTGTTTTATACCTTATTAAATAATTAAGCTAGCAGAGTTAAGTAGGTTAATGCTTTTTACCTATATTTATACTAATTAAGGTTGTAAACCATATATTTTATAAGCTCTCTTAAATTCACTTCTAGAGAAGGTGATAAAGTTAGATCCATCCCATACAAGTCCAGAAACATCATTTTGAAATTCTTTATTTGGTATATTATCATAAACATCATATTTATATACTTTTTCTAAAGAACTATCAAATAGATAGAGTTCAGGATAAATACTCCTATCCATTATCCATAAATTATTATTTACCCAAGTCATTTCTTCAATAGAAGGTATATTATCTGTGTACCTTGCTATTTCATTTAAATTTGTATCATATTCAACTATTAAATTGTCTGTAGCAATCCATAAGTGCTGTCCATCCCAGGCTATAGCACCAACCCAATCCAAAGGAACTTCGAATGATTCTACTATATTATATGTACTATCAATTTTATAAAGAGTAGAATAACTTAAAATCCAAAAATTACTTCCATCCCATGTGATTCCCATTATATTTGAAGATAAGCTTAGATTATGTTCTTCAAGTACATTAAAATTAGAATCATACTTATATAAAGTATCAAAGCGATATCCCCAGTAATTAGTCCCATCCCAGATAACATCATTAATAGCTGAAGCCAAATTAATTTCTCCTATTCCTGTAATCCCTTGTCTAACTGAAAAATTAAATTCTTCAGAACTTAAAATATTGTTTTTTTTAACTAAGCAGGTTAGCTTATAATGTCCTGTTCCTAAATTAGAACCAATAGTAATTTCCTTGTCTATCTCATCATTTAAGAGTTGACCATTTAGATACCATTGATAAGAATCTACTACTTGATCTGTACTTGCTGAAACGGTCATGGTTTCCTTAATTCCTAAATCAGATTTTCCCCCATATAAAGAAATATTAATTGGATTATTTAGCTCAGTTGTTACACTTATTTGAATACCGCTTTCTGAGTTATTATTCTGGGGTTCTTCTAAATCGTTAACATTTAATTCATAAATAGCTGAAGTAGTTTGCTCACCTACGATTCTCATTGCTTCTTGAGTTTGCCAGATTAGAGTTTCTCCATCATTTAAGCTCAAACTAAACTTATAATAACCAGGTTCTAATTTTTCAGTATAATTAGCAGTATTATTTAAAAGATTAATTTTTGAAGAAATATCAGTAGTTATTTCTGAACTGCTAGATGTTATGCTAGCAGTGATAATTGGATCAGTTATCTCTTCAGATGGCCATGATAAATTTAAAGAGAAGGTACCGCTATCAGTAAGAGGAGTTACCGTAACATCTGTTTGAGTAGCTTCTCCTGCTTTAATTATAGCAGAAGTAGTTCCTAGAGCAATTTTTGTTTTTTCACTATTGTATCCTTCTACAGTAATTTCCCATGTTCCTATTGATAAATCTTTTATTTCACAAAAAGAATCACTAGTATTCTCTGTAAAAGTTTCATTATTAGGACCAATTCCAGAAATAGTATAAGAAATAATTGTCATAGGGATATTTGGTTGAAGGGTTTGAGTTTGTATATTATTTTTAATGCTAACAGTTAAAGAGTTTTTAGTGATTATACCTGTTTCTTTTGTTGAACTACAACCAACTAAAGAAATAATAAATAAAAGCGAAAAAATAATAAATAATTGTTTTTTAATCATGAATTATCACCTCTTTTAGCAAATATTTAATTTATTACATTATAATAGATTTGGTTGTAGAAATCAACTATATTAAAATTAAATGTTTTTTTGTAAATAACTAAGAAAGGATAACTTATATCTTAGTAGTTTTTTTACTATTAGGCTAAATATCAACCATCAACTCCATAAACTTCTGACTAGCAATAGAAAAAGGAATGTTCTTATTAGTAACAACTGCCAATTGTTGTGCTGGCAGTTCCTCTTTTATAGCAACCTTAAATAATTCTTTGTTAGCTGTATTGATACAATAATCAGGCACAAAGGAGATGCCTAATCCTATCTTTGCCATCTCAATCAGTAAATCAATACTGCCTAGCTCTACCTCAGAAGCTTAACTTCAAAGTTGTCCATTAACCTATCAAATTTTAGTTAAACTAACTCTGAAGTTTTTAATTTTTTCTAGAAATTCAATATTTTGATTAACAGCCGATTGAGATATAAAGATGTTATCAACAGCTTTTAGATAAGCTAAGATGTTTTGCTACATAATAAAAGACTTTGTAGAGCTCATAGTTAACATCCATTTATAATTATATTTAATTAATTATTATACCATACTTTGATATAATATCAAAAATAATAAAATAAACTACACTATTGTTAAAAATGAGTAAATAAAGTTAAATATATGTTAACTTGATTGAAATCATCATATATATCTGATATAGTAATCCTTATTAAAAAGAAAATAATATTTATTGTAAAATTAAGTCTATAAGATAATAAGGAGGATATTAGATGATTAATTACAAAAGAAGAAAAAAATTATTAGTAGGATTGTTATTGGCAGTAACTATATTGATAGGTACTAGTCTAAATAGTTTTGCTGCATCAAATGATGCCTGGACAGAAGCTGCTCAAACAGAGGCTGCTAAAAATGGTTCATTCGAAAAATGGAGTAAAAAATGGGACAATCTCAAAGATGATTGGACACAGATTTCTCTTACTCCAGGTGCTAATGCAACAGAATTAAATTTTGGATGGTATAGTAAAGATACAGATTCAAATCCTAAAATCAAAATAGGTAAACATAGTGATTTAAATGATGCTAAGGAACTGAAAGTAGTATCAACCTCAGCTGTAAAAGGGTATCGATCAAATAAAGCTACAGCAACAGGATTGCAAGAAAATACTACATATTATTATAGTTATATAAAGAATGGAAGATGGTCTCAACCTATGATCTATAAGACTCAAAATACTAAAAATTTCAGTTTTATCTACGTTGGTGACCCACAAATAGGTTCTTCAAGTCGTAATAAAGCAACTGGTAGTCTAAAAAAACAAGGACAAGATTTAGGATGTAGAAATGATGGTTTTAACTGGAATAACACTCTTAATCTTGCTTTGTCAATATCACCTAAGGCTAGTTTTATCTTATCAGCAGGAGATCAGGTTCAATCAAGAGATAAGAAAACTAAGAATCCTCTTTATACAGGAAATGAAATTGAGTATGCTGCTTTCTTAAGTGCTGATGTTTTGAAATCTGTTCCTATTGCTACTACCATAGGAAACCATGATTCATTATCAAAAAATTATTTTTTCCATTTCAATAATCCTAATACTAGTGATCTTGGTAGAACAAATGCTGGTGGGGATCATTATTACACTTATGGGAATACATTATTTATTATGTTAAATACCAATAATCGAAATATTGCAGAACATAAAGAGTTTATAGAAAGAGCAGTTTATGAGAATCCTAATACAAAATGGCGTATTGTGACTGTTCACCATGATATTTATGGTTCAGGTGAACATTCTAATGAACCTAAAATTGTTAGTTTAAGATATAATTTAATCTCTATTTTTGAAAAAAATAATATCGATATAGTTTTAGCAGGACATGATCATACTTATTCAAGAACTTTTCTACTAAAGGGTGGTAGAATCCAAAGAGATAAAATGTTAACAGGTGATGAATTTGATGAATATTTTGAAGGTGATAAATCAGTAGATAATAGATACAATGCATATTTATCAAGTGTTGCAGACAAAGATGCAATCAAAGATAGCAATAAATTATCAGAGGTAGTCAATCCAGAGGGAATCCTTTATATAACTGCTAACTCTGCTACAGGTAGTAAATATTATGAGTTAGTAGATAATCAGCAAGCTTATATTGCTAAAAGATGGCAGAGAAATGTGCCTACTTTTTCAGTAATTAATATTGCTGGGAACCGTTTTACTATCGATACTTATAGAACTGATACTATGAAAAAGATAGACAATACATTCGCAATTGTAAAAACAGATAAAAACTAGGGTTATTTATCATTAAATATAATTAGGTAATAAACTATTAACAGAAGTAGACATGTCTACTTCTGTTAATAGTTTAAGGACAAAAAAGCAGGGGGCTATCAATGAGACGTAGACAACTTATTATTATAATTATAATGATCTTATTTGGAATATTTTTATTCTTCTTTAACAAGGTAGATAAAGTAGAACTTATCAATAAACAAGGCAGAAGCTTTGAAAAGGCTAAAGTAATCAAGGTGATAGAAGACAACTTAAAGGAAGATGGTTCAAGAATAGGCAGTCAAAGAGTTCTGTTAAAGTTACTGTCAGGTACTAAAAAAGGTAAGGTTGTAGAGGCAACAAGTTTTTCAGGCTATTTAAATGGAGCTGATTGTAAAGAAGGAATGACTGTAATTGCAGAAGTAAATGTTCACAATGATACTATTTTTGTCTCTGTATATAATTATCACAGATCACCAGCTTTATATGCTATGATAGCTTTGTTTATTGGAAGTATCTGGTTGATAGGCTCTACAAAGGGTCTTAATTCAGCTTTAGGACTAATCTTTACTTTTATCTGTATTATCTATCTCTATTTACCGATGTTATATAAGGGATATTCACCTTTTTGGTCAGCAGTGCTTATAGTTATCCTCACAACAATTGTCAGCCTTTATCTTATCAGTGGGATAACTTATAAAACTCTATCGGCTATTTTAGGAACTATCTTAGGTGTAGTGATAGCAGGTGCTTTTGCTAGTTTATTCGGTTATTTAACAAAAATTTCAGGAAATAATGTATCAGATATTGAAGAACTTATCTTCATAGGGTCGTTAACAGAACTAAAGATTTCAGGATTATTATTTTCAGGATTATTAATCTCCTCATTAGGTGCAGTTATGGATGTTAGTATGTCTGTCAGTTCAGCTATCAATGAAATTTATATACAAAAACCTACATTAAATAGAATAGAGCTCTTTAAATCTGGGATGAATGTAGGAAGAGATATGATGGGTACAATGGCTAATACTTTGATTTTAGCTTTTACAGGTGGATCAATTAATACACTAATTTTTATTTACGCCTATGATATGGAGTATAATCAGATTATGAACATGTATCCAATAGGAATTGAAATTTTACGAGGTATTTCAGGAAGTTTAGGAGTTATATTTACAGTACCTATGGTCTCTTTAATTGCGGCTTATTTAATACCTAAAGTTAAGGTCAATAATCTCCCCTGAGTACATAAGAGAGATTTTGACCTCTGTAAAAAGATTTATTAATAGATATTTAGAATTGGATATTCATATAGATGTGTGAATTTAAACTTAAATTTTAATCAATAATTCCATAAACTTCTGACTAGCAATAGAAAAGGGAATATTTTTATTAGTGACAACTGCCAATTTGCGTGCTGGCAGTTCTTCTTTTATATCTACTTTAAATAATTCTCTGTTAGCTGTATTGATACAATAATCAGGTACAAAGGAGATGCCTAATCCTATCTTTGCCATCTCAATCAGTAAGTCAATACTGCCTAGCTCTACCTCAGGAGTAATTTCAATTTCAAAGTTATCCATCAATTTATCAAAAAATCTTCTCGTTGTAGTCTTCTTCTCTAACATTAAAATAGGATAATCAGCTAAATCCTTAAGTTCAATCTCTCTTCCCTGGAGTTTCTTAAAATCATATCCACTGATAAAGATATCTTTAAAAGTGAAAATCTCTTTAACTTCCATAAAGTCACTAATATTGTTATTAGGTAGGTTAGTGATGATTAAATCAACAGTACCTTGCTTTAATAATTCTACACAGGTGCTAGAGGTTCTATTGGTAATCTGGATATGGATTTGGGGATAGAGTTGATGGAATTTCTTCAGATAGGGTAATAAGAAATCCTTTGAGATAGTGTCATTTGCTCCAATATGTATCTCTCCCTTTTCAAAGGAGTTAATCTCTTGAATATTTCGCTCACCACTTTTAATCAGGTTGAGGGCAGGTTCAATATGTTTTAATAATATTTCGCCTTCTTTACTAAGATTGACTTTCTTTGTGCTTCTAATAAATAAAGATGTATTTAATTCCTCTTCTAGAGATTTAATACTCTGACTGACAGCCGATTGGGAGATAAAGAGTTCATCAGCAGCCTTTGAGAAGCTAAGATGTTTTGCTACATAATAAAAGACTTTGTAGAGTTCATAGTTAACATTCATTGATAAACACCTCTGATTAAATAATATTAGAATTAAAAATTAAAGATAATATATAAGGAGAGTGGGATTGTTTAATCAAGAATTATAGTAATTATATCTTCTAGTAATGCATCTTTTACAGTTCGTGATAGTAACTTATTATCTTTAATAAAGCTAGGAATGTTATTACTTTCTAGTGTTTTATTTTCAGGAAAAGCTTTTTTAATCTGTTTTATAAAATCATCAAGGTCATAAACTTTAAATCTCTCTATATCAATTTTTTCAGCTATGAATTCTAATAAAGATAAAAGGATATCTTCATAAGTGCTCTGCTTATCAAGGTCTAATAAGACACTTAGTTTAGCAATAGCTTCTTCAAATAACATTCTATAGCCAGTTAATTCTTTTATATTTAATATTTCACTTATTTTGGCAAGCTGCTCTTGATTAAGTTTTAGTAAAAGTTCTATATAGTCTTTTTCTTTTTTATTAACATTAAGATAATATTTTTTTCCTTTTAAGTTATTAAAAACTTTAAGGGCATCAAAATAACCTAATTTCAGATTATATCTTATTTGTTCTTGATCAAAATCAAGGGTTCTTCCTAAATCTTCATTAGGTGAGATATAAGTGATGTTTAGATCTTTGTTTTCTACTTCACGAACTCGTCCCATTCCAAAGGTTCTAATTGCAATAATTTCTTTATAGCCTTTTTGGGCTAGTAAATTTATAGGTAGATTATCATAGAAACCACCATCTAGAAATAATTCACCATCTATCTTTTCCATTTTAAAAGTAGGCAGATAGGCACTAGCCATTAAATAATCTAATAATTTTCCTCGGGGTATATCTTCAATAAAGAGTTCCATTGCTTTTTTTTGAGAGATGTTAACGGTAACTATTCCAAAATCTATATTAGTATTTCTAACTTTCTTTTCATCGATATTTTCTGAAAGAAAAGATTTGATTTTATTTAATTCTATCCCCCCATTATTAAAAATCTCTTTTATTTTGTTGATGATATAATTTACATTTTTTTGATTGAAGTTGAATTCTCTTAAGTCTTTGAGTACTTTTTCATTAACATCAAATAGTTGAGAAGGCTTTAAATTATACCATAGATCATAGACATATTCTAAATCTTCACCTGCGATTAAAGCACCATTAATAGCTCCAATTGAAGTTCCAGTAATTCCAGATATATCTAGATTTAATTCATTGATCGCTTTATATGCTCCAATATGATAAGCGCCTTTAGCACCGCCACCTTCTAAAACAAGACCATACATCAATGCTACCTCCTATTATTCTTATTTTGACCTTTGATTTTTCAAAAATAAAATTCATAATTAATATTTATATATAACCAATACTAATTAATAATATTAGAATTATTAATTTTACTACTTAATGATATCATACTATAATGTAAGTGTACAGTTAATAGATTAAATCAAGCATTTGAGTTAATATAAATGAGTTAAAAAATGAAATCTTTTGAACTTAAAATATAAAAGGGAGGCTCCATCATGTCGCAAATCAGAAGAGTCTATGTAGAGAAGAAAGAAGGTTATAATGTAGAGGCTAAGCAATTATTAGCTGACTTTAAGGAGAGTTTACAGTTAGACAATTTAGAGGATGTCAGAGTTATTAATAGGTATGATATTGCTAAGATATCTGAAGAAGCCTATCAGCAGGCTTGTACTACAATCTTATCAGAGCCAACAGTGGATAAGTTGGTTGAAGAAGAATTAGAGTTAGCTGAATCAGAAACTGCTTTTGGAGTAGAGTATTTACCAGGACAATATGACCAGCGAGCAGATTCAGCAGAGCAGTGTATACAGATCTTAAATAATGATGAAAAACCAATAGTAAGAGCTGCTAGAGTGATTGTATTAAAAGGAGATTTAACAGCAGAAGAGGTAGAGAAGATTAAAGAGTATTATATCAACCCTGTAGATTCTAGAGAAGCAGATTTGGCAAAGCCAGAGACTTTGGAGATGAAGTATGAAGTACCAACAGAGGTAGAAACAATTGATGGATTTATTGAAGCTGAAGAAGCAGGTATAGAGAACTTATTAGTAGAATTAGGACTAGCAATGAGTAAAGAGGATTTACTCCATACTCAAAAATACTTTAGAGATACAGAGAAGAGAAACCCTACAATTACAGAGATCAGATTATTAGATACCTACTGGTCAGATCATTGTCGCCATACAACCTTCTTAACCAAGATAGAGGATGTAGAGATAGAAGAGGGTAAATATACTAAACCAATTGCTGAAGCTTATGCAGAGTATTTAGCAGGAAGAGAAGTAGTCTATGAGGGCAAAGAGAAGGATATCTGTTTAATGGATATAGCTTTGCTGGGGATGAAAGAGTTAAGAAAAGACGGTAAATTAGAAGACTTAGAGATTTCTGATGAAGTCAATGCTGCTAGTATAGTTGTACCAGTAGATGTAGATGGAGAAGAAGAGGAATGGTTAGTAATGTTTAAGAATGAAACCCATAACCATCCTACAGAGATTGAGCCTTTTGGTGGAGCAGCAACCTGTTTAGGTGGAGCAATCCGTGACCCATTATCAGGTCGTTCTTATGTCTATCAAGCGATGCGTATTACAGGAAGTGGAGATCCAAGAACCTCAATAGAAGATACAATCCCAGGGAAGTTACCCCAAAAGAAGATAGCACAAGAAGCTTCTCATGGCTATAGTTCTTATGGAAACCAGATCGGACTAGCGACAGGAATGGTACAGGAGATTTATGATGAAAGATATCTAGCTAAGCATATGGAGATAGGAGCAGTAGTTGCAGCAGCTCCTAAGGAGAATGTTGTTAGAGGAAGTGCTGAGCCAGGAGATATTATCATTCTTTTAGGTGGACAGACTGGTCGTGATGGATGTGGTGGTGCTACTGGTTCATCAAAGGCACATACAGAAGAGTCTATCGAAGAGTGTGGAGCAGAAGTACAGAAAGGTAATCCTCCTACAGAGAGAAAGATTCAGAGATTATTTAGAAATCCTAAGGTAAGCAAGATGATCAAGGTCTGTAATGATTTTGGAGCTGGTGGGGTATCAGTAGCCATTGGTGAGTTAGCAGATGCTTTAGAGATTGATTTAGATGCTGTACCGAAAAAATATGCAGGATTAGATGGAACGGAATTGGCTATCTCTGAATCCCAAGAACGGATGGCTGTAGTAGTAGATCAAGAGAATGTAGAGGAATTTATAGAGTTATCAGAGACAGAGAACTTAGAAGCAACAGTTGTAGCAGAGGTCAAAGGTCATAGAAGATTAATCATGAACTGGCAAGGTAAGGATATAGTCAATATCAGCAGAGACTTTTTAGATACTAATGGTGCAACTCAGCAAACTAAGGTAATAGTTAAGCAACCTCAAGAAGAGAGCTACTTCGAAACAGCAACAAAAACTAGATTAGCAACAGATAGTGATTTAAAAGCAAAATGGCTAGAGAATATCTCAGATATTAATGTCTGTAGCCAAAAGGGATTAATAGAGAAATTTGATAGCTCAATTGGAGCAGGAACTGTCTTAATGCCCTTTGGAGGAAAGTATCAATTAACACCTACTCAAAGTATGGTGGCTAAGATTCCTATGCTAAAAGGAGATACAAGTACAGGTACTATTATGAGCCATGGTTATAATTCAAAGCTATCAGCTTGGAGTCCTTTCCATGGAGCCTTGTATGCAGTAATCGAATCGGTGGCTAAGGTAGTAGCAACTGGTGGAAGCTATGAGAAGATTAGATTTACCTTCCAAGAGTACTTTGAAAGATTGAATAATGACTATTCTAAATGGGGTAAACCTTTTAGTGCTTTATTAGGTGCTTATTATGCACAGAAGAGATTTGGTTTACCTGCAATCGGTGGTAAGGATAGTATGTCAGGAACCTTTAATGAGATTGATGTACCACCTACCTTAGTATCCTTTGCAGTAGATACAGTAGATGTAAATGATGTTATTTCACCAGAATTTAAAGAGGCTGGTAGTCAGGTAGTTTATATCCCTGTAGAGAAAGATGAAGCTGATATGCCTAACTTCGATAAATTAACAGCTGCATATAGTAAAGTAACTGAATTAATTAAAGTAGGTGAAGTCTTAGCAGCTCAAGCAATCACCTTAGGTGGTATTGCAGAAGCAGTAACTAAGATGAGCTTTGGTAATAAGATAGGATTTAGCTTCCAAGAAGAGATAGTAGAAGACAAATTATTTACTCCAGAATATGGAGCACTTGTGTTAGAGGTGAAAGCAGGAGCAGAGTTAGCAGATTTATTTGGAGAAGTAGAGTATGAGTTATTAGGAAGAACAAGCGCTGAAGAGACTATCAAAGTAAATAATACTGAACTAGCTATTGATGAAGCAATAATTGCTTGGGAAGAGCCTTTAGAGAAGGTATATCGAACTAAGACAGAGGAAGCACCTAAAGAGTATAAGTTCAAACCATACAATGTGAAAGAGATTTATACACCAAAGATTAAGGTAGCTAAGCCTAAAGTCTTGATTCCAGTCTTCCCTGGAACAAACTGCGAATATGATACAGCAAAACAGTTTGAGCAAGCAGGAGCAGAGGTAGAGACTCTAGTATTTAAAAACTTAAAGCCTCAGCAGATAGAAGAGTCAATTGAGGCTATGGCAGAGTCAATTAATAGCTCTCAAATTGTAATGTTAGCAGGAGGGTTTAGTGCAGGAGATGAGCCAGAAGGTTCAGGTAAATTTATAGCAACTGTCTTTAGAAATCCTCAGATTAAGGAAGCGGTAATGAACCTATTAAATAAGCGAGATGGATTAATGCTAGGTATCTGTAACGGTTTCCAAGCTCTAATCAAGCTAGGTTTAGTACCTTATGGAGAGATTAGAGAGTTGACCAAAGAGGCACCAACTTTAACTTATAATACAATCGGACGCCATGTGTCTTGCATTGCTAATACCAAAATAGTCTCAAATAAATCACCATGGCTAGCTAATGTAGAGGTAGGCGATGTTCATGCAATTCCTGTCTCCCATGGAGAAGGTCGTTTTGTAGCTAGTGAAGAGATGGCAAAAGAGTTATTTGCCAATGGACAGGTGGCTACCCAATATGTAGATTTAGCCGGAACTCCAAGCTCAAATATAGCCTTTAACCCTAACGGTTCAGTCTATGCTATTGAAGGAATTACAAGCCCTGATGGTCGTGTCTTAGGTAAGATGGGGCATTCAGAACGGATTGGAAGCAATGTGGCTAAGAATATAATTGGTAAGAAAGATCAGATGTTATTTAAAGCAGGAGTAGAGTATTTTACAAAATAAATAGTGGAGTTACAAGAGGCTACAGATTAATAATCTGTAGCCTCTTTTTTTATTGATAATATTAATCATTGTAACAAATAAATTGTTTCCAAAAAATACATATAACGAAAAATAATTTCTAGTTATATATTGATTATAGGGTAGTCGGTTTATCTAGGAGGTGGTAAAGATAAATAAATTAAAGATTAATCTCTCATTGAGTGGAGGAGGGATTAAAGGGATAGCCCATTTAGGTGGAATTAAGGCTTTGGAGGATGATGGTATTGAGATTGTGGGGATTGCGGGAAGTTCAGCAGGGGCTATTATAGCAGCTCTTTATGGTGCAGGTTATAGCTGTGAAGAGTTAAAGGAGATTATGTATGAGCATAACTTCGATCAATTTAAAGATAGCTTCTCACTAATCAGGCTGGCTAGAAGCTATGGTTTATATCAGGGTAATAATGTTCTGAAATGGATTAGGTCTAAGTTAGCTTCTAGAGGAATTAGAAGCTTTAAGGATCTTAATAAAGATGTCTATATTATAGCTTCAAATGTTAATTATAAGAGATCCGAAGTTTTTTCTACAAGGGACACTCCTAATGTATCAGTTGCAGAAGCGGTCAGAATGTCGATGAGTATTCCCATTGTATATGTACCTTATTGCTATAAATCTAATTTCTATGTTGATGGGGCAGTTATGAACAATCTACCTTTAAGGATATTTAATCACTCTCGGTTGCCTTCTTTAGGTTTTATGCTAGTAGAAGAAGTAGGTAATAGAGCAGAAAAGATAAACAGTTTCATTGATTATCTATCTGCAATAATGGAGATGGTTATTATAGTTAATGAACAACGGCAGATTGAATTATCTAAATCACATGTGATAGCTATTCCTACAGGAGAGATTAAAGCAATTGATTTTTCTATAAGTAAAGAGGATAAAGAGTGGTTATATAATTCTGGTTATACTAATACTAAGAATAAATTAGATTATTTTAAAGACAGACGCTTAAAAAGGGGGATAGCTACTTTTAAAGGTGTAAAAGACATAGATAAGATAAAAGGAAGCCTCATAGAATTAGAGGAGTTTGCTGATGAAATGGTAGATTTTCTAAAAGAGAGAATAGATATTAAGTCCTTTGATACTATACTCTCTTTTGATAGTGATGATTATCTATTCTCTTATTTTGTAGCTCAAAGGTTGAATAAAAGATTTACAATTATCAATTATAATAATAAAGGAAATATTGAGTATCATTATAATCAAATTAAAAGCGATGATAAGGCAATTATAGTCAACTTTAAGGATAACTCAAAAGTCATTTTGGATATACTAAATAATGATAAAATAAGCTCACTCAAACTAAAGGGTATCTTCTCCTTTATTAAGCAGCAACAAGATAATGTTAGGCTATTAGACTGTAATTTATTATCTGATTCTTGTTATAGTTTATAAATAATTATCTTGATAATAATAATCATTGTTAATTCAGGTGATTCCTTGACAAATAGATGCAGAGATAATATACTATTATCAGTAACAATTACTAATACTAATTAAGTAAGCTAAATACATATAAGGGGGAATTTGATTATGGATTTTGTTGTTGAAAACAAGTTGGGAGTAACTAAAGGAACAGAGTTAGAAAAGGTTGTAGATGGACAATTTAAAGGAGAGACACAAGAGACAGGATTATATTTAGCTATGGCTCGTCAAGCACAAAGAGAAGGTTATCCTGAAGTAGCAGAAGTATTAAAAAGAATTGCTATAGAAGAGGCTGAGCATGCAGCTAGATTTGCTGAATTAAATGGTAAGATTTCTGCTTCTACTAAAGAGAATATTGAGAAGATGTTACAAGGAGAGCAAGGGGCTAATAAAATGAAGAATAAAGCAGCTGTAACTGCAAAAGAAGAAAATTTAGATGCAGCTAATGATGTCTTCAATGAGTCTGCAAAAGATGAGGCTAGACATGCCGCTATGTTAAAAGGGATGTTAGACAGATACTTTGCTGAATAATTAATTTTAAAACTGAATAAAACATAAATAAAAGGAGGGATATCCCTCCTTTTATTTATGTTTTATGGAAATCAGATAACTGTTTTATTTTAAAGTTACTAATTATACTCTGTTAATAACCCCAAATTATAGTACAATTAATTACTTGTATGAATTTAATAGAAAGCTAAATTAATCATAGTAATATTGGTTTTAAATAATATTAATTAACTTAGCTAATAAATTGATATCAAAAAATTATTAAAAAAAAGAAAGTTAAGCAGGAATATTATCATAAATATAGAACTAATAATTAAAGACATATTTAGATTGTTTTTGAAATTATTATTATAAGTTATTAAAATAGATAGTGCAATTGGAATAATATGTCTTGACACTATATATAGTTATAGGTATAATTATAATGAAACTATTAAAATTTAAGGGCAAGATTGTATAAGTTTACAAGCACCCCGGCAATGATTGTTGAATACAATTGTTGGTGGGTTTTCTTTATATAATTATAGTAATTTATTTGATTTTATAATTAAGATTTTTTACAACTTAATAATATAAGGTATTTTAGATAATTCTAAATAAGATAATAATCCCAATAAGTTAAAGAATTATTTACCTTTGGCAAGATATTGCATAATGTGATATTTTTTTAAACTCTATTGTGCAATCGCTTTACCAATTGGTATTTATTTAATTTATTGGGTTTTATTGTATTTATATAATGTTCCTTTTTGATTCTAAAAAGGAATTAATGTAGGTTTTAATATTTTTAATTAAATAAAAATTAGGAGGGAATTATTGATGAAGAAAAAGATATTAGTATTAACACTTATAGTTGCTCTTTGTGTTGGAGTAGTTTCTCCATTTGCATTTGCTGCAGAAGAGTTAACTGTATGGGTAAGTAATGGTGATGAGACAAATTGGATGATCAAGGCTGCTAAACTTTATCAACAAAAGACTGGAGTTAAAGTTAAAGTTGAAAGTGTACCAGAGATAGATCAAGCCCAAAGATTGGCTTTAGATGGTCCTTCTGGAAAGGGTGCAGATGTTGTAGGATGGTTCCATGATAAACTTGGTAGAACTGTAGTTCAAGGATTAGTTGAACCTATTGATAAGTATTTACCAGCAGGTTATGCTAAAGAAAATTACTTAGAAAATTCTATCGATGCGTTAACTTACAATGGAAAACTTTATGGACTACCATATGCATTCCAAAGTATTGCGATGATTTATAATAAGGATTTCTATTCAGAACCACCAAAGACTTTTGATGAATTGATTACAGAAGCTAAAAAGTTAACTAATGCTAGACAAGATAAATATGGCTTCTTATTTGAAGCTAATAACTTCTATTATAGTGGAGCTATCTTCAATGCTTATGGTGCATATGCATTTGGTAAAAATCCTGATGGAAGCTATAACTTTACTGATATGACATTAGCTAATGCAGGTGGTATTAAAGCTGCTAAACTAATCAAGAGCTTTAGAGATGAAGGGTTAATTCCTAAAGGTACTACTGGAGACACTATCAATGGATTATTTGGTGAAGGTAAAGTTGGAGCTATGTTCAATGGTGACTGGAGACTTAAGGATATTAAAGAATCTGGGGTTAATTATGCTGTTGCTCCAATGCCCAAATTACCTAATGGAAAATATCCTGAGACTTTCCTAACTGTAAAAGGATATTACTTAAGTAAGTTTTCTAAAAATAAAAAGCTTGCAGCTGATTTTATTAAGTTTGTAACTAATACTGAAATGTCAATGGATCACTATGAAACTAATGGTATTCTTGTACCACATAAAGAGATTGTTGGTAGTGATAAACTAATGAATAATCCTGATATCCGTGGATTTATCATTCAAGCTAGACGTGGAATTCCAATGCCAAATGCACCTGAGTTTATGCAAGTATGGTCACCAGCTAATAATGCTATGACATTTATCTTAAATGGTCAAATGCCAGCTGAAACTATACTGCCAATGACTGTTGATATGATTCAAGAAGGAATTATGCAAATGAGATAATAATTTCGATAGAAATCTTTCTAGCCTTACATTTGGGTAAATGTAAGGCTAGAATTTGTAATTATGAATAAAAGGAGGTTTTTCTGTGAGGTCAGAAACTAGCACAAATGTTGGAGTAGGTAGTAATCAAGCAAGAAATAGTGCAATATTGTCGACTGTAGTTATGGGATTAGGACAATTTTTAAATGGTCAATACGTAAAAGGGGCTATATTTCTTCTTTATTATATTTCTTTTTGGTTCCAGAGCCCAAGTTATTTTATAGAAAATATTAAAGGTTTGATTACTTTAGGAAGTAACCCTGAAGTAGATCATTCTATCTTTATGATGATTTATGGTATTGTAAGTGTTGTATTATTATTAGTTGCAATAGGTATTCATGTTTTTAATATAGTTGATGCATATAATAATGGTAAAAAGATAGATAATGGTGAAGAGGTACCTAGCTTTAAAGATTCTATTAAAAATATGATGGAGATTGGTTTTCCTTATATTGCTATAAGTCCAGGTATGATTATGTTATTCATTGCGACTATTTTTCCATTAATCTTCTCTGTTTTATTAGCTTTTACTAGTTATGATTTATATCATTCCCCACCTGCTAAACTAATTGAATGGGTTGGATTCCAAAACTTTAGAGATATCATGACTTTATCTACATGGAGAATGACCTTTATTAAGGTATTCTCTTGGACAGTTATTTGGACAATATCATCTACAGTTAGTATCTTTGCTTTAGGACTATTTCTAGCTGTTGTTCTAAATCATAAGAAAATTAAAGGAAGAAACATCTTAAGAACTATTTTGATGATACCTTGGGCTATTCCTGCTTTCGTTTCTATGCTAATTTGGAGAGGGTTGTTGAACTATAATTTTGGTCAAGTTAACAAATTATTGGCAATTATCGGTATAGACAAAATCCCTTGGTTAGAAGATA
The DNA here is from genome assembly GCF_003001995.1 of Orenia metallireducens. Lineage (GTDB taxonomy): Bacteria > Bacillota > Halanaerobiia > Halobacteroidales > Halobacteroidaceae > Orenia > Orenia metallireducens_B. The sequence goes on along the minus strand of NZ_PVNB01000005.1, from coordinate 86,912 downwards.
TTATGTGGGCTAGAATAAGTGTGTTACTTGTTAATCTATGGTTATCATTCCCCTTTGTTATGGCATTATGTTCAGGAGTTCTACAGAGTATTCCAGAATCTTTATATGAAGCCGCTGAAGTTGATGGGGCTAGTGTTGTTCAGAAATTCACAGGAATTACATTACCATTGGTATTAAGACAGATTGCTCCTTTGATGATTATGCAGTTTGCTTTCCAATTTAATAACTTTGGAATTATCTATCTGTTGAATAACGGTAATCCTCCTCAATTTGGTTATCAAGGTGCTGGAGGAACAGATATCCTTATTTCGTGGGTATATAAATTGACTATGGATAAATTAAAATGGAACTATGCTGCGGCTATTTCAATCCTGATCTTTATCGTAGTTGCAGGATTTAGTATTTATCAATTTAGAAGAACAAATTCCTTTAAAGAAGAGGAGTTGAGTTAATAATGAGTTTAGGACAAGAAAAACGAAGTCAAATTGGTTTAATCTTTTGTTATACTATAATTGCTATTGCGATTGTAGCAGCATTATATCCAGCTATCTGGATTGTAGGTTCTGCTTTAAATCCTAGCAATAGTTTGTATAGTTCAAGTTTGATTCCTGAAAATGCAAGTCTTAAGAACTTTAAAGATATACTGACTACTAAGGAGTATCATTATGTTAAGTGGTATATAAATAGTATTAAAATCGGTGCCTTAAATTCTTTCTTTGCAGTATTGTTAACTTCTCTTACTGCATACGTTTTCTCAAAGACAAGATTCTGGGGAAGAAAGTATGGATTAATGACGTTTTTAGTTATTCAAATGTTTCCTGGGATTATGTCTATGGTAGCTATTTATGTATTGTTGAATATGTTTGGGCTATTAGACACTCATTTAGGTCTATTATTGGTTTATTTAGGTGGAGCAGTTCCCTTCTCTACATGGATGATCAAAGGTTATTTTGATACTATTCCATCTAGTTTAGTAGAGGCTGCTAAGATTGATGGTGCTGATCGCTTTAGAATCTTCTGGCAGATTATGCTACCATTAGCTAAGCCGATGTTAGCGGTTGTAGCGATGATGAACTTCATCAACCCATTTAACGATTTTGTTATGGCAGCCCTTGTTTTAAGAAGTCCAGAGAAGCAGACTTTGGCAGTAGGGTTATATAATATGATTAATAGCCAGTTTAATAATGATTGGACATTGTTCTCTGCAGGAGCTGTATTAGCAGCTGTTCCAATTATGATTGTATTCTTATCTATGCAAAGATATTATGTACATGGACTTTCTGCTGGTGCTACTAAAGGTTAAAACTATAATTTACTAATAAAAATTAACTTAAAATTATGCATAAATATATCGCTTAAAGTATAAACTAAATATTTTATAAAAAAGTATTGACAAGCTATTAGATATAGTGTATTATTTATAAATGTGAGTGAGGGCCATTAGCTCAGTCGGTAGAGCACCTGACTTTTAATCAGGGTGTCGGAGGTTCAAATCCTCCATGGCTCACCATTTATTTAGCTACTAGCTACTGGCTATTAATTTTTAGCCTGAATCTTTAAAGATTTAAGCCAGAAACCAGCAGCTGACAGCTAGCAACTAATCTAGGCCCCCATCGTCTAGTGGCCTAGGATACTGGGTTTTCATCCCAGCGACAGGGGTTCGAATCCCCTTGGGGGTACCAAAAATAAAGTTAACAGTTGATAGTTGATAATTGATAGTTAAGTTCAAAAGATTTTACTATCCACTATAAACTATACACTATCAACTAATAAGGGCGAATAGCTCAGTTGGGAGAGCACCTGCCTTACAAGCAGGGGGTCACAGGTTCAAGTCCTGTTTCGCCCACCATTTATTTAGCCATTAGCTACTGGCTATTAGCTTCTAGTCAGATTTTAAAGATTTAGCCAGAGGCCAACAGCTAGAAGTAAAAAGCTAACAATACGGGGATGTGGTGGAGTTGGTTACCACGCCGGCCTGTCACGCCGGAGGTCGCGAGTTCGAGTCTCGTCATCCTCGCCATTTTATTTTTTGATAAATTAATTTATAATTTTGGCGAAATAGCTCAGTCGGTAGAGCAGAGGATTGAAAATCCTCGTGTCCCCGGTTCAAGTCCGGGTTTTGCCACCATTTTAGATTATTTGAATTAAAACTACATATAATTATAACAGAGATAAATTCGATATTTAAGTTGCTCAGTAAAAGAGTAACTTTTTTTAATTTTAATATATAATTTTTAGTAGTTTTTAGATTTTTCAAGAATTATTTTCTTTATAGATTAAGAATATTTAATAATTATCAAGAAAGAGGGAGGCTATTTAGATGCATGGGTACTATGGATGTGTCAATACTGGGTGGGTAGAAGTGGTGACAGGAGTAATGTTTTCAGGTAAGAGCAGTGAATTGATTAGGAGAATAGAAAGAGCTGTAATTGCTAAACAGGAAGTATTGGTCTTTAAGCCAAGTATAGATAATAGGTATAGTGATACAGCAGTAGCAACACATAATGGTATTACTATCAAGGCTCAGATTGTTGATAATGTTAAGCAGATTAGAAGAATAATTAAAGAAGAGAGCCAGCAAAAAAAGATAGATGTTGTGGCTATTGATGAAGGACAGTTTTTTTCTGATGAAATTGTTCCACTAGCTGATGAATTAGCAGAAAAGGGCTATCGGGTAATTATAGCTGGGTTAGATACTGATTTTGCTGGTAGAGGCTTTGGACCTATACCAGAATTGATGGCTAGGGCAGAGTATGTTAGTAAATTACATGCTGTATGTGTTAAATGCTCTAATCCAGCTACTAGAAACCAGAGGTTGATTGATGGCAAGCCAGCAAGTATTAATGACCCAATAGTGGTAGTAGGTACAGGTTCTGCCACGAAGTGGGATGTTAATCCCCGAAGGGATGAGAAGTATGAGCCCCGTTGTCGTGCTTGCCATGAATTAAAGAAGGATTAATCCAGTTTGACAGCTTGAATTGCTTTTATAATTGCTCTTCCCATTACTTCACTAGCAGCAGTAGCCAATAAATTAATATCGATACTTTTATGCCCAGTGCTCATAGCAAAGATAGTATCTCCATCCAACATAGTATGGACAGGGTTGATATGCTTTGCATAACCATTATGAGCTACTTGGGCTATTTTTGTAGCCTCTGTCTTGCTTAGCTTGGCATTGGTTGCAATAACCCCGATGGTAGTATTTTGACCAAATCCTTTTACTTGGTGTTCTTTCATGGCTTCATATGTATTTATAAACCTGCCATCTTCGCCCTTACATCCAGCTATGACTCTTCCTTCTTGGTCAAATATATCTCCAAAGGCATTGACAGCTACAAGGGCACCTATGTATATCTCATCCTTTAATCTGATACTAGCACTTCCCAGTCCACTTGGGGTAGCCTGCTTAGGACCTAATAATTTACCTACTGTACAGCCCATCCCTACACCAACCTTGCCCAAACGACTCTCTTTATTAGAAGCAAGCTTAGCAGCTTCATAGCCCATCTGATAATCAGGGCGAATTGTATGGTCACCTACAGTTAAATCAAAGAGCACAGCAGCAGGGACTATAGGTACTTTAGTAACGCCTACATCAAAACCTCTATCCTCCTCTTCTAAGGCGGCCATAACTCCATCAGCAGCAGCTAAACCAAAGGCACTTCCTCCTGAGAGTAAAACAGCATTGACCTTCTCTATCATATTAATAGGTGATAATAAATCGGTTTCACGGGTTCCTGGCGCTGAACCTCGGACATCCACCCCAGCTACAGCACCTTCATCAGCTAAGATAACTGTACAGCCTGTCATTCCTTTCTTATTATCTTGATGTCCAACCTTGATCCCTGGAACATCGGTAATATAGTCTTTCATAATAACCTCCTTTATAATTTTTTATTGTTTTATAATGTAATATGGATATATTCTTGTATTTATATAGAGTCTGGTCGCGACCAGACCCTACAACAAAATCAATATATATAATATAATAAAATACGTCTTAATCTCTCTCTAAAACGATATCATATAAAAAAGAATTTAGGGTATCACCCTAAATTCAATATAGCAAAAAATTTAACTTTTCTTTAAAATCCGTCTATAGTAGCTAATAGCAATAGAAACTATAATAATGAAAATACTGATTAATTGTGCCATCCTTAAAGGACCAATCATTAAGCTATCCGTTCTCATTCCCTCAATGAAGAACCGTCCAATTGAGTATAAGCTAATATAGGTTAAGAAGATTTCCCCATTCTTTAAAAAATCCCTCTTCTTCCAGAAGAAGAATAGAAATGAGAAGATCATTAGGTTCCAGATAGATTCATATAAGAAGGTAGGATGATAATAAGTACCATTAATATTCATCTGTTCTATAATCCATTTAGGTAGATGTAATGACTCTAAAAATGACCTACTTACAGGACCACCATGAGCTTCTTGGTTCATAAAATTACCCCATCGGCCAATAGCTTGTCCTAAGATTAAACTAGGAGCAGCTATATCGGCTACTTCCCAAAATCTTATTTTATGTTTTTTAGTAAATATTATTGCAGCAATAATAGATCCAATTAAAGCACCATGTATAGCTATGCCACCTTGCCAGATCTTAATTATTTGAGAGGGGTTATATTTATAATAATCCCATTCAAAAATTACATAATAAGTGCGTGCCCCAATAATTGCAAAGGGAATTGCCCAAATTACTAAATCTAAAATCAAATCAGGATTTATCTTCTTTCTTTTAGCTTCATTGCTAGCTAGAATCAAACCTATTAATACGGCAGATGCCATAATGATTCCATACCAATGAACTTTTAAAGGACCTAGTTTAAAAGCGATTGGACTAAGATAGCTAGAATTCATTATTATTTCCTCCTTTAATTTGACCATACTTAACTTTAAGATTATAATAAAATTAGAGGTTAGTCAAGTTATAAGATAGACTAATTTACAACTGAATATTAGTATATAATTAAAGGTTTAATAATATTAGTAATATTTTAAAAGGAGAGTGGATTATAAAATGAAGAATATAACGACACCTGCTACAACTGTTGAGAGGTTACCGCTTTATTACCGTTATTTACAGAAGATGGACAGCCAAGGTGTAGAGGTTATCTCTTCTAAAGAGTTAGGAGATGGCTTAGGAATTCCTTCAACTCAAGTTAGAAAGGATTTATCTTATTATGGTGAATTTGGTCGAAGAGGTGTAGGTTATGAAGTAAGTGATTTAATGAAGAATTTAGAAAGAATTTTAGGTTTAGATAATAATTGGGAAGTTGTTCTTGTTGGGGCAGGTAATCTAGGGCAAGCATTAGTCAATTATGGTGGATTTAAGAAGCTTGGGCTAGATATAAGTTATGTTCTAGATATTGATCCTGATAAGGTAAAAAGTAATTTAGGAAATGCACAAGTTTACTCTATGAAGGAACTAAGAAGAGTGGTAACAGATAATGATATTAGAATAGGAATTATTGCTGTTCCCTCAGAAGTGGCTCAACAGGTGGCAGATGAATTAATAGATGGGGGAATAAAAGCAATTTGGAACTTTGCACCTATACATTTAAGGGTATCAGAGGATATAAAGGTACGTGATGAAGATTTATCTATAGGATTAATCAGTTTATCATATTACCTATCCAATTAATATTATATATATTGAAAAATAATTATGTACAAAGAAGGATTATAAAGATAAATGTGGAATTATCTAAATAAAAGAAGAAAAACAGATTTTTACAAGTATTATAAGTTTTTATAATAATAATTGCTTTAATATAAAGAAGCTAGTGCGATGACCGATAAAGATGTTAAAGATGATGACATTCGGTTTTGTGGCTTTAAATGACTATAAAATAAGTATAGGAAAAATTATAAATAGTAATCTGAGAGTAGATAGTTTAGATTATGGCTATAACTGAGTATAGGTATAATGGAGTTCAGAAGAATTATATTGAATTTGTTAAACTTAATAGGTGATATATTTTATCAACATGCAGTATAGTGATGAAAAAATGAAATAAGTAATTATGTAGATTATTATTTCTTCAAGAATAATATTGCAAGAATTAAAGAGATAATAATCTTTACTATCAATATCGCTCTCAATCTGCTATCAATGAAATCGTTTCTATCGATTGCTTAAATAAAGAGATATAGCTGTTTATGATGGAATATTAGTGGTAGAGCAACTACTTGCAGCTAAGGTCATAAATATAATTATCTTGTTTAGAATTATTTCTACAACAATAGCTATTTTAATTGTTGTTAAAGTTTCAAAGGCTTTATTTAATTCAATTAAAAATGCTACTAGTAGAATTAATTAATACAATAAAAAGAAATAAATTGTATAATTAATACAAGTTTATAATAACAATAAATACTTTAACACAAGGGAGTTGGTTTAATGCCTGAAAAAGAGGCTGAGGTTAATAATAAAGAGGTAGTAAAAGAGGTTAAAGTAGTTAATAAACTTAAGTCTGGTAGTATTTTTAATAGGATTTTAGGAATTTTATTGGCTATTACTCTAGGGGTTACCTTAGCAGTAGGTAGTTTCTCTTATTTTTATTTTAGAGATTCATTACTAGATACATCTAAAAAACAATTGATGATGATCTCTCGCTCTGCAGCTTCAAGGGTTCATAAGACAATTGAAGATAAGGTTACAAAGAGCAATATGCGGGTAGATAGTCTAAAGCCAGAGATGGTCTTTTTTATGACAATGACTGATATTGCTGAGGAAGTTGAAAATAATTATAATGAAGTCTTTAAAGCCTTAAATTTAACAGGTAATATATACCTACTTGATACAGATGGAAAGGTTTTACAGCATAGTGATGGTGAGAATAAGGTAAGTAATTATGGAGAGAGTAATTTTTTCAAAAATAATATTGCCCAAGCTAAAGAAATTAGTAATGGACATAATGAAGATAACTCTTCAACGGTTATGGCAAGAATTGCTGCTACAGGATATTTCAATAGAGAAGAGAAGGGTGTAAAGTATATAGGTGCTTATGCCAAGATAGCCTCATATAACTGGACATTGGTGGTAGAGGCTAAAGAGAATGCTATTATCGCTACTGCTAGTAAGGTTAGGAATATGATTACCTTGTTTGGAATCGTTTCTATAATAATAGTTACTGTGCTTGCTATTAAAATTTCACAAAATTTATCTAAGCCAATTAAAAGTGCTACTGAAGGTATGAGGAGGATGGCTGAAGGTGATTTTACTACATCTCTTGATATTAAGAGAAAAGATGAGTTAGGTGAGCTAGCTACAAGTTTTAATCAAATGGCTAAAAAGCAGTCTACAATGATTAATGAGGTCAAAGCTGTTATTAATAGTCTTAATTCATCTAGTAGAGATTTATCGGTTAGCTTAGAAGATTTTACTGAAGATGTTGATTCTACCTTAGATCAAGTAAATAGAATCTCTGCATCTACTGAAGAAGTATCTGCTAATAGTGAAGAGGTAGCATCTATGGCTGAAGAGACCAAAAATATTGTTGTTGAAGGTAATAAAGCGATTAAAATGGTTGTAGAACAGATGACAAATATTAAAATGACAGTCCAAGAGTCGGTTGAGGTAATTGGTAATTTGGACAAGAAGTCTTTACAGATTGGAGAGATTGTCCAATTAATTACTGCAATTTCAGAACAGACAAATTTATTAGCTTTAAATGCAGCTATTGAAGCTGCTAGAGCTGGAGATGCTGGTAGAGGCTTTGCGGTGGTAGCAGATGAAATTAGAGATTTAGCAAGTCAGTCATCTGAGGCTGCTGATAAGATACATGGTCTGATTAAAGAGACTCAGGATGAATCAGATAAAGCTGTGGAAGCGATTCAAAAGGGTACTAAAGAAGTAGAAAATGGGGAAGAGGTTATTAATAGAGCAGGTAAGGCTTTTGAAGGTATTAAAGAGGCTACTAACGAGACAGCCTTGCAAATGGAACAGACAAGTGCTGCAACCCATGATTTGGCATCTAGTGCTGGAGAAGTGGTTAAGGTAGTTTATGACTTGGAAGATATTTCACGTTCAATTTCTGATATATCTATGGACTTAGATAGTAAGTCAGAAAGACTAGAGAAGTTGATCTCTCAATTTAGAGTCTAATAGAGAAAATAAAAGGTGGCGAGTTAACTCGCCACCTTTTATTTTCTTCTATAAAAAGAGTTGTATATTTTATTTAAGTTAAATTCTTCAGGTTTTAGCAGGTACTCTGTATTTCCTAAGAATAGAATACCACCATTGACTAAGGAATTACTTAGCTTTTTAGTCAGTTGGTCCTTTATCTCTTTGGTAAAGTAGATAAAGACATTTCTACATAGGATTAAATCTATATTGGTATCGTATCTATCCTTTAATAAATCTAATCTACCAAATTGTACTCTGCTCATAATCTTACGGTCTAGTTGATAATAGTCATCTTTTTTAGTAAAATATTTATTAAGGACTTTTTCTGGTACTTTTTTAAGTGAATTTTCTTTATATTTTCCTGCTCTTGCTTCTTGTAAGATAGCAGGATCAATATCTGTAGCCTTAATTTGGTATTTGCTAGGGTCAATTCCCAGTTCGTTTAAGATAATTGCTAGGGTATAAGCTTCACAACCATTAGAAGAAGCAGCACTCCAAATCTTGATTTTACTCTTATTAGCAAATAACTCTGGGAAGAGTTTATCCTGTAGATATTCGTAGTTTTTTGGATTGCGATAAAATTCTGAAGTATTAATGGTCATATGTTCTAAAAATTCTTCCTGAAAATCATGACTAGTATTTAGTTTTTCTAAACAACTTCTATAATCACTAAGATTATGTTTTTTCATCAAGTTATTAATCCGACGTTCAACTCTGTTTCTTTTATAACTACTAAGATCCACATTTATTTTATTGGATACTTTATTTTGAAATTCGAGAAAATCCATTACTAACCTCCTTGTATTTACTTATATAATAATATTATTAAAAGAAATCTATTATATTATTAAATTAATTCCGTTTTAATGGAGTAAATCCTTTTTTTATGAAGAAATAATTGAATTTATTTTAATTTAAGGAGATGATTTAAATTAGCTTAGAAGTATGTACCTTAGCCAGTGGAAGCTCAGGAAATTCTATTTATGTTGGAACTAAGGGTAAGAAGATATTGGTTGATGCTGGATTGAGTGGTAAACAGATTAATAATAAATTAAAAGAGGCAAATTTAAGAGTCGATGATTTAGATGCTATTTTGTTAACCCATGAACATAGTGATCATATTCAAGGTGCTGGAGTATTATCTAGAAGGTGTAATTTGCCAATCTATGCTACTAAAGGTACTTGGGAAGGAGCATCTCCTAAGTTAGGAAATATAGATGAGAAGAATAAGATTATTATTAAAACTGATGCTTTTACTATTGGCGACTGTTTAGTTAAACCCTTTAGTATCTCCCATGATGCTAAAGAACCTGTTGGTTATACGATCAGTTTTAAAGATACTAAAGTAGCAATTGCTACTGACATGGGAGAGGTTACTGATGAGGTAAGGTTAGAGATTAGCGATTCTGACTTAGTGATATTGGAGTCAAATCATGATTTAGAGATGTTAAAGATTGGTCCATACCCTTGGGCATTAAAGAAGAGGATTATGGGAACTCAAGGTCATTTATCTAATGATGATGCAGGAGCTACAGTGGTAGAGCTAGCTAAAAGTTCTGTCTCCCGTATATTATTAGCCCATCTTAGCAAAGATAATAATGTACCCGAATTGGCTTTTTTGACTATCAAGAATATGCTTGTTGATGCAGGAATTAGATTGGACAAGGATATAAAATTAGACTTTGCTTTACAAGATAAGGTTAGTCCTTTGTATCAGATTGGCTAAAAATAATAAAGATGGGGTGGACAAGATGGATCTTTTTTCTAGAGATGACCATTATGAGTTCAAGTCAACATTTAAATCGTATCTTATTATAGCAATAATCTCTTTCTTATTAGGGGCTGGATTGTTATATTTCTTCTCCCAACAGCTAGCCTTTAATTCTCAACCCAAGAAGGCTAATGAAAATTTATTAGAAGGGAGAAGTTCTAATTTAGCAGAAGATTTGGAGAAGGAAGTTGCTAGTCAACAGGTTGCTAAAGTAGATGATAATCAGCTGAGTATTGTAGATGTAGTAAAAGAAGTAGGTCCTGGGATTGTTAAGATTAAGACTGTTAGAGAGAGAGTTGTTTATGATTTTTTTGCTCGTCGAACTGAACAAGAGGTAGAAGGAGAAGGTTCTGGAGTAATTTTAAATAAGGAAGGCTATATTATTACAAATAACCATGTAGTTGAGGGTGCTAATCGGATTAGAGTAATCTTTCCCAAAGATGATATAGATTACTTGGGTGAAGTAGTTGGACGAGATCCAATCACAGATTTAGCTGTGGTTAAGATTGATGTAGAAGATTATAATTTGCCTCTTTTAGAGTTTGGTGATTCAACTAAATTAGAGGTAGGAGAATTAGCTATTGCAATTGGTAACCCTTATGGATTCTCCAATACTGTTACTACTGGTGTGATCAGTGCTTTAAACAGGGATTTGCCTATTCAAGAAGGGGTAGAGTTGACCAATATGATTCAAACCGATGCTGCTATTAACCCAGGTAATAGTGGTGGAGCTTTACTAGATAGAGCTGGCAGAGTAATTGGTATTAATACTGCTATTATCCAACAAGCTCAAGGTTTAGGATTTGCTATTCCAATCAATGTAGCTAAGGAGATAGCTAAGCAATTAATTAAGGATGGTAGAATTATTAGACCTTGGATTGGGATTTATGGAATGGACATTAGCCCTGAGAGTGCTAAAGAGTATGGTTTTGTGAAGGATTCTGGTGTTTATGTAGTTAAAGTTATAGAAGGTAGTCCTGCCGAGGATAGTGGATTACAGCAAGGTGATATAATTACAGAGATAGCAGGTCAAAAGGTTGATGGTATGGATAGTTTAAAAGATATTTTGAAAAGTTACCAGATTAATGATAAAATTAAGTTATTAGTCCATAGAGGAAATAAGTCTCTTACTCTGGAATTAAAACTCGAGGAGAGACCAATAGAATAGAGTTTTTAAAGGCTAGCTTAGAGCTAGTCTTTTACTTTGAGAGGATGGTTAAGATGAAGGTTAGAGTGATTGCTGTTGGAAAGATTAAAGAGAGCTATATTAATCAAGGAATTGATGAATTTATCAAGAGGTTACAGAGACATACCTCTTTAGAGGTAATTGAGGTTAAGGATGAGAAAATATCAGGAAATTTGAGCTCTTCTGAGATGAACCAGATTAAGGAAGCAGAGGGTGAGAAGATTATAGAGAAGATGGATAATCGTTCTTATACAATTGCTTTAGACCCTCAAGGAAAGCCAATGAGTTCTGAAGGTCTTGCCAAGTCTGTTGGCAATTTACAGCTACAAGGCTATAGCAGTATTGAATTTATTATCGGTGGAGCATTGGGCTTACATGAAAAAGTGAGAAAGAGTGCAGACTATATATTGAGCTTCTCCCATATGACCTTTACTCATCAGATGGCTAGATTAATTCTATTAGAGCAGGTTTATCGGGCTTTTAAGATTATGAAGAATGAACCATATCATTTATAAACCTCACCACCTAAATTCAAAATTTAGGTGGTGTTTCTTTATACTTCACAAATGCTATATAGGTATATGCTACTAGTAGCTTTTTAGTGAAGTTTGTCAATTAATTTTATCACTTGTGGGTTATTCTGGAAATACATTAATCTTTATGATATCTTGAATATTTTGTGTATTAAAGGATTAGTCAATACAAATTCACTAACTTTGTGAATTTGTATTATTTATTTTATTAGCCTTTAGCCTGTAGTGGCGTATAAATTTTGCATAAACTACGCATTAAACTCTCTAGTTATATAAATTATTATTTGTAAACATAAAGTTTAGTTTTGATTCAAAATAGTTTCTTTTATTTAAAAAGTGAACTTAGCAATATAATTTTTTTAAAATAAAAAAGACAACATATTGATAATAACGAATTAGACTAGTATAATAGTCAATATATTGTCGATTATACTAGGTAATATTGATGAGTTTGTCAATGAAAGAGTTCTTGAGTCAAAAATAAATAATAAAGGAGAATCTAGATATGAACATTTATTTGTCTGATACAGAAACACTTGTAGATGATAGAATTAGGGTTAAAATCACTAAGTTGAGTCCTGATAGCAAACTAAAAGTTAGTATGAAGATGGAACTTCCTTGGTGTAAGGGAGAATATTTTTCATCATATGCAATATTTAGAGCTAATGAAAGAGGTGAAGTTGATTTAGATACAGATAAACCTATTGAAGGTAGTTATGATACTGCTGATAGTATGGGGCTAGTTTATTCTTTGAAGAAGACCAGTACTGAAGGTAAAAACATTGCAGAAAATATTTCTATTGATGAACCGATTATTATGAATATGTTATTTGAATCTTCTATTGAAAGAAAGCAAGTTAAATTAAAAAGGCTGTTTAAAACAGATGAACTTATTATAAAGCATGTATCTGAGGAAGGAATTAATGGCAAATTGTTATATAAAGAAAAATCAAATAATCAAACAATTTTGATGTTAGGTGGTTCAGATGGAAGTATGAGGTCATTAGCTCTTTTAGCCGCTCCGCTTGCATCTAGAGGATTTAATGTTTTAATGGTGTCATATTTTGCTTCAGAAGGATTACCAGATAAATTAGAAAAAATTCAATTAGAGTACTTTGAAAAAATATTTAAATGGATAGAACAGAATGAAATTACTAACACTAAAGAGATATTTGTGCATGGAACATCAAAAGGTGGTGAACTGGCATTATTACTTGCTTCAAGATATAAACAGATTAAAAAAGTGGTTGTAGTAGAGCCTCATGCTTATTGCTTTCAAGCTCTTGATGGAATGATGAGTGGTAAGAATATCTCCTCATGGTCATATAAAGGACAGTCAATTCCATTTATCAAAGTTGATAATAATATATTTTTTGAAACTCAAAAAACGGATGTTGAAAAAGGAATTCCCTTTGGATTCGCTAGTACTTATAAAAAAAGTATAGAAAGAGCAACAAATAAAGAAGAAGCAAGAATAAAAGTAGAGAATGCTAAAGCAGATATTCTTATGATTGCAGGAAAGGAAGATAATATATGGAATAGTTATGATGGATGTACAGAAATATTGAAAAATCTAAAAAATAATAACTACCCATATAATGTCGAATTACTAGTATATGAAGAAATGGGTCATCCCTTACCAATTCCATATATTATACCATTAAGCGAAACTATATCTATGAAGATGGAGGATGGAGTGTTTTCTTCAGGTGGAACAATAGAAGGTAATGCAGAAGGACAGTATAAATCATGGAAAAGAACAATTGAATTTTATAAAGAGCCTTTGTCAGAGTGAATTTAGAAAATATCTTAATATATTGATATTTCTTGAATAAAGTTATAAAATATAAGCAATACATTGACTAAATGTGATGCTTATAGATTAAACTTAATAAAGGAGATTTTAACATGGAATATAATGGAGAATATTATTTATTACATATTATGCAGCAGTCATATTCAAGTCTGATTTCAGTTTCAAATAAACTTCAAATTACAGGTAATCAATATTGTGAGAAATTAACTTCTAGACAATATATGGCTATGTTAGCAGTGCTTCATTTACCTGAAGATGAGACTACAATAGTTAATATCGCCAAGAAATTAGGTACAACTAAGCAAAATATCGCACAAATAATTAAGAGTCTTGAAAAAAAAGATTTTATATATGTTAAAACGAGTGAAAAAGATAAAAGAGCTGTTAATGTATGTTTGACTGATTCAGGAATTGATATTATGGTAAAATCCGGAGCTAGCATTAGTGTTGATTTTATGGCTGATATCTTCAAAGGTTTTAATAAAGAAGAAATAGAAACTCTATGGAAATTACTGAAGAAGTTATATCGTTTTGATGGTGTAGAAATGGATGGGTTTGAAGAAAATGTGACAATTCCAGATATTGATGAAAAAGAAGTAAGAAGTGCTTTAGAGAGATTTTCAAATAGAAGGAATGCTAAAATATTAGATACGTAAGTACATTTATTTTTAGAATTGGATATAATAATATCGAAAGAATGAAGGATAATTCACCTTTATAGAGAATAATTACTAGTAAGCACATATAATTTGAGGAGGTTAGAACAATGTTAGCAGAGAAATTATTAGAAGAATTGAATGAACAGGTTAGATATGAGTATGAATCGGCTCACTATTATTTAGCTATAGCAGCTTATTTCAAGTCAGAGGACTTAGAAGGTTTTGCCCATTTCTTTGAAATTCAAGCAGAAGAAGAGCGATTCCATGCTCAGAAGTTCTCCAACTTTATTGATGAGATGGGTGAAAGGGTAATCTTGAAAGCTTTAGGAGAGCCTAGAAATGAATTTGACTCTATTGCAGATGCTATTAAATATGCTCTACACCACGAAAAAGGAGTTACTAAGCGTATCTATAAATTGATGGATATTGCTCAAAATGAGAGCTGTTATCCGGCAATTAGTATGTTGCAGTGGTTTGTTGATGAGCAGGTTGAAGAGGAAGCTACAATGGATGCATTATTAAAGAAGGTAGAGCGAATTGGTGAGAATGGAAATGGAATTTATATGTTAGATAGTGAATTAGCCCAGAGAACTTTTACTCCACCTACTGAAGAGTAATAGAACACTACATAAATATTAGAGCTTCCGTAATTGGGAGCTCTTTTTTTAATTAATATTCTCTTTTTGGTTTATAATAACTTTAAAGTTATTATAAGGGGGATTAGAATGAACTTAGATCAATTATCTGAAGAGTTAAATCAGTGTATGAATTATGAATATGAATCTGCCTATTATTATTTAGCAGCCTGTGACTATTGTCGTGCAATTGATTTAGAAGGTTTTGCTAATTTTTTCGTCAAACAAGCTGAGGAAGAATATTATGATGCACAAAAACTATTTGATTTTATTGATAAGTATGGTGGTAGGGTTAAGGTAAAAGAGACTAATGGTTTAAAAGCCAATATAGCTTCATTAGAAGAAGCTTTTCAAGTTGCTTTTGATTATGAGCATAAGTTAACTGAAGAGGCATATAACCTATTTTCTAAAGTAGAAGGAGAGAACAAAGAGTCAATCATTGATTTTTTAAAAGAATTTGCTGACCATCAGGTTGAGGAGGAGCATCTAATAGAAGATATTTTAGCTAGGGTAGAATCATTAAATAAAGATGATGAGAAACTACATAAATTAGACCAAGAATTATTGCAAATTCATTAGTAATTGTTAATTAATAATGAGTGACAGTTAAAATAATCATTTCAGTCCCTCTCTTAGGATAGTTGAGAGGGTTTTATTTTTTAGACTAACATTTTTTATTATCTTCTTGACATCTCCTATACCGAACGGTATAATAGGTTTAACACTAAGAGTATTCTAGGAGGTGAGAGCTTAGGTGGATAATCGTGCTAGGATTATAGAGGTTGCAGTAAAGCTTTTTGCTTCGCGGGGTTATGATGGAGTGGGTGTAAAAGAGTTAGCTGAGGAAGCAGGTGTTACTAAACCTACTCTTTATCATTACTTTGGAAATAAAAAGGGACTTCTAGAGGAGCTATTGGCAGAAAAGTTTTCTAGGATAAATAACTTGGTTAAAGAGGCAACAAGGTATAATCATGATTTACCTTTTACATTAAATAGATTAGTAGCTACTTATTTTAATTTTGCAAAAAATAATAGAATCTTTTATAGGATGCAATTGGCGATGGCTTTTGCACCAGTAGATAGTGAATCTAATAAGGCTGTCTCTAAATATATCAAAGAGCAATATGAGATGGTGGAAGATCTCTTTATTCAAGCAGCAGAAGATCATGGTAATATGAAAGGTAGGCATCAGGCTTATGCAGCTACATTACTAGGAATGATTAATACATATATAGCGTTATCACTACGAGGTGATAGGGAGTTAAATGATGAGTTATTATATCAAGCAGTTCACCAATTTATGCACGGAATCTATTCTTAAAAGTTATTTTTTTAGCCTTAATATACCGTTCGGTATAGATGTTGAGTCTTAAATACATTAAAATTATAAGGAGGAATTAATTATGAAAAGTTGGCCTTGTGAATCTGTTTTTTATCATATCTATCCTTTGGGTTTTTGTGGTGCTCCTAAGGAGAATGATTTTTCAGCACCTGTTAATCATACCTTGGATAGAATCTATGATTGGGTAGAGCACCTTAAAACTATAGGTGTGAATGCGATGTACTTAGGTCCTGTATTTGAATCGACTAGCCATGGCTATGATACCAAGGACTACTATCAGGTTGACCGCAGGTTAGGTTATAATCAAAGCTTGGCTAAACTAGTATCCCATTTGAAGGATAATGAGATTAGAGTAATTTTAGATGGGGTCTTTAATCATGTTGGCAGAGATTTTTGGGCATTTCAAGATGTATTGGAGCAAGGAGAGAGTTCAACATATTGTGATTGGTTTGCTGGCTTGAACTTTGAATATCAAAGCCCTTATGGTGATGATTTTACCTATGAAGCTTGGGAAGGGCATTATAATCTGGTTAAATTAAACCTTAAGAATCCTGAAGTAAAGGAGCATCTCTTTAATGCAGTCAAAGAATGGATCAAGCAATTTGATATTTCTGGTCTAAGACTAGATGCTGCTGATTGCTTAGAGCCTGAATTTATTGTTGAGTTAGGTGAGTTTTGTAGAGATTTAAAGCCTGATTTCTGGATATTAGGTGAGGTAATCCATGGTGATTATAGAAAATGGGCTGGGGCTGCTATGATGGATTCTGTAACCAACTATGAAGCTTATAAAGGTCTATATTCAAGTCATAATGATAAGAATTATTTTGAGATTGCTTATTCTTTGAAGAGGCAATTTGGAGAAGGGGGTATATATAAGCATCTACCCTTATATAGCTTTGTAGATAATCATGATGTGAATAGAATAGCAAGCACCCTTGATAATCCTGCTCACTTGTATCCTTTACACTTGCTCTTATTTGCAATGCCTGGTATACCATCAATTTATTATGGTAGTGAATGGGGGATAGAGGGTAAGAAACTTAATGGTGATGATACTCCACTTCGTCCTGAATTAAATATTAATGAGGTAGCCAAGAAGAGTGCAAATAAAGACTTAGGAAAAGTAATTACTGCTTTAGCAGAGATTAGAAAGAATTCTAAAGCCTTATGCCATGGAAATTATCAGCAAATCTTTGTTGACCATCAACAATTTGCTTTCTTAAGAGAGTATGAAGATGAACAGGTATTAACAGTAGTAAACTCTTCGGACAAGCCTGTTGATATTGAGTTAGAACTTGATGTAGAAGGAGAATATTTATTAAGAGATTTATTAAATGATGGTGATAGCTTTATTATTCAAGACGGGAAGGTAATGATAAAAGAGATTCCAGCTGCTTGGGGAAGAGTTATGAGATTAGAAAAAGTTTAATAGTAATTATAAGATTAGACATCTAATATTAGATGTCTAATCTTATTTAACAAGTGTGTTATTAAATTTAAGTGCTTAATTATCTATATTTTAAACTTCTCTATTAAATCACTTAATTCTATAGACATATTAGCTAACTCTTGAGCTGAGTAGGCTATTTCTTCAGACATGTTCTTAATCTCATTAGTAGATTCAGTAATTTGACTACTATTTTGAGCCAATTCATGGGTAGCTTTAGCTGTTTCTTCAATTTGAATAGAGGTTTCTTCACTGGCAGAGCTTATCTCTACAAAGACATCTCCTGTTTTAGCCACAACATCCTCTCCGTGTTTTGTTATATCTGCTACTTCATTAATTACTTTTATTCCTAAAGTAGTCTTATTTTTAGTTTCAGAAATTAAGTTAATTATTTTTTCTGTAGCTTTATTTGTTTCTTTAGCCAATTCTCTTATTTCATCTGCAACCACTGCAAATCCTTTCCCTGCTTCTCCAGCTCTAGCGGCTTCAATGGCAGCGTTTAAAGCTAATAAATTAGTTTGATCTGCAATGTTAGTAATCATTTCTACAATTTGTTCAATTTCCTGGGATGTACTGTTTAAACTAGTGACAACATTTACTGCTTTATTAACAGTTTGACTAATGTTGCTCATAGTTGTTAGTGTATTCTGAATATTAATTGTACCCAGTTCTGTTTTTGAATTTGATTTTTGAGCAAAGCTAGCTACTCTTTCTGCACTTGCAGATATTTGTTCTATGGTAGCAGTGATATTTTCTATTAATTCATTAGTACTCTCGATAGATGTAGTACCTTCTTCAGCAGAAGCTGATAACTCTTGACTTGAACTAGCCATCTGTTCAGAGAGACTTATCAGTTTTTCTATCATATCTCTTAAATTATTAGACATTGTATCAAAGCTACTTGCTAATTTGCCTATTTCATCAGTTCTTTTAGTATATTTACTAGGGATATCTTTAGTAAAGTCTCCCTGGGAAATAAACTGGGTAAAATGACTGGTAATAGTTATTGGTTTTATAACAAGATATCTTAGCAAATAGTATAGTGTTATCATAAACAAGATTAAACTAAGAATTGAGGTTATTAATGAGAAGATAACTTTCTCCTTTATGCCTAAATCCTTTAGTGGAAAGGTTAAGATAAGTTTTAAACCAGTATTTCCAATAGATGAATAGGCAATAAAATGATCTTCACCAGCTAATTTTTTATTGAGTATCATCGTATCCTCTTTAGATAAAATCTCAGAGGCAAAGTCACTAAACTTACTTTTGTTTTTATCTTGAATATTGATACCCTGCTTACTATGATCAGGGCTAACAATAAAATTTCCTATATCATTTATTAAATAGACTTGTCCATGTTTACTGACTTTAATATTTTTTATATAATCGATCATATCCTTTAAATTTATATCTAGAGTTGTTACTCCTATAATATCATTGTTGGAGTAAATAGGAGTAGTATATGTCATCATAGTTATTCCTGAAACTTCATCATAGTAAGGCTCAGTCCAAGTTGAGTCTTTGCTCTTAAATCCATTTTTATACCAGTCATAATTAAAATAGTCATAATCACTATTACTATAATCCCAAGTCAGTATGATATCATTACTATCCTTGTAGAGATAGGGACCAAAATATTTCTGATCTTTATTATATTGATAAGGCTCCATCCAAAAACCAGAGCCAATAACTAAATCTATATCCTTAATTAAACTTCTTATATATTCTAGATTTAGATCTGTATTATGCTCCCTATTTACGGCTATAAGAGAGGCCAATCCCTGTGCTCCTTGGTCTATTCTTAAGAAATCACTATTAACTTTTTCAACCTCTTCATTGGTTTTGGCTATTAGGTACTCTTTAGCATTGTTTGTGAGTCTAGTTAATTCTGAATTTGTAGTTAAATAAATTTGAATCGAAAATATTAGAGTTGCCGATATCAACATAGCGGTAATAATTTTTGCTGCCAGTGAATTTAATCTCATAAGTTCTCCCTCTTTCTATTTTTATATTTTTGATTTATAAATAAGACTATTTTTAGTGTTTAATCTTTAATTAAATATATGTTTATATTTTATAAAGAAGCTTAATAAATAATATGGTTATTAAGATGTATAGTTTCAAAATTCGATAAAATTAGACAAATTCCTTTTGGCAGTTTTTTATTTAACGTAAATTTTAATATTATAACTTTAAGTAGATAAAAATAATTAATTATTCTAATCCTTATTTTTGGATTTAAAGAATATTTTACAAAACATATCACTATAATGCCTTCTATAGAATACTATAGATAGAGTAAGTATCTTTAATAATAGAAAGGAGGTAAATTATGCGTTATAGAGTCAAATCTGGTGATACCCTTTATGAGATTGCCCAACGTTTTGGAACTACAGTACAGACTTTGATAGATTTAAATGATATTCAAGATCCTGATATGATAGAGGTTGGTCAAATAATAATAGTACCAGATAGAGATATTGACAGGGATATAGATAGAGATTTCGATGAAGATTTTGATAGAGATGTGGAGAGAAGGGTAGAGGTAAGGACTAAGAATTTTGATTATACTGTTATTAATGGATTATTAATTGTAATGTTCACCAATAAGGATAGCTATGCTCCAGGTGAGAATATTAAAGTTACCTTAGTAAAGACTAACATCACTAATTCACCTGTTAAATTAAGTTATAAGTCAGGACAAAGAATTGAGTTGGTAGCTTATGATAGTGGAAGGAGAATCTGGACTTGGTCAGCTAATAGAAGCTTTGTCCAGTCTACCAAAGTAATAACTCTAGAACCTGGTCAATCTCTAGTTTATAAGGAGATTTGGAGTCCAGGAGCAGAGATTGACGAAGGAGTTTATCGAATTCAAGGTTGGAATGTCGCTAAAGAGATCAGTGATTATAGGTTAGATGTATTTGTTAGAATTGAAGAGTAGTGATGAGGGGACAGAAGTTTATTCTGTCCCTATTTTAATTTTACAGCAGTTCCATAAACTAAAATCTCTGATGCTCCTGCCATCACTTGAGAAGTGGTAAATCTGACATTGATAATAGCGTCAGCTCCTAAGTTTTCAGCCTCTTTTTTCATTCTCTCCAAAGCTTCATCGCGTGCTTCATCAATCATCTTGGTATAGCCCTTGACCTCACCGCCCACCAAATTTCTTAACCCTGCCCCAATATCACTGCCGATATGCCTTGCTTTAATGGTACTTCCCTTGACCAATCCAATAATATTCTCTATCTCCTGTCCAGTAATATAATCGGTATTGACAATAATAATGTTAATCATCTCCTCTAAATATTAGTTAGATTTATTTTAGTATGACTCTAAATATATCTGTTAATCCAAGTTAAGCTCCTTCTGAGTTATAAATAATTCTCCGTGTATGAACATAACAGATGATTCTATCTAAGTTAGATAATTAGCATATTCTTAATGAGACTCTAATTATTGAGATTTTGCTCTAAGTCAAGTCCCCTCCGAGTTATAAATAACTCTCCGTGATGACCAGCCTGCTGAACATATCAGGCTAGTCTATCCTCCAATGGTATGAGATTTCTTCCTACTTCTTGTCTGATAGAAATGGAACCTTTAGTAGATGTGGTAAAGAGAGCTAGTACATATAATATAATTAAGAGATGATTTCAAGGGGGAGTTAAATTGGCTATTATTAAGCTAGAAAATCTAAGTAAGACCTACTCTAGTCAAGTTGAAGAGGTTCAGGCTTTAAAGAATATAAACTTAACTATTGATAAAGGTGATTTTATTGTAGTAAATGGACCTTCAGGTAGCGGTAAATCTACTCTGCTTAATTTGTTAGCTGGTATTGATGAAGCTAGCTTAGGAGATATTCAGATTAATAATATTTCTTTAAGTTCATTAAGTGATAGAGAACGGACAGAGCTTAGGAGGAATAAGATTGGGTTAGTATTTCAATACTTTGAGTTGATTCCAGTTCTGACAGCATGGGAAAATGTAGAGTATCCCCTGCTCTTACAGAAGGTTAGTAAGTCGGAAAGAAGAAGAAAGGTTGATAGAATTCTAGAACAGGTTGGTCTATCTAAAATGGCTCAGCGTTTACCTAGTCAATTATCTGGTGGGCAGAAGCAGAGGGTCGCTATTGCCCGAGCTTTAGTTACTGATCCAGAAATAGTCTTAGCAGATGAGCCAACAGGAAATCTCGATACTAAAACTGGAGAGAAGATAATTGAGCTAATGTTAAATTTAAATAGAGAATATAATGTTGCTTTTGTGATTGTAACCCATGACTTATTTGTCAATAAATATGCTCAAAAGCTGATTGAGATTCAAGATGGTATCTTGAAGATAAAGGAGGTTAACGAATATGCTTAAAATAGCCTGGCGTAATATCTTAAGAAATAAGCGACGCTCCTTATTGAGTTTAGTATTGATTCTTATCAGTGTAGCAGTATTATTCCTACTGAGGGGGTATTTTTCAGCAACCTATGATGGTTTAGAATTGATGGCAATTAATCAATATAGCCATTTGCAGATTGCTAAAGAAGGCTTTTGGAATGAGGGAAGTGAGGAAAGAAAGATCTTAAGTAGTGAAGATATCAATAAGATTACAAAGATACTTGATGCTAAAGAAGAGGTTATAGACTATACAAATACACTAGAGATAGCAGGGATTTTAGGAACTGAAGATAGGAGTACCATCGTTTCGGGAATGGGAATAGAGACAGATAATGGACAGAATCTTGAAATCAAAAGTGGAACTAAATTATTTGCTGGAGATGAGACGAGAGTAATAGTAGGTGAAGGGGTAAGAAAGAAGCTTCATCTTAAAGTTGATGAATGGGTCTCTATTATGGCTACTACCATTGATGGAGCCTATAAT
Source organism: Orenia metallireducens (assembly GCF_003001995.1). GTDB lineage: Bacteria > Bacillota > Halanaerobiia > Halobacteroidales > Halobacteroidaceae > Orenia > Orenia metallireducens_B. The sequence continues at coordinate 64,522 of NZ_PVNB01000005.1, read as the reverse complement.
GCAGGCAGTTTACAGTTAAGTGGTTCTTTCTCTGTGGGAAATGATGATGCTGATAGCCATTATATCATGATGCCCCTTAGCTTTGCTCAGACTATGCTCAATACTGATGGAGTAGATAATTTTAAAGTAATGCTAAGTGATACTGAATTGACTGATAGTACTATTCAAGAGTTGAAAAGGGAGTTTAAAAGAGAAGGTTTAGCGGTGGAAGTTAGGAGTTGGCGTGATTTGGCTAACTTTTATCATCAGGTTAAAGGATTGTATGATACAGCCTTCTTCTTCTTATCAATTTTAGTCTTTATTTTAATCTTTATGAGCATCTTAGAGATTATGTCGATGTCCTTTTTTGAAAGAATGGGTGAAATCGGAACAATTAGAGCAATTGGCACGAGAAGAAGTCAAGTTTTTGTCCAATTAATTGAGGAGGCTTTAATTTTGGGAATTATAGGTGGTATTGTGGGGGTTGCTTTGGGTTGGGGAGCAGGTGTAATTATTAATAATTTAAATATAACCTATACTCCACCTAGTAGTGGTGCGGTTCCTCTCTATATTAAATTAGCTTTAAATAATGGAATAACACCTTTTTTCATAATAATTTTGGCAACTACTTTATCGGCATTATATCCTGCCTTAAAAGCATCACGACTTAAGGTAGTTGAGATGCTGAGACATGTTTGATAAAAAGCAATTAAGAATAAAAAATTAAAAACGAGGTGTTCTTATGAAAATTGCTATATTGAATGGAAGTCCTAAGGGGCAGACAAGTGTTACTATGCAATATGTGAAATATTTAGAGGAGAACTTTAGTGATCATCAATTTAAGTACTTCAATGTATCTAATCAAATAGTAAAGCTTGAAGACTCAAAAGAAGAGTTCGATACTTTAATGCAATCAATACTTGAATGTGATTTGGTATTCTGGGCTTTTCCTCTTTATGTGTACCTAGTTCATTCAGAGTATAAGAGATTTATCGAGCTGATCTTTGAATCCGATTATGTTAAAGACTTTAAAGGGAAATACTCTGCATCATTGAGTACCTCAGTTAACTTTTTTGACCATACCGCTCATAATTATATTCAGGCGATATCTGAAGATTTGGAGATGAACTTTATTAGCTCTTTCTCAGCTAAGATGTATGACTTGTTAGCAGAAGAGAATAGAGAGAAACTAAACTATTTCTTTAAGGAGATAGTGAATACAGCCTCTAATAATAGAAGAACTAGCAAGAGATTTTCAAGAATAGATAAGAAAGTTCTAGAATATAACCCAACTCTACCTACCGATCAGCCAAAAATTGCTAATAGAACAGAGAATATACTGATAATCTGTGATTATTATGACTCTGACACTAACCTTGGTAGAATGGTAGATAGATTCAAATCTTTCTTTACTCAAAGCCCTGAACTGATCGATCTTTCAAAAGAAGATATTAAAGGGGGATGCCTTGGTTGTTTAAAATGTGCTTACGATAATAGCTGTGCTTATGACAATCAGGATGCTATTAGAGGGATATATGAAGGTAAGATTCAACAAGCAGATATTATTGTATTTGCAGTTACTATTAAAGATAGATACCTTAGTGCCTTATTTAAAAGGTTTATAGATAGGCGGTTCTTTAAGACCCATCAACCTCATCTTGTTGGAAAGCAGGTTGCCTATCTCATCTCAGGGGTAATCAGTCAAAATAATAATATAGATGAAATAATTAGAACATCTACTGAGTTTGATCAAGCCAATTTGGTAGATATTATAGCTGATGAATATAATGATATGGCAGTAATTGATGAATTACTATATAGTGCGGCAAAAAGGCTTGTAGAACTTTCAAGGGAGAATTTCATAGCACCTATGACCTGTAGAGGTGTTAGTGCATATAAGATCTTTAGAGATGAGATCTGGGGAGATCTTCGTTTTCCTTTTAGAGCAGATCATATTTATTATAAAAAGAATAAATTATATGATTTCCCCCAAAAAAATTGGAAGCAAAGGTTTATAAATTTATTTGCTAATTTTTTTTACAAGGTACCTTTTATTAGAAGAGAGATTCAAAAGAATATGAGAAAGCATATGATTAGAGGTTTTGAAAGACTATGATTAGCAATCAAAAACAATTGAAGTCGAGGTGTATTCAATGAAATCTATAAATAAAAGGTTAATCTTACTTTTATTTTTAATTACCTTAATCTTCAGTGCTAATGTTATTTATGCCAAAGAACCTAAGGATATAATTAAATTAGCCCTAGAAAAACAGAATCTATATCAAGATTCATATCTGCTTGAGATGGAATGTATAGTAAGTGAGGGTGATAAGAGAGATAGCTCTAGCTTGAAGGTTTATATCTATAATGGTGGAGAACGGCAGATGGTAACCTTTACTGCTCCTGAAAGATTAACTGATAATAAATTTTTAGCTATTGGTACTAATACTTGGATGTATAAGAAAGGCTTACATCGTCCTATTAGAGTGTCAGGAAGTCAGAAGTTATTTGGTGATGCTGGAATCGGAGAGACCGTAGGAATAGATTATTATAGAGATTATCAGATTAAGGAGTTTAAGCAATCAGAGAAAGATTATATCTTTGAGCTAATTGCTAAGGATAGCAAGACTGCTTATCAACAGGTTAAATTAACTATCAGTAAGGACAACTACCATATCAAGCAGGTTATTTTAAAGGCTATCACTGGAACTTTATTAAAGGAATTGACCTATAGCAATTATAGAAAGATAGGAGAGCACGAGCTTGCTGATATAGCAATTAAAAATCTCTTGCAAAATCAAGATAGGGTTACAGAATTAAGATATATCGATATAGAGAATAAGAAACTATCTGCTAAGGCCTTTCAACCATTAATGATGGGCAAATTTAATCTACTTATCAGAGATTAGAGGAGGGTTAAGGTGCTTAATAAAAGGTTCTTATTGATCTTATTATTTATATTTATCTTCAATCTATCAGTTATAGATAATGTTAGAGCAATTGAAATAGATAGTAAATTAACTACTGAATTTAATTACTCCCATATTGATGATAATAGTTTGCCTAAAGCAGTTATCGAGGATTTAGAGAGTGATATAGAGAGTACCTTGGAACTTAGCCTTTCTGGGATATATAAGCTTTATCAATATAATATTATCTTAGAGGGGGAAACTGAGGATAGCTCTTTGGATATAGAAGAGGCTACTATCAGTGGAATGATTGCTAATGGTATCTTAGAGGTTGGTAAAAGGGATTGGACTTGGGGCAAAGGCTTTGATTATTCTCCAACCTATCCTCTAAATAGTGATGAAAATTACATAGGCAGTGAGCTAAGTTGGATGGTTGATTATTCTACCTTTAAAGTAGGTGCTAGTCTAGATAGTGATGATAAGAGATTCTACTCTAGTTGGATAAAGTTCAATTCATTATTAGAAAGTAGTGATTATACTCTTATTCTCTCTTATCAACAGGATGATAGTGAATTAGAAGATTTATATCAACCTTTAAAGAAAGCAAATACTGTAAGGAAAGAAGATGGGATTAATTTAGGAATGAACTATTCTAAAGATTTTCTCAATGGTTTGACGATGCGGGGAGAGTATAATTTACGTTATTGGAGAAGTGAAAGAGAGGAGTCTAGCTATTATCTCTTAGGGGGAGAGTATATCACTGAGGGAAGTAAGGTAATTACTTTAGAGTACTATCGAAAAGAGGATGACTATTTGATTTGTGTAATAGGAAATCAAGGTGATTCTTTTGCTGATTGGTCATGGGAGCTAGAAGAAGTGTATAATCTCAGTGACTTTGGTCAGCGTAGGAGCTTTGAGTTAGCTTATACTGCTAAAGATAAATTAACCCCCTCAGTTGAAGTTATTAACTTTTTAGGACCTAAAGATAGTCAGTTTCAAGAGAACCCTAAAGATTGGACTGTTAAATTTAAAGTTACTATTGATTTTTTATAAGTTTGATTTAATTATTTTCTTATATAATGAGCTGTACTGATTGAATTTCAATATAGATAATTTAAAGGAAGTCCAGAGAAGAATTCTTCTCTCGACTTCCTTTAAATTATGGCTTTAATAATAGTTCCTTCTCCTATGGTTGATTCAATAGCTAAGCTACCATTAATATATTTAATTCGTTCTTTCATCCCTTCTAAGCCAAAGCTCTTGTCTTTATCTACTTCTTGGAGGTTAAATCCCCTGCCATTGTCTTGAATAGATAATTGGATCTTATCTTCTTTAATCTCTAAAGAGATTTCGATTTTATCTGCTTGAGCGTGCTTAACAATATTATTTAATGATTCTTGCAATACTCTATATAAGGTCAACTGTACTTTATTATTGATAAAGTTTGTATCTCCAATAACTGAAAATAAGATAGTTAGGTTGTATCTTCTTTTAAATAAAGAGATCAAATTCTCTATTGCTTCTAAGAATTCTCTTTCAGTCAAATCTAAAGGCTTTAGTCCATAAATCATCAATCTCATCTCTGTTTGTACTTCTTGTACCATCTCTTGTAAGTGCTTAATCATCTCCTGTGATTTCTCTGGATTATGCTCTAATAGATAGTTTAGGGTATTGAGATTGAGATTGATACCAAATAGATTTTGTGAGACGGAATCATGGAGTTCACGAGCAATACGATTGCGCTCTTCAATGATAGCTAATTCTTTATTATCTTGTTCTAGTTTTATTCGTTCCTCTTTTTCGCCAAGGGTCATAAAAAAGAGACTGATCATCATTGAGGCTAGTCCAGTGGCTAAAGAAGCATATAATAATGTTACTTTAGAAAAACTACCAATATAAGCAAAGGGTAAAGCGATAATATAAAAGACTATAAATGAGATAATATATGATATTATTAATTGAAGAATCAGGTTATTATTTTCACCTAAAAATAATAATCGATGTATTAAATTATTAGCTAAGGAGATAAAAAAGCCTACAATAATCCCAAAAATTATAAATCCTATTACAAGATAGGGGGTTATCATGGGACCATTAATTACTAGCATAAAGGTCAAAGATATACCAATTCCAATCAAGCTTGATTTTTTAGCTGTTTTTAACATTGTGACAAAATTACCTTTGCACATATTATCACCTCCTGATTAAATTTTCTTCAATCGCCTTTATAGCAGCTTGAGTTCTATCTTTGACATTTAGTTTTCTTAATATATTACTCACATGAGTTTTAACAGTCTTGTCAGAGATGAATAATGCTTTACCGATTGCTTTATTTGATTTCCCCTTGCTTAAGTGTAATAGCACATCCTTCTCTCTAGAGGTAAGGGGTTCTATTAGTGCTTTCTTTTTAGTGACTCTTTTCATTAATTTTTTTGCGATTCGGGGATGGAGTACAGGTTCTCCCTCTTTAGCAGCAAAAATTGCTTCTATCAGCTTTTGAGGTGGTGAATCCTTCATCAGATAACTCAAGGCTCCAGCATCGATTGCAGCTATAACCTCATCATCCTCACAGAAGCTAGAGAGTACTATTATCTGTATACAGGGAATAGTACTTAGGATTTCTTGGGTTAGTTTAACTCCTGTCATATCAGGAAGGTGTAAATCAACAATGGCTATCTCAGGGTTCTTCCTTTTGATATCTGTTAAAGCATCCTTCCCAGTGCTTGCTTCTCCAACTATATCTATCTCTTCATGGGTACTTAAAAAAGCCTTTAATCCTTGTAGTACAAAAGGATGATCATCGACTAAATAGACTTTAATCATTATACATTCTCCTTTGTAGTTGTTTTAATATTTATCTTCTCATTAATTTAAGGAAGTCCTTGTATCTATACTAGATATTATATGTTATTTTATTAATACTTTGAAGATAATAAGGTTGTAATTTAACTAGTACGAATGGAGTAGATTTAGACAGTTTAAGTATTAGGTAGATAGATAGTTAGATTAAAGCTAACTACCTCCTACCAGTCTAAAAAAGACTCTTCGTGTAAACCACCCTAAACTACCTAACTACCAAAGAAAAAAGTGTTGCATTATCTATCTGTTTTATCATTTTTAATAAAGGTATTAGTATAGTTTTATCGTATTTTATTAATAGTAATTATTATTGATATAATTCAAGTAAGACGGGAGGGGACTAGGTTGATACAGCAGAGTAGATTTAAAGATTTGAATAATAATTCAGTTCAAAAAGGGGATTATATTCTGTATTGGATGCAGGCTTCGCAACGGACTGAATATAACCATGCTTTGGAGTTTGCAATAGATAAAGCCAATGAACTTAAACAACCATTGCTAGTCTTTTTTGGTCTAACCGATAACTTTCCTGAAGCAAATCTCCGCCATTATTATTTTATGCTAGAAGGGCTACAAGAGGTGGCAGAGAACTTAGTTAAACGGCAAATTAAGTTTATTCTCAGAAAGGAGAGCCCAGAGTTAGGAGTACAGAAATTAGCTCAAGATGCATCATTGGTGATAGTAGATAAGGGTTATCTGAGAATAGAGAGAAGGTGGAGGCAGATAGTAGCAGAGAATATTAATTGCCCTTTGATAGAGGTAGAGAGTAATATAATTATACCTGTTGAAGAAGCTTCAAATAAGGAAGAGTATGCAGCTTATACTATTAGAAAGAAGATACATCGTCAGTTAGATAAGTACTTAGTTCCTTTAGAAACAAGGAGTGTAGATATCTCTTCTTTAGATTTTGACTTAGAGCCTTTGGATATCAACGAGATAGATAGGATTATTGAAAGTTTAGATATTGATGATAGTGTTGGCAGAGTAGAAGAATTTAAAGGTGGAACTACCGAAGCAATTAAGTATTTTGAAGATTTTGTGGAGAATAAGTTGGACAAGTATGGGGAGCTACGAAATGACCCTACTTTAGACTATACCTCTAATTTGAGCTTTTATCTCCATTTTGGACAGATCTCTCCACTTTATCTAGCTCTAGAGGTGGATGAAATACTTAGTCCAGGCAAGGAAGAGTTTTTAGAGGAGTTGATTGTGAGAAGAGAATTAAGTATCAATTTTGTCTATTATAATCAAAAGTATGATGCTTCCTTGAAGGATACCTTATCCGATTGGGCTTATCAGACTTTAGATGAGCACAAGGATGATCTGCGAGAAGATATTTATACTAGAGAGGAGTTTGAGCAGGGATTGACTCATGATATTTATTGGAATGCTGCTCAGCTGGAGATGGTCTTGACAGGTAAGATGCAAGGTTATATGAGGATGTATTGGGGTAAGAAGATTTTAGAATGGGCTCAAAGTCCAGAAGAGGCTTTTCAGATAGCTCTTTATCTTAATAATAAGTATAGTCTTGATGGTAGAGATCCCAATGCTTTTGCAGGGGTAGCTTGGTGTTTTGGAAAGCATGATCGGGCTTGGACTGAACGGGAGATCTTTGGTAAGGTCAGATATATGAATGCCAATGGTTTAAAGCGGAAGTTTAAGATTGATAAATATATAGATAAGATTAATCAATTATGTCAAGTTAAAGGCGTAGATGTGAAATTAGCATAACTTATTTTACAAGTTGATTTTAAGTTTATGAAGTGATGGTTAATGGGCATATTGCGACAATTTTACTTTTTAAAAAGTAGACAAAACTTTAGGTTCTGCCTAAGGGCGGGTTACGTTTTCAGCCCAAGACTACTTCCTACGGGACGTCCTTGATGAAAAAGTAACCAAACCTACAGGTTCATAGAACCTTCCGTGGCTCTACAGGGAATATAGAGAAATTCCCTTTCGCACAAGACCAGTAAAACCAGCCCAATCAAGAAGAAAATATACCTACGAGTCCACAGACCAAGACTCTTCGTGGCAGAGCCCACTCACTCAGCAATCAGAGTACTAATTATTATCGTTAATAATATTCTTTATTTAAAATTTAATTAAGCTCTAAATTTAAGTTCAATTTTTGCTTCGCTCAAACATAAATTTTCTTCGGTTTTAAAGATCTTAACTGTCAACTATAAACTGAAGTAAAAGTGTCGCTTTATTCTTCTATTATATTAATAATATTATTACCACAGCAGATTACAATAACTTTATGTTAGTGGGAGTAATTATGGAGTTTGTAAAGCCGATTATAGTTATCAGTAGATGTTTAGAGTTTGCTAAGTGCCGTTATAATGGGGTAATGATCAGTGATGACCTTGTTAAGAAGCTCAAGGACTATGTAGAGTTTATTCCAGTCTGCCCTGAAGTGGAGATAGGTTTAGGTGTTCCAAGAGAGACAATTAGGCTTGTTAAAGAGGATGACGAGATTAGATTAGTCCAGCCAGCTACTAAAAGGGATGTAACTGATGAGATTAATCGATTTAGCCAAGAATTTTTAGATTCCTTAGAGCAGGTAGATGGCTTTTTGTTAAAAGATCGCTTATCCTGAAGAGTTGATAGAGATTAAAGATTCAGGGAAGGGAAGAGATTATTAGTAAAATATCAGAGATTCAAATTTTTTATAATAAGTAGGCGATTAGAATAATAAAAGTATTCTAACGCCTTAGATATTTACTTTGGAATTAAATCATTAGCTGTTAATTTAATTGATCTAGTTGACAATATCGATAATATTTGCTAGACTGTTAATGTTAGTGAATAATAACACATAATAAAGGAGCATATACAGTGCCAAATAAAGATACATATGAAGTGATTTTGGAAGTAGCTATAAATCTTTTTTCTAAAAAAGGATATAACTCTGTTACTATTAAGGAAATAGCTAATGAAGCTCAAGTAAGTGAGATGACAGTCTTTAGACACTTTAATAACAAGTTAAATTTATTCAATAAATCTTTTGCTGAATATGTATATATTCCTAAATTCAAAGAATTTTTTGAGAATGATTTAACTTATAATTTAAAAGACGATCTGTTAAAGATCAGTCAGCTATATCAGGAAACTATGGAAAATAATAAGAAGATAATCTTGATGGAATTAAAAAATGATGAATTGATTACTAATCCGCAGTCTCCTTTAGATACCTTTCCTCTTAAGTTAAAGGAGAAGTTAGTTAACTATTTTTTAACGATGCAGAAAAAAGGGCTAATTAAGCAGGAAAGAGATTTAGAAGCTTTAACAATTAATTTTCTGTCAACTAATTTTGGCTTATTCTTTAATATCAATTGTTTACCTGAGATGTTAAAAGAAGTTAGTCTTGAGGACTGTATTAAAGATTATATTGATTCACTAATTGAATCATAAAGGTTTTATTTCAAATGATATGTTAGTTATCAATAACTAACATAAATGCTAAATGATTAAGCATTAAAGCTAATCTCCTTTAGTTAATACTTCACTCAAAAAATTAATTAAATATTTTATAAAACAGAAAGGGTGATTAATAAAAGTCTAGTATCTTTGATAATTAATTATAAATTTATTTTAGACAAAATGTTAGTTGTTACTAACTAACATAAATTAAAGCTAAGCTTATAATCATAATCTTAAAAAAGTAATGGCTATAGGTAGTAATAAAACATAAAGCTATTATGAATGATGTTATGGTTAAATAAATTAATATTATATAAGGAGAGATTAAAAATGAAAATTTTAGGTATTTCAGCTGGAAGAAAAAATCAAAAAAATGATGCTATGTGTAAAGAAGCCTTAATGGGTGCACAAGAAGTGGGGGCAGATATTGAATTTATTCGCCTACTTGATTTAGATATTGAACACTGTACTGGGTGTATTGCCTGTGTTAATGCACTTATGTCAGGTAGAGGAAATATGTGTGCTTTAAAAGATGATTTTGATTGGCTTTTAGATAAGATGTTAGATGCTGATGGTGTGATCTTTGCAAATCCTATCTTTGAGAAGGGTGTGCCTGGAATCTTTCAGACAATCACGGACCGTTTTGGACCTAGAATGGACAGGGGAAATAATGTAATAGCTACTAAAATCGCCAAAGAAAACGGAGGTAAGATTCCAGATCCAAGGATTTTAAAAGACAAGGTAGTTTCTTATATGGGCTTTGGTGGTTCTGACTGGGTAACAAGGATGCAATGTGATTCAGCAATGCAGGCGTTAACTCCAGCTTGGAAGGTGATTGATAACGATATCTTCCCTTGGTCTACTGATGCTGTTATGAATGATGATACAGTTGCTAGAGCACATCAAATAGGGGTAAATCTTGCTAAAGCTGCTCAAGATATCGAAAATGCTGCTTATCTAGGTGAAGAGGGTATCTGCCCACACTGTCATAGTAGAAACTTCTTCTTAGACAATCAATCAACAGAAGCAATCTGCTGTTTATGTGGTATTAAAGGAGATATTAAGGTTGTAGATGGTAAGGTTAAATTTGACTTTCCTGAAGAGCAGTTAGAACATGCCCATGATACTTTATCTGGTAAATTTGAACATGCAGGAGATATCGATGAAACTGTAAAAACATTTAAGAAAATGCTAATGTCTGATGAATATAAGCGACGTATGAGTAATTATAAAAAATTTATTTCAGCAACTATGCCAGAGAAATAAGAGATTAAATAAGGATTGATTCTTTAAAGGAGAGTAAAATTGTGAAAGAAAGAACTAAAAATACATTAACACTAGCCTTAGGGATTGCTTTGTTACCACCAATTTGGGCAGTTTTATCTCCATATATTGGAGTTGCAACAGGTGCTGTAGCATTAATCTGTGCTGGAATTTATGTAGCAAATGGGAATAAGCTTGAGGATGCTATGAAGATAACAATTGGCTTTTTATGTGGAGATATCTGGTCAGTATTAGCACTGAAGATAATGAAAATATTAGAGTGGAACCAGAATTTAGAGCTCTTTTTTACACTTTTTATCCTAGGTGGAATGGCTGTTCTTATCGCAAAACCGATGAGAAAGTATGTATTTTTACCAGCTTGGTTATGTGGATGGGCTATCGGTCTAACTATTCTAACCCCAATAGGATTAGAAAAGATGGGCTCAATGCCAATTCAAGTTGGGATTTCTATGATTGTTGGAGTTTGGTATGTGGGTGTAGGTGTTGATAAGTTTCAAAGATTTGTCTTGAAATTATTTGCTTAAGATTTATTTTAAATCCAATGTTAGTTAGTAACAACAAACAAAGCAAAGGGTGATCAAAAATAATTTAGGAGGAATGAAGTTATGAGTAAAGCGATGGATAGATATAAAAATGTATTTTCTCCAATTACAATTAAGGGTGTTGAATTTAAGAATAGAATTCAGTCAGCACCGATGGTACCGTGTTTAGCAACTCCAGAAGGTTGGGTAACCAAAGAATTAATTGAATTTTATCGACCGATTGCTAAAGGTGGAGCAGCTAGTGTAACTATAGGAGATTCTGCAATCAACTGGCAACATGCTATGGACCATGAAGGTCAATTAAATTTAGGTCATGATAATGTCAAGATGGGGCTAGATGAGTTAGCAGATGAGATTCAAAGATATGGAGCAAATATCTCGATTGAATTAAATCATGGTGGTCGTTTTTCAAATTCTATGGTTTTGGCTGAAAAAGGACTTAAGCCAGTAAGTTCAACTCCTCTTCCTGCTGAGATTGATGAATACTTTGCAAAATTAAAGGGAGAAACTCCTGGAGAAGTTGAAGAGATGAGTAGAGAGTTAATTTATAAGACTATTCAAGATTATGCTGATGCTGCTGCTAGATGTAAAGATAGTGGCTTTAAAATGATTATGATTCATGGAGCTCATGGAATGTTGCCTGCTCAATTTCTTTCTTCTTATGTGAATAGAAGAACTGATAGATATGGAGGAAGCTTTGAAAATAGAGCTAGATTCTGTATTGAGATGCTTGATGCTGTTAGAGAAAAAGTAGGAGAGAACTTTATTATTGAATATCGAATAAGTGCTGATGAACTTGTTGAAGGTGGAATGAAAGTTGAAGAAGTAATCGAATTTGTCAAGCTGATAGAGGATAAGATAGATATCCTTCATGTTTCTGCTGGAATGCTAGCAAATCCATTTGTAATTCAATATATGATTCAACCTAATTATATACCTTACAAATATAATGTTCATTTTGCAGAAAAGATCAAAAAAGCAGTTGGAGATAGTGTAAAGGTAGCCACTGTTGGTTCAATTATGAACTTAGAGAATGCAGAAGAGATATTAGCTAGAGGGCTAGTTGATTTTGTAGCGATGGCTAGACCATTTGTATCAGATCCAGAGTTTATGAGAAAATCAGCTCATGGCAAGGAAGAGGATATCAGACCATGTCTGCGTTGTAATACTTGCTGTGGACGTGCAGCCTTCTTTAAAAAGACACGCTGTGCAGTAAATCCTATCAATGGTCGTGAAACATATTATCCTGAAGGAGTTCTTAAAGCTGATGAGCAGAAAAAAGTAGTAATTGTCGGAGGAGGTCCAGCCGGAATGCAAGCTGCTTTAACAGCAGTTGAGCGTGGACATGAGGTCGTTCTTTTTGAGAAATCAGATAAGCTTGGTGGTACTTTACACCATGCAACAGACCTTGAATTTAAAGAAGATTTGAGTAACTTCTTAAACTGGATAGTTAGACAAACCCAAAAATGTGGAGCTGAGATTAAATTAAATACTGAAGCTACTGCTGAAGTAATTGCTAAAGAGAATCCAGATGCATTAATTTTAGCTGTTGGAGCAGAGCCATTTATTCCAAATATTTCTGGTATAGATAATGATAACGTACACTGGGTTGGAGATATAGATTCTGGTAAAGTAGAAGCTGGAGAGAAGGTTATAGTAATCGGTGGTGGACTAACAGGTGCAGAGTCTGCTTTAAATCTTGCTAAGCAAGGAAAAGATGTAACTATTGTTGATATGTGTGGTCCTGAGGATCTATTTAGAGGGGCAGCTTTGATTAATAAATTTTCATTACAATCTCTACTTGAAGAAAATAATGTAGAAATTGTAACCAACACTAATGTAGAAGAGATAACTACTACTGGTATTAAAACAATCAATTCTAACTTCCGCAAGAATGAATATGAAGCAGATACAGTTGTATTAGCAGTAGGGATGAAGCCTCGTAAGCAGACAATAAATGAATTAAGAAATCTAGTACCTCCAACTGAAGTATTTGTTATTGGTGATGGAAAAGAGATTGGTGATGTATATACTGCAGTTCATAGTGGTTTTGATACAGCAGTTGAAATTTAATCTAATTAATTGAGAGATTTTTGGATTATTTTTAGCAACGAATTAGCACGAATCATAAATCGTAAAATATTTATATTTTTATTTGCGATGATTCGTGTTTAGTCGTTGCTAATTTTCTAATTATTAATAGATTTTAAAGTTGGGTTAGAGTGTATGATCTTAAGTAATAAGAAATAGAGGGAGAATTAGTTGATGAATATATTAAGTAATGTTAAAAAGCTACCAGGAGGACTTATGCTAGTGCCGATGGTAATCGGGGCTGTGATTCACACATTTATACCTGACATAGTGGAGATAGGAAATCCTATGACAGCTATCTTCTCTAAGCAAGGTACTATGACTGTTGTTGGAATTATATTAATTTTTGCTGGTATTGATACAAATTTCAAGAGCATAAGAAAGTGTGTCAAAAAGAGTGGTTTTTTAATTGTATTAAAATTAGTACTAAATATAGTTTGTTCTTTATTTATAATCAGAGTTTTAGGTGAAGGTGGAATTTATGGAATCTCTTCTTTGGCTTTAGTTGCTTGTATCTGTAGTTGTAATGCTGGGTTATATCTTGCTCTGATGAAGCAATATGGTGATGAAGGGGATTTAGCAGGGTTTGCTTTACTGAATGTAACAGGACTTCCTTTTATACCAGTTGCTGTTTTAGGCTATGCAGGTGGAAATGGTATAGATTTAAATTCTATAGCCGCTACCATTCTTCCATTTATTATTGGGATTATTCTAGGAAGTATCGACCAAGAAATAAAGAAATTTACTCGACCTGGAATGGAGATTATGTTGCCCTTTTTAGGATTTTGCCTAGGGTCATCTATAGACTTGAAAATAGCCTTTCAGTCTGTTGGTACAGGAATTATTTTATTTATTATCTTTACCTTATTAAATAATTTACCGTTAGTATTAGTTGAAAAACTACTTTTAAAGAGTAGTGGATATGTATCAATGGGAATTTCATCAGTGGCAGGATTGGCTTTGACAGTTCCAGCCTTATTGCTTCAGTCAGATAGTTCTTATGCAGTCTATATGGAGAGAGCCTTATCCCAAATTGCCATGGCTGTGGTCTTAAGTGCAGTAATAACACCGGTTTTGGTGAAATGGAGATGGAAGAACAAGTTTATTAGGAGGTAAAAAGATGAAGGGAATATTTTTAGATGGAAGTATAAAAGGATTAGATTATTATACTCAGACTCACAGTGGTGTGATAGATGAGCAGGGGTGTTATGAATATGAGCAGGGAGAAGAGATTACTTTTTCTATTGGAGATCTAGTTATTGGTTCTTGTCAGGCTAAAGCTTATATTACCCCAGTAGATTTTGTAGTAGAGGCTGATTGTAGGGAAGCTTCAGTCAGTCATTATCAAGTAGTTAATACTGCTAGATTGCTGATTGGGCTAAAGACTATTACTGAGCAAGATAAAGCAATAATTGAGGAGTATCAGTATACTTGGAATCCAGTAATGGAGCCACAGAAATATGAAGAGGCTACAGCAGAGATGATGGATAAGCTCGGGAAGAGGTTAGCTAGAATTGAAACTGCTAAGAATCTTGTCAGAAGAAGTGCAGCAGGAATTTTAAAGGAGACTGATGTCAGAATTCCTACACGAGATGGTAATTATGTTCTAGCTGATGTCTATCGACCATTACAGGGAGGAGAGTATCCTGTTGTAATGTGTATGGGTGTTTTTGGAAAATCTTTTATCAATGGTTTTCCAATAAAAGATGGAGATGAAGAATATTTTGAGATGCTAGAAGACAAATTTTATGATGATTATTCGAGCACTGAGACTAAGAAGCTGCTACAAGGTGCATTTTTCCGCAGAATGGCATCATGCTTTGGTTCTGCATTACCTATCCCTAATTTAAATCCTGAGGATGAGGTTGTGCATCCAGATGGCCCACCACCTTGTTTGGTGCCAATTTCAGAAGCCTTTGAACAACCTTGTGCTTTAGATTGGGTTCCTTATGGATATGTAGTTATTAATATAGAAGAACGGGGGATGGGGCAAAACCCACTAAGTGAAGATGAATTATTTAAGCAGTTTGGACGAAAGAATGCAGAGGATTATTGTGATGCTATCGAATGGGCAGCAGATATGCCTTGGTCATCAGGCAAGATTGGACTGTTTGGAGCTTCATATTATGCAATGACCCAGTATTTAGCAGCTCAAAGAAGACCCAAAGGATTGACAGCTATGATTCCGATTATGGGAGATTATGACTCTTACCGTGATTATATTTATAGTGGTGGTGGACTCTTTAATCGTGCAGATAATATGGATCCTTGTACAACTCCCCAGGAATATGATTTTATGAAAAAGGCATTGGATGAACCTTTCTGGAATGAAGAGACCTATGGAGTAGAAGGCGAATATATGTCTAGTTGTGATATATCAAAGATTGATTATCCTATTTGGTCGGCTGTAGAACCCGATGCCAGTTTACATGGAAAAGGAAGTTCTGAAGCCTATATCAATTGTTCATCTGAAAACAAGAAATTATTAGTTGTCAATGGCTGTGGAATTCATTATTGGATGTATAATGAATTCTATCTGAATAAATATAGATCATTTTTTGATTATTGGTTAAAAGGTGAGGATAATGATATTATGGATGAGCCTCCAGTCTCAATTCAAATGCGAACTGGTAATGGTGGATACTACTGGAGATATGAAGAGGACTGGCCTGTTCCAGGGACAGAATATAAGAAATTTTATTTAGATGCAAAAAAGATGTCTTTAAGTGAGAGTAAACCAGAGGCTGATGGAAAGGTTAGCTATAATGCTGATGTCTATCATTCGATAAATGAAAGAGTGGAAGGTGCAACTTTTATTAGTGAACCTCTAAAAGAAGATCTGGAAGTTGCAGGCTATATTAAAGCTGGACTTTATGTCTCTTCAACTACTAATGATATGGAAATTCATATCAAAGTTCGTATTTTTGATGAAAATGATCGTGAAGTAATCTATCCTGCCAGAACTAGTATGGAACGAGAATTGCCTTTAGGATTTGGTGCTATGCTGGCATCCCATCGTGAATTAGATCAAGAACGTTCTAGAGACTATTTGCCAGTTTATAAGCATACTAAAGAGGCATATCAACCCTTAGTTCCTGAAGAAATGGTTAGTTGTGAAGTAGGAACTTTCCCCACTACAGGAGTTATTAGAGCTGGATGGAAGATCTGTTTAGAGATTGATCCAGTAGATAATCGGTGGGTAAATTATAATGAAGAGAGTTATCGAAAAGGGTCAGAGAATACAATTTATACAGGTGAAATAGCGTTATCATATCTGCAATTGCCAGTCTTACCTCTAGTAAAACAAGGTAAGTAAATATACTTATTATAATAAGTATATTTATCGAGTTTTTAGAGAGATTATGACAATGATATTACTTTAATTTAATATTGTAAAAAAGATAGACAGTATAGGGCTATTTAGCCCTATACTGTCTATCTTTACTTAATGTTCTTGTGTTTATTTAAGGTACTTATTGAAAAAGTCAATTATATTCTTCATTACTTCAGGTTGATTCCAGTAAACCCCGCCATGATCAGCACCTTTGACAAGATATCGGATAGATTCAATACCTTTTTCTACTAATGCTTGATGTAAAATTTGAGTTTGACTAGGAGATACCATCCTATCCTGATCTCCATGCATCAATAGAAAAGGAGGAGTCTGCTTAGAGATATAGCTAATTGGATTTGCAGCTTCAGCCTTTTCTTTATTGGCTAAAATTCCACCATCTTGACCTCCAAAGACAGGGCTACCATTGACCAATAGAGCTTCAGTTGCTCCAGCTGATTTATGTGCTTGCTGTACTTGCTGAGAATAATCATCTCCAATCTTTGTTAAATCAGATAATCCATACAGATCAACAACGGCTTGGATATCACTACTTTGCTCTAAATTATCACCTTGATCAAATTGCTTCATTCCATTAGTAGTACCAGTTATTGCAGCTAGATATCCACCTGCTGAATCTCCCATTACTCCAATTTTATTAGGATCTATATTAAACTGCTCAGCATGGGCTTTAAGGTAACGGATTGCTGCTTTGACATCTTCTAAAGGTTGAGGAAAAGTAACAGTGGGAGCAACCCGATATTCAATGCTGGCAACAACATAATCAGCTTTGGCAAGCTTCATTCTCTGTTGAATATAGCTATCTTTATTGGCAGAAATAAAACCTCCACCAGGAATGTAAATAATCGCTGGCATTTTTTTATCCTTTTCTGGTTTTAAGATATCCATTTTCATAGCAACATTATTATAGCCAGCCATAGGTACTTGTTCATAAACAACATCTGAAATTAACTGAATTAAAGGCTCTTTTAATTGAACATTGAGATTCTGGCTTGTTAGATTATTATTCTGAGCCAAAACATCACCTCCAAAATTTGAGATTAATAAGTAAGCTAATATTATTGTTAAAACAATCATTCTATTTAGGTACATTAAACCACACCCTCTTAATTATTAGTTTACTTAATTGAGTTTTTAAATTAGATATGGTTAGCTACTTCAAAAGCATCCCAGATACCATACATAATATTTGATACCTTTTTAGCATCACCTAATAGGTAGATTTCTGGGATATCAAATTTTAGCTCTTGGTACAAAGAATCTTCTGATTGATAACCAATAGCTAAAATCACACTATCACAAGCAAGTTCTTTCTCATTTTGATCTACCTTAATTTTAAGCTGATTATTTTTATAGCCAGTGGCTGTTGCATTAGTAATTACTTCAATATTATGATAAGGAATCAATTCCTCTAGCATCTCACTATTGGCATGGCATAAAGGACCATTGTTTTGAAGTAAATTATCCATTGCCTCTACAATGGTAACGTCCTTGCCTTGTTGAGCTAACCAGAGTGCTGTTTCACAGCCAACCAATCCTCCACCGATAATAACTGTTTTATCTCCACAGTCTTTTTCTTTATTTAATACTTCAGTAGCGGTCAAGACCTGCTGATCATTACCTAAGGGGAGCACTTTAGGTGTTGAGCCTGTAGCGATAATAACTACATCATAGTTAGCAGCTAAGATTGAATCTTTGGTAGCTGTAGTATT
This sequence comes from Orenia metallireducens, assembly GCF_003001995.1. Classification (GTDB taxonomy): domain Bacteria; phylum Bacillota; class Halanaerobiia; order Halobacteroidales; family Halobacteroidaceae; genus Orenia; species Orenia metallireducens_B. The sequence continues at coordinate 46,371 of NZ_PVNB01000005.1, read as the reverse complement.
ATATTTCACCTCAACCTCTAATTTTTCTAATTGATGGGTATACCAATTAGCTAATGCAATATCATCTTCTTTAAAGTCAGGAGCACCACCAGGGATTAAGTTACCACCTAATCTATCATTTTTTTCTAGCAACTCTACTTGATGACCTCTTAAAGCTGAGACTCTAGCAGCTTCACAACCAGCCACTCCGCCACCTATAACCAAGACTTTCTTTTGCTTTAGAATTGGATTATAGGCTGTCACTCGTTCACGGCAAGCTTGAGGATTGACTGCACAGTTTAAGATTGAATATTCTTGAATCCGACCCATACAGCCTTCTTGGCAAGAGATGCATGGACGAATATCCTCTACCTCGCCACGACGAAGTTTATTAACATAATCAGGGTCAGCCAGTAAGGGACGACCTAAACTAACGATATCACAGGTGCCATCAGCAATTGCTTCTGTTGCCATCTGGGGATTATCCATTCTTCCTGCACAGATAATTGGAACATCTACATTTTCCTTCATCAGTTTAGCATAAGGTCTATATAATCCCTTTTCTTGATACATTGGGGGATGGCTCCACCACCAAGAGTCATAAGAGCCTACATCAACATCTAAAGCATCATAGCCATAGGAGACTAAGAGTTGAGCTGCTTTAATCCCTTCATCTAAATCCCGTCCTTGTTCTTCAAACTCTTCACCTGGCAAGGCCCCATCACGTAAACCTTTAATAAAGCTTTTAGGACTATAGCGTAGAGTAACTGGGAAATCTTCTCCACAGCGTTCTTTAATCTCCTCTACAATTTCTCTCGCAAAACGGAGTCTATTCTCTAAAGAACCACCGTACTCATCATTACGATGATTGAACAAAGAAATAGCAAATTGGTCAATTAAATACCCTTCATGGACAGCATGAATCTGAACTCCATCAAAGCCAGCCCGTTTAGCATTATAAGCTCCTTCACCAAATTTTTTGACGATAGTCTGAATCTCCTCAACTGTCAATTCACGACAGGTCTTATCAAGCCATCTATGCTGAATTGGTGATGGTGCTACTGGAGGGTATTCTCCTAAATTGGTGGGGATAGTCACTCGACCAAAGCCACCAGACATTTGTAAAAAGACCTTGGACTGATAAGCATGAATTCTTTCAGTCATTTCTTTGGCTGTTCTGATAAAGTGAACAGGATTATGGGTTGGACAAGGAACACTAGGCATTCCATGCTCTTCTATCTCATTATCTACAAAGGTAACCCCTGTAATAATTAGACCTGTGCCTCCTTTAGCTCGCTGAGTATAATAATCAATTCCTCGTTGGTTAAATCCACCTTCTGCATCACCCAATCCTAAAGGTCCCATTGGTGCAAGGGCAAAGCGGTTTTTAAGCTCCAAAGAACCAATTTTGGTTGGTGTAAATAAATTCTTATAGTCTATCATTTGTTCTCCTTTCTTCTTCATATTTTTTCAATTATTACTATTTTAATACCTTATAATAAATATATCACGCAAAAGAAATCATGTAAATATTGACATGATTGTGCTTTTAATTTTTCTAGTTAATGATATAATAGATTAAGAAAGTTTAATACATTAGGAGGTATAATCAGATGAGAACTTTAAAATATGCAATTTTGGGCTTAATTAATCGTAGACCAAGTACAGGTTATGATATTACTAAGGAGTTTAAGGCTGAATTAGGAAACTTTTGGAGAGCAAGGCATAGTCAGATTTATCCAGAATTAAAGAGATTAGTCGATGAAGGTTTAATAGAATATGAAACTGTAATTGCAGGAGAAGCCTTAGAAAAGAAGGTCTATTCGCTTAAGGATAAAGGTAGAGAGGAGCTATTAGAATGGTTAAATAAGGATGAGAAGATGGTTCCAACTGCTAAAGATAAGTTTAGATTACGAATGTATTTCTCAAGTAATATAGAGCAAGAGCATTTGGTTGAATTACTAGAGAGTCAATTAGAGCAAAGAAGGGAGAAACTGGCTACTTTAAAGAAAAAAATAGATGGATATAGTGAAGTTCCTCAGTTTGGAAGTCAAGAATTTGGTGATTATCTAGTGTTAGAGAGTGCAATTTTGCGTGAAGCGGCTTATGTAGAGTGGTTAGAGCGTTCTATCAAACGCTGTAGCCAGTAGCAGTTAATTAGAGGTAAAAATAAATTTATTATTTAGTCTATAATTTAAAAGTTTGAATTAAATTAATTCTTTAAAGAGATAATGAATAAATATCTATCTTTATCACAAATTAAGTTGTAATAATATTAAAAGATTTTTAGGGAGAGATATTAACGCATGATAAAGAAGTTTATTTTTCTGCTTGTTATTGTACTAATTATAGTCTTTTTTATTTATCAGAATAATAATTCAACTCAAGATTTAAGTAATAAGCAAGAGGGGAATATCTTTAATCCCCAAGAGGTCAATATCGGTGATGAGGTTGCTGATCTTAAAATAGAATCATTATCTCTGCATCAAATTGAAAACACTAATAGATACTCAGCGACTGTTCAATTTTCAGGAGAAGTAATAGTTGAAGGAAGATATATAAATTATGAAGATGATGAATTTCTAGGGGATGCAGTTGCTTTTGAGGTAAATGCTCAAACAGAAAACAGACTCCCCAAATTAGAGTTTGATGAACGAAGAACGTGGTTTATCTTTGATAATCAGGAGATGGCTAAAGGTATCTTTGGGAAAAGAGCCCCTGATGGCTATGCCAAAGTAGCTATAAAGGACTATATAATTCGCTATGCTCCAACGGAGACTTTTAATGGAGCTAAGCTAGTCGAAGTAGTGGATATAGCAGATTAAAGCTAGAAGTACATAACTATGATAATGATAATCATTTATAATTTTATCCAATCATTGACATAAGTATACCGGATTGGTATAATTTAATTGTCAGTAAGTTGCTCTATGATTAAGAAATGAGGTAATTAAATGAGACTAAGTCAGGCAGCAGATTATGCCTTACGTGCTGTATTATATTTAGCAAGGCAAGGAGAAGGAACTATAGTAGATGCACAGACTATCTGTGAAGATGAGAAGATTCCAAAAAGATTTCTCTTAAAGATCTTTAGGGAGTTGGCTCAAACTAGGATTATTGAATCTTATCGTGGCAAAAATGGTGGCTATGCTTTAGCATTAGACCCAGCTAAGATAACCTTAAGAGATGTAATAGAGGCAGTAGATGGACCGATTGTAGTCAATCGTTGCTTGATCGATCCTGCTGAGTGTAATAAGATAAATGGTAGTTCATGTAGAACATGCAAAATTCATGGAGCTTTATTTGATGTCCAACAGACAATTGTTAGCAAGTTAGATGAGTATAGCTTTGCAGATTTATTGAAGAGCTAATAGTTTAGGCTATTGGCTAAATATTCTGTTTAAAAGTATACCGAAAAGGTATATTTGAAATTCGGATTTTATTTTTAACTAAAAGTATACAAAAACAGTATAGTTATAAGGGGGATTTATAGTGGTTAAAGAAAGATGTACTTCTGCTGATTGTAGGTTATGTGACTTTTTGGATAGTAAGCCAGATTTGGAGACTTCATTCAATCGTGAACCTAAGCAATCTGTGAAATGTGGTTTTGGAAAGAAGGGTGTTTGTTGTCGTCTCTGCTCTAATGGACCTTGTCGTATTACTCCTAAATCACCAAGAGGAGTCTGTGGTGCCGATGCTGATACGATTGTATCTCGCAATTTCCTAAGAAATGTAGCTGCAGGAGCAGCCTGTTATCTTCATGTAGTTGAGAATACAGCTAATAATTTAAGAGAAGCAGGTCTAGGTAATTATGCTACAGAGTTAAAGGGGTTAGAGATGTTAGATGAATTGGCTGAGCTTTTTGAAGTTGAGGCTGAAGATGTAAATGATAAAGCAGTTCAAGTAGCCGAGAAGGTATTGGCTGATCTATATAAGCCTCGTTATCAGAAGATGGAGTTAGTAGAGAAACTGGCTTATGAACCAAGGCTTAAGAAGTGGAAAGAGCTAGATATTATGCCAGGGGGAGCTAAATCAGAAGTTTTTGATGCCCTTGTGAAGACTAGCACTAACCTATCTAGTGATCCAGTGGATATGTTAATGCATGTGCTTAACTTAGGAATCTCTACAGGATTGTATGGACTACATATGACTAATTTGCTTAATGATGTAATGTTAGGGGAGCCAGAAATAACTCAAGATAAGGTTGGGTTCAAGGTTGTAGATGAAGATTATATCAATATTGTAATAACAGGTCATCAGCATACAATGATTGCCCATTTACAGGATGCTTTAGTGACAAAAGAAGCTACTAAGCTGGCTCAAGAGGCTGGAGCAAAAGGATTTAAGATAGTTGGTTCAACCTGTGTAGGTCAAGATTTGCAACTACGTGGGGCACATTACAAGGATGTCTTTGCAGGTCATGCTGGTAATAACTATACTAGTGAGGCTTTAGTAGCTACTGGTGGTATTGACTTGATAGTATCAGAATTTAACTGTACTATTCCAGGTTTAGAGTTAGTAGCTCAAGAGTATGATGTCAAGATGATTGCAATTGATGATGTGGCTAAGAAAGCTAGTGCGGAGATGATTAAGTTTGATCCAGCTAAAGCACCTGAAATTACTGATAAGCTGATTAAAGCAGCAGTAGAGAGCTATCAGAATCGCCGTAGCCAGGTTGAGATTGATATTCCAAAGGATCATGGTTATGATGATGTAGTAACTGGTGTTAGTGAGAAGTCATTACGTAAGTTCTTAGGAGGAAATTACAAAGCATTAATTGATTTAATTGCTAGTGGTAAGATCAAAGGTGTAGCTGCTGTAGTAGGATGTTCTAACTTGACAGCCAAAGGACATGATGTCTTCTCAGTAGGATTGACTAAGGAGCTAATCAAGCGTGATATCTTAGTCTTATCAGCTGGTTGTACAACAGGAGGCTTAGAGAATTGTGGATTGGTCTCTCCTAGTGCTGCTAGTTTAGCAGGAGATAATTTAAGAGAGGTCTGTGAAGAGTTAGGCATACCTCCTGTATTGAACTTTGGACCTTGTTTATCAATTGGTCGGGTAGAGCAGGTTGCTGTGGAGTTAGCTAAAGCATTGGATGTTGATTTACCACAACTTCCAGCAGTATTATCAGCTCCTCAATGGTTAGAGGAGCAGGCCTTAGCTGATGGTGCCTTTGGATTGGCACTAGGATTACCATTACACTTAGCTTTACCTCCATTTGTCACAGGAAGTGAGATTATAGTCGATACTCTAACTAAGAGCTTACCTGAAATTACTGGAGGTCAGTTGATTATAGACACTGAAATTGAGAGTAGTGCTGATAAGTTAGAAGAGATTATTTTAGATAGAAGAACTAATCTAGGATTGGAAAATGAAGATGAGTGTCAACGTCCAGCTTAGTTTTAAGAGTAAGACCTGTGATAAATCACAGGTCTTATTAAAAAAGTCTGAATTTTCACTAAGTTAAAGGAGGGACTTTATAATCTTATGAAGAGAATATATATTGATCGTGATCTATGTGAAGCCTGTAAAGGCTGTGTGTTAGCTTGTATGGCTAAAAGTAATAATACTGATATTGATAGTCTAAATTTATCAGATACTACTAATCAAAGTGCTAATTTAGTTAAACAGAGTAATCAGGGGGAACTATCTCCACTTTTCTGTCGCCATTGTGATGATCCAGAATGTGTTGAAGCCTGTATGTCTGGTGCTTTAACTAAGGATAAAGAGAGTGGAATTGTCTCCTTAGATCAGGATAGATGTGCTGGTTGTTGGATGTGTGTAATGAGCTGTTCCTATGGAATGATTAAGAAGGATACTCAAACTAATGTGGCTTTTAAGTGTGATTTATGTAAGGATAAGGAAGAAACAGCCTGTGTTGAAAACTGTCCTATGGGAGCAATAGAATTAATTGAAGTAGGGGAGGGAAGAGTATGAAATATGTAATTGTAGGTGCTAGTGCAGCAGGAATTAGTGCTGCTAAGAAGCTAAGGGAGTTGGATGATGATAGTGAGATAACTATCATCTCTAAGGATACTAAGGTCTACTCTCGCTGTATGCTCCATTATCTAATTGGTGGGCAGAGAGATGTAGAGCAATTAGACTTTACCCCAAAGTACTTTTTTACAGAGAATAAGATTAATTGGCTTAAAGGAAAGTCTGTTACTTCTGTTCTACCTAAGCAAAAATTACTTCTCTTAGAAGATGGAGAAAATGTTGCTTATGATAAGTTATTATTAGCTACAGGAGCAAGCTCCTTTTTCCCACCTATTAACAATTTAGATGAAACTGAAGGTATTTATGGTTTAAGGAATTTAGATGATGCTCTAGAGATTAAAGAGAAAGCAGAAGAGATCCAACAAGCGATAGTTATTGGGGCAGGACTGGTAGGAGTAGATGCAGCGATAGGATTGGCTGAGCTAGGAGTTAAAGTAACTATTGTTGAGATGGCAGATAGAATCTTACCATTACAGTTAGATGCTAAAGCAGCTTCTAGATACCAAACTAGGTTTGAAGAGAAGGGAATTGAGATAGTTATTGGTGCTAGGGCTAAGAAGGTCTTGGTTGATGATAATAATTCTGTTGTAGGGTTGGAGTTGGCCGATGATAGGATAATAGCTGGAGAGTTAATTGTAGTAGCTACAGGTATTAGACCTAATATAGATTTAATCAAAGAAACAGATATAGAAGTAGATCAAGGAATAGTAGTGAATAAGCATCAGCAGACTAATCTAGAGGATATTTATGCAGCTGGTGATGTAGCTCAATCTCAGGAGTTATTTAGTAATGAGTTAACTTTAACTCCGATTTGGCCTTTAGCTACTAAGCAAGGAGAGGTAGCTGCTTCTAATATGGCAGGTATTAGTACCAAGCTTAGTGATAATTTTGCTTATCAAAATTCAATGAGATTTTTAGGTTTATCAACTATTACTTATGGTTTAATTGAGGTTGAAGATGATAGCTATCAGATTTTGTTTATAGAGGATAAGGATAATTATCAAAAGTTGATTCTAGAAGGTAATAAATTAAAGGGAGCAATCTTCCAAGGAGAGATTGATGGTTCTGGTGTTTATGGCAGGTTGATTAAAGATAGAATAGACCTAAATGATAGATTAGATAATCTCTTCAATCTAAGCTATGCTGACTTCTTTAAAGAGAATAAGGATGGAGTTTTTAGTTATTGAGTTTAGACCTCGAAGCTTTCGAGGTCTTTTTTTACTTGTATTGGATAATAGTAACATAGTTTGAATAAACTAAGGATATCTCAAATTATAAGATAGTTAATTATCAGAAAGAAACAGAAAGTTAGTCTGTATTTCTCCTTTATTTAACTAGATTATTTAAATTGATTGCTAGGAGAGGTTCTTGGATGAAAGAAAAGATTAGTTCAGAGCAAATTTTTTGCTTAGTAATAGCAATTATTATACCAACAATTATTCTATGGGTTCCTGCAGTTGAAGTTGGTCTTGCCCAAGAGACAGCATGGATTACTGTTATAGTTGCTGGAATTGTAGGGTTAGTGTTACAATATATTATATTAAAATTAGGCTGTGGTTTTTCCAATAAAAGTATAGTTGAAGATGTTAAAGATATCTTTGGACCATTATTAGGAAGAATAATAATTTTTCCTTATCTCTCTATGATAATTTATGATACCACTACCTTATTAAATCAGCTTATTGAGTTTATTGAATTTTTTATGCCTCGAAGCTTTATTATCGGTATTTGGATAGGAATTACATTATTAATTGTCTATTTTGTCTATGCTGGGATAGAGAATATAGCACGAGTTGCTTTATTAACATCATCATTATTGATTATGGTGATTTTAATTGTTATGTTATTAAACTATCCAAACTATGAAGATAGATTAAAATCTATACTTATAGATTTTAATCAGATATTTAAAGGTAGTATTTATGCTTTTAGTTGGTTTATATTACCCTCCATCGTTTTATTATTTCTTAAACCTTTCTTTAAGGATAATAATAAAGCGATTAAATCAAGTCTATTAGGGAGTCTATTCAGTCAATTATTGATCACTATTTTAATTGTTATCTGTATTTTGGTTTTTGATATTAATTTACTTTCTATATTAAGTTATCCTTTTTATAGTCTAGGCACATTAATTATAGAGGGCTTAGGTGTTATTATTTTTGTAGCTTGGATTTCTGGAAATATCGTAAAAATTTCATTATATTATTTTATTAGTATCAAAAGTATAGCTGAATGGTTTGAATTAAATAGATGGAAGAAAATAATTATTCCCTTTTCTATTATGATATTAGCGATATCTATCTTTAAAAGTCAAGTCCCTATAATTAAATTTCTTAATACTAATTATTATGTAGTAGGATATTTAGTGATTCAAATTCCTATTTTATTAATAATAAGTATAGGTTATTTGCTATCAAGTAAAAATTAGTCCAAGACCTCTGATAACCCTGTTATTTTTCTCATAATCCCCCTCTTTATTTTTCTACCTAGCTAAACTATATAGATTGAATTAATGATTTTCATAAAAGATATAAATCAAAACCTTTTTCTGACGCAAACTAAAATCTGATTAAATTCTGACTTAAAACTTTTAATAATTTTATTTTTTTATATTTTAGTTTTCTTTTAGTCTGTGTAAATCTGCGTCTAATAGATTTTTTGATTTTAAATTCTTATAATCTTTTTAATCTCTAAATTTATTATGAAAAAATTAAATTCTTCATATATATAGATTAACTTAATATTTTACATTGAAATTAAATTAAATTTTTGATTATTTTACTTTGAAGAGTTATTATATTAATAAAGGAGGAGGTTGCGGATGTCAGTTGCTATTGAAATTCAAAATATTAATAAGAAGTATGGAGATTTAGAAGCATTAAAAGATATCAATTTAACGATTAATCGAGGGGAATTTTTTGGCTTATTAGGACCTAATGGAGCTGGAAAGAGTACCTTGATTGGAATTTTGGGAGGTTTAGTTAATAAGGATTTTGGGAGAATTACTGTTTTAGGCAAGGATATTATCTCTAATTATAGAGAAACTAAGAAGTCTTTAGGAATTGTTCCTCAAGAGGTTACTTTTGACCCTTATTTTAATGTCAGAGAGACCCTTGAGATTCAATCTGGCTACTTTGGAATCAAGAATAATGATGAGAAGATTAATGAACTTCTAAAGGCGTTAGATCTGACTGATAAAGCGGAGATAGGACCACGCCAATTATCTGGTGGGATGAAAAGAAGGCTATTAATTGCTAAAGCCTTAGTCCATAACCCAGAGATAATCGTCTTAGATGAGCCCACAGCAGGGGTAGATGTAGAGTTGAGAAATAGTTTGTGGGATTATGTTATTAAGTTAAATAGTCAGGGAAAGACGATTATTCTAACTACTCATTACTTAGAAGAGGCAGAGACCTTATGTGATCGGATTGCAATTATGAATAAAGGTGAGATAGTAAAAATTGATACTAAAGAAAACTTAATCAATTCTATTGACAAAAAGGTGGTTAGTGTTAAATTTGCTGACTCAGTTATTGGACTGGCTGAAAAATTAGAAGGAACAAGCTGTAAAATAGATGAAGAGGAGAATCGAATTGAGATAGAGGCAAGCAAGAATGATTTAAATGATCTGCTCAAATTTATTAATAATTTAGACTTACATATTGTTGATATGAATATTGAGAGTGCAAAACTAGAAGATGTCTTTATCAAATTGACTAATTTAGGAGGTGATAGAGATGAATAGTATTACCTTTTATAGTCTTGTTAAAAGAGAGGTATCTAGGTTTTCTAAGGTTGCTATTCAGACTATCTTTGCTCCTTTAATCTCAACTGGATTATATTTGATTATCTTTTCTTACTCTTTTAAGAGCAGAGAAGTTGTGGGATATGGAATCCCTTATATTAGTTTTATCGTTCCTGGCTTGATTATGATGAGCTTGATTCAAAATTCCTTTGCCAACACATCATCATCCTTGATTGGGGCGAAGTATAATGGCAATATTGTTGACTTCTTATTAGCTCCTTTCTCCTATATTGAACTTACTTTAGGTTTTATGATCGGTGGAATTGTCAGAGGTATGCTAGTAGGAAGTGTAATCTATTTGGTGTCTATCCTATTTTATGGAGGAGAGATTGTCCACCCTTTATTGGCACTCTTGTTTGCTTTTTTAGTCTCTTCTATATTTTCCTTGTTAGGAATTATTGCAGGCTTATGGGCTGAGAAGTTTGACCATGTCTCAATCTTCTCGAATTTCTTTATCACACCCTTAACCTTTTTAAGTGGAGTATTCTATTCTGTCAAAGGGCTACCTGGTATTTGGAGTAAGGTTTCCTTATTCAATCCAGTCTTCTATATGGTAGATGCTACTAGATATGCCTTTATAGGTCAGTCTGATGTCAATCCTAGCTTCTCATTGGTGATAATTGGGGGACTAGCTGTAGGATTATTGCTATTAGTTACTTATCTATTCAAAATCGGCTATAAGGTTAAAAGTTAAAGTGAATCAATAAGATAGCTGATAAAATTATCAGCTATCTTTATTGATATTTTGGATTATTAAATGAAATTATATAGAGAGATTACGACACTTTTTTATTAGCTACTCCTTCAGGGCTAAAAACAAGCCCTTTGTGATAAATCCGCTGCTGGCTTCTAGCCTTTAGCTTTTAAGGTCTTAGCTAATAACCAGTAGCTATAAGCTAGTAGCAAAACTATTGCAATATACCCACATAGTATTATATTTAAACTGGAATTCATAGATAGATAGATAGCTAACTTAGAGCTAAAGGAGGTTGATAATTTGAAAGAAAAGGTCTTTAAAGATCCAGTACATAACTTTGTATATGTCTATGACCAAGTGATTTTAGACTTAATTGATAGTAAGGAGATGCAGCGGTTAAGAAGAATTAAACAGCTTGGTATAGCTTATGTAACCTATCATGGTGCTGAGCATAGTAGATTTGCTCACTCTTTAGGAACTTATGAGGTGATGAGAAAGATTCTATCAAAGCTAGCCCGTAAAGGAGAGTTAGTATTATCTAAGAAAGAAGAGTTATTATGCAAGGTTACTGCTTTATTACATGATATAGGTCATGGCCCTTTCTCCCACTCCTTAGAGAGTGTCTTTGGTGGTAACCATGAGCTGTGGAGCAAGAGAATTATAGCTGCTGATAGTGAAGTCAATAGGATATTATCAGAGGTTAGTCCTGATTTTGCTGATGAGGTAGTACAGGTCTTAGATGGGAAGCATCCTAATAAGCTGATAGTTAGTCTAGTTTCAAGCCAGATTGATGCTGATCGGATGGACTATCTATTACGGGACTCTAAAGCAACTGGGGTTATTTATGGGGATTTTGATTTAGATAGAATTATTAGGGTAATGAAGCCTACTGAAGGGCAGATTCTATTTAGAGAAGCAGGGATGCACTCTATTGAAGCTTATATCCTAGCACGTTATGCTATGTATTGGCAGGTCTATTTCCATCCGACCAACCGTAGTGGAGAGATAATTTTAAAGAAGATATTTGAAAGAGTGCTTGATCTCTTCGAAAAAGGGTTTGACTTTTATCTACCAGAGAGTCTGAGAAATGTGCTAAAAGGGAAGATAAATATAGCAGATTATTTAAAATTAGATGATTCTTTAATCTTGACACTCTTTCAAGAATGGAGAGATTGTTCTGATCCGATCTTAGCTGATTTAAGCTCTAGAATCTTAGACCGCAGACTCTTAAAGAGAATCGAATGTGAAGATAAGGATGGATTATACGAAAGGTTAGTACCATTATTTGAGAAGGTAGGAATCAACCCTAAATATTACTTAGTTATAGATCATCCCTATCATATTCCTTATGATTACTATCAGCCAGAGGATGAGCATAGCAAGAATCCAATCTATTTGCAGAGTAAGAGCGGAAGTATAAAAGAGCTCTCTCAGCTGTCAGATCCAGTGAAGGCTATAGCAGGTAAAAGAGAGGTCATGTATAATCTTTACTATCCAAGGGAGCTTATCTTAGAGGATCAAGGAAGAGAGTATAAAGAGATTCGTGAGATATTAGGGTATTAATAAAATAACCTTTTAAATAAAACTTGAATATAATATAATTGATTATATTGTTAGAAAGGAGTGGGATAATGTTAACTTCAGATCAGAAGATTTTGGCTACTATTGCTCATATAGGAATTTTATTTGGAGCACCGATTTTGGCTCCATTACTGATATTCTTCTTAAGTGAAGACTCTTTTGTTAAGATTCAAGCTAAAGAAGCATTATTCTTTCAAGGGCTGATGGTGGTGGCTACGGTAATCAGTGCAGTTTTAACTTTTGTGCTTATTGGCTTTGCTTTTTTAGCAGTAATTGGTCCTCTATCGATTATTGCAGCTATTGTTGCCGTTGTGAAAGTATGGAATGATTATGACTTTTCTTATCCAATTACAGGTAAATGGGCTAGGAGAATGTAGTGCTAGTAAATTTGACAATGGGATTTGAGAATGTTATCATAATTAGAGCATATATAAAATAAAAGGTTTTTGGAGGGGATCTCTATGTTGAACTTAGGCGAAGCATTTGCCAAAGCAGGAGTTGTTGATGATAGTAGAGTAGAAAAAGTTAATAAAGAAGCTAAAAAGGAAGCAAGAAAATCTCAAGCTAAAAGGACTACTAAAGTAACAGTAGAAGATGCTGGAGAAAGATTTGATGGTAAAGTAAAATGGTTTAATAGTGAGAAAGGGTTCGGATTTATTGAAAGAGAAAGTGGAGATGATGTATTTGTTCATTTCTCTGCAATCAAAGAGGATGGATTTAGAAACCTTGAAGAGGGTGAGAGTGTAGAATTCTCTATTGAGAAAACTGACAAAGGACTACAAGCTCAGAATGTAGTTAAGTTATAAATCTTAAAAGAGTGCTTAGGTTTTTTCCTAGACACTCTTTTTCTTTTTTTTGTAACAGATTAATAAGAGTATAATTGGAATGGCTAATTCAAAGATAAGTTGAATATAATTTTCTGGTGAGTCTTTGAGAAAAATCAGAAAGCTGACTGGGTTAAAAGAGTTATTAGCAATTAGAATCAAAGTTAAAATAAAGAAAATAAGAACAAGCTTTCTTTTTTTTATCTTAAAGGTAGTTATGAATGATAATACAGAAGCATAACAGGTGAATGCTAACTTAATAATTCCAGTGATAAAGAGAATAATTGCTACTAGAGGATCCATTCCATGGATTATTTCGCCTAAATCTATAATAGTGCTGATACTCATAATAGGAATAGTGGTATGCTTAGTTAATTGGACCCCTAAAATAGCTATCATATTAATCACTGATAAGCAGACTAATATTCCTCCTATAATAGTACTAGTAAAAGAGATTTCATTGAGATAATCTCTAGATTTAAGATAATGCCAAACCATTAAAAAAGTTATCATATCCCCAAAAGGAAAGGTTAAAAGCTGAGAGAAGGAAACTTTAATGATAGGTTTTAATCCCTGACTTAATATTGGCTTTAAATTATCGAAATTCAATTCCCCAGAACCGATTATCAAGAAGATTCCAATTATAACTAGTGGGATGATTAAGAAGTATGTAATTACCTCTGTGAATCTAGCCATAGTCTCAATTCCCAAAAAGAGAAGGTAGAAAATAATCATTAAAATCATTATTTGAGTTGCTGATAGTGAAGCATCTTCTAATAAGCGTGAATTTAAAAAAATACTAATATCAAATAGATTCAATAAAGAGATATAGAGAAAATAGCAGGTATAAAGTAAACCCAAGGGGACTGTGATAAATCTTCCTAAGAGTACTTCTATTATTTCAATTAAGTTTTTATTGGGAAAACTAGCTTGTATTTGTAGATAGATTTTAACTAAGATAATTCCCATTAATAATGCCAGTAATACAGCAATCCAAGCATCTTGTTTAGCTTCTATGCCCATAGGGTAGATAGTTGAGTTACCTATTACAAAGGTAAGCATTATAGCAAATAATTGATTATCATTGATAAATTTCATATATGAGCCCCTTCTTAATTATTAAATGAGTCAATAAGTTATTATAGGTATTTGAATTTAAAATGAAACTTAATGAGTATATTGCGACACTTTCGTGTCGGGAATCAGGAATCTGGAACCAATGTTTATAACTGATTTCTGATTCCAGACAGCCAAACCATAGCATTATCATTCTATTTTTTTATTTTAAAGTTTTTATCTATATTTTTTCTAAGTTTAGAATGAATTTTATTGATGCTAACCTGACATTTGTCTTATTTTGTGTATAAAGTAATAATATTAAACATAGATTTAATTTGATAAATCAAATAGCTTATTGAATGAAAATCCTATATATAGTGGAAGATATATATATAGGAGGTGGAAAGATGGCTAATTCAATCACTATAGTCAAGGATAAGGTTAAGAGAATTGAGTTAGAAGAGTCGACTGGAATAGTTAAGGATGTTCTTTTAGATATTAAGCAGCAGAAGGGGAGTATCCCTAACCTCTTTAAGACTTTAGCTCATAAGCCTCAAATCTTAAGGTCAACTTGGAATCGAATGCAGTCCATTATGAAGGATGAAAAGCTGCCAGCAAAGGTAAAGAAGTTGGTAGCTTTACGAGTATCTATCTTAAATAATGCTGAATACTGTATCAATGCTCACTACAATGGGCTGATGCAGGTGGGTTATCCACCAGAAGTATTAGAACAGGTTAGAGAAGGTGATTATCAGTTATTAACTGAGATAGAAGCTAGAATCTTAGAGTTTGTAGATAAAGCCACCAATAATTTCTGGGAGCTGGCTGATGATGATTTTGAAGAGCTGGCTTTACAAGAAGAGGAACTATTGGAGTTGGTAGCAGTAATCGATTTATTTTCAGGATTAAATCGTGTTACAGCAATATTAAATATAGAAAAAGATTAACCTCAGTTAGAGGTTAATCTTTTTCATTATGAGATAGTACTCTTTAATACCTCTAACTTAATTAAATGGCGTTTCTCTTCAATTATTAGCTTTTCTAAAGCATCAAGGGTCTGATCATCGGTCTCCATCTCCAATAATTCACTATAAAGTAGCAGAGAGTTCTTTTCAGCCTTAATACCGACCTCGATCGCCTCAAGTAGATTGTGAGCGATATCATCAGTAACCTCTTCATCATCAGGAAATACCTTAGTATCGACCAAAGCGCGTAAGTATTGGTTAACCTCTTGGTCATAGAGGTAGTCTCTAGTGATACTTTTATCCTCTTCGTCAAAGACTTCTAATAATCTTTTAAAGTATTGGTAGTGCTCTTGTTCATCCTCTTGCAATTCTTTAAAAACTGCCTTCACCTCTGGTTCAGAGTTGACCTCTACACATCTTCTGTAGAATATCTCCCCTTGTTTTTCAACATTCATAGCAATCTTTAATATCTCTAAAGCATTAAATTGGGTTGACATATCAAACACCTCCTCTTTATATAATACTAAGTTTTGATAGGTTTAGCAATCATAGCATTAAAGTAGCACAATTCAAATAATTTTACTTTGCTAGGGAATAGATTTAGCTAAGCCCAAGTAGAGTGCTAAAAGAATATTTTATGATTTATTCAAGCTTAAAATTAATCTCAAATTTATATTTAAAGTATTGTAATATCTCTTGAATCTATTGTTACTAATATAGCTAAAATTTGAAATTATATGTTCTATTTTGGATAAAAATAGCTTTAATTACTAAGAATAAAGGCTATAAGTTTGAGATAGTTGTTTAAATTAAAAGTAAGCAAAATAAATTTTATATTGTTGAGAATTATCTCTTATAATAGTATTTTTAATAATTATTAAGCAAATAGCCAAAGTTATTAATAAATATTATTTTAATAATAGGTGATTAAATGGAGCAGAAAACAAGTAGCTTTCAACTATTTTGGATATCAGTAGGGCTAATACTACCAACTGCTGTTGTTGGGATACCAAACTTTGTTGTTACTCAAGCTGGACAGATGGGTTGGGTATCTATCATAGTGGCTGGAACTATTATAGGTTTAGTAAATTATATCTTTCTAACATTAGGATGTAAGTTCTCTGATAAAGGAGTTATAGAGGATGTCCAAAACATCTTTGGTCCGATTTTGGGAAGGATAATTACTATTCCTTATATATTTGCAATTACAATAACCAATTTATATCTATTATATCAGAGTACTGGTGATATCGAGGTCATCATGCCCCGTACCCCTCTAAGCTTCTTCTGGATTGGAATGATGATACTGCTTGTATTATTATCTTATAAGGGGATTGAGGTAATAGGGAGGGTTAGTGCTGTCGCTATTTTTATTCTATTAATTGGCTTTATTATAATTACAGGTTCGATTTTCACTAATCAAGGGATAGATTTTGACAATTTAAAGCCCTTTGTATTTAACTTCAAGGGTATATTTGCAGGAAGTATTTATCCAGCCAGATTATTCTTGTACCATTCTATTATAGTAATTCAGCTTAAGGATTTCTTTAGCAATCAGAAGAGGGCAATTAAAGCAGTAAACATAGCTAATTTAATTAATCAATTAGCTATAACTACTTTGATAGTAGTCTTTATAGGTTTATTAGGGGTTGACTTGATTAAAATAATACAATATCCTTTTTATATTTTAAGTACTTTAACTTTAAGAGGGGTAGAGGTTATTATGTTTATAATTTGGGTCTTAGGTAATGTTCTAAAGATGTCTATCTTCCACTTTGTATCCCTTAAATTAATCAGAGATTGGTTTGGTATTAGAGATTATAGGAAGATAATAATACCTTTCTCTATTTTAATTTTAGGATTAACCCTTTATGGTACTCAGATGCCTGTACCTGAATTACAGATTAAGTATGCTATTATAGGATTTTTGACGGTCATTAGTCTGCCGACAGTATTTCTAGTGAGTATAGGATATTGGATGAGCTTGAAGATTGGTAAAAAATGATACATTATAAGGATAATGCGACACTTTTGAATTTTAATTCTTCTCCCCCTCCCAAGAGAGAGGAACTTTTAAAAAGTAAAAGTGTTGTAATCTACCTATTAATAGTTATTACCAATATTGAAGCTCAACTAGCACAATAGGTTAAAATAACATCTTATAGTTGGGTGATAAAATGAGTGAAAAAATAAGCAGTTTTGAAGCCTTCTGGATAGGAATAGCAGTTATTTTACCTACTATCGTGATGACTGCTCCAAATATTGTGATTGAAGCCTGTGGTGGTCTTGCTTGGGCACCTATAATAGTGGCAGGTACATTTATGGGGTCATTAAATCATCTATTCTTAACTTTAGGCTGTAATTTTTCTAATAAGAGCATTGTTGATGATAGTAAAGAGATATTTGGAAAAATATTAGGTAAGGTAATTTTACTACCATATATTGCTGTTTTAATCATTACCAATCTCTTTCTATTGGTCTTTAGTACTGGGTATATTCAATTTGTGATGGAGAAGGCGTCTGGAGTTGGTCTGTGGATTGCTATTAGTATTTTAGTAGGATACTTATCCTATAGTGGTATTGAAACTATTGCCAGAAGCAATACTATTGGAAGCTTTATCTTATTAGTTGGTATAGTTATTATTATACTAACGACTCCCTTAGTTATAACTATAAACTTAGATAACTTAAAACCTTTAATCTTTAGCTTTAAGAAGGTTATCGCTGGAGGATTATATCCAGCAAGGTTATTCTTTTATCATTCAGTTATCCTAATAGTATTAAAGCCTTATTTTAGTAAGAAAAGAGGAGCAATTAAGGCTATTGGACTATCAAATCTAATAATTCAGATAGTAGTCAGTATCTTAGTAATCCTATTAGTTGCTACTTTTGGTAAAGAATTAGCTGTTACTTTGAATTTCTCCTTTCATAATCTAAGTGATTTATCATTGGCAGGTGTAGAGACTATTACCTTTGTAATTTGGATTTTAGGTAATATCTTAAAGATTGGGATATTTAACTTTGCAGCTGTCAAATTGATTGCCAATTTGTTTGAGTTAAAGGATTATAGGAAGATAGTGATTCCCTTTACGTTCTCTATTCTTGCCTTAACAGTGTACAGTACCGATATTCGTCTACCTGGTTCAGATACTAAATACTTTGTTATTGGTGCTTTATTAACTGTTAGTTTACCTACTATTTTATTATTAATACTGGCATATGCTTTAGTGGGTAGGAGGAATGGGTAGATGGATACACAATACTAAATTTATATTAGGTGATATAATGTCAACAAAAAAGATAAGTAATAAACAGGCCTTTCTATTGTCATTAAATGTAATCTTAACAACTATTATATTGCTTGTGCCAAGTGAAATGATTATGTCTGCTGGGAGAGCGGCTTGGATTTCAATTATTTTTGCCAGTCTTCTCATTCTGGCTATACATTATATAGTTTTTAAATTAAGCTGCCAATTTTCTAATCAAAGCCTTGTCCAAGATTGTATAGATATTTTTGGAAAGATACTGGGAAGACTGATTTTAATCCCTTTTATCATGCTAAATATAGAATTAACTATCTTAATAATATACGAGAGTGTTGGATTTGTAGAATTTGTAATGCCGACTAAAGGGGCAATGGGAATTTGGATTGCTAATGCTTTGATTGCAGGTTATTTATCTTATAAAGGGATAGAAACAATTATGCGGGTAAATGGTTTTGGAATATTTATTATGTTATTTTCAATTTTTATTATTATCTCAACTAACTATGATTTAATCGACTTTGCCAGGTTACAACCTATAGTACTAGATTTTAAACAAATAGCCAGAGGTAGTTTATTACCATTACATTGGTTTTTAATAATTCCTAATCTATTTTTAGTATATAAACCTTTTTTTAAAGACAAGGCTAAGGTGCTTAAGATTAGCCTATTAGGTAATTTAACCAGCATGGTTATTATTTCAGTCTTATTAGCCACTACTATTACGATATTTGGGAGTCAGTTAGGCAGTATCATAGAATATCCTTTTTATACATTGAGTACATTATCTATTACTGGATTGGATGTAACTGTTTTTGTGGCTTGGATTATGGCAACAATGATTAAGGTAGGATTTTATTACTTCACATCTTTATATTTAATCAAGGAATGGTTTAAGTTAAGTAGTTATAGGAGTCTAATTTTACCATTTATGATATTTACAGTCTCTTTAGGCTATTTTCAAACTGATATTCATTATTTAAAGACTTTATTTATATATATTATAACAATCTTTATATTTGTTTTAGAAGTCCCTTTTCTTCTCTTATTAATTGGAGCTTATCTATTTAAAAATAATGTTAAGTTTAATCCATAGATGATTTAAATAGAATGAGATCAATTAATAAATGAGCTATTAGTTGTACACAATAACCTTATAGTTTGTAACTAAATAAATATTAACTTCTCTATACATAAAAAGGATGGGATAATCAATGAGTAAGAAGATGAAAAGACCTTTAACAATAGAAGAAAAGAAAAGAAAGGATGAAGAAGAAGTTTTAGAAAGATTAGAAGAGAAGTATCTCAATGACATAGATATTAATAATTTAAAAGTATATAGTAGCCTTGAGAAAAACTTAGTTTATCTTGAGGCTTTATTCAGTAAAGCAAGTGATTTTAATACTAGAAAATTTAAGTTAGGTGATGAAGAGGTCAAGGCTACTTTGGTATATGTTCAAGGGATAGTAAATAAAGGTTTTATTAATGATACTATCTTAAGAGAATTGATGATTGTTAGTAGAAATCAAGATTTAAAATTATCAAGAAGTTACTCAAATTTAATTGATTTAATAGAAGATAGACTATTGACTATGGGGACTATAGAGAGAAGAGATGAGTTTACTACAATAATAGATGATATGTTATGTGGACATGCGGTATTGTTAATAGATGGTTATGATGAGGCGATTTCTATACCGATTCCAACCCGTGAAGTTAGAAATGTAGCTGAGCCTGAGACTGAAAGTGTTGTAAGGGGACCTAGAGAAGGGTTTGTAGAGAGCATAGATATCAATTTATCTTTAGTAAGAGGAAGAATTAAGACCCCTGATCTGAAGTTTGAGAGCTTTAGATTAGGTAGGGTTAGCAAGACCGATATTACCGTTGCTTATATTGAAGGGATTGCTCCTCAGGATTTAATAGATGAGGTGTTAAATAGGGTCAAGCGGATAGATATAGATATAGTTAATGAAAGTGGTATTATAGAGCAGCTAATTGAGGATGATCCCTTCTCTCCCTTTCCCCAAATATCTAATACAGAACGCCCTGATGGAGTTGCTTCATCTTTAAATGAAGGTAGGGTAAGTATATTTGTTGATGGTACTCCTTTTGTACTTGTTATGCCTAGTGTCTTTGTCCATTTCCTACAGGCAAATGAGGACTATTATCAGAGATTCTTTTTCTCCTCATTTGTAAGAATGTTAAGGTTTGTAGCTTTTTTAGTTGCTTTACTAGGTCCATCTGTCTATATTGCTATTACCACTTTTCATCAGGAGATGATTCCTACTAAATTACTCTTAAGTATTGTTGCTTCAAGAGCTGGGGTTCCCTTCCCTGCCTTAGTAGAAGCATTAATTATGGAAATTGCCTTTGAATTCTTGCGTGAAGCAGGTATAAGATTGCCCAAGACCGTTGGGCAAGCAGTCAGTATCGTAGGAGCCTTAGTCGTGGGGGAAGCAGCAGTTCAGGCGGGATTGGTCTCTCAGGCCATGGTTATTGTGGTGGCACTTACAGGTATTGCCTCCTTTATGATTCCAGCCTATAGTTTTGCTCTAGGTGTGAGGTTAATTCGTTTTGGAGTAATGTTTTTAGCAGCTAGCTGGGGAATGTTTGGGATTACCTTTGCTGTCTTAGCCTTGTTAATCCACTTATGTAGTCTAAGAACCTTTGGTGTACCCTATTTATCACCAATTACTCCGGTAGATTGGGAAGCTTTAAAGGATTCCTTTATTAAAGTTCCAGAGTGGTTTAAGAATAGTCGCCCATCTTATCTGGTTAAAGATGATAATCAAAGGATTGCCTCTAATGTTAAGCCTTCACCAGCTAAAGGGGATGATGAAGATGAATAGAAGGTCTATCAGTTTATTACTATTATTACTATTAGTAGTCAACCTAACTGCTTGTGCTGGCAAGAGGGAGATGGACGAATTAGGGATTGTTGGTCTAACTGCTGTTGACTGGGACCCAAAGCAGCAGAAGTATGAAATTATGGTACAGGTAATTGTTCCTAGTAGAGCAGGTGGTGGAATGGGTGGTTCAAATATTCAACTTTGGAATGCTACTGCTACTGGAAAAACTTTAATGAGAGCCAGTAAGAATTTAAGATCTAGAGTCTCTAAAAAACTGGTCTGGTTTCATAGTAATTTGATAATTATTGGTGAGCAAGCAGCTAAAAAGGGTTTAAAGGATATAATCGATTTTTTTGCTAGAAATAAAGAGATTAGATATAATAGCTGGGTTTTAATCTCTGAATATCCTATTAGGGAGACTTTGGAGTCTAATCCACGCTTTGAAGGAAGTCTTCCTTCTGAGATTCAAGGTTTAATTGAGAATAACAAAACAGATTGGTCAGAGTCTTATTCTATTAATTTAAAAGATATGTTAATTAGATTAGCTGATGATGACTTTGATGAGATTACTGGTAGATTAACCAATCACCGTCCTCAGCTAGCACCAGAGGGAACTTATGAACAGCTAGATTTAGTAAAAGATGTTCCTGTTGATTTAAGGGATGTAATTGCTTTATCAGGGGCGGCTGTTTTAAAGGATGGTAAACTTAAGGGCTGGCTTGATAGAGTAGAGTCTAAGGGTTATCTATTTATAGCGGATGAAATTGAAGGTGGGGCTATTGTAGAGTATTCTAAGGAAAAGGAAAAGTTCTCAGCAGAGATATTGAGCAATAAATCTAAGTTAAAGCCAGAATTTAAGAATGGGAAGGTAAGTTTTAAATTAGAGGTTAAGACAGATGTAGCAATCACTGAGGCAATTACTAAGTTAGATCTTACCAAGAGCGAGGATATTGAGTTACTACAGAAGGATTTAGCTAAAGAGGTTAAAAAGTACATTGAGACAACTTTAAAGACGGCTCAACAGGAATATAATGCTGATATCTTTGGCTATGGGAATGCTATCTATCGGAGCTATCCTAAGAAATGGGAAGAGATCAAGGATGATTGGGATCAAATCTTTCCTACAGTAGTGACAGATATTAAAGTAGAGATTATTGTCAAACGATTAGGAATGATCTCACAGCCAATCACTAAACCTCAATAAGGGAGTAAAGAGATGAAGATAATAACTTTAACTTTGTTCTTTATAGTTTTAATTTATTTTCAAGTTAAAGGTCTGGTCAAGCAGAAGGAATGGAAAGAATTATTTGTATATACTTTATTAATGTCGATAGGGATCTTATATAGTTATGGGGTACTTCTGGAGCTGTCACTACCTAATCCCATTTTAATATTATCAAATTTATTTAAACCACTTTATGAGTATATCTTTAATCAATTATTAGCATAAAAAGAGTTGAGGAAAAATTCCTCAACTCTTTTTATGTATATAATGAGATAATATAGAGATATTGCGACACTTTGGGTGTTAGTGTGATTAAGTATATAACAACCACCCTCTTTTCGGGTCTAACGACCACTTCGCAATAAATTTCCTAAATCCTCT
Source organism: Orenia metallireducens (assembly GCF_003001995.1). Classification (GTDB taxonomy): domain Bacteria; phylum Bacillota; class Halanaerobiia; order Halobacteroidales; family Halobacteroidaceae; genus Orenia; species Orenia metallireducens_B. The sequence goes on along the minus strand of NZ_PVNB01000005.1, from coordinate 23,743 downwards.
TCCTTAAAAGGAGAGGACTTCAAGAACCTTTTTTATCCCTCCCCTTTTAAGGGGGACATTTAAAAATTGAGATTCCACGAAGAGTTTTTGGTCTTTTAAAAACTCGTAGGGGAGGCTAGGAGGGGGGGAGTTTTAAAAGTGTCGCACTATCCCCATTAGCCATCATCACTTTTCTTATTTTTTACAAACAATCTCTTCAGATAATAGACCAATAAACTAATTATCGGTAGATAAATTCCAATTCCTATATTAATCCAGAGGGAGGGACCTAAGCCAAATTCTAGATGCTGTACCCGACCAGGAGCGATAATAATTGATAGATAGCCTGCTATGATGGGTAATATAATGGACAATCTTTTATAAGATAAATTAAAAAGAATTGAAAATCCCTTTACAGCACCATACATTAAAAGTTTGATCTTTTCAAATAAGATTAAGGTGGTGCTTAAGGCGATAAAAAAGTCCAATTTTAATAGATTTCCACTGACTATCTGTCCACTTCTAACTAAAGGATAACTTACATTCTCAGCTAATGTTATACCAAGAACTGAGACGATAGTAACAGTATTTATAGTTAATATCAAAAAGGATAAGCTAATTGCTCTGATAAAGTATCTCTTAATATTTTTATAATTATTGACTTTAGAAAAGACCATAGGAAAAATTATTAACTCAGCAAGGGGGAAGGCAAGAATTCCTGGATATATCTCCTTCCAAATTGGAGTCAATCCTTTAGCTAAAACTGGTTGTAGAGTTGTAAGGTCAGCACTGAAGAATAATAAGTAAATAGTACTAGGTGTTAAGAGTAATAAGCCTATTACAAGAGTAAAGGTGGTAACTCTTGCTATCATTTCAATATTATAATAGATACAGTATATAATTAAGATAATAGCTAATAGAGTAAGTGACTTTAGACTTGCTTGTGTAACTAGAAAGTGGTTGAGCTGTCCTGCAAAATCTCTAATATTTCTAATACTTATGTAAAGAAAGAAGGAAGAATAAATCATACCTACTAGCCATCCTAAATATCTACCAAATATCTCTTTGTTTATTTCAATTAGATTTTTTTGAGGATCTATAGAATTTATCTTGATATATATCATTGCCAAAATGATTCCTAAAGGTAGGGCAAAAACCATGACCAGATAAGAGTCCTGTTTAGCCTTAATTCCGAGAGGAAATAGGATAGCACTGCCAAGTAGAAAATTAACTACTAAAATAAAGAGTTGTAAATTGGAGATCTTTTTCATATAATCACTCCACAGATATATCTAGTTATTATAGGTTATTTTTTGTATTTATAAGAATTTTATACCTAAGTATTCAAATAATAATTACTTTTGATCTTGTTTCTCATTCATTTAAGGTCTATAGCTATATAATATTAAGAATAAAAAAATTAAAATTTATATGTATAACTCCTGTTATTCGTGTCAATGCTAGTACTAAGAAAATATGGTATAAAATGGGAGTGATAATATGGAAAAGGTAAAGCTAACTGGGGTTAATACTTCACAGTTACCTGTCTTATCAAATAAAGAGATGATGGAGTTATTTAATAAAGTTAATAATGGGGATATAGAAGCAAGAACAGAAATAGTTAATGGTAATTTAAGATTGGTCTTAAGTGTATTACAAAGGTTTAGAAATAGTAGCCATCCAATAGATGATCTATTTCAAATAGGGTGTATTGGGCTAGTCAAGGCTGTTGATAATTTTAAAATAAGTAAAGGAGTTAGGTTCTCTACTTATGCTGTACCGATGATTTTAGGGGAGATTAAACGTTATATTAGGGATAATCGTGAAGTTAGGGTAAGCCGTTCATTAAGGCAATTGGCCTATCGAGCTTTAAGAACAAGGGATAAGTTACGTAAAAAGACTGGAAAAGAACCTAGTTTGGATGAGATTTCAAAAATAATTGATATTCCTAGGGCGGATATAGTTTATGCTTTAGAAGCGACCAAGAATCCTATCTCTATCTTTACCCCAATCTTTGAGGATGAAGGTGATCAATTGAGAATCATGGACCAATTAAGTGATAATGGAGGGCTAGACTGGACAGAAGAGATTAATATCAAAGATGCCTTTGCTGTCTTATCTGCTAGAGAGAGATTTATCATTAATTTAAGGTTCTTTCAGGGGCAGACACAAGCAGAAGTTGCTCAAAGAATTGGTGTATCTCAAGCTCAGGTCTCTCGGATTCAAAAGAAGGCTCTAGAGAAATTAAGAAATGAGATTGAATTAAAGGAGGAAGCAAAATGAAAAGAGTAAGATTCATATTAATTATTGCAGTTACCTTACTTACATTATCAATACTAGGGAGTAAAACAGCTTTTGTACTAGAGCCAAGAGATTATACCCCTGATAACTTATTAAGATTACATGTTATTGCAAATAGTAACACTTTAGCTGATCAAGCATTAAAGAGATTGATTAGAAACAAAGTTATTGAATCAACTAAAAAGCTTCTCACTGATGTTAAAGATGTAACTGATGCTAGTAGTATAATGGAAGCTAATATTGATTATTTAACAGAAGTAGTAAATGAAGAACTTAGCAGAAGAGGTAAGGATTATAAGGTAGCAATTAAAGTAGAAGAAACATACTTTCCAACGAGAACTTATGGTAGTGTAACCTTACCTGAAGGTAATTATCAAGCAGTAAGGGTGATTTTAGGAGATGGTAATGGGGCTAATTGGTGGTGTGTCTTATTTCCACCTTTATGCTTTGTAGATTCTGTTGACTCAGTAAATAATAAGTCTCCTAAATTAATGGAAGCTAAAGCCAATAGTTCTAATATGGGAGAAGATACAGAGGTAGAAGTTGAGTTTAGATTGAAATTTTTAGATTATCTTAAGAAGAATCCTGAATTGATTAAGAAGAATTTAAAATTGGCTAAGATATTCTCTTTTGGAAAATAAATAATGTGTTTCTCACACCTTCTAATAATCAAATAAACTTTTCACCAATTGCTATTTATTACATATGATGTTATAAAGTGAATCTTGACGAAGCGACTGATTTTGTCGCAGAGTTTTAGATGAACTTATCCAGTGGTCAAAGTGAATCTTAATGAAGTGACTGATTTTGTTGCAGAACCCTAGATGAATTAATCAACTGGACAAAGTTGAGTTTGGCAGATTATAAGCTTTTAGTACAATTTATAATCTCTAGATAATCTATTTTCAGCAGTATAACTGTTATCAATTGGGAAAATGATAAGAGGGAGGTGGATTCATGAAGGAGGAAGATATAGATAAGAAGGTAGAAGAGATAGTTAATAAATATAGGAATATACCTTATAAGCATAACGGCAGGTCTTTGACTGGTTTAGACTGTTTAGGCTTACTAATATCGGTATATAGAGAGTTTGGAATTGAAATACCATCAGATGATGGTTCATATATCTCTGAAGAATGGTATAAAGAAGACCCAGATCGTTATTTAAAAGGTATTTTAAATATAGGAGAAGCAATTGATTTTGAGCAATTGCAGACTTTAGATTTAGTCTACTTTGAATTATTAGATGGAGTTGTGACCCATTCAGGAATTATGATTAATGATCATGAATTTATTCATATTTTACAAAGAAGGAATGTAGAAGTAAGCCGTTTTAATAGATTTTGGCGAAAGAAGTTTGCAGGAGCAAGGAGGCTAACTGAATAATCTACTATATTATATAAATAAATTATTTGAACTGGAGAATGAATTTAGGAGTTAAAAGTGTAATTAGATTAAGGCTAAAACTAATCTTAACTCGACTCATACTTAACTTTATACTTATACTCATAATATATTAGTATAGATAAAATTGTTGAGAGCAGTTATAAAATATAATATAATGTTTATATTAATCTTGATATAAATAGGAAGAAAAGGAGTCGAAAATATGGGTAATTTATTACAATCAATTATAAATAGAGATGTTCAACTCTTCTATCTACTCAATCGTAAAATTAAATGTGGACTTCTAGATTGGTTTATGCCTAAGATAACCCACTTAGGAGGAGCTTTATTTACTATTACCTTTACCCTTTTGTTGGTCTTATCTGGTCAAGATAGATTTCGTGATATGGGGTGGCAATCTTTAATTGCGCTATTTAGCAGCGGAATAGTAGTACAGCTTGTTAAGCATCTTGTCAGTAGAACTCGTCCCTATTTGGCATTAGAGGAGGTAAACTTTAAGAAACCACCCTTTGGTGAACATTCTTTCCCTTCTGGTCATACAACAGCTGCTTTTTCGTTAGCAATTGTTTGCGGAGCCAACTTTCCAAGTCTATATCCTGTTAGTCAAGCTGTTGCAGGTATAGTTGGAATTTCAAGGGCTTATATAGGGGTTCATTATCCTTCTGATATAATTATAGGTGCTTTAATTGGAATCTATTTTTCTAACTGGGCTCTCATTTTACTTTAGCTCAATTTAAAATTTAATAAATCTTATAAAAAACTAGCTATCAGCTGATAGCTAGTTTTTTGTTGTTTATATTGTTTTTATAGAAACTTAAAGTGAGAATTAATGGGGATATTGCGACACTTTTACTTTTAAAAAGTAGACAAATTTCTTAGGTTGCGCCTAAGGGCGCCTTACTTTTGGCATTACCCCAAAAGTAAGCAAAAAGTCTAGAAAAGAATTTAAACTCACTACGCAATCAAAGTAATAAATATTATCAATTATTATTTCTTTAATTAAAACTTAATTATACTCTAAATTTAATCTCAATTTTTGCTCCGTTCAAACAATAATTCTTTTCACCTTTAAAGACCTTAACTAACTGTCAACTGTACACCGTACACTGTAAAATCACACGAAAGTGTCGCAATATCATTATAAAGTATTAGATAAATTTATTGGATTAAATAATAGATGTATCACACAATGGAAATATTAAGAGAGTAAGGATAATTATTAGCAATTAAAGCCCTTTTCTAATTACTTGTTACTTGTTAATTTGTATCACCTCTATAATACCATAAATTCACAAATGGATTTTACGTTTAATTAATTTAAAATTAACAACCCTTTAATACTTTATTAGTATAATATTATTAAGAATATTTACCTTATTAAGGAGGTAGCTTTATGAATCGATTAACAAATCAATTGTTGACAATGGACTTGCAATTATTTGATTTTATTTATACTAAAAAGAGATCAGCTTTTTTAGATTATTTTATGTCTCAGATAACTCATTTAGGTGGGGCGGTCTTTACAATTCTTTTACCTTGTTTATTTGTTATTTTTGGCAATAGAGAGCTTGATAATGTTGGATATGAAGCACTGTTAGTACTATCAAGTAGTCATTTATTAGTTTATATTATTAAGAGAATTACCAATCGCTTACGTCCTTATAGGTTACTTGAAGAGATTGAAGTATTAGATATACCCTTTGAAGAGTATTCCTTTCCTTCTGGACACACGACTGCTAGTTTCTCTCTAGCAATTACTTTAAGCTTTTATTTTCCTTTTTTCAGTGTTTTATTTCTGTCTCTTGCTCTGTTGGTAGGGGTATCAAGAATATATTTGGGAGTACATTATCCTTCTGATGTAATTGTTGGAATAATTATCAGTATATTATTTTCCTCTATAATACACTTACTATTGAGTTTATAAGGGATAATTATGAATAAAGTTATTTAAGGGAGGCTAACCATGAAAGTTGCTATCTTTACTGATACTTTTTTTCCTCAGATTAATGGTGTAACAAAGACCTTAGGCAAGCTTAAAGAACATTTTGATCAAAAGGGGATTGATTATCTAATCTTTGCACCTGATGACTATAAGAAGAATAATGAGAGCTTTGAGGATAATATTCAACGGATGGTAAGTTTTAGATTTTTCTTGTATCCAGAATGTAGATTATCAGTTCCTAATTATTTTAGAATCAAGAATATTTTAAATGAGTATAAACCTGATTTAATTCATATAGTAACACCTTTTAATCTTGGATTGTGTGGTTTGAAATATGCTACTAGCTATAATATTCCTTTAGTATCATCTTATCACACTAATTTTACCCATTATCTTGATTATTATAATTTAAAACTATTAGAAAAACCGATCTGGAGCTTCTTTAAATGGTTCCATGATCATTGTGAAATGAATTTCTGCCCTTCACAAGCAACATTAGAAGAGCTAAGAAAGAATGGAATTAAGGATTTAGCAATTTGGGATAGGGGCATTGATACTAGTCTTTACTCTCCTGATTATCGAGATGAGAGTTTGAGAAAGAGCTATGGATTAGAAGATAAGATAACTTTATTATACGTAGGGCGTTTAGCACCAGAGAAGAACTTAGGTCTATTAATTAAGAGTATGAAGCTAATCAATCGGAAGTATAAAGACAAGGTTAACTTATTAATTACTGGTGATGGCCCATTATCAGCTGAATTAAAAGCAGATTCACCTGAAAATGTTATCTTTACTGGATATATGAAGGGTAAAGAGTTAAGCCAAGCATATGCTTCTGCAGATATCTTTGCATTTCCATCAATAACTGAGACCTATGGGAATGTAATTTTAGAAGCGATGGCATCGGGACTTCCTGTTGTTAGTTTTTTAGAAGGGGGAGTTAGAGAGAATTTGCTGGATAATTATAATGGTTTAGCTTGTGAAGAGATAAGCCCAGAAAATTTTGCTGTTAAATTAGAGAGATTGATTATAAATAAAGAGCTGAGGGCTGAACTAGCCAATAATGCTCATAAATATGCACTAAGTAAGTCATGGTATAATGTATTTGAAAGATTAGTTAGCAATTATCAAGAAGTAATCGATTATAAGTCTAGAGAAGCCTTTATATCAGCCTAAATTTAAAAATAAAAAAGTGCTGCTAAATATTTAGCAGCACTTTTTTATTTTTCCTAGATAATTGTTAAATTAATAATCTCTGCGCCCACCCTCATTTTCTAAATAATCTCTAACAATATCCAAGGTTTCTCCAAATCTTTGGAAATGAACTACTTCTCTCTCTCTTAAAAAGCTTAAGGTATCGATAACTCCAGCATCATTGCTAAGGTTAATTAAATATTCATAAGTAGCCCTTGCCTTCTGTTCAGCAGCCAAATTCTCATGTAAAGTGGCAATAGGGTCTTCATGGGATTGAATATATGAAGCCGTCCAAGGAACCCCCGCTGCATCATGGGGATATAAATTCTTACCATGTTGAGCATAATGAGCACCTAGCCCTGCATCTCTTAAAGCCTGAACGGGGAGCCCTTCAGTTAATTTATAGATCAAAGTACCCAAGATTTCCCAGTGAGCCAGTTCTTCAGTTCCGATTTCTGTTAAAGTAGCCTTAGCCTCATCAGTAGGTATAAAGTATCTTTGAGTTAAGTATCTAATTCCTGCTGATAGCTCACTATCAGGGCCTCCATATTGAGCATAAAGATATTTTGCCATCTCTAAATCATTTTTACTTACCTTAACTGGATATTGGAGTATTTTTTCATAATTCCACATATCTTTCTTTCCTCCTTTTAATATTCAATTTCCCATGGCCATGCTGTCTCGATATACTGCCATGGATATTCACTGACACAGCCAATACATAATGGACCATATCTTCTGACATAATCCATCTTCAAATCTTGATATTTTCTAACAGTCATATTATGGTCTTCCAAAGCTTGGCGATTATTAGGATGAGTATTCAAAAATAGACTCAGTTCTAATACATAAAAATCAAGAGCCATAAGTTCTTTAAGCATCTCTAATTGCTCTCTAGTCATCTCTTCACCTCCTTATCTATGGGACTAGATTTTTTTCCTTTTGTATGGTCGATACAGGTCGATAAAGATAGTGCCTCTTTTTAATGCTTCCCTTGGACTATAACGTGGTCCATAGTTTTGAAAGGGAATATAAGCTTGTGCTAGTTCAAAATCACGACTAGGATAATGTTCTTTTTCTATATTTGGTCGATTACGAGCCATTAAATCACCTCCATATTTGAGCTAATATATCCTATTCCTATTAATGGAAAAGTGTTAAATTAATTTCAAAAATTTCAAGATGAAATTTTACTTAGGTTGATGTTCAAGTTTGAAGTGAGACTTAATTGGTATATTGCGACAGTTTTATAGTTAAAAATTAAGAGTTAAAAGTTAATATTTAAAATATTTTAACGCGAAGGAAATTAATGTTTGAGCGGAGCAAGTATTCTAAAAAAATAATAATTTATAAAATAATCTTTGAAGTAGAACTCTTAGCTGTCTTGTTTTCAATTAATATTGATTGTGTAGCGAGTTTAATTTTCTTCTTGATTTTTTGGTTACTTTTTCATCAAGGAAAAACGTAACCCGCCCTTAGGCGGAACCTAATAATTTATCTACTTTTTAAAAAGTAAAAATGTCATAATATCCTTCTAAAGTTTAATTTCATAATTACTACCTTGACTTTTAGAAAACAATATAATATAATCACAAATAACAATATTCAATCAAAAACAATCATAAAACATACATTAATAAGACTTTAGATAAGGAAGTTTTAAATCAATTTAAGGATAAGATAGAAATAATAACAACACAGGGGGGTGGAATAATGGTTATAACAGTAACTTTAAATCCTGCAATCGATAAGACGGTCAAGTTGTCTAACTTTGAAATAGGCTCTTTAAATAGAATTAAAGAGGTTAGAAAGGATGCAGGAGGAAAAGGGATTAATGTTTCTAAGGTAGTAGCTGAGCTACAGGGACAGACCAAAGCATTAGGTTTTCTAGCTGGTAGCAGTGGTCAATTTATCGCAGATAGCTTAGAAATGATAGGGGTTAAGCATAACTTTACATGGTTAGCTGGTGAGACCCGTACTAATCTGAAGATGATCGATCTAGCTACTGATGAGGAGACTGAGATTAATGAACCAGGTCCACAGGTAAGTGCTGAAGATTTGGCTAAATTAACTGATGATTTATTAAATACAGTTAAGACTGGAGATTTTGTAATTCTCACAGGAAGTTTACCACAAGGTACTCCTGAAGATATTTATGCTGATTTAATAACAAAGGTTAAGCAAAAAGGTGGAAAAGTGGTTTTAGATACATATGGGCAACCTTTTCTTGAAGGAGTTAAGGCTAAGCCATCTTTAGTTAAACCAAATATTCATGAATTAGAAAAGATAGTTGCTAGACCTTTAGAATCAACATCTAAAGTTATAGAAGCTGCTAAAGAGATACATCAAAGTGGGGTTGAAATAGTAGTTGTTTCTTTAGGTGGTGAAGGTTCAATTGTAGTTAGTCAAAATGGAGTACTAAAGGTAAATGCTCCTAAAGTAGAGGTAGAAAGTACAGTAGGAGCTGGTGATACTCTTGTTGGGGCTTTAAGTCTAAAATTAAGCCAAGGGGTAGATTTAAAAGAAGCAATACATTTTGCTACAGCTGCTAGTGCTAACAGTGTAACTAAAGCAGGGACTCAGTTATGTAAACAGGATGAGATTGATCAATTGTTAGATCAAATTACTATAGACATATTAGAATAAGGAGAGGATAAAGATGAAAATTAGTAGTTTATTAAGTCCAGAGTTAATTAAAATTGGTTTAGAGAATACTGAAAAGAATGCTGTTTTACAAGAGATGGTGGATGTATTAGATCAGAATGCTAAGATTACATCTAATGAAGAGTTTTATCAAACAATTTTAGCTAGAGAAGAAAAGAGCTCTACTGGTGTAGGTAATGGAGTTGCTATTCCTCATGGGAAAAGTAGTGTTGTTAAGGAAGCTGCTCTTGTTTTTGCTAATTCTGAAGCAGGAGTAGACTTTGAAAGTTTCGATGATAATCCAGCAAAAATCTTCTTTATGATTGCAGTTCCAGAAGGAAAGAATGACGAACATCTGAAAGTATTGGCTCAATTATCTCGTAAATTAATGCATGCTGATTTTAGAGATGCTTTATTAGCTGCTAACACTGCAGAAGAAGTATTGGCAGTAATCAAAGAGAATGAATAGAAGATTATAAAATAATTAGAGAGGTTATCATAAGGTGGGTAAACCTTCTCTTTTTCTGTCGTCAAAGATTATTGGAACTTTTATAAGTTATGGGCTTGACTTTTCTGAAAACTTATAATATAATCATAAGTAACAACAAACAAGCATAAGCAATCATAAGTGATTAAACTAAAAAGTTCATTCTTGAATAAAAATCGAATATAATCTACACTAAAGTAGATAAATGGGATAAGACCATATAAGATGATAATACCCACTTTCAATTACTATCTGTAAAAGTAGATAGTCTAAAATTGAGGGAGGGTATTTTTTGTTTAGCTGGTGGAAAACTTCTAAACAGATATCAAGATAAGAGGTGATTAAAATTTTTGCAGAAGAACGACAATTGAAAATAGTAGAGATACTTGAAAAGAATAATTCTGTTACAGTTAATCAATTATGTGAACAGTTCAATGTATCTGCTTCTACAATCAGAAGGGATTTACAACTATTAGAAGAGCAGAGTTTAATTCAGAGAACTCATGGAGGAGCAGTAGCTAAAGGAGGGACAAAGTTTGAACCATCCTTTATTGAGAAAGAAAAAGAGCATCATCAAGCCAAAGTAAATATTGGGCGCAAAGCTGCAGGATTAATCAATGAAGGAGATACGATAATCTTGGATGCAGGGACAACTACAACTGAATTAGCTAAGCATTTAGGTGATTATCAAGACCTGACAGTTGTAACAAATGGTGTCAATATTGCCTTAGAATTATCACAAGGTAACTGTGAAGTAATTTTAATTGGAGGTCATTTAAGAAAGCATACCTTAGCTATGGTAGGTCCTGTTGCTGAAGACAATTTAAGTAAATTTTATGCCGACAAAGTCTTTTTAGGAACCAATGGAATTGATTTAAAGGCAGGGATAACAACCCCTGATCTAGTAGAAGCCAATACCAAAAAGACGATGCTAGAAAGAGCCAAAGAGGTAATTGTATTAGCCGATTATAGTAAATTTGAAGAGACATCCTTTGTTAAAGTGGTTGAAATTGAAGAGGTAGATATTATTGTAAGTGATAGTAGCTTAAAAGAAGAGTTAGTAGATAGTTTTAAAGAGAAGGTTGATATTATCTTAGCTTAGGAGGTGAGCAGATGATTATAACAGTAACTTTAAATCCTGCCGTAGACAAGACTGTTGAATTATTCGATTTTAAAGTTGGAGCATTAAATCGGATTAAACATGTTAGAAAGGACGCTGGGGGTAAAGGGATTAATGTTTCAAAGGTAATTGCTGAACTAGATGGTAGTACAAAGGCTTTAGGATTTGTAGGAGGCAGTAGTGGTCAGTTTATTAAAGATAGGTTGACTAGTGCTGGAATTAATCATTCTTTTACTGAAGTAGAGGGTGAGACCCGTACCAATTTAAAGATTATTGATCTTGCTACTACTGAGGAGACAGAGGTTAATGAACCAGGTCCTAGTATTAGCAAATCAGATTTAATTAATTTAGAAGAAAATTTATTAAATAACATCATAAGGGATAATCTAGTAGTACTAGCTGGTAGTCTGCCAAGAGGGGTTCCAGAAGATTTTTATGCCCAGTTGATAGCTAAACTACAAGGCAAAGGTGTTAAAGTAGTTTTGGATACATCAGGGATTTCTTTAATGAAGTCGTTAGAAGCAAAACCTTATCTGATTAAGCCCAACTTAGATGAGTTAGAGAAGTTGATTAACAAACCTCTAAAAGATACTGATGAGGTTATTAGTGCAGCTAAGAAACTCCACCAACAGGGGATTGAGATTATAGTTGTCTCTTTAGGAGGCGAGGGATCAATCGTTGTTAGTGACGCTGGAGTCTTAAAGATAAAAGCTCCTAAGATTGAAGTGGCTAGCTCTGTTGGGGCAGGTGATACTTTGGTAGGGGCTATATCCTTGAAGTTAAGTCAAGGGAAAAGTTTAAAAGAAGCTATCCATTATGCTACTGCGGCTAGTGCTAATACTGTTATGCAGTCAGGTACACAAATCTGTAAGAAGGATGAAGTTGAAGAGTTATTAACTCAAGTTGAGATAGAAATCTTAGAATAAGGGAGTTGAGTATAGGTGAAAATTAGTAATTTAATGAGTGAAGATTTAATCAAACTTAATTTAGCCAATAATACTAAAAATGAAGCTTTAGCAGAGATGGTAGATTTATTAGATGTTGCTGGTAAAATTACTTCTAAGGAGGAGTTTTATCAGACAATCTTAGCCAGAGAAGCTAAAAGTACAACTGGTGTAGGAAATGGTGTCGCAATTCCCCATGGGAAAAGTGGTGTTGTTAAAGAGCCTACCTTAGTTTTTGCTAAGTCAGAGAAAGGGATTGATTTTGAGAGCTTTGATGACCAGCCAGCAAAAATCTTCTTTATGATTGCAGTTCCAGAAGGAAAGAATGATGAGCATTTGAAAGTATTGGCTCAGTTATCCCGTAAATTAATGCATGCAGATTTTAGAGAAGCATTGATGGCTGCCAATACAAAAGAAGAGATTTTAACAGTTATAAAAGAGAATGAGTAATTATTAAGCTTTAGAAGAGGTATAGGTAATATTGGTAAATGGAATCTAGATATAAATAACTATTATTTTAAAGGGGGAAATAAAATGAGAATATTAGCTGTAACTGCTTGTCCAACTGGTGTAGCCCATACTTATATGGCTGCTGAAGCTTTAGAAGGAGCTGCTAAGGAGAAAGGGATTGAGATTAAAGTAGAGACTAGAGGTTCTGTAGGAGTAGAGAATGGGTTGACTCCAGAAGATATTAAGGAAGCAGAAGCAATTATTGTTGCTGCTGATACCGATGCAGATGTTGATCGTTTTAAAGGAAAGCCTGTTGTCTCTGTACCAGTAGGAGCTGCGATTAAGGACCCTGCTGGCTTGATAGAAGAAGCTTTAGAGAAGGCTAAAGACTTTGAGCCAGAAGAAGACCTATTAGATAATGTTCAACAGCATAAAGCAGAAAGAAGCTCTCAAAGAACAGGATTCTATAAGCACTTAATGAATGGTGTTTCTAATATGCTACCCTTTGTTGTTGCTGGTGGTTTGGCAATTGCCCTCTCCTTTGTCTTTGGGATCAAGGCTTTTGAGCAAGAGGGAACTTTAGCTGCAGCTTTAATGACAATTGGTGGAGGAACAGCATTTGCCTTAATGATTCCAGTATTGGCAGGATTTATCGCTAGCTCTATTGCTGATCGTCCTGGTTTTGCTCCAGGTATGGTTGGAGGTATGTTAGCTGCCAATATTGGTGCTGGCTTCTTAGGTGGGCTGGTAGCAGGATTTTTAGCTGGTTATATTACTAAGTTCTTAAATGACAACATTAAGTTACCTAAGAACTTCCAAGGATTAAAGCCAGTCTTGATTTTACCTTTATTGTCTGTATTAATCATTGGTTTATTGATGATTTATGTACTGGGAACTCCGATGAAGAATATCATGGATGCTCTTACTGCTTGGTTACAAGGAATGTCTGGAACCAATAGAGTATTGTTAGGATTGATTTTAGGTGCGATGATGGCCTTTGATATGGGTGGACCTGTTAATAAAGCTGCTTATACCTTTGCAACTGGATTATTGGCATCTGAGGTTTATGCTCCAATGGCAGCTGTGATGGCAGCTGGTATGGTACCACCATTAGCTGTAGCTGTAGCTACATTTATTGCTCCAAAGAAATTTGACAAACAGCAAAAAGAAGCTGGTAAAGCAGCAGCAGTATTAGGTATCTCCTTTATTACAGAGGGTGCAATTCCTTTTGCAGCAGCTGATCCAGTGAAGGTAATCCCTTCTATTATCGCTGGATCTGCCGTAACTGGAGCATTATCAATGCTATTTAATGCAACCTTAAGAGCCCCTCATGGTGGAATCTTTACTGTCTTTATCCCTGGAGCTGTAGGAAATGTAGTGATGTATGCAGTGTCTATCTTGGTTGGTACTATAGTCTCTGCAGCTTTAATTAGTATTTTAAAGGATGAAGTAAAAGCTTAATATAAATATTTCAAAGAGAGGAGTAATCCTCTCTTTTTTATTTTGTATTTTGGGGTAAGATATTATATAATTGTTGTTAGAAAAAGAAGGTGAAGCTATGAAAAAGAATCTAAGTCGTAGAGAGAAAGTATTGGATCTATTATATCAAAATCAAGATAAGTATTTATCTGGTGAAGAGTTGAGTAATAAATTAGGGGTATCTAGAACTTCAATTTGGAAGTATATTAATTACTTAAGAGAGGCAGGTTATCAGATCGAATCTTCATCAAAGGTAGGCTACCGATTGATTACTTCTGCTGATAATCTATTGCCAGAAGAGATTAAGCGTAATTTAAATACAGAGATAATTGGACAAGAGATAATTTATTATAAAGAGATAGAGTCGACCAATGATACAGCTAAGAGGTTAGCCCAAAGTGGTGTGGATGAAGGAACAGTAGTTATAGCTGAAGAACAGAAGAGAGGCAAGGGACGCTTAGGCAGAGAGTTCTGTAGCCCTTTAGGGGGGATTTGGTTATCTTGTATTCTACGCCCTGATATCAAGCCTACATTGGCTACTAGAGCTACCTATATAGCTTCCTTAGCTATAGTAAAGACAATAAATAAGCTAAGTGCTGTAGATGCTAAGATAAAGTGGCCTAATGACATTCTTATTGGTGATAAGAAGGTCAGTGGAATCTTGACTGAGATGGGTGCTGAATTAGATAGAGTTGACTATCTAGTAGTTGGAATGGGGATTAATCTCAATTTTTCTTTAGACAACTTTGATGAATCTTTACATAATAAGGTAACTACTATTTATCATGAGACTGGTAAGAAGGTAAGTAGAGTTGAATTTGTACAAGCACTGCTAGAAGAGATAGAGAGGATCTATTATAAGCTAAATAATTTCGAAGAGATATTAGAAGAATGGAAAGCATACTCTTATACCCTTGGTAGGATAGTAAAGATAGATAGTAAAAGAGAAGAGATAATAGGAGAGGCTATCGATATAGCCGAAGATGGGGCATTGCTTGTTAAGGTTGATGATAAAGTTAGAAAGTTTTACTCTGGTGAAGTATCTTTATGTCATCAGGGCTTTAATTCTGGGAATTGATAATAAATGATAAGGAGAGAAGGAAGATGATTTTAGCTATTGATGTAGGTAACACTAACATTGTATTAGGCTTATATCAGGATGATGAGCTATTAATAGATTGGAGAATCTCTACTGATAGAAGTAAGACTGTAGATGAATATGGAATATTATTGATTAATCTTTTTGAGAGTAATGGTTTTAAGTTAGAGGATGTAGATAAGATGATGATTTCATCGGTTGTGCCTCCAATTATCAACACTTTAGATGAGGTAGCGATCAAGTATTTTGGAGTAGAAGCCTTAGTAATTGGTCCAGGGGTTAAGACTGGAATCAATATCAAGATGGATAATCCTAGAGAAGTAGGGGCTGATAGAATAGTAAATGCTGTTGCAGTTGATGAACTATATGGTGGTCCAGCTATTATAGTTGATTTTGGTACAGCAACTACCTTTGACGCCTTATCTACTAATGGTGAATATCTAGGAGGAGTTATTGCTCCAGGTATAGGTATCTCTACTGAGGCCTTGTTTGATAGAGCAGCCAAGCTACCTAGAATAGAGTTAAACTTTCCTCAGAATGTAATTGGGAAGAATACCCATGATGCATTACAGTCGGGAATCTTATATGGGTTTGTAGGACAAGTAGATGGAATAGTTAGAAGGATGAAAGAAGAGTTTGCTAAGGATGCTAAGGTTATTTCCACAGGAGGTTTAGCAGAGCTGATTAGTCCACGTTCTGAGGAGATCGATATTGTTAATGAATTTCTTACTTTAGAGGGCTTGAGGATCATTGAAAAGATGAATAGAGATAAACAGTAAGGAATAAAGAGTGATTAGTACCTAAATTACTATAGGTTTATTTTAATATATGTACTATCAAGGGAGACTTTTAGGTTTCCCTTTTAACTTTTAATTTAGAAAATTTCAAATGAGGTGAGCATTTTGTTGAAGATAGGAGATGTAGAAATAGATAATCCAGTTATTTTGGCACCAATGGCAGGTGTTACAGACTTACCATATAGAAAGCTGGTTAAAGGGATGGGATGTGGCTTAGTCTGTACCGAGATGGTCAGTGCCAATGGGTTGGTTTATGAGAATCAGAGGACTGAGAAGTTATTAGAGGTGGCTTTAGAGGAGAGACCAGTTTCGCTCCAAGTATTTGGTAATGATCCTGAAGTGATGGCTCAAGCTGCTAAAAAGGTGGAAGAAGAGAGTAACCCAGAGATAATCGATTTGAATGTAGGATGTCCTACTCCCAAGATTGTTAAGAATGGATATGGCTCTGCTTTAATGAAAGAGCCTAAGTTATTAGGTGAGATAGTAAAGTCGATGGTAGAGGCGGTAAGTAGACCTGTTACCGTTAAGATTAGGACAGGTTGGGACCAAGATAGTATCAATGCTGTAGAGGTAGCCCAGATTGCTGAAGAGAATGGAGCTGAGGCTATTGCTGTACATGGGAGAACTAGAAACCAATTTTACAGTGGCAAGGCAGACTGGGAGATTATAGCCCAGGTTAAAGAAGCAGTAACTATACCTGTAATCGGCAATGGCGATATCTTTAAGCCAGAGGATGCTTTAAAGATGATTAAGCAGACAAAATGTGATGGAGTGATGATTGGTAGAGGTGCTCAAGGTAATCCATGGATTTTTAAAAGAACTTCCCATTATCTCAAAACTGGTAAATTATTAGCTCCTCCCAGTCCAGTAGAGAAACTAGAGACTGCAATTATTCATCTAGAGAATCTAGTCGACTATAAAGGGGAATATGTAGCAGTTAGAGAGATGCGTAAGCATGCTAGTTGGTATATCAAAGGGTTGCAAAACTGTACAACAATTAAAGATCTTTTGAATCAAGCAGAGAGTGTAGATGTGATGAATAAAATATTAAGAGATTATCAAGCAGAGTTGAGCTGACATTCTAGAGATTGTCAGCTTTTTTTTTATTTTATACATAAATTTAAAATCATTATCACATATTAAAGTGAGAGTAATTTATTAGTTTTAAACCTCAAGAGGTGAATTAGATGAAAAGAGTAGTAAGTATAAGCTTAGGATCTTCCGCTAGAGATCATCGGGTACAAAGGGAGATACTAGGAGAGCAGTTTATTATTGAACGGATAGGTACCGATGGTGATATGGATAAGGCTATTAAGATGTTTAATGATCTTGATGGTAAGGTAGATGCTTTTGGTTTAGGTGGGATAGATTTATACCTTTATGCTGGTAAGAAGAGATATCTGTTAAGGGATGCTAAGAAGATCATAAAAAATATTAATAAGACACCTATCGTTGATGGTAGTGGATTAAAAAATACTTTAGAACGTAGAGCAATACGTCATGTTAATCAGAAGATCAACTTAAAGGATAAGAAGATTTTAATGGTCTGTGCCTTAGATAGATTTGGAATGGCAGAAGCCCTTAAAGATATTGGAGCTGAACTATTGATTGGTGATTTAATCTTTGGATTAGGTATACCTGTCCCTTTAAAGTCTTTAGATGCACTACATAATATAGCACAGATTATCATGCCTGTTGTCAGTAGATTACCCTTTAAGCTATTATATCCTACAGGAAATAAACAAGAAGAGAGTAGAGATAAATATAGCAAGTATTATCAGTGGGCTGATATTATAGCAGGAGACTTTCATTATATAAAGAGATATTTGCCGTCAAATTTGAAAAATAAAATAGTAATTACAAATACAGTCACAACTTCAGATATAGACTTATTAAAGCAGAGAGGATTAAATAAATTAATTACAACTACACCAGAGTTTAGAGGGCGTTCTTTTGGTACCAATGTAATGGAAGCAATCTTAGTAACCTTGTTAGACAAGCCATTAGATGAAATAAGGGTCTCGGATTATCTGAATATATTACGTGAGATTGATTTTGAACCAAGACTAGAAGAGTTCAATCAGGATTATTTGATCAAATAACTACATTTTGAAATGAGGGTATAGGAGTCAAAGTAACTATAAGTAGTTAAGATTTAATCAATTGTGATCATAAGGAGGCAAATTAATGAAGAAATTTGGATTTATAATTCACCCTCTTGATGTTAGTGACATAGCAAGGAAATTTCCTGTCTCTAGATTCTTCTCAGATAGGTTATTAGAGAAGATGCTTAAGGTAGTGCCAGCTTTTAAAGCATCACATATTACAGGAATTGAATCAGTTAAGGGGGTTAAAGCGGAGGGATACTTTGTTTGTTGCCCTCTAACTGCTAGACAGATGATTGAACTGCCAACAGAAGAGGTTATAGAAAAGATTATTGATGCTGGAAGAAAGGCAGAAGAGTTGGGGGCAGAGATTGTGGGATTAGGTGCATTTACCTCTGTAGTAGGGGATAAAGGTCTTACAGTTGCCCAAAACCTCAATATTCCTGTAACTACAGGTAATAGTTATACAGTGGCTACAGCATTAGAGGGAATTAGACTAGCAAGTGATATCATGGGAATCAATATGGGAAAAAGTAATATCTTAATTGTAGGAGCTACTGGTTCTATAGGTAAGGCTTGTAGTAAGATATTAGCAAGAGATAATAAATACTTAATGTTGGTAGCTAGAAGAGAAGAGAGATTAAAGGAGCTAGCTGATGAATTAAGAACTGGATATAATGTTCAAGTGGAGACTGGCATAGATTTAAATAAACTATTACCAGAAGCAGATATTGTGGTAACCGTATCTAGTTCAGTAGATAGCCTGATTGATGTAAGTTTATTAAAGTCAGGAGCAATAGTCTGTGATATTGCTAGACCTCGTGATGTTGCAGAAGAGATAGCACTTAAAAGAGATGATATTTTAGTTATAGATGGAGGGATAGTAGAGGTTCCAGGGGAGGTAGAATTTAATTTAAACTTTGGTTTTCCAAAAGGAACATCTTATGCCTGTATGGCAGAGACTATGATTTTATCCTTAGAAGGAAGGTATGAGAATTATAGCTTAGGTGCAGAGCTGGATTTAGAGAAGATAATTGAAATTAGCAATTTAGCTGATAAGCATGGATTTAGATTATCCAGTTTAAGGAGTCTAGAAAGGGAGGTTACTTTACAACAGGTCAGTAAAGTTCGGAGAATAGTTAGCTCTACTTGACAATTTTTACAAGTTGAATTATAATAATTTATTAAAGTGTGATAAATAGTGTTAAGTCAATATGTCTTGACACTATTTTATATTTTTGAAATAATAAATATATTATAAAATTTAAGAAAAGGGGTATCTAGGATGAAAGAGGAGAGAATTGTTATATCGCAGGAGGGTTTAAATAAATTAAAAGAAGAGTTGCAACAGCTTAGAGGACCTAAACGTAAAGAGATTGCTAAAAGAATCAAAGAAGCAAGAGCATTAGGTGATATTAGTGAGAATTCAGAATATGATGATGCTAAGAATGAACAGGCCTTTATTGAAGGAAGAATTAGAGAACTAGAGCAGATGCTAAAGAATGCTGAAGTTATAAATACAGAAAATATCACTACTGATAAGGTCAGTTTAGGAACTACAGTTACAGTTAGAGATTTAGAGTTTGATGAGGAAGAAGAATTTAAAATTGTAGGACCTACTGAAGTTGACCCAGATGAGAATAGAATTTCAAATGTTTCTCCAATTGGAAATGGCTTAATAGGTCACAAAGTGGGAGATACTGTTGAGATTGAAGTACCAGTTGGGACAGTCAAATTTGAAATATTATCAATTACAAAATAATAATTTAAATAGTAATAAATTTATGAAACTTGGGGGTATATAGGGTTATGTTAGAAAATGAATTGAATGAGTTGATGATGGAGCGCCATAAGAAGTTAGATGATTTAAATGAAGCAGGAATTGAAGCTTATAGTAATGACTTTGATCGAGAGGACATAGTAGCCGATATACTAGATAATTTTGAAGAATTAGAAGCTAAAGAGAAGGTTATCAAGGCTGCTGGTCGTATCATGGCCTTTAGAAATCATGGAAAGTCTTCTTTTGCTGATATTGTGGATATGTCAGGGAGAGTTCAGGTTTATGCTCAACAGAATAAACTAGGTGAAGAGTTATATGAGTTATTTACTAGCTTAAATATCGGTGATCATGTTGGAATAGAGGGTACTGTTTTTAAAACTAGACGTGGAGAGATCAGTATCAGAGTTAAGAGTTTTAAATTATTATCAAAATCTTTACGTCCATTACCAGAAAAATGGCATGGTCTAAAGGATGTTGAGTTAAGATATCGTCAAAGATATGTTGACTTGGTAGTAAATCCTGAAGTAAAAGATAAGTTTATTTTAAGAAGTCGAATCTTACATAAAATTAGAAGTTATTTAGAAGGAAGAGATTTCTTAGAGGTTCAGACTCCATTAATGCATCCAATAGCTGGTGGAGCTTCTGCTAGACCTTTTGTGACTCATCATAATGCCTTGGATATCGACTTATATATGAGAATTGCACCAGAACTTTATCTAAAGAGGTTGCTAGTTGGTGGCTTTGAAAAGGTATTTGAGCTTGGTAAAAATATGAGAAATGAAGGTTTATCAACTAAACATAATCCAGAATTCACTTCTTTAGAGTTATATGAGGCTTATGCTGATTATGAAGATATGATAGAGATTACTGAAGATTTAATTAAGACAGTTGCCCAAGATGTATTAGGAACTTTAGAGATTTCTTATGATGGTTTAGAGATTGATTTAGGTGATTGGGATAGAATGACTATGGTTGATTCTATTAAAAAGTATGCTGGAGTGGATTTTTCTGAAATAAGTACGGTAGAGGAAGCAAAGGCTTTAGCTAAGGAAAAAGGTGTTAAAGTTGATGACAAGACATCTGTTGGAGAGATTATAAATGAATTCTTTGAGGAGTTTGTAGAAGCTAAATTAATCCAACCAACATTTATCACACAATATCCTGTAGAAGTATCTCCACTGGCTAAACGTAATCCAGATAATCCTGATTTTACAGATAGATTTGAGTTATTTATTGCAGGAAATGAGATAGCTAATGCCTTTTCTGAGCTTAATGATCCAATTGATCAAAAAGGAAGATTTGAAGCCCAAGTATCCCAAAGGGAAGCAGGAGATGATGAAGCTCATATGATGGATGAAGACTTTATTAGAGCATTAGAATATGGAATGCCACCTGCAGGAGGATTAGGGATTGGAATTGATAGATTGATTATGTTATTAACAGATTCTCCATCTATCAGAGAGGTTATCTTCTTCCCACATTTAAGACCAGAGGTTAAATAGTATCTTTAGTAGTTTATAGATTTTTCTTCAAGAGGTGGTAGTGCCACCTCTTTTTGTTTTTTTACCTAATAAATTTATATAAAAAGCGCCTCTAACATATGTTATAATAAGATTTAGAATAAGAATTAGAGACAATTGCTAAAAAATAAGAGGTGTTGAGAGTGATAAAAAAAATATCAGTAATTGTAATAACTATGTTTTTAGCTTCATTATTTTCCTTTAATGTTGATGCTAGTCTTGTGTTAGATTATAAGAAAGAATTAGAGTTAAATGATTACACTCAATCTAATATATCTAATATAAATAAAGGATCACTTACATCTGATAGGATTACTCTCAATCTTCCTATTAGAAATAAAAGTGATTATAGTTTAAGTAAAATTGATTTAGTATCACCTCATTTTACTTATTCTAAAGAGGTTAGAGGTATCTATATAAATGGTTGGGTAGTGAGTAATGAGAGAAAGATTGATAATTTGATAAAAGAGGTTGAAGAGAGTAATTTGAATTCAATTGTAGTGGATTTAAAGGATGTAACAGGGCGTATTACATTTTCTAAGAATCAGAATGATATTTCAAATTTATTTGGGAATGGATTAAAAGAATTGATAGATAAAGCCCATAAAAAAGGGATATATGTGATTGGAAGGTTAGCCGTTTTTAAAGATCCTGTCTTTGCTAAAAAGAACTCAAAATACGCTTTGAAATATATATCTGCTATTGACAATGAAACTGTAATTAATAGTAACCTCTGGACCAGTCCTTATTCCAAAGAGGTTTGGAAGCATAACATAACGATAGCAGAGCAGGCGGTTAAGTTAGGATTGGATGAGATTCAGTTTGATTACATTAGATTTCCTACCTTGGCAGTAAATAGTGAGTTGATTATTAGGTTGGAAGAGAATAGATCAAGAACAGATGCTATAGAGGGTTTTTTGAAGTTTGCTAATGAGAGATTAGGGAAATATAATATTTTGATCTCTGCAGATGTATTTGGTTTGACTACTACTGCAAAAGGTGATTTAAAGATAGGACAGGATATTACAAGATTAGTTGATTATGTAGATTATCTGTCACCGATGATTTATCCTTCTCATTATAGTGCCGGATTTTATGGGATAGATAATCCTGATAGTAACCCCTATGATATAATTTTTGAAAGCTTAGAAGATGCAAGAGAAAAGCTAGGTGATAAGAGTTATAAATTAAGACCATGGTTACAAGATTTTTCTTTGAGACATATATATACAGATAAAGAAGTTAAAGAACAGATAAAGGCTGTAAAGGATAATCAGATATCTAGTTGGTTATTGTGGAATCCTAGATCAGTTTATACAATTAGTGCAGTAAAAGATGAGAGTAAGAAGGGAATGGAAGAGAGATGGAATTTACAGGGGAGCGAGTTATTCCAGAAGAAATGAATCCTAGAAATGGTTTAGTAATAGAGCATATAGCTAGATACAAATTTGCTAGCCGTTTTGCTAAAGGAAGAGTCTTAGATATCGCCTGTGGAGTAGGATATGGAAGTGAAATTCTAATGGCAATGGGTGAAGGGATTGATAAGATAATAGGAATAGATATAGATGAAGAGACAATTGAATATGCTAAAAGGGTATATAACTATTCATGGAATGAATTTTTAGTAGGAGATGTTAATGATAAATCTCTTTGTGATAAAATAGGGAAATTCGATACTATCGTTAGTATGGAGACAATAGAGCATATTAAGGATGATCATACTTTTGTTTATAACTTAAAAAAATTATTAAAAAAAGATGGCTTATTAATTGTCTCTACTCCTTTTGGAAGGGGTAGAGACTTTGAATGTGTTAATCCATATCACTATAGACAATATACAGAAGAAGAATTTAGAGAATTATTAAGTCCATTTTCAGAAATAGATTTATATTGTCAATGTGATAAGACTATAGAAAAGCCGATTAAAGGTAAAGATTATTATTTGATGGTTGCTTTATGTAGGTAAATAATAAGAAATAAAAGTCTATACTCAGCATTTACAGTTTCTTTATAATGTTGAGTATAGATTTTTTGATGTTGACTAATTTTATACCTCAATATTAAGCATTATAAACTTATTATTAAATAATTATTGACAAGCTATAGTTTAGATGTTAGTATGTTAACTGTTGTTTGCAAGAATTATATAAAAAAGATTTCAATTTATAATAAAAAATCTCAATTATTGTTTTTACTATGAGATATACTTGTTAGATTTAATCTAAAACTTTTTCTTGACAATTAATATAAAATTTGATAGAATAACCTTTGTTGAGTATTGAAGTTTTCCTTAAAAAATCTTGGACAGGTTCTATTTTCTGTTGTTGCCAAAAAAACTTTCAAAAAGTTATTGACAACTGAAATGAGATTTGATAAGATATTAAATGTCGCTACTAAAGGCGGCACTAAATTTGGTCTTTGAAAACTAAACAATGCAAGTTTTGACCAAGCGTAATATAGAGCTAATCAAACTTTTGTTATTAAATGTGTATTCAC
>NZ_PVNB01000004.1 GCF_003001995.1 Orenia metallireducens | reverse complement strand
ATCTTTAAGCTAGTAGCTAATAGCCAATAGCTAGCGACTAATTTATTTATCCTTCATTTTCGGATCTAAAGCATCTCTTAATCCATCACCAAATATATTAAATGCCAATACTGTAATCATAATTGCAGCTCCTGGAAACATCATCATCCTTGGATAGCTTCTTAAATATTCTTTACCAGTACTTAACATTAATCCCCAACTTGGAGTCGGTGGCTGAGCACCTAAACCTAAGAAGCTCAATCCTGCCTCAGCTAAAATCGCACTAGCTACACCCAAAGTTACTGTAACAATAATTGGTGCTAAGGTATTTGGAATAACATGCTTAAAGATTATTCTAAAGTCATTAGCACCTAAAGACTTAGCTGCCTCGACATACTCTTCTTCCTTTAAAGCCATAACTTGTCCTCTAACGATACGAGCCAGACCTGGCCAACTGATTAATCCTAAAGCCACGAATATCTTTTCGATACCTGGATCTTGAAAGACTGCCATAATGGCAATAGCAAATAACATAAAGGGAAAAGCTAAGAACACATTAATTAAATAAGAAATAATATCATCTACCAATCCACTATAATAGCCAGCCAATGCTCCTAAGACAATTCCAATTACTATAGCAATTGCTTGAGTAATAAATCCAACAGTCAAGGAAATCTGGGCACCATAAATAATTCTACTAAAAATATCACGACCTAATTTATCTGTTCCAAAAGGATGCTCTAAGCTTGGACCTTGCATCGATAATTCTATCTTTCCTTCCTCCATTACTGGAGAGAAGTAAGGGTCATAGGGAGCAATCCAACGAGCAAATACCGCTACTAATATCAAAGCTATTGTCACATATAAACCGACCATAGCTATTTTATTCTTTTTCAATCTTCTCCATGCATCACGCCATGGACTATGAACTTCTTCACTAGAAGCCTTTATATTATCCTTAATCTCTACTTGCGCTTCCATGAGTTCAACCTCCTTTTTCTACTTCATACCAATACAGTCCCTGCTTGATATTGGGACTGTACATAACTTATATAAGTTATTTGATAACTTAAAAACAACTGACTATCTCATCTAATTCTAACCCCTTAAAATTTGCAATATATTAATCGAATCTAATTCTAGGATCTAATACACCATAGCTTAAGTCAACCAACAAATTAACCACGATAAAGATAGCTGCTAAGAATAATACTGTACCTTGAATTAAAGGAAAATCCCTCTTCATAACAGCATCTACAGCCATTCTACCTACACCTGGCCATGAGAATACCCTTTCAGTAATAACAGTACCACCTAATAAATATCCTAGTTGAGTCCCAATAACGGTAATAACAGGAATCAAGGCATTTCTCAAGCCATGCTTGATAACTACTACCTTTTCAGTTAGACCTTTTGCTCTAGCTGTCTTGATGTAATCTTTACCGATAACCTCTAACATACTAGAACGGGTCATTCTGGCAATCCGAGCAGCTTGTCTACTTCCTAAGGCAAAAGCCGGTAAGATTAGATGTTGCCAGCTTCCATAACCCCCTACTGGTAGTAAGTCCATATTCAGTGCTACTACCCAAATTAAGATCAGCCCTAACCAATAAACGGGCATTGAGACTCCAACCATAGCTAAGGTCATAAATAAATAATCCCAAATAGAATATGGCTTAACAGCCGATATAATTCCCGCACTCACTCCTAAGATAATTGAAATAACCATAGCCCCTAAAGCTAACTGGGCTGTAGCTGGAAAACGTTCTGCTATCATCTCTGCTACTGGTCTTTTGGCTGTAAATGATTTGCCTAAGTCACCTTTGAAAAGCCTTCCAATAAAACTAATATACTGCATATACAAGGGATCATTTAGCCCCATCTCTTCTCTAATCATTTCAATAGTATCTGGATCAGCATGCTGTCCCATCGCTATTCTTACAGGATCTCCTGGAACAAAAACAAAGTTAAGTAGGAAGACTATTGTTGCAAGTCCAATTAAAATCGGAATGGACATCAAACTCTTCCGTAAAATATAGGTTAGCATCTTTTTTTACCACCTCTCTACTAAATAACATGTCTTTAATAAATTAATTACAATATAGAATAAAATCAGATTCTTACCTTACAATGAAAAAAATGTAATATTGGAGTTTTTAAAAATCTCTCTTTAACTCCATCTACATTTTATTAATTGATTGTATTTAAATTTTTGATTTGAATATAGATAAATTATGAAATTATAGCTAGAATCACTTAAATAAAAGATTAATCACCATAGATTCTTTATCTACCATAACAATTACCTTAGCAGGATAAGTATATACTCGAGTCATTACATACTTAATTAAGTAACCCCATAAAACAAAAAAAGACTCCACCCCCCTCACAATAAGGACACATGTATCATTATATAACTACAACAATATAATTATATATTTTTTTTAATTCTTTGTCAAATCATCAAAATTAGCTGAAGAACAAAATTAAGATTAAGTAAATTTATATCTTAAATTTACTTAATCTTAATATAGATACTTATATTTAGAATACACCTTAGTAACTTTAGCTATATAACTTCTCGTCTCTGCAAAGGGAATCTTATCACTACCCTGCCAGCTACCATCCCATTTATTCTCCTTTAGCCATCTATCTACATTTCCTTCTCCCCCATTATAAGCAGCCAATACCACCAACATATTATCATCAAACTTCTTCTTTAATTGAGCCAAATACCAAGCTCCATATCTAATATTTATTTCAGGATTATATAAGTCATCTTCACAGAAGCTACTATCATTTATCATAGTGGCAATCCAAGTGCCCGTAGCAGGCATAATCTGCATCAACCCTCTAGCCCCTTTATTAGAGGTGGCCTCAGGCTTAAATTTACTCTCAACATAGATAATTGCCATTATAATATAAGGGTCTAAATAATATTTACTGGCCTCATTTAAAATTATCTCTTCATGTTTAAGGGGATATACAATCTTTAAAATAGCTTTGTGATTGATAAAAAATAAACTGAAAATACATATAATTAAAAGAACTAAAAAGACTCGCTTTAATCTGATTATCAAAATTAACACTCCTAAAAATTAAGTATTAGCTTGAGCTTAAGAGCTTTATTTAAACTCAGACAGGCTCTAACTTATCTTTTGCCATACTCTCATTACTTCAGCCTTCAACTCTTCTTCTGTACCATTATTACTGATAATCCTATCAGCATATCTTTTCTTCTCCTCTAAAGGCATTTGAGAGTTGATTTTGGAAATTGCTTTTTGATAATCTATCTTATCTCTATCCATTAATCTCTGAACCTGTACATTTTGGTCCACATATACTAACCAAATCTCATCAAAAAGATCTATCATATCTGCTTCTATCAATAATGGTACATCTACTATTAGTATATCATTCTCTTGGCTAAGTTGCTCCATCTCTTCTTCTATCTTAGCAATAATAATAGGGTGGGTAATCTCATCTAGCCTTGCTTTGGCCTTAGAATTATTGAAGATAATCTCTCCTAGCTTCTTTCTATCTATAGTATTATTATCAAGTAGTATCTTTTCACCAAACTCTTCAACTACCCTCTGCCATAACTTCTTTTCAGGTTTCATCAAAGAATGGGCAATCTTATCAGCATCTATTATTAGAGCACCTAACTCTTTTAAATACTTAGAGACAGTGCTTTTACCGCTTGCTATTCCTCCAGTTAAACCTACCTTCAATTTTATCACCCCTCTTTAATTAAAAGTACCAGTAATCAGTATCAATTAAAGGTAACCCTAAATACTGATACTGATACTAAATAATTATCATTAAAAAAATCAAAATAGTTTAGATAACCCCAATAAGATTAAAATAATTCCTGGCAACAGCCTTATCTTATCACCTAATACTGTAGATTGAATCTGCTTTCCTAAATAAATTCCAGCAGTTAATAATATGAAATTAAATGAACTGACTGAAATAGCAGTTACAAAGGAATCATATCCTGTCATTGCTGCTGCAAATCCAGCACCAAAAGCATCTAAAGCTAAAGCTATCCCAAGAAATAAGGCTTCTCTATTATTAATAGCCCCAGAATAGTCAAAGTCAGCCTTAACAGGCTCCTTTAAAATATTAATAATTAAGCCAAGAGAATCAATCTTAAAGGTAAATATCTCCTTTGGATTATCTTCATTATTATCTTTATTGTCATTTGTATGTAAAAATTCTACGATCGATTGGTATAATAACCAGATTCCAATAAAAATTAGTAAAATACCACCTATCTTCTCAGCACCACTTGAAGAAAGAAAGCTGGCTAATAATCTTCCCAAGGTCATAGATGCTAAAACTGTCATTCCTGAAGCAAGACTGATAATAAGTATCGGTAAAAGACCAATCTTTATCTTCTTCAACCCATAGGTAATCCCTACAATAAACCCATCAAGACTAACTGCCAAGGCCAAGATAAATATAGCAAGTAAGTCCATAATACCCCTCCTTCCATCATATTTAATACCTATAACCAAAATATGATGAAAGGAGCACTACTGTGATTAAATTGCATCTTCCCACAGTAGATAATATTCTTCTAATTGACTTTTAATCATCTCATACTCTTCATGTAGCTCAGTTAATTTCTCAGTATCTGTACAGATTTCTTCTAAATTAAATTGCTCTTCTAATTCCTCTAATCTATTCTCCATCTCCATAATCTCAGCTTCAAGTTTATCTAAATCAATGGACTTTTCTTGCTTCCTCTTATTATTGTGTCTTTTTCTCTCTTGAATTATTTTCTTTTGAGCTTCTTTTTCTTCTAGATACTTTAAATATTCTCTGCGATAATAGGAATAATTACCTAAGTAATCTATTAAGCTCTGACCTTGTAGAGCAAAGACCTTATCAACTAACTTATCTAAGAAGTATCTATCATGGGAGATAAGAAGAATTGTGGCTGGATAATCCTTTAAAGCATCCTCTAATATCTCTTTAGACTCTATATCAAGATGATTTGTAGGCTCATCTAATAATAATAGATTAAAGTCTTGGACCGATAGTTTAGCTAAGGCTAACCTTCCCTTCTCTCCACCACTTAAAGTCCCTACCTTCTTAAAGACATCATCACCTTTAAATAAGAACCTTGCCAAAACATCTCGAGCTTTACTTGTAGTCATATCTTTAACCTTCATCATCTCTTCAATTAGATTATATTCCTGGCTTAACTCCTCATGCTCCTGGGAGAAATAACCTACCTTAACCTTAGTGCCAAATTTAATCTGACCTGAGTCTTTACTTATCTTATTTAAGAGAATTTTAAATAATGTCGATTTCCCACTACCATTAGCTCCCACCAATGCTATCTTTTCACCACGATAGATTTTAAAGTTAACATCTTTAAAGATTAATGTATCTTCATAAGATTTACTTATATCTTCCCCTGCTAACACCTCTTGTCCACTGACAGTCTCTGATTTAAATTCAATCTTGGCTCTATCAAAGGTAGGTGGTTTAGGAATCATCTCCAATCTATCAAGCTGTTTCTGCCTTCCTCTAGCCTGTTTAGACTTAACTCCAGCCTTATACTTTCTGATAAAGGCTTCAGTCTTCTCTATCTTCTCTTGCTGCTTCTCATATTCTCTCTGCCAAGTCAACAAGCGTTGTGGCTTCTCTTTTTGATAGAAGGAGTAATTACCTTTATATTTCTCTAATCGTCCCTTCTCTAACTCCCAAATCCGATTGACTACCTTATCTAAAAAGTAACGGTCATGGGAAATAATTACTATAGCCCCAGGATAACTATTTAGATAGTCTTCTAACCACTCTTTAGACTCCAAATCTAAATGGTTGGTAGGCTCGTCCAACAACAATAGCTCTGGTTCTTGTAATAATAGCTTCGCCAAGGCTGCTCTAGTCTTCTGCCCACCACTAAAATCACTCATACTATTATCAAACTGATCATCTCTAAAGCCTAAGCCTTTTAATACACCCTTTATTCGACTCTCAATCTGATAGCCACCACTCTGCTCATACTCTTCACGAAGGTGACTATAGCGGTTCATTATCTTCTCTAAATCATCACCACTACTCTGGCTCATCTCAACTTCCAAAGCCCGTAATCTATCTTCTAAAGCAAAGATATCCTCAAAGACTGTTAACATCTCAGAGTAAAGCTCTTGAGATAAATCTAATCCAAAGTTTTGGGCCAAATAGCCAATCTCTAAATCATTACTAGTTAGGATTTCTCCTTCATCTAGATGCTCTAAACCTGCCAAAATCTTAATTAGAGTAGATTTTCCAGTACCGTTGACTCCAATTAGACCAATTCTATCATTCTTTTCAATCTGTATTGATATATCCTCAAAGATAACCTTTTCAGGATAATACTTACTTCCTTCTTTTAATTGCAATAAACCCATCTTAAATTACTCCTCCTGCTTCTGACAAGCTGGACAGAAATATGTTCCCCGTCCTCCTACCTTTATTTTTTCTATCTTGGTACCACATTCACTGCATTCTTCCCCTTCTTTATCATAAATCATCAGATAGTTCTGATGACTACCTGATTCCCCACTGGCATCTACATAATCCCACTTAGTAGTCCCTCGATGTTCAACTCCATCACTTAACACCTTCACAATAGCATGATAGAGCCTTTCAATCTCATCATCCTGTAAGGTATCAGCAGTTCGTAAAGGATGTATCTTGGAGAGAAATAATGCTTCATCTACATAGATATTACCTAGACCTGCTAAGAATCTCTGATTTAGAAGTAGAGGCTTCATCTTTCCCTTCCGTTTAGCTATCATCTCTTTTAATCTCTCTAAGGTAAATTCATCACTTAACGGCTCAGGACCTAGCTTGGTTAAGCTTCCTGCATCCTTTAAATCATCAACTAAATAGATACGAGTAAACTTCCGTTTACTACCCAACCTCAGCTCATCTTCCCCCTTGAATTTAAAAAAGATACAATCATATTTACTTACTTTACTATCCTTTTGAGTATAGAAGAAATAACCTGTCATCCTTAAGTGTCCCACAAGATAATAACTATTATCTAACTCAATAATGATATACTTTCCTCTTCTTCTTACATTCTCAATCTTAGCTCCAATTAACTTGTTCTCAAACTCCTTTGCATCAACATTAGCAATTAACTCATCACGCTTGACTTCTACAGCTATAATCTCTTTATCTATCACCCTTGGATATAAGGTATCTACTACTGTCTGTACTTCTGGTAGTTCAGGCATATTTAAACCTCCTAATAATAAATTTACAGTTTTCAATATATAGCGTACAATTAAAAGAATAATTTTAAATAATGGATTAACAATCTTAAGTTATATTATTACACTTTAGGCTCTTTATTATTTGAAATTAACTTTAATTGTAAATTATCAATTGTTCATTGTAAATTATAATTAATTATATCACACTTTAATTTTTATTATCAAAACTTTGCTCTATTATCTCCCATAACTGAGGGGATTTCTTCTTCAAAGAGATTGGTTTGAAGTCACTATTGACAAAAGGATGAATAGTACTTCCAGTAGCCAATAACTTATCATCCTCTGAACGGAATATTTCATATTCAAAGGTAATCTTAGCTCGACGTAAATCCTTAATCTTAGTAACCAGTTTGACTAAGTCATCATAGCGAGCTGGATAATGATAATTACAATGGGATTCTAAAACTGGTAATAAGACTCCTTTCTCCTCTAAATCTCTATAGCTAAGCCCCTCTGCTCGTAAAAATTCTGTTCTAGCTACCTCAAACCAACGTAAGTAATTGGCATAATAGACTACTCCCATCTTATCGGTCTCCTCATAAGTAACTCTAATCTCATGGCTATATTCCTTCATCTATATCACCCCTTTATTTACAAAGGTCTTTAATCAGAGCTCTGATTAAAGACCTTATGTTATTCTTCCCAGCTATCTAAAATACTCTTTATCTCCGAATCCCACTCCATAGAAACCTCTTCATAATTATGATAGTTCTCTGGCTCAGCCACAGTCTTAGTATGACAAATAGTACATTGAATACTTACATTATCATTGTTCTCACCCAATAAATCATGCAAAGTATCTTTATCACAGATTGGACAATAATATAAGCTTTCTTCCATAGAATCTACCCCTTTCTAACTCTAGTTTAACTAAAATTACAAAGGATTATGAGAATAATTATTTTCCAAATATAGTGTGAGTGTCAGTGTGGGTGTGAGTAACTCAGGACCATTAATTTCTATACTTTGACCTTAACTCACACTAACTCCTCACACTCATCACTTCTTACGACCCACTTATCGCTAACTTTTTAACCTTAAAGGTCGGTGAGCCAAAGGAACCGACCATTGGATTGAACTTCAAGTCATCACCTAACTCTTCAATATCTTTGAGGAAATCAATTAGATTTCCAGCAATAGTAACCTCGCTGACTGCTTGCTTGATCTCACCATTCTCTATCCATTGCCCTGTAGCCCCTACAGAGAAGTCACCAGAGATAGTATTAGATCCACTAAAGAGACCGATAACCTTATGTACATAGAATCCATTCTCTACTCCACCGATAATATCTACTGGCTTTTCTTCCCCTGCTGCCAAATAGAAGTTACTTGGTGCTACATTAGGAATTCCTCGATAAGAACGTTGGGCATTACCAGTAGACTCTACCTTATCTTTATTGGCTGTATAAATATCATATAGGTAATTCTTTAAGACACCATCTTCAATGATATTAGTGGGGGCACATGGCACACCTTCATCATCAAAGGGGGCAGTTGCCAATCCTGCCTCTAAGGTTCCATCATCAATAATGTTTACCTTGTTAGCAGCGACAACTTCGTTTAACTTATCTACAAAGAGAGAACGACCTTTCTGTACTGCTTCTGCTGTTAAGGCACTGGCTAAGAGATACAAAAACATACTACCAACTTCAGGGGTAAAGATAACAGGTGCTTCTTGAGAGTTGACCTGCTTACCACCTAATAGCTTAATAGCATTTTCAGCAGCCTCTTCTCCTGTCTGAACTGGTGCTACATCATCTAAGCTACGCCCATAGCTTAAAGCTGAAGCGGTCTGCTTCTCTTCACCTTCACTTGCCATTACATAAAGATAGGCATAGCAGGTATTACTCTTGTAGCTTTGATTCAGTCCTTTAGAGTTGGCAATAGTAATCTCTGAAATATTATCTCCATAGCCAGCACTAATCACACTCTCTATCTTATCACTATACTCTAAAGCAGCTTTCTCCATCTTTAAGATTAAATCTATCTTATCCTCAACACTGCTTTCTGAGAATTGAGGATTATAGATATCAAGTTCTTTATAATCATAATCACCATTAGCTAAGGTACGGTGTTCATCCTCTACTGCTATCTTGGCATTGGCAATTGCTTCTTTAATCACCTTCTCTATCACTCCATCATTGAAGTTAGTAGTGTAGGCAAATCCCATCTTACCCTCAACAAAGACTCTAATTCCTAATCCTTTAGAATGGGCCGATTCTAGACTCTCTACCTCACCCTCGTAGACCTCAATACTATTATCTTCAGATATTTCATAATAAAACTCTACATCCTCTGCACCAAACTCTTGGGCTTTATCGATTAAATCAGTTAAATTTAATTTAGACATGATTAGCTCTCACCCCTCTCTGTACCACCAACGGTAATCTCTTCAACTAATAATGTCGGTTGCCCAACAGCAGCTGGAATACTCTGACCAGCTTTCCCACACATTCCTGGAGCCAACTCTAAATCATCACCTATCATCACAATTTTGTTGAGTACATCTATTCCTCTACCAATCAGGCTTGCTCCCTTGACTGGTTCAGCAAGCTTACCATTCTTAATCAAATAACCCTCTGCTACGGTAAAGATAAACTCTCCTGTAGCAGTCTCTACTTGACCACCACTTAACTTCTTAGCATATAGCCCATTATCTACAGCAGCTATAATCTCCTCTGGCTTAGACTCACCCTTTTCTATAAAGGTATTTGTCATCCGTGGAATAGGGATAGATTGATAGGACTCTCTGCGTCCACTTCCTGTTGAAACTCTGCCTTCCTTGCGAGCAGCTTTCAAGTCATACATATAATCCTGTAAGATTCCATCCTTAATCAATACATTTCTTTGAACCTGATGTCCTTCATCATCGACCCCATAAGAACCCCAAGCATTCAGTACCGTTCCATCATCAACAGCTGTCACCAACTTGGAAGCAACCTGCTCTCCTACCTTACCTGCAAAGACTGAAGAGTTCTTCTGAATGGCATCTGCTTCCATCCCATGTCCACAGGCCTCATGGAATAAGACTCCACCAAAGCCATTATTAATGACAACAGGAATCTTTCCAGAGGGAGCAGGGTCAGCCTTTAACATAGTAACTGCTTGTCGAGCTGCTTCCCTACCAATTTCCTCTGGAGGATACTTATCAAATAGTTCAAAACCCATATGTAATCCAGGACCTTCACTTCCAGTCTGCATACTCTTGCCATCACTAGCAACAGCTCTAACCATCATCCTAGTATGTATTCTCTCATCCTCTACATATAATCCTTCCGAGTTAGCTATCATCACCTTTTGAGTTGTATCAAAGTAGCTAACCATAACCTGTCTAATACTATCATCATAATCTAAAGCTGCCTTATTTGCTCTCTCCATGATTGCAGCCTTCTTAGCCTTCTCAATCTCCTCTGGTCTAACCTTAATTGGATGGATTAGATTGACTGTACCTTTAGTCAAATCCATTACCGATGCCTTACTACTACCTCGACTAGCAGCACCAGCAACCTTGGCTACCTGCAATAATGATTCCTTTGTCAAATCATCGGTATAAGCATAAGAAACCTTATCTCCTGTTAAAACTCTCACACCTACTCCCAAATCATAACCTGTCTTTACCCGCTCAATTCTAGAATTTTCTAAGGTCATTGCATTACTAATTGAATCTTCAAAATAGATCTCAGCAAAGTCTCCTCCACCCTCTAAAGCAACCTGTAAAATCTGTTTGATTAATTTATCTGATAACATAAATTACACCTCACTTCTTTTTTAGTTGACAGTTTACTGTTGACGGTTGACAGTTACAAGGCTAAAACCTTATTCATGGTCTAATAATTTTCAACGGTTTTGAACTTAACTGTACACT
Source organism: Orenia metallireducens (assembly GCF_003001995.1). Classification (GTDB taxonomy): domain Bacteria; phylum Bacillota; class Halanaerobiia; order Halobacteroidales; family Halobacteroidaceae; genus Orenia; species Orenia metallireducens_B. Next base: position 202,778 of record NZ_PVNB01000004.1, on the reverse strand, counting down.
GTCAACTGTCCACTGCTTTACTCCATATTATTCCAGCTATCTCCAACCTTGACATCAACCTCTAATTTGACATCTAGTTGAACAGCCTCTTCCATCTTCTCTTTGACTAGCTTTTGTACCATCTCTAATTCATCTTCAGGAACTTCTAATACCAGCTCATCATGTACCTGTAATAGTACTTTCGCATTCAACTTCTCTTCTTTCAAAGCATTGGCTACATCGATAGTTGCAATCTTCATAATATCAGCAGCGCTACCTTGAATTGGAGTATTAATTGCCATCCGTTTAGCAAACTCTCGCTTATGATAATTCTTACTATTAATATCTGAGAGATATCTCTTTCGATTAAAGACAGTAGTTACATAACCTTCCTCTTTTGCCTGTTTGATTGTATTATCCATATACTCTTTAACCTTAGGATAACGACTAAAGTAGAGTTCAATGAACTCTTGAGCTTCCTTATTACCGATATTTAATCTTTTAGCTAATCCCCAGTCACTGATTCCATAGGCAATCCCGAAGTTAACAGCTTTTGCTTTACGTCGCTCATTACTAGTTACTTCCTCTAAAGGAATATCAAAGATTTCACTAGCAGTTTTGGTATGTATATCTAAGCCATGCTGATAGGCTTCTTTCAAACCTTCATCATCAGAGATATGTGCCAAGACTCTCAATTCGATCTGTGAATAATCAGCAGCTACCAACTTCTTACCCTCTTCTGCTACAAATACATCTCTAATCTCTCGCCCCTCTTCACTTCTAATTGGAATGTTCTGTAGGTTAGGATCAGCACTACTTAATCTACCTGTAGCAGTTACTCGTTGATTAAAGGTAGTATGGATTCTTCCAGTCTCCTCATTAATATACTCCTCTAACGGCTCAACATAAGTAGACTGTAATTTAGTATATGTACGATATTGAGAGATTAGTGGTATAATCTCATGCTTACCCTCTAGCTTCTCTAAGACACTAGCACTAGTAGAGTATCCCGTTTTTGTCTTCTTAATCACTGGTAAGCCTAAGTTCTCAAATAAGATTACCCCCAATTGCTTAGGAGAGTTGATATTAAAGGTTTCACCTGCTAGCTCATAAATCTGCTCTTCTATATTAGCTATCTTCTCTTTAAATTTAACATTTAACTCTTCTAATCCCTCTTTACTTACTTTGATACCATTTAGCTCTAATTCAGCTAAGACATTCAGTAATGGTAACTCTACCTCTTGGTATAGTCTTAAGAGATCATTTTCTTCTAATTTAGTAATGAGTTCCTCTTCTAGATCAAATAATAATTTGGTCTTTAATATCAATAGTTCTTTATCATCAGACTCTGGTAAAGCACGCTGCAGATGTCCCTGTACCAGTTCTGCAAAACTCTTCTCTTGCTCACTGGGCTTTAAAAGATAATCTGCCAGTAATGGCTCAAAGGCTAAAGTATCTACCGCAATACCATGTTGTAATAAATATCTAATCTGCTCTTTTCCCTCTAGCATCAATAGCTCTTTACCTGCTATAATTTCTCTTAACCCTTCTAATAATTCATTCTCATCTAAATCTATGTAATAATTCTGATCGTCAAAGGAGATTGCTATATGCTCTAGCTCTCTAGTCAACTTCTCTCCACTTAGCTCTAAATTAATAGCTAACTTTTCTCCCACTTCTAACCTCTTAAAGTCTTCTATGGAATCTATCTCTTCATAACTGAAGTCCTTGACCTCTTTATGCCCACCGATATAAGAAATTAAGCTAGTAAATTCTAAGTCATTAAATAATTGATAAGCCTCTTCATTATTAAAATCAGAAATCTTTAAGCTTTCAAAATCTATATCTATTGGTACATCTAATTTAATAGTAGCCAATTCCTTACTCATTCTTGCTCTATCTGCTTGCTCTTCTAAGGTAGCTTTTCTCTTCTTACCACCTACCTTATCTATATTCTCTAGAAGCTTCTCTAAAGTACCGAACTCCTTTAATAATTTGGTTGAGGTCTTATCACCGATTCCATCAACACCAGGAATATTATCAGAGCTATCACCCATTAATCCTTTCTTGTCAATTAACTGGATTGGCTCCAACTCATAATCCTCTCTAAACTTCTCTAGAGTATAATCAACGATATCGGTAATCCCTCGGCGAGTGTACATCACTCTAATATTATCACTAATTAGCTGTAAAGCATCTCTATCTCCAGTTACAATAGTAACCTGATAACCTTCTGCTTCTGCCCTTTTAGCTAAAGTACCGATTAAATCATCAGCTTCATACTCCTCCATCCCAAAGAAAGGTATCTGTAATGCTTCCAAGACATCCTTTACTAGCTTAAACTGGGGTCTTAACTCATCAGGAGTCTTCTCCCTAGTTCCTTTATAATCTTCATAAGCCTGATGTCTAAAAGTCTTCTTTCCCACATCAAAGGCCACCCCAATAGAATCAGGAGCTTCATTATCAATTAAAGTCAATAGCATCTTAGTAAAACCAAATACTGCATTGGTAATAGTTCCATCAGATTTGGTCAAAGTCGTTGGTAATGCATAAAAAGCACGATAGGTCAAACTATTTCCATCTAATAAGTATAATTCTTTCTGTGACACAATTACTTCCTCCTTTATTTAAAGTGTGTGTGATTAGCGAGAGTATGAGTAATAGCTTTAAAACATTATTTTATCTGCTTTTAACTCTACTCAGACTCATTCTTCACACCAACACTAGATATACCTCTTTATATATTTCATTAAAAGCTCTTAAAAACCTTTAAGAATAGAAGTTTAGTCTAGATTTAGCTAGAGTTATTATACCCTATAGCTTAGATTGTATAATTTAAAATTAAATATAAGAGTTATATTGTCATCAATACTCAAAAGATTTAAAACCGGAAAAAATTATTGTTTGAACGAAGCAAGTATTTTCAAAGAATAACAAGCTAAATTTATTCTTTGAATTAAAAGTACTTATATTGCTAAAACTCACTTACTATTGATTGCGTAGTGAGTTTTAATTTTTTTCTAGACCTTTTGGTTACTTTTAGGGCAATGCTAAAAGTCACTCGTCCATTTAGGACGAAAACTATTAACTTTACTTACTTTTAAAAAGTAAATGTATCTCAACTTTATCTAAACTCAAGTTATTAAAACATCTATTATTTTTAATAACCATATTAAGTTTTCCATAAATTACAAAGAGGATTCTATGGATATTTTCGTAAATATATGTTAATATTTTGATATACAATCAAACAAACTAGAAAGGAGTGCTTACGATGAATAAAAGAATCGTAACAAGTATTTTAGTTTTAACTGTATTAATGACATTAGCAGTCCCAGCTATGGCTTATCGACCACAAGACGTTTCGCAAAATCACTGGGCCTTAGAATATATCAGTCCTCTATTAGATAGAGGTGTTATGTATGTCTACAATGATGGAAACTTCAAACCTAATCAAGCTATTACTAGAGGTGAATTTGCTTACTCTCTAGCTAAGGCTCTAAATTTAAACACAGCTATGAATACAGAGCTGACTGATATTAGCAATCACTCTGCACGAGGTTATATCTCAGCATTGGTTCAAAAAGGAATTATTACAGGATATCCTGACAAGACCTTTAGACCATATAATCCAATTACTAGAGCAGAGATTATTACTATGTTAGCTCGTAGCTTAGAATTAAATGATGAGCAAAATGCTATTGAATTAGATAGCAACTTCTATTTTGATGTGAATAATAGCCACTGGGCAAGTAACTTCATTGCACTTGCTACTAGATTAAACATTATTAACGGTTACCCAGATGGTAACTTCAAACCAAATAATAATGTTACTAGAGCAGAAAGTGCCAAGTTAATTGCTAATTTAGGTAACTTAGAGGTAGTTAAAGGACAGATTATTGAAACTTATCCTATCTCTAGACAAGTTAAGATCAAGGCTGGTAATCAAATTAGAAACTTAACTTTAGGATCAACTCCTTTAATCGGTAGAAACAATCAGATAGTTAACTTAGATAAGATGCTTATCTCTGATGAAGCCTTTGTTATCTTAGATAAGTATAAGAATGTAAACTATCTAAAGGCTTATGGATTAATTACTAAAGATGATGTAGCTACTAAAGTAAGTAGCTTAACAGGTAATATCCTAAGTGGTGAAGAGTTAGTTTCAATTGCTGAAGGTGATTGGGCGGCTGTAACTCCTAGATTAAAGCAAGAGGTTACTATGACCTTATTAGAGCAAGGATTGACTATTGGAGAGGTACAAGCTATCTTTACTCAAGATTGGGACAACTTAGAAGTAGCAGCTCAAGCTAGGTTAATGGAAGCTATCTCTATTAACACTAACCTTCCAATCGAATTAATCGAAGCAGCTTATAATAAAAATTGGGAGAAAGCAAAAGAGATAGGTAAAAACACTGCACTTACAGCTGGGTTAAAAGCAATTATGAGTAATAGTTCTTTACTATCTTAATAAGTAACTAGTAATGAGTATTGTTGGTATAAATTATTTTAAAAGATTAATAAAAATTTTTGCCACGGATAAACACTGATTTTCACGGATTAAAGACAGATAATAACTAATCTTGAATAATTCTTGTATCCGTGTTTCATCTGTGTTAATCTGTGGCCAATTTTATATTATATAATCACTTAAACCCCAAAATATTGGTAGATTTTATTTTTAAATAACTCTTGCATTAAATTAATTAATATGTTATTATATTAATTGTCGTTAAGGAAATTAACAATTTAATTTGTGCCGAAGTGGCGGAATTGGCAGACGCGTTGGATTCAAAATCCAATGGTCCTAGTGGCCTTGTGGGTTCGAGTCCCACCTTCGGTACCACTTAATTTAATAACATGAACATAAGAACTCTGAATCCCTTGTAATTACTAGGATTTCAGAGGTTTTTTATTTTTACATAGTTTAAGGGCGACATATATATGTCGCTCTTTCACCGTCCAATGACAAAAATCTATTGAAAAGACCTTCTGCTATCCATTGTTACTAATTAAGCTATCTAATTTCTCTGCTGCTTCTGTCTGCAAATCAGAGATCAATGGAACTAACTTAACAAGGTTCTTCTCTGGCAATTCTAATCCCTATCCATATCCCATTATCTGTGATAAAAGATTATATCGAGGATAAAATATATTCTAATAATAATAAATCATATGGGAATAATAAAAATAATTAAAATTGTTATCCATTACTTACAACTCTGGCAGCTAATTTTATTAAATTTAAAGCGAGGGATCTAATTTGAAGAAAAAATTATTAACATTTATTCTAACTCTGGCATTATGGCTTGTTTTTGCAGGTCACATTAATTTCTCAGTATTTTTGCTGGGTACTCTGGTTACTATTATTTGTTCTATTATATCGCGTATGTTTGCAGCTGAAGTGTTTAGATTATTACTAATGAATTATGAGGTGAAAGTATCATTTGTAAAAATATATTACATATTTCTGGTGGTTGGTGCTTTTATTTATGATGCATTTTTATCTGCAGTTAGAGTTTCTAAACATGTCTTTGAAATTAACCCCTCATTTTCTCCAAAAACAGTTCAAATAAAAACATCTCTTCAAAATCTACCAAGTATTATGATTTTATCCAATTTAATTGCATTAACTCCAGGGACCCTGATTATGGATTTCAATATTTTAAATAAAAACTATTTTATTCACTGGATAGATGTTCGCAGTGAAGATGAAGCAGCACTAAAGAAAGCACTTATCGGTAAACATGAGAAATGGATAGCTAAAATTTTTGAATAATTTATTTTAAATTTTTCATTATTTCAATCTGGAGTGTGATTTTAAATGCTTTATTTAATACTGGCAATTATTCTATCCATTATTATAACTTTTTATAGATTAATTAAAGGTCCCAGTGTACCTGATAGACTAGCTGCTATGAATTCTATAGGTGTAATGTTTTTAATGATTTTAGTTTTATTAAGTTATTATTTTGAAAGAAAAATTTATATTAATGTGGCTTTAGTTTATGGAGTTTCAATATTTATGAATGTTTTAATTATGGTTAAATATCTTCAAAAGCCAGAAAAAGGAGGGAGTAGTGATTAATTCAATTAGTATTTTAAGAGAAATAATTGCCTATGTATTTTTAATAACAGGTACCTATTTTTTGATAAGTAATGCCATTGGAATGATTCGCTTTCCTGATTTTTATCTCCGCTTACACGCTAGCTCTAAATGCCTTATAGCAGGAAGTATTTCGGTTTTAATGGGATGTATAGTTTTGGAGGGAATTAGTTATATTTCTTTAAAACTTATTATCATAATTATTTTTTTATTAATCACCAACCCGGTAGCAATTCATGCCATAGCCCATTTTGCTTATAATTATAGTATAAAACCTCAAAAAATTGTTAAAAATGATATCAAACAATGACTGGAGGTAAAGTTGTGATTTATGTAATATTAAATATGTTAATGATATTTTTATTATTTACTGCATTTTTTGCGGTATTTACTAAAAATCTGTTAAACTCAATTATTACTCTAGCTATTTTCAGTGCTATTTTGATAGTTATTTTCGTTATTCTCCAGGCTCCAGATGCTGCTCTGGCTGAAGCCGTAATTGGCGCTGGCTTAACTCTCACCTTTTTTGTAATTACTATAAATAAAACAAAGGATTGGCAAAATGAGTAGAGTACATAAAATATTTAGAAAGTTCTACAAGATAGGTCTTGTTCTATTTTTGGCTATTTTCTTATTATTTATATTTGATGAAATTCAGAATCTTGATATAAAAAGGTATTTATCGGAACATTATATCTCTGAAGGGGTTCAGGAAACTGGGGCAATAAATTTAGTTACTTCAGTCCTATATGATTATCGGGGTTTTGATACTTTAGGTGAAGCAACTGTAATTTTAACGGCTGCAGCTACTTTATCTTTTATGACTCCCATTAAAAAAGTAAAAATGCTGGGTACTGAGTTTACAATTATTATTTATCAAACTATAATAATTATCATTCCGTTTTTGGTGGTTTTAGGAATGAATTTAATATTTTTTGGCCATATTAGTCCTGGTGGAGGTTTTGTTGGAGGAGTTATTCTGGCTATGATTCCCATTCTAGTGACCATAAACTATGGTATTACTTTTTCTGAAAATAAACTTAAACCAAACCATAAATCCTTATTGGAAGGTATAGGGGCTATAGGTTTTATTCTACTGGGATTGCTTGGCATATTTGCTGGAAGCAATTTTCTAGCCAGCGGACAGGCTAATTTTGGTCTGGGAAATCCCGGTGAATTAATTAGCGCAGGCTTGATACCTTACTTAAATTTAATGATTGGTATAAAAGTAGGAGCCGGCCTGGCTGCAATTTTTAATAGTCTAATTAAGGAGGGCTAATAGTGGAACTACCCTATGTTGTGGTTATAATTCTATTCTATCTGGGAATTTATACTATAATTATGAACAAAAATTTGATAAAAATTGTTGTTGGAGTTAATATTGTGGAATCTTCTTTAATTTTATTATTAATACTGATAAGTTTCAAACTAGGTGGAACTGCACCTATTTTAGATAGAAAATATGAGCTAGTAGTTGATCCCATACCTCAGGCACTGGCCTTAACAGCGATTGTTATTGGGGGAAGTCTTATAGCGGTAATGCTAGCTTTAGTGATTAAAATATATAAAAGATATGGGACTTTAAATGTTGATGAGATTAGAAAATTGAGAGGATAAAGTGAGTTCTTAGTTTCAGGGGAGTTTTAGAGACACTAGGATATCGGATAAATTTTGTTTTGGGAGGATAAAAAAATGGAGTCAGCTGTCTGGATAATCCTTTTACCTCTACTAACCGCATTTTTTCTGGGAATTTTTAAGTTATATTCTGATAAACTTTTTTATTCTCTGGTAATCGTTAGTATGGTAATTTATCTGTATTTATTAATTTTAGTTATAAATGATAGTTATCCTCCCAAAGTTTACAGTATTGGTAATTGGGGGCTTTTGGGTATAAATTTAATGGTGGATTCTTTTTCCGCCATGTTCTTGTTAATTATAGCTATATTATTTATAACCGTTATTATTTTTTCCCTAAACTATATTAAAGTTAATAAGCACAAATTTATTATTCTTACATATGTGATGATAGCTGGTATTGCAGGAATGGTTCTTACTGCTGATTTATTTAATCTTTATGTATTTCTGGAAGTAAGTTCCATGAGTTCTTACGCCCTAACGGCGATAAAAAAGACTGATAAATCGATAGAAAGTTCTTTTAAATATTTGATAATGTCTACATTCGGGAGCTTTTTTATTTTACTGGCTACAATCTTAACTTATTATTTAACTGGAACTTTAAATATGGCAGAAATTTCTCTGGAATTTAAAAGTGTTCCCTTTATGATAAAAAGTACAATTATGTTCTTTTTTATATTTGGCTATGGAATAAAGATAGGGTTAGTTCCCCTGCATGCCTGGATGCCAGATTCTTATGAAGCTTCACCTATTCCTTATAATGTTTTATCTTCGGGATTGGTGATGAAATCTGCTATATATGCATTAATCAGATTATTATATGTTATCTTTGGAGTTGAATTTCTGACTGAAAGCGGAATTTTAAATATTGGTGTTTTCTGGGGAGTACTTACTTTTATTATTGCTCATACTTTAGCCTATCAGCAATCAAATTTAAACCGACTTCTTGGTTATTCTAGTATTGCCCAAATAGGATATATAACTATTGGTTTATTTTTAGGCAATGAAAAAGGATTAATTGGTGGAAGTTTTCATATTTTAAATCATGGGATAATGAAAGGAACTTTATTTTTAGTTTTAGGGATTTTTTATTATAGTTTAAAAGCCGATGAAATAGAAGATATTCAAGGGCTGGGTTATAAATTTCCCGTACTTTCATTTACTTTTGTGGTTGCTGCGCTTGCAATAGTGGGTCTGCCCCCCTTCAATGGATTTATTAGTAAATGGCTTATTATTGAAGCAGCTATAGAAGCAGGTTTTTTTTATGCTGCCTTTTTTATTCTGGTAGGAACTTTTTTATCTTTAACTTATTACTTAAAAGTAATTATTAAATTATATACAAAAACGGAAAAGAAAACATTAATAGAAAAGCCTGATTTATCTTTAAAATTGCCGACTTTTTTTCTGGGCAGTTTGTGTATTCTATTTGGTATAGTACCATCATTACCTTTAAGTTTAATAAATAATATTCCGAAGTTTTTGCTGAATAATAGTGAATATATAAGAATATTATTGGGAGGTTGAAGATGATTACACCAGGGTTTTTATATTTAGCAGGTGCTTTATTTTTATTTTTGGCCATTAATAATAAAATAAAATACATAATATCTTTTCTTATTACTACAGGTGCCCTTATTATTACTTTTTATTTAACACCTGGTTATAGCTTAGAAATTAATTTTCTTAATTATACTTTAATTCCTTTCAGGGTAGATGATATCAGTAAATTGACGGGATTAATTTTTACTCTCAGTGGTCTAGCTGCTGTTTTTTATTCAATTAATATAAGTTCCCGAAGTAATTTACAGTTAATATTTTTGTTTATTGGTAGCTCTTTGACTGTGGTTTTTACCGGTGATTTGTTTATTCTCTATATTTTCTGGGAATTGATGGAGATTAGTTCATCTTTTCTTATTATAACAGTAAGTGATTTAACAAAAAAAACAGGGTATTATTTTTTTCTTATGCAGGCGGTAGGAGGTTTAAGTTTATTATGGGGGGTATTTCTAAATCATTCGGCTACAGGTAGTCTATCTTTGAATGCTATAGAGGCCGGAATCCCTTTTTTTATGATTGCGGTTGGAATCAAGCTGGCTTTTATAGGTTTACATACCTGGATGCCACAGACTTACAGCAAAGTTCCCTTTTATGTTACAGTAGTTTTGTCAATATATACGACAAAAGTAGGCGTATATGTAATGTACCGCCTGCTATCTGGGATAAATATTCTGGCTTATGCCGGTCTTATTTCGGCTTTATTTGGAATTGTAATGGCTTTAAGGCAAAATCAGGTTCGTAAATTATTGAGCTATTCCATAATAACCCAAGTTGGCTATATGATTATTGGTATTAGTATTGGTTCCGCAGCGGGAATAACAGGAGCTTTTTTTCACCTGATTAATCACATATTATATAAAACTGTATTATTCATGGTAGCGGGAGTTGTAATTTATACTACAGGAAAGGAAAATCTTGAAGATTTAGGGATCTTGGGGAGTAAACTTCCCATAACTTCGTTAGCAACTCTGGTAGCTTTTATGGCTATATCTGGAGTCCCTTTTTTTAATGGATATATGAGTAAAACCATTATTAAAGAAGCTTTACAAGAACCGGTATTAATCTGGGGTCTGAACCTGATGAGTTTTGGAACCTCTCTAATGTTTTTAAAATTCATATATTATGCATTCTTCCAAAATAGTAATATTAACTTAAATAGAAAACCGACCATCAGCATGCAGTTAGGCTTGGGATTTTTAACTATTATTATGTTATTGATTGGTATTAATCCTTTTTTATTAGAAAATCTAACTAATATAGATGTAGATATTAATTATTTCGATATAAAACTTATGTTAAGTGGAATTCAACCCTTTCTCTGGTCAGTTATTGTATTTATTTTATTAAAGAAATATTTAGTGAAGGAATATAGGAGATTTATATATTATGACATTTATCGTGAAATGGCTAAAATATTTGTAAAGATAGGCTATAAGTTAAGTATTTATCATAACGGAAAGTTAAGTAAATATCTGTTATGGGCAACTACCACTTTAATAATCCTCTTGTCATTATTGATCTGATCTTTTAACATCCAGGATTTTTTAATTTGGAGGATTCAAAATCTAATGGTCCTAGTATCTTGTAGGTTCGAGTCCCACCTTTGGTACCACTTAATTTAATAACTCAAACATAAGAACTCTGAATCGATTTAATATGATTTCAGAGATTTTTTATTTTTTGGTGTTTTAATTAAAAAAGAAGTGCACCGATATTTTGCTGAGGAACTAATCGATACATATGAACATAGCAAAAGCTAAAATCCCCCTAGTGTGATTATTTGACCTCTAGTCTATTCTTAAATCCCCAAACTATAAGATGATTTATTAGATTATTTGTATCTATTCTACTTCATTTGCTAAGCTATCTCAAAATCTATGTAACGCTTTCTCAAATTATTCATATAATGATAGTAAAATGTACCATATATTAAAACATGTTCCATTGAGGAGGTGAGTACTTTGTTTGCTAATCGTGACCTATCATTATTCCGTTTGGCCCTTATTGTTTTAGGATTTATACTTTTAGGCTTTGGTGTCTTTCTAGCAACACAACTATCTCCAAATGCACCAGTTATAGCTATTGGAACCATCTTATCAGGTGTATTTTTATTAGTTGATTGCTGCTTTAGAAGATGTCATAGCATACTCTTATGTCTGCTTCTTGTGGTAATTACCCTATTTTTAATCATTTCAGGAATTTTGTCCCTTATAGGAGCAACCATTATAGGAATTATCTTTATCTCACTTGGTATCATAAGTCTTTTGCTTAGTGTGATTTGTTTTGTTACTTCATGTCATTGTAGATCACATCAAGAATAGAAAGGGCTGTAAGATATATTGGATATTTTAAGCAAAAATAAAAATGCAAAAGTTGCTTACTACCATGTGGTAGTAAGCAACTTTTTATATACTAGAATATTTTATTCATTTCTGATCAAGTAGTCAAAGGCACCTAAGGCTGCAGTAGCACCTGTCCCCATAGAGATAATGATTTGTTTATATGGACTATGGGTACAATCCCCTGCGGCAAATACACCAGCTAAACTGGTAGCTCCATGTCTATCAACAACAATCTCACCAAAAGAGTTACGTTCCACTGTATCTGCTAACCAATCGGTATTAGGGATAAGACCAATCTGAACAAATACACCCGCTAACTCAAGATGATGGGTTTCTTTTCTCTCACGATCAGTATATGTAATACCCTCTACCTTATCAGCACCTGTAATCTCTTTGCTTTCCACATTTTTGAGGACAGTAACATTGGGAAGACTATAAAGACGCTTTTGGAGCACTTCATCAGCTTTTAGTTCTGGCATAAACTCAAGGACTGTTACATGCTTGACAATACCTGCTAAGTCGATTGCTGCCTCAACACCAGAATTACCTCCACCAATGACAGCTACATCCTTTCCTTGGAACATAGGTCCATCACAATGGGGGCAGTAAGCCACACCTTTGTTCTTAAACTTATCCTCCCCAGGTATACCTAGCTTACGCCACCGAGCTCCAGTTGAAATGATTGCAGCTTTACTCTTTAAAATAGCACCATTTTCAAGTTCAACCTCGATGAACTGATTCTTCTGTAGCCCCTTGGCATTTTGTGACTTCATTACATCAATATCATAATCTCTTACATGCTCTTCAAGACTTGCTACCAGTTTAGGACCTTCGGTATGCTTTACACTAATAAAATTCTCAATACCCAAGGTATCCATGACCTGACCACCAAAACGCTCAGCAACAATACCTGTGCGAATACCTTTACGAGCTGCATAAATGGCTGCACTTACACCTGCTGGACCACCACCAATAATCAATACATCATAAGGGTCTTTATCACTAAACTCTGATTCATCCATGCCACTACCCAGCTTGTTTAGAATCTCTTCAAGAGACATACGACCACTTTCAAAGAATTCTCCATTCAAGTAGACAGCAGGTACAGCTAAGATATCTTTAGCTTCTACCTCATCTTTGAAAGCTCCTCCATCAATCATAGTATGGGTGATCCCAGGATTAAGGATACTCATCAAGTTTAATGCCTGCACCACGTCAGGACAGTTGTGACAACTTAAGCTAATATATGTTTCAAAGTGATATTCACCTTTAATATTCTTAATCTGGTCAATAACCCTCTGTGCAACCTTTGGTGCTCTACCACTTACCTGTAGTAAAGCTAATACCAATGAAGTAAATTCATGACCTAGAGGAATGCCAGCGAAGGTGACTCCGGTATCTTCCCCAACACGATTTACACTAAAACTAGGAGTTCTTGGTAAAGGACTCTTCTCTACCTTGATCTTTGAAGAAAGGTCGGATAACTCCTCCACCAAAGCGAGCATATCCTTGGATACCTGATCAGCTCCAACACTCACTTTAAGTAGCACATCACCTTCCATCAGTCGAAGGTATTCATTTAATTGTGCTTTTATCTCTGCATCTAACACCATTTAACCAGCTCCTTAAATTTTTCCTACAAGATCAAGGCTTGGTTTAAGAGTTTTACTACCTTCTTTCCATTTAGCAGGGCAAACCTCTCCTGGATTATTTCTTACATATTGAGCTGCTTTGATTTTGCTTACAAGGGCACTTGCATCGCGTCCCATATTACCTGCATTAATTTCTACTCCTTGAACCACGCCATCTGGATCAATAATAAAAGTACCACGATCAGCAAGACCATCTTCTTCAATAAGAACGTCAAAGTTTCGAGAAAGAGTATGGGATGGATCCCCAATCATTATGTACTCAATCTTTCCGATAGTTTCTGAATTATCATGCCATGCTTTATGTGTAAAGTGAGTATCTGTTGAAACAGAATATACTTCAACTCCAAGATCTTTTAAATTTTGATATTCATTTTGCAAATCTTCTAATTCTGTAGGGCATACAAAGGTAAAGTCAGCTGGATAGAATACAACTACACTCCAATTTCCTTTAAAGTTTTCTTCTGTAACCTCTAAAAATTCACCCTTTTGATAAGCTTGTGCTTTAAATGGTAATACTTCTTTTCCTACTAATGACATATAAATCCCTCCTAATTTTATTTAAGATGTTCAAAAGATAGCAACATCTTTGTTGATAATAGTTATCGTTACTGATAATTATGTCATATAAATAATTGTTTGTCAAGAAGATTGTGGGTATTTTTTTAGTTTTTTTCTAGATGACCAGTTAAAATCTAAACTCTAACATAATTATATGGAACTTACAGACTATACATGTCGAATTAATAATTTTCATATCAAAGATAAAAATCAAAACTTTTCTTGACACTGATTCTCACTGATAAAAATCTGATTTAAATTCTTAATAATCTTTATCTTTTAATCTGCTTTTATCTGCGTAAATCTGTGTCCAAATATTCTTTTGATATTGATTTTAATATGAAGAAATTTAATTAAATATATATAATGTTTTATTCTATAAAAAGGCAGGAAATTAATCCCACCCTAGAGCAACTATATTATATTTAATATTATTGTTGTTTATATTGAGGCTCTTGACCTTCTATATACTCTTGTCTGTTCTGTATTTTTTGAAGAGCATCATCAAGAGTCTGAGCTAATTGCTGAAATTCTTGTTTTGCATTTTGGTCTTCAGTTTCAAGGGCAAATGTCTTCATAGTAGCTGCTGCACTTTGAAGACCTGCAACTGCTTGCTGCATTTGAGTACCTACTGTCATTTATTTCACCTCCCTTCAAATCACATCTGTATCACCCTTTAGGCTTAAATATTAAAGCACTCATAAATCCAAATATAATTGCTGCTGAAATACCTGCACTGGTAACCTCAAATATTCCTGCAAGAACACCAATAATTCCACTTCTCTTAGCCTCTTCCAATGCACCCTTTACTAGAGAGTTACCAAAACTACTTATTGGAACCGAAGCCCCTGCACCTGCAAACTTTATAATCGGTTCATACCAACCAAGACCCCCTAGAATAGCTCCCACTACAACAAGGGTGCTTGTAGTGTGGGCGGGAGTGAGCTTAAATACATCCATCATAATTTGAGCCACAACACATATGCTGCCACCAACAACAAAAGCCCATAAGAACTTCTCCATATACTTTTAACACCTCACTTTTTGAATATAACAGATCATTTATGACATCTCTATTGACACTGCATGAGCTATACAGGGAATACTCTCTTTTTGCTGATATGAGAGAGGTGATAGCAATGCACCAGTAGCCACTACTAATATTCTTTTTAGTTCTCCCTTTTTCATACGATTAAGTAGATGGCCATAAGTTACTGTTGCAGAACAACCACATCCACTTCCTCCAGCTATTACAGGCTGCTCCTCTTTATAGATTAAAAGTCCACAATCGGTAAGTATATCCTTAGGAATCTCAATCCCATGTTCAGTTAATAAATCTCCTGCAATTTGATGACCAATCTTTCCAAGGTCTCCTGTTGCTATTAAATCATAATAGGAAGGTTCAATATTTAGATCTCTAAAGTGAGCTTCTATAGTATCCACCGCCGCCGGAGCCATAGCACCACCCATATTAAAAGGGTCTGATAATCCCATATCAATAACTCTTCCAATCGTAGCTGAAGTAACCCTTGGACCATTACCTTGTTGAGAGAGTAATGCTGTGCCTGCCCCTGTTACAGTCCATTGAGCTGTAGGAGGTTTTTGAGAGCCATATTCTGTGGGATATCTAAACTGTTTCTCTACAGCAGCATTATGACTAGAAGCACCAGCTAGAACATAGTTAGCTGACTTACTATCAATAAGCAAACTACCTATTGCTAAACCTTCCATAGAGCTTGAACAAGCACCAAAGATACCCAGGTAGGGAGCTCCAAGAGTTCTAGCAGCAAAACTACTAGATATGATTTGGTTCATTAAATCACCACTTATAAAGAACTGAATATCTTCTTTTTTCATATCTGCCTTTTGTATAGCGATTTCACATGCCTGTTCTAATAGTTTCTTCTCAGCTTTTTCATAGCTATCTTGACCCAACCATAAATCCTGATGTAGCATATCAAAATCATCTGCTACAGCCCCCTCAGCTTCAAAGGGACCTCCAACGGCTGCGGAAGATATGATGACAGGTTTAGAATTAAAAGTCCATGATTGATGCCCTTTTTGCATTTACATCCCACCTAACGCCTGGATAGTGATCTTTATAATTGCAACAACAAAAGCAGAAAAAACTCCATAGGCGATGACTGAACCTGCCAGTTTGAACATATTGCCACCAACACCTAGAACAAAACCTTCACTTCTATGTTCTATGGAAGCAGAAGCAACGGTATTGGCAAAACCAGTAACAGGTATGATTGTACCAGCTCCAGCCCATTGAGCGATGTGATCATACATACCAAAGCCAGTTAATAAAGTACTTATAATAATTAATACTGCCACAGTTGGATCACCTGCAGTCTCCTCAGTGAAATTAAAATAATTGATGAACATCATTTGTAGAGCTTGTCCAAATGTACAGATAAGTCCTCCAACTAAGAAGGCTCTTAAACAATTTCTCACTACGGAGGGTTCTGGCTCCCTTGCTTTGGCAAAGGCTTGATATTGTTGTTGTGTAGGAGTGAGTTTTTTATTCTTTTTATTAGACATTTTTTCATCCCTTTCTAACGTAATAAATAGGGTTTAAGTATTTCCATTAAATCCTTTAGTTTATTTGCATTTGATTGATACATATCTTTTGCACTACTATCTTGGGTTTCTAGACCATATTTGACTAGATCTGATTGACATTTTTGTAGACTTGCATAAAGAGCTTCCTTGACCTTTGGCTGAGGTATTTGTATGGCATCATCAAAAAGATCTACATATAAATCTCCAGAAGAATCGACTTGACCAATAAAGATATTATCTAAGGAGAGACCAAGCTTCTTTATTTCAACATCTAGCCACCCTCTGTTCAATCCTATGTTACTTAATGGTTCATCTAAAATATTTCCATCTAAAATAACCGTTTGGGGTGCACTTTTTGGGGCTACCCTTTTTCCTAAATCAGAAGGGGTGACTGGTTTTTTGTCAGATTTGAGTAGAACATTGAGTTCCCCAGTGGTTTCCATTACTGCAAATTCAACATCAGCTAAATTGAATGCATTTTTAGTACGAAGATCCCTTAACAGCTCTTCACCTGTCAATCTTAATTGCTTAAGGCTATCTTCCATCACTTTACCATCTTTTATTAAAACAGTTTCCCTTCCATTAATCCAATCATGTATCATCTTACTCTTTAAGGCTAAATAATCTAAAACAAGATAAAAGGTAACCCAGGTTGCTAAAGCTAAGAAGCCTAAGATTAAGTTGTCTATTAAATTAACTGCGATTAAAACTGCTAATATTCCAACAACAAAATAACTAACAAAATGAAAGGGGGTTAATCTAGTCAACTGCCTTTTTCCCATTATTCTAGTTACTGCTAATACTATAAAGAATAGACTTATGGTTCTAATCAAAACTTCAATCCAATCTGCCATATCTATTACCTCACTTAAAATCCTTTATATTGTGGTTCTTCGTATTCAAGATCTTTTAATCTTTTCTCCAAGTCGTCTATTATGTCATTTGTTCTTTCTAAAGAGTTTCTATAAGTAGATTTTTCATCTTCATTATGAGATTTTATTGAGTAAAGTTCCAAAGTACTTTCAATTCCCTTAAGAGTTGCAATCGTTTGCTTTACCTGTGATGCCACAGTCATTCTTTTGACCTCCTTTTATCTAATTTTGATTCAACTTTATTTTCACCTAATTCTCTAAAATAATTCATTTATTTTAAGCAATATAGCTATCAATATATCACTTCAAACAAATTCTAACAAGTTATTTTTATCGTTTTAAAACCTTTATAATATTTATAAGAACCTTGGATTGACCTCAGCTTTAATATTAGAAGAGCTCTTAGGTATGAGCATACATAATTAAGGTCTTAATTTATTAGATAGCTTAGAATATAAAGATAAAACAGAAACAATTTTTTACCATGGATACTCACGAGTCCTGAGGGTGATTTTTCTCGTGGAAGTACTCAAAGCTCTAAATCTTAAAATCAAGCTTAGGCTTATGTTAAAGATAAAAAAACACCTCCTACTTGGGAGGTGTGAGAATTTCAATATATTTTTTAATCACCATCATTTCTTATCTGTTTTCTAAATTATTTTAACTACTATCCCTTTATAGCTGAAATAAATAATTTATCTAACTCTCCCTTTAACTCCACACCTAAACTACGCAAAGTCAGATCAAGGGCTTTTAAGGTTAGATAAAGCTTCTCTTCATGGCAGTTTTCACCCATATGCCCGATTCTAATTACCTTATCCTTTAAGAAACCAAAAGCTCCAGTTATCATAATATTATGGTCCTTTAACATCTGATCATAAATATCCTGATAGCTAACTCCTTTAGGTATATTAATAGTTGTAACGGTATTTGAGAAACCATCTAGAGGATATAACTCCAACCCTCCACTGACTAAGCTCTCTCTGACAGCATTGGCTAGTTTAGCATGCCTATCAATTGGATTATTCTCCTCTAGCCACCTCTCTACTGCTACCCTTAAGCCATAGATATCACTGATCGGTTGGGTATAGGGAAACCACTGTTTCTCATACCAATCCTTCCAGTTTGCTAAGTTACAATAGAAGCTAGCAATTGGTGCTTTTCTATTTAAGATTACTTCCCAAGCAGCTTGGCTTATACTTAAAAAAGTTAATCCTGGAGGAGCTGATAAGCATTTCTGAGAGCCACCCAAAACAATATCCATTCCCCATTTATCTGTCTCTAATCTCTCACCACCAATAGCTGAAACAGAATCAACTACTGTAATAATCCTATGTTTTTTCAATAAAAGACAGAGTTTATCCACTGGATTTGTTATTCCTGAAGGAGTCTCACAATGGACTAAAGTAGCCACTTTGAAGTCATGATTATTTTCTAAAAACTCTTCTAATTCCTGAAGGTTGATAGCCTTACGATAGTCGGCTTTAAAATAGCTTACTTCAGCACCATATATCTTAGCAAAGTCCCCAAATCCATTTCCAAAGATTCCATTATCAATGCACAATACCTTATCTCCAGGCTCAATTAAAGAAGCACAGGCAGCTTCAAGACCTAATATCCCCTCTCCACTCAAGATAAGTACTTGATTTTCAGTATTCATCAGCTTCTGTAGCTTTGAACAGGTATTCTGATAATACTCATAAAAATCTGAATCTATATCTGGATTGGTTATCGGTTTAGCCAAAGCAGCCCTTACCTCTTCATCGACATAGGTTGGTCCAGGTGTCATAATTAATGGTCCTTTCACTGTTATCATCCTTTCTAAATATAAATTAATTTAACCTTTAACTATAAGATAATATTTAATATTAGAGAAGATCTCTCTAATTTCTATCACCATAATTATAACCATTATATCAAAAATAAACCAGACCATCTATTTTATTTATAAGAAATTAAAATATTAATTCTTTTTAAACATAATAGTAACTCTTAATGGGGATATTGCGACAGTTTTTCAAATGAATAACGAAGAATTAAAAGGTTTTAAAGTAGGGTCTGGTCGCGACCATACCTTACAAAAAGATTAATATTTCTCTATCTCCTCTTGCCTAAATAGAGGATAAACTATACAATTAAAAGTAGCTACTAATATAAGAGGAGGAATCCTATAATGAATGAAGAGATATTTTTAACTTTAAAAGGATGGTTTAATAAATATGTAAGTACTTACTCCTTCCCAAATCCTACAGACCAAAGAAATATAGATTTAAAATTTGAGCATACCTATAAAGTTGTTGAATTAATAACTACTATAGGAGAGGAGATACTATCAGCAGAAGAGCTGTATCTTGCTAAAATAACAGCACTATTCCATGATTTAGGAAGGTTTGAACAGTATAAGCGCTATAAGACCTT
Organism: Orenia metallireducens; assembly: GCF_003001995.1. Classification (GTDB taxonomy): domain Bacteria; phylum Bacillota; class Halanaerobiia; order Halobacteroidales; family Halobacteroidaceae; genus Orenia; species Orenia metallireducens_B. The sequence goes on along the minus strand of NZ_PVNB01000004.1, from coordinate 183,091 downwards.
TTCAGATGCTAAATCAGAGGATCATGCAGCACTAGCAATTAAAATTATCTTAGAGAATGATCTATTAGCAGAAATTTCTCAAGAATCTTCCCAGCTAATTTTAAAGGCTATATCTTATCATAATAAGATGAATTTACCTGAAGATGAAACTGACAAGGTATTACTTTATAGCAAATTAATTCGTGATGCCGATAAATTGGATATCTGGAGAGTTGTAATTAATGATTATAATCAAGAGGATAATAATAAAGTTGTGGGCTTAGGATTAACTTCTAAAGATGATATTTCTAACTCTATCTGCCAACAGATAATAGCAGAAAAACCTGTTGATTATAAAGATTTAAAGACATTAAATGATTTAAAATTGACACAAATGGGCTGGGTTTATGACATAAACTTTCAAAAGAGTCTCAAAATCATCGAAGAAAGAGAATATATAGACAAGCTGTTTATGACCTTGCCCCCTTCAGACAAAGCGAGAGAAGTCTATGAGCAGATTAAATCATATATCAATAATAAATTGGCACTATAAAACCAGAAATTAGAAGTTAAAAGTTGATTATCCATCTGTTGTCAACTAGCTCATCTTAACATTATAATGATAATCGATAAGATTCCAATTATCCAAATTGCAATAACAGAGATTCCTCCGATTCTACTAACCTGATTATCTATATTATCCATACTTAACTCTACATCTTTTTCAAACTCTTGATAGAGGTTATCAGGAAGCACTGTAAGAGCTAAGATAATCCCAACAGGCAATAATAACAAATCATCTAAAATAGCCTAAAATAGGAATAAAATCTGGGATTAAATCAATAGGACTTAAAGCATACCCTAATATCAGAAGAATAAATAACTTTGAATACCAAGAGACCCTTGGATCTTTGTAAGCATAATAGGGATATATAGCTTTGCTTTTAAATCCTTCACCTTCTGCTGCCAATTAAACCTTCTCAATCTCTTAACCCCCTTAAGCCAATATCTATATCCAATTCTAGAATTAAATTGAGATATGATTCTATATAAAGATATTACGACAGTAACGAGTAATGAGTGACAAGTGATGAAAAGAGATTCTTACTCGTTACCCGTCACTCGCCACTGATTACTAAAGTATCGTAATATATCCATACACCAGCACTTAAACTATCCCTAATCAATTCTATGCCCTGTTGGAGTAACCTGTTTCCCAAAGCCTTTTAAATCTACTTCCACCTTTACTTCAACCTTTGCATAAGGGTATCTTCCTATCCAGTTATAGTTACGATATTCAGAAAAAGTAGTGAACTTCTTTCTAGCTTCTAATACCCATAGAAAGGGTTCGCCTCTAAAATCTTTTTGGGTCTTATCAATCAAATCTTTTATTTTATTCTCTAAACTATCCTCAATAGACTTCTTTAATAACTCCTGTTTTTGGAGATTATCAGTATAATTATTACCACTGACAATAGCTAAGATATGGGCAACAATTGAAATAGTAGTCTTAATATTAGGATCATCCTCAGATAAATCTAGCTTAAGCTCTGAATCCCTGTGTTTTTTCAGTCTCATAGTCACTCTATAACCTTTACTAATAGGATCAGGAAAAGTAAATATCATTGAAGCTGTCTTATAATGGGGTCTTAATAATAAAGCTAATCTGGTCTCTTCTCCAGTCAATCTGCCAACCATCTTCCCCTCTTTAAAGACTGCAGATCCAATTATCTGAGTTGGATTTCCTCCCTTTTTAGGTATCTCTCCTGGAAGATAGTCATCCTCATAACCCTGCTTTTTTCCTTTTCCCTCTTTTTTGGCTACTGTAGCATAGGCCGCAAGGAATAATTCATCCTTAGACTCCGTTCTCTTTAAAAGATAATGAAGCTTAGCTGGTCCAACTATTCCTATCTTCTTCAATCGAATTCTCATAAAATCATAAAACTTATTTGCTCTTGTCTCAAGTAAGGGTTTATTACCTCTGATAAAATCACTAGCTTTCTCCTTAGATACGATTACAAAGGTCTTTCTCCCAGTCTGCCGCTCTCTAATTGCAGCATCGAGATTATATATCAACTGCTCACCTCTAGCAAACTTCTCTGAAATAATCAATGTAGATATATGTCCAAAGTTAATCTCGCGAGGTACAGTAGCATTTAGTAGATCTAAGCCAGCTACAATATCTGGTACTTCCAGAGTAATTACTTCACTGGGTGGCTCACCTTGAGCAGTTCCTACCTCTGGTCCACCACCCCCTTGAGGATTAGCAATCAAGTAAGTCACCTCAACATTCTTATCTCTTCCTTGATCCAGTCCAATAGCAACAATATAAGCCTGCCGTTCCAATTCCGATCTATCCCAACAGCCACTTATAAATAAAACTATTATTAAAAATATAATTAATTTAATAAATTTCATCATCAGCTCTCCCTTTTAAACGATCAACAACCCATAAGAATACTGGTAAAAATATAAATATCGACCAAGTAAACTTTAGAATATAGTCTTCTCTGAATATTCTCATAGCAACAATAGAATTCTCTGGAATTAGAGCTAAAGAAATTATAACTAATGATATTGGGAAAAGTAACAACTCAAACTCTTCAATCTTGATAGTATAAGCAAAGATTGCTGCTGTCACATATAAATAAATACTAAAACGCATAATAGCTCCAATAAACCAGAAGAGAAGAAATAGATTCTCTACATTAGCTATAAAGTAACCAATAGATACATATAGGCTTAGTGATTGAAAGGGAAAAGCTACCTTCTGTATAGTAGGATAATCAAAAACAGTTATGTATAACAAAAAAGATAGAACCATCCCTGTAATAATAATAAATAGAGAGTAAAAAGTACCTCTATAATATTTTTTATCATCTCTAACAAAAGGATAGAAAGTTGTCATCAAAAATAATTCTCCAAAAATAGATATGTGCAATAAGGAACTTTTAAATAATTGAGAGAGACCAGGACCCCAAATAGGATATATATACTCTAAATTAACTTCGCCTAAAGCGAGTGCCACTAATAAAATAAAAGAAGCGATAATTATCGGTAATAATAGCCAACAAGTTCTTCCTAAAGCCTCTAATCCCCTTTTAGCAATCAGATAACAACTAATTGTAATAATTATCAATAGAACTATTATAGGTGTTTTAGGGAAGAAAAGAGTATTAAGAATATCCACTTGATCTCGAAGGTTGACAGCAGTTCCTAAAAGAGAAATTATTGTTAGAACAAAACTGATGATAAATCCAACATACTTACCAGTAATACTATATATTAGCTCTATTAATCCTTTGCTTTTATACCTATTTAGCAAAGATAATAAGATCAATAGAGGCAAAAGGATATATCCTCCCATAATTAAAGGCATCATCCAAGTAGCAGTCATTCCCTCTTTAAATAATAAATTAGGAGTCATATCAGCAACCTTTAAAATAATTGAAAAGACTATAATTGAGACAAACTCTCTAATACCTATCTTTCCATCTGACTCTTTAATCATTACTATCGTCCCCCTCCACCTTCTCTTTTCTCTGTTTATCCTGTGGATAGATATTTAAAGGTCTTAGCCACTGCTTCCAGACCGGAGGACGGATAATAGTATCACCTGATGATGGATAATAAGGGGATAATGGTGACAAGAAAGGTACATCAAAGGATTTAATAGAAGCTAAATAAGATAGTGTTACAGTTAAAGAGATGGATATTCCCAGATATCCAAATAGATATGCTGAGAAGGAGAATATAAATTTCATTATCCTAATCATATAATTTAAGCTGGTATTGGGAATAGCAAAGGATGATAGACCATTTAAGGCAATGATTATAACTATAATTGGGCTAATAACATTTGCATCAACTGCTGCTTGTCCAATCAATAATGCTCCAACGATTCCAATGGTAGGTCCTATTGTGTTGGGAATTCTAATCCCAGCCTCTCTAATTAATTCAAAGGATATCTCCATCAATAAAACCTCTATTATAACAGGAAAGGGAACATTCTCTCTAGTAGCAGTAATAGCTAAAAGAAGGTCTGTTGGCAAAAGATTCTCATGAAAATTGGTCATTGCAATATAAGCTGCCGGTGCCAACAAAGTGGTCAGCAAAGCAAGCAATCTAATCAATCTAATAAAATTACCATAAGCCCATCTCTGATACATATCCTCAGCAGTTTGAAAGAAAGACCAAAATGTCACAGGAAGAACTAAAGCTGCTGGTGAGTTATCCACTAGTACTACATGACCCTCCTGAAGAAATGCTGCAACACGATCTGGTCTTTCTGTATATAATACTGTTGGCACTAAGGAATATGGTCTCTCCTCTAAATGTTGCTCTAAGATAGCAATATTTTGAACTACATCAGCCTTGATATCTTGAACTCTTTTCTTTATCTTCTTTACTAAATCAGGACTAGCAATATCATCAATATACATAATTGATATATCTAAAGGAGAACTCTCTCCTACTGACATAATCTCAGTAATCAATTTCTCATTTCTTAGCTGTTTTCTAATTAAGGATCTATTAACTTGGGTTGATTCACTAAAGGACTCCTTGGGACCTTTGACTACAGTTTCAGCAGTTGGCTTCTCTACATTGCGATAACTAAAACCAACAGTATCCATATATATGGCTTTTCTAGAACCATCGACTAATAAAACAGTTCTTCCATCAAGAATCTTCTTTTTGATCTCTTGAAAGGTATCTATCTCATCTGCAATACTAACATTGATTACCTTATTAATAAGATCAATATTAGTCAATTTTTCATCATTACAGGGCTCTTCTTGTAAAGGATTGATAATATGCTCTTCAACCTTTTTACTATCAACCATTCCATTCAAATAAAGAATAACCCCTACTCTACTAATCGATTTTATGCTAATCTTTCTAATTTTAAAATCTTGATTCTTAGGATAAACAAAGATCTCTTTAATTCTATTAAGATTAACAGCTAATTTACTTGAGATTAGTTCTTTTTTATTCCTTCTATCTGTTGATTTATTATTGACATCTCTAATTTTTTTAAAGAAAGAAACTATAGATTTCATAGATTTAACGACTCCTAAGGGTGATTTTTATGTTATTAACACTTATTATTTGTTACTAATTACCTTTTATTCATCTGTTTAAATTATAGGTATCTACTTTTAAAATAAACAGTAATGAAATATTGCGATATTTTGATTATTAGATAAGTACCTTACTTAGATATTTATAATACTATAACTATCTACTTTCTATCTACTTTAAAACTAGCAACCACCAAATTAAAAGTTAACTAGCTCTATTTTCTCAAATATAAAAGCCTAGCAATTCTATAATTATAGAATTGCTAGGCTTTTATATTACCTAGTTCTATTAAATTTTAATACTAACATGGTTACATCATCAAAAAGATATGCCCCTTTAGTAAATTTACTAAGGTCATCTTTAACCACCTGTTCAATATTATACACATCTTTATTCTCTATTTTAGAAATAACCTTCTGCAATCTAACATTTCCATACTGTTCTTTATTCTCATCTCTTGATTCAGTCACTCCATCGGTATATAAGAAGATAACATCACCGGAGTCAAGACTTAAACTCCCTCTCTGATATTCAAATTCCTCTGTTATTCCAAGGATAAAGGTATTATTAGATTTGATATAACTACACTCTCTATCTTCTGCCCGACAGATTAAAGGGGAATTATGCCCAGCATTAGCAAATTCAAGCTCTCCTGTATCTAAATCCAAGATACCTATAAACGCAGTTACAAAGATATATTCATCATTATCTTTACAAAGAGCATTATTGACATTATATAATATCTCTTCAGCTGAAATATTTCTCAAAGCCTCATTCTTGATTAAAGTCTTAGTTATTACCATAAATAATGCAGCAGGCACCCCATTTCCTGCAACATCACCGATAACAAAGCAGAACTTATTATCATTAATAAAGAAGAAATCATAAAAATCTCCTCCTACATTACGGGCAGGTTCCATACTTGCAAATATTTCAAATTCATTTCTGTCAGGAAAAGGAGGAAAGATTCTTGGAAGCATACTGGCTTGAATCTTACTTGCCACCTGTAATTCACTCTCGATTTTCTCTTTAGCCGCTGATGTCTCCTCTAGCTTCTTTAAGTTCTTATAAGAGCGTAATGATGTCATTACAGTAGTATATAGCTTCTTAGAAGTCAGCTCAGTCTTCTCCTTATAGTCATTAATATCATACTCCTTAATTACACTTCTCTCTGGAGCCTGTCCAGGTTGTCCTGTTCTTAATATAATCTGAACCAGCTTATTTCCTAACTCTTCTCGAATATACTTAACTACCTCTAAACCAGAGTCCTCATTCTCCATCACAACATCTAATAAAACAATGGCTATATCAGAATGCTCATTTAGCAACTTCTTTGCCTCTGCTGCTGAATAAGCATTGATAAATCTCATATCTCTTCCTTCAAAAGTGAAATCATCTAGTACAATGCGAGTTATCTTATGGACTTCTTCCTCATCATCTACAATCAATATCTTCCAAGGAGGTAATTCATTTTCTAAATACTCCTCTCCATCTTGGAAAGTATATATTATACCATCACTCTCTTCCGATTCAAATAAGAGATCATCCTCGGAAGTGCTTTTATCATCTTCAAAATCAAATAATATATCATTATTATTTCTCACCAATATCTACACCTCCTAGTGAGTTTATGAATAGAAATTATAAACTCACATTTACCTATAACTCCAAATTTGAAGGTCTTAACTAAAACAGCTAACTAACCCTTATAAAGCTACTCAATAAAATTAGCAATTGACTTTATCAAGATAAGAGTATTCTTTCCATCTTCTCGATGATACTCTATTTTATCCATTATAGTTTTTATTATATAGATTCCTAAACCTCCAGCTTTTCTCTCCGATAAAGGAAGGGTCAAATCAGGGTCTTCATAATCAAGCATATTAAAAGCAATACCCTCATCAATAAATTTCAAGGTTATCTTTTTATCTTTAGTATCAATATCACAGGCTATCTCCACATAACCTACCTCATTAAGATCCTGATAAGCATAATTGATAATATTAACTAAGACCTCTTCACAAACAAGTCTTAACTTATATAATAATTTCTTATCACATAAATTGAATTTCTTTGCTTTATCTAAGACATAACTAATCATTGAATCGAGATTTTTCATAGTTGCAGGTAATTTTAGGCTTGTCACATTAATCATCCCTTTTAAATATTAGAGCCAAAGAAGAATTATATTAGCTTAATTAATTATATTGTTCTTCACTCTCTTTAATGACAAAAAAGTTGTCTAACTCACTCAACTTTAGAGGATCTAACATCTTATTTTGTGCCCCTACTAAGACCACATCTGAGCTAACTGCTACTTTTTCTTTAGCAAAAAATATTGTTCTAATACCCCTAATAGACATATATTCTAACTCTTCCATTAAAAAGATTATCTTATCGATCGATTCTTCAACCTACTGATTCAATTTTTTAATAATTTAGGTGAACTAAAGGAATCCAAATATCCTACTAAAGAAACCTCAAGTACACCATTATATTCCTTTAAGTTGAATTCTAACTTAAAACTCATATCTAACCACTTTTGGCTGAGATATTAACACCTTATTTAGCAGTCAACAATATAATTGATCTAGCTGTTACCAATACCTCGTTTTGGTCTGCTAGCTTCTTATGATTATTTTCATCCCACATATCTTCTGGAGGAATCATTCCCGTATTAGCAACTACATGCCAGTCTTTACCTTCTGGTAGCTCTGGTAGCTCAAATCCATGTAACTCCCAGTGCATATTTATAGCAGCATAAATAAATTGATCATCTTCTGTTCCATAGTCTTCAGCCCCACCTGCAAACATAACAGCTACAGTAAGAGTAGATGCTCCAAAATCAAAGTTCCAAGCCTCTTGTCCATGCCAAGAAACCTCAGGATATCCACTAGAATTATAAGCAGTTTTAAACTGCTCTGCTCTTAACACAGGATGTTTTTTTCTAAACTCTATCATCTTTTTGAAGTAATCAAAGATTTCCTGATTGCTTTCTAATAGCTCCCAATTCAACCAAGAAATTTCGTTATCTTGACAATAGGCATTATTATTTCCAAATTGAGTATTTCCAAACTCATCTCCTGCTAAAATCATGGGAATTCCACGACTCAATAACAGAATTGTAATAGCATTCTTAACCTGCTTTATCCGCTCTCTATTGATACCATAATCATCAGTTGGACCCTCATATCCGAAGTTCCAGCTATAATTCTCATCAGCACCATCTCGATTATTCTCTCCATTGGCATCATTGTGCTTTCTATTATAAGAGAATAAATCCATTAGAGTAAATCCATCATGGCAGGTAATAAAATTGATTGATGCTGTAGGTCCCCTGTCACTATAAAGATCAGGTGATCCTTGAACTCTTTGTATTATTCTACCGACCATATCACCATTTCCTTTTAAAAACCTTCTGATATCATCTCTATATTGACCATTCCACTCTGCCCAACGCCCCCAGGCTGGGAATGATCCTACCTGATATAAGCCACCTGCATCCCAGGCTTCTGCTATCAACTTACATTTTCCTAATACAGGGTCATGGGCTAGCGCTTCCAATAAAGGTGGATTGACCATTGGTGCTCCCTTTTGATCTCTAGATAGAATAGAAGCTAAATCAAATCTAAATCCATCTATATGGTATTCAGCAGCCCAATATCTTAAACAATCAAGTATCATATTTCTAACAATAGGGTTATTACAATTTAGGGTATTTCCACAACCACTAAAGTTATAATAATAACCTTGAGGTGTCAATAAATAATATGTCTTATTATCTATTCCTCGATAAGAGATATAAGGACCCTTCTCATTTCCTTCTGCTGTATGGTTAAAGACTACATCTAAAATGACCTCAATACCATTTTTATGTAGCTCTTTAATTAAATTTTTTAACTCATCAACCTCCATACCATACTTTCCTGTTGCAGCATAGCCTGCTTTTGGAGCAAAAAACCCGACAGCACTATACCCCCAGTAATTCATTAACCGTTCTCCTGTTACCTTTGAAATTTTAGAATGTTCAAATTCATCGAATTCAAATACAGGTAATAACTCTATACAGTTTATCCCCAACTCTTTTAAATAAGGAATTTTATCCCTAATTGCTGTAAAAGTACCAGGGTATTTAACCTCTGAAGAAGGATGTTTGGTCAAGCCCCTTACATGGGCTTCATAAATTACTAAATCCTTCATATCTATCTCTAAAGGTCTATCTCCTTGCCAATCGAAATCATCAAAGATTATTCTAGAACGATGTTGGAATTTATCATCCCAATCAGGATCTTTTCCCCAAACTTCTCTACCACCTATTGCTTTAGCATAAGGATCAAGTAATATCTCTTCTTTATCAAACCAAAATCCTTCACGAGGGTTATAAGGTCCATCCATTCTATAACCATACTCTATATTTTCATAATCTATATCAAAGACCATCATAGTAAAGACATTTCCTATTCTAAATTCATCAGGAAATGGGATAATGGCAAAAGGATTCTTTTCATGCTTCTTAAAAAGAACCAATTCACATGAAGTAGCATGCTTTGAAAATACTGAAAAATTTACTCCTCCTGGAACTATGGTTGCTCCAAAGGGTAATGCTTTACCACGCCGAATCTTAATTCCATTATGTTCATGGGTAGGATAAGTATCTACACGTAACATATCTTTACTCCCCTTTTTTCATATAATTTATTGCTTCATTAACTGTATCATAACTATTTAGTATATGGCTAAACCCTGTTATCTCCATAACATCCTGTACTTCTTCTGATAAATTAGAAAGCACACCAAAGCCCTCTACTGACTTTAATTTTTTAGCAATTATTAAAAGAACTCTTAATCCAGCACTGGATACATATTCACATTCACCCATATCAAAAATTAATCTGCTATGATTTTCAATATAAGGCATAATATTATCCTCAACTTTATTAGCAGAGCTTCCATCAAAATCACCTATAAGCTTAATAACCTTTATATCATCTTGATTATTAACCTTTATTTCCATTTATAATCACCTCTTTAAATTTTAAATGATACTGTATCTTAACTGTTTAAACTGTTACTTCTAAAGTTCAATCCGGTATTGGATCATACCCCCAAAATTAATTTATATCAAAACAAGTTATAAACTTTCTTTATAAAATCCCTTTAGCCTAACTTCTAGATTGTAAATAACTAAACCTTAATATAATAATTCTAGTTTTCCTGTCGGAATTCCTTTTTTTCTAATTTTGGCTCATAGAATTTTTTTATCTAAAACATCCAAAGAAAACTCCATCTAAACTATGTATTAGGTGGAGATGAATTGGATAATATTTGTAAGGTTCGATACCTTCAAATATTCTATCTAGTATGGTATAATACTAATAACAAGGTTATAAAAAAAGAGTAATGCTAACTCACAACCTGAGTTCAGCCCCTTGTCGTACAAGTGAATATATGGAGTTACAAACACTAATCCTTGTTTGTGTAAAATATTCAAGGTTGTAGGATTAATGTATTCCCAGAATAGCTATATAGCTATGAGGGATAATGGGTTTGTGGACAGCCCCTAGTGAATAAGGTAATCTACTTTGTAGAGGAAACTTAATATACAAACTTCACTAAAAAGCTACTAGTAACCTATATCTATATGGTATTTGCGAAGTATAGCGAAGCTCCACCTAAATTTTTAATTTAGGTGGAGAGGTTCACTTAAATATATATGATTAACTATATATTATCATAAATCTCCTATCAATATAAATTAACAACATGTTAAAAATAAGTTAAATTTGATATTATACTTATAATTTTAACTTATCTTTACAAATAAATCCTTATATGCAAGTATAATTGAAGTTTATAATAACCTTGTTGTTTTTAATTTTTTACTCATTACTAATCACTCGTTACTTTTATTTTACTCTAATTTTAATTTGATTCTAAAGTTAGATGACTATATATATTTATTATACCACTACTTAAGATATACTAAAGAATAATTATGAAAGCGTTTCCACAACAAATAAAATAATTGCTTTAATTACTATGATTAATCATAGTAATTAATCTATCTCTTTGGGAATCTTAATTATAAAGCTAACCCCTTCACCTATTGTACTTTTACATTCAATATCACCTTTTAATATATTATTTACTATATTATAGATTAAATTTAAACCTAATCCAGTTCCACCTTGTCCTCGCTTAGTTGTAAAAAAAGGCTCAAAAATTTTATTGATATGCTCTTCAGGAAGACCTGCTCCATCATCACTGTATCTAAGCTTGATGAATTCATCTTCTTCTAAGACTTGAATCTTTATCTGCCCATCATCTTTATCTTCAAAACCATGAATTAAGGAGTTCATCACAAAATTGGTAATGATTTGAGAGATTGCCCCAGGATAATTATCTATTTCAAGGTCCTCATCACAATTAATCATGACTGTATGGTCTGTCTTTGATAATTTAGGTTTTAAGCTGATAATAATATCATCAAGGTACTCTTTTACATTAAACTTTCTCTTCTTATTATTTGTTTGGTCAGCTGCAACTAATTTAAAATTATTAATCAACTCTGATGCATTATTTAAATTCTTCAACGTCATCTCAGCAGACTCCCAAGCCAATTTTAAAAATCTCTCTAAATCTCCCCTCTTCATATTTCCTTCTTTATAAAGTTCAACTAATTCCTTAGTCTTTTCAGCAAGATGGGATACAGCTGTCACCCCTATCCCAACAGGAGTATTTATCTCATGAGCTACCCCAGCCACCAACCTTCCTAACGCAGCCATCTTTTCTGACTGTATCAACTGCTTTTGAGCTCTTCTTAGCTCTTTATCCCTAAGCCTACGCTCTGTTATATCTCTCCCAAAGACCTCAAAAATAGGTTCATCTAAGCTATCTACAAAGGTTACACTTATCTCTAAATACTTAATTTCTCCATTTTTTAGACGATACTTGGTCTCGAATCTATCCTTTCCCTTGTTTCTTATCTCCTCTAATAATTCCTTTAACTCCTTTTTATCTCTGCTAATATCTAAATCACTAATATTCATATTGATAGTCTCCAATAAAGAATATCCAAATAGACTCTTATAAGCTTCATTGGTCTCTAAAATATCTCCTTCTAGATTCATTACCCAAAAAGCATCCATTGAAGTCTGTAAAATTGTATTTATCCTATTATTCTGTTTACGTAGCTCATCAACAAACTCTTTATTATCACGATAAGCCTTCTCTAACTCCTGTTGCTTTCTCTTTCTTTCAGTGATATCACGGGCAAAGACATTAAATATCGGTTCTTCTAAACAGATACTACCATCAATACAGTCAATAAAGGTAATACTAACCTCTACATCTCTTAACTCTCCATTCTTCAACCGATATTTGGTCTCAAATCGATCTCTACCTTTTGACCTAATATAATCTAACTGTTCTTTGACCTCTGCTTGACTTTTACTAAAGTCTAAATCCTTAATATTAAGGTTCATATCTACTACCTCTAGTAATGAGTATCCAAAAAGATCTATAAAGGCTTCATTCATATCTAGAATATCACCTTTTATATTCATTATCCAGAAGGCATCCATTGAAGTCTGCAAGATTACATTGGTTCTACTATGATGTTTTCGTAACTCATCAATAACTTCTTGATTACCCCGGTAAGCATTCTCTAATTCTCTTTGTTTCTCTTTTCTACCAGTAATATCTCTTGCAAAAACATTGAATATCGGCTCTTCTAAACAATCCACAAAGGTAATACTTATCTCAAAATCTTTAATTCTTCCATCTTTTAATCGACACTTTGTCTCAAATCTATCTCTACCTGTTCTCTGAATAGCTTTTAATTGTTCTTTTAATTCTTCTCTATCTTTAATTATATCTAAATCACTAATATTCATCTCCATTAATTCATCTAAGGAATAGCCGAACACATCTACACTGACTTTATTACTTTCTAAAATTTCTCCATCTATATTCATTATCCAGAAGGCATCCATTGTAGATTGTAAGATAATATTCAATAGTTTAGACCTACTATCTAGATTAGTCAAAAATCCTTTTCTTATAGCCCCCTTTACTTCATTATCCATTTTCATCTCCCCTTTAGCGAACAACTATTTTACTATTTCAGCTCATGGATATATCACTTTAAAATAAAGATTGGTATATTGCGACACTTTCGTGTCGGAAATCAGGAATCAGGAACCAGCGTTTTTAACTGATTCCTGATTCCTGACTACTGATTTCTAGAAGTGTCGCAATATCTCTATATAAGAATACATTTAAATTTAGATTCACCTTCTTCCAGCAAGGATGCCCCTTTCAAATCTTATTTTTGATTTGGTGGGGGAGGAATTGCTGATTTTTAAATTTGTTCAATACAAAGTTTAAAAATAGTTTATATTTTTCAGTAAATAAGATACACTATAAATGCAACGTGAATATAGGAGGTGAGCTTATGCAATTAATTAGAACTATGAAACTACAACTTTTTCTTGATGATACCGAACAAGATTGGTTAGACAAAACCCTTAATTCTATTAAAGAAGGCTTGCATATCTTCATCCATTACCTCTTCCTTAAGGATATCCTCTAGAGTTTCTTGCTTATTATCCTCCCTGTTTAATTCTAGCTCAATCCCTTCTTTCTCTTCATACTCAATATCTTCAGCAACTGATAAGGATAAATCTTTAAACTCTTTAGATAATACCTCTTTTTGATAATCCCAGATCAAATCTAAATTGGTAAGTAGCTCAATTGTAAAATTAAAGGTTGTAATCTCTTGCTTAATATCAACAAAAGCATCAGACATTAAATAAGTCCCAATCAACTTAGCTTTAATCCCATCTTCTTTGTATGTTATCCCAGCATTATCTAATTCCTGTACCAAAGTATCATAGATAATCCTCTCTTCATTATTTAATTTGATTATCTTTTCTATCCCTTTAATTATAGGAGCTTCAAATAAATCTAGCTCCTTAAGGCCATCCTCAGATAAATTCTGATACAATTTAGTACATATAGAGCTATTTCTAATTAAATACTTGTAGAACTCTTCAATTGTAATCTCATCATCTACACTTACCCCCATACCATCTAACTTAATCTTTAATAGCATCAAATCTGAAGTAGCCCAATTACCTTTTTGCTGATCTAAAAATTCTATTATAAGTAATAAAATTCTATCAAAATCAGAAGAACACTTATAATCCCCTGTTAATTGATAAAATGACTTTTCAAAGTCATTGGACAATGCGTCAACTTCTCCCACCTAATCAAAAACAAGATTAGGAAGGAGCTTGTTAAATTCAAAACCATACTCAGTATAGTCTTCCCTACAGGTCTTAAAAAGACCTTTCGTGTAGAGAGAACAACAAGATTTACACCTTCTTAAACCTACACGTGGGTGATTCGGGACTAAGAAAGTTGAAGGGCGGTTGACTAAAGTTACCCTATCCTCTAAGTAAAGACCTAAAGGGCTACGAGTTACCTCGTATGCTATTTTTAAATAGCTCTTTTTGCAATATTGATACTTGCATTGAAATCAGCATTTTGTAAATGTAAGTTGTCACACAAAAATCTATTTTGGCTTAACCTAAAGCCTTTTTTACCACAGACAGAACAGATTTGAGAAGTATCTTTAGGATTAATATCTTGATATGGAATACCTAACAAGTCAGCTTTATGTTTAATTAGTTGCTTTAATTGATAGAAAGCCCAAGAGTTCTTTTCATAATTGTTAAGATTGTTGTCATTAGTTACATTTTTTCTGATATTCTTTAAATCTTCAAAGACAATTAGAGAGTTGTGTTTATCAGCCAACTCAACTATTCTATTAGCAATTTTAAAGTTTAACTCTTTACAAAGTCTGTTTTCAGCAATCAAAGAGGTTGCTTTACTACCAGAGGAACGAGCTTTAGCTTTTCGCTTATGCTTATATCTCATTCGCTTAAATCTTAATTCTTGACCTGACATACACTCTTGGTGAAGGATGTTCTCTTTACTATCAATTATGCTAAATGTAGCTAATTTAACAATACCCAAATCTATACCTAAGATAGTATCAGTTTCTCTTTTAGGTTGATTATACTCCATAATTAAATCTAGATACCATTCATCATTATATTTATATAATTTAGCAGTTTTGAGTTTATAGTTAGGGTTCTCTATCTTGTTAAGTTGATATTCTCCAAAGGCTAAAGGACAATAGATTGATTTTCTGCCTTCAATGGGAATTTTAGCAATATAGCGACCATCTTTATTGACTAACTCAAAACCTTTATTGTTAACTAAAGACACTTCAACTTGTCGGTGGAATTCAGCATTTTCAGCACTCTTATAGGTTTCAATTGCTTTACGATTAGCTTCAACAGCCACTTGAGAAGGTAAATTAAAGTTGTTTCTTGATACCCTGTAAGTATGTTTGTGGGATTTAGTATAAGAAGTAAAACCCCAATGCTTAACTATTTTAAGTGCTGAACGAATAGCTTTATTCCAGTTTTTAAGAAAATATTCTAGTTGTTTTTGTTTGATTTTGCTGAGTTTATATAGTTTGATATGGTGTATAGTAATGTGGTGTTTCTCATTCAAATCAATCACCTACTTTCTATCATAATAAGAATTGATAATATATCTAATTAATTCTGCTCTAGAAATACCTTTTTCATCAGCGGTTTTATCTAACTTATCAATCATTTGTTGTGGTAAAGATATTTGTGTTCTTTTCATCATTACATCACCTCTTACATTCTATTATACATCATATAGGTTGTTTTTTCAAGAATGGTTTAAAATTATTTTAAGGAGGTGAAGACCGTAGCAATTCCTCTCCACCTAAATCAAAATTAAGATTTAGATGGAGTTTCCTTGCTATATTTTAGATGAAATTTAACCATGAGTCTATATGGAGATATTGGGGTACTTTTTCTTTGATGGTTAGGAGTTAGAAATTTAGGTAGTTAGTCAGTTCCTAACCACCTAACCATCTACCCACCTTTCCACCTAATAACGAAAGTGTCACACTATCTTTCTATTGTTTCATTTTCAATTCACACACCTATAAGGCCTTATACTATACTTAATCATCTAATAATGGGATAATATTTCTTCTATTCCAATCTATCGCTAACTCCAAAGGAGTTTTGCCCAAATACCTGACATTAGTATCGCAATGAGCTTTAATTAAACGAAAAGCCACCTTAGCATTATCAGCTATAACAGCTTCTATCAAGGCTGTTCTTCCTTTATTATCCCTTAGATTTAAGTCAGCCCCTAACTCTATTAACCTGTCAACTAGCTCTAGATTATCAAATTTAACTGCATAGATTAAGGGAGTTCTATTATTATTATCTCTATAATTAAGATCAATTCTCATATCAAGTAACTCTTTTATCAATCTAAGATTATTATTCTCTATAGCTTCAATAAGTAATCTCCCTCTATTCTCCTTATCTTTATTTAAGTTCCAGCTTTCATTAAAAAAATTATCTTCTAGGTTCTGACTTATTCCTATCTTCTCATCTATTTCTGCTGAATTATCTTTATCTTCTATATTAAAGTTCCATACCAAAGATAAATTGATTATTAGGCTAACTCCAAAATCTAATAAGTTAATTTCTTGATCTATTGCAGAAAAATAATTCTCTCTAAAGTATCTGCTAATTTGATTTAGTATAATCTTTTTATTCTTGCTTTTAGCAAAAGTAACTATAGATATTCCTACAATTAGTGAAGATTCAAAGGATGATATATTTGCTAACTTCTCTTTAGAGATATATCTAAATAATAAATTTAAAATTTCAAGGTTATCTAATAAATATTCATAAAATTGTTTAAAAGTTATTCTCTTTTTTAAATTTAAGTCTATCTTCCCCAAAGCTAATTTTAGCCATATAAAATCTTCTATTCTCTTTACCCTCTTCTTTTTCTGGAAGAAGTTTATAACTACTAATATTATCTTTTCAAAGTCCGATAGATCACTTGGATAATCCCCTATATAGAGATAGCTTAATTCCCATCTCTTTTTTATTCTTAGAAATAATCCTCTTAAGAGCTTGTATATCTTTAAGTTCTTATCATCTGTTGGAATCCCTTCTAATCTATTAATAACTAATAATAACAACTGAAAACTCATCTTCTTATAAAATACTACTTCCTTTATTAAAAGAAAAGCAACATATTTAATTTTATATACATCCTTTGTAATATCTGAATATAGATCTAGCAGTTTAGTTAGCTCTTCTAATATACTATCTTTCACTCTATTTTCTTTAAGAACTAAAAGAACAACACTGATTATAAAGACTCGATTAATATACTCCTTATTATCAATATTCTCCTTTAACTTCATTACAACCTTATATTCAAGACCTAACTTCTCTCTTTGATTTATATTGATATCAGTAAATAATTTAGCTAACTCCTCCATAATTTAACCACATCCTTAAGTATAGATGTCCAATCCTAAAAAGAAATTTAAAATATTATTTTTGCCACGAATCTGCACGAATGAACACGAATAAAAAATCAAGTAAAAATATAATTATTATTTGTATTTGATTTTAATTCGTGTGAATCTGTGTTAATTCGTGGCTAAGAATTCTTTTATTTCACTTTAAAGTTGGACATCTATAGAATTATTTTTTAGCTTGAAATTAATTATTCTATTTATATAAAATAAGGGTTTCTATTATATAATAATACTCTTTTTGTATTATTTTTCCTTTTTTTACTTGGGTTAATTTAAAGATATTTAGGAAAATAGCAAAAGTGATTTATGACTAAGGGGATAAATAATTAACATATTTTATCTAATAATGTAATCAAATAAAAAAGCATAACAGTTAGATTAATCTAACTGTTATGCTTAAGAAAATTAATTATCTAATACTAAAAAAACGTCCTGTTAGTCCATCTACAGAAATATCATAGCTAGCTAAACCAGCTATCTCTTCACCTGTAAATAAATCTATTAACTTAGTTCCACCAACATTAGATATTGAGATTGTAGTTGCATCTGTTCCAGTATTTAATACATAGAGTATCTTATCACCTGTATCTGGATCAATTTTAAGATCAGCATATTTAGTCCCAGATGCTACCAAATTTCTTCTCTCTCCATTCCATAATGCTGGATTATCATTTCTAATCTTCATCAAACTACTTACATAATCTTTTAAATCCTCTTCTTGATCAGTGAAACCAGAGGCCTTACCTGCATCTCTAGCAGCATGGTCATCATAAATTTTTACTCCATCAACCATATCCTGTTCATTGATAAACCCTTCTACCTCTCTACCAATCTCATCACCATAGTAAATAGTGATTGGTCCTGTATATGATGCCATAAAACTAAAAGCTGCTTTATGACGTTTCCAATAATCAGGATGCTCCTTACCATAACCTAAATGAGGTGCTCTTTGAATCAAATCACCAAAACGAACTACGTCATGGGTAGTTAACATCAGATTTGGTTGGGCATCATAAGGATATATCTCGTGAGTTGCATACCCTCTGTTAAATACTGAAGTTGGCTGACTATAAGCACCACCCTGTTCTGTATGCTCTTGTGAAGCTAATACTTGTACTAAAGCATATCTTAGTGGGAAATCAAAGAGTGATTTTAATCCATTTTGACTATAACCGATACTATTTATCTCTCTTCCAGATCCATCCCATATCTCACCTACTAAATAACCTAGTGTTCCCCATTCTTCTCCACGGTCTTTTCTTTCTGCACAAACTTTTTCTACTGCTTTTCTGATATCATATAAGTAATTAGTTCCATCTTGGTTCATTTGGAAGGCTTGATCTAACCTCCAACCATCAATTTCATACTCCTCAATCCAATAAGTAGCTACATCTTTAAAGTATTCTAAACTATCTGAATATTTGACCTTATTTCCATACCATTGTGTATCATAATCAACTACACCATCTATAGGGTCTGCTCCATGATGTCCAAATACTCCATCTAAGAATACATATAAGCCTAACTTATGAGCTTTCTCTACTAGCTCTCTTAAGTCCTCATTTGTACCAAATTTAGGATCTACATTATAATAATCATCAGGAAAATAACCTGTTGCTTGTCCTTTAACTAGTCCAGTCTTTGACTCAAATATTGGAGTCATCCAAATAGCATTAACGCCAAGTCCTTTGATATACTCTAAAGAATTGATTATACCTCTCAAATCACCATTATGATGGCTTGGTCCATAGCCAGTCCCATAACCCCCTGGTTCTCCATCTTGAAAGGCTTCTACCATTATTTCATAAATCCTTAGATTATTTATATCAGTTCTCTTCTCTATCTTCGAAAACTTATCTGCATTTATTTCTACATTATTTACTTCTGCATCTGTAATAGTAGCTGAGGCAATATAAAGATCTTTTCCATTTAAGTCTTCTGCCTTAGCAATTACATTATACTCAGTTCCATTTAAATCTGAAAATGGAAAGGATAGAACTCCATTCTCATCAATATCAGCCACTATTTCAGTTTTGGAAGGTATATATTCGTCTATATTTATATTTTTAAGAGATACCGTAATCTTTTCTATAGAATTATCGTTGGGAACCTTAACATTTACCATCATATTCTCTATTACCTCTGCTACCATATCCTTGCTATCATCTTTACCATTACATCCTACAAATAAACCTAAGCTTAATATAAGTATAGATAATAAAATAATTTTTTTATTATTTATCATCTTAATCATAGGCGTCTACCTCCATTAATTAATTTAAGTTAATCTACTGTTCTAATAAAACATTAGGGCTTTTATGGGTTTGGTGAAAACCAAATTGTATAAATTATATATTGTATCCTTTTATCCATTTAGCTACTTGTTCTTCAAACTCTTTTTTCTTTGGAATTCCTAAATTAACATCTTGATTTAATTTAGCTATGTTTCCAGTATCTAAATATTCTTTCATACCTTCTGAATTAGCCCAATAATAAGCTCCCCAATTAATAAGATCCCATTCTTCCATATAATCATTAAATTCATAATCAACATAAATCAACTTATCATCTTTAATCACAAAATTAGTAGGAAAATAATCTATATTAATTCCTTCTTCCTTTAGTAGTTTAGAGATATTAAAAATCTCCATAACATGGTATTCCTCTAATGAACTATTAGCAATTAGCTCTGCAGCTGTTGGTCCATCAATATACTCCTTAATTAAGTATTCTTCTTCATGATTATAATCTATCAATCTTGGAACTCTAATAAACTCTTTTAACACATGATAAGCATTTAATTCGCATTTAAGTTTACTTCCTTCAAAATTATAGTAAGAACAAGGCTCATGATGTATCTTTTTTAATACTAAATTCTTTTGCCCATTTGTAATTAAATATGAATATCCTGATTTCCCCTTTCCTAATAGCTTATCAATCATAAATTCTTGACCTTCTATTTTGATTTGTTCCCCTATCATTTTATCCCTCCATAAAATAGTAATATATTTTATCCCCTATAATACTTGCTATACTCCTCTTCTATTAATACTTCATTTAATTGTTCATAAGCCAATTCATAAGAGGTGATACATAAGCCAGCTACAATCGTTCCTATTCTTAGAGATTTTTCTATAGAATATCCCTTTGAAAATCCAT
The DNA here is from genome assembly GCF_003001995.1 of Orenia metallireducens. Classification (GTDB taxonomy): domain Bacteria; phylum Bacillota; class Halanaerobiia; order Halobacteroidales; family Halobacteroidaceae; genus Orenia; species Orenia metallireducens_B. Next base: position 162,405 of record NZ_PVNB01000004.1, on the reverse strand, counting down.
ATAAAAATCCAGCAAAGAAACTATCTCCTGCTCCATTACTATCAACCATCTCATAGTCATCAATGATTGGAACCTCTATCCATTCACCATCTTCAGTCAATGCAGTTGCTCCATCTTTACCATGGGTACAGATTACTAACTTCTTACCTTCACCTATCATCCTTTCCATAAACTCTTTATAATTTGGCAAGCTTTCAGAACTCATAAATAAGTAATTAGCAGCTTCAATAAAACCTTGATGATATTCATTCTCCCCATCATAATCATGGATATCACACCAGATAGCTTTATTGTATTTGTTAGCTACAGCTATTAATTCTCTAGTATAATTGATAATATTTAAGACAAGATAATCACTATCTTTGACCTTCTCTTCTAATCGTGTATAATCTACCTCTGGTTCAAAGGTTGCATATGCCACATAGATACTGATTCTGTTACCATTATCATCTATAATATTCGTATGCCGTTCAGTACCTTTAGGGTCTATATCATAGATAAAGTCTATATTCTCACCTTTAAAACATTCCTTTATCTTCTCACCATAAAGGTCATCACCTATCATGGCATGGAAAGTTGTATCAAATCCTAGCTTTCCAAAGTTCATAGCCTTACCGACACCCGTAGACCCAGCAGTTTCATGAAAACCTTTACTATAATGAGTCCCTACTTTAGGAAACTTATCCATATAAATCACTGAATCATAAGATGCTCCTCCAACTACTAATAACTTCTTCATAAATCTCATCTCCCTATTTATCTGATTAATTTTGGCGGTGTATTAGTTTAAAATTAAATATACTAGATATATTGCGACACTTTGTTTCAGTTGACAATTGGCAATTTACAATGCACAATTAAAAGATTAAGTTCTTAAAAACAATCAATCCAATAATGAATTAGCTCAAATTTTATACTAGCATCATACTATAAATTCATGTGTTAATGGCCTTAATTGTAAATTATACACTGTACATTGTAAATTAATTAGTGTCGCTTTATCCTTCTATTACATCAAATTTAAATAGCTGGTACCCAAACACTCCATCCAGTATTCTCATCATTTCTAACCTTAAACTCTCCATATCCCTCTTCATCAGTAACTACTCTTTCCTCAATATTACCAGTAATATCATAGAACTCTGTATTAGACTTACCTGAGTCAATTCTCTTAGTGGTTAAGTCACCAGAAGTACCCTGAGATATAATCATAACCAGACCAGTTTCTGGCATATCCTTTAACCCTTCTCTAACATAAGAGTAGGTATCAGCATCATTATTATTAACTTCTCGCCCTGCACCATAGGCATAATGGCTTCTAGCTTTAAGTAATTTATCAAGACCAGTTTTCATATTGTCCTGATAATAATCCTTCCAATAAACCATAGGTAATCCTATTTCCCTAAGTAAAATATATGTATAAGCTTGATATTTTCTTCTAGTTATAGGGTAGGTGTACTCTTTATGATCACGACCTGTATCATGATTATCTACAAAAGTAACAGCTTTATCAGAAAATCTTTTATTATTAACTAAACCAGCTTTAGATAAAGCTGCCATATTCAAGTGACCATCTCGCATCTTTTCAAAGTATTGTTTTCTTAAAGGAAAATCAAAGACTGTTAAATCAGGATGATTAACATCATATAAGAAGAAACTCAATCCCATAATATCTCTAATCCAAGCTTCCCCTACAAAGAAAACATCTTTTTCTGTATTCCCTTGTACATAAGAAAGCCACTCATTAACATAGTTAGATTCTGTATGTTGGACTGTATCGATTCTAAAACCATCAAAACCTATATCATTAATAATCCATGCTCCCCATTCTTTAAGTTCATGTCGAACATTTTTATTCTGATAATCAACATCTAAAGCCATTAAATAATCTTTAGCATAACTGTCATCCCAAGACTTACCCAAAAATAAATTCCCCTTCAAAGATTTCTTTCCAACAAGATGGTCAACACCATCAAAGGCTTGCCAATCCCACTGCCATTCTTGAGCTCTACTATAGTATTGCTGCCTTCCTTTTAAAGGAGATAGCTTAGTATAAGCCTTTGCTTTTTCTCCTGTTGCTAAAGTAACAACTTCTAAATTCTGATTACCTGCTGCTATCCTATGATTAAATACCACATCATAATAAGCTTTGATTCCAAATTTATGGAGACTATCTATAGCACCTTCTAATTCTTCTTTAGTACCATATTTGGTTCTAACAGTCCCCGCTTGATCAAACTCTCCTAAATCCCATAAATCATAAGTTCCATAGCCTTCATCTTTCTGCTCATGGGCTTTATTAGCTGGTGGAAACCATAACTCACTAATTCCCACACTAGCTAAATCTTCAGATCGCTGAGCTAGTAACTGCCAAAAGTTATGCTCTTCAGAATACTTTTTAGCATATTCACCTTTATCTAACTCCCAATAAAAAGCCTGCATTAAAGTTGGATTGCTAGCTAATAATTCTTTTTTCAACTGTAAGCCCTCACCCTGCTCATCTATTACCTCTAAAACTATTTGATATATTGAACCTGGCTTTAAATTTAAATTAGAAATAGTAATGATATTTCCTTCATTAGCTAATTCAAACTCTTTTAGTTCAACTGTATCCTCTTTAATTACAGCCTTAACCTGCTCAATATCATGATTAAATTCAATCTCAATTTCACTTAAAGAAGATAAGATAACTCTATTATCAGTCAGATTAGAATTAACAGCCATTAAATTATCCTGATTACATCCTGTACCTAGAATTAATATTATACTAAGAAATACTACTAATAAACTGACCTTTTTTAGCATTATTTTTTCCCTCCATCTTCAAATAATTAACACCCTTGACTCAGATAAATACTAATCTTCTTTATCTACTACAATTTCTCCATTGTGTACAACCATCTGTCTGTTTTCTAAATCCTCAATATCTTCTAAAGGATTACCAGAAACAATTAACATATCAGCAATTTTACCCTCTTCCAAAGTTCCAAGGTCTTCTTCTCTATCACATACAAAGGCTGCATTTTTGGTTCCAGCAATAATAATATCCATATTAGACATTCCTGCTTTTTTCATTAATTTCACTTCAGTAATTGGAAAACCACTATCAAAATCAGCTTTGTACCCTGCAAAGTCAGTTCCTAGAGCAACCTTTCCTCCTGCCTTATAAAACTTAACAAGATTTATTCTAGCTATAAAATCATAATTTATATTATACATTTTACTTATACGTTTCCACAGTTCTAAGGTAGGCACCCAATAAATGTCTTTAGCAATAATTTTATTACAGGTCTTATCATCTAAGAGATTAACAATCATATGTGCAATATCATCAACCCCTAAATCAATAGCCCATTGTAGATGTTGAGAATTAGTAATATGGACTGATGTTCTTATTCCTCTAGCATGGGCAGTATCTACAATAGTCTTTACCTGTTCAAAGGTAGGCATTTCCCAGCTACGGTTCTGGTCAAAATCTGTAATTGCAAATTTTATAATCTCAACATTATCATCTATATAACCATTAACCATCTCTTTAGCCTCTTGCATAGAATTAAAAGTAGAATTTCCATAGCCATCTGGCACCCCTAATATAGGTGATGCAGATACCACTCTAGATAAGTCTGCTCTTTGATTAAATTTATCTCTTTTAGCAATAGCTTCTGTAACCTCTATTTGTGGTGATAAATCCCTAACTGTAGTAACCCCTGCATTTAGCCAATTTTTTAAATTTTTTTCAGTATAAGCATGATGAACATGGCTATTTATAAAACCTGGCAAAATAGTTTTACCCTTTAAGTTAATCTCTATAACCCCTTTAGGGACTTCAACTTGGTTGCTCTGTCCAACCCTTTTTATTCTTTCTCCTTCAACTAAAATAACACCATTTTCTATTGGCTTTGCACCAGTACCATCGATAATAGTAGCATTATAAAAAACCAATAACCTTTGCTCTTTATTTACATCACCTAAATCTTTGGCTTCTACCTCAATATTTTTACTAATCAGACCATAGGGGCTTAGTAATAAGGTAAATAGAATAACTAACAGACAAAGAAAATAGAACTTTGGCTTAAGCAAGATAATTCCTCCTTCTAGATAAATTGTAATTTTACTTATCATCTTTCAATTCATTTGCTAAATCAATAATTACTTTCTTCATAGCTTGATTGATTTCAAAGTTCTGATCTATAAACTCAACAATCTTTATAGCTGACTGAGGAGATTTGTCATAGCCTTGTATCATCTCAGACAATTGCCTAGCAGTCTTAGGATAACGCTTTTCATATCTACGTTCATTCTGATATTTGTCCTTGTAGTAATCTACTTCATCTTCAATCAGATTAGAAAGAGACAACAGATTATCCAATGCATAATTCTGTATAAATCTAGTTCCTGATAATTTTTCTCCTCTAGCAAATCTAGTTAATCCTACATAAAGACAGGTCAAAGCCTCCCCAATAGCCCATTGCTTAGATTTTGGCTTCCATCTTATAGATTTATCCTTAGGAGAGCAGATACTTTCATCAAATCCATCTTCTTTCCAGACTATTCTCCCTTCAGCAAAATCAGCCTCAGCTAACTCTTGCTCTTCAAATATGGCAAATTCACAATAAACTCCATCCTCATAGAGTAACTTATAACCGTCATCAGTATTCTGAAAATAATATATTACTGGTGAGATAGAAGTAAGCCAATCTAGCTTCTCAATAAATCTCGTCTTAAAACCCTCTTTAGCTATCACAAAAAAATCTAAATCTGAATACTCATCTAACCTACCTAACTCTTTTCCTACAGAACCAAGACCTAATAACGCTAAGGCTTCACCTGTATTTTTAAGAGATTCTCCAATCTGGTCTAACCTTTGAAGTAATAAATCTTTCTTGCTCATCACTATCATCTCCTTAATGTTTATTTAAAAGAGTGGCTTTAAGACAACTCCTTCTTTAGCTTTTATTGTAATTTCCCCTTCTAAAATCCGGTCTGTTAATAACTCTCTATAGCTACCTGCTAGCTCTAAGATAGTATTTTGATTAGAATTATTTAGATAGATAAGCATCTCTTGACCATAATAACTTCTTTTATATCCATATAGATTAATCTCTCTATCCTTTAATACTTCACTATACTCTCCAGCTATAAGCTCTTGATTCTCTCTTCTTATTCTTATTAATCTTTTGTAATATTGGAACAGCTCTTGGTTCTGCTTACCTTCCTCCCAAACCATTGCCTCTCTCTTCTCTAAACCATCAACTCCACCAGCCATTCCATATTCATCACCATAATAAATAACTGGGATCCCCAAATAGGTAAATTGAAATAAGATAGCTAATTTAAAGTTTGCTAGGTTATTCTCACATTTATATAAGAACCTTGACACATCATGGCTATCTATTAAATTCCACAGATTTTCATGAGCCTGCTTCTTATATAAACTCCTAATCTTTGCTAACCTATCACTAAATTCATCAACATTTATAACTTCTTTAGCAAAGAAATCTTCAACAACCTCTAAGAAAGGATAGTTCATTACAGTATCAAACTGATCTCCCTTTAGCCAAAAATCAGAGTCATACCAAACCTCTCCTGAAATCAATATATCAGGATTGATCCTCTTTAAAGTTCTTCTAAACTCTCTCCAAAATTCAGGTGAGATTTCATCGGCAACATCTAATCGCCAGCCATCTATGTTAAACTCTTTAGTCCAATATCGAGCTACCTCTAGAAAATATTCAGCCGTTTCTTGATTTGATAAGATTAATTTAGGCATGTGATAGTAATAGCCAAAGGTCTTATAATTAGGCTTTCTTTTTCTTTCTTTAGTAACTGGATAGGAGTCTACCTCAAACCAATCCTTATATTTTGATTCTTCACCCTTCTTCACCAAATCATCAAAGGCAAAGAAGTTTAATCCACAGTGGTTAAATACTGCATCTAAGATAATCTTAATCTCCCTTTGATGAGCCTTATCTACCAACTCTTTAAACTCTTGCTTTGTTCCTAAGCCAGGATCTATCTGATAATAATCATCGGTATCATATCTATGAGTACTATCGGATTTAAATATAGGAGTTAAATAGATTGTATTTATGCCTAGGTCTTCTAAGTAACCCAACTTTTCAGTTATTCCCTTGAGGTTTCCTCCTAAAAATGTTCTATAATTCACCTCTCCATTCCAGTCTTCTGTATATTTATCTTCTAACACAAAATTACTACCTCTATTAAACCTATCGGGAAAGATTTGATAGACAATTGCTTTTTGGTGCCAAGCTGGAATTGTAAAGAGATTATCCTTAGAGAAGTTAGCCATAATAAACATATCTGCTTCCTCTTGTATTGAATCTTTATAAAAGCCATTTCTTCCATAGAATAAACTTTCTTCTTTACTCACTAGTTCAAAATAATAGGCTAAGCTTATTCCTTTAAACTCTATAATGACTTCATGATAATCAAATAACTGATCACTATATTTCTTGGTCATCTCTACAATTTTTAAATCCTCACAACTATTTATCTTTCTATACTTATCACAATGAAAGACTTTTACACTATTTAAATCATCCCTTTTAGTTCTTAATTTAAGCAAAACCCTATCTTCTTCTACAAGATAAGCATAATTGGAGTTTACTCTATGATAAATCCCTTCTAAATTCATAATTTCACCTCAAATTCTAATTTGATATTAATTAATCGATAACATTCTACATCTATTTCCTATAAATTTATTAACATTTCATCTTAAAGCAATCCTGTAAACGTTTACAAAAAAGATTAAAAAAACTATATATATTTCCCCCTTTCCTTTAATTAAAAAGTAATAAGCAATCTAAAGTAGAAAATTTAACCCCTATCTTCTATTATTCTAAAATATAATTACCTAATCTCCTTTACACTATCTCTAATTACTAACTCCTGCTCAACTATGAGCTTCTTAGCCTTTAAATCTTTATTATCAATATATTCAAATAATAACTTAATGGCTTCATCACCTACATAGTATAAGTCCTGTTTTACTGTAGTCAGCTTAGGTATAAAATGCTTTGCTATCTCTATATCATCAATCCCCATTACAGAAATATCTTCAGGTACTTCTATCCCCTTTTCTTTCAAGTAATTTATCGCCCCAATAGCAGTTCCATCATTAGAGGCTAACACAGCAGTTGGAAGCTGATCAGATTTGCTTAAAATATTCTCCATAGCCTTATACCCTGATTCAATTGAATAATCACTTCCTTGTATATAGCACTCTTTTATCTCAAAGTCATTTCTTTTCATTATATCCTGATAAGCCCGATATCTCTTCTCACCTTCTAAATCATAATAAGGAGCTTTTATAAAAGCTATCTTCTCATGTCCCAAATTCACAAGGTAGTTCATTGCTTTTACTGCACCACCATAGTTATCAGGCAACACAGCAGGAATACTCAACTCTTCAATAGCTTGGTCTAATAATACTATAGGAATCTCTTTATTTATCTTCTCAATACTCTCTTTCTTCTCTTTTGTCATCTTTCCTACAAAGTAAAGTATACCTTCTACTTGACTCTTATAGAGCATATTTAGATTCTCTAGCTCTCCTTCAAATCTGCCTACAGAGCTTGTAATCATGACTCTATATCCCTTTTGGTTACAATAATTAATAATAGCGTCTACTTGTTCTGTATAATATGCAGTAAATTTAGGAAGTAATAAACCTATAATATTAGATTTCTTGCTTGATAATCCTCGGGCAATTAAGTTAGGTTTATATTCATGTTCTTTAATAACCTCTTTAACCTTCTCTCTAACTTCATCCCTTACTCCCGGTTTATCATTTACTACTCTAGACACTGTAGCTATAGAAACTCCAGCTAACTTAGCTATATCTTTAATCTTCATTAAAATTCCACTTCCCCATAGTCCTATATTATAATCTTATATTATAATAATATCCCTGTTCTACCATTATGTCAAGATTTTTTGTAAACGTTTTCAGAAATAATCTAATAATAGCATCAAGTATATACTTGATGCTATTACAAACCTTTGATTTTAATCTAACATTTTTAATTCTCTCAATAGGAAAGCTAAGTTATCTGAAATCTCATTCAATTTATTTACAATATCAAAGTCTTTCTTGTATAAATTACCGAATAATTTTCTAATATCTCTTTCCATATTTTCAGGAGTATGCTCTAAGCCACTTACAATCTTGAGAAGTTTCTTCTCTCCAGGATGAAGGGTCTTATTTAAAGCAAAGATTATATCGAAATAACTTTCAAAAAAGGCACTGGTTCTATGGTTGATACTGATAACATCATCCCTTTTCAAAGCCTTTTCAATCTGCTTAGTGTAAGCAGGAATTATCTGATTTAAGATAGGATAGTTCTTAGCAATTATATTTCTTCTTAGCTCTTCTGGATACTCGATATCAAAGCTCTCTTTTAAAACTTGTAACTCTCCATCTTCATCATAAAGAATATCTGAATTAATAAGATTAGACCAAAAGCAGGTAGTATAACCTGTTGAGGCTTGATGTTTAATTACAACATTTTCTAACATTCCTTCTAAGCAATTGACATCTCTATATACAATATCAATCTGAATATTGCTATATTTAAAGAATCCTTGGTCTTCTTGCTCCCAAGTTTTATTATCCAACTCAGCATAATTAAAGTACTTTTCCGCTAACTTTTTCCTAAACTCTAGGGGGATCTCTTGCTTAGAGTAGATATATAAATCATAATCTGAATCTTTATCAAAGTTAGCAGTTGTCCTCGACCCGGCTAACATAATCCCTTCTACCAACTCATACTTCGAAAAGTCATCTACTAAAGCTAAAAAACTATCATCATACTTTGACATTATTACCATCCTCCTTTAAATTAACTAATATTAATTTATAAATTTTAAAATGAAGCTGAATGTGTATATTGGGATACTTTTTTATTAGTTGTCAGGTGATTTAGCTTTACTAATCAGCCAACCATCTACCAACCTAACTCCGAAACTATCGAACTTTCTATCTATAACCATAGATTTCATTCTAGCTATTTCTTCTTACTCTTGTAATAAGCTACCTTCTCTTCAAAGGTCTTTTCAGCAATAGTGTCAAGTAAGATATCAGATTGGACTAAAACCTCTTTATACTTCTCTTCTAACTTCAGGAAATAGATATCATGGTGAATATGCTCTGCAACTATAGCCACCAGTAATGGGTTCTCTGTAAAGGTGCCTATAAAGCTTCCACCAAGCTTACCACTTGCTATTATAACCTTTTGATAATCTACAACCAGCATCATTCTTTTAAAGATAGAGGGCTCAAAATCTCCTAATTTATTATTGCGATAATACTCTATAGGAATATCATCATTGAGTTGGGATTTTTCAAAAGAAAAATGAAGAATCCTAACCCCTCTATCCGTTAAAACCTTCAACTCATCTGCAAATAAATTTAAATCATAATTGCTATTGATATATACTTCCTTTTCAGCCGTTAGTAATAGCTCCTTAGTCTTTAAAATAAAGTTCTCATGACCTTTAATATTCCAATACTCTTTTCCTACAATAGGCTGCTCTAATTCTGCTAATTCTTCTTTAACTGTATTAGCAGTCTTTATATATTGTTCTGTTATATTATCAATTAAAACTTCTGGCTTCTGTGCTTGATAAAGCTTTGTCTTTCCTGGTAGAAGAGAGATAGCACCTTTTTTATACAAGATATCTAAGGTAGAATAGACAGCAGAACGGGAGGCTTTAATTATTTTCGATATTTGAGAGCCATTAGATTGCGGATTTTGTAATAAAGCTATGTATACCTTTGCTTCTAACTCCGTAAAATCTAGCTCTTGTAGTTTTTCAATTATTTTATCCATTATAACACCACCAATCATATTATGTTGTTCTGTACAGAACAACATAATATGATTGTACTCTATAATCTGAATTTTGTCAATAATAATCAAAAAAATAACACTCCAAATTTTGGAGTGTTATTTAATCACTATTTATAGTTCAACCATTATTCTCTTCTTATCTTCAAAGGTAGCAATCTCAGTATAACCAATATCTAATAACATCTCTCTGACCTCAGCTAAATTCTCTCCCACTCTATCAGCTCTATGAGCATCAGAACTTGTAGTAACTTTAATTCCCAATTCATAAGCCTTCTCTAATATCTCTCTACTTGGATAAAACTCCTTAGCAGGCTTATTCATCCCATTGGTATTTATCTCAATTGTAATATCCTCTTGGGCTATTACTTCTAAAGTAGGGGTTACTAATTCTACTACATCAGTTTTAGGTCTAAAATTAAAGACCTTGATTAAATCTAAATGACCTAACAGCTGGAATAAGCCAGATTTAGCAGCACCTGCTACCCTCTCAAAGTATCTCTTATATAACTCATCTATATCCCAATTATCATATTCATCGGTATAATCAGGATGGTCAAACATCCAATTACCCAAAAAATGAATTGAGCCTATTGCATAATCTAGATCAAATTGCTCTAAAAATTCTTTGATCTCCTTCTCTTTACCAGGGGTATAATCCATCTCAATCCCTTTTCTAACCTTTAATTGGGGAAACTCTTGAGCTACCTCTTCAATTAAATCAAAATCAAACTGCTCATAATAGCGGTTATGGTCTGTAAAACCAATCTCTTTGACATCCTTAGCAACTGCTGCTTCTAAAAACTCTCTAATATCCTCCACAGTTCCTTCTCTATCCTCATGACCTAATAAATGAGTATGGTAATCTACTAACATTCTTCTCTCCTCCTCAATAAAAGATTAATTTACAATTTAAAATGTACAATGTATAATGGTTACCTTTAATTCTAAATTGTCAATTGTACATTGTCAATTTATTATCTTAACCTGTACATTCCTTCTTCTTGGGCCATCAAACTCAGCAAAATAAATCCCCTGCCAAGTACCTAACAATAGTCTGCTATCATTAATAATTATCTGTTCTGAATTACCAAAGAGACTAGCTTTAAGGTGGGCTGCTGAATTTCCTTCTAAATGACGATAATTATCCTGCCATGGAATTAGATCATCTAATTTATATAAAATGTCATCTTTGACTGTTGAGTCAGCATTCTCATTAATAGTAACCCCTGCTGTAGTGTGGGGAATAAAAATTAAACATATCCCATTTTCTACTTGAGATTCATTGATAATATCTTGAATACTATCAGTCATATCAATTAATTCCGAGTGATTATTGGTCTTTAAGTCAAACTCTGTAAACATATTACTCACCCTTTTTTGTATTAATTCTAACTTTAATAAGTAATCTCCTTTATAGTTTGAAAATTTAACTTTTAAAAATTATAAATAAGACCGCTATTAAAGCAGCCCCCAATAAAACTGCTAAGTACATCATAATTAAACCTCCTAGCATTATGATAGCTTGTTGTATATAATATTCCTTACTTAGCTTATTATTTGTTTAGCATTATTATTTTATGCTTAAATTCCAAAAAGATAGGAGGTCATTAAACATTCTAACTTATATATTCTATTTAAAATTATACTTATCTAAGCTTCTCTAGTAATTCATATGGAACCTCTACTGTTCCTAATAAGTATTTATCTTCATTAGCTGGACCATGACAATCAGAACCACCAGTAATGATTAAATTATTCTTTTGAGCCAATGATAGATAATAGTTAGTCTCTTGGTCAGTATGTTTAGGATAATAAACTTCTATTCCATCTATTCCATTACAAGTAATTAACTCTTTAACTATCTCATTATCAGCAATTACCCCTGGATGGGGCAACACTACTATTCCTCCTGCACCTTTAATCAGCTTAATAGCATCTTCAGGCTTTAACTGATATTTAGGAACATAAGCTGGTCCACCATCCTCTAGATAATTATCAAAGGCTTCTTGCATACCTTGAACATATCCCTCTTCTATCATCAATCGAGCAATATGAGGTCGTCCTACCCCTGTATCTCCTGAGATTTCTTTCAATTTATTAAAATCTAAATCTATCCCTAAATCTGATAGCTTATTTAATATCTGCCTAGCCCGAAACTCTCTTGAATTCTGTAGATTATCTATTATTTCTAATAATTGTTGATTATTACAATCAATCTGATAGCCTAAAATATCGACTCTTTTATCCTTATAATAAGTAGTCAATTCAATTCCAGCAATAACTTCTACTCCTAGCTCCTTTCCTCTCTCAATAGCATTTGCTACTCCAGCCACGGTATCATGGTCTGTAATAGCAATTGTTACTAAATCCCTTTTCTTTGCCTCTTCAACCACCTCACTTGGAGTAAACGAACCATCAGAAGCTGTAGTATGTATATGTAAATCTATTCTTTTCATTATTTAAACACCCCGTTTACCTATTTTTACACTGTTTTAAAAAAATAATACTATAGGAGGATAATGGGACACTTTAGGAATCTGTAAATTATACCGATTCCTGATTCCTAACACGAAAGTGTCGCACTCTCCCATTGAATTCTACTTTGAAATTAGATATCTATAGTATAATAATCACCTCTATAATAATAAAAAAGAGCACTCCCGTGAGTACTCTATCATAGGTATTTGCTTAGCTGACCTGGTTTTTGACCCCACACTCGCCCACTGGAAGTCTCGCAAATTAAGATCAAATTCACTACCCCTTCTCTCTAGTAAAATTACTATATGTAATAATCCAGGTAGGTCTCACCGTTGCATAAAACCTATAAAACCACTAAAAACTTAATAGAATCTATAAGTCTTACTTTAATTCCCTGTTCGACGAGCCCTATTTCAAATAACTAAAATTATTCTACTTTAGTTTGATATAACTCTCCGAGGGCTTAAATTCGGATACAACGCATCCTACATATTAGCATTTCCTTTTAGGTGGAATTATGCTAATTCTTCATAATTAGCAAGATTGATACTAGCATTCTTATCTCTATCTATCTCTAAACCACACTTACTACACTTATAAACTCTATCTGATAGTTTTAAATCTTTCTTAACTGAGCCACATTCAGAACAAGTCTTACTGGAAGGATAAAATCTATCGACTTGAATAAACTCTATACCATTAAACTCACATTTATATTTCATTTGCCGAATAAATTCATAGAGTTTCTGTTCTTGAATAGCTTTGGATAAATGTTTATTTTTCATCATACCGGTTATATTTATATCCTCCATCACTACTCTATATGGCTTTAATTTAACTATCTTATTGGTAGCTTGATGAATATAATTAAGTCGGATATTTGCTAGCTTTCTATAAACAAGTTTAATTTGTTTTTCTAATTTGATAATATTTTTAGTTTTAACGAATTCATTGCCTTGCTTATTCATCTCATATTTTCTAGATACTTGCTTTTGCAATCTTTTAAGTTTCTTTTTTAATTTTCTAATTTTTGAACTCTTATTGATATTTTTAATAGGCTTTTTCAGGCAACTAACTACTGCTAACTCTTTTATACCTAAATCAATTCCTACACTTAAATCTTTGCTCAACTTGACTTGGTTTTCGCCATGTTCAAACCCTAGAGTCAGATACCAATACTTTCCATCGAAATAGCATCTTGGATTAATATATTTATCTAAATCCGGTATATCATAATTAGTTGAATACTCTACTTTACCGATCTTTTCCATGTTAACTTTACTATTTTTAAAGTACACAGCATCATATCTAACATAAAAGGATTTTTTAGATTTACGTTTAGTCTTAAATTTAGGTTTGTTAGCTTTACCTTTAAAGAAATTTTGATAAGCAACATTTAAATCTTCAAAAGCTTGTGCTGTTACTTGCGCACTAACCTCATATAACCATTTATATTCTTCTTTCTTTTTCATTTTAGTAAACTCTTTACTTATCTTGAGTTTTGATGGTTTAATTCCTTGTTTATTCATATCTCGCCATCTAGCAAGACCCCAATTATACGCAAATCTTGCACAGCCAACTGATTTAAACATTAATATTTCTTGTTCTTTAGTTGGTTTTAACCTTATTTTAATCGATTTTATCATTCTTATCACCTCACTTTCTATACTTATTATGTCACTTTGAGGTGATTTTTATTGATAAAAGACTAATTTATTTATAGATTCTATTAAGTTTTCAAGGTTCGATTATAGATTTTATGCTCATTCACATATATTCGCTAGATATATGCAGTTTTCTAAGAAACTTCTTATGCTCTCACATAAGCGTAGACTATATCATCACCTGTTAATAGGCGTCCTCCACTTCCACTACCAATCGCCTGTAGTGTACTCCCTTCTGGGATAGTCGTTGAAGTTTCTCCTCTTCGGAGCTTACCTGCTGATTGTCTATTATTACAGCACTTAGGATTTAACCTTATGCTATCTAGTTAATTTTTTCTACTTTCGTCACCATCACATCTGCCTTTATTTCATGGTTATGTTGTGGTTTAACTAGCTTTAAGAGTTCCCAGCAATTCAAAGGATTTTGGATAAGTTCAGTACTTATCACTCTATGCTCTTTACAAACATAGGAGGTTTAGTTACCTCTAAGCCGCACCATGATCAGTAGCTATTATTTTTTTATGCTACCTTACGTGGATCGTTTCGCCTGCGACTGGCATCGACTTTCAACCACAGACCTAAGCAAACACAGAATTAATTATATATTCTTTTAAGGAAAAAAGCAAGAGATTTATTAGTACTGGATTTAAGATTTAGGTGATAGGTATCCCCATCACCTAAATCTTCTCATCAATAATTAACCCTACCATCTCCCTTATTTTACCCAACATATCCAACACTTCTTTAGGTGGTAGTTCTTTAATTACCTTATGCTTCTTCAAATCCATTACCTTTACCATCATTCGCTTACTTTTTTCGTGGATTTCAAATTTTAAATCCTGTTGAAAAGGCTTAACTGCTTCATTTAAGCTCTCTATATCCTCTTGTAATTTATCTTTAGTTAGTTGATTTTGTTTTCTTTCTAATAAATTATCATCTTTATTAGTTTCCTTTACAGCCGTATTTTCTATATTACTTGGTTTAGAAATAATCGTATTTACATTATTACCATTATTAACTTCAGATACACTCATCTTCACACCTCCTTTTTGTTGATATATTGCAAAATTAATAATTTTAAATAATCTTTACTTTTAGCTACATCATCAATACCTAACAATATTAAAGATTTTGAACATAATAATTTTGATTTCTTTTTAACCTATAAATAAGTTTATTTTATATGTTCTAATAAGTTATTATTTAATTTAATAAACTCATCTATATATATAGATATATCATCTTCAAGAATATTGGCTACTAAATTCCAGTCATCCTCTTCCATCGCATCTAAGGATTTGTTAATTAAAGTATTAAATTCTTCTAATTTCTTAATCTCACTTATCTCTTGATTTTCTCCATATACTAGTGATAATATTTTCATTAATACTCCAGTATACCATTTAACTCCATCTAAACAAAGTTGTAATTTTTCATTGGCATCTATTATTTCTTGATCCCTAAAGAGATTGGCTATATCGATAAATCCTTTTTTCAATTTTGGTAAATAATTATTTGCTTCTGTTAGAGTTTCTTCAACAAGTCTAATACTCTTCTTAGTTAGAAACTCAATACTTTTAACTTCATTTAAATCAAAATTAATCAATTCTTCTTCAGTAACTATATTACCATTTATATATATTTCAGAGATTATTTTATCATTAATATCCTCTCTTATTTCTTCTAATATCTCTGTTAAACTATTAACTTTATCTATATTCAACTCTTGATTATCCAATAAAATTTTCATCTCTTCACCTCTCAGCTATTAAGTTTAAATATGTTCACAAACTTCTTCTATCTGTTTATGACTTATTTCAGGCCATAAAGGTAGACTAATTATTTCCTTACTAACTTGTTCACTAATAGGGAATTTTCCTTCTTTATAACCCAAATATTTATAAGCAGGCTGTAAGTGTAATGGAATGGGATAATGAATACCAGTAGCAATTCCCAAACTACTCAACTTATCTCTTAATTTATCCCTATCCTTTACTCTAACAGCGTATAAGTGATAAACATGTTTTCCTAGGCTTCTTACCTTGGGCAAAATAACTTCCTTATCATTTAGCAGACTATTGTAATACTCAGCTTTTTCTATTCTTTGCTTTGTCCATTTATCCAAATGCTTTAATTTGATTCTTAATACAGCAGCTTGAATGGAATCTAACCTACTATTGTATCCTTCTATTTTATGCTTATACTTATCTACACGCCCGTGATTAGATAACATCTTTATCCTTTTAGCCAATTCTAAATTATTAGTAACTATAGCTCCTGCATCCCCAAAAGCACCTAAATTTTTCCCAGGATAGAAAGAGAAAGTAGCAATATCTCCATATTCTCCAGGTCCCTTCCCGTTCAATTTAGCTCCATGGGCTTGAGCTGAATCCTCAATAACCTTCAGATTATATTCTTTAGCTATCTTCATAATCTCTTCCATATCACACATCTGCCCATATAGATGAACAGGTATTATTGCTTTAATATTCTCAGGAGATTTTTGATTGACTAAATATTCTCTTAATTTATTAGGATTCATAGTATAGTTATCTTCTTCAATATCTATAAAATCTACTTTGGCTCCTACAAGAGTTATAGCTTCTGCTGTAGCTATAAAAGTATTAGGAACAGTTAATACTATGTCCCCTGAACCTATGTCCAAAGCCTTTAATGCAAGTATTAAAGCATCAGTTCCATTAGCACATCCAACTGCATGTTTTACATTACAATAATCAGCAAATTCCTGTTCAAATTTATCTACTTCTTCTCCTCCAATAAACTGAGTCTTATCTATTATTGACTTAATTTTAACCATAATTTCATCATATATTTCTTCATAGCAATCTGATAAATTCATTAAAGGGATTTTCATCTTTATACTTCCCCTCCCTAATAATCTAAGGTTAAATATACTTTTTTATTATTTACTTTAAAATACGGAGGTTCAAATGGTGGAAAATCTAAAGCACGGATATATCTATAAATCTTTTCTTTATTCCAATTAAGATTAATTTCTTTAACTTTATTTATATCGCTTCTTTTATATAAATGACAATTTTTATTTTTTATTAAGTCATCTTGAGGAATTCTCTTATTATTCAAACCTAATATTTCATCTAAAGATTCTGCAAACAAATCAACTGATTGTTCTTCAGTTATACTATAAAGTTCATTTACCCTAATATTATCAGCAATTTGAAACCTTTTTTCTGCAATTATATCTCCAGAATCAATCCCTGAATCCATATAATGAAGAGTAGTTCCAAATTCATTTTCTTTATTTATTATTGCAAATGAGAATTGATTACACCCTCTATATTCAGGTAAGGGAGCCATATGTAAGTTTATGGATCCATACTTTGGGTGTTCTAATATCTTTTCTTTAAGTATTTTATGGTATTGAACAGAAAATATAAAATCTACCTCTAACTCTAAAACATCCTCAAAATTCAAAATAGGGATATTATGCTCAAAAGCTAATTTATACACTCTACAATTTTCTGACCACCAAACATCTGTTTTTTTATCTTTAGTTAAAACACCTACAAGATCCACATTAAACCTATTTATTAATATTTTTAGACATTTATATCCTACAGGTTTATTACCCATAAATATAACCTTTCTCTTATCCATTGCTAATCACGCTCCATACCTAATTTACACTCCTTAGGTTCAAATCTCAATTTAATTGTTTTACCTGTTTCGGCAGCTTCATAAATAGCATTAATTAACTCTAATGATTTTCTTCCTTCTAATCCATCTACTAATGCCTTTTTATTATTTTTAATACAATCTACTACATGGTCTAAATATCTTTTATGTCCAAATCCATAAACATTAGGAGGATTTTCTTTAAACTCTTTCATAACTTCTTGGTCTTCTTCTTGCTCATCTTCAAATCCCCATATTTTCATTTCATTCACAGCAAACCCACCAATTTCAACAGTCCCTTTAGCCCCTAATATAGATAAAGAACCCTCTAAATCTTTAGGTCTAGTTGCTGTGGTAGCTTCTATAATACCTAGGGCACCATTAGCAAATTTAATAACTACAGCTCCTGTATCCTCTACTTCAATATCTACTAATCTAGTAGCAGTCTGAGCAGATACCTCAACAGGTTGTCCCATCATCCATTCTAATAAATCTATATGATGTGAAGCTTGATTAGTTAAAACCCCACCATCCATAGCCCAAGTTCCACGCCAGTCATCCATATCATAATAATGTTGGTGTCTAGTCCACCTAACTCTTACTGTCCCCATCACCAATTTACCAAATCGACCCTTTTCCAAGGCTTGTCTTAGTTTCTGTACAGGTAAATTATATCTATTTTGTTTTACTACAAATAACCTAACTCCATTTTCATCACAAACTCTAATCATTTCATCGGCATCTTCTAATTTAAGTGCCATTGGCTTCTCACAAACTATATGTTTTTTTATATTTTTTTACTATATCAATTGTATGCTTAGCATGTAATCCACTAGGAGTTAATATATTTACTACGTCTATATCTTCATTCTTTAACATGTCATCATAATTTTTATAATAAGCAATTCCTAACTTTTCTCCGTAAGATTTTGCTCTTTCTTCTTTTATATCACAAACAGATACAAGTTCAGCATCAGGTAGGTCATTTAAAGATTCTATATGTTTTTTTGCTATTCTTCCACATCCTACTAAAGCAAATCTTAATTTAGACATTCAATCCCCCCATTATTCATTAATTTTTATAATAGGATTAATTAGTTCTTCAAAATTAGATAGCAATCCATACTTTTTTACTTCCTTATTATTAAGAAGTACTTCTTTTAATCTTTCTTTTTTAACTTTTATATCTTTAATATTCCATACTTCTTCAATAGAAAGATTTGATGAGTTTATATTGTTATCTTTATTTGCTATTACTAATGCTTTTTGAGATAAACCAAACCCATTATTTATTAAGCATTGTTTTTCCAAATTAGACAACCAACTTGCTAATTGTTCTTTACAATTCTTAGATATTTCATTACTACTAAATACTTTTTGAATATAAGAAAAAAGGTTTCTAACTAAACTCTCTTTATCTTCTAATAATTGTGCATCAAAGGGATTATTCATAAAAAATGCTGTAGGTAATATACTTACTAACTCTAAACCTTGTTCATTTAAGATTTCTTTCAAATAATTAATATCTCTTATTATAACATGTTCAGATTTACTCCTCGTGCCAATCATAGAAATTGGGTCAAATAATATGGCTAAACCATTATCTTTTAGACTATTAGAAATATTTGAAATTGTAGAAATATACTTATGCTCATCAGTTAAATGTAATAATACATCTGCTGCAAAAACTAAATCATATTTCTTATCATATAAACTAAAGTCCGATATATCTCCTTCAACAAAATCAAATTCACTATATTTTTTTGTTAATTCAACCACTGATTTCTTAGCAATATCAATACCTCTATATTCACTTATATTTTTTTGATAGAAATAATTTGTATAAAACCCTATCCCAGGTCCTAATTCTAGAATATCTTTACCCTTTAATAAATCAAATAATTTTGAAATTGAATAATCTAATATTTCAGTTCTTATTTTATACATATATTGATTATAAATTTTACCTAACCCTATATAACCTACACCCTCTATATCGAATTTTTGATTTAAACGATTATTCCAATATGAATTATAATCAAATTGATTCTTAGATTCTTCATCTTCTATAATGATTTTTATTAAATTTTTAATTTTTTGTAATTTTTCATCTAATGAATAATTATTTTCTATAAAATTTCGATATTTTTTTGTATTATAGTTATTAGAAGTAACCATGTCAGATAGTTCTTCTACAGTATTCCAAATATACTCTCTGGGATATATATTTTTAGCACCAACAAAATTATGAATAAGTGGCTTTATTCCTTTCGCCATAGCTTCCATAATAGATAAATGCTGACTTTCCAATACACTTGTTGAAATTATATAATTCTTATCTTCTAACCATTCATCTATATCATCTTGCCATCCTTCAAAAACAACATTATCCTGTAATCCCATTTCTTTTATCATCTGTTTGAAATATAATAGATATCTAGGTTGTTCAAACCTGCCAGCGATATAAAGTTTATATCTTTTATCCTTATCAAAAATAGCTTTAAAAGCATGTAATAATAACATTGGACCCTTTTTAAAATTAATTAATCCAACAGAAGCAATATTATAGCCTTTTTTTCTACCTTTGAACTTATGCTTATTAAGATTAATACCATTAGGAATAACCACAGTCTTTTCTCTTTTCAAAATTTTAACCGTATCTAATACATACCTCTGTATATGTTCCGCTACAAAAATAATTTTATCTACATTACTCCATTTAACCTGCTGAGGATAGTTTGTAAAAGCCTCATAACTATGAAGTCTACAAATAATTCTCTTTTTCTTAGCTAATTCTGTTTTACTACCATATATAACAAGCTCATCACACCATTCAAACCAACATATATCTGCCCATTCCATCCCTTCATCAATTTGATTGGTATTCTCTACGATGACCTTCTTTGTTATATATTCTTTAGATAACCCTTCAATAATATCATCTATAAAATTATCTAATCCTTTCTTGATAAAAAAAACTAATCTCTTTTTATTTTCTATATCAATTTCGTGAGTAAAGCTTTTTAACCTTTCAACAGCTTGATTAACATCTTGCTTTTCTTCATCTGAAATAGCTATAGATTTAGCTTCAATATAAATATTGAATGCTTTCTGATATTCTTCTAATTGCTCATAAATATATCCTAAATTATAAAGCAAATCAAAATTATTACTATCTAAAGATAATCCCTTTTCTAAAACTCTATTAGCCTCATTTAACCGTCCTTTCATAATAGCAATTACAGCTTCCATAGAATATACATCTATATCATTTTCAATAATATTACTATACTCATCCAATAACAATTTTGCTTCTTCTAAATTTCCGTTATTAATAAGAGTTTGAATGTTATGTTTTGATTTTATTTTATACTCTTCTAACTCATCATTCTCTTCCTCTGTTTTCTGTTGGAAATCATTAAGTAATAACTGTATTCCTTTTTTCATAATACTATATTTATTAAGAGCTTGTTTTAAGTAACGAATATATAATATATCATCTTTACCCTTAATCTCTAAAGCACCTTTCATAATAAGTAGAAACTCATCTTCTAAATTATCAATCTTATAAAGTTCTTTATTATTAATTATTTTTTGATTATAAACTTCTTTTAAATATCTAATTCCTATTTCTATATATTTACTAAATACTTTTCTGTAATCATCTAGACTAATCTTATCTTTAATTAATAAAAACTTAGCTATAGATTTATTTACCCCATCATTTTCCACATCACTATTACTTGTTAGATATAATAACAAATCATCACTAACATCATCATAAACTTCTGCTAAATAAGCAAGCCAATTACTGAAAATAGATATCTTAATATTTGATAATATATCTGATGATTTACAATCTATTTTAATTAGATAATAAACTAAATCTCCATAATAATAAGGTAATTCATTAAAATCCATTTTCTTAATCTTATTTATTATTTCTTTATTATAATCTAAATTATTATTAATTAATAATAATTTAACTTGATTTAATAAACCATACTCTGAATTCATATTAGCAAATAATTGTATTATTTCTTTATTATTTGACTCTTTTAATTGAATTTTACTATCTTCTAAAGCATTAAGAAATTCCTTTTCCAAATCTTTTTTATCTAAAACACTATTTAAATAATATTCTTTTATCTTATCATATTTATTTAATTCAAAATAAGATTTGATCAAATATTGAAAAATACTTTTAATGTATTTCTCTTCTTTAACTAAAAGGCTATACTTTATTGCTTCATGATAATTCTCTTCTCGATAATGTAATTTAGCCAATTCACTATAGGCTACTTCTTCCAAAGATAATGAGGAATCTATAAAAGACATGTCTTTTCTACTTGGAGTATATCTATAATTATCCTTTAAGCTCAAATAAATATTAAAATTATCTATAGCCTCCTTATCTCTCCCAAGAGCAGATAAACCCAAAGATTTAAAATAATAAAAATCTAAATAACCATCTTTAACACCCAAAGCTTCCTCACAAATCTTCAGCATTTTTTTGAATTGTCCCTTTTTTAATAGCATATCTGCATAATGACTATAAACATAGAAGAAACTTTCTTCTCTTTTCTGCTCTCTCATCAAATCATAAGCTATTTGGATTGTCTCAAGGGATTCATCCATATCCTTATGCATCGAATAACTTTTAGCTAATTGATACCAATAGTAAACATTTTCAGGATTTTTCTCTAGCTCCTGTTTTAATATTCCAGCAGTTCTTTTAAATTTTCTTTCCATTAGCTCTGGATCATTACTGTTATATCCATAATGCAATAAGGTTAATTCTAGGTCTATAATAGGATGCTTAAAGATTGGTTGATTATGGACGGCTCCTTTATAATGAAATTCACCATCATTTCTAAATAACCTAGGTTGTAACAAAGAAGAAGAATGAATTTTATCATCAGATGTAAAGCTTTCTTGAGTAACTAATCCAGTATTATAACTCTTTTGCTCCTCTGCTAATAAAAATCTAATAAGATTATAGGAATCTTCTATAACTTCATCGCCATCAATTACAAAAAGCCATTCACCTTTACAATATTCTATTACCTTATTTCTCATCTCAGAAAAATTATCATTCCACTTGTGGAAATAAACTTTATTGGTAAATTCTTTAGCAATTTCTACTGTACCATCATCAGAACCCGTATCTATAATAACCAATTCAGCATCAATAGCATCTCTTACAGGTTCTAAGCTTTCCAAGCATTCTCTTAAATGCTTAGCTTCATTCTTTACCATCATTCCTATGCTTAGTTTCATATTAATTGCCCCCTCATGAAAGTACAACTACCTGTTATATTTCAATTACTAATTATAATCTAATTATTCTTTTTAACTACTTCCTGCCAAGTCTCAAGGAGATCTTTCATTAAATCAATAACCTGATCAATTAACTCAGGATTCTTCTGTATATTAGCAGCAATTAATTGGCGATTCATGAAATCATATAACTTGTCTAAATCATCTGCTATCTCTCCACCTTTTTCAAAATCTAGAGTTACCTTTAACTCAGTTATAATATCTTGAGACTTCTGCAAATATTTATTGGTTACCTCTATATCTTTATCCTCTATACCCTTTTTAGCTAAATTTAAGAATTTAATACATCCTTGATAAAGCATAATTAATAATTTACCTGGATTTGCTGTCTGAGCTTGGACTTGTTTATATTGATTATATGCATTTTTATTCATTTATTACCCTCCTGTGATATACAAATTATATCATTTCTTCTTATCAATAAATCTGCCTTCATAAGAATCCACTCTAGAGTGGTATGATCTATTTAAAATATTACCACGTTTGATTTTAAATAATTCAGATTTAACTTGATCTTTTTTAGTTCTTAATTTTTTTTTATTTCCAATATCTAAATTATTTATCTCTTGAGTTATTTGATAGATATCCCTTATATCTTCTTTAAGTTGAGCTCTATAAGGAAAATCTAAATTTAATAAATTAGAAATAAAGTTCTGATTATCTTCTAAATTTAATATATCTCCAATCTGTTGACTAGTATTAGTTATTCTGTCTTTTAGCTTATCAATCTTATTTATTAGCTTTCCTCTTTCAGTTAATAACTTATTCATTTTTTCGATATTATTATTTTCTATGGTTAATCCTAAATCTTTGCTTATCTTTAACATCAGTTTGTACAAGCTCTTCTCTTCATGATAATAGCCAATAAGACTTTTAAGTAACTTATTTAACTCTGGATTATATACCAAGATAGATACCTCCATAAAGAACTAGTAATTTAATTAATTTAAATTTAACCAACAAATAATAAAAGTTTTTATTATTTGTTGGTTAAATATCAGAAATTATAATAAAATACTTATATACTTCCTAGACTCCCCAATTGGCTTTGTAACCAACTAGACTGACTGTTTATTTCAGAAAGGCCCTTCTCCATAGCAGTAAACTGCTCTTTTAGACTCTCTCTTTTCATCTCTAGCCTTCTTTCTAAAGAGTCCATATTGTCATCAACATCCTTCATCATACTTTCATAAGAGTCTATTCTTTTCGGTATCACTCCAGTATTAGTCTTAAGTAGCATATCAAGATAATTATCTAATCTAGTAGCTACACCATCAAAACTATCACTATCCTCACTATCTGCATTAAATAACTTCTCTACAGCAGCAGGGTCTTCATCTAAAGCTGCTTTGAATTCATCCTCATCTAAGCTCATTTTCCCATCTTTATCTATTTCGATTCCCACCATTGCCAATTGATTATACTTATCTGTTTCATTAACTCTATCTGTTACACCCTGACGCAATCTAGAAGATAGTCTCATCAGAGTAGAATCCCCTTGTAGTGCTCCTGATTCACCACTATCAGAATCATAATCCATTTTATCACTAATAAAACCTTGTACACTATTATATTGATCAATAAAATCTTGAACAGCAGTAACTGTCTTTTCTACATCAGGACCAACATCAATAGTGGCTTCACCTATAGCTTTTAAATCAAATTTAACATTATCTACAACATCATCAATATCTTCATTAGTAGAACGACTAACACCCAACCCATCAATAGTAAACTCAGCATTTTCTCCTGCTTGTAACACCCCTGATTCACTAGCTGAATCAATGGCTCCATCAGCAGGTCCAGTTACTTTTCCATCAGCATCTAGATTAAAGCCTAAATCTGCTAAGAGTCCTGTATCATCTGTAAGGGCTAGTTCATAGTCACTTCCTGTATGATAACTCTCAATTACCAATCTACCATCCACTACTGATGCCTTAGCTATATTAATCTCTTCTGTAGAGCTATCTCCATCATGGTCAACAGTGGTGTTATTGATAGCCTCACTGATCTCACTCAATGAAGCCCCTGCCCCAACACTTATAGTAGCAGTATTACTGACCATAGAAGTTCCCGTTCCATCCTTTATATCAATCGTAAAGGTTTCAGCAGCAGCAGTTGTAAAAGCACTATCTTGTCTTGAAGCTACCCTATTAGCCTTGGCTAAATTACTTATATTAAGAGCATAACTTCCTGCTGAGGCACTTGTATTTGCTGTAGCTGTGGCAATCTCCTCATCACTACTAGTTGTCTTATTAGAATTAAAAGTTGAAGAAAACTTCAAATCGGTAATTTTATTACTCAAACTGTCTAACCTTGAATTAACATCCCTCCAAGCATCCTTAGCAACTCTTAAATCCTCTTTCTTATCTTGCATCTGTATCAAAGGCCTTTGTTCAACATACATTAGCTTGTCAATAACAGATTGGGTATCCATTCCACTGACTAAACCATCTAAACTAATTCCTGCCATAATTAACACCTCCATTAAGTTATGAGTATTAGTTGTGAGTGCAATTGAATTAATAATTAATTACTTCACTATAGTTAACTACACTAACCACTGACACCCACACTAATAAAAAAGACCAGCCGGAATAACCGGCCGGCCTTAATGAACAATTTATAATTATTTAATTGTAAATTGTTCATTGATTATTGTAAATTATCCAAGAAGTTGAAGAACCCCCTGTGGTTTTTGATTAGCTTGTGCTAACATCGCTGTACCAGCTTGAGACAAGATTCTTGTTTTACTCATATTCATCATCTCTTTAGCCATGTCAACGTCTCTGATTCGAGAGTTAGCAGCAGTTAAGTTCTCTTCAGTTGTACTTAAGTTATTGATAGTGTGCTCTAGGCGATTCTGCTTAGCACCAAGTTTAGATCTCTCTTCAGAAACCTTTTTAATAGCAGCATCAATTGTAGTAATAGCATTATTAGCAGAAGTCTGAGCAGCAATACTTAATCCACTTACTCCTAAGCTATTAGCACTCATATTACCAATACTTAAGCTCATTGTATCAGTCTTATTAGCACCAACCTGGAATGTTAATCCAGTGGCTGCACCGCTTAATAAAGTCTTAGTGTTGAACTGAGTTTGACTTGAGATATCATTAATCTGAGCAACTAATTCATTAACTTCACTTTGAAGTTGATTTCTATCCTCATTAGTATTAGAATCATTGGCAGCCTGAACAGAAAGTTCACGCATTCTCTGTAGCATAGAGTGAGTTTCATTCAATGCACCCTCAGCAGTCTGGATCAGTGAAATCCCATCTTGTGAATTTCTTTGTGCTTGAGCTAAACCATTGATTTGTCCCTTCATCTTCTCACTGATTGCTAATCCAGCAGCATCATCAGCTGCTCTATTAATTCTACTACCTGAAGATAATCTTTCTAAAGATTTAGTCATTGCATTTTGTGTGCTTTTTAATTGATTATAAGAGTTTAACGCAGAAACATTAGTATTAATTCTCATTAATATCATCCTCCTTGAGTTTTGTTTTTAATTCCTCTAGCCTCCGTGCCAGAAGAAAGGATTGGCTACTGTACTTATCAATTCTATCTAGTCGGCCGTCCTAGTTATAGCTGATGATAGTTAGTAACCACTGTTACCCTGAATTAGCTTCAGAGTACCAATTGTTACTAGCTATAATTTTAATCCTTTATCTACTTTATAAAATTTATATTTTTTCTTTACCTATTACTATTATCGTGTTGACTTCAAATATCTTAATTATAATTCAGCTATATTTCAGGTGATTTAAAGCAATTAAGATGAAATGGCTTCTTTTTTCTCTGCCTATCCCTCTAATTAGTCTTGATTTCAACCTTATATATCATTTTATAGAAATTAATCAGATTATTCATCAGCCAAAACCTTAAATAAATCACTGAGTTTAGTAATATTCGGCGTCGCTGCTTCTTTATTGGCTACTTCTATCTGTTCATAAATTTCTTTGCGATGTATCTCAATTTGGCGAGGAGCATTAATTCCTACCCTCACTTGCCCACCAGATATCTCTACTATAGTTAGTTCTATATCATCACCTATTATAATGCTTTCATTTATCTTTCGTGTTAATACCAGCATCTAGATAAAACCTCCTCTATGATAATCGACATTAAACTTATTGAGTATCCAATTCTAAGTAATATATAGTCTAAATAATACTGATTAACTAATAGACTTTATCAATTTAACTAAGTACAATTATAGGTATAATTCTTAATTCTTTAACAACTATTCTCTAAGCATTATCTGCCACTTGCTTATTATTCTCATCATAAAATAGCCGATGCTTTATCTGATATCTCTCATCATCTAAAATAATCTGTTTAGCTAATCTCTCCTTATAATTAATTACTATTGGAGCTTTAAGGTTAATTGTCATCTCTTTTGGGTTTTCTGGAACAGTTATTATATTTATTACCATTACATCTTCTTTTGAACTGATATTCAACTCTTTTTGCAATTCATCATTTAAATCAAATTCATAATACTTAATATAATTCCAAGGCTCTGTTACAATAAAAGCTAAATCAGAATTAGTTGAAGACTGTAGCCAAAAAAAGTCGCTTTCTTCTTCTTTTAATATGACAAACTTTTTTTCATTTTTAAAACCATATAACCCTTGGTTAAAAAGAATCATTTCATCTTCTTTTATTTCTATTTTACCAAAACGGGTTGTCTCTAATTCCATTATATTCAACCTCCATATTTAATATCGATGTCAGGTATTAAGTAATGGTTAGATCTTTTATCACTACTTTATTATACCTTAGTATCTACTGCTCTAATCTCTAGCTTAGGTAATTGTTTTTGATAAATATCAATCTTACCCCAATCAAGGTCTACTCCTACATTACCAGGCTCAGTATTAATAGCTATTCCATCTATATCATCATTCTTAAAAGTAATATCTAACTTATTGGGAGTAACCTTGAATTCAGGTCCTACCTTCCATTTAAGCCCTATATCCCTGTCCTTATCAAAAGACCTCTTTCTTGCTTGTGCTATTAATGGATTCCCTTTTCTTTCTATAGCAGCAAGGGCATCACCTTCTGCTGCATACTCAGCTATCCCTTTAAGTGATTCCTGATAGCCCTTTCTAGCTATATCTTTACTATAAATCTTGTTGTTTTTACAATCTAATTGTGCTCTTACTTTACTCATATCAATCTTAATTTCAGCAGCTTTATCTTCAATTGTTAATTTCCCATCAATTTGTTCTAATTTAAAGGTGTTAGGCCTTTGATTAACCCTTAATTTAGGAGGGGTCTGCTTCAATCCTATCTTGGCCCAAGTCTGAGCTATTTCTAATCTCTTACTCATATTAACCATCATTCCACCTCCTAAGTTAATTTAAGATATTCTAAATTATATTATTTGACAAAATCAACTAAACTAGGTTGAATTATTCTTGAACCAGATGATAAAGCAGCTCGGTAAACATTCTCACTCATCTTTAAATTCATTATTGTTTCTGCTATATCTACATCTTCATTTTTAGATAACAAATTTTTAAATTTAATATAATCTTTTTCTAATCTATCTTTAGTAAGTTCTAATCTCTTTTGTTTAGCACCATTTTCTGCTCTGATAGATAACATTTTATCTGTACTAATGTCTAAATTCTCTAGATTTTCATCAGATAACTTACTTGGATTATTATCTAAGTTATCTGCTATATTAGAAAGTTCATCTAATAAATCTTTAAAAAAAGATCCATTTTGATTAATAGTCAACTCTGTACCATATGAAACCTCTAGCGAGATTTCTCCATAATCTCCTTTATAATCACTATCTGATGTAGGATAAGGTTCATTTAAAGTTTTATTCCCAGAAAATAAATAACGTCCATTTATATTAGAATTAGCTATCTCAGTTAAGTTTTCCTTCAATTCAACGATTTCATCCTTAATACCCTTCCTATCAATTGCACTTAATGTATCATTAGCACCATAAACAACTAATTCTCTAGTACGTTCAAGAACCTTACTTGCTTGACTTAATGCTTCATCAGTTGTTTGCAACCATAATAGCCCTTCGTCAGAATTCTTTACATACTGTTCATTATTAGAAATAGTAGTGTTTA
Organism: Orenia metallireducens; assembly: GCF_003001995.1. GTDB lineage: Bacteria > Bacillota > Halanaerobiia > Halobacteroidales > Halobacteroidaceae > Orenia > Orenia metallireducens_B. Next base: position 133,293 of record NZ_PVNB01000004.1, on the reverse strand, counting down.
AGCTCATACTCCTAACCGCTCCAGTAGGATCATCAGAAGGCACATCAAACTTCTTTCCTGTTGATAATTGGCGATTATGTTCGTCCAAACGTTCCATATTATTTTGTAAATTATTCATTAAGTTACTGACCATCATTCCATTGGTTACTCTCATTTTTAGCCTCCTTATTTTAATTCTAACTACTAACTGTATATCCTAACTATCTTTTTAATCCATTAACTAAAGTTTCTAAAAGTTCATCCATAGTAGATACAATCTTAGCAGCTGCATTATAGGCATGTTGATACTGTATCATTTTACCCATCTCTTCATCTAAGGAAACCCCTGAGTATGAAGCTTGATCTTCATTCATCTGCTTAGTTAATGTCTCCTGATTTTGAACCATTCTCTCTGCTCGCTGACTATCTACTCCTAATTTGGCTATAACAGAGCTATAATACTCTGAAAAAGTAGAGGTAGAATTCTTTTCTGGTAATAAATCTGTACTACCTATCTTAGCTAGCTTTAAAGCAACATCACTATTTCTAGGATAATCATTTTTACTGTCATTATCACGATCATAGGTCTTAGAGGCAGCAGCAATATTTCTCAAGTCATTTTTAATAGCTGTACTAATTGTGATATCCTTAGCACTAGTCCCTGTAAAGAAGTCACGCCCTACACCAATTCCTTTCATACCTAATAAATTAACTATATCTCTTTCTCCATCATCACTAGTATTAACTAAGTCTATCTTATCATCAGCATTAGTACCTTTAATTTCTAAGATATTATTCTCTATTCCTAACCCTTGTAGAATATTATCGCCACTATTATGACTAATCTCTGCTCTATTATTAACATCACTAGGAGTTATAACAAGCATATTATTATCATTAATGCTTGCTGTTACATCCCCTGAAAGTAATGAAGAGTTTATCTTATCTCTAATATCTTCAAGACTATCAGTAGCAAGAACACTAATAGTATCTTCATCACCACCAATTGAAATATCGAATTTTCCTTCATATCCTATAACCTCTGATTCACTATCGGCAATTCCAAGAGCTTGAACAATATCATCACCATTATTATAAGTGATATCTGCTTTATTAGTAATATCACTAGGAGTCATAACTAACATATTATCTGCATTTATACTTGCTGTTATATCAGCAGAAATGTCAGAAGCATTTATCTTATCTCTAATATCTTCAAGACTATCAGTAGCAAGAACACTAATAGTCTCCGTATTATCACCAATTGTGATATCAAAATCACCTTCAGAGCCTAAGGAAGCAGTTTTATCATCAACAGCATTAGATTTAGATATTACTGCTTTTTTATAGTTAATAGAACTGGACTTCGAAACTACCGCTGCATTCAAGCCTGTCTGGGAATCTATACTAGCTGCAATATCATTAAGACTAGCACCACTAGCGACATCAATTGGACCAATTGTATTTCCATTTAAAATAACCTCAAAGGAGCCACTACCATTCTCTAAAGGATTAGCAGGATTACCTTGAGAACTAGATACCATAGTATTCATCTCAACATCACTTAAACCATAGCCTTCACGATGTTGCTGATTAAATTCATCCATAAAATTAACTGCTACTTGATTTAATTCATCAATATAATGAGGGATTCCTGACTCAGAATCATCACGAGCATCTAATAAACCTTTTATCTCTCCACCACTAAAGATAGCATTATTCCCATTCTCCCATTGCACCTTCAAAAAGTCATTATTACTGCTATCTTCTACAGTTTCTAACTCAGTAACTCGGCTTCCTGCAACCAATTGTTGACTACTAATACTGACTCTGACTGCTCCTATCTCATCCTCTTTTGCTCTTATATTAGTAATTTTAGATAATTTCTGTAATAATAGATTCCTTTTATCCTCTAAATCATTAGCCTCTTGTCCAACAGCTCTAGCTTCAACTATCTGTGTATTTAAATCAGCAATTTGAGTGGCATAAGAATTAATATCATTTACTTTAATCTCTACTCTACTATTAAGAGAGTTTTGATATTCACTTAGCTGGCTGTGAAGGTGATTAAAGGTATCAGTTACAGCCAAAGCTCTTTGTCTAACTGTTGCTCTAACGGCCTCACTTTCAGGATTATTATTTAAATCCTGCAAAGAATTCCAATAACCATCTAACATATTACGTAGCCCATCTTCAGAAGGTTCATTAAAGATTAACTCTAACTCACTTAATGAATCCCTAGTCACCTCCCACATCCCTTGAGTAGTTGACTCTTCTCTCAATCTCATATCAGTAAAATCATCTCTCATTCTTTGAATCTTAGAAATTTTAACTCCAGTACCAACTTGTCCAGCACCAACCCCATCAACATTAAGAGGGGAAGTCGCAGAAAGTATGACCTCTTGGCGACTATACCCCTCAGTATTAGCATTAGCAATATTATGACCAACTACTTCTAAAGACTTTTTCTGTACTTGGACCGCTCGTTTTCCTATCTCTATTCCACTAAAGGTTGAACCCATTTTTATACCTCCCTTGTGTGTGAGTGTGTGTTATGTGTGGAAGCGAGTCCCACCTACACTCGCACTTAACACTAAATTACTTTCCTACGCTTTATGATTGATAAAAGATCGTTGTTTTTGTCGGTCATAAGAATTGCCTTTTTTACCATAATTACCTTGTCGGGTATTATTGGTTAAAAGATTAAGAGTCATATTGGTCAGCTGTAATGAATTATTAATTAAACTCCCATTAAGCTGATTGATAATTCTTAGTTCTTCAACTAAGTCACTAATCTTACTTTGTAATTCTTTTAATTTATGATTATACTTTCCATTTATAGATTCAATTAAATCAGAAATGTTTCTATCCCCAACCAAGTTTTGACGAACTTTCTCTAATTTAATAATCCCTTCTAAAATCTTATTTTCATGGCCAACAATCTTTTCTAAACTTTCTATCTCTTCATTTATAATAACCTTTTGTTTTTTTTTACTCAATTCATACATCTTCTGATATAGCTGATACTCTTTATCTAAAATGTCTATTAGTTTTTCAACATTGATATCCTTCATAAAGAACACCCTTTCTAAACAAACTTATTGATAACTTGGTCCAACATCTTCTTAGCTATATCTTCGCCAGAGACATTATAATCTCCTTGTTTAACATCCCTTTTTAGCCTAGTAATTCTTTCCTCTCTCTCCTTAGAGGTAGCTTGCAATTTTCCTTTAAAATTCTGTAATTCTAAAGCCTCTTTTGATAAAGAAATTTGATCTCTTTTTCGGGTCTTGTCTGTTTTCTTTTCATTTTTAACTTGATTATTATTGTAATTTTTCATAATTTGAGATATCCTATTTTGATTAATCTTCATTCAATCACCTACTTTCCTATAAACTGAGATACCAATCAGAATTTTAAACTTAACCCTAAACTTAAAACTACTGTAATATTAAGATTAAATTTAGACTTAAACTTAAACTTTACACAATTAGTACTTATTTACTTTAGTTATCGCTAAATCAAACTATAAAATTAACCCTTCTTTTTGATAATAAAAAAGGGTTAAGGTAAATTAACCGACTATAGGTCAGTTTTTCTACCTTAACCCTCTAAATTCAGCCTATCTTCTTTTTTTGATTCTATCTCCTAAGAACATTTTATCATTATCCCTATCTCTTGAAGCTTGAGCCTTATCAGCATTTTTAACCTTCTCTATTCCAGATCTCAATTTATCACTACATGATTGGCAAAAACGCCCACTCTTGATAGGTGCTCCACAACGTTCACAATCTATAGTTATTTCAACACCATTTATTTGTAAAAATCTTCCCTCTTTTGCAAATTTCCTGATTATCTTCTCATCTACCCCTGTCTCCTCATGGAGTTGAGCTATAGTAGAGCCAGGATAATCCCATAAATAATCTTTTACAATTACAAATTGATCTTCTTCTTCTTGTAGACATTTAGGACATATCTTTGCACCAGCCACGGGAGCAAAGATCTTTTTACACCGCTTACACTTTTTTATTCCCATAATCTGACCTCCTTGAACGAAATTCTTTATATATATCTATAACTTCTTTAAATTTCGTCAAAATCCTCTTATGAGATTTACTTTCATAATAAATTTATAATAATTACAAACTTCTAAAACGACCTTCCCTAACAAACTTTCTAATTATATTTTTAGAGATTCCAGTTGCTTGATGTATCTCATCTATTGTTGCTTTAGAATTATCCCAAAGATAATCCTTAACTCTAATATATTTCTGTTCTTGTTCTTGATGGCATTTATCACATAATCCACTATTCTTTTTAATAAAAACTTTACCACAATTTTTACAATTTTTTAATTCCATACTCCCACTCCCTTAAACCAATCTAAGGCAACCTAGTTATTAAATTTCGCCTTAGGAGTTAAAATCCCTTTTTAAACTCAAATCTCTGCCTGAAACTAAAGTAATTATCTTGATAGAATCAGCTCCATTATCTAACAAAATACGAGCTAACTCATCAACTGTTGCTCCAGTTGTGTAGATATCATCAACTAACAATATCCTTTTGCCACCAATATTTACATCCTCTTTAATTATAAACTTATTCTTTAAGTTCTTTAATCTTTCCTTTCTCGATAACTTACTCTGCTTAACAGTATCTTCACCTCTTATAAATAAACACTCTACACCAATCTTTAGATTCTCACCTATTCTTTTGGCTAATAGAAAAGCTTGATTAAAACCTCTTTCAGCTAAGCGGTTTGGATGAACTGGTACATAGGTTATAATATCAAAATCTTTTATATTATAGAACCTATTGGTATAGTTACTCATTAAATCCCCTAGAGGTCCTGCTAAAGTTCTATACTTGCTGTATTTAAATAGCTTAATATACTCTTTTAAACCACTATCATAAAGTCCTACTGACCTAGACTGATCAAAATAATGATTAGCATGCTGACAATCATAGCATAAATCTTGACTTGACAAGATCAACTTTCCACACTTTAAACAATAATCCTCTTTAATAAATTCTATCTTAGTAATACACTTTTCGCAAAGATTAATTTCACCATGGCTAAACTCTCTGCCACAGACAGGGCAGTGTGGTAGTTCAGGGAAGATTAAATCTATTAATCCTTGATATAATTTAGCAAAGATAGTTTTCACCTTCTTTTTACAAATATATTGATTGATTTTTCAAGTGATAGTTTATGGGGGGTATTGGGGTACTTTAGTAATATCCCCCACCTAACCTCCCCCTTAAAAAGGGAGGAATAAAAAGAAGTTAAAGTCCTCTCCTTATCAGGGAGAGGATTTAGGAGAGGGTGGTTTACCCACACTCACACTCGACACAAAGCGTCGCACTATCTCTATATTACAACATTAAAATATCAACTGTTCACTGCTCTTAAGGTATCCTTTCTCTGCTGACTCTTCATTTAATAGCTGTATCTTCTCTCTCGCCTTTTCCATCTGATTACTAATACTCTCTCCCACAAACCAGACTTTACCTTGGGGATACTTTAATGATCTCCCAGAACGACCAGCCATCTGAATTAAGGTCTCTTCACTGAAGACATATTCCCAGTCAGCAAAAAGTACCATTACATTTGCCTTCTCAACTGTTACCCCTCTCTCCATAATAGTAGTTGAGACCAAAATCGGGTAATCCCCGGCTAGAAAGGCTTCTCTTTTTTCTTCTCGTTGTCTATCTTGAGAATGGCTTCCCTGCACCCAACTTTGACCATTAATATCAGGAAAATGCTTTGATAACTCTTGAGTAACGATCTCTACCAACTCCCTACTAGGAAGAAAGATAAAAACCTGATACAACTCTTGTTCTACTGATAGTTTAAGTTTCTCAATTACTATCTGGGGCAACTTTAGCTCTTTAGATTCTTTGTTGTACTCTATTTTGGCTTGAATAAACTCTGGTTCTGGCAGAGGATGACCATGATATCTAGCTGATAATTTAATCAACTTAGTATTATTAACTTCTAACTCTCTAAGCTCATCTTCACTAGGAGTAGCTGTCATATAGACGAGCTTTCCTTTTGATTTTTTAGCTTCATCTAAAGCCCTTTTAAGAGTATCACTGCCTTTATAAGGGAAAGCATCCATTTCATCTAAGATAATCAAATCAAAAGCCTGATAATACCTCAAAACCTGGTGGGTAGTAGCTACTATCAAGCTAGCAGATCGATACTTAAATTCACTACCACCATAAAGCGCTTTCACTTCAATCTCTGGAAAGGCTTCTCTTAAACGTTCAGCTAGCTCTATGACAACATCCTTTCTAGGAATAGCAAAGAGGACCTTCCCACCTCGACTGAGTATATCAGCAATCACTTCGAAGCTAACTTCAGTCTTTCCTGCTCCACAGACTGCCCAAACCAATGCTTGGCAATAATCCTCATATAAGAAATCTATCAATCTATCAGAAACATCCTGTTGTAAATTGGTCAAATTAAAGCGATAGCTAGGTTCAACGATATTAAAATTTTGAGAAGAGTTAACAGCAGGAATCAAATACAAAGCTCTACATAATCGAGATTCCCCCATTAGAATACATTCTTGGCAATAATAATCATGCTCTTGACAATAGTTACATTCTATCTCTACTAAATTTTCTCTATTTCCACAGCGTTGGCAGATTAACTTATCATCAATATACTTAAGCGAGGGTTTTACTTCTAATTTACCTAATAATCTAAGGTATTCCAATACTTTATCTAAATCATTAATAGTTAACCTATTTTGGCGCATTACTTGTCTAATTTCACTATAATAGAGCCTTCTACCTTGAATAAATTGATATACTTGCTTCCATTCTGTCTCTTTAGGGAGGAAGATTTTACGAATTTGACTTAGCTTCATCTCCTTTCCATCCAATTTATTCTTTATATCTAAGTTATGAAATATCTTCTTTAACTTGATTAGTTTCTCTTCAATAATCTTTCCTAAAGTATCAAACTCCCAAAAAAATAATAGGAATCTTGTTAGAATAAGGTCATTATCTAGTGCTTCTCCCTTCCGTTCATTGGGATTACTAATCTCTTGGAAGATATAATCAGCTAATCCCAAATTTAAAGGTTTATTTAGGTAAAAGACTCTACTATTATCTGTAGATATAACACCTCTATCTAAATAGAACTTAATATCTACTTCTGGATATTGAGAGAGCCCTATTATATACTTTCTATTATCAGCCAATAAATAAATTATCGCTCCTTTACCAGCCATGCTCCACCTCTTTTCCATATATTTACATATAGGTCATTATATCCTCGTTTGTTTTCTCTGTCAAATTATGGTTATATCTTAGTCGACAATTTATTATAATAACCTAATTGGAATTTTATATACTATTTATTTGAAATCAAGGGGTAACTATTATAGCCATTAAGGAGATCGATAATTAGTTTTTAATGATAATAATTTAGTCAAGAGATCAATCCAAATGGATATAAATTTGGCTGAATATAGGAAAGTTTAAGGAGAATGACTATCATATTTTTATATTTGCAAAAAAATAAAAGCTACCTATTAGGTAACTTTTATAAGTTAGAATTAGTACGTATCATATAACTCACTCTTTAATTTTTCTTTCAACTCATCAATCTTACGTCGGGCACGCTGCAATGCATTGTCTACCGTCTTGACACTACCATCAATTTCATCAGATATCTCCTTATAGGATTTGCCTTCTATGTATTTATTAAATACATCCCATTCTAATTGGGTTAACATCTGCTTTAGTTGATAGCTTACTTCTTTGACTAATTCCCGATTTACATAATTTTTCTCTGGGTCATTATGATGGTCTGGTAAGATATCTAATAGAGTCCGTCCTCTTCCTCCATCATCCTTAGAATAACTTATTTTCTTATCAATAGAGGTGGAATTATTAAGCGGCATATGCTTCTGACGATTAGCTGTTTTAATCGCTGAAATAAGCTGTCGATTAACACATAAGTGAGCAAAACCACGAAAAGATGCTTCTCTTTTTACCTTATAATCTCTGATTGCTTTATATAATCCTACCAATCCTTCTTGAATAACATCATCATTATCTAGCCCTTTAATATAAAATAATTTTGACTTAGCATAAACAATATCAATATTATTATTGATTAGATACTTTTCAGCAAGCTTGTCTCCATTCTGTGCTAAAATAATTAGTTCATGCTCAGACATCTGATTATATTTATTACAGGCTTTACTCATCCTATCCCCACCTTATTTGGATGTTTTAACGTTGGTCCATAATAAACACAAATAATTATACCATATTATAGTTAGCTAGTCAAAGTGTAGTTGGATGATATGAGATTAAGACTAAGTTTAAGATTAAGTATATAACAGACTCAGACTTATGCTCATACTTAAACTTAGACTAGCTTTGATAATAAGGTATTGAGGTTACCACCACTAGCAAGGTAAATAACAAAGACCAGAATTACCACCATAAGTACAAGTACGCCATACTCCATTAAATTGAAATTATTATTTTCCATAACTATCTTCCTCCATAAATACTAGGATATCAGTGTAAATGCGAGTAAAAGCACAATACTATTCACCCATACTAAGATTAAAAAAAGGCAGATAGACTGACCTATCTGCCTAAGATAAGAATTAATATTAATTCCTATCTCTCTTCTGATATTTTGTATGAAGTAGATGATGGGAGTGTCCACCTAAAGGCTCTCCTAAATAATCATCATATAGTTTTTTAATCATTGGATTTTCATGAGACTTTCTGATACTATCAGATTCATCAATACTTCTTAATCCTAAAGCACGTTTTTGTTTAATCTCTTTACTTGTTGGAAGAGGTTGACCTCCACCTCCAACACATCCATTAGGGCAAGCCATAACTTCAATAAAGTGATACTTACTATTTCCTGCACGTACTTCATCTAATAATTTAGATGCATTAGCTAAACCATTAGCGATAGCTACATTAACTGTTTGACCAGCAACCTCTAATGAAGCTTCTTGAATTCCTTCAAATCCTAAACCAAGTCTTCCTAAAGGTTCTCCATCTAACTCTTCTTTAACAGTTCTTAATGCTGCTTCAGTTACTCCACCAGTAGTTCCAAAGATAGTACCTGCACCAGTATGAGCACCTAACATTTCATCATACTTTTCATCTGCTAAAGTCTCAAATTTAATACCCATCTCTTTAATCATGCGAGCTAATTCACGAGTAGTCAATACAGCATCTGTATCTCCAACTAACTCCTCACGATCTTTTTCAAACTTCTTAGCTGTACAAGGCATGATTGCAACTGTATAGATATCTTTAGCATCAATTTCAGATTCTTCTGCATAATAACTTTTAGAAATAGCAGAGAACATAGACATTGGAGACTTAGCACTTGATAAATGACTGATTAAATCTGGGTAGTTATGCTCACAGAACTTAACCCAACCAGGACAACAAGAAGTAATATGCGGTAAATTCTTCTCACCTTTAAACCTCTGAATAAACTCATTTCCTTCTTCCATAATTGTTAAATCAGCTGCAAAATCTGTAGTAAATACTTTATCAAAACCTAACCTTCTTAAAGCTGCAGCCATCTGACCAGTTACTACTGTACCAGGCTCCATACCAAACTCTTCACCAAGACTAGATTGGATAGATGGAGCAGTTTGTACTACAACATGCTTAGTATCATCTTCTAAAGCAGCCCATACCTTATCAACTTCACTGATTTCAGTAATTGCAGCAGTAGGACAAACAGTAGCACATTGTCCACAGTTAGCACAGTTTACTTCACTTTGTGGTAAATCAAATCCTGTACTTACAATAGAATTAAAGCCACGCTCTGTAAATTCTAAAGCAGATACTCCTTGTACCTCTTCACATACTCTTACACAACGCCCACAAAGAATACATTTATTTGGTTCACGCTTTAAAGATGGTCCACTAGCATCTACAGGTAAGTCTCTCTTTTCACCTTCAAAGTCAACTCTAGTAATTCCTAAATCATGAGTAATATCTTGTAATTCACAGCTTCCGTTTCTGTCACATCCTAAACAATCGTTAGGGTGGTTAGCCAATAATAGCTCTACATTTGTTTTTCTCGCAACTCTTGCTTTAGAACTATTAGTACTGATCTCCATTCCGTTATTAACTGGAGCTACACAAGATGCTAATAGCCTTCCACTCTTTACATCTTCTACAACACAAACACGACAAGAACCATGTAAAGATAAATCAGGATGGTAACAAAGAGTTGGAATTTCGATTCCTAACTCACGAGCAGCTTCTAGCAAAGTAGCTCCTTGTTGAACTTCGACTTGCTGACCATCTATTGTCAAAGTAATGGTATCCATTCTTTAGTCACTCCTTCTTAATTTCTTGATTTCTTATTCAATTATGCTTGAGAAATTGCATCAAACTTACACTTGCTTACACAAGCTCCACAAGAGATACATTTATCTAAATCGATTACATGAGCTTCTTTAACATTACCTTCAATTGCATCAACTGGACAGACTCTAGCACAAGCTGTACACCCAATACAAGCATCTTCATCTATTACATAGCCCTTTAGCATATCCTCACAAGCTCCAGCAGGACAAATTTCATCATAAATGTGAGCTTCATACTCATGACGGAAATATTTCAACGTACTTAATACTGGATTAGGAGCAGTTTGACCTAGTCCACATAAAGAAGTAGATTTGATATTCTCTGCTAATCTTTCTAACATTTCAATATCTCCATCTTTACCTTCACCAGAAGTAATTCTATTAAGAATTTCTAACATACGTTTTGTACCTTCACGACATGGAGTACACTTACCACAAGACTCACTTTGAGTAAAGTTTAGGAAGAATCTAGCCACATCAACCATACAAGTACTATCATCCATTACTACTAGTCCACCAGATCCCATCATTGCTCCAACTTCAATTAATGAGTCATAATCAACTGGTAAATCTAATAATTCCTCTGGCAAACATCCACCAGAAGGTCCACCGATTTGAACAGCCTTGAATTTGTTACCATCAGAGATTCCTCCACCAATATCATAGATAATCTCTTTCATAGTAATACCCATTGGCACTTCAGCAAGACCAGTGTTATTAATCTTACCAGTTAAAGCAAATACCTTAGTACCTTTACTTCCTTCAGTACCAATTGCTTTATAAGCCTCTGCACCATCTCTAATAATGTTTGGCACATTTGCATAACTCTCTACATTATTGATGTTAGATGGTTTACCCCATAAACCTTGTTCCGCTGGGAATGGTGGTCTTGGACGAGGCATACCACGCTTACCTTCAATTGAATTCATTAATGCAGTCTCTTCACCACATACGAAAGCACCTGCACCTGCTTTAATGTGTAAATCAAAATTAAAGTCTGTACCAAAGATATTTTCTCCTAATAATCCGTACTCTCTAGCATCATCAAGAGCTTTTTGTAAACGTTCAATAGCCAATGGATACTCTGCACGCACATAAACATATCCTTCGTCAGCACCAGTAGCATAAGCACCAATCATCATACCTTCAATAATTCTATGAGGATCTCCCTCTAATAAACTTCTATCCATAAATGCACCTGGGTCACCCTCATCGGCATTACAGATAACATATTTCTTGTCACTTTTAGCTCCAGCAGCAAATTGCCATTTTAGTCCTGTAGGGAATCCTCCACCACCACGACCTCTTAAACCTGCGTCTTTAACCTCTTCGATAACCCCTTCTGGAGTCATTTCAGTTAAAGCTTTACCGATAGCTTCATATCCACCAGTAGCAATATATTCTTCAATACTTTCTGGATCCATATGACCACAATTTCCTAAAACTAATCTCTGTTGTTTTTTATAAAAATCAATTTCCTCATAAGAAGGAATACTCTTTTTACTATTTGGTTCAGTATATAATAATCGCTCTACAGTTCTTCCCTTTAAGATATGCTCCTCTACCAATTCAGGCATATCCTCTGGAGTCAGTTCACAATAGAATACTCCTTCAGGATACATAATCATAATAGGTCCCTTTTCACAGAAACCATGACAACCAGTCTCTACTATTTTAATTTCACTAGTCAAATCATGTTTAGCTAACTCATCTTTTAAAGCATCTTGAGCCTGTTTACAACCAGAAGAAACACAACCTGTTCCTCCACAGACCAGAATATGCGATCTATAAATTGATTGTTCCATTATCCTTTTACCTCCTTGATAACTTGGAATTGATTAGTCTTCTAATTTAGCAACAGCTAAATCCTCTACAACCTTACCGTTAACTATATGCTCAACAACAATTTTACTTACATCATCTGTAGTTAAATTGCCATAAGTTATTCTATCTTTACCTGGCATTTGAACATCTAATAATGGTTCCTTTTCACACATTCCAATACAGCCAGTTTGTGTTACAATTACATCTAAATTACGCTTGTTTATCTCTGCCATAACAGCCTTTAAAATCTCTCTTGCACCTGCAGCAATTCCACAAGTACCCATACCTATAATTACTTTTGGCTTATTACTAGTCTTTCTAGCCTGTATATCCTTTTGAGCCTTCTCTCTTAACTTTCTTAATTCTTCTAATGATTTCATCAATTATTCACCTCCGCAAGTCTTCTAAACCTTCAGTTAGGTAACCTTCTAGCCAAGACAATATTTCAGGAAGATTAATCTGAACATCTTCAAGTTCATCTTTAATTATCCTTGTATCAAAAATAAACTCATTATCATTAATTAGATGCCTATACAGTAGATCAAGGTCTGGATTCACCGATAAAATAGTAATTATAGTACCTACGATATCACCCAAAGGAGCTCTATCAATATGACTATATTTAAAATCAACAGTAATTACCGTCCCTTCTTTTAAGGTTGACTCAAGCTTCAAATCACCTTCACACTGCCTAGCAGCTTGTTGGAATAAGGATAAACCCAATCCAACCTTTCTTGTGGTCCGAGAAGTTACAAAGGGATTTAAGACTCTCTTTTGTAACTCTTGACTCATCCCACAGCCATCATCAGTAATCTCAATTAATAATCTATCATTTTTGACATCTTCATTGATTAATAGCTGAACCAACTTTGCTTCTGCTCTAATAGAATTTTGGATGATATCCAAAATATGCAAAGACAACTCTCTCATAGTCTTAAGCTTTATATTTATCTAAAATAGCTGGAATCTTATCAGGTGTTAAACGACCATGAGTATCATCATTAATCATAATAACTGGAGCTAAACCACAAGCACCAATACAAGCTACTGATTCTAAAGTGAATTTAAGATCTTCAGTAGTCTCTCCATCATCTACACCCAATTCCTCTTTTATCTTGTTTAATACTTGACCACCACCACGTACATGGCAAGCAGTTCCCAGACATACACGGATAATATTCTCTCCGCGTGGCTCTAGATGGAATTGCGAATAGAAAGTTACTACACCATAAACTTGACTTAAGGAAAGATTTAATGCATTAGCAATCTCCTTAATAACCTCTTCTGGTAAGTAACCATACTCATCTTGAGCTTTTTGTAATACAGGAATTAAATCCTTTTGCTTTCCTTCATATCCTTCTAAGATAGTTTTTAATGGAGCTAAATACTTCTCTTTACTCTCTGCAGAATTTCCACATTGGCATTGACCCATTGTATTTCGCTACCTCCTTTAGTATAATTTACAACTTAATAATGTGATATATATTACAGTAATTATAACTCATATGAGTTATAATCATTTTAAAACTTAATGATAATAATAATCAAAACCAGAAATGTGAATTATATCACATTTCTAACTTACGAATTTAATTATACCGTGTCCCTCAATATAATGTCAAAATTGATATTGCTTTAACAAACTGAGCTAAGTTAAGTAATCACTGAGGTTAACAAGGTTTATTTTACTTTAATTGATAATGATTTTCATTATTTTTTGCAAATGAAGATAGCTGGTTGATATTTAATTAACAATCATATGATCTATACTTCCATTATATGCGTAATTAATCCAAAAAAGAAAAAAAGAGAGATTAAATCTCCCTTAGTACCTTTTTAATATCTCTTCTATAATATTGGTTGTAGATGCACCTTTTATCTCCGATACCAATTCGATCTTCCCTCCATAGCTTGCTACTACTTTAGCTTCTGGCAACTCTTCTATCTGATAATCCCCACCTTTAATATAAATATCAGGCTTTAAGATAGAGATCGTCTGATTAGCCGTCTTTTCTGAAAAGATAGTTACATAATCAACTATTGCAAGATTTGCTAACATTTCTGCTCTCTCCATTTCAGGAATAATCGGTCTTTTCTCCCCCTTTAACAGTCGAACTGATGAATCACTATTTAGAGCAACTACTAATAAATTTCCTCTAGCTTTAGCTTCTGCTAAATAACGGGTATGTCCTACATGAAGGATATCAAAACAACCATTAGTAAAGACAATATTCTTTCCTTCTACCCTCTTCTCTTCTAAAATATTCTTTAATTCATCTCGTGGATAGATCTTCTCTGTAATCTTCATTGGGCATCACCGATAATCTCAGCTAATTCTTCCCGATTGGTGGTAGCAACACCAGATTTCTTGACTACAATTCCAGCAGCATAATTTGATATCTTCATAGCTTCTACCATTCCTGCACCACTTGCTAAAGCTAAGGTTAGAGTAGCTATTACTGTATCACCAGCACCAGTAACATCAAAAACTTCGGTATAGTTTGAAGCTGGAATATGGGTTGTTCCATTATCAGTAAAGACTTGCATCCCTTCTCCACCTAAAGTTACCAGCATTGCTTTAGATCCTAAAGCTTTCTTTAACTTCCAGCCAGCCTTTTCAATATCATTAGCTGATTTCAATTTAAAGCCTACTGCCTTTTCTGTCTCCTCTTTGTTTGGTGTAGCAATGGTAATTCCTTTAAAACTCATCAATTCATACCTAGAGTCAACAGCTATAATTTTATTATGCTTATTAGCAATAGCAACTACCTCTGCTTTGATCCTATCAGTAAAAACACCATTACCATAATCTGATAAGATTAGCGCATCAATCTCAGTGATAACCTCTTCTACATAACTAATCAATTTATCTTCAATCTCTTTAGAGATATCATGGGTCTCTAGCTTGTCTACTCTTACCATCTGTTGTTTTACAGTCTGACCTCCACCAGCTAAGATTCGAGTCTTAACCGAGGTTGGTCTAGAATTATCAACAATCAGACCATCAGTTATCATTCCATCTGCTTTTAAATTATTGACCAACTTTTCCCCTACTATATCATCGCCAATTACCCCTGCTAAATAGACTTGTCCATCTAAAGCAGCCACATTATTGGCAGCATTAGTACCTCCACCAGGTAATATTTTGTGACCAGTATGCCTTAATATCAGAACAGGAGCTTCACGAGACAAACGCTCTGGTTGCCCAATAATAAATTCATCAGCAATCATGTCTCCTAATACCAAAATATTCTGTTCTTCAAAGGAAGGTAAATAATCAGTTAATTTAGCCATTAATCTTCCCTCGCTTCAAGATCCATTAGTATCCACTCAACAGCATCAAATAAGTCTTCAGCTACATAATCAGGCTCTACCTTCCAATCATCCTGTGCATTCTGATAATCTCCAATTCCATAACCAGTCAAAACTAAAATACCTTTAGCTCCTACTCGATGAGCCACCTCAACATCACTGATCTTATCACCAATCATGTAAGATCTCTCTAAATCAATGCCAAACTCTTCTTTTCCCTGCAATAACATTCCAGGCTCTGGTTTGCGACAGTTACATTCTTTTTTAAACTTACCTTCTCCTACCCGAGGATGATGGTGGCAATAATAGATTGCATCTAAATAAGCACCTTCTGCTTCCAATAAATCTTCTAATTTATTATGAACTTGTCCAATCATCTCTTCTTTGAAATAGCCTCTAGCAACACCTGCTTGATTTGTTGCCAAGATTGCTTTAATTCCAGACTGATTTAATTTCTTAATTGCTAAACCAGTTCTTGGAAGTAATTCATATCTATGAGGATGATTTACATAACCAATCTCTTTACTTACTGTTCCATCTCTATCCATAAATACTGCTACATTACTTAAATCCATTTAAGCTAAACCCCTCTTCCTTAAAAATAATATCTAGTTCCAATATTTAAACCTTCAGTATCTTCTTGTCCTGAAAATTTTCTGTGTCCAACCTCTAAGTAAATATTATCAGTTAGCCTATAATCAAAGCCTAACATATAGCCCAAATAACTCTTGTCCTTTTTTAATAAAACATCTATTCCCAAATTCAAATCTAAAAGTTTATTCTCACTTTTAGAATATAAGATACCAATTCTAGGATAACCATCTTCAAAATCAGTATGGTAGCCTAAAACAGCACTTACATCATAATCAGAATTGTCTATAAGGTTAAATTTAGTATTAACATCTAGTATATCATTTTCATTTTCATCATCATCATCACCAATATAAGTATATATTCCCTCAATACCAAAGTTTGTAGAGATTCCAAACTCTGTTTCTAAGTTTAAAGCTCTAATCTCTCCATCTAAGACCTGCATTCCATAGGCTAAAGAAGAATCTCCTTTATCTACCTCAGCTTGTGACATAGCATTTACAGTACTGCTATTAAAGCTAGCTAAAAAGCAGAATATCAGCAATGGCATGATTATTATATTTTTTGTTTTCACTATTAGCCCTCCTTAGTTATAGATTACCCTATTTATCTTAAAGTTATCATTATGTATCAAATCTATCTCTTTGATATCTTGTATCTTATTACCATGCTCATCTTCAATGATTCTGACAATAGGTCGAGATAAATCCTCTTTATTAACATCTACTACTATACCAACTTGATTATTATCCAGCTCTACCATAGCTCCTACTGGAAAGACAGCTACATGCTTAAGTAAAGCATCTACACATTCAGGGCTTAATTTGATACCTTTTAATTCATTAATAATCTTTAAAGCCTCGTGGGGCATTAGTTTACGTTTATAAACTCTATCACTAGTTAAAGCATCATAAATATCAGCTACTGTAACTATCTGAGCCCAGTTGCTAATCTCTTCACCTTTAAGCCCTCTTGGGTAACCAGAGCCATCGATATATTCATGATGCTGATAAGCAATGTGAGCGGAGAGGATACTTATTCCTGCTACTTCTCTAATAATATGATAGCCATAGGTTGAATGTTGTTTAACCTCTTCATATTCTTCTTCTGTTAACTTACCTGGTTTCATAATTATATCTTTATCTACTTTAGTTTTACCTACATCATGTAAAAAGGCTCCTATTGCTATCTTCTTAACCTCTTCTCTAGTATAGTTAAAATGCAATGACATTAAGATTGATAGTATTGTTACACCTACAGAGTGCTGGAAAGTATAACTATCATAAGTTCTAATATCATTTAAGTGTATAACTACATGATTTTGTAGAAGAATCTCATCTAAAATACTATCTACTGCTTGATTGACCTTAGCAAGATCAATTTCTGAGCCTAACTTAATAGACTCCATAGTATTTTTTACTACTTTGATCGCTTCTAATCTTGTCTTATCAGAGATAGGCTCTGGAGCCTTTATATCTGGAAAATTATCATCCATGATATAAATTTCAGGTATATTCATCTTCTTTAATCTCTCAATATAATTAGACTTTAAAGCCATGCCTGCACCAAGTAATAATTGTCCTGATTCATTATATATTGTTTTTGCTAGTTTCATTCCTTCTTCTAATTTATCAATTGGAATCGGCTTCATATTATCCCACCATTTCCTCAATTATTCTAGCTTTATAGCTAACACCTCTATATTGATGTTACCCACTTAATCACTAGTTAATAAGATATACCAACTACAGCATTATAAAGTTCAATCACAAAATATTCCTTAAATAACTTCTTTTCATTATAACATATTTGAATCAACAATTCATTTTCAACTTTAAATTTATTATAAGTTTATGATTATAACTTGAAATATCAATATTAATAATAATAGATAATAGCTCAATTATTCAGAATAGATTCTACTTCAATCTAATTATTCTTCACCGAATTTATTATTAATAATCTCAATAATCTTAGCTAAAGCCAATTCTTCATCCTTACCATCAGCTTTGATAATAATCTCTTCCCCATAGCCAATAGCTAAAGACATAACACTTATTATACTTTTTAGATTAGCTTCTCGGTTTTCATGGATAATTTGAAGATCACAATTAAATTTATTAGCTGCATCTATTAATAATGAAGCAGGTCTTGCATGTAAGCCAGTCTTATTTTGAATAGTAATTTTTTGAGTTAACATTCTATCACCTCTTAAACTATAATTTTTTTATTATTTCTATATTCAATGAGTAAATCCCTTTTAAATTTTAATTTTCCACTGTATTAATCAATCATCTTAATCAATAAATAAGCTAACTTCTTTAGGAATTATCAGCTCATAATGAAGATTAAATTCCTTCTTATTTTAAGAGATAAGTATATTGAAAATTTAAATTAATATAGCTATCTATATTATCACTTTTTATTTATATTATTATTTCAGCTTTATAAATATGTTATTAATTTTTGACAAATTATCTTATTTTAATAAAATAATTTGATTAAATAATACAACTCTCTTATTCTCTAATTTAATAGCTATGATCAATATAAAAAAGAAAAAAAGAGTTGCTTAAGCAACTCTTCCAGTTAACTTTGATCTGCAAGTTGTTAAATAGTTATTTTGCCTATTTAGAATAAATTTATCTTTAAACTAAATTCTATAACCATGGTAATACTTGAATAATCCCTGAATATATAGGATTATATTCAATGATACTTCTACCTCTGTAGTTTTCAAATAATTTCCCACTACACTTCTGGCAATATTCTTGTGAAGAGCTATTGATCTCCCCACAATACCTACATTTTATCTTCATACTATTCCCCTCCTTGTATACTTATAAACTTATAAGGTTATATGACCTGTTATAGTATATTCAAGGAGCATTAAAATGTTCTAACCTTTTATTTCAATATCAGGAATATAGTAAACACTATAGATAAGCAAGTCTAAAGTGAAAATTAATGGGGATGTTGCGACAGTTTTTCAAATGAATAACGCAGAATTAAAAGGTCTTAAAGTAGGGTCTGGTCGCGACCAGACCCTACAAAAAGATTAACATTTTATAAAATAATGAAAGTGTCGCAATATCTCTATATAATGTCATATTTAAATCTAATTCTAAAGTTAAAGGAGATAGCAAATTAAAAAGCACCTCTGCCCAATTTGGGTAAAGGTGCTTTTTAGGCAATAATCCATATGCCATTATATCCAATTATAATTTAACTACATTAGCAGCTTGAGGTCCTCTATCTCCCTCAGTAATTTCAAATTCTACTTCTTGTCCTTCTTCTAAAGTTTTAAATCCTTCATCTTGGATAGATGAAAAATGTACAAATACATCATCTCCAGCTTCTCTTTCGATAAATCCATAACCTTTTGCTCCATCAAACCACTTAACTGTTCCTCTTTCCATAAAACTAAACTCCTCCTATTTCTTAACTATTAATTGATTTCATTATAACATACCAAGAAAATTTTAGCAAAATTCTTTTGTATATTATTACCTGTTAGCTTCATACAGATAATTTCTCTTACTAATAATATTTAAAAGTAGCCAATCTGTTCAAACCACTTAAATTATTAGATAAGAGCTATAATCATACAATACCCCTATAATCTAAATTTGGCTTACTAAGTAATTTAGCTGAGTTAATATAATACGCGTATTATGATGTTGAGTGTGAAGCTAACCGTATTCCCAATTATAGTATATCAAATTATAAAGATTTAATTCTAAAATAAAGATTTTTCTAATAATTATTTTATCGTTATTAGATTATAGTAATTAATAGCTTCTGATCTAAATCGAATATTTCCATTCAGTTTCTCTTATTAGAATTGCAACCACCTCTTCTAGATACTTCTGGTCTACTTTATCAAATCTATCTTTAATTGGGCTATCTATATCTAAAACACCTTTTATTTGATTATCAATGATGATTGGTACTACAACCTCTGAACTAGAAGCTGCATCACAGGCGATATGTCCAGGGAAATCATGAACATCTTTAACTACTAAAGTCTCTCTCTTTTCGATAGCACTACCACATACCCCTTTACCTTTAGCTATTCTAACACAAGCAGATTTTCCTTGAAATGGTCCCAATACCAACTGATCTTCTTTCCATAAATAGAAGCCTGCCCAATTGACTTCTTCCAAGTTATTATATAGTACTGCTGATATATTAGCTAAATTAGCCATTAAATCACTCTCAGCTGAGGTTAAACCTTTTACTTGCAAGATTATGTTTTGATAAATTTCTTCTTTATTCATATTTATTAGCTCCTTTTACTTGTAATTATTATTTCTTTATGCCAGTGAATTTTAATATGGATGATGATAGCTAATGGGTATATTGCGACACTTTTACTTTGCTGGTTAGGAGTTAGAGATTTAGGTAGTTAGGCAGTTCCTAAACACCTACCCACCTGTCTACCTAATAACCAAAGTGCCTTAACCTCTCTATTAACAATCACTTTTTCAAATTATATTAGTCCAAATCTATACTATTAAGGATATCTCTTAAGCTCTTTAACTCCTCTTTGCTTAAAGTAATACCCTTCCCCATCTTCTCATGGTCAGGAGCCCAATCTCTTAAATCATACTTTGGAGCTCTACCATTCCAACTGATAAGATTTAGCTCTTTAATCCATCCTTTAGGTGATTCTGAAATTTCTCCTACCTTTTCAATGATTTCATACTTTATATTTGCCATTAATATCCTCCTTATTTTCTGATTATAATTAACAAAATCCCTGCCCATTTAACTAAAAAATATATTTTTCAATAAGTAAAAGGTATCCTTTAAAGAATACCTTTTGCATTTCATTATTTTTCTATATCATTTTTATTATTCCTTCAAATTAGATGAGTTTTATTATAAAAACGAGCATATAATGGTCTACCTAACACCAATATAGATAACTTAATACCAAACTATGATCTTTCGACCATAATCAAGCAGATCATCACCTATACTGATGAGTCGTCCAACCATAGATAGTACCTACACAGCTATACCTAACCTCTCGGCTAAATACAACCATTTTAGCACTACCTATAATCTTAGCTCGACCCTATATAATCAGTTGCAATCCCATTATAATCAGAATAACCGACTATAATGAAACCTTTCCTGACCATATAGAATCTTCCCTCCGACTAGATACCAGCCAGTTTATGACCAGTATATAATCTTTGGTCGACCTATATAGACCCCCATAAAGGAGCAGATATAGATCTTAGCTGAACCATTATATACCCGCTAATATTATTTTATCCCTTCTTGAATTATTTATGTTACTAGTTATTGGCATTATTCATTACTGTGATTTAGCGATTTAATCTAAATAACTTCAGCTCTTCTCTGCCCTTACCTAAACATAAATCTGTTAATAACTGTCCACCTAAAAGAGCATATAGTATCCCATTTGAACCATATCCTAAATTAAAATAACAGTTAGGCATCTGTTCATATCCCCCTATATATGGTAGACCATCTTTGGTAGTTGCAAAGATTCCACTGAATTTATAATCTACTTCTATATCCTTAATCTCTGGAAAATATAATTTTAACTTATTAAATAAAATCTCATACTTCTGTTTAGATACAAGGTCATTATTAGAAAGATTAGACATTTTACTACTCTCTTTACCCACCCCTTCATCTTCACCCCCGAAGATAATCCGACCTTCTCCTGTTGTTCTGAGATAATTATAGGCATGCTTATTATCACGGATTATACAGGTATTATACCATCCACTAAAATCATTTACTGGCTTAGTTACGATAGTAAAAGTTCTAGAAAAAGTAGCTATCTTCTTATTAAAATACTTCTTAGCTTCATATCCAGTAGCAATTATGACTTTTTTTGCTTTGATATTAAAGTTATTGGTAGTCTGTAGCATTACATAATTTTCTTGAGGTAGAATACTATCTATTTCGGTATTTTCAAAAACAGTTAATCCCTGTTCTAAACTCTGTCTAATTAGTGCATGGGTAAATCTATAGGGATCAATCTGAGCTGCCCCCTTTCTGGAATAGATTCCTCCTTCTATTGGTAAGGTAAACCGACTCTTTGCCTGCTCTCTATCAAGAAACTCTACATCAAATTCATGCTTCTTTCTTAAATGATATTCCTTCTTTAAAGCAGAAACTTCTGATGGATTATCTGTGTAATACAGGCATTCCTTTAATTCAAAATCAGATTTATCATCTAATCTCCCTATAATTTTCTCTATATCATATACAGCTTGTTCACAGAGTTTGAAGGCATTAACAGCATTCTCCTCTCCAACCATAGCACTTAAACCATTTAAATCTGTATCAATCTCATATTGTAAGATTGAAGTTGAAGCTCTAGTACTACCATAGCCAATCCGATTTTTCTCCACTATAACGGTATTAATCCCTGCTTTTGTTAGATAATAAGCTGTAATTGCTCCCGTTATTCCACCACCTATTATCAAGACATCACACTCTATATGATTATTCAAATAGCTATATTGCTCATTAATCCTATCTACACTTGTCCAAAGCATATCCCCTGCCACTAATTTCATATTATTTCCTCCAATTTACTATAATGATCTACCATTATTATTTTTGATTTTTTCAAGGGGATTATACTAATTTTATTTATATAATAGCTAACAAAAAATAAAAGAGCATTCTTTACTGTGAAGTAAAGAATGCTCTTTGTTAAGTAATAATCTATATATTACTGCTTCCGCATAATATCCAATTATAACTTAGTTACGTTTGCTGCTTGAGGACCTCTGTCTCCCTCTACGATATCAAACTCTACAGCTTGACCTTCGTCTAGAGATTTGAATCCGTCACCTTCGATAGCTGAGAAATGTACGAATACGTCATTTCCGCCTTCTTGCTCGATAAATCCATAACCTTTTTCTGCATTAAACCATTTTACTGTACCTTTGTTCATAAAAAATAATTCCTCCTATTTATCGCCTTGTTAGGCCTTAATGACTTAATTATAGCATATAATACTAGTGTCGTCAAAGAAAATTTAGAAATAAATTAAAAAAAATCAGTTATTACCCTTTGAATAACCTTGCTACTGTCTCGACATGCCCTGTATGTGGAAACATATCTACACACTTAACCTGCTCTATCTTATATCCTGCATCTTGAAATTCCTTTAAATTTGGTGCTAGAGTTTTAGGATTACAGGAGACATAAACCATCTCCTCACAACCAAAGTTGATTATCTTAGGCAAAGCTTTAGGGTGAATTCCTGCACGAGGTGGATCAATAATAATTAGATCAGGCTTCTGCTCTAACTCATCAATCTTCTCTAACACATCCCCTGCAATAAAACGGCAATTATCCAATCCATTCAACTGAGCATTCTCTTTAGCCATCTCTACAGCTTCCTCTACTAACTCAATTCCTACTACCTCTTTGGCTTTAGCTGCTACAACCTGTCCAATAGTTCCTGTTCCACAGTATAAGTCATAAACTAATTTATCATCAGCATCGTCTAAAAATTCTTTAACTACAGAGTATAACTTCTCTGCTCCAAAGGTATTTGGCTGGAAGAAGGAGAAAGGTTTCACCTTAAACTTTAACCCTAATAACTCTTCATAGTAATAATCTCTACCATAATGAACAATTAACTTATCACATTTAACAGCATCAGAGAAGTCATCATTGATAGTCTGTAAAAATCCAACTAACTCTCCTTTATAGTCTAAATTCTGTAGCTTTTCACTTAATTCAATCATATCATGATCTATCTGTGATGTGGTTACAAGATTGATTAGAATCTCACCGGTATTCAAGCCTTTTCTGACGACTAAGTGGCGCAAATATCCTTCTCTACTTTGAACATGATACTTCTTAAAGCCTTTCTCTCTAAAGTAATCTAGAACCGCTGTTAAAATTATTCTAAAATCATTATCTATCAATAAACAATTATCTACACTGATAATATCAAAACGCCTTGCTCTAGGATGCATTCCTAATTGAAGCTCCCCATCCCGTTCTAAATCTCCAAAACTGAACTCCATCTTATTTCTGTATTCAAAGATACTAGGACTAGGCTCAATTCCTAAAAATTCATAATTCTCTATTCCATTTTGATCAAGTAGCTTCTGGACTTGTTTAGCTTTATTATCAATTTGTAATTCATACTCGATACTCTGCTGACTACATCCCCCACACTCTCCATAATGGGGGCATTTTGCTTCTATCTCCAAAGGTGAGCTCTCTAATACCTCTAATAATTTTCCTTTATAATGGTTACTTCTCTTTCTAGCAAGAAAGGTCTTAACCTTCTGTCCTGGTAAGGCATTTTTAACCCTAATCTCATGCCCATCTACATAAGCAACACCTGTATTAGGAAAGACAGTGTCCTCTATTGTGACCTCTAATACTGCTCTTTTTTTGACTTTAGCCATAGTTATTTCTCCTTTCAAACTTCTTATAAATTAATTTATATAGGATATCTCAAATAAGACTATGGAATGATATTAGGACACTTTGGTTGTGGTTTACACGCAGAATTGTTTTTTAACTCGTAGGAGGTAGATAGGTGAGGAGGTGGTTAGAAACTGTCTAACTACCTAACCCTCCAACTCCCAACCATCAAAGTAAAAAGTGTCACTTTATCTCCATTAAATTTCACTTTGTAACTGTACACTGTCAACTATCAACTGTCAACTCTTTTTATCAATGCTACACTCTCAATATGATAAGTTTGTGGGAACATATCTACAGGTTGAATCTCTACAGTCTTGTAGCCATGTTCATCTAAATACTTCAAATCCCTTGCTAAGCTACTTGGATTACAGGAGACATAAACTATTCTCTCAGGACTCATCTCTACAAAGCTCTTGAGAACATCCTCATGGCACCCCTTACGTGGTGGGTCTACTATAATTACCTCAGGGATAAAGTCTTTCTTAAGTTCGGGTAAGACCTCTCTCATCTTACCTGCTTGGAAATGACAATTCTCTATTTCATTCAACTGAGCATTCTCTTTAGCCGCTTCAATCGCCTCTTCTATAATCTCTATCCCATAAACCTCTTTAGCTTGATCTGCGACATAAAGGGTAATTGATCCCAATCCACAATAAGCATCAATTACCTTCTCCTGACCAGTTAGCCCGGCATAATCTACAGCTTGGTCATATAATACCTTAGCTTGTAAGGTATTGACTTGGAAAAAGGACAGTGGTGAGATCTTATACTTGACCTTACCTATGTAATCAAAGATATGGTCTTGACCTGCAAAAGTCTTAGTTAACTTACCTAAGACTACATTAGTTCTTTTAGGGTTGATATTATGCTGTACACTGACTAACTCAGGAATCTCAGTCATCAATCTCTCAGCCATCTCTCTTCCCTCAGGAAACTTATTATCCTTAGTTACAAAGATTAGCATAGCTTGATTGGTACAGACCCCTACTCTAATTACTAGATGCCTCATCAAACCCTCATGTGCTTTCTCATCATAAATACTTATTCCATACTCTTCAATCAAATTAATAGCCTCTCTAGATATTCGATTGATTAAAGGGTGTTGAATTCCACAATCATTGATATCAACAATATCATGGCTTCCTGGGGCATAAAAACCTGTGATCACCTTATTATCACTATCTAATCCTAAAGGAAACTGGGCTTTATTACGATAAAAGAAGGGATTGTCCATTCCTTTTACAGGATTGACCTTAATGTCTTGCAATTTCCCTATCCTCTCAATATTATCCCTGACTATCTCCCTTTTATGCTCTAATTGGGCTTGATAATTTATATGCTGAATCTGACAGCCACCACAATTTTGGCTAAAGGGGCAGGATGGAGTAATTCTATGCTCTGACTTATCAATAACCTCTAATATCTCCCCTCTCCCATAACTCTTCTTGACTTGAGTTATCTTCACTTTAACTTTCTCTTTTGGAACACCCTTAGGAACAAAGATAGCAAAACCATCAATTCTTCCGACAACATCGCCTCCATGGGCTAAACTCTCTAATTCAATAGTTACTATATCTCCAATATTTACTGGTCTTTTAGCCATTAATCTCGCTCCTTAATAAAATTATTATTATATTTTCTTGATCTTAAGCATATACATTATTAGGTCAATTAAATTTATGGTTATAAGATCATATAAACCACTAACATTGATAGCATTAGCTAAGTTTTTAGCTATGATTCTATTTTCTATATAAAAAAGAACTTACCTGCTTAAAGGAGTGATAAAATGCTCAGAAAAGAAACTATAGACAATATCGAGAAACTCATTCAAGAATTGACTTGGGAAAGAAAGAAGAGCAAAGACACTAAAGAAAAGTTTAAACTAAATGCAAGAATAGAGCAATTAAGGCTATTAAAATGTCTTCAAAACAAATAACATTGTAAAGAATTTTAGGGTTTATTTATTCTTTTGCAAATTAATTGTAGCTAAAAAACAGATAGTGTTGTAATTTATCTGTTGCTTTAAAACCTCTTCACCGTTATAATAGTATAAATACAAATAAAAGGTAAATAATAAAAAAGGGGCGATGAAATATAATCTCTAACTGGTCACCTGGATTATATGGAGCTAATGGTGAACCCACCCTATATTTCTTACTGGAAAAGGAACTTATCTTATAAAGAAGATTAGGGGGAAAAATTATGAGTAAATTATTTAAAAAGTTGTTTAAATCTAATGTAATTAAGTGTTCAGAGGTAGCAGATGAATTGATAAAACTTATTAGAGAAGAGAGCGATAAGAAGTTGGCTGTTCTAAATTTAACTAATACTAGAGAATCAGATTTTGACTTTATCTTAAACTGTAGCTATTTCTTTAGCTATTTATTAGCCACTCGTAATAACGATATAAATATAAACTCAGCAGCTATAGAAAATATCACCCACAATTTTGCTACTTACATTGTAGATTATTATATAAAACAATATAACTTAAAAGGAGATACAGATGAATACTTAAATAAGCTATACAAAGAAACAAAAGCTTTGATTAATTTCTATGAAAATAGTAATGAAAAAAGAAAACTTAACTCTATTAAAAAAGTAGCTAAAAAGCTGATAGCTCCTTTGGAAGATAATAATTCTACTAAATCAGATCTACTATCAAATTTAATCATTCATAATATGACTTTATCTCAAGACTACTTACTAAATATCTCTCGTAGATACTCACTGGCTAATTAGAAATTTTGTGTTGTATTAAAATATGTTTATATAGATAAAACTAGTAAAAAATAAATTTATAATTTTTAAAAATCTATATTTTTCGGCTAAGTAATAATAAGACCTCTGCTTAAGCAGAGGTCTTATTATTTAATTTATTATTAAGCAGTCTTTTCTAAATTCTCTTTAACCTTTTTGATAATTTCAGCAGTTATCTCTGTAGTACTAGCATTACCACCTAAATCTCCAGTTAATACCTTACCTTCAGCCAGTATCGCTGCTACAGCTTCTTCAATTGCAGAAGCTGCTTCCTTTTCCCCTAAATGGTTTAACATCATGCAAGCAGATAACAATAACGCAATAGGATTTGCCTTATTTTCTCCTGCTATATCTGGAGCTGAACCATGAACAGCCTCAAAAACAGCAAGCTCATCATTTAAATTAGCACCTGGAGTCAATCCTAAACCTCCAATTAATCCAGCACAAAGATCTGAAACAATATCACCATAAAGGTTAGGTAATACCAATACATCATAGTTTTCAGGATATTGGACTAGCTGCATACACATATTATCAACGATCTTATTATCAAATTCAATTTCAGGGTAATCTTTAGCTACCTCTTCAGCAACAGCTTTAAATAATCCATCACTTAGCTTTAAGATATTTGCTTTATGTACAGCAGTTACCTTTTTACGATTATTCTCTTTAGCATACTCAAAGGCAGCTCTAACAATTCTCTCTGAAGCTTTACGAGTAATAATCTTAATACTCTCAGCAGCATCATCACCGACCATATGCTCAATTCCTGCATATAATCCTTCTGTATTCTCTCTAAAGATAACGACGTCTAGATTTTCAAACTTAGTTGGAGCACCCTTCATAGTCTTAGCCGGTCTTAGGTTGACATATAAATCTAACTTCTGTCTAATAGCAACATTTACACTTCTAAATCCACTACCTACAGGAGTAGTAATAGGTCCTTTTAAAGCAACCTTATTCTTCTTAACTGATTCTAATACCTCTTCAGGCAAAGGTGTCCCATATTGATCCATTACACCTTCTCCAGCATTGACTATCTCCCAATTAATCTTAACACCTGTTGCTTCTATAATTTCACGAATTGATTTAGTAATCTCTGGTCCAATTCCATCACCAGGTATCAAAGTTACATCATACATTAATCCTCACTCCTCACTACTTTTATTAATTTATTGTATAAACATGCATAAACTTACTCACTTAAGATGAAATTAAATTGGCATAAACAATCCCATCATTATTATACCTACTAATCAACTATTTGTCAATTAGACCTTGCCTAGATAGCTATTCAAGTCTTAACTCCCTGTATTTGCTTGATAATCTTTAATCAAAGAGAATAGTAGACTATATAAGCTATATAGCGCCTAAAATCATATATAGTTGTCAAAAAGTTAAAAATGTGATAGTATAATAACACTATACTTAATTTGTATTTATTCTTTAGAAAGTATATTTATAATTAAAGCGACTATATAATCAGTATATATTCATAAATAATTTTCATATATGTTAGGATTAAATCTAAGAGTTTAATGAAAAAAGAAGCAGAGTAGTAAAGGAGTTGTTATTATGTTAGAGAGAATAAATGAATGTCTATGCTTTTGTAATATTACAGAAGAGAGAATAAAAAAAGAGTACTCAGAGATAATGGTTACTTTATTTGATAAGGGTTATTTCCCAGGACTTAAAGGAATACCGATTGTTGAATCCAAGATTAGTAATATTGATGGAGAAGAAGGAGTACTTACTTTTAGAGGATATCCAGCAGAAGAATTAGCAGAACACTGTAGCTATGAAGATGTCTGCTACCTCTTACTTAAAGAAGATCTACCGACTAAAGAGCAAAGAGATGAGTTAAGAGAAGAGTTTCTTTGCTACAAAGATATAGATAGAAGCATAGCTAATTCAATTGCACATATGGATAAGAATTTACATCCTATGTATATGCTCAGCATTAGTGTACTATTGCTACAAGGTAGTGACCCAACATCTTTTAACATTAAAAACCAAAAAGAGAATATACAAAGGGCTATCCGCTTAATAGCAAAGCTACCTACATTAATTGGTGTATATAGAACCAAAGACCCTAACTTTGCTCAAGGAAAAGAATTTGATTCTTTTGCTCACTATGCTTTATATTGTCTTGATGAGAAATCAGCTAAAAATAAGGACTTAGTAGATATATTTGAACAGTTATTAATTTTACACGCTGATCATACTATTAATAATAGCACCTTCTCAGTAAGGGCTGTGGGATCTTCCCATGCAAGTATCTTTGCTTCGATCTCCTCAGCTATCAATTCACTATCAGGACCACTTCATGGTGGGGCTAATGAAAAGGTGATTAGAATGTTAGAAGAGATTGGCTCACCTGAAAATGTAGAGGCTTATATTGAAAATAAGATAGCTGAGAAAGAGAAGATAATGGGTATAGGTCATCGAGTTTATAAGACCTATGATCCTCGTGGAGTCTACTTTAAAAATCAATTATTGCCTAAAATCTTCAATGAAGATAATCCTTTTGGAATAGACAAGCATTTAGATAACTTATATAAGATTGCTCAAGGCGTTGAAGAGTTTGCTCTAAATAGGTTCGGCAATAAGGGTATCTACCCAAATGTAGATTTCTGGTCAGGATTGATTCTTAAAGCAATGAATATTGAGCCAAGTTACTTCACAACTATCTTTGCTTTAGGAAGAATTATGGGCTGGGCTGCTCATTGGCTAGAGAATATCGAATCAAAAAGTGCAATATTTAGACCAAAGCAATTATATAAAGGCTTAGACCTCAGACACATAAAAACAGATAAAAGAAGATAAAAATTAATAATAAAAGGCTGTCACCTAGGTGACAGCCTTTTATTATTATCCCTCTAATTTTTCCTTTAATATCTTATTAACCATTCCTGGATTTGCTTTTCCACGAGTAGCTTTCATCGTCTGACCAATGAAGAATCCAAATACATTCTTATTACCTCCACGGTAATCCTCTAAAGCACTTTGGTTATCAGCAATAACTTGATCGATAATCTTTTCTAATTCACTGGTATCACTGATCTGTTTTAGACCCTTCTCTTCCACAATTGTATCTGGGTTTTTACCTGTAGCAAACATCTCTTCAAAAACAGTCTTAGCAATCTTACTTGAGATTGTTCCTTCATCCATTAATTTTAGCATCTGAGCTAGATCTGCTGGCTTGAATTTAACCTCTGCAATTGTAATTGACTCTTCATTTAACAGTCTTGAGAAGTCACCCATTATCCAGTTACTGATAGCTTTAGCATCATTATGCTCTTTTACAACTGCTTCAAAGAAGTCAGCCATCTCTCTATCAGCAGTAATGACCATTGCATCATATTCTGGAATACCCAACTCTTCTACATATCTCTTCTGGCGAGCATCTGGCAGTTCAGGAAGACTATCTTCAATACCATCTACCCATTCTTGCTCTACAATAACAGGTACCAAATCTGGCTCAGGGAAGTAACGATAATCATGGGCCTCTTCTTTACTTCTCATTGGAATCGTCTTTCCTGCCTCATCATCCCAAGTCAGAGTACCTTGAATAATCTCTCCACCAGATTCTAAAACCTTAATCTGACGCTTTGGCTCATACTTTAAAGCTTTCTCGATAGCTTTAAAGGAGTTCATATTCTTCAGCTCTGTTCTAGTTCCCAATTCATCAGAACCTGTAGGAGCTACAGAGATATTGACATCTGCTCTCATCGATCCTTGAGACATATCACAATCAGAAACTCCAATATACTCTAAAATACTCTTAATCTTCTTTAGATAAGCAATAGCTTGTTCTGGGGAGTGAATATCTGGTTCACTTACAATCTCAATTAATGGAGTACCTACACGGTTATAATCCACCAAACTAGAGTCAGAGCTAGCTATACCTTCACCAGCATGATTTAATTTACCTGCATCCTCCTCTAAATGGATTCGAGTAATACCAATCTTCATCTCTGTCTCATCTTCAAGCTGAATCATAACATGTCCATCTTCACAGAAGGGTAGATCAAATTGAGATATCTGATAAGCCTTTGGTAAATCAGCATAAAAGTAATTCTTACGGTCAAATTTACTAAAGGTATTGATCTCACAATTTAAAGCAAGTCCTGCTTTCACTATGTATTCTACTGCTTTCTCATTTAAAACTGGTAATGTTCCTGGTAAGCCCAAACAGATTGGACAAGTGTGATGATTTGGTTCTGCTCCAAATTCATTCTTACAACCACAGAAAATCTTTGTATCTGTATCTAATTGAACGTGGATCTCTAATCCAACGGTCATCTCATATCCGTCTAACATTTATTACACCTCCGTTATTTTAGCTGTTAGCTGTCAGCTATTAGCAATCAGCTTAAAAATAATTATTGAATTTGCTAAAAGCTAAGAACTAGAACCTAGTAGCTAATTATAAACTAGCTTGCTTCTTATGGAAATCAGTTGCTTGTTCAAAGGCATGTGCAACCTGTAAAATCTTCTCTTCTCCAAAGTGATTACCCATAATTTGTAGTCCAATCGGTAATCCATTACTGTCTAATCCACAAGGCATAGACAATGCAGGGATACCTGCTAGGTTAATTGGTATAGTACAAATATCTGATAGATACATCTCTAATGGATCCTTTTTAGCCCCTGCTTTAAAGGAGGTAGTTGGAGTTGTTGGTGAAATTAAGACATCATACTTTTCAAAGGCTTTGTCAAAGTCTTGCTTAACCAAAGTTCTTACCTTCTGAGCCTTCTTATAATAAGCATCATAGTAACCAGAACTTAAAGCATAAGTTCCTAGCATGATTCTACGCTTAACCTCATCACCAAATCCTTCTTGGCGAGTATTTTTATACATCTCAACTAACCCTTTTGCCTCTTCACTTCTTAAACCATAACGGACCCCATCATAACGGGCTAAGTTAGAACTAGCTTCTGCTGGAGCAATTAGATAATATGCAGATAGTGCATAATCAGTATGGGGTAGTGATACCTCTTCATACTCTGCACCTAACTCTTCTAGCTTCTTGATTGCAGCCCAAACCGCATCTTTAACCTCTTGGTCGATTCCATCACCAAAGTATTCACTTGGTACACCTATCTTCATTCCTGCAATATCTTGATTTAAACTTGCTGTGTAATCTGGTACTTCTCTATTGGCAGAAGTAGAATCAAATTCATCATGACCAGCAATATAATTTAAAGCGATAGCACAATCGGTTATATCCTTTGAGAATGGACCAATCTGATCTAAAGAAGAAGCAAAGGCTACCAATCCATAACGAGAGACTAGTCCATAAGTTGGCTTTAATCCTACTACACCACAGAAAGCAGCAGGTTGTCTAATAGATCCTCCTGTATCTGAACCTAAAGAGATAATAGCCTCTCCCGCAGCTACTGCAGCAGCAGAACCACCAC
This sequence comes from Orenia metallireducens, assembly GCF_003001995.1. Taxonomy (GTDB): domain Bacteria; phylum Bacillota; class Halanaerobiia; order Halobacteroidales; family Halobacteroidaceae; genus Orenia; species Orenia metallireducens_B. The sequence goes on along the minus strand of NZ_PVNB01000004.1, from coordinate 100,564 downwards.
TAGAGCCTCCTGGTACCCTTGTTAAATCCCAAGGATTTGCTGTCTTACTAAATCCAGAATTTTCAGTAGAAGACCCCATCGCAAATTCATCCATATTGGTCTTACCTACCATAATGTAATCTTCTGCTACTAATTTCTTAATCACTGTAGCATCATAAGGTGGTTTATAATTATGCAATATTTGAGAAGCACAAGTAGTCTTAACCCCCTCAGTAGACATATTGTCTTTAATTGCAATTGGGATTCCTGCTAATGGAGCAATTTCTTCTCCATTAGCTATCTTCTCATCGACCTTATCAGCCTGCTTTAAAGCATCTTCCTTTGTTAAAGTTATGTAAGCTTTTACATCTTTTTCAACTGCTTCAATTCTATTATATATAGATTCTGTAATCTCTCTAGCAGTAACCTCTTTATTCACTAACTTCTCATGTAACTGATGAGCAGTTAATTGGTAAAGTTCCATATTATTTCCCTCCTTATTTTTAGCTTCTAGCTTTTGGCTAATAGCCAGCAGCTAATTAATCTACGATTTGTGGCACTTTGAACATGCCCTCATCCTTTTGAGGAGCGTTAGCTAAAACAGCTTCTCGGTCAAGCGAAGCTCTAACCTCATCTTTTCTAAATACATTCTGAATTGGTAGAGCATGAGCCGTTGGAGCTATATCCTCAGTATCAAGCTCATTTAATTTCTCAGCATGGTCTAAAATATCACTTAACTGATGAGCAAAGAGCTCTTTCTCATCTTCACTTACCTCTAATCTTGCTAAATGGGCAACCTTCTCAACAGTTTCCTTATTGATTTTCACTTTTTTCACATCCCTTCATTATATAGTAGACAGTTTATAGTATGATAGTTAATAGCCAAAAGCCCTTTTAACTATTAACTAGACTTGATTATTTAACTAATTATTCATTATATCACAAGGCACTACTCACTTCAATATTATAGAAAATTATTAAAACTCTAATATTCAAGTTTGGAAAAAGCATTGTCTAAATTATCATTTCTCTTCTTATACTCTTTCCAAGTAATATAGATCAACAAAGAGAATATGGGTAAGATCCCTATAGCCCATAGATTTCCTTGGAATAAGTATACCCAGTAGACTCTAAATAGATTGCCTCCATCTAAAAAAGAGGTTATATTACCTTTATATTGACTGATAACAATCCCCGCTTTATCTAGTAAATTGGTATAAGTACCTGCCATTGCAGAGGCTATATATAATTTACCAATTATAATAGGAATAAATGCAATAACAGCTCTGAATAAATTCCCTCTAGTTGCCACAACAACTAAAGTTACTGCACCTATCATATTTGGTAGGTCAGCAAGGGGAATAAATCTTATCCCAGGTAATAAGACCGCAAGTATTAACGCAATTGGCATCAAAATAATCCCCGATACAATAACTGCTGGATAGCCAATTAAAACAGCCAAATCCATACCAATCCGAGCATCCTCCATACTAGGGAATTTATCGAGCAGATAATTTTTAGCCCCTGTTGATATAGGTATTAAACCCTCTCCTAAAATTCCAGCCATTCTAGGTAATATAAATACAACAGCTGCAATATTGATAGCTAAATCGGCTACTTCCTTTAAATCATAGCCAGCAATAACACCTAACCCTATTCCTAATAATAGACCAATAAACATCGGTTCACCAAAAAAGCCTAATCTTTTTTGTATATGCTCAGGGTTACCATTAATCCGATTTATTTTGGGTATCCTTTCGATTACTTTATCTGTAACTAAGGCAATTGGATAATATGCTGTCGCAGATAAAGTACTGATAGAAATTCCTTTAATACCTGAAAATTCTTCTGTAGCTTCAGCACTCCAATCTGCTAGCTTTATAGTTATGATCATACAGGTAATGCTAGAGATTATTGAGAGGGTCAGATCTTCTGACATAGCATAAACCAACTGTCCTGTAAAGAGAAAATGCCAAAAATTCCAGATATCAATATTAAAGGTATTGGTTAATTTCAACCACAACATAATTATATTGATAACAATAAAAACAACCATCAAGATCGGTGCAATCTTAAATGACCAGGCTGCTGCAGCTAAAGGAGGCCAACCTACATCTAAAACAGTCAAATCACTCCCTGTCTGCTCAACTACTTGCTCAATTACAGGAGCAATCTTAGCCACAAAATGATCTAAGGTCATAAAGATACCAATAAATCCTATACCTAAAGTCAATGCATGCTTCATCGCCTGCTTAATTGGTATCTGTATAATTAAACTGACAATAAACATAACAATAGGTAGCATAACATAAACCTCAAGATTCAAAATATAATTCATAATAGTATCGAGCATGAAATTATTCCTTTCTTCTATATAAATTTACACATTGTACTTAATAGAAATAATATTAATCAATATGAATAGTAAAACAATTTTGAGTTAACAGTTTACCGTTGACGGTTGACAGTCAAAATCAAAATCCTTCTGAAGACCATTCTTGAATAAAACCTATCTTGCTCTTTAAACTCATAGGATAGTTGAAAACTCAAATATGATTTTTTGAACTTGGTCTTAACTGTCAACGGTCAACTAATAAAAAATATCACACTAACTATTATACTACTCTTCACCTTCAACAATAGTTACTTTGTTAATGACATCACCTTGTCTAATATCATCTATTACTTCAAGACCTTCTACTACCTTGCCAAAGCAAGTATGCTTTCTATCTAAGTGCTGAGTATTCTCTCTACCATGGCAGATAAAGAATTGTGACCCGCCTGTATTTCTTCCAGCATGAGCCATCGATAATACTCCTCGATCATGATATTGATTATCTCCATCTAATTCACAATTGATAGTATATCCAGGCCCTCCTGTTCCAGTTCCCTTAGGGCACCCACCTTGAATTACAAAATTAGGGATTACTCGATGGAAGGTTAATCCATCATAAAAGCCTTCCTCAGCTAGTTTACAGAAGTTGTCTACTGTATTTGGGGCATCCTGCTCATAAAATTCAATCTTCATTGTTCCTTTCTCTGTTTCCATGATTGCTTGTCTCATTATAATTCCTCCTTATTATTTAATTAATTTCATCTATAAAATTACTCTTTATTATACTATTCCAAGAGATTTAATGTCAAAATTTAAGTAAAATAAGTAGATTTAAATTATTTACTGTTTTATACTTCCATTATTAAGATATAATATACTTACTCATATTTGATATAGCACATAGAAATCAACTACACTTCTTTTTTCAAAAAATTAAAATTTTCTATACTTAAACTCAATTTCGAGGATAAAAATAAAATTTTATTCTAAATTAATTATACTCTCTTCCTATGGCATATTCCTCTAAAATTTAATTAATTAAATTTTAGATATATAATAAACCAATTTATCTAGCTATAGCTAGATAAATTGGTTCTTAAATCAAAAACAATTTAAAAATTATATACTAATGGAATAAATATATCTCTTACATCTAAATCTTCTTTTCTGATTTTAACTTTAAAAGAATTACCTACCTTTGATACCATTCCTTTTGGTAATGATTCCTTAATAATAGTTAAAGAATGTTCACCAAGAGGAATATTTTCAAAATAGAACTCACCTCTCTTATCTGTATAGATTGTCTTTTCATTTAGTGTAAATCCAATCCATTGTAATGGTTCTTCATCTCCATCTTTTTTTCCATTAGCATTTTTATCTATAAATACCATTCCAGAAACAGAACCATTCATAGTAAGTCCATAATTGAAAGCCATATTTTCATTCTTTTTAACCCTAATTACCTTTTCTTTAGTAACAGGAGTATAATCAGCATCTAATGAATTAAAATCAAAGTTCAAAGTATATATACCTGGCATAGTAAGGTTAAAGATAAATTGACCATCTTCAAAAGTCGTCGCTCGAAGATTATCTAAAATCATATCTATTCCCGAAAGTCTCTTTTCACCTTCATCCATTTTTTTATTATTATTTTCATCTAAATAAACATGTCCCACCACAGATGAAATATGATTATTATCTTTAAATTCTTGATTGAATTTATTTCCTTTAGCAAAACCAAAAGCATGAGTTATAGAAATTTTAGCAAAATATTCAGAAATTTGGTTGACAATATCATATACTTTTCCTACACTAAATTTTATCTCTCTTTTAGACTCTAACCTCTTCTTAATATCTAATTGTATATTATCTCTTTGCCTTCTATCTAACTCTTTTGGAATAAGTCTTTCTATATCTAAAGAAACCTCACCAGCCCCATCTTCAAAGAAGCGCGTTATTCCTAAAGAATAAGACCTATAATCTAGACTATTTACCGAACTATTGTTAGTTATACCCAAATCAATAATATTATCACTATTTATATAATAATGAGTATTAAATTTCAATTCTTCTGAAGCTTTTTTAAAAGAATCAAACTTTTTTTCTCCTTCCAAACTATGTCTAATAGAACAGGATAATTTGTCATTTGGACTCAATTTGAGTTTAGATTCTGTTTGAGCCTCTACATCAATAAATCTACCTTGACTATCATATAATTTTCCACTTCCTTCAATACTATTTGTTATAACTAAAGAATCTGATATTTTCTTATAAAAATCAGTCCTCAATTTTAATTTATTATAACTTATCTCCTTATCATCAAAAGATATCTTCTTGTCAAATATACTTAATTCACCATCACCCCTAAAACCATCACTAGTTTTACTTTTACCTACAGTTAATCTATATATATCTTTAACGACTATTTTCTTGTCATCACTAAAATCTTGATCAATAGAATCTTCTTGTTCAGCTGATAGAGTTATTTTAGTTAAACTTCGCCAATTCTTTTGATGTTCAAAAGAAATTTCAGCCTTTCTATTCTTTTCCAAGTCAGTGAATAAATTAGGATAATAACAAGTAAGCAAAGAATTTACACTCCATTCAGAAGAAAAATCCCAAACACTGATTAACTTAACTCCCTTTCCTGTATTATCATAAATCTCTTCATTGACTTTATCAGGAAGGTAAAAATAAGTTCCTTCAACATATCCTGAATCTAAACAATATAGTAAAGAACTCACACCCCCCTGCTCAAAATTACTTTTATTTCCTAGTAGATACCAGTCTAAATCCATAACCATATTTTTCCCCATTCTAAAAGCTATGCCCAAATCAGAACTTGATAACAATTTTTCCCCATAATTATAATCTTCTCTTACTATAGCTTCCCAATTAACACTTATGTTTTCTGATAAAGCAATATCTTTTCTCCAACCAATCATCTTTCCTTCCCAATCATCATGATCGTCTTCTTTATATGAAGCAATTGCAAATTCAAAATTTCTAGTACCTTCTTCATAGATTTTTGGACTGGCTGCTACTCTTTTTACTCTCTCTATTTGTTCACCATTAGGCTTTTCAATTACTACCTTTAAGGTATTTATTTTATTTTTCTTTAAATAAATATGTTCAAAAGTATAAAGATTATCTGATAAGACTTTAAGGTAATTATACTTTTCTTCGTTTACATATAAAGTAACAACATCGCCTTCTTCTGCTTTTCCAGTAATAGATGTATAAGCTAAAACTCGACTCATCTTCTTATCTGAATTTCTATAATACAGTCCTCGTAAAGACTTATCACCTATGGCTTTAAAGCTATCAGATTGTGAATCTCCCAGTATAATAAATTTTTTATTTTCTTTGTAAATAGCTTTAATAAAGTCCAATTCAAATTCTTTATTATTATAAAAATCTATATTACTCTCTCCTCCTAAGGAGATTGCCCAATCTTTAATCCTTCCATGAACATTTAATTTGTTTTCATTAATAAACTTCTCTATTCCATTCTCATTTTTTCGATATTCCCATCCTGTCTCATATTGGATAGAACCTAGAGAAAAATCTGGACCTTCAATTATCTCTTGCACTTTCTCTTCCTCTTTTATAGCTTTATCCTTCTCTTCTCTTTCATTCTCTTTTAAATCATCTTCTTTTGCAAAATAATCACCTGTTAAAGTTAATTCTTGATATCTTGAATTCCAATCTAATTCTATTTCAAAAAGATATTCTAAGACCTTAGAAGAAACAAAAAAATCTCCTGCTAAAACTATTGGGGCTTCCCTTGACCACTCGTCATGCTCCAAATACTTTTTATTCTCTAAATCTATCCTTAATTCTGTTTTATTTGCTGAATTTATTACTACCAACATATTATTTTCTCGATAAAAATTTATTTTCATTTTGAAATAGGAGGTTAACATATTTAAAGGCAAAAGAATATAATCTTCTTCAGAACTTTCATCATATAGTAATAACAATTCAAAAAAAGGATCCTCACAAATTACCTTCTCATGACTAGATATTTTTAAAAGAACAATATTCGTCTCCAAATCTAAATCTTCTTTAGCATAAATAAAGAGAGAAAAAAAAGAAAAGAGAACTATTAGAAATATAATTTTTAACAAATATATTCTTTTTATAAGCAATTCCCTCCCTATCCTTTGAACTAGTTTATTTTAAATGGTATAGTATAATTAGCCTTTTTAGCTGTTCCGTGAAATTCAAAACTTAACAACATCTTGTAGCTTCCTGATTTTAAATCTTGTTTTATAGGAAAGGTAACTCCTCTTTTAAATCCTGGCAATATTACTTGCTCTGTAAATTTATTTTCATTAACTAAAGCTCCCTTTTCATCTATAATTTTATAAGAAATAATATATCTTATATGAGCATTTCCTTGATTATTTAAAGATAAAACCCCTAATTTCTTTTTCTGTCTATCTTTAGGTATATAAACCTTAGCACCTAATAATTTAAACTCAGATTTTGCAGTAGTTGGTGCCAAATAAATAGTCGTTCCTATCTGAGTAACCACATTAGCACCTGTAGTCTTTTCTATTAAACCTGTTTCTTCTTCAAAGAATACTATCCCCCTTCTCTCTATGTTTATATCCTTAGGTGCACTAATAGTGAATCTAACTACTTGAGTTTTCCCAGGCTTGAGTTTAAATCTGCGTGGGTTAAATTTAATTAGCCCATCTAAAGTCTCTGGTCTGCTTCCAGCTATAGTAGCATTAAGTCCATCATTATCATCTAAAGTCCAATCATATAGGATTGCTTTAACCTCTGTTTCTTTCTCACTTTTATTTGTAACTTTAATAGTTCCTGTTGTTCTATCACCAGGTTCTACATATAAAATAATTCTAGCCGGCTCTATATGAGTAATAGCCATTACCCTCTCACTATAAGTAAAAAAAATAAAAACAGATAAAAAAATCAAAAGAGATATTTTTAGTTTACTGTACTTCTTCATTACTACTCTCTCCTCCATTAAAATTAATCATCCAATTTTTTATAATATTTTATTCAAAAGGGGTTGATGTATAAATACATCAACCCCTCTATATAACTAAAAGTTATTTTTCAATTGATTATTTTTACATACTGACAGTTCTAAAAATTACTTTACCTACATAACTTCCATGAGTTGTAGTACGAGTATATGGAACTCTAAATTGATGATATACAGTCATTTCTGTAGTAGCAGCTATATTATCTGCAATTATAACTGGAGCAGTCGTTGCTTCATCAAAAGTTATAGTACCTCCCCAGCTAGCTCCTTCATCAAAACTACTTCTCATATCTAAAGGAAGAATTTGACCTGTGTTATCTGTAGCACTTAACCCAGTGGATTCTACTTCATATTTATAATTGTCATTTCCATAAATATCGACCTTGAACAAGTCGCAAGCTTGAATATATACATTATCACCTGGTTCTATTTCCGCATTCTTTCCATGACCTAAAGCCTTCCAATCACCATCAACAAATCCACCCATTTCATTATCGAATTCCATGTTTGTTCCATAAGAACTGCTTTTTGCAATAGCATCTGGACCAAAGCTTTGCCCTTTAAGGGATTTTGTATTACCTGCCACCTTTAGTTCAAGATAGCATGGAATATAAGCTTCAGCAGTAACTTCTATTTCTACGTTTTGATCATCATCATTTTCTTTTTTATTTGTATCTAAATGCTCTGCATCTCTGTTAATACTAGCTAAATTAATTGCTTCTCCAGAAGTCCATTCAATTCCATCAAGCTTTTCCTCTGCCATAGAATAACCAGAACCATACTCTGCCCAAAAAGCATCTTCATCAAATGCAAAAGCGGAAATACTCATAGTTAAGACAAAAAGAGTTGCTAAAGATAAAACTAATAATCTTTTCATAATTATCTTTGCCTCCTTAAAATTTTTAATTAAATGAGAGATAGAAATTGATTGGAAAAGAAATATTACCTGCTTTTATCTTTGTGAAGTTTTCAATGCTCATAGAAAAGGGCATATTAATCCAATAACCATCCCCTCTCACAGTCTCAGTTCCTATGACAATTAAGGTAGGATTTTTCTTAAAAAACGTACCATCATTATTGATAATACTATAATGATCTGAATTAGGCATAACTTGAATCTTTAATGATCTATTAGTTAAAGATTTAGCTTCAACTAATTTTGGATTAATATTGGCACAAAGCTTCCAAGGAACATTAGATGCAATCTTTATAGAGGCCCCTCCTACACTATATATCTTCTTACTATCAATTTTTACTCTATCTATTATAACCTTATCTCGTCCCTCAACTTTTGTAATTCTTAGCCATGGATTAATCTTAAATTCTACTTCTCTTTCTATAATGGTTGGATAATCCCTCCCTTTAATGTCTAGCGCTTTAATTATTAACCTAGCTTTATACCTACCAGGCAAATCTGTATTTAAAGCAGTAAAACTTAAAGGTAGAATAAAAGAGCCTAATCCATCTTTAGGTAAATCATTTAAGTCAACTTTAATTGCTTTTTTGCTTCTTAAAGAGACTCTCTGATTTTTTGTTTTTAATTTTAACCTATTAGCTGAAATACTTTCGATCCTATCAGTTCTATAAAATTTATCCTCTAAATATATTTCTAGTAATCTTATATTTTCTTCATCAATGGATAGTCTACATAGGAGATTACTAGTAATATTAGTTTTAGGAGTAAATTCTCCAAAATCTAGAGACAAATTTGCTTCAACTTTTTCAGTAAATAAAACCAATATTATAAATACTATTATAACTGAAGATATAAACTTCAATTTCTTTTCCTCATCCTTAAAAATTTTCTCACCCCCTTATCAAAAATTCAATAATTTATCTCTCTAATAAATTATAACAATTAAATCTCTATTAAATTTCTATTAGAACTCGTTTAAAACTCGTTTTTGAACTTTCTTAAAAGTTTTTTGCTTAAAAAAACAATCCTTGGAATAATTAGCCGAATTTTAAGGTAACAAACCTAAAAAAAAGAGCTCATTCATCCCCTAAGACAAACATAAGAGGATCTGAGCATTTCCTATACAAAATTATAAAATTTTCATTGTGCTTTTTCTTTAGATATTTCCTCCCATTCTATTTTTGGGTCTTCCTCAATTCTGCTCAATGAAGATATTTTAAATAACCTCTGCGAAATTACAGTATTACATTCAATAGGAGTACCATGCAAAAGAACATATATACTACAAGAATTCCATTTTGCAATAACATCTACTGATCTAAGATTTTTACTAAGCTCTACTATAAATTTTTCTAATAATTCAGAATTTAATACATTATCAAAACTTATCTTTAATATAGTAAATGGATTTCCCCCCCTAAATATTTTTTGTTTTTCTAAATTATATATTTTTCTAAAAATTTTGGGGTTACATATCATAGCTCCAAACACTAAATTATCCATATTTTCTTCTAAATTTACATCATCCTGAGCAGTTGATGTGCCCATATTATAACTAATAATTTTTTTGTACTCAGCTTCTAACCTATTATAAGATGATAAACCTAGCTCCTTCTGCAATATCTTTTTATACCTCTTATATAAAGCAACAACCTCTGAAACTCTATTTTCCCTACCCAATATCTGCATAAATAATATATACAGTTCTTCTCTATAAGGTTCTTCTTGTATACCATATTTCAAATAATTAATAGCTTTTTCATTTTGGTCCCCTTTAATAAGCATCTTAACTAATAATATAACCATATCTAACATAATTTGTCTATAATGGGTTCGTTGCATATCCATCAAATCATCATATAAACAATTTTCCATAAAATCTCCTCTATAAAGGTTAAGAGCCCAACTAAGTTCATCTATAGATTGATTTAATTCTTCCTTAGAATAGTTAGGCCAGTTCTTATTAAACTTATATTTGTCATAAATATCAGAAAATTCTCTCCAATCAAACCAATAATTTTTATTTTTATTCAAAACATAACCTTCTGGTAATTTTATTATATAGCTCTCTGAGTCATCAGAATCTAATATCTTTCGAAGTTTATAAACCGTATCGTATAATCTAGGTTTACCATACTGTTCATCACACTCTGGCCATAATTTATCTATCAATCTTTCAATACTAATGTGTTTAGGAAATTCAATTGACAGACATTTAAATAATGCCAGTGATTTTCTTTCCTTCCAATTACCTCCATCTAATCTTTTTCCTTCAATCTCTATGTAAAAGGGACCCAGAGCATATATTTTCAAATTATTTTTTAACATCAAATTTTTCTCCCTTCTTGCAATTATTTCAGTAAACATTTAGCTTATTCTTACTATAGGTTCGTGAATCTAGAATGAAATTTAACCATGACGCTATATAGAGGTATTAAGACACTTTTGTTGTTAGGTAGATAGGTGGGTAGATGGTTAGGAACTGCCTAACTACCTAACTACCTAAATTTCTAACTCCTGACCACCAAAGAAAAGGTGTCGCAATATATCCATTAAGTTTCATTTTCAATTCACGAATCTATAGGAACGAGGAATCCTCGTGAGTTCGCTCCGAGGAGCGTCAAAAACAACTAAATTAAATTTTTTTAAATAAATACTCTATCTAATTTTTTCGATACAACGCTACTGATGGTATTATATCACTCCAAATACAATTATAACGTTACAACTTTATATTAAACAACACTAATTACAATTACAACCTATTATGTAATTAAATTTCAAAATAATTTTTATGAATAATATATTAAATCAAATTTAACTCTTTATTAAAAATTCTAAGTTAATATAAATAAAGCCCCGAACTACATTATAATGTAGTTCGGGGCTTTAAGATTACCCTCCTATTAACTCTTTAAATTCTGATTCATTTAAAATAGTAACTCCTAACTCTTGAGCTTTATCATATTTAGAACCAGGATTATCACCTACCACTACATAATCTGTATTCTTACTGACCGAGCTGGTGACCCTGCCTCCTAAGCTAGTAATGGCTTCTTTGGCTTCTTTACGGGTAAATTCCTGTAGAGTACCAGTTACAACTATCTTCTTCCCTTCTAATATTTTTTTTACATTAGAAGTTTGAGACTCTAGATTGACCCCTGCTTCTCTTAACTTATCGAGTATCTTCAAGTTCTGTTCTTGTTGAAAATAGGTCACAATACTTTGAGCAATCTTGGGACCAATCTCGTTGATTTCTGACAGCTCATCTTCACTTACCTGAGTAATAGCCTCGATATCCTGATAGTTTTGGGCCAATACTTGCCCCACCCTGCTACCTACATGGCGAATTCCTAAGCCAAATAATAATTGGGCTAAGGAGTTATTCTTGCTCTTCTCTAAGGCATCAATCACATTCTGGCTGGATTTTTCACCCATTCTCTCTAAATTCATTAGCTCTTCTTTCTTTAGATAATATAAATCCCCTACATCACCTATTAATTCATTATCTAATAGTTGTTCTATCAAGGAAGGTCCTACTCCTTCAATATTCATAGCATTTCTTTGGACAAAGTGAATAATCTCTTCTTTTAATTGAGCAGGGCAGGCTCCACCAGTACAGCTGATTACAGCCTCTCCTTCTAAACGAACTGCTTCTGCTCCACAGACAGGACATTCTTTAGGAATAACAAACTTCTCTTCTTGACCTGTCCTCTTCTCTGGCAAGACTTTAACCACCTTTGGTATTATATCTCCACCCTTTTCTATAATTGCCTTGTCACCAATTCTAATATCCTTCTCATTAATATAATCTTGATTATGTAAAGTAGCCCGACTAACTACTGAGCCATCTAAGTAAATCGGCTCTAAGATAGCCGTTGGATTCAATGATCCTGTTCTTCCTACTGTAATCTCAATATCCTTGATTGTGGTCTCTTTTTGTTGAGCAGGAAACTTATAAGCAATTGCCCAACGGGGGTGTTTAGCTGTACTGCCTAACCTTTGGCGTAAAGCTAAATCATCCACTTTAATTACGATTCCATCAATCTCATAATTTAATTCATCCCTCTTTTGGGTCCAATACTGGCAATATTCAATTACCTCATCAATACTAGCACATATTCTCCATTCAGAATTTACCTTAAAATTCAATTCTTTAAGGTAAGTTAATCTTTCACTATGTAAGCTAAACTCTTCCCCCTCTAGATAAGCACTATCATAGATGAAGATATCTAAAGGACGTTTGGCTGCTATCTGAGGGTCAAGCTGGCGCAAAGTTCCTGCTGCTGCATTACGAGGGTTAGCAAACTCTTCTTGCTCAGCTTCCTTTCTATTCTGATTTAATTGAATGAATTTATCTTTAGGGAAGTAGACCTCACCTCTTACTTCTAAATCAATCTCTTTATCTAATTTTAAAGGAATACTCTTAATGGTCTTGATATTATGGGTAACATCTTCACCAATGCGACCATTACCTCTGGTAGCTCCTTGGGCTAAGCTACCACCTTCATAGACCAAAGAAGCCGATAAGCCATCTATCTTTAATTCAGCCACATATTGAATCTCTTGCTCAACATCTTTTCTTATCCTCTGCTCAAAATCTCTTAACTCTTCTTCTGAAAAGACCTTGTCCAAGCTCAATAGAGGGACTTGATGCTCTACCTTTCTAAATTCATCGATAGGCTCTCCTCCTACCCTCTGTGTCGGTGAATCAGGAGTAATTAACTCTGGATGTTCTTCCTCTAGTTTCGATAACTCTTGCATCAGCTTATCATATTCTATATCACTAATCTTAGGTTTATCTAAGACAAAGTAATAATAATCATGCTTATGTATCTTTTCACGTAATTCTTCAATTCTTTTCTTTATATCTTCCATGTGAATCCTCCCTGCTCTAAAAATCATAGCTTTTTGCTAGTAAGTAACTAAGTTTGAATTTTTAAATATGACTTTATATAGAGATATTACGACACTTTAACCTCAGTGTATAGTGTAAAGTTGATAGTGGATAGTTAAGTTCAAAACCTTAGAACATAAAGAGTTTAATGGTTTAACTATCCACTATACACTATCCCTACGAGTTTAAAGAACAAAACTCTTCGTGTAAAAACCACTATCAACTAGAACGAAAGTGTCCCATTATCTCTTTTAAGTTTCACTTTATTATATCATAATTTCTAAATAAGCATACCTCATACTATATTTTACTTAGTTATTAGTATTAAAAATCCTCTATAAATTTAATATAATAAGCTAAAAATTCAGCCAAGAAACCTTGCCAATGAGCAGCTAACTATCTGTAAGATAATGGAATTTCTTTGCAACTCCCTCTTCTTTATAGTATAATATATGATGGTCTTTTAAAATTTATAATTTAAAATTTCTTACCCAAGCCTAATTGGCCAAGGAGGTAATAGCATGAAAATAATTATTGTTGGTGGCGGTAAAAAAGGATATCAACTGGCAAAATATTGCCATAAATTTGGACATCAAGTTACAGTTATTGAATCCGATAAAAAGAAGGTTAGTAAATTAAAGAATGAATTAGAAGTTGACGTTATCTTGGGTGATGGAACTCAAAGAAAATTTCTAGAGAAGGCTAAAGCTGATGAAGCTGATACAGTTGTTGCTGTTACTAGCAATGACCAAGACAACCTAGTAATCTGCCAATTAGCTGAAAGGCAGTTTAATGTTCCAAAAACATTGACCTTGGTAAATAATCCAGGTAATGAAAAGCTCTTTGAATGGTTAGGTGTAAATCAGGTCATTAGTTCAACCTCACTGATGCTGGGACTAATTCAAGAGGAGATAGCTATTAAGGAGACCTCAAAATTATGGGCTGATAGTATTAAAGACTTGAAGATGCATTATATCCAAGTAGATGAAAACTCTCCTATTCAGGACTCAATGGTAAAGGATATTAAACTCCCTGATGAGGCTATTTTAATCACAATCCTACGAGGAGATGAAGCAATTGTTCCCCGTGGCAATACTGTAATTAAGGCTAATGATACTGTTATTGCTTTAGCAGATCCTGAAATTAAAGAGAAACTCTTAGAGATAATGGCAGGCACAGAAAAAGAAAGAGCCTGCTAATACAAAAGGAACCTTAAATTTAAGGTTCCTTTTTAATATAAAATTATTCTATGCAAAGTAATCAGATAATACAGGGATAATCTGTTTCTTTCTAGACAATACACCAGCTAGATAGACTTCATTCTCCCCAGCATCTACATCAAAGGCTCCAGCTACAATTTCCTTAGCTTCAGCATTATAAGTCAATAGAGTACCTTCAGCCATAATATCTGTTATCATCAATAACAATGCTCTATAACCTTCTGCTTCAACTAGCTCTTTAATAGCAGCTAAAATCTCTTCTTTCTTAGCAGCATCAACCTCATCTAAGCCCATAATCTCAATTTGCCCTACTGCAATCTTATCTCCAGCAAATTCATACTCCTTATAATCATTCTGTACCAACTCTTTAGCAGATAACATATTTACTACAGAACCAGCTTGGAACAACTCTTTTCCATACTCTTCAATATCTACTCCTAGCTGTTTAGCTAACTGTTTAACAATCACCTTGTCCTCTTTAGTACAAGTAGGTGACTTAAAGATTACTGTATCAGATAGAATTGCAGATAATAATAATCCAGCCATAGAATCACTGATCTCTACATTATTTTCTTTGTATAACTTAGTAACAATTGTACTTGTGCAACCTACTGGCTCATTTCTAAAATAGATTGGATTCCCAGTAGAGATACCACCAATACGGTGATGATCAACTACACCAACTATTTCGGCTTCTTCAATCCCAGGGATTGCTTGACTTAATTCATTATGGTCTACTAAAAATACTTGCTCACCTTCAGATACCCTCTCTACTAGCTTAGGTGCTTTTACACCAAACTTATCTAAAACAAACTCTGTTTCTGCATTGATCTTACCACATCTGATTGCTTCTACATCTTCCCCTAACTCTTTTCTTAAATTGGCAAGAGTAATCGCTGCACAGATAGAATCTGTATCAGGATTCTGATGCCCTACAACATAAATAGACATTTAAATTCCCCCTTTTATTTAATTAATAATTCAATTTATATAGCAACTTATCTCGCAACGAATCTCACTAATTTACGCGAATTTGAACTAGAACAATTTAAAATATTAATCTATATATAAACCGATAAAGATTTCATATTATTTATTTAAAATTTAAATATTCATAATTATTTAAGAACTTAAATTCAAAAGAAATTATTAGACGCAGACTTACGCAGACAAAAGCGGACTAAAACAAAAACAATAAAAATTTAATTAATTTAAGTCAGATTTTAGTCTGTGTCAAAAAATATGTTGACTTTAATTTGCTGTTAAGTAAATTTAAATTCTTTTTCATGTTATATATATCTAGTCTTTAATTCGTATGATTCGTGTTAATTCGCTGCAAAAAATATTTTAAACTATTTTCATTTTCTATATGATTTAAAATTATTTATGCAGTTTTTATTGTAAATTGTACATTATACATTGTCAATTATAATTTGGTCAACTTACCATATTGGGTGGCTAACTCTTTAATACCTTCATTGGGAAAAGCAATGGTTGCTTTCTCCAAGCCACTGTCCATAGCTACTGTAATTATAGTACCTTTACCCCATTTCTGATGGAGTACTCTATCCCCAGCACTAAAGTTGCCAGTTTCAACACTCTTAGTTTCCTCTTTAACTACCGCCTTTACCTTATTACCCTTCTTCCCTTCCTTTAAACCAAAGAGAGTCTTAGGAATTTCACTAATAAAGCGGGAAGGAGCATTATATTGAGATTTACCATAAACCATCCGATAGGTAGCATGGGTTAAGTACAATAATTTCTCTGCCCTTGTAATTCCTACATAACATAGCCTTCTCTCTTCTTCAATCTCTGCTTCACTATTCATAGACATACTATGAGGAAATAATCCTTCTTCCATTCCTGCCAAAAATACTATAGGAAACTCTAATCCCTTGGCACTATGTAAGGTCATCAAGACTACAGCTTCAGCATCCTTATCTAAATTATCCACATCAGCAATCAAAGCTACCTCTTCTAAATAGTCGCCTAGCTTTGCAGCTGTATCCTCTTTATTGAACTCCTTCATATCTGTTAAGAGTTCCGTAATATTTTCGATTCTACTCTCTGCTTCAAGGGTTTTTTCTAATTTAAGCTCTTCTAAATAGCCTGTCTTATCTAAGACTTTCTCTGTCAAAGCCAGCACAGATAATTCTTCTGCCTCAGCTCTAAACTGACTTATCATCTCACCAAAACTTCTCACTCTAGAAATAGCTCTTGAACCAAGGGTATCAACCTTATCAGCCTGATAAACAGCTTCCAATAAGCTGATTTCTTCTTTTAAAGCATAGTCCTGTAAGCGTCCAATAGTAGTATTACCAATCCCCCGTTTTGGTACATTAATAATCCGCTCTAAACTGATATCATCATCAGGGTTATAGATAAGTCGTAGATAAGCTAAAATATCCTTAATCTCTTTGCGGTCATAGAACTTCAATCCCCCAATTATTCTATAAGGAATCTCCTTTCTAATCAAGGCTTGCTCTAGACTTCTTGACTGGGCATTGGTACGATATAAAATCGAAAAGTCATTAAAACTATAATCATCTCTTTCCTTTAATCTACTGATCTCATTAGCTATATAATCTGCTTCTTCTTGTCCATTTGAGGCTTTATATAACTTTAAATCTTGACCTTCATCATTCTCAGTCCATAATTTCTTATCTTTTCTATCTATATTATTGCTGACAACACCAAAGGCAGCCTCTAAAATCTTTTTAGTAGAACGATAATTCTGTTCAAGCTTAATCACTTTAGTATTTGGATAATCATTTTCAAAGCTTAAAATATTACTAATATCTGCTCCTCTAAAACCATAAATCCCTTGGTCATCATCACCAACAACACAGATATTTTTATTTTTTTCTGCCAATAGATTTATCAATTTATATTGGGCGTGATTTACATCCTGATACTCGTCAACTAATATGTACTTAAAACGTTCTTGATAATGTTCTAAAACTAGAGGATACTCTTGAAATAACTCTACAGTCTTCATAATTAAATCATCAAAATCTAAAGCATTATTCTCCTTTAACTTCTTCTGATATAATTCATAGACCTGTCTAACTATCTCTTCAAAATAGTTATTACTCTCATAGTTTTTGGGTGAAATCAATTGGTTCTTAGCACTACTAATCATCCCTAATATTGCTCTAGGGTTGAACTTCTTAGTATCTATATTTAACTCTTTTAAAATATTTTTAATTAAGGTTCTTTGATCACTGCTATCAAAGATAACAAAATTCGTATTATAGCCTAGTTTATTTATCTCTCTTCTTAAAATTCGTACACAGATAGAATGGAAGGTGCTCATCCAAATTCCTTTACTATCTGTAGAAATCAGATTCTCAATTCTCTCCTTCATCTCCCCTGCTGCTTTATTAGTAAAGGTAACAGCTAAAATATTATAAGGAGAAACACCGTATTCATAAATTAAATGAGCAATCCGATGGGTCAATACTCTAGTCTTACCAGAGCCCGCCCCTGCTAAAATCAACAAAGGACCTTGGTGATGTTT
Source organism: Orenia metallireducens (assembly GCF_003001995.1). Lineage (GTDB taxonomy): Bacteria > Bacillota > Halanaerobiia > Halobacteroidales > Halobacteroidaceae > Orenia > Orenia metallireducens_B. The sequence goes on along the minus strand of NZ_PVNB01000004.1, from coordinate 82,680 downwards.
AACAGCTTTCTTCTGCTCAGGGTTTAGCCCTTTTAAAGTATCCATTTAAATCCTCCTAACCGACTTAGGATGTATTATTATCATGATTAATTTACTCTAACATTATATATGAAAATTTATTCCTTGTCTAATCTAAGACGGATAAAGTAGACTAAGCTCATAAATTTAGTTAGATTTGAATATAGAATAAGAAACAATAGGGATATTGTGACACTTTCGATATTAGGTGGGTAAGTGGTTTGGTAGTGGGTCAAACCTAACTACCCAACTACCAAAGAACAAACTGTCGCATTACCTATCTATTATCTCATTTTACCCCTATCACAAATACATTAATTTAGTAAAAAACCAACCTCTCTTCATTACTAGTTATATTCAAATTTCCACTTTCATACTCTTTACAAAGGGAGTGATAAGATGAAAAAATTAATTCTTATATTAGTGTCTTTTATCTTAATCGTTGCTTTTATTATTGGGGGGACTGTCGGGACAGTCATTAAGTTTAAAGCAACAGCCCATTCAGAGGAAAAGTTCTTTCTTCCCAAAGTAACTTTAAGAGATTTAAAAGATAATAAAATCAAGTTTGATAAGATTAATAAATCTACTATATTATTATTCTGGTTACCACAATCTAAAAGCTGCCAGCAACAGTTTGAAAATCTAAAGATACTAAAGGAAGAATATAATGATAATTTGAATATATTGGCTATTAATATAGGTCAAATAGATAGAGAAGTGATGGAGAAGATAAATATAGAGCTCCAAGAAGATATCCCTATAGTAATTGATGATAAAGCTGAACTGACTGAACAGTTGCAAATTACCAATATTCCTACTCTAGTATTTTATAATCCTGCTAAGAAAGCAAAGACTATTATCGGCTTAAAAGAAGAAAAAGAGCTAAAAAAGTTAATTAAGAATTATTTTCCCACTTTAACAGTTAAATAAATCTATATAAACAAAAAAGTAAGTTGGACAGTTTGTCCAACTTACTTTTATAAGTAACCGTTTCAGAAATATTAAGCAGTTTCTTGACTTTTTTCTGACATTTCTGATAAACATTCACTACAAACAACTTTTCCTTTAAAATCTAATGTATCTCCTGCATTTCCACAGAATGTACAAGCTGGTTCGTATTTTTTGAATATAATCTTATCATCGTCTACATAAATTTCTAATGGGTCTTTAGTATCAATTCCTAAAGTTCTTCTTAATTCAATTGGGATTACCATTCTACCTAAATTATCTACTTTTCTAACAATTCCTGTTGATTTCATCAATAAATTCCTCCTTATATTTTGACAGTGGTCGACACTTAATTATCTTTAATCCCATTATACCAACTACTAAAACTGGTGTCAAGTATTTTTTGTATAAAAATAGACTTTTTTCCTCAAGATATTTAAAATTCTATTTAAGGGATAAATTACTAGTAATTTTTTGTATATTAAGCACTTTTACCCCTGTTCTTCATCTCATCTATACACTCACAACAGACGATCTTTCCTTTAAATTCTGTAGTGTTACCTGCATTTGAACAGAAAGTACATGCTGGCTCATATTTTTTGAATATAATCTTGTCATCATCTACATAAATTTCCAATGGATCTTTTGTTTCGATCCCTAAAGTCCTTCTTAGCTCAATTGGAATTACCATTCTACCTAGTTCATCTACTTTTCTAACAATTCCCGTTGACTTCATGGCTTTGCACCTCTTCTAACTTTATTTTATAATTTTTGTTGTTAAGACATTTTTCGACAAGTTCTGCAAAGAATTATATCAGAGTTTTAACATTATGTCAATAATTTTTCCAGAAATTTAAAATTAACTTAAATAATAGATAGTTTAGTTGTCTAGGCTAACAAATATAAGTAATTAAAAATTACTTATCTAATAAAAAAAGTTCTAGTGAAATTCACTAGAACTTTTCCATATCTACCTATTTAATTATCCTAATTTCTTTAATATATCCTCAGCAATTACAATTCCAGATGAGGACGCCTGCATTAAGCCACGAGTAATACCAGCACCATCACCTGCAGTATATAGATTCTTGATCTTACTCTCAAGGCTATTATTGACCTCTAATCTAGAAGAATAGAATTTAACCTCTACCCCATACAATAATGTATGTCTTGAATAGACACCAGGACAGATCTTATCTAAAGCTTGTAACATTTCATCTATTGCCTTTAAATGTCTATAAGGCAATACTAAGCTTAAATCCCCTGGAGTAGCATCCTTTAAAGTTGGCTCTACTAAACCACGACTAATCCTTTCAGCAGTTGATCTTCTTCCATTTAAGAAGTCACCTAAGCGTTGTACAATTACCCCTCCACCTAATAGATTAGCCAATTTAGCAATATCCTTACCATATGTAATTGGCTCTTTAAAAGGTTCAGTGAAGTTCTTACTAACCAATAGAGCAAAGTTAGTATTTTGAGTCTTCATAGTAGCATGACTATGACCATTTACTGTGATTAAGCCATTATTATTTTCATTAACTACATCGCCATTTGGACACATACAAAAGGTTCTGACCTTATCATCAAAAGTAGGTGAATGGTAAACAAACTTGGACTCATAAACAACATCAGTCAGTTCTTTCATTATAGCAGCTGGTAATTCAACTCTAACTCCTATATCTACAGGGTTAATTGTGGTGGTAATATTTAACCTTTGAGCTTCTTTACTTAGCCATTCTGCATTCTCTCTACCTGGTGCTACAACTACTATCTCACTTTTAAGCTCTTCATTCTTAGAAGTTTTTACCCCTATAACTCTATCATCTTGAGTTAAGATCTCTGTAACCTTAATGCCTGTTCTAATTTCAACACCATTATCTGCTAAATATTCCTTCATCTCTGCTAAGACACTCTTACTGTGTCCAGTCCCTAAATGCCTGATTTTTGATGGAATAAACTTCAGTTCAGCCATAGTAGCACGATCATGGATGTTTTGAATTATTTCGTTAGAAGGACCATATAGCTTATCTGGTGCACCAAACTCTTTATAAACTTCATCAGCATAAGCTATTAATTCAGATAATCTATCTTTACCTATATATTCATCTAAATGTCCACCAATCTCATTAGATAGGGTCAACTTGCCATCACTAAAGGCTCCTGCTCCACCCCACCCACATACAATAGAACAGTTATGACACTTAACACAGTCTGTATTTTTAGATTTCATCGGACAATCACGTTTATAAATATCTCTACCCTTTTCTAAAATAAGAATCTCTAAATCACTCTTCTTTACCAACTCTAAAGCAGTAAATATTCCAGCAGGTCCTGCTCCTACAATGATTAAATCATAGCTTTTCGACATAAAATCACCCTTTCAAATAGAGTAGAAAGTTCGTTATTTTTTAACACACAATAATAATATTAACATAAAAAATAAATATTATCAAGATAAAAACTAATAATATTTATTTTTTGTCTATTATTGTTCGTCTTATTTGAAAGGGGATGATTCTACAGCACGATTGATTAAAGAAACTAAATAAATATAAAAGGCAATTACCATTCCATAAACAAGATAATTAGAGACAAAGCCACTGATAATCAAGAAGTCATAAAGACCATGTAAAATAATGACTTGTAATAGACCAGTCCAGATTAAAGAAGGCTTTGCTTCTAATTTAGCCTTTCCTAAATAATAACCCATAATGCCTGAAAAGGAAGCATGAATTAGACTAGTAACTATAGCTCTAATAACCCCAACTTTAAATCCAAAAACATAGGTATATAATAAATTTTCTAAAGCAGCAAAGCCCAAACCAGCAGCTATTGAGTAGATAATACCATCAACTACTTCATCAAATTCATCAGAATTATAGATTGTATATCTAATTACAGCGAATTTAGCTGTCTCTTCTACCAAACCAATCACACCTATTGTTACAAGAAATAATGTCACTAGATTTGGTGGATTTGAAATTAATTTAGCAAAAGGAGCTTCTATTAATCCCACTGGAATAACAGCTAAAGCTCCATAGATAAATGCTTTTATAACTAAATTAGCAGGTTCTGGTTCATATCTATCTTTACGATAAAAGTAGTAAACCCATAATAGACCAGGTAATAATGATACAGCTAATAACCAAAAGAGATTCATCATCTACCTCCTAATTGATGTTTTTCACTTCTGTAATTACTGGATTGACTATAAAAGAGATTTGGTCATAAGGCTTGACTTGATAGTCATCTAATTCATAGAATCCATTAACTAAAATATGATACTTTTCAGGAACTTGTAAAGCTTTTTGTAAATCAACTATGCTAATATAATTTTGAACAACCATCTTAAAATAATCATATCCCTTAGAGCTGATTATTTCTATCCCAATTACCATCTTCTCACCTCATCAATTATTATATCTTAAATTATAATTACTATTCCTATTTTGATAATTAATAGTTTAATTTAGATACAAGTTATAAGCTCAAATAGTAGTATTAGTCTAAATCTTAGTCTTAAACTTAAATCTAGCCCTAATTATAAAATTAATTATAGAATAATTCAATAAATTATCAAAATCACTAATAAAGTCACTATACTTACCACTACCTCTGCTCCTAAACCTACAAAAAAGGCTTTAAAACCTACCTGCTTCATTCTAGCAAATTCAGTCCTAAATCCGACACCAGCAAAGGAGAGCATAAATGACCATTTATATAAATTCTTCATATCACCAACATTATCCTGATTAAAAAAGCCTATAGTTGCTAATAAAGACATTAATAAGAATCCAATTAGAAATTTAGGAAACCTCTCCCAAATGAACTTACCCTTATGCTTTACCTCTCCACTGACACCTTTTCTAGCATAATAAAGAGCAAACAATAAAATAATTACTCCCATTAGAGCATTTCTAGACAATTTGGTTATAGTGGCTACTTGACCTGCCTCTTCTGAAAAGGCAAAGCCTGTTGCTAAGGACTCTGCTGTATTATCAATTGCTAAACCGGACCAGAATCCAAAGGCTTGATGGGATAAATCCATCACCTGACCTAATATTGGATATAAAAATACCATTACTGCACCAAAGATTAAGATGGTAGCTATAGCTAAACTTGCTTCCTCTTCATCAGCATCAATTGCTCCCGAGGCTCCTATAATTGCTGAAACTCCACAGATGCCAATCCCAATCCCCAATAAACTCCCCAATTTATCGCTTAAGCCAAATTTTTTAGCCAGATATTTAGCTGTAGCAATAGATACTATTATCTCAACTATCACCAATAGCAATCCAATCATTCCGATCTGAAAGATACTCTGTAGCGCCAATCTAGCTCCCAATAGTACAATCCCCAGTTTCAACCAGAGCTCATAGGTCTCAATTCCTGGGACAAAGATTTTTGGTAGCTTGATTGTATTACTGATTAGCATCCCAAGTAAGATAGCAATTAATACATACTCCATATGAGGAATATAACCTGCAATTATCTTAGAAAGATAACCCACTAAAAATAAAAGAATTATCCCAGGAATCTTCTGAATAAAAGCATTATTTAAATAACTATTCTTATCCTTCTCTGCTAATTCGATATCAGACATAATTATCCCTCCCTCTACCAAGGTATATTAGTTATTAATCCAAACTTAACTAATAAGCATAAGATTAAAGCTATAATCACAGCTAACCAATCGGTACTAACCCCTATTTTCTCAAGCTCCATCCCCTGCCTCACCTCCCCTATAAAGTTATTATTATTGAATTAAAAATATGAAAAAACTTTAATTATAGCCATCCAACTTAGAATAAGATTTAAATATGACGTTATAGATAGATAAAGGGACACTTTGATTATGGTTTACACGCAGAGTTGTTTTTCAACTCGTAGGAGGTAGATAGGTAGGTAGATGGTTAGGAACTGCCTAACTACCTAACCCTCTAACTCCCAACTACCAAAGTAAAAAGTGTCGGAATATCCCCATTCAAGAACTTCACTTTAAACTTGAACATCTATATAAGCAGATAGAATTGAATTTATTATCAAGAGAGGCTAGATTTCATTAAATAATTGTATAGTAATAATTAACATATATTCTAGAATATAAATATTCTAAGGAGGAGGTTCAAATGTTAAAAAAGATTCTATATTATCTAGCTAAACCATTTCATAAAAAGACTAATCAAGATAAGAATTCTTTAAAATTGAAATTAGAAGAAGAAAAATTCCCTGAAGATATGATTTTAGAAGAGAAGTGGGACAAATTAAAAGGAGATAAATCAGATCCATTAAGTGAAAGGCAACAGAGATTTGTGATAGAATACTTAAAAGATTATGATATTAAACAGGCAGCAATTAGAGCAGGTTATTCTAAAAGAACTGCCAATGCTAATGGTACAACTCTATTATCTCTAGCTAAAATTAATAGTGCTATAAAAAAAGAGAGAAAAAAGCTAATCAAAAAATGAGCCTATAATAAGGCTCATTTTATCTTAGAATATTATCTTATTGTAGTCATTCAACTTTAGAAAAAAATAAAAATATTATCGCAATATCACCATTAAATTTAATTTTAAATTGACATATCTATAAGAATTTCAGCTAAATCATAAAACTCATCATTTAATTATTAATTTCTACTACTAAACCATCATAAGCAAGTTTAACATGATCAGGCAATTCACTATTAACCTTATTATGCTCTAAATCATGGGATAAGTGAGTAAAGTAAGCTTTAGTAACCCCCAGTTTATCTACTACATCTAAGGCTTCTTCAATATTCATATGGGTCGAATGGGTTCTATACCGTAAAGCATCTATTACCAGTAGCTCAATACCATCTAATAAGGCAAAGCTACTCTCTGGAATATAGCTACAATCAGTTAAATAAGCAAGTTTTCCTATTCTATAACCCAAAATATTTAACTTACCATGTTTAATTGGAATAGGAATAATAGTATTATCATTAAGCTGAAAGTCTCTATCAACAGTGTATAAAATCACTTCGGGGACTCCTCCCCCTATTTGGATTGGATTGAAGATATAAGAAAAAACCCTCTCTACCTCTTGAATAGTCATCTTATTACCATAACAGGGAATACTCCTTCTCTGTAAGCGATTAATCCCCCTTAGATCATCAAAACCCATTAGGTGATCAGCATGGGGATGGGTAAAGAGTACAGCATCAATCTTTCTAATATTATTCTCTAATAGCTGTAATCTAAGTTCAGGTGGAGTATCAACCAAGATAGAGGTATTAGCAATCTCTATATAGATGGAAGAACGATAACGCTTATTCTTAGAATCCTCTGAAATACATGTAGCACATTCACACCCCACCACTGGAACACCATGGGAGGTGCCAGTCCCTAAAAAAGTTATTTTCATGACTATGCCTCCAATCCAACTTTGACACTTATATAAATCTTACTATATCTAAAGTAGGTCTATGCTTTTAAAATTGACTTATTTTAAATTTTAAGAATCAAGTAAAGAAGATTACAACTCCAAGTATTAAGATAATCATTATAGCTGCAAAGATACCTATTATTAAGATATTCTGATCAATCTCCTTTAAGCCTTCCCTTTGATTTGATTCATTCTCAATGATTGTTTTATTAAATTTCACCTTCAATTCTGGATCAATGACTAAATTCCCAAAAATATTTGACTTAAACTGAACTAGAACATTATAGCGATCTAACTCTTTATTATAATTGATCTCATAGATCATTCCTATTAAATCACCATCTTCATTCTTTTCTAACATAGAAACTATACTTTTAGAAATCTCTCTATCATCATTTACCTTAACTATTAACTCATCACCTAAATTTAATTCTGTAATCTTTCTCCCCTTTACTGGTGAAATAATAGGGGTACAATTCAATTTAATATCTATATTCAACTTTCCATTATTAGTAGCCCCATCTAAAGCATCTTTATCATTATTAGACGTAGCTTCTTTGTCGGCTACACCCTCTTTTTTATTAAGTAATTGAGGATAAATAACCCTCAATTCCTCTTGATTGATCCTCTCAATAATTAAATTTAAGCTAACTGCTTCTTGTATTATATTCTCGATAGTCTCTTGAACTATTCTTTCAATCTCTTCGTTGTTATTAGCCTCAACTAAACCCGTTACATCTAAATTATCCTTAATTTCTAATCTCAAATCATTATCCTCTGTAGTAGCAGTCCTCTCCATAAATTCATCTAATTCATCCTTAAAGAAGCTGATATGGAGATTAATATCCCAAATATCCCGATCTGAGGTTAAAAGTGCACTAGCCTTAATTAGAGACTTAGATTTAATGTCTATAATTAGATTGATAAAGCCATAGTTCTTTGTCCGTCCACCATAATTAAATTTACAGTTAATCAGTAAGTAACCATCCTGTAAGCCTTGTGTTTCCACTCCATTATCCATCTCTTTATCCTCAACTTCTACATTATTCATCTCTTCTGTCATAATGCACCAGTCCTTTTTATATATTATTAACCTTTATATTCTATATAAACCTTTCAATTCCCCCTTAATATTATAAACAAAAAGAAAAACCCTAAATAAATTTAAGGTTTTTCTTTCAAATTAATTTTTTAATTGTTTAATGAATACAATAGCCCCTTAGATTTTAAAAATCCAGCCAGTTTTTTGTAAATAAGTAAGGTTAATCCAGAATTAATAAATGCCTTGATAATATTAAAAGGGATTATTCCTGGTACTAAGACCTTCAATACCTCTTGACGAGGAATCCCATAAAATATAGGGGTTAATAAGAGATTAGCAAAAGCCATAATCACAGTCATTGCTATAGAAGCTGCAAGTAGACCATAAACTGCTGTCTTTTGAGTACGATTATGATTATAAATATAACCTGCTACAAATACCAGAGTTCCTGTTGCTAAAAAATGCATAAAAGCTCCAAAAGGACCTCCCAACCCTACAAAGATAGACATTAAAATTGATAAGATTAAAGTAGCTCCTACAGCAGCCCCTGGACCATAGAGAAAAGCTATGATCAGAATCGGTAAATCACCTGCTTCATAAAGTAAGTAAGGTACTGTTGGAATAATTGGAAACTTAATAGTAATCATCAGAATCAAGGACAATGCCGATAATGCCCCAATGTTAGTCATCTTCTTCAAATCCATACTTCTTCTCTCCTTTTAGCCAAATTATTAATAACAGAAAAAGACCCCAAAGATTAAATCCTCAGGGTCTTAAATACTTTTGTATAAAATCGCTTCATCTTCTCTCATCCGGACTATACCGTCGGTACTGGAATTTCACCAGTTCAGCTTAAAAAGCTCGTGGACTATTACCACCGGTCAGGAATCTCACCCTGCCCTGAAGATAAAATTATTATTCACTTTTCCTTAGTTAATATTATATTCCAATTAGAAGAGAGTTGCAAGTAAATATTTAATTTGTAGTGACATAATAGAAAGAGATTGCGACACTTTTTACTTTAGTGTATAGTGTATAGTTGATAGTTGATAGTTAAGTTCAAACTCTTAAAAATAAGTGTTTTAACTATCAACTATCAACTCAAAAAGTGTCATAATATCCCCATTAACCGTTATTATCTATCTCAACTCTCACTACCTACTGGTACTAACACATCAAAATGCTGGAATTATATTCCCTTGATACTCTTCAATAATAAAGTCTTTTACAGCTTGAGAGTTCAAGGCTTCTGCTAGCTTTTTGATTGCAGGATTATCTTTATCCTCTGTCCTTACCGCTAGGACATTGGCATAAGGAGAACTAGCATCCTCTTTGATAATTGCATCTTCAGCTGGCTTAAGTTCTGCTTCAATTGCATAGTTAGCAGTAATTACTGCTGCATCGACATCTTTTAAAATTCTTGGTAGTTGAGCGGCTTCTAGCTCTTTAAACTCTAAATTCTTTGGATTATTTATAATATCGGCAGGAGTAGCTGTTAACTCCACATCATCAGCTAATTTAATCAGTCCTGCTCTTTCTAGTAATAATAATGCTCTTCCTTCATTGGTTGGATCACTAGGGATTGCCACTAAGCTACCTTCCACTAACTCTTCTAAACTGCTTATCTTATCAGAATATAGGGCAGTAGGTGGGATATGAACCTTAGTTACCTCTGTTAAATCTAAGCCTCTCTTCTCTTTAAAGTTATTCAGATAAGGTATGTGTTGAAAGTAATTAGCGTCAATACTACCATCAGCTAAGGCTAAATTGGGAGTGACATAATCTGTAAACTCTTTAACCTCTATTTCAATCCCTTCTTTAGCTAAAATTGGCTTAACTACATTCTCTAAGATAGCAGTATGAGGAACTGGTGTTACCCCAATTACTATCTTCTTATCAATCCTAGCCTCCTTTGTGCCACAAGCAGTCAATACTAGAACAGCAATCAATAAAGTTATAAAAACACTAATATTCTTCTTCATAGATAATTCCTCCTAAGCTTATAATCTTATAGTCTTATAATATTTTTATTGGCTACCAACTAATAGTCAGTAGCCAATAGGTTATAAGTTAATTAAAATGCAGGTACAATAGCACCTTTATATTTATCTGCAATATACTCTTTAACTTCTGGAGAATTCAATGCTTTAACCAATTTTTGTAGAGTTTCATTGTCCTTATCCTCTGTTCTAACAGCTAAAATGTTAGCATAAGGTGATTCACTACCTTCAATAATTAGTGCATCCTTTGTAGGTACTAAATCAGCTTCTAAAGCATAGTTAGTATTGATAATAGCAGCAGTAACATCCTTTAATACTCTTGGTAATTGGGCTGCTTCTAGCTCTTTAAATTCTAAATTTTTTGGATTCTCTACAATATCGACTGGAGTGGCTGTTAAACCAGCTTTATCACTTAATTTAATCAGACCTTTAGACTCTAATAATAATAATGCTCTTCCTTCATTAGTTGCATCACTAGGAATTGCAATCACTGAACCATCTTTTAGCTCTTCAAGCTTAGAAATCTTCTTTGAATAAAGCCCGATTGGCTCAACATGAACCTTAGCAATAGAGACTAAGTCTAAACCTCTCTCTTCAGCAAAGTTATTTAAATATGGGGTGTGCTGGAAGAAGTTAGCATCAATACTTCCATCTGCTAATGCCAAGTTAGGAGTAACATAATCAGTAAACTCCTTAACCTCTAAAGTAATTCCTTCCTTCTCTAATAAACCTTTAACTACATCATTTAAAATCTCAGCATGGGGTACTGGTGTAGCCCCTACCACAATCTTATCAGCCTTAACACTAGCTTCTTGACTACCTCCACAACCAACTACTAATACTCCTACCAATAATACAGCTATTAAAATAAGTAAATTTCTTTTCATCTTCTCTCCTCCTCTTTTTTATAAAAATTCAAATAATAAATAATAATGAATAAATAAAATCTTAAATATTTATATTTTTTACTCTTTATTAACTATTCTTTATTAACTGTGATCTAACCTTCTTGCTAAATAAGTACCTAAATTTTGAATAATTTGAACTATTACCACCAATAAGACAACTGTCTTAATCATCACATCAGTCTGGAAACGGTGATACCCATAACGGATTGCTATATCCCCTAAGCCACCAGCTCCAATTGCCCCTGCTATCGCTGAATAACCAATTAAACTAATAGCAGTAATCGTTAGTCCTAAAACTAAAGATGGTAGAGCTTCTGGCAATAACACCTTACTGATAATCTCCCAAGGATTTGCTCCCATTGCTTGAGCAGCCTCTATAACACCACCATCAACCTCTTTTAAAGCACCCTCTACAATCCTTCCTATAAAAGGTACAGCACCGATAGTTAATGAGACAACAGCTGCTGAAGTTCCAATCGAAGTTCCTACAATAATTCTAGTTAAGGGAATCAAAGCCACCATCAAGATAATAAAGGGAATGGAACGGGTGATATTTATAAAGGTACTTAATATCAAATTTATAGCTTTATTCTCTAAAATATTACCTTCTTCGCTGACAACCACCCCTATCCCTAAAGGAATGCCAAATAAAGATGCTAAAAGCATTGAAACTGAAACCATATATGCTGTTTGCAAGATTCCTTGCCATAAGAGCCCACTATCCTTAATTAGAAGAGAGAACACTTCCTTCATTCTCAATCACCTCCACTTTAACCTCTAATTCTTCAACTAAATAGTTAATTCCATCCTCTATTATTGATGGATTTTCACAGGTCAATTCAATAATCAATGTTCCAAAAGGTGTTCCTTGAATCTTATCTATATTACCATAAAGTATATTAGCATCAATGGCAAAGTTATGCACCAACTCTGAAACCATCGGCTTAGCTGCTGATTCACCGATAAAGGATACTTTAACTAGCCTACCTTTATCTGGATTAGCCACAGTTACTCTAGATAATAGTTCTTCTGGAACATTAGCATTGATTACCCTCTCAATAAATCTTTTAGTAACCTCTGCTTGAGGATTGGTGAAGATATCAATCACATCACCATGCTCAGCAATAGTTCCTTTATCTAAGACAGCTACCTTGGTACATATCTCTTTAATAACTTCCATTTCATGGGTTATAATCACAATAGTAATCCCTAATTTATCATTAATCTTCTTTAATAACTCTAAAATAGAGTGGGTAGTCTCTGGGTCTAAGGCTGAAGTAGCCTCATCACAGAGCAACACCTTAGGATCATTTGCCAAAGCTCTAGCAATTCCTACCCTCTGCTGCTGCCCGCCACTGAGCTGGCTAGGATAATTATTAGCCTTGTCAGCCAGACCAACCAACTCTAATAGTTCTGCTACCTTAATAGTAATCTCCCTTTTAGTCTTGCCTGCAATCTCTAGAGGAAAAGCTACATTATCAGCTACAGTTCTTGATTTAAGGAGATTGAATCTTTGGAAGATCATTCCCATCTCTTTTCTTGCTTCACGCAGCTTATAGGTACTCAATTTAGTGATATCTTGACCATCTATAATAACCTCTCCTGCTGTGGGCTCTTCTAGTAGGTTAAGGCAACGAATCAAGGTACTCTTTCCTGCACCACTTGGTCCAATTACTCCAAAGATTTCTCCCTCACCTATGTCTAGATTAATATTATCAAAAGCAACTACTTGCTTATCCTTACTCTGATAAATCTTTGTTAAATTATTGATCTTAATCATAATAGTTCCTTCTCTCCTTATTAAAAGAATTCCCCTCTTCTACCCAATAGAGAAGAGGGGCTATCAGTTCCCTGCTCTTATCTATCAGGAATTAGCACCGCCATAGAACCTAATTTTGAGTTTAAGTTTAAGCCTAAGTCTAAATAAGAATAGCCTCTTAACTTAAACTTAATCTCAAGCTCAGACTTAATATACTACCGGTTGCTGGGCTTCATCGGGCCAGTCCCTCCACCTCTCTTGATAAGAATCTATATGGTCATTAAAGTTTAAGTTAAGCTTTAATGAAAGTAACGAGTAACAAGTGATGAGTGACGAGCAATTATCAAAAACCTGCTACTTATACTTTTTCTCAGTTAAGTATCACATCCAACTTAAAAAAACTTCTTCTACAAGAGAAGAAGTTTTACCGTCTTCTCTTATCTATCAGGAATTAGCACCTTTCCCCTTGCAGGGGGGTTGCTGGGTTTCATAGGGCCGGTCCCTCCACCTCTCTCGATAAGAGTTACTTATTTAAGTTATTAGTATCATATCAATTTATTTATCATTTGTCAACAGCTTTTGAAAAATTGCTTATAGCAAATCTTTCAAAGCCTTGCTTAGCTGGTCAGGACAAGATGTTCCATTACGACACTCAATCCCTGCTAATTTATTAGCAACATGCTCAATAGTCTGCCCCTCTGCTAAAGCTGCAATGGCTGATTGGTTACCACTACAGCCTCCAATAAACTTTACCTTCTCAATAATCTTTGCATCATTAATCTTAAATCTAATCTCTCTGGCACATACTCCACTTGTTTTAAAGACTTGCATTCTAACGACCTCCTAAATTATTAACTGATTCAATTATACCAGAGAGTTAAATTATAAATCAACTACTATTGGATTTATTATAAGTTATCAAGCTAATGCACTCTCATCACCTGAATCTAAGGTAAATAAGCAAGAAGATCTAAATTTATCCTTATATGCCCTCAACTCTTCAAAATCAATCTCTTCTGGTAAGGGTATTACCTGCAAATCTGCTTTTGGCAGTTCATCATAAGCTTCAGGCTTTTTGGCAAATACATTGACATTAGGAATTCTGCCCATTTCTGCTACCAGACTTAAGTATTCTTTAGCATCTTGGCTATACTCTTGACTTTCAAGCTCTGCAATCATTCTTAGGTTTGCTTCCCAATTGAGCTTAAGCTTATAGGCTATTAATATAGCTAAATCCTGGTTATCTAGCTCCATATCAAGGTCCCACTCAGGTCCTTGATTTTCAAACCAGAGATTCACATCCTCCTCTTTACCCATACCTTTAACTGGATGCTCATCAAATAATAGCACTCCAATCTCATTTTGACGGCATATCTTAATCAGCTCTTTCATATCATCTTCACGTTTTGGATCTTCTGGCATCTGTAGTAAGATGATATTTGGTTTAAAGAAGGTACTTCCAAAGGTCTGAATCCCAGCCTTTAAATTCTCACTAAACTCTGAGACAGTAATCACTGTCCAAGAAGCAAATATCCCTTTCTTTCTAATTCCTTCAGTAAAATCTGATAGTTCATCAATTAACCTGTCCTTATCTTCCTTATCAGCAAGTCCTATTATCTTCAAAAAACCCTTTGGATAACAGATATCTTTAACAAAGCTATAGGACTTATCCAACCAAGCTGTATTTTCTATTGGTAAGAGTAGATTTGCTTTCCAAGTCCTCTCTTGATGGAGAGTTAAATCATGTACCTTTTTAGCTGCCCATTCAGCTAATGCCTCAAATAAACCACTTCTAACATCACCAAAAGGAGCATTTAAGTGACGTCTTAGTAAAAGTCCATGGATTAATAAAACAATTGCTACTGCAACTATACTAAAGGTAGGATTGATGATAAACATTGCAAAGATACATCCCAAAGCACCTACTAGCGAAACAAAATTTGGTATCCTAAACATCGGTCTAAAGCTGACCAATTGCAAACTCTGCTCAATTAGAACTACTACATTAATCATAGTATAAGTGATTAAAAAGAACATTGTAATTAATGGAGCAAGTACATTTAAATCCCTAAGCATAATTGCAGCTAAGACTATTGCTCCTGTTAAAAACAGTGCATTTCTTGGCTCTCCATTAATGGATTTTCGAGCAAACCACTCTCCTTTAGGTAAGATATTGTGATTGCCAAGAGCTTGAAGAATCCGTGGTGCTCCTACAATAGAGGAAAGGGCTGATGAAAAAGTAGCTCCCAACAATCCTATTAAAACTGCTGGTCCCCAAGCAGCTTTATCAATCATTACCGTATAGTTCTCAACAAGTTCTGAAACCGATGCCGAGCGGGCTAACCAATAAGCTAAAACAAGATAGATTACTACACTAACACCGATAGCAGTCATGGTACCTAAAGGGATATTCTTGCGAGGGTTCTTAAGCTCCCCTGACATATTAGCCCCTGCCATAATCCCTGTTGAAGCAGGAAAAAAGACTGCAAAAACTGCCCAAAAGCCTATCCCTGAAAAATCATTCTCTGGGGAACCTGGGAATTTCCCTATCCATTGAATATCAAAGTGCATAGAACCCATAAAAGCTGCTATAACTACACTCAATAATGATGCTCCTATAATTAGTAAAATTAAGTGCTGTATCTTAAAAGCAAAGTTAGCACTGATAAAGGCAATTGTAAATAGAACAAAAAAAGTAATCAAATCTATAAATATCGCTGGGTGATTAGGAAAGAGCCATTGCCACCCACTACGAAAACCAAAGATATACATTGCTACAGCCAAGGTCTGAGATAGATATAAAGGTACTCCTATACTTCCGCCAACCTCAAGACCTAAAGACTGGGAGATAACCGAAAAAGCCCCTCCAGCACCAATTCTGATGTTAGTTGTTATTGAAGAGAGGGATAAAGCAGTACAGGTAGTGATTCCAAAGGATAAAAGAATAATCCCCCAAGAACCTAATAACCCTGCATTACCTACTACCCAGCCTAGCCTTAAGAACATTATTACCCCTAAGATAGTCAGTAAGGTTGGTGTAAATACACCAGCAAAGGTACCAAATAGCTGAGATTCATCCTTCTTCCCCTTAGCTTGTTCTCCTAAGCTCTTGTTCTCATTATTTTCTACATCAACTTTAGAATTAGCCATTACCAATCCCCCTTTATTTATATTTTTTCAATTAATATTTCTCTCTGTGAAATTATTGAAATAAACCTTAATTCACCTTAGCTTCATCCTTATCTTGAAAAATAAAATACATAAGTAATCCTAATCCAATCCAAATCCCACTAGTTACCCAAGCTATTATGCTTAAATCAAACAATCTGATTGAAAGGATAAATTGCATAATAATAGCTACAATCGGTACAAAGGGAAAATAAGGCATCAGATAGCCATAATTTAATTCATTACCCTGCTCTTTACGTATTTTAAAGACAGCTAAATTTACAAACATAAAGATTAGCAAAAACATTATATCTGCTCCTGCAGCAACATCCTCTACAGGTAAAGTAGCTGCTACTAAAACTATAATAATTGACGACAATAATAAGGCTATATGGGGTGTCTTACTATTTTTAGATATTTTCGATATCTTTTTTGGTAGACTACCATTCTTACCCATTGCATATGCAACTCTAGTGGAAGAGTAAGTGGTAGCATTCAGTGCTGAGGTGCTAGATAATAAAGCTGCAACAGATACCATTATTCCACCATAGGGTAATAAATGCTTAACAGCATTGGCAAAGCCAGTTGTACCTTCTTGCTCAAACCACTTCCAGACTGCTATTTCGCCTGTCTCAACACCTATGATTGTAGCAAAAGCAATAATTACATAAATACTCACTACAATCACTAAAGAATAAAAGATAGCTTTAGGTATATTCTTCTTAGGATTAACTGTCTCTTCTCCAGCTTGAGCAATCACCTCATAACCTTCAAAAGCAATATAGGTAAAGCCCATAGTTACCAGTATCTTACCCCAACCTTTGGGTAAGAAGGGAGAAAAATTACTGAAATTATCGGGCTGTAAAAAAGCTGCTCTAATACCAGCAACTCCAATCAACCCTAAAACTGATAACTTACCTAGAGTAATATAAACACTTGTATTCCCCGTCTCAGAAGAGCCTTTATAATTAATAAATACAAAAACTAATGCTATTATCACAGCAGTAACTCTCATAAATAGATTCTGATTCAAACTAAATTTTTCAAAGAAATTTATACCTTCTAATAATAAACTCGAATATTTAGCAAAGGTAATTGCATAAAGGCTCCCAGATATAGCATGTCCAAACCATGATAACCAGCCTCCCATAAAACCAATAATTCCACCAAAGGCTTCATTAATATAAGTATATCCACCACCAGCCTTGGGAATTGCAGAAGCTAATTCAGCATAAGTCATAGAAGAGAAGAAGGCTAGTAAACCATTGAGAATAAAAGCAATTAAAACTCCACCAGGACCTGAAACCCCTATAGCTATACCTGTAGCTACAAAAACGCCAGCCCCAATCATCATCCCTACTCCCATCATCGTTACTTGAAATAGAGTTAAATCACGGGATAATTCAGGTTGCTTGTCTGTTTCTTCAGCCATTAATTATCACCAACCTTCAAATCTAACTCATCCTCTATCTCATCTAAATTCTTTAACTCTTTTTTATTTATAATTTCAATTATATTTTTAGATTTTAATAATAGAAACCAAATTAATCCATAACCACCTATGATAATGGCTAATCCTATAATTTTATTTGTAGTCAATTTAGCCAACCTCCTTAATTAGTAATTATTATTATTACTTATTTCTATCTTATGATAATCTTTATCTAATGTCAAATTATAGGAGATTGGCTGATTATTATCTCATTATTGAATCAATAGTTTCATTATTTACTTAAATATTCCATAGCAGACTTAGCTAAGATAGCCATTCCAATAGGCAATGCCTCTTCATCAAGATTGAACTTAGGGTGATGCCAAGGATAGATCTTTCTATCAGAATTACTGACTCCTAGGTGTAAGAAGAAACCTGGTACTTCTTTGGCATAACTAGCAAAATCCTCTCCTGCCATCAAGGGATTCTTTAAGATAACTGTATTATCTGCGCCAATTAACTCCTTACTTACTTGGGTAACTAAAGCAGTTAACTGCTCATCATTCTCTAAGACTGAATGACCAAATTGATAATCGAAGGTATAACCACCACCAAAAATATCGGTAACTCCATCGATAGTCTGTTCCATCAATAAAGGTACTTTATCTCTGACCTCTGGATTTACAGTTCTAACTGTCCCTTCTATCCTGACCTCATCAGCAATGACATTATAGCTTTCACCACCACACAGCTTACCAATAGTTAAGACAGCTGGCTCTACTGGACTGATTCTTCTACTAACTATCGACTGTAGATTCTGAACTATATCAGCAGCGATAATGATTGCATCAATAGTCTCATGGGGAGCCGCACCATGACCACCTTCACCTTTGACAGTTATCTTAAACTTGTCGGTAGCAGCCATAATAGG
Organism: Orenia metallireducens; assembly: GCF_003001995.1. Classification (GTDB taxonomy): domain Bacteria; phylum Bacillota; class Halanaerobiia; order Halobacteroidales; family Halobacteroidaceae; genus Orenia; species Orenia metallireducens_B. The sequence continues at coordinate 64,066 of NZ_PVNB01000004.1, read as the reverse complement.
ACCTTCTTTGATTCCTACAGTTCCCACTTCTAGCTGTGGATTGACATGAATTCCAAAGATAGCTTCTACCTTTGGCTTTTCTAACACCCCTTCTGCAATCATAGTCTCTGCACCACCAGGCATTTCAGTCTGCTCCTCATTTGGTTGGAAGATGAATTTGACGCTCCCCTCTAGTTCTTCTTTGAATTTAGTCAGTAACTTGGCTACACCTAAGACCATTGCAGTATGGGAGTCATGACCACAGGCATGCATCTTCCCTTCATTATTTGATTTGTAGTCACAATGATTCTGCTCCTTGATTGGTAGAGCATCCATGTCTGCTCTAATAGCAACTACCTTGTCTCTGTTCTTACCTTCTAAAAAGCCTACAACTCCAGTTCTTGCTACCCCTTCCTCTACCTCTAAGCCTAAAGACCTTAAGTAATCAGCTACTAGCTTTGCAGTCTCCCATTCTTCAAAGCCCAATTCAGGGTTGGCATGAATCTCTCGCCTAATCTTAATAATCTCATCCTTTATCTCTAAAGCCTCTACTTTCATATTTATCATAAATTTACCACCTCTTTTTTCCATTATATTTACTTATAAGAAAATCGTGTTTCTAAGTCTTTAGTTTAAATTAAAATGGATTATTTATGCTAAGAGATAATAAAAAAGCCATTTGGAGAATTCTCCAAATGGCTTTTTTATTCATATACTTCTATCTAATCCTATCCTTCTAAAGATCCATCTTAACTCCCAAATAGCCTTTGACCTCTTGCCCATCAGTTGTCACTCCTAATCTAGGTACTACAGAGAGATAATTAAAGAGACCCATCTCAACTAAAAATTCGTAACCTCCAGAAAGGTCATGATTATCATCTTCTAATTCATGGGCATAATCTATAAAAACACTACCATAGATATCACCAAGGAAGATATTAGGACTCCATGAACCACTTCTAACCTCTGTTAATTTATGAATGTAGTCTACACTAAGTTGATACCCATCATCGACCTCTGCTGAATCAAAGGAACGGATGCTCTCTTCACTATCAAAATCATCATACCTTTTAGCTTTAAAGGCTAGACTACTGTTATTAAAGGTATAACGATAATTAAGTGTTGTATTAATACTATCATCAACCTTTAGATTGACCTCTGATGATAATGAAATATCCTGTCTAGGATAAGAGAAGAAGACGGCCAATTTTGGATTCGAGTCTTCATCAAAGTCTGTACTATAACCTAAGTTCAATGATGATAAACCACTTAATTTAGATGAATAAAGTGGATAGTCCAAAGACAATTCTGTACTTCTCTGATTATCCTCTTCATCATCTTCAAAGTTACTTACTGCTAAATTCAATGAATTTAATAGTTTAGTGCCAAAGGTAAAAGAAAAATCATCAAAATAATTAAGCAGATAATAATTTTGACCCAAAGCATCCTCGCCCATCAAGAATGGAAATCTTAGATAGGGCTTAAACAAGTAACTTAAACTCTTAAGTCCAGCACTTCCTCCTTTAACTTTGCCATCAAAATCTATATTTAAAGCTCTTTCTTCTTCTACTTCTGGTATGGCAACAGATTTAAAATCTAAGTTCTTTCTATAAACCCCTTCTCCATCTGCTGTTAAACTAACAAAATAATACTTATCTTGATAGGGTATTCCATCTACACTATAAGCACCTGTAGTAATTTGAGCTAACCTTTTAGATAATAAATCATAGCTATAAACCGAATGGTGATCATCATAATTGGCTGTAAAATAAATCTTATCACCTATCACCTTGATAAACTCTTCTGTATAAGGGGTCTTGATAATCGGTTCTAAAGATACTTTATCCTGCTCTAAATCTAAATAGTTAATATTCCAAGAACCGACCCTCTGCTTAGCAACTACTATAAATCTATCTCGATAAGCTCTGATTTCGCTGATAAGCTCCTCTGTTACTGCTAATTTCTCTTTACCCTTAGAGCTATAACTCCAAAGCTCTGAACCAAACTCCTCTTTATTATCCTTACTATAAATAATCTCTCCAGTAGCTAAAACTACAAAGTCCTTAAAATCATCTCTAAAAATTTTATGACTCTTACCTGTAGTTAAATCATAACTATATAAGACTCCTAAAGTACCTCTGCCAGATTGCTTTAAATTTGCAAATCCCCGCTCAAAATCAAGTAAGGAATAATATATTTTGTCCCCAACTATTTGCATCGAAGTTGCACTAGAAGAGTTCATTAATTTAAGAACCTTCTCTTGACCACTACTAGGGTCATACTCTGTCAAAGCTAAATTTCTCTTTGAATTAAAAGGTGCTGAAGTTAAACGCAGTTCTTTTAAATAATATATCTTACCATGAGCAGTGAGTAAGTTATAGATTCTTCCACTCTTATTCTCCAAGACTTGTTGACCATCTACCTGCCAACTCTGATAATTCTGCTTTGCTTCTTCTTTCCAATCTTCAAATAAGTCAGGAAAGCCTTTACCATAGACTGTCTTAGCAGAATTATCTAGAGATAAGCTAGGAAAGAAGATACCATAAGGAGCGGAGGTATCAGAACCATTTAATTTAAAATATTCAGCCAGCTTATCTTCACCATATTCTTTGCCAAGATATTCAAAGAACTCTCCACCATAAAGATACCACTGCCCCCTTGGATAATGATTATGAGGGTAAGTCGCCTCTGAAATAGATGGTAGCTTATTCTCCTTAGCCTTAGTAGCTATCAGGGCATCATAATAACCTGTATTTAGCCTACCCTCATAAGGGCTAAGCTGTGACTCTTGATAGACAGTTATCCCCTCGACCATCCACAATGGAATGAAAGGTGCTGAATTGGTAGAATAGGCATTACCAAAAAGACGAGCCAATACTCCTACTGTACCTGAAGTATTTGTCATCTGTGAAATATGGGTAAATTCATGGACACTAACACTTCTAAGCCAACTATGACCATTCTCTAGTCCACTCATCGCTGCATAGGTTGAGGGATTATTGGTATAAATATCAATCTTAGTAGTAATAGGATCAGCCATTCCATTACTCTCATTTCCCATATCCTGAAGCACTACAGTAGTCTTAAACTGAGCAGAATTACCTGTAACCTCCCTTACCTCTGATTGATATTTCTCTAAATAATAAAGTACCTCTGTCCCTTGCCATTCATAACCTTTAGGATAAAAGACAATAAAATCATCTGTCTCATAATACTTCCAATCCAAGACAGCTGCCGATACGTTAACTGTAAATCCCAATATAATAAGACAAAGGAAGATAAATAACAAGTTCCTCCTTTTTTCCATTTCAAATCCTCTCCTATCAATATTTATTATCTATTTAATTCTTTATCATCAATAAATTCCCTACTGAAATAGTAAAAATTAATTATATAAATTTAATTTAAATACGAGGCTGCGGATATTGAAACACTTTTACTTCAGTTTACAGTGTACAGTTGACGGTTAAGTTCAAAATCACCAAAGCTCTTAAGGTATAATTTATTCTTTTTACTATAAACTGTTCACTGTCAACCGTCAACTCGAAAACAGTGTCGCAATATCTCTCTAAAGCTCAATTTGAAATTATAAGCAAATTAAATAGCTTATAAGATTTTAGTAATATTTTGTTAATATTTTCTTAATACCCTCTTAATATCCTTATATTAAAATAAAATAAATACTGATTTTTAGTTTTAAAGACCTTAAATAGATTCACTAACAACTATAATCTTAAAAGGGGTGAAATTATGAAAGGAAATGAACTGATTAGTGATTTGATTAGGAAGATAAAATTAGGTATCAAATCAAAGATTAATCTACTTGTAATTCTGGTATTTATCAGCCCTCTACTTAGCCAGTTTTTGGACAAGCTCTTAGGCAATTATATCAATATCGAGTATGTTCTCCATCTACTAGAGGCTATAACCTTCTTACTGATTATATCTTTTATTACAGGAAGAAATAGAGTTGTCTTATTAAGGGTTTCAGAAGCTATGGAAGATTTGACTGCCCATAGTGAAGAACTTTCTGCTTTATCTGAAGAAGGTAATGCCAGTATCAAGACTACAAGCGAGTTAATAGACAGTATAACTGCAAGTATTAAGCAGGTTTCTGCCAGTACAGATGAGGTCAGTGCTGCTACCCAGCAGGCTAATGATAATGCTTATGTTGGTGAGGAGAAGATTACTCAGACCTTACGTAATATGATTAATATCAACAAATCTGTAGAGAAGGCTGTCAAAGTAATAGGACAATTAAACGGTACTTCTAAGGAGATTGGAGGGATAGTCCAGACTGTAGAAAATATAGCTGACCAGATCAACCTTTTAGCCCTAAATGCTTCAATTGAAGCTGCTAGAGCAGGTGACTATGGCAAAGGCTTTGCCGTAGTAGCAGAGGAGATAAGGCAATTAGCCAAAGAGACTAACCGCTCTACTCAAAATATCTCCTCTTTAATCACAGATGTTCAAGGCCAATCAAAGACCTGTTCTAATGCTATTGAAGAAGTAGAGAACCAAGCCAAAGAAGGACATGAAATTACTAAAGAAGTTGCAGATGTCTTCTTTAACCTTGAAGAATCAAGCTCAAAAGCAGCTAAGCAAACTCAAGAGATTGCCACAGCTACCAAGGATTTAGCTGACCATAGTGAAGAGATGAGAGCAGCTGCACAAGATATCCAAAATATGTCTGATGAAGTTACCCTTTCATCCCAAAACCTAGCAGCTATTGCTCAAGAATTTAGTAACCTAATAGATAGTATTCAAATTTAATTTATAAAATAGATAAGGTGGGCAAATTTGCCCACCTTATCTATTTACATAATATAAAATTATACGATCCTTCTAGCCTTAATCTATGAAGTGATGATACTTTGAGTTTAAGTTCAAGATTGAGTAAAACATAAAAACATTCTTTTTAATGTTTTTCTTAGACTTAGACTCAGACTTAATCTTAAACTCTAAAATATCTATAATAAGCTAACTATGTTTATATCGCTGTCTCTCCTCTTTCGCCAGTTCTAATTCTAACAACCTCTTCAACTGGATAAATAAATATCTTACCATCACCTATCTCACCAGTTTTGGCATTAGCAATGATAATATCTAAGATTTCTTCTACAGCCTCTTCTTTACAGACAATCTCTAACTTAACCTTAGATAAGAAATCAACCTTATACTCTGCTCCTCTGATAATCTCTTTTTTACCTTTCTGCCTTCCAAAACCTTTAGCTTCTGTTACTGTCATTCCTTTTACACCAACCTCATTTAATGCATCTTTAACTATATTTAGCCTTGATGGTTTAATTATTGCTTCTATCTTTCTCATATCTAAACTCCTCCTTAATCTCACTCTTAAATAGATATATTCTACAATCAGCAACAATTACCTTTAGAGTAGATAGAAAATGACAAATGTGAGCTTTGCGTAAGGTTGATGTAAAAATACTTGACATCAGTTGTGAGGTTGTTTATAATTATTTTATAGTTAAAATAAAATACATAAAGGGGTAATCAAAATGAATTTAAATAATTTGATCCAAAGTACTAATGTCTTATTCTTATTATTAGGAGCAATCATGATCTTTGCAATGCATGCTGGCTTTGCATTTTTAGAAGTAGGTTCTGTTAGAAGAAAGAACCAAATAAATGCTTTGGTAAAAATATTGACCGATTGGGCTGTTTCAACTGTTGTCTATTTCTTAGTAGGCTTTCCAATATCTTATGGCATCAGTTTTATTAAACCTGCTAATGAATTAATGGCTACTGATATGGGCTTTAGTTTAGTAAGGTTCTTCTTTTTATTAACCTTTGCTGCTTGTATTCCTGCTATTATCTCAGGAGGGATTGCTGAAAGGGCAAAGTTCTGGCCTCAAGTAATTGCAGGGGCAGTCTTTGCTGGAGTATTATATCCTTTCTTTGAATCATTGATCTGGGGACAGAATTCTGCAGTATTTCAAGGTTTTATCAAGTCCATTGGTGGTGCTGAGTTTAGTGATTATGCAGGATCTGTCGTTGTTCACTCCTTTGGAGGATGGCTAGCATTACCAGCAATCTTAATCTTAGGGGCAAGAAAAGGAAGATATAGTAAAACAAAAAGCAATCCCATTCCAATTAGTAATGTTCCTTTCTTGGCATTAGGAAGCTGGATTTTGGCTGTTGGTTGGTTTGGATTTAATGTAATGAGTGCTCAAAATTTAGGTGATATATCAGGCTTAGTTGCAATCAACTCTCTATTTGCTATGGTTGGTGGAATACTAGTAGCTTTAGTCATCTCTAAAAATGACCCTGTCTTTATCCATAATGGTGCTTTAGCTGGCTTGGTTGCTGTCTGTGCAGGTTCTAACTTATATCATCCATTGGCTGCCTTTGTTGTTGGAGGAATAGCATCAATTATCTTCGTTAAAGGATTTACTATAGAAACAGAAGTATTTAAGGTAGACGATGTTTTAGGTGTCTTTGTCTTACATGGTTTAGTAGGAAGCTGGGGTGGAATTGCTTCTGGAATCTTCACTCATAAAATCTTTGGAGGTCTAGGAGGCTTAAGCTTCATCTCTCAATTATTAGGAACCTTCTCTGCAATTGCTGTAGCTTTAGTAGGAGGATCTTTAGTTTATCTCGTTATCGACAAGACTTTTGGCTTTAGAATGTCTGCTTCTGATGAGGAATTAGGTTCAGATTTATCAACTCACTCCTTAGAAGCTTACCCTGAAGAGAGCTTAGGAGTAATGAATTCTTTAGATACTTATCAAGAGAATAATTTAAATGTAGTATAGATTAATTTATAAGAGAAGATAACCAAGGTCGTCCTTTTCTGGTATCAAAATGCTTATTGCTTAAGATAACTCAGAAAGGGCGACTTTACTATAATATAATTAATCATATGGAGGAGAATATAATGATCAAAATAATAGCATCAGACAACCGCTATACAGTTAAACGTGATTGGATTGAATGTAAGTTGAGCTTTTCTTTTAAAGAAGATAAGGAAAATAGTCAAGGATTTGGTGTATTAAAGGCTTTTAATGATGATGTCATTAAAGCAGGTGAAGGTTTTACTAGACATCCTCACACTAATATGGAGATCGTTAGCTATGTAATAGATGGACAGTTGGGGCATGAAGATAGCCTTGGAAATGTTGGCTTAGTAAATGCTGGCGGAGTACAGCGAATAACAGCTGGTAGTGGTGTTGAACATACAGAGCACAACCACTCTGAAGATGAAGAAGTTCACTTTTTACAGCTCTGGTTTGAATCTAAAGATAAAGATGTAGCACCTAGCTGGGAAGAGAAAGACTTTAGTAAAAAAGAGCAACTAAATAAGCTACTTCCTATCGTCTCAGGTCATAATCAAGAAGGTACTTTAAGTATCAATCAGGATGTTGATATTTATCTGGCTACCTTAGAAGCTAATAATGAATTATCTTATAGCTTAAAAAATAAGCGTAAAGTCTATTTATTTGTTATTGAAGGTTCTTTAGAATTAAATGATAGCTACGATTTAGCTAAAGGAGATTCTGCCCAAATAGAAGATACTTCTCAAATAACTTTAGCTACAAATGATAAAACAGAAATCATCTTAATAGATTTAATTTAATAATTATAACTTAAATAAGTCTCTAGCTTTTAGCTAAAGACTTATTTTTTGCCTAATACTTATTAAATTAAATCTAAATTAAAAATCTCTATTTCTCTAATTTCAAGATAAAATAATTTTAACTTCAGAATATAGTTAGCTTATATATTCTATGTATTATAATGAGAATGTTTCAGGTTCACTAGTAAAAGAACAAATAGTAGCTGTTCCTTTGCTGAAGTATAACACTGCAAAAATTCCATCATCAACGCTGTACATCTGCTTTAGAGTTGGAATAGTTTGCAATGCAAATTCCTTTACCTCACGTCTATCATCATTTACAACTTTTCCAGTAATACGAATCCATTGTTGATTTTTATCCATAGCAGAGATTTCAACCTTAGGATTTTCTAACATTTGCTCAAAACATTTTTTTGTATTATTTGTAGCAATGTATAATTTTCCTTCATATTCAAAGGCAGCCCCAAAGGGTCTAACTCTAGGTTGATCCCCTTCAGTAGTTGCTAAATAAAAAGTACCACTTTCTTTTAAGAAATCTAATGCTTTTTTCATTTCTCATTCCTCCATTTTTATTAGATATTTATAACAACTTGGATATCAAAGTATTTGGAAAAATAATATTTAATTTGATATCCAAGTATTATATTAAAAAATTATTTGAAGTTACTATAAATTTTATTTAGTAATTTTAAAAACAACTCTTTTTCTTCTTCTTTAATTCCTTGATATTCCATCTGGTAGAGTTTTTTAGATATTCTATCAAAATCATCTTTCAATCCTTGACCTTTTTTGGTCAGAAAGATAATACTAGATCTTCTATCTTCAGGATTTTCTTTTTCATCTAAATATCCTAATTTCATTAATTTTCTAACTAGAGTAGTTACTGTAGAACGATCACGATTAATTTTATTAGCAATCTCAGTCATCGTTAATTCATTATTTTTAAATAAAACAAAGAAGATATCACCATGGGAAGGAGCTATATTTTCTAATCCAATCTTCTTTAATTCCTTTAATAAGAAATTATTGGCTTCTTGTCTAATAAGATTAATCAGTTTAATGCTATTATCTGTATTCATAGGTATTAGTCCTTTCTTTAGATGAGCTAATTCTTCATCCTAATTTCATTATACTTGGATGTCCAAGTAATATCAAGTAAAATTATTAAACTTTTTCTGCAACGAATTAAGGATTAAAGTAATTTTTTAAATTCACCTTACTTTAAATTCGCAAAATTCGTTGCTAATAAATTATATCTATATATTTTTTTAGATTTTTTCACTCATCACTTCTTACTCGTTACTAATTTAATATCTAATTATACTTTTTCATTAGACCTTCCAAGACAATCTTAGCATACTCTTTAGCTCCAAATAAGGACAAATCTTTATAATTACCACATTGAATAGGGTTTGCTGCTGGAATTTCCTCAGCCTCTAAGACCTTCTTAAGCCCATTAATCCAAGCAACAGCTACCTCCGCTTCACTTCTTTCTCCTACTAAGATTAGATAAAATCCTGTTCTACAGCCCATTGGTGATAAGTCTACTACATCATCTAACTCTTCTCTGATAAAGCCTGCTAATAGATGTTCTAAGCCATGAAGAGCAGCTGTTGGCATTGCCTCTTGATTAGGCTGGAGAAACCTTAAATCAAATTTAGTGATAATATCACCCTTAGGTGTTTCAATAGTACCAGCCTTTCTAGCAAAGGGTGCGCTGACCTTAGTATGATCCATTGTAAAGCTCTCTACAACTACTTTTTTCATTTAAAATCCCCCTTTATTGATTTAGTTTAAGGTTAAGTCCAAGTCTAAGTAAAACATTGAAACCGTATTTTTATGGTTTACTTAATCTTGACCTCAAAAAGATAATATAGTATCTATCTCTCATATCCTTTAGCTATTAGCAAGATATAGATTCGTGAATCTAGAATGAAATTTAACTATGAAGCTATATAGGGATATTAGGACACTTTTTACTTTGGTAGTTGGAAGTTAGAGGGTTAGGTAGTCAGGTCTTCCTAACCCCTACCCAGCTACCTCCTAAATATCGCTTTTTCTCTATTAAGTTTCATTTTGAATTCACATACCTATATTATAACAAATAAGCACACCATAGAACATGATATGCTTACAAATTTGAATTAAATAATAATTTATTCTGGATATTAAATTCTTCTATACTACCATCTAATTTCTTTAGCTTCCATACTATTTTATCACCAAAATCCTGTGCCTGCAAGGTAGACCCTCTCCCCCCAACCTCTGCTGGCAGATACATGGCAATGGCTTGCCTTGGACATTCCTTGACACAAGCAGCACAGTCCCAGCATTCCCGTTTATCCCTGATCTTAGCTTGATTATCTTCATTTTTGTATAATAAATTGCCAGGACAGACTGCCATACAACGAGACTCTTTACAACTCCCACAGCCATTACATAAGTTCTTATCAATTTTGACTGCCATCTAAATCACCTAACCTTATATGTTCTCTTTCGATGATTTCAATCTGATCAAGCTCTTGGTTATACTTAGAATTGACAAATTTAAACCAATTTTCATCATCCTTCTTAGGATAATCAACCCTCTCCTGATAACATCTCCAGCGGGTCTCTTTTCTATATAATAAGTGCTCTACAAGCACTCTAGCCACATCTACTCGATCAATAACCTCATGTAAATTCATCAGCTGATGGACATCTTCCGCCTTTGCTCTAGTTAAATCTTCCTTTAGCCTTCTAAGCTCTTTTCTAGCCATAATTAATTTGCCTTCATCTAAACGGTAATTAGTACTAATACCTCCAGCATATTCATCCATAACCTTCTGTAATCGCTCTTCAAGATCCTCTGGAAGAAAGCCTTCCTCCTTTTCCAAAGGAGAGAATACTCTATCAAACTCTTTGTTGATAAGGTTATTAGAGAGATCTACAAAATCTCTACCTCTAATATAATCCAAAGCATCAAGCCCTGCTATCTCACCTTCAACCATAGCTCCAGTAACGTACTTTTTAGGTGCTCCTCCAGCCACATCACCAGCTGCATATAACCCTGCTATGGTACTTCTTCTCTTGCTATCAACCCAATAGCCTGATTGAGAATGACCACCTACGATATAAGGTTCTGTTCCATATATCTCTACTGGACTTTGATTAGGCTCTATCTCTCCATCAGCCCACTTTAAGACAATTCCTGGAGACATATTTAAATAGGCTCGCTTTAAACGATGATTGCTCTCATCACTTAAATGAGTCACATCTAAGTAACAAGGCCCTCTCCCCTCTTTATTCTCCTCTAAAGTAGCATGTAATCTATAGGGAGTAGAATTCTTCTTATATTCTTCTTGATATTCTATACCTTCCCCATTAACCTGCTTTGCCTTAAAGCTTTGTGCCAAAACCCCTGTAGGAGAGATGGTATCCTTGGTCCTTAAAGCAATAAATCTCATTTCAAAGGTTGTCATCTCTGCTCCAGCCCGAATCCCCATAGCATAGCCAGCACCAGTATTAAAGGGAGAATACCACATCTTATGGCGAGCTGAACCTGGATTATTAGGCTTATAAATCCCTGCTGCCCCTCCTGTAGCACAGATAACAGCCTTAGCCTGAATTACATAGAACTTATTCTCTCTAACAGAAAAACCAAAGGCTCCTCTAACTTGATCATCTACTACTATATAATTGCTAATATTGACCCTATTTAAAACCTCTACTCCACTCTCTTCAACAGCTTTAGCCATAATCGGCTTAATATGTTCACCGTTAATCTTGACACTTCGCTTACCCTTGGCTACATAATTACCTACTTCATCCTTTAAGAAGGGTAAACCCCACTTTTCAAGCCAATGGGTTGCTTTGTTCAATCCTTGAGCCAGAGTATAAACCAGATCATCCCTGACTAAACCTTCTGAATCCTTCTTGACATAATCTAAAAAATCCTTGGGAGTTACTCCAGGATTGAGATAGGCATTAATTGCACTAATTCCTGCAGCTAGACAACCACTGCGCTTGATATGGGCTTTATCAACTATTAGGACATCAGCCTTAGGGTCCTCTTCTTTGATTCTAGCCCCTGCATAACAGCCAGCAGCGCCACCACCAATAATTAAAATATCAGTCTTTAAATTAACAATTTCGATATTATTCATTTTCACCACCCTTTTAAGTGCAATAATTAGTGAGCAGTAAATAGTAATGAGTACGTAAATAAGAATATTAAATTAATACGTTGTGCTAGTTAAATTTCAATATATAAATTATCAGTTAATGGGTATATTGCGACACCTTTTCTTTGGTGGTCAGGAGTTAGAAATTTAGGTAGTTAGGTAGTTAGGCAGTTCCTAACCATCTCCCCACCTATCTACCTAACAACAAAAGTGTCGCTTTATCTCTATATTAGGTTAATTTTTCTACTATCACAAAGAATTAAATTACTCACTAACAACTTCTCGTCACTCATCACTAGTCACTTGTCACTGTACTTATTTCGCCATTCCCTTAATCAATACATCCGCTACCTCTGGTCTAGTCATCTGCTTTGGAGGTCTCTGTCCATCTCTTAATAAGCCACGTACTTTAGTACCACTTAAGAAGATGTGGTCTTCTTGACCATGAGGACATGTCTTAGCAGTAGCCATGCTCTCACACTCCTTACAATAAAAAGCATGGTCAAAGCGTAATGGTTCAATACCTATCTCTTCAGGTTTAAAGTTATCGAACATCTCTTGGGCTTCATAAGTACCATAATAATCTCCAACACCTGCATGGTCACGACCAACGATAAAGTGGGTACAACCATAATTCTTACGACATAAAGCATGAAATACTGCCTCTCTTGGTCCTGCATATCTCATTGCCGCTGGAAATACTGCCAAACCTGTTCTATTTTGAGGATAGATCTTATTCATTACTACTTCATAGCTCTCAACTCGATACTCTACTGGTACGTCTGTCCCCTTAGTCTCACCTACTAATGGTGTTAATAATAACCCATCACAGATCTCTAAAGCACACTTTTGAATATATTCATGGGCTCTATGTATAGGATTTCTAGTCTGGAAGCCTACTACCCGATTCCATCCCTTCTCTTTAATTAACTCTCTAACATCCTTTGGATCCAACCTATACTCATTAAATAGCTTATGCTCAATTCTTCTTAATAATGAGATTTTACCACCTAATAAGACCTCACCACGTTCATAAACCTTTACTACACCTGGATGCTCAGTCTCTGTAGTCTTATATACTAGCTGAGCTTCCTGCTCTTGATCGTACTCATATTTATCAGCCAAATGTAAAATCGCATATACAGTACCCTCACTATCAGTTAAAGCCACATCTTGATCTACCTCTAAACTCTCTGCCTTAGCTTGACTAACTCCCAATACCACTGGAATAGTCCAAGGTAAGCCATTACTTAAGTACATATCTTCAACAACCTTAGTATAATCATCTTCAGTCATAAATCCTTCTAAAGGGCTATAAAGTCCAATAGCTATATTTTCAGCCTCAGTCAAATCTCTTAAGCTCAACTTCAACTGAGGCATTTTAGCTGCCTTCTCTAGTAATTCTTCACGCTCTTCTCCTTCTAGTACTCTATTAACCAACTTTCCACCATGGGCTTCAATTAACATTATAACAACTCCCTTATTATCTCTTTTATCGTTATATTTTTTTAATATAAAACACACTTATACTGCCTAATAAAATAATTCACATTACCTTTAGCTCTTTTTTTACTGCTCATTACTCACTGCTTTTCCGTTGCTAATTTGCCATCATAATATATCCTATAAGATATATCTAAACCTTCTAAAAAATCATCAATCTCATATGCTAGTACATCTTTAGAGATAAATTGATCACGAGTATAGTTGATTATCAACTGACTAAATTCTCCTTGCTGTAAATCTTGCTTTAAATTAGGTAGGGCTGTTTTAGCTATCTGTTCTACTTTAACTTGATACCCTTCCTCCATTCCCTTTGCAGAGATGGATTTTAGAGTCTCAACCCCTCTTTTCTTATATTCCTTTAGGATGATCTCCTTTACATCTTCAGTTACCTTCTCTCCTAAAAAACCTATCTGAGAAATTAGCTTTGGTAATGATGCAGGAAGCTCTTCTTCTAATACTGCTATCACCTGTAATTGATTCTCCTTAGTCAATAATTTAAAAGAATCTTCAATAACCTTATCTAAAGAAGCGAAACTGAATAATAATAACATTATTTTTTCCATTAAGATATCAACACCACCTGATAATTCAAGTTTACAATTAACATATCTATCATATTAAAATCTTTAATCCTATCAGTGGCCAATAAAATTTAGCAACTAACATATACGCTAGCCAAGAGATCAGCATTAATATCAGACCAAATTTAACTACATCGCTAATTCTATAATATCCTGAAGAGTAGGCAATAGCATTAGGGGGTGAGCCCATCGGCAAAGAGAAGGCCAAACCTCCTGGCAGAGCAACAGATAAGGTAATAATAATCGGATTGATCTGATAGATATCGCCTATACTATAGGCTAAAGGCAGAACAATCGCCACTGCCGCTGCGTTGCTAATCCCTTCAGTAAGTAACATAGTGAAGATGGCTAAAAATATCAGAAAGATAAAGGGCGATAGATTCAGATGGACAAACACAGCCTCAGATAGCCAATTGGTAGCACCTGTCCTTACCAAAGAGGTGGCTACTGCAATTGCTCCACCATACATTAAAATCACACCCCAATTGACATATTCCTCAATATCATGCCACTCTACTACCTGAATAGCAAAGGTCAATACAGCACCCAAGATAGAGGTAATAGCTATATCAATTATAGAAGATAAGAATAGCCAACTAAAGAGCACAGCTATTAAAACTAACATCAGCTTCTTTTCCTTGCTAGACATTGCCCCTCTGCTAGTTATCTCTGCTTCTAAGGTCTCTCTTGCCAACTCTATACTATCTATATCTATCTTTACAAGCTTAGCAATTATAAAATAAGTCACTAATAAAATTAAAGTAGGAATTGGCCAAGAATACTTAATCCATTCAAAAAAACCAATGGAAATATCATAGTTCTTCTCAAGCAAACCCACTGCTAATAAGTTTCGTGCTCCCCCTAAAAAAGTCGTTATTCCACCAATAATTGCCCCCCACGCCATAGATAAGAATAATAGCTTCCCGTAATTACTCTCTAAAGGCTTTAACTCTAGACTAGTAGCCACCTCTAAGATAATCGGTAATAATAAAGCGGCTACTGCATGCTCTGGCATGATGCAGGACAATAAAGCAGAGGTTAATAATATTCCTAACAGTAATTTTCGAGGGCTTTGACCAAATTTCTTTAAAATGCTAAAGGCAATTCTAGAGCCTAAACCAGTTTGATAAATCCCAGCTGCTAAAATCAAAGCTCCCAGAATAAAGAAGATAGCTTTATTTCCAAAAAGGGCAAAGGCCTCATCCAACTCTAAGATACCCAATAGTGGAATCAAAATTATTCCTAACAAACTGGTAATTGCTAAAGGAATAGCATTACTAATCCATAGACTCAAACAGAGTATAAACAGAGCAATAGAACTCTTGGCAGCTACAGTTAATCCTTCAGGTTGTGGCAATAATAACACCGATAAAAATAGTATGATTCCACCAATAATAATAAAATCTTTAAGCCTTTTAAACATCGCCATCACCCTTACCGTTAATTTAGTTTACAGTCTACAGTGGTCTACCCGAAGAGTCTTATACTTTAGACTCATAGGGATGGTTGACAGTTCAAAACAAAAATCATCAAATCACATATGATATAAGTCTTTTTTATTATTTTAACTGTCAACTATACACCGTACACTGTCAACTGCTCTTTATCCTATTGCCTGTAATTTCTTCTTAATTATCCCCTGTCTCTTATCAATCGACTCTAATACCTTTGCTACTGCCTCTTCTACCGATAATTCAACAGTATCTAAGACCAAATCAGCATCCTCTGGAACTTCATAAGGAGCAGAGATTCCAGTAAAGTTCTTGATCTCTCCACTCTTAGCCTTCTCATATAAGCCTTTTGGATCACGTTCTGCACAGGTCTCTACATCAGCTTTAACATAAACCTCAATAAAGTTATCTTTGCCTGCTCTCTGTCGAGCAAAATCTCTTATCTTCTGATATGGAGAGATAAAAGAAGCCAAAGTAATTAACCCTGCATCCTTAAATAATGCTGCCACTTCAGCAATTCTGCGGATATTCTCATTTCTATCCTCAGCAGTAAATCCTAAATCTGAGTTCAAGCCATGGCGCACATTATCACCATCTAAACGATAAACAGCCTTACCTAATTTAATCAATTCTTTTTCAACCTCTACAGCAATAGTAGATTTACCAGCCCCAGAAAGTCCAGTAAACCAAATAACTAAACCCTCTTGATCTAAATTCTCACACCTATCTTGATAACTTACCTTTCCTTCATGCCAAACTATATTCTTATTAGTCGATTCCTCCATACTCAAACTCCTCCCTAATTTATTAGTTTACAGTTGACGGTTGATAGTTGACAGTTAAACACCTAAAAAGCCAAAGAACAAAACAATCTAACACCCAATCTTTCATTACTTAGAATCTAAAAAACTAATTCAAAACAATTTTTTAGCAGCCAATTTCACAAATTTACAGGAATTAAATCAAGAACTTCTTAAAACCTTAATTTATCATTTATAATTTAATCTTTACTTTTAATTCGTACAATTTGTGTTAATTCATTGCTAATTTATTAGGTTCCAATGGTTATAAATTTTTTGAATTTAACTGTTCACTGTCCACTGTTAACTAGTACTTATTTAGTGCTTGTGCAAAATCTGCTTTAAGGTCTTCTACATTCTCAATCCCTACACTGACCCTAATTAAATCATTATAAGCACCCAATGACTCTCTTTCTTCTACCGTATTACCAGCATAGATTGTAGATGCAGGATGAATCACCAAGGATTTAACATCACCAATATTAGCTAAGTTATAGAAGTACTCTAAATTATTTATAATTTCAAAAGCCTTCTCTTTACTACCAACTCTCAAGGTCAACATTCCTCCAAATCCATTAGCAAATAATTCTTTAGCCCGTTGATTATACTGATTATCCTCTAAACCTGGATAATTAACCTCTTTTACCTCTGGATGCTCTGCCAAAAATTCGGCTAATTCTAATGCATTCTGACAATGCTTTTCCATTCTTAAAGCTAAAGTAGGAATCCCCAGTTCATTTAACATAGAGCTCAATGGCGATGAACAAGGTCCAAAGTCTTTAAAGACCTCTCCTCTAGCTTTAACACTAAAGGCTAATTTACTAAACCTCTTATAATCAGCAAAATTATCAAAGACAGTCCAATCAAAGTTTGCTCCATCAACAATCACTCCACCAATCGAGTTAGAGGTACCATTGATATACTTTGAAGTTGAATGGATTACCAGATTTGCCCCTAGCTCAATTGGCTTGATTAAAACAGGGCTTGTGACTGTACTATCAACGATCAATGGAATCTGATTCTTCTCACAGAGCTTAGCTATCCCTTTAATATCTGGAATATCCAATTTAGGATTTCCTAAGGTCTCTAAAAAGACGAACTTTGTCTTATCAGTTATCAGCTCTGCAATATCCTCAGCTTCAATACCTTGACTGAAACGTGGTTTAATTCCATATTTTTGATAGTTCTTAAAGAGGTTATAAGTCCCACCAAATAAAGAGCTAGTTGAGATAAACTCATCTCCTGCTTCTAATAAAGTCAAAGTAGCTGTAGAGATAGCAGCCATTCCTGATGCACATACTATCGCCTGTTTTCCACCTTCAAGGCTAGCTAATTTATCCTCTACACTTTTAGTGCTAGGATTGCTAATTCTTGAATAAGTATATCCCAAGGCACGATTATTAAATACCTTCTCTAAATCTTCCGCATTATCATAAGCAAAAGAGTTATTTAAATAAACTGGAGTATTTGTCGCACCATATTGATCCTTGATCTTCAAATTTACCAACTTCGTCTCAAAGTCCATTATATTCTCCTCCCTGTTATTTAGTGTACAATTGATAGTTGATAATTATAAATTACTTGTTTTTTAACTATCAACTATCAACTTCAAATTATCAACTAATTACTATGCTTTTTTAACTCTTAAGCTATATGAACCGTCTTCTCTCTTCTCTTTAGATAGGATTTCGTGTCCTTCTGAAGCCAGACTCTGAGGAACATTAGCTATCGGTGCTCCCTCATCTAAATAAATATCTATTATATCCCCTGAATTAAGAGGTGCTATTGCCACCTTAGCCTTGACAAAGTTCATTGGACATTTAACTCCTCTTAAATCTGCCACCTTATTACCTAAGATATTCTTATCTTCATTATTATTATCACTAGTAACTTCTTCTAATTCAAACTCCAATTTAGCATTTAAAGAGTTGAATAAAAAGTCTACTCGTTCAATTAAAGCATCAATCTGGTCTTGATAAGATAATAGACTATCAATATCTCCTAGTTTATAATCTAGGGCAGCATCTAAAAGCTCACTATAATGTTTATCTGACAAATTCTTATCGATAAACTCGGTTTTAAATTCTGCTAAAATAACTCTATCCTTATCGGTATCTATTCCTCTTACAGCCAATAATGCTCTAGCAGCATTGATAATTGCTTTATAAAGTTCATTGTTATCCTCTGCTTTGATTCCTTTACTATAATTAGATTTTGCAGTATTGATATCCAATTGGATGATATCCATTACACCTGCTCCACATTCTCCAGGTCCTCTACCTGCTAAGGAGAAGTCTTCTTTCTTACCCCAATCCTTATAAATATCTGGATTTTGTTCATAAGTAGGAATCTCAATGAATTGCTCAGCCAGTTCAACTATCTTAGCTTTTCCACCCTTTTCTAGATAATCATTAAAATCAGCTCGGTTATAATCTCCATCTTCAGCCAATAATTTAGCCAATTCTGCCAAAAACTCTGGTATCCGCTTAGCAGGAATATCTATAACTGCCTCTCCATACTTACTATTACCTTCCTCTACATTTCCTCCTAAAAATAATGCATAGTGAGGAACCAATCTATCATTATATCGCTTAGCCTTACCTTCAAAACCAATATTACCAATAATATGCTGTCCACAGACATTTGGGCAACCACTGATATAAATTTGCGGTAATGCTGCTTGCACTTTATCATCTAAAGTAATTAATTTCTCTCTAATAGCCTCTGATAAATTAGGTGAAACGCATAATCCTAGTTTACAAGTAGATGCACCTTTACAAGAAACAGGCATTGTTCCCATATTGGCAACTACTAGATTAGGATTGACCTGATTAATCTTCTCAATTAACCCTGCTAAATCTTGCCCTTTAATACCTCTAATTAATAAGCCTTGTTTGATAGTAGTTCTTAAAGATATCTCACTATCATCTAATAGCTCTAATAAGAGATTCAATTCATCATAGTTGATATCTCCATTCTCCATTCTAAGCTCTAAAGAATAATAGCCTTCTACCTTCTCTGCATAAAGATAATCAGCTATTAAATCAATCTTTTCTCCTTTACCTGCTCTTAATTCCTCATATCTATTTAACTCTTCAACCTCTAGATCTTCTGTTAGCACTTCTGCTAAGTACTCTTTATATTTATTGACAAACTCTTCATCACCAAGGCGCTTTCTGACAAAACGGAGTCTAGCCCTATGTTTATTACTACGATCACCATGCTCATCAAAGAATCGCTTAATAGCCTCTGCTATATGGAAGATCTTATCCTCTTCTACGAACTCCTCTAAAACTATACCTAATTCTGAAGAGCCTCCCATTCCCCCTGCTCCATATACTTTAAAGCCTTTCTTCCCATCTTGCTTGGTAGCTATAAAGCCTAAATCATTTAATGTAGCTAAAGAATCATCTTTAGGATCCGAGGAGAAAGCGATCTTGTACTTTCTTGGTAGATTAAAAGAAGAGCGTGTCTTAATCAGATATTCTGTTAAAGCCAAGTTATGGGGTGTAGTATCAAAAGCTTCCTCAGGATTGACCCCTGCTCTAGCAGAATTTAAGATATTTCTAACAGTATTACCCCCACCACCTCGTGGACTTAATCCAGCCTCTAATAGCTTAAATAATACTTCTGGTGTATCCTCTATCTTAACCTGATGAATCTGTACATCCTGTCTAGTGGTAATATGAATATATCCATTGCCATACTCTTTACTTAATTCATTTAAAGTTTTTAATTGTTCTTTACTTACCACTCCACCTGGAACTCTAACTCTGACCATATATCTCTCTTCTCCAGGCTCATAGCCCCTCTGACTATAGATTCCCATTGGAACTCTACGCCCTTTAAATCTAGCATCATCTAAGTCTTTCGCTACAAAACGTTCGACTAATTTGGGATAATTATTCGTGTCTTCTTTAACTGTATCTGGAATATTAAAAATCGGTCGATTACTCATATTCTTCACCTTCCTTTCACTAAATTAATTCAAGCTCTATCTGAGTAACATCCTTCTGTTTTTTGATACTAAAAGCCTTTAGTACTGGTTCTTCATCCTTTAAAGATAGGATAAAGTAGATTGCATCTTCATCATAAGCCAACCTCTTATCCTCTTCTGATGGACGAGAAGGGGTAAAAGGATGAGAGTGATAGTTTCCAATCAAATCATAGCCCTTATTTCTAACCTCTTTGACCACTGCAAACTGCTCTTTAGGATCCATTGTAAAGTGCTCTGCTGAAGCATCTAGATTGGTCATTGTATATACATCTTTAACTTCAATCCCATCACCAGTTTTTGCTCCAGCCACTAAACCACAGCCTTCATTAGGAAATTCAGCTTGAGTATGCTTAAGTAGCTTCTGGTATAGCTCTTTAGGTAGTTTGATTATCATAATTCACAGACTCCTTGTTCATAGTCGATTAATTCTGTGATCTCTGGATCATCACTACAAATCCCACAGTTCTCTCTCTTATTGAGATTGATCTTTCTAAAGTCCATCTTTAAGGCATCATAGGTTAGTAATTTTCCAGTTAAGAGCTCACCTTTTCCTAAGATATACTTGATAGCCTCTGTTGCTTGGATAGTTCCAATCACTCCACCCATTACTCCGATAACTCCTGCTTCCTTACAAGAAGGAACTGAACCAGGCTTAGGTGGCTGAGGAAACATACATCTATAACATGGTGTATCTTCTCCTGGAACTACAGTTGTTGTCTGCCCTCCAAATCTAATAATTCCTGCGTGGGAGAAAGGCTTACCTTCCATTACACACGCATCATTGATTAAGAATTTAGCTGGGAAGTTATCAGTACCATCTATTACAAAATCATACTCTCTAATAACTTCCTTTATATTTTGAGAAGTCAAGTAGTAGTCATAGGTCTTGACCTCTACATCAGGGTTCATCGCATTGATCTTCTCTTTAGCTGATTGTACCTTTAATTTACCTACATCAGGTGTATGATGTAAGACCTGACGTTGTAGGTTAGAAAGCTCTACTTTATCTGCATCCACTAAACCAATCTTACCGATACCAGCTGCTGCCAAAAACTGTGCTGCTGGTGTTCCAAGCCCTCCAGTTCCTATAATAAGTACTGAACTAGTTAACAATTTCTCTTGCCCTTCTACACCAACATCCTGCAAAATAATATGCCTTGAATATCTCTGTAACTGCTCTTCACTAAAATCGTACACTTGCTCCACCACCCATAAAGTAGAGAAATTCTACTTGGTCTCCATCCTTTACAACTGTGTCTGAAAAAGTATCTCTATCTAAAATCTCACCATTTAATTCTACTGATACCATATCTGGCATATCTACATCTTGCTTTACCAATAATTCACTAACTGTTAACTCTTTTTCCAACTCTACTGCTTCACCATTAACTTTAATTTTCATTCTCCACCACTCCATTTCCTAGTATTCCACTTTGTTTTCATGTATTTATATTATTAAAAAGATTATCACATTATCCCTGGTATGTCAATAAAATTAGTGGGAATTATTCCAAAAAAAGATTATTAGCTATTCATCTAAGTAGATATAAAAAAAGCCCCTTCCTGTACGAAGGGGCTTAGCTAAAAATTATTTATTAAAATTAAATCTTAAATTTATTGATAATATCCTTCAATCTATCTGACATCTCATCTAATTCAAAGGATATATCAGAGACACCTTTAGATAGTACATTCATATCTTCAATTGAATCTTTTACTTCCTCACTCTTTTCAGATACCTGCTGAGTTGAGAGACTAGCATCTTGTAGTTGTAATGAGGTTTCTTCGATAGCAGTAGCTATCTCCTCAAAGGATTGAGCAACCTCTTTGATGATCTTATCTCCCATATCCGCCTCTTTAGTTCCTTGTGAAACTAAATTTAATACATTCTCTATTCCTGATTCAACCTCACCAACTGTTTTATTAATATTACTAGTAGCTTTAGCAGTCTCTTTAGCCAAAGCTCCAATCTCTTCAGCAACAACAGCAAAGCCTAGTCCTGCTTTTCCTGCTCTAGCAGCCTCGATTGTTGCATTTAAAGATAATAGGTTAATTTGATCAGTAATATTAGTAATCAAATTATTGATCTCCCTTATCTTCTTAGATTCTTCTGCTAACTCCTTACTAGCTTGATTGGCCTGAATAATACAGTTATTGACTTTAGTAATCTGAAGCATTGCTTCATCTATCTGTTCCTTTCCAGATTGGGTACTTGCTGTTGTCTCCTCAGAAAAACTACTTATCTCTTGATTTATCGCTGCTATATCTTGAATAGAATGGACTGTATCCTCTATATACTCTGCCATATTCTGATTAGCATTATGGGATTTATCAGCTGATTTAAAGAGCTTTTTACTTGTAGCAGATATCTTATTACTATTATCTTTTAAATCACTGATTATATCTATTTGCTGCTCAATCAATTTATTGAAGCTATCAACCAACTCACCTATTTCATCCTGACGCTCAATATTAACACTTTTACTATAATCACCTTTACTGACCCGTTTCATATTCTTTTTAAGCTCATCAATTGGATTAAAGATACTTTTACTAATCTTTAAAGCAATAAGAGCAACTAAGACTCCAACGCCTAAAATTACAAATAGATTAATCCATAAATCTCTTCTGATTTCAGCAAAGGCCTTATCACTAGATTGCTGAACTACAATCGCCCACCCTAGTTTTTCGATAAATTTATATGAACCAAGTATATTAACTCCCTTTTCATCCTTATACTCTTTTACTCCATTCTTCCCCTTCAATAAAACAAATTGAATAAGAGACTGAAATGGTTTACTATTTACTGTAGCTTCCTTCTCTTTATTATATATTAATGGTTTTCCTGTATTATCTATCAGATAAACTTCACTATTTTCTGTATCCTCTATAGTATCTGTTACTATCTTTTCTATCGCATTTAAATTAATTTCAGCTCCTAAAACTCCTATTATCTTATCATTATCTCTTATCGGTATGGCAAATTGAATAACTTGCTTGTCAATAAATTCTGAGTAGTGATAGTTAGAGATATAGTTTTGTCCTGAAATTGCATTCTGAAACCATGGGTCACCATAGTAATTACTTTTTACTTCTAACCCACCTTCACTAATAGCTTCTATCACACCACTTTGGTTAAGGAGATATACTAATTCAAAACCTTGATATAATTCTTGAAAAGATAGTAGATCATCTCTTGTTAAATAACTCTCACTAGCCAAATAATCAATCTGATTCATCTTCTTTTGTATATAATAATCTATCTTTACTCCTAGATCATTAGCCAAAGCTTTATTAAATAAAAAGACCTGCTCTGTCATTAGGTCTTTTTCGTTATTGTAATTTATTAATCCTAAAGTAAATATCGGCAATATAGTAATTAACAACAAAGTTAAAATCAACTTCTTCTTTAGACTTCTATTTAGGCTATCTATTAAAAACATATACACGCCTCCTTTGATTCAAAGTGTATTAATGAATAGAGGTTAAAAATAATAAATAATTACTATAAGTTATAGACTATACAGATTTATGATTATAGAATAATTTAAATCTATCTTTATATAGAGATAAAGCGACACTTTTTAATAGCCTCTAGCTTTATAAGTTCTTAGCTAATAGCAGATTTATCACGGAGGGTTTATGATTTTTAAACCCGTAGGAGAGGCTAGAAGCTGTTAGCTAAACTGTCGCAATATCCCCATTAAGTTTCATTTTAAATTTACACATCTAAAATAATATTTCAGTCCAAATTATAAGTTGATTTATAAAATCCTAATAATCTCTTCAATTTCATTTTGATTTATTAATCTGTAAACTTTACATTATTCCAGAATAAATCTTTGACATCCAAAAAGCTTCTAACGCTTTCCTTGACTTACTATAAGTAGAAGGACACCAAATTAGATCTACTTCTTATACTTAAATTGGGGCATTCTTTACTTTTAATAAATGCCCCAATTTTCTTAAAATTCAAACATTTTACTTTATAAGTTACTCTTTATAAGTATCAATATTCTCTTTAGTTACAACAGCAACTCCAGTGTCGATAAATTCATCAATCTCTCCACCTTCTGTTAGCTTTAATAATAATTCAACTGACTTATATCCCATTAAATCAGGTCGCTGAGCGATAGTTGCATAAACAACACCTTCTCTAATATAATTTAAAGTTTGAGGCATATCATCAAACCCGATAATAACTACATCTCCTACCAAATCCTTACTCTTTAAGGCTTGAGCAGCAGCAGGTGCACCACTAGCACTAGAGGCAAAGATTCCATCTAAATCATAGGCTTGTAATAATGCTTCAGCTTGACTTAAAGCTAAGGACATGTCATCATTATTTGCTTCAACCTTAACAACTTCAATATCGGTACCTTTGAAAGCTTCTTTAAATCCTGCTATCCTTTGATTTAAGTTCTCTGCTCCTAGCTGTCCAGTCATAATAGCTACCTTACCCTTACCATTTAACTTCTTAGCCATTGCTTCTCCAGCTTTCTTTCCAGCAGCCTTATTACCTGTTCCAATATAGGCAGTTCTTCCACTACCAGGGGCATCAGCATCAAAAGTTATTACTTTAATCCCTTTGTCCATTGCTTGTTTAATAACCGGTTTAATTGCATTAGCATCTACTGGAGAGATAGAAATTCCATCAACCCCTTGGACTATTAAGTTCTCAATTGTAGAGACTTGTTTAGCCGCATCGGCTTTTTGTGGTCCAACAAAACGAGCATCAACATTCAAATCTTGAGCAGCTTGCTCCATACCTTCTGCACTTAATTTAAAATAAGGGTGACTAACTAACTTCGGTACCAGTACAAAGATCTTCTCTTCATTTGGATCCTTTTGAGCACTTTGATTCTCACCGCAACTAGCTAAAATCATAGTAGTTAATAATAAAACTAGAACTAGAAGAACACCTTTTCTCTTTAACATTAGTAATTCCCCCTTTAATTTGGTAATTTAATTGTAGTTATACATAGATGTGAATTGATAATAAATAAAATTAAATTAGTAAGTTGTTAATAACTACCACTCACCTCCCCTATGTAATACTTTTGGAATTACTTAATTTAGTAACCTTTCTACCCTCTCTTTTAACCAATCTATTGATTGCAACTGCCTTTAGAATAAGAGGAGTAGTCTGATCACCATTTTCTACTACTTATACTGAATATTCTGAAAAAAATGATAAAAGTAAATATTTCTACAAAACACTAATCAAGATAATACCTGCATATCTACTATCAATTAGAGTTGTAGTTAGACTTTACCCTAAAGCTGATGACTATGTAGTTACTCTTTATTGAAGCTATTACTCAATAAAGATTCTTTGTATTATACTAGATTAATAAATGACTCCTATATCTTTTAATTTTCTACAAAAGATCTCCTTATCCTCTTTTTAGATTGAAAAATAAATGAGATTTAAATCAAACAATATAAATCATTACCAAAATAATTTAATTTTTATTTGAGTAATAACTTAATCTATTCTACCTTTACTTATATATCAGATGTATAACAAGGATTGGAACTTGTTGCTTTAATTAAAAGATCATCACTGCTTAGAATTAAAAAAGGCAACCTGCTTATATTGTAGCAAAAAACTCTACACCATAATCAAGTTACCTTAACATCTCTAATCTAATTGTCAAATTAAATCCCAAAGCTTTTCTCTAAACTATTAACTCATATAGCCACCCTTCATCGGAGAGGTAGCTAATTTCTCATATTGGGCTAAAACACCCTTCTTCTTACCTAAATTAGGCTTAATCCAATTTGCTTTTCTAGTCTTTAATACTTCTTCAATCTCTTTAGCCTTTCTCTCTTCTTTAGCTATGCCCACAATCTCTAACTTACGATTAGGAATATCGATCTTAATCAAATCTCCCTCTTCTACTAAAGCAATTGGACCTCCAGCAGCTGCCTCTGGAGAGACATGACCAATAGCTGGACCTCTAGTAGCCCCAGAATAACGACCATCGGTGATTAAAGCTGTAGTAGCTACCAGTTCAGGATCAGATGCAAGAGCTTCAGTGGTATAGAACATCTCTGGCATCCCACTACCCTTTGGACCTTCATAGCGGATAAAGACTACATCACCTGGCTGAACATCCTTTTTAATAATAGCATCCTTAGCATCCTCTTCACAGTCAAAGACACGAGCTGGACCAATATGATTATGCATCTCTATAGCTACAGCAGAGTGCTTAACCACTGCCCCTTCAGGAGCTAGATTTCCTTTTAAAATTGCTATAGCACCTTCTTGGGAGATTGGGTTCTCTTTACTCTTTAGGACATCCTCTACTTCAATTTGACCGTAATTATCTTTAAATTGACCGCGACAACTCTCAATAAAACCTTCTTTCTTGAGGTCTACTAAATTTTTACCTAAGGTCTTACCTGTAACGGTCATCACATCAAGGTGTAGTAAGTCCTTAATCTCTTCCATAACAGCAGGGACTCCACCAGTATACCATAAAGCTTCACAGGCATATTGACCACTTGGAATTACATTGGCAATGTATGGAGTTTTTCTATGAATCTCATCAAATAATTCTGGCTCTATCTCTATACCAATCTCATGGGCGATAGCAGGAATGTGTAATAAAGCATTACTTGATCCAGCTACTGCCGCATGAAGAGTAATTGCATTCTCAAAAGCCTCTTTAGTCAAAATATCACTAGGTTTAATATTTTTTTTAACTAATTCCAAGACCTGCTCTCCTGCTTTTTGAGCAAATTTATCGATAATTCCATTCTTAGTTGGCATCAAGGCTGAGCCTGGCAAAGCTAAGCCTAAAGCTTCAGCGATCACCTGCATCGAGTTGGCTGTCCCCATAAATTGACAAGACCCACAACTAGGACAAGCCTCATTTTGATAACAGACAAACTCCTCTTGACTAATTTCTCCCTTTTCTAATTGGATAGCATAAGTTCCTATTTTCTCTAAGGTCAACCCATCCTTACCAGGACTCATTGTCCCTCCTGGTACATGGATTGCTGGCATATCAACCCTTGCCATCGCCATTAAATGAGCAGGAATTGCCTTATCACAAGAAGATGATAATACAATTCCATCATAAGGGTGAGCCAAAGCGTGAATCTCTACCATATTAGCAATCATTTCACGGGAGACTAAAGAGTAATTCATCCCATCATGACCTTGAGCTACACCATCACAGATATCGGTAACTGTAAATTCGGCTGGCTTAGCTCCTACTGCTTCTACACCCTTAGCAATCTCTTTAACTATTTCATTTAAGTGAAAGCTACCAGGATGGCTGGCACCATAAGTACTATCAATTAAAATCTGTGCCTTCGATAGATCCTCCCTACTCCAACCTGTTGCTAAGCGTAAAGCATCAATCTCTGGTCCTGCTTTTCTTAACTTCTGGCTATTTAGCATAATCAGACCTCCTGTATTAATCGCTTAATAATTAGTTTTTAGCTTCTTGTACAACTTTAACAAACTCTTTTGCCTTTTGAGTTAATACTTGATAGTTCTCTTGATCAATAGCCTCTTTATCGATTAAAGATCCACCTGCACCTATAGCAGTTGCCCCTGCTTTAATAAAATCTGCCGCATTATCTAAATTGATTCCTCCAGTTGTGATAATCGGAATATGGCTTAAAGGACCTTTAACACTCTTGATATATTTAGCTCCCATCACTCCTGCTGGAAAGACCTTGACCAGATCTGCCCCAGCTTCATAAGCACTAATCATCTCTGTTGGAGTCAATACCCCAGGGATTACCACCTTACCATAACGGTTACAGACCTTAATTACCTCTTGGTTTAATGTCGGACAGAAGACAAATTCTGACCCTGCCAAAATTGCAGCTCGTGCCGTCTGAGCATCCAAGACTGTACCTGCTCCAACAATAGCTTCAGTATCTTTTAACTCAACTGATAACTCCTTGATTATATCTAAAGCTGCTGGATTGTCCAATGTAATCTCCAAAGCCTTGACCCCTCCTGCCAACAAGGCTTGAGCAATCTTAACCATCTTATCAGCCTGAGTTCCTCTTAATACAGCTACTACACCACTCTCCAAAACAGCATCTATCTTATTCTGCTTATCCATCTTTTTATCACCCCTTAATTATCGATTGATCCCCTCTTTTAATCCAGTAAAGACCTCGATTTCTTCCATAGTAGGTAAGCCCTCCACATCACCAAGTACTGTGACAGCATAAGCCCCTACAGCATTGGCAAGCTTAGTAGCATCTACTAGACTATCTCCCTTTAAAAGACCTGCAATAAAGCCTGCTGCAAAGCCATCACCAGCTCCTACAGTATCAACTACCTGCTCAACAGGATAGCCCGCAACCACTTCCATACCATCTCTATCTGCTACCAAAGCTCCAGCAGGACCCAGCTTCACAACTACAATCTCTGCACCCAGACTTAAAATCTCTTGTGCTATTTCTCGTGGATCATCTAAGCCAAATAAAATCTCACCCTCCTCTACTCCTGGAAGGACAATATCAGAGCTTTTAAATAACTCTAACATAATCTCTTTCATCCTCTCTTTATCATCCCATAGCTTTAACCGTAAGTTGGGATCAAAGGAGACCTTAACATCATTCTCTTTAGCTATCTCAATTGCTCTTAATATAGTCTGATGGCAAGAATCACTTAGGGCTGGAGTAATCCCTGTTAAATGTAAATACTTAGCTTGAGCAATATAATCCTCAGATAAATCTGCTGGACTCATCTGGCTAGCTGCCGAAATATGACGATAATAATAAGCCTTGACCTCATGGAGTACACTTCTCTCTTTAAAGTATAATCCCGTCATTGCTTTAGAAGTAAACTTAACTTGGGAAGTATCAACACCTTCTCCTCTGATAAAAGAATTAATATACTCACCATGAGGGTCAGCACCCAACTTACTAATCCAACCAGTTTGATGCCCAAGCCGAGCTACTCCAATAGCAAAATTACTCTCTGCTCCTCCCAATTGTTTGCGATAATCATAGATATACTTTAAACTGCCCGTCTCTTTAGGGTTCATTACAATCATCGTCTCCCCTAAGGTTACTACCTCTATCATAGTCTCACCTCACTTCAAATAGTTTCTTAATAAGAAACATAGTTTTATATATTAGGAAAAAATTAATTTCTGACACCTCTTAAATAACCTTAGGAGCTTACTTCCAAGATTTAATCTTATACAAAGAAACTAAATACTAATGCAAAACCAAAACCTGCTATAGAAATAATGCTTTCCATTACCGTCCAAGACTTAAGAGTCTGCTTTTCATCCAGACCAAAGTATCTTCCTACTAACCAGAAACCACTATCATTTACATGGGATAAGATAGTCGCCCCAGAAGCAATCGTCAATACTATTAAAGCTCTTTCAGGAGCAGAAAGATCAAAAACTTCCATTACCGGTGCAATAATTCCTGCTGCAGTAATCATCGATACTGTTGCAGAACCTTGGGTAATTCTTACTACTACAGCCAAAATATATGCTAAAACAATTGGTGGTAGACTTGAACTAGCAATAGTATTAGCCAACATCGTTCCTACTCCACTATCAATTAGCATCTGTTTGAAGACTCCACCAGCTCCTGTTACTAAAATAATCAACCCTGCTGGTCCTAAAGCCTTAGTACTTAATTCTAATAATTCATCTTTAGTAAAGCCTCGTTTAGTTCCTAATAAGTAAATTGCTAATAAAGTAGCAATAGTCAAAGCCACAAAGGGATGACCTAAGAATCCAAAAAGTTGTGCAATACTTCCGTTAGCCATAATTTCTTTCTTAACCAAAAGATCAGTTAGAGTATTTGCTAAAATCAAGCCTAAAGGTACAGCAATAATACTTGTAATCAGCCTAAAAGATGGAAGATCTGAGGTATCTCTTTTCATCTCTGCTGCATCTTTAATCATATATTCTGGAACATCTACATGAATCTTATTGCCAATATATTTACCAAAGACAGGACCTGCTAGAATTGCTGTAGGAAATCCAATCAAAGCACCAAAGAAGATTACCCAACCAAGATCTGCTCCAACGATCTCAGCCACTGCTATTGGACCAGGGGTTGGTGGAATAAAGGTATGAGTAACAGCTAAACCAGCAAGTAAAGGAATACCGTAATATAATACCGACTTTTTAGTATCCTTAGCCAAAGCATAAACAATAGGTACCAAGATAATAAATCCAACATCAAAAAAGACTGGAATTGCTACTAAAAATCCTGCTATCACTAAAGCCCATGAAGCCTTATCCTTACCAAACCTCTTAATTAGGGTTGTAGCCAAAGCTTCAGCTCCACCAGATGCTTCTAGAATCTGACCAAATATTGCCCCTAAACCAACAACAGTGGCTACAAAGCCTAAAGTACCGCCCATTCCACTTTGAATACTCTTAATTACCTCATTAAGTGGCATCCCTGTTGCTATACCAACAAACATACTGGTTATCAATAATGAAATAAACGCTTGAATTCTCAATTTCAAAACTAAAAATAATAATAGTCCTATAGCTGCCAATGTTACTAAGATTAAACTGGATTGTGCCATTTAATCCGCCCCCTAATAATAAAATTTTTAAATATTTTAATTGGTAGGCTTCTAATATTATAGGCTTATACTACACCATCTGTTTCGCATTAAGAAACCTTGTTTCGAATTATTATCAAAAAAATGTCTTATACAAAGATTATAAACTTATATTTAAATTTCTTCCTTATTAAGAAACAAGGTTTCAGTAGAGTGCTAATAAATAATTATTAACTTATATTCACTCTGTAGTTGTCCGACAACTTATGTTTACATTATACCTTCTTTTTATACTTTTTTCAAGGGTTATTATTATAATTTCTATATAAGCACTTAACAATAACCAAAATAAGCTTCAAAACAATGATAATAGTCGTATTTTAAAGTGAATCAATAGATTTTTAATCAAAAAAATTCCTTGAGTTGTATGACAACTACAAAGTTATTATACTTATCTTTTAATAATTTTAAAATTAATTCTGCTAATAATCCAATCTCTTTATATCTTCAATTGTTCTTTCTATATGCCTTCTCATAAATAAGGCACTAAGCTCTTGATCTTTATTCTTAATAGCATCAATTATATTTTTGTGATCTTTAATTCCTCCACTTGGACCTAAATTTGTATAAAGAGTCTTTTGGTGGTACTCCAAAAGATTCTTTAATATTTTGTTCACTTTAATTATTAAAGTATTTTGAGCCCCTTCGGCTATCTTTAAATGAAAATTGGTATCTAATTCTGCAAATTTATCACTATCTTCTTTAAAATCTACCATAAGATCATATAACTTCTCAAGCTCATTGATAGTTTCAGCACTACACCTTTGAGCACAAAGCTTTGCACTCTCTACTTCTACAATCAATCTATACTCTAATATTTCTAAATAATTATCTTGATCAAGGGTAATCATTGGGATTAAACTATTAAAATAGACAGCTGGAGTCAACTCATTTACAAAAGTACCCTCTCCTCGCTTCTTCTTTAAAAGACCCAAAGCAGCCATCTTCTCTATTGCTTCCCTTACTGACATTCTACTTACATTTAGCTTCTTCGCTAATTGAGGTTCAGACATAATCTTAGTTCCTGGACCCCACTCACCACTGAATATCTTTTCTTCAATCTTTTCAAAAACTATATCACTTACCTTATTGCCCATTTTGCCACCTCTTTAATTGATTTATTCCACTAAGCTTAGCTACCCTCTATACCCCAATTGAGAAGATATCTTCATAGCAGTATCCTTGACTAGCTTAGCCAACTGCTCAACTCTTTGTTTAGTAACATGGATAGTCGGTCCTGAAACACTGACTGATGAGACTACTTCTCCACTATAATCAAAAATAGGAGCAGCCACACACCTAATTCCTAACTCATGCTCTACATCATCGATAGCATAGCCTTGCTCTTTAACCTGTTTTAAATGCTCTTTAAATTCGCTAGCATCAGTGATTGTATTCTCTGTATACTTAGCCAACCCCTGTTCTTTGATAATCTGATCAACTTTTAGTTCAGGATAATAAGCTAACATCGCTTTACCCACAGCACTACAATGGACTGGAACCCGTTTTCCAATTTGAGAGTTCATTCTAATTGCCTTAGAGCTCTCTACCTTATCGATATAGACAATCTCCCCTTGATCCATAATAACTAAGTGAACAGCTTCATCTGTCTCTGCTACTAGCTCCTCTAAGTAAGGCTTAGCATACTCTCTAATCTCTAATTCATTAAAGATTCTACTCCCTAGCTCAAATAGCTTTAAGCCCAGCTTATAATTATCAGTCTTAGAATCTTGTTTAACTAAACCTCTATAGAC
The DNA here is from genome assembly GCF_003001995.1 of Orenia metallireducens. Lineage (GTDB taxonomy): Bacteria > Bacillota > Halanaerobiia > Halobacteroidales > Halobacteroidaceae > Orenia > Orenia metallireducens_B. Next base: position 31,656 of record NZ_PVNB01000004.1, on the reverse strand, counting down.
TAAAGTAGATAATAATCTATGCACCGAACTCTTATGAATATCCAATCTATTAGCCAGCGCTGTTACCCCTAAACCATCTTGATGATTAGCCAATTCTTCTAAAATATTAATTGATCTATCTACAGCCTTAACTAAATTACTTGGTGTCTTATTCATCTCCCAAATCTCCCTTCATATTAGCATCATCCTGATAATAAACTTTACTTTAAGTACTACCTATATAGTCATCCAATTTTAGAATGAAATTAAATTTAAGATATCTATTAAGTTTCACTTCAGACTTCTTTATCTATAAATATTCTATAATATTTCTTCTTTCTATTAAAATAATCAAAGTTAATAAGTTATTTATCCCTTTAAACTAAAATTCCTGCTTAAAGTAAGTAAAGCCATCTATAACAGATGACTTTTATAATCAACTTCAGCCCTTTGCTCGATAGATACACAAGCTGGGCAGATTTTACATTGTTCCCTATAAGTAGCATAAGCAGGAACTTCAGACTTGCTAGCAATACATAAACGATGGAGACCATCTGCTATATCAAAATGACCACAGTCAAACTCTAAAATATCGATAGCTTTTTCTTCAAAGATCCCAATTAAATCCTCTAAATAATCCTCATCATCAACCACTAAATCATTTTGGCGGTACTTGTGATAATCTCCCATCAACTTTTTAAGCTTCCAACAATAATTCTCTTCTAGACTTAAAGCGAGGTGTTCTTCTTCACCTTCAACTAATAGACAGACCCCAGATTCAAGTTTGGTACAGTTTTTATCAAAGGTATTTCTGATATAATAACGTTCTAAGGCCCTTCTGACCATCCCTTTATCCAAAACTTCAGGCTTATGATTAGTAGACACACAAAACCCTCCTTATAGATAATAGTTTAGAGAAATTAAGTTCTTATCTCTCCACTCTTACTAATAGCATACTCTGTACCAATTGCCCCCAAAATTTCTGTAATAATTGTAGTAAAGAGAATAATATTTAGGATAAATTGACCAACATCTGAGAAATGGATAAATTGATGCTGGACATTATAAGCCAAATCTATCGATACACCAATTTGGGGTAAGAGTCCTAAGCCAATATATTTACTTACATTAGTGGGTGCTTTAGATAAAAAAGCCCCTAAGCTAGCTCCTCCTACCTTGCCAAGCATTCTAGCTAGCGTATAGACTAAAGCTACTACAAGAAAAGACTTGGAAGTTATATTATGAAATTCAATCTGGGTTCCAGCTAAGATAAAGAAGACTGTATGAAGTGGTAGACTTAAGGTATCTATAATTTCAGAGATACCTAAATACTTTTTAGAAAAATTCCTGAAGGCAAAACCAATAGATAAATTGGTAATCAAAGGTGATATGCCTAAAAAGATTGCAATATCTGAACCGCCAAAGATAGTTGCTAGTAATAATAATATTTTCTTACTCTTCTGCTCAGAATATACTCCCATTAATTTCTGTGAAAAGTATCCGATATTCAACCCCAATACTATCGAACCAACTATCTTAACTAAGGGGATTAAAAAAGAGTTGAAGAGAGAATAGTGTAACGCTGGTGATATACTGATTAAAGCAATTGGCTTAACGAAGCTGAAGATAATAATAGCTAAAGCCTCATCAAGGGCTAAGACAATCAATAAGGTAGAAGTTAACTCCCCTCTAGCCTTGTACTCCTTTAATACCAAGACTGTAGCAGCTGGAGCCGTTGCTGTTGCTATCGCTCCTAAGAGTAGTGAAAAAAATAGAGGCTTCCCAATTATCAGCATCGAAGTAGTTACCAAGGCAAAGGTAGCCAATGATTCAATCAAGACAATCAACGCAAACTCCAATTCTAGCTTCTTTAAAACCTTTAGATTAAGCTCAGTACCGATGATAAAAGAAATGAAGGATACTGCTAGAATAATTACATAATCAAAGGAGTGAATCAGATAAGAGTACCATTCCTTATGTTCTGCCGATAAAAATGGTGCCTTTTTAATAAAACCGATACTGAATAAAATCCCCACTAAGATATCACCAACTACACTAGGTATTTTAAGTTTTTTAGTGATAACATGGGCTACAAAAGCAGCTACAAATAGGATTCCAACGATATAAATAATTTTGTTACTAAGATGGTGTAACATAAATAACTGTTTTAAGTCATGTAGACTATCAATTGATTTAAATTCCATAATAATACCTCCAGGTCGAAAGAAAATATCCATCTATATAGATAGCTCTCTCTAGCTTTTAATTTTCTAATTTCAGAATAAGATTGTTTTGTATTAAGAAACTTTGTTTCAACCATAATTATACAGTAACTAAAGGGATTTTTCAATGCTTTTTAACCTTTAATAATGGTGATTATAACTTTTAAAACATTCTTTAATCAGCAGAAAGATAAAAGTAATCTTATATAACATAAAAAGAGTTACCTTCTATAGAAGGTAACTCTTTTGCCTATAATATATTCTATTCAGCTTTAAATAGTGTAGTACTTAAATATCTCTCTCCAGTATCTGGAATAATAACGACTACCCGTTTATCTGCTCCCAATTCTTGGGCAACTTTAATAGCTGCTGCCACTGCTGCACCAGCAGAAATTCCAACTAGAATTCCCTCTTCTACAGCCAACTTACGTGCCATCTCCATAGCCTCTTCATTTTCAATCTGTTTAACTTCATCCAAAATATCAGTATTTAAGACATCAGGAATGAATCCTGCTCCAATTCCTTGAATCATATGTGGTCCAGGATTTCCTCCACTGATTACAGGAGAACCTGTTGGCTCTATACCTACTATCTTAATCCCTGAAATCTCTTCTTTTAAGACCTCTCCTGTTCCAGTAACAGTTCCACCAGTCCCAATTCCTGCTACAAAAGCATCTAACTTTCCAGCAGTAGCTTCTATAATCTCTTTAGCTGTTGTCTTTCTATGTACATCAGGATTAGCTGCATTCATAAATTGCTGTGGCATAAAATAATCATCATTAGCATCTGCCAGTTCTTTAGCCTTGTCTATCGCACCAGGCATCCCTTTCTCACCAGGTGTTAACAGTATCTCCGCTCCAAAAGCCTTTAATATCTTTCTTCTTTCGATACTCATTGTGTCTGGCATCGTTAGAATAACCTTATATCCTTTAGCAGCTCCAACCATTGCTAGACCAATTCCAGTGTTACCACTAGTAGGTTCAATAATAGTACCACCTGCTTTTAATACTCCTTCTGCTTCAGCACTCTCAATCATATTAAGAGCAATACGGTCTTTAACACTCCCTCCAGGGTTGAAGGATTCTAGCTTAGCATAAATCTCTGCAGCACCCTCTGGGACTACTCTATTTAATTTAACCATAGGAGTCTGACCAATTAATTGAGTAATATTATTTACAACTCTCATTTTATCCCTCCTCTATATTTAAAACCGAGTAAATCACTATGTTTATATGTTATTCATATTTTAACAAAATGTTCGCCTTTTGTCAAGAATATTATAGTGGTGTTTCCAATCTTTGAGTTGGTATAATTTCAAAGATAACCTGATAGTCAGCTCCAAGGCTATCCTTTATCTTATCTGACAACAATTTAAAATAATGCTTATCAGTATTAATAGGAGTATATAAGATAATATCTACCTTCTTATCTTTAACATCAATTGAAAATAATCTACTCTCTAGTTCATCACCAAAATGCTCTCGATAAATTTGACGGACTACATCTTCAGGTTCTTCTCTAACCATCTGATTGTAAGTGATTATAGATAAAGGTATAGTTAATAAGATTACTGAGATAGTCAACACAACCAAACTCTTCTTAATTAATTTCTTAGCAGTAGATTCATACCACCATTGTGGCTTCAATCCTTTAAAGTAAAATACCATGATTATAGCCAATAATAGGGTAAATAGGTTCCCTAACAACAATAATGAAGCACCTATTATCATATCTACATTATGTAAAGAGATTCCCACACCTATAGTAGCCATGACTGGAATCAAGGCAGCAGCAATAACTACTCCTACTAACTGTTGTGACTTAACATGGGTAATCAATGCATAAGCTCCTGCCCCACCTGCTGCTAGTGCCACCAGCAAGTCTGGTAAGGTTGGTAACATCCTCACCTCTAAGGCATGAGTTATTGAGACATTAGGAATTATAAGTCCAAAGATAGCCCCAATAACAATTGCTATTCCCATAATAGATAACTCTACTACAATCCCCTTAACCAATAGCTTTAAATCTCCTAATACAATTCCTATAGCCATCGTAGCTATCGGTCCAAATACAGGAGCGATAATCATGGCCCCAACTATTACTGGAGTATTGTCAAGAATTAATCCTAAGGTAGCAATTATAGCAGCCACTACAGCCAAAAATACTAGTTGGCTACTCATCTCACTATTCTCCTTAGCATAGGTAACAATTGTCTCTCGACTGGCTCGATAGGCCTCTTTTTTGGCCTTCTCCTTATTACTTGGAATTACAGTATCAGGTGTAAAGATGATTAAGCTTCTATGTACATTATTAGTAAAATCAAAGCGATTCTTAAGCTTATCTATCAGTACATCAACATTATGATATAGGAGATTTATAATAAGTAGATCCCCTGACTTTGATTCAATTAATTTATAATCCTCAATCTCCACCCCCAAATTCTTTAGTAATTCAACAGCATCTTTTCCTTCGCCTGAAGCAAAGGTAGCATGAACAACCTGCATATTAGACCCCCTTTAATAATATTCTATCCTAGTCTTATATAAAAAATTATTAATTCTTACTATAAAGATAGAAATTTTATACCATTTTAAAATATATAAACCAACATAAAAAGACCCCCTAAAGGGGGAATAATCCTAATGAATCAACTCTTTAATTATATTATCATATAACTACTTATCCTTCATACGTTCCAAAATCAACTGATAACCATCAGCACCATAATTTAAACAGCGTTTTACCCTACTGATAGTAGCAGTACTTGCCCCAGTAGTTTCAGCAATCTCTTCATAGGTATAACCATCATTTAGCATACGAGCTACTTCTAATCTCTGGGCTAAGGATTTTAGTTCATTGACAGTACTTATATCCTCAAAAAATTTATAACACTCTTCTTTATTCTTTAACAACAAAATAGCTTCAAATAACTGATCAGTAAATTCATCTTGTAACTTAGAATTCAAAACTTACACCTCCATAAATTATATCTCAAACCTTTTAACTATATTATAATAAACTTTCTATTCTTTTACCAGTGGTTTAACTTATTAAAGTGTAAAAGTATACTAATAAAAAAAGATCAGCCTGCAAGACAAACTGACCATTTAAAACAATATTAAGTTGTCGAGATAGACTCAGTCGTTATAACATACCTATCTCCAGGATAAAAACTAAAACTAAATTCAACAGGATTACCATTAGAAAAGGTCAATCTCTTTCTCTTTAAGATCGCCTTACCCCGCTTAACTTCTAAGAGATCACTTAACTCCTTGTCTGCTTCTATTGCTTCAATCTCCTGAATAGTTTTGTTTAAACTATATCCTTCTTCTCTAAGGTGCTGATAAATAGAGTCTTTGGATAAATCCAACTCCAATAGCTTAGGAGCTACTGCATAGGGTATATAAGACTTCTCAAAAGCAACAGGTATCTCATCTGCAATTCTTATTCTGACTGTTAAAATCACCTTTTGCTTATCATTAATCATTAATTTATCACAGATCAATTCACTAGGAGAGACTAAATCCTGTGATATAACCTTAGTTGAAGGCTTTCTTCCTTCTTCGATCATAGTCTCAGTAAAACCTGTAGTTTCACTAAAGTCCTTTACTTTCTCTTCTGAAACAAAGGTTCCTTGACCCCTCTCTCTATATAAGATTCCCTCCTCAATTAAATTAGCAACAGCCTTACTTATTGTCACTTTACTAAGGTTAAACTCCTCATTTAATTGATTTAGAGAAGGGATCCTCTCTCCAGGTTTATACTCCCCTATCTCTATTCTTCTTCTAATTATATTCTCTAATTGATAATATAATGGGATTGGACTACTCTCATCTAGCCTCATTATGTATCTCCTCTTTTACTTTAATAATTTATACCTTTAATAATCTTTATTTAGGATTGGTATTAGATTGACTCGCTAACTGTCAAAACCTTCAATATAACTTTTAACTTATTATAACACTAGTTAATTTTACTTTCAAATCATATAATAAATAACGAGTAAGAAGTTCTCTAGTCACTGCTTACTCGTTACTTATTTAATATCTAAACTATCTGTCAATTATGCTAATTTATCTAATACCATAAAAATCGAACTTGTTATTCTCCAAACCCACTTCCTATCAGTTCAACTAACTGCTCAACAGCATCATTATTATCAGAAATAATCTCAAGGGTATCGCCACAACTTACCCCCAAGCTCATAATTCCCATAATACTTTTAGCATTAATCTCTCTTCCATTCTTTACAATATTGATATCTTCCTTAAATTTATTAGCTAACAGCACCAACATACTAGCAGGACGAGCATGTATTCCCGCTTCATTAACTATCTTGATCTCTTGACTAGCCATCTGACTATCCCCCTATACAATTCAATTTAAATACCAATCCATCTATAGCTTCGTGAATCTAGAATAAAATTTAACTATGACGTTATAGAATGATATTGCGACACTCTTAAATTTGCAATTAACAGTGTACAATTGACAATTAAACAGATTTTAAGGTTTTTAATCCGAAAAAAATTTCTGTTTGAACGAAGCAAAAATTGAGCTAGGATCTAGAGTATTATAAAATCTTAATTTAGAGAGTCTAATAAGTGATAATGTTCATTATTTTGATTGCTGAGTGAGTTGAATTTTTTCTAGACCTTTTGGTGACTTTTGCGGCGATGGTAAAAGTCACTCGAGAAAAAAGCTGATAAGCTTTCCCGAAAAATATTTTAATAATTTTACTAACTTTTTAAAGTGAAAAGTGTCTCAATATATCCATTAGCTTTCATTCTAAAACTAAGTCAGCTATAGTTAAAAGTATTTCCATCTAAGATAACTACAGTAGACATTCTTTAAAGACTCTCCCCTCTCTCTTCAATAACCTGTTTATACCAATAAAAAGAGGCTTTCTTCTTTCTATTTAAATTATCGTTATGGTCTACATAAATAAAACCATACTGCTTTTTATATCCGTTTAACCAGCTTAACAAGTCAATTACTGACCAAGCATAATATCCCTTAAGGTTTATTCCTTCTTTAATGGCCTCTTTAACAGCTTTTAAATGTGCTTCTATAAACTTAATTCTAGGGATATCTACTATTTCACCTTCAATAATTGGGTCCTGATCACCTAAACCATTTTCCGTAATATACATCTTCACATCACCATAGTCAGCTTTTAACATTCTCAAACCTTCAAGTAAGGCATCTGGAGCAATCTCCCAACCCCATTTTGTATACTTCTTGTCATCCATCATAACAGTTCTATATACATTATCAAAAGAGGCATTACCTGGAGCACCAGTGGAGTTCTCTCTAGAGTTCTCTTGTTCTTCTGCTATATCGTTCTTCTTTACTCTAAAGGGTTGATAATAATTTAAGCCTATAAAATCATTCAAAGGAGCTGCAGTTTTCAACAATTCTAGCTCTTCTTCTGTCCAGTCAGGAGTCCATCCCTTTTCTTCTAATTGTTTTAGCACATATTCTGGATATTCTCCCTTCAATATTGGATCATAATACCAAGCTATCTCATACTGATTAGCATGATAAGCTGCCTCTTTATTCTCTGGTTTATCATCTATACTAAATGCTGGTCCAAAAACATGTGTTATCCCAATCTCTCCAAATTGTTTTAATTTCTTATAATCTTTTATAGCTTGAGCATGAGCAATAAAGACATTGTGTATTGCTTGGAAATATTTTTTGGGATCATTCTCTATTCCTGGCGGATGAGCCCCAGTTAAGTAACCTAAACGACAAAAAACAACTGTTTCATTAAAAGTAATCCAATTCTTGACTCTATCACCAAAGGCTTTAAAACATACATTTGCATACTTAACAAAAGCTTTTGATGTTCTTTTATTGATCCAGCCTCCATCCTTCTCTAAAGTTAAGGGCAAATCCCAATGGTACAAGGTAGCAAAAGGAACTATCCCATACTTTAGACACTCATCTATTAGATTGTTATAAAATTCTATCCCTTTTTCGTTTATTTCACCATCTCCATCTGGGATAATCCTAGCCCAAGAGATAGAGAATCTATAAGATTCTAATCCCATTTCAGCCATAAGCTTAATATCTTCTTTATATCTATGATAATGGTCTACTGCAACATCACCATTAGTTCCTTCAAAAGTTTTTCCTGGTATCTTAGAAAATTCATCCCAGTTAGTAAGGCCTTTTCCATCTTCATTCCAGGCACCTTCTACCTGATATGAAGCAGAAGCGGCTCCAAATAAAAAATCATTCGGAAATTTCATTTTTCTCCCTCCTTCTCATTTAAAAACAATATTAAAATTATTAAACCTGTCTATCTGTATAGTAATAGAAATATAATTAATGAAATTTATTCCAATATGAATGCCTAAATCAGATTTACTTTTATCTATATATGGCGAAAATTAATTATTAAATACAAGTTGTAATCACCCCAAGAGTATTTACCCTCAGGGTGCTATGATGCTATCATAACCTCTACAAAACCTATGGGGCAAAACCTATAGCTAACTATAATATTAAACCTTTAATACAATACATAAAATCTTACAATATTATTAAATAGCTTAAATCACTTTTATCAATCACTTTATAGAACTTTATAAGGGGTATTAAAAATACAACAATCTAATATCTAACTTATCTTTAAATTATGAATCTCTTTTTGCATTTGAATCATCTCTGCAATTAAATCCTTAGCTAAGGTAGCACCTGCTAAATGGTCCTGAGCATGGACCATCAATATACTAACTTCATTTTTTTGACCCTGAGCCTCTTTAGTAATCAATTCAGTTTGGATATCATGGGCTTGATGGAAAAACTGATTAGCCTCTTTTAACTTCTCTTCTGCCTCAGCAAATTTTCCTTCTTTAGCTAAAGCAAAGGCCTCAAAGGATACCCCTTTAGCATTACCTGCTTCAGTAATAATCTTAAACACAATCTCTTCTGAACTCATATTTTCCCTCCTTTTATAAAGTTTTTATCATTTAAGGTTTTAAGGTGTTATAGTCTTGTGATAGTAGACTATAACACCTTGATTACTAAACTAGATAATGATTAGAACCAGTATTCAAGAACAACAGGAATTGCCCAGTTAGAATCATCATAACTACCTGTATCGCTAGCTGTAAATCCTCCAGTAGTATACTCTATACCTATACCAACTTTCCCACTAGCTAAACCTTTGGAAATACCGATTAATGTACTAACAGAGTTGTCATCTCCACTCCAGTTTTCATTCATAAAACGTAAGTCTGTATTTAAAGTGTAGCTACCATCAGCCATAGCTAAAGGATGGTCAGCCCCAACACCAAGTTGGAAACCTAAACCTTCGTCTCCAGTTTTATCTACTTTATCAAACTTAGTTTGAATTGTGCTGTGTAGAGTCCATTTATCTACACCTGTATATTTACCATAAGCATTGAAAGCTGTCCAGCCATGCTTAGTATCGCCAGTCTTATCAAAGTCTTCAGTTGGAACAAATACGCCTAAATCAAGAGCAAAATTATCTGAAAGATTGTTCAAGCTTACTGCAGCATTGAATATACCATAGCTCTCAAGTTCATTTCCACCATCATTATATGCTTTTCCAATGTATTGAGCACGAACTAGACCAACATTAGGCATGTCATAACCAAAACCATATTGCCCACGGGCAAGCATGTCACCAGTAGTATATTCTTCCCTTACAGTTTTAGCTTCATCTAAAAATGAACCTTTACTATGATCAAGAGCAGCAAATACATGTACTCCATCCTTATCATAATGAGCTATAGCACCACCATCTATACCATCCTCACGTTCCCATCCACCTTGTACTCCATTACCATTTTGGTGGATATTGTTTTGGTCGCCGCCACCTGCTTTACCACGAGCAAAGATAGCATCTTCATCATCAATACCATCAAAACGTAACCAGTTCCAAGCACCATATGCAGTATCACCACGTAAAGCTTGGTAGAATACTGATGGTCCTACTTCAATAGTAAGATTTTCAGTAGGCTTTGCCCATATTTTCTGTTGATCTTGAAAACCAGAACTACCTCCATCAGCATTCATATCAACATGAAAACCTACGTTTTTACTTTGACCTTTGATAGTCCAACCGATACGAGCACTATTTCCACCCCAAGATGTACCATTGAAATTCACAGTGTCTCCACTATCATTGGACATACCTGGAGCAAAAATTGCACGCCCCCAACCGCTGATAGAAATTCCAGATTCTTTTGTTACTGTGTTGTTAAGCTGTGCTTCTATAGCAGCCAACTTAGCAGCTAATTCTTCCACATCAGATGATTTATCAACATCAGAACTAGCAAATACAGAACTACTTAAAACTAATACAAATAACATAGTAATTAAAAACTTCTTCATGTAAATCCCCCTCATCTCTTTTCTAATCTTAATATCTTCTTGTTTACAATATATCAATAGATTTTAACTTTCCTTTAATTTTTAGCAAATTAGACTCTTAGTTAAATGTTATAAAAATAATATCTTATGCACTAACAGAACCTTCTGCATTTTCTAGACTTTCTTGTTCTTCTCCCATCTCTTTTTCAACAAGTTGCTTCTCATAAGCCTTAAAGAATGGATAATACATTACTCCAGCTAAAGCTGCTAGAACTATTACCAAAACCCCTGCTTTCCAATCAAGTGTTGATAAAACCGCTCCAATTGGTGCTGGCGTAGTCCATGGAGGATTGATAAATGCCTTTCCAACCCATCCCCATTTAACTATAAAATAAGCTATTACACCTAAAATCGGTTGAACAAATACAAAGGGAATAAACATAATTGGATTCAATACCAGTGGTGAACCAAAGATAACTGGCTCATTAATATTAAATAAAGCTGGTAATAAACTCAACTTACCTACACTTTTTAATTGCTTAGAACGGCTTCTTAAATATAGGAATACCAATGCTAATGTAGCACCTGAACCTCCAATTATTACAAAATAAGACCAAAATGGTGTTGTATAAACATATTGCATCGGTTCTCCTGCTACACGAAGCTCTGCATTTCTCATCCAGTTCTGATCTAAAAAGGCTTGTTGAATAGCTCCTACAGTTGCTGCACCATGAATACCAGTAAACCATAATAACTGACATAATGTAGCAAAGAAGAATACTCCAAAGGGACTATCTACAGCCTTTACTGCTGGTGCCATCATCGCCATAATAGCTTCTGGTATTAACTTACCTGTTGCACCTTGAATAATTAAACTAGCACCATAAAAAACTGCCATTAAGATAAACGCTGGTATTAGAATAGCAAAAGAGCTGGCTACTGCTGGTGGAACACCATCAGGCATCTTTATTTTAATCTCTTTCTCTTCTAAAATCCTCAGCATTTCAATACTCAAAATTCCAATGACTATTGCTGTAAATAAACCTTTAGCATCGAGATAAGTCATTGAGAGTGTACCGTTTGTAGCTGGTGCAGAGACTAACAAATAACTCATCAGACCCATTCCAACACTTGATAGCTCATTTAATTTATAAGTTTTAGCTAGACTATAACTGATACCAATTACTGCAAATATACCCAATAAGGCCATTGTCATTTGGAAGGGCATCATGATAGCGTCACCATGATTACTAGCCCAAGTATTCCATGCCAATAAGAATTTCATAAGAAAATTAGAATCAGGACCCACTTTGCTAGGATCTACTGGTGGAAACCTTAGAATTAATGCTGCACTTCCTACAATTGTAAAAGGAATTGTACTAATCAAGCCATCTCGAACTGCTTTTAAGTGTCTTTGGTTGGCTATTCGCCCCATAACTGGCATAAATTTATTATTTAAAAAATCATAAAATTTATTTTTTGCCATATTAAAGCCTCCTATTATTTTTTTTAATAGCTTATAAACTTAAAGTATTTATGCTTCTAATCTTTTCTTATAAACTTATAAATAGCAATATCACCCTATATATTTACTTAACCATTTCTAAAGCCTGTTGCAAAACCTTATCTCCATTTAACATCCCATATGCTGCTGAATCAATTACAGCTACTGGTATCTCATATTCAGCTGCAATCTTCTTAAATTCAGCCTCTTTGTATCTAATTTGAGGACCTAATAAGACAACATCATAATCATTTACGACATCTGCAAACCCGTCCATTGCTTCTGCCTTAATAGATGCTTCCAAACCTCTATTTTTAGCTGCCTCTTTCATCTTCTCTACCATTAAGCTAGTACTCATCCCAGCACTACAAGTTAATAAAATCTTCATGAAATCTCCTCCTTTTAATTTAATAATCTAAATTAAGATTTTTTAATATATTCTTATGTAGATATGTGGATTTAAAACTTGAATTTCTGCTTTAAATTCATATATCCAGTATTATAAACTTAAATTTTTAGCAAGAACTATTTGCATTAGATCCTTAATGTCTTGTAGCCACACCATAAACAAATAGTTCTATACTAGTGGTCTAGACCTCGTTCTTAGATAAAAAATATTCTTCTAGCTATAGGTATATCAATCTAAAACCGACTACATTTTTGGCTGTCCCTCATCAGCTCAAAAAGTTGGCTGAATTTTAGATTAAAATATCTAATAATTATAAACTTATGGTTTTAGTAAGAACTATTTTAAATTATCTTCTTAACTTTCACCGTCTTATAATTATATAGTTCTATACTAGTGGTCTATACCACGTGGTTAAATAAAAAAGATTTCTCATCTACAGTTATATTATAACAAGGTTTATTTTTATTTTCAAGTATTTTTTTCTTTTAGTTGGAAAAAATAATATAATTATCCCTCAAAATAATCCTCATATCCTATACTATAACTTGATTTCAGAATAAAAAAGCGTGGAATATCCCACGCCTGAAAGATTACATATAAATATATTTTAGAATAAACAAGAAACCAAATAAAGTTATAATCCAGTGCACATCCTTACCTTCACCATGCAAATACTTTACAATTGGATAAATGATAAACCCCAAAGAGATACCATTAGTAATTGAATAGGTGAAAGGAATTGCAATGAGTGTGATAAAGGCTGGAATAGCTTCTGTCACCTTATCCCAATCTATATAAATTGCATTCTTCATCATCAATGACCCAACAATAATCAGCGCTGGTGCTGTTGCTGCAGCTGGCACGATTGCAACTAATGGTGTAAAGAAGATTGATAGTAAGAAACAAAAAGCAGCTGTTACACCAGTCAATCCTGTTCTTCCACCTTGAGCTACCCCTGTAGCAGACTCAACATAAGTAGTAACTGTTGGTGTTCCCATCAATGCTCCAGCCATCGTCCCTACTGAATCAGCCAATAATGCTCGATTAACCTTAGGTAAGTTACCATCTTTATCTAGAAATCCTGCTTGTTGACTTACCCCAATTAAAGTACCTGCTGTATCAAATATATCTACAAATAAGAAGGAGAATATAACTGGTAAAAGTCCTAAATTCAAGACACCCATAATATCTGCTTTAAAGAAGATCGGTTCCCAACTTGCAAAAGTAGGAGCTTTAATAATAGCCTCTGGTAGTTCTACAATTCCAAAAGGAATCCCTATCAATGTAGTAGCCATAATCCCAATTAAGATAGCTCCTTTAATATCACGAGCCATCAAGACAATAGTAATGATAATGCCAAATAGAGCTAATAGGGTAGTAGGGGCAGTTAAATCTCCTAAGTCAACCAAAATAGCCTGACTATTAACTACAATCCCTGCACTCTCCATACCTAACAAAGCAATAAATAGCCCCATTCCTGCACTAATTGCCAACTTTAAATTTTTCGGCATAGAATTAATAATCGTCTCTCTTACCTTAGTTACACTTAAAATTAAGAAGATAATACCTGAAACAAAGACAGTTCCTAAAGCCTGTTGCCAGCTAAGACCCATCTTTAATACTACTGTATAGGTAAAATAAGCATTAATCCCCATTCCTGGTGCTAAAGCAAAGGGATAATTTGCAAAAAAAGCCATACATAAAGTACCAAAGGCTGCAGAGATAGCTGTAGCAATCATTACTGCTTCAATAGGCATTCCTGTTGCTGAGATTATACTTGGATTGACAAAGATAATATAAGCCATCGTCATAAAGGTCGTAATTCCCGCAAAAATCTCAGTCTTTACGTTAGTGTTATTTTCTTTTAATAAAAAGATTCTTTCTAATAAAGCAGTCATTAAATTTCCCCTCCATTTATTATTGTTCGTGTTTTATTGTGTTTTTTCTTCAAACCGTTATTAATGTTAACATATAACTTGGCAATAGTCAATAATTAAACTAATTTTTTATAAAATTATATAGAATACGTTCGTCTTATGAGATTATTTAAAGTATTTAATGATTAAATTATGAAAAAGAATAAGAGGATGGTAGCTACCATCCTCTTATTGAACAAATTGGACTAATATTTAGTTGTTTACAGAAACATTTCAGCCAGTAGACTCCTTTATATTAGAGCGGAGATTAATTCCTTAAAAGATATATTGGGCTAGATATATAATCCCTGTTAAGGAGATAGTACTCAATAAGGTTGTTGTCAGCACAACTTGAGAAGCAAAATCTGGCTCATTATTAAATTCTACCGCAATCAATGCCGTACTTACAGCTGTCGGTACTGATGAAGAGATAAACAATACTTGAGCAGTATTACTATCTATTTCCAATAATAGAATCAATAAATAAGCTAAAATTGGTCCAATCAATAATCTAGTAAAGCTAGCTATATAAACATCTAAATCCTTGAAATTAAATTTAGTGGCTGTTAATTGAATCCCTAACATAAGTAATGCTATTGGAATCATCCCATCCTTCATGTATAAAATAGCAGGCCATAAGAAGGATTCTGTAGGATTATAGGGTACTGCTTTAAATATTAAAGCTAAAGCAATTGCATAGACTGTGGGCATACTAAAGATTGTTTTGAGATTCTCCTTATAATCCATCTGTCCCCTTCCAGCATTATAAAAGCCTAAAGTATTGGTTATCAAGGTCTGTACAAGTAAGACCATAATCTGTACAGAGATAGCATAAGCCGCAAAGGCAGTCACCCCAAAGACTAAAGAGATAAGAGGAAGAGAAAAATTACCTGAATTATAGAACATAATAGCATTTTTAAAAGCACTCTCCCTTGCTATACTATGTCCTCGCAACTTGGCAATTATAATACTTATTAAAGCAAGGGCTACAAGAAAGAGTGTTGCAAATAATAATACCTTCAATAGTCTTGTATCTATCTTGGTCTCATAGATCTTTACAAAGATTAAAGAAGGGATGAAGATATAAAAGTTGACCTTACTTAAAGAGTTAATATCCAATTCAAATTTTGTAGCCAGCATATAACCTAAAACAATTATCAGAAAAATCGGTGATATATTATTAAATAGTACAAACAAAAAGACCTCCACTTGTCTTCCTCCTTATTATTCTAATAGCTTCTTATCGATAGACAGTTTAAGCAATAATATTATAAGCTCAAGATAAATGTATATACCCCTTCTACATAGATATAGAGAGAAGGACTTACCTCAAAAACTCAAGATAAGTCCCCTCTCTAAGCTTAGTTTTTATCTTCTACTATTATTGCACCATTACTTGCTATAACATCTTTATACCAATAGAAACTCTTCTTTTTAATTCTTCTTAAGTCTTTTAGATCAAACTCTTCTCTATTGACATAAATAAATCCATAACGCTTACTTGAACCTTGATGAGTACTAACCAAATCTATTGCTGACCATGGACAGTAACCAAATAATTCAACACCATCAGTGATTGCCAATTGGCATTGTTTAATATGTTTTTTAAGGTATTCAATTCGATAATCATCATTAACAACATCGCCTTCTTCTAATTTATCAAAGGCACCTAACCCATTTTCTGTTACTATTAATGGTAAATTATAACGACTATAGATTTCACGTAAGGTAACACGGAAACCAACAGGATCAACCTCCCAACCAAACTCAGTCTTCTCTAAATATTGATTGGTGTGCCCTTTATAAACACCTTGTTCACCAATTACAATTTGTTGATCACCAGTACTATTTTTAGCATCATCATTACCTCTACTTGCTTCTACAGTAGCTGTACTATAATAGTTAAAAGCAATAAAATCTGGTCTAGCAGTAGCATCTGCTAATATCTCCATATCACCCTCTTGAATCTCTGGGACATAGCCCTTCTCTTCAAAATAGCTCCAAGCAACACTATTATAACGTCCAAAGCATACCATATCTAAGTATAACCAGTTTCTAATCGCATTGAAGTTATTGGCTGCCAAAACATCTTCAGGCTTAGATGTAGCTGGATAAACAGCAGATATATTCGGTGCTGGACCAATCTTAGCACCATCTAACATCTGGTGGCATAATATCATCGCCTTTGCTTGAGCTAACATCATATGGTGGTTCTGTTGATATAGCTCCTTCTCTGGATTTTCTAAATTAGAATCTAGTGTACCAATAGCATCTCCATGGAGAATCATCATATTCTGTTCATTGATTGTTAACCAGTATTTAACCCTATCACCAAAGTTCTCATATAATGTCTTAGCATAGTTTGCAAAGGCATCGATAGTCTCTCGATTAGACCAACCTCCCTTATCTTGTAAAGCATAAGGGAGGTCAAAGTGATACATGGTAACAAGGGGTTCGATATCATGAGCAATCAATTCATCGATTAAATTATTATAAAACTCAATACCTTTAGGATTGATCTCTACTGTTCCTTTTGGATAGATTCGGGTCCAGGCAATAGAAAAGCGATAGGTTTTAAAGCCCATCTCAGCCAATAAAGCAACATCCTCTTTATAACGGTGATAGTGATCACTTGCTACTTTAAAGTCTGTTACTCCTTCTTGATGTTGAGCCATATCGATAACTGAAGGTCCTTTGCCATCCTCATCCCATGCCCCCTCTATCTGATATGCCGAGGTCGAAGCCCCCCATAAAAAGTCATCTGGAAAAGATTTTAAAGATTCATAATACACAAAGCATTCCTCCTTTTCAAATTTTAGATATATGTCATTTCATCTAATATCATAAAAATTTTTAAATCTAATTTATTACTCTCCAAAGCCACTCTCTATTAATCCTACTAATTGGTCAACAGCACTTTTATTATCGGAAACAATCTCAAGGGTATCACCGTAAGCTACGCCCAAGCTCATAATTCCCATAATACTTTTAACATTAATCACTTTGCCACCCTTTATAATATTAATATCTTCCTTAAAACTATTAGCCAATTGTACCAGCATACTAGCAGGACGGGCATGTATCCCCGTTTCATTAACTATTTTGATCTCTTTAGTTGCCATCACATCATCTCCCGTTATCAATTAGATTTAAAGTTTCTTTAGAGAATTGACATAAAAGGAAAGGCTTATCTTAAATCTAAAGATAAGCCCCTCTTAAATATAATTTTATTACTAAATTATTTTACTCTACCAGATTCAACTACAGCTTTAAATTGAGGTAGATAATCAATATTCTCTTTGATAATATCATCTAATAATGGTTTAGCAATACTACTTTCTACCAATGGATGGATCACTAATGCTTGTAATGCAGCGTCATAATCTCCATAGACTCCTGCCTCTACAGCTAAGGCTTCATACTCATTTACTACTTGTAATAAACCTTTTACTTTAGAAGGGAGTGGCTTAACATTTAATGGATGTGCACCTTCTTTATCTACATAACAGGTTCTTTCGATTGCTGAATCATTTGGTAAGCAATCTACTGTTCCATTATTTTGGATATTGACATAGTGGATTGTTCCTTTATCATTGTAAATTGCACTGATTAAATCACAGGCAGCATCTGAGTAATACTGACCTCCACGCTGTTCTAATTGTTTTGGTTTCTCTTTTAAATTTGGATCTTTATATAATTCAAATAGTTCTGCTTCTACTTTTTTAACTACCTCTCCTCGAGTTCCCTTAGTCTTAGCAGACTCTATCTCTTCTTCTAGCATCTTAGCTGTTAGATAGTAATATCTATGGTATGGACAAGGCATCATCCTTAGTGACTTAAGCAAGTCTTCTCCCCAACCAAAGTCAGGTACATTTTTAACCTCTTGCACTTGACCTGAAACTAATTTTTCGAGTACCTCATCGATCTTACTTTCACCTTTATAGATAACATCTCTACCCCAGACGAGGTGATTTAATCCTAATAAATCCATCCTTACATCTTCTCTGTCTACACCTAAGATATCAGCACTCATCATATGCATCTTAACTGGAACATTGCATAGACCAATAGATTTTACATTTGTATGCTTATTAACAGTCTCTGCAATAATTCCACTAGGGTTGGTGAAGTTGATCAACCATGCATCTGGTGCTAGCTCTTCAATATCCTTACAGATATCTAAAATCACAGGAATAGTTCTCAAAGCTTTAGCTAATCCACCTGCTCCTGTAGTCTCTTGACCGATACAATTATATCTTAACGGAATCTTCTCATCTCTGATTCTTGCATCTAATAATCCCACTCTAAATTGAGTTGTTACAAAGTCTGCATCTTTGATAGCTTCTCTTCTATCTAGAGTTAAGTGAATCTTCATATCTACTCCAGCCTCTTCAACCATTCTTTGAGCTAAAGCTCCAACGATATCTAACTTCCACTTACCTTCTTCAATATCTACTAAATATAAATCTTTAACTGGAAGCTCATCATATCTCTTAATAAAACCTTCAACTATCTCAGGAGTATAGCTACTTCCTCCACCAATAGTTGCTACCTTCAAGCCTCTTTCAGTTGCCATTAACAATCACCAGCCTTTCTAAGGTCATGAATCTCTTTTTGCATCTTAATCATCTCTGTGACTAAATCCTTAGTTAAGGTTGCAGTAGCTAAATGGTCTTGAGCATGAACCATTAAAATACCTACCTCAGTCTTCTCCCCCTGCGCTTCTTTAGTAATTAGCTCAGTCTGAATATCATGCGCCTTATGGAAAAACTGATTACACTCTTTTAGTTTTGCCTCTGCTTCTTCAAACTTACCTTCTCTTGCCAAACCAAGGGCTTCAAAAGCAATCCCTTTGGCATTACCTGCTTCCGTTATGATAGTAAAGATTATCTCTTCAGAACTCATCTTATCTCCCCCTTATAAACTTAATAACTTGTAGCCTTATAATTTTATTGTCTTATAAAATCCTAACCTTATATTAATATAATTTTAATTTTTAATTTCATATTATGCAGTTACTGTTTGTTCACCGCCAGCTTCCATAGCTGCCGCCTCTTGTTCTTGTTGAACAAGTTGCTTTTCATAGGTTTTAAAGAATGGATAATACATTAAACTTGAGAGAACAAATAATACTACTACCCAAACTGCAGCACGCCAATCCATTGTAGCCATAAAGGCTCCAATTGGGGCAGGAGTAGTCCAAGGTGCTGTAGCAAAGGCTCTTCCTACTAACCCCATATCAATTGCAAAATAAGAAAGCACTCCTAAAATAGGTGATATAAAAACAAACGGAATAAACATTATTGGATTCAATACTAATGGTGCCCCAAAGATAATTGGTTCATTGATATTGAATAATCCAGGTAATATCCCCACCTTACCAACACTGCTAAGCTGCTTAGATTTACTTCTTAACATCATAAATGCTAAAGCTAGAGTTGCTCCTGAACCACCAAGACAGATAAAGAAAGCCCACATTGGTCTTGTATAAGTGTATTTCATTGCTTCTCCTGCAATACGAAGTTCAGCATTTAAGTTCCAATTCTGAATTAAGAAAGGAGTAAGAACAGCTCCAACTGTTGAAGCACCATGAATACCAGCAAACCATAATAATTGACATAAAAGTACAGTGAAAAAGACTCCAATTGGACTATCTACAGCTCCTACTAGTGGTGCCATCATTGCCATAATTGCTTGAGGCAGAATCATACCAGTTGCACTTTGTACGATTAAACTTAATGCATAAAAGATAATTATTAACACAAATGCTGGAATCAAACTAGCAAAAGAGTTAGCTACTGCTGGTGGTACACCATCTGGCATCTTGATCTTAATATCTCTATCCTCCATAAACTTAAGAACCTCTACAGAAACCAACCCAACTATAATCGCAGTAAATAAACCTTTAGCATCTAAATATCCCATTGGTAATGCTCCATTAGTTGCTGGTGCAGCAACTACCAAATAGGACATTAAAGATAATGTTGTCGCACTTAATAAGTTCAATTTATAAGTTTTTGCCAAGTTATAAGATATACCAATTACTGCAAAGAGTCCTAATAAAGCCATAGTCATATTGAAAGGCATCATAATTGCATCACCATTGGCATCTGCCCATGTCTTCCAAGCCAATAACATCTTAATAAAGAAGTTAGGATTTGCTCCTACCTTACTTGGATCAATCGGAGGAAATCTTAAGATCAAACACATACTACCTAAAATCGTAAAAGGAATTATACCGATCATTCCATTTTTAACAGCTGATAAATGCCTTTGGTTTGCCACCTTACCCATCACAGGCATCATCTTGGTTTCTAAGAAATCAAAGAATTTATTGTTTGCCATATTAAAAACCTCCTTTAATTTTCAAGACAATTATGATATAATCTGGAATATAATTATTTTTTTATCAGTGTATCTTCCGTCGACCCCTTAAGAAGACAGAGGATACGCTTTTTACTATATTAACCTATAAGTTCTATAGCTTGATCTAAAACCTTTCCTCCATTTACCATTCCATAAGCTACTGAATCAATTACCTCCACTGGTACATTATTTTCAGCACCAATCTTCTTAAACTCAGCTAACTTATATCTAACTTGAGGTCCTAATAATACTACATCATATTCAGTTACTAAATCTACAAACTTATCTACTGATTCTGCTTTAATAGTAGCATCTAAACCTCTCTCTGCTGCTGCCTTTTTCATCTTTTCCACCATCAAACTAGTACTCATTCCAGCTGCACAAGTTAATAAAATTTTCATTATTATCTTCCCCCTTGTTAAAATAGTTTTTCTTAATTCATTTATTAAAAGCTTGTTAATATAATTATATTAAGCCCATAATTAAACCTTTTTATCACCTCCACTAAGTCAATTATTAATAAGTCAATCTAATGAGGTTATACACTTATTTAAGTTATAAAGCCCTTATAAAAAAAGAACCTACCACTGACATTTTAAAGTTAATGTCTAGAGGCAGGTTCTTATTTTATACTTATTATAATCTGCTTATAATCTTATACCCTAAATATTTAATTAAACACTAAGCATAAACACCTATACAAGAACAAATCCTGTTGATAAAATTTAAAAACAATTTGGGTATAGAGGTCTATACCAAAGAAGAAGTAAAATAACTAATGTTTCATCTTATCTTATCTAATTTAATTTTAACATAAAAAAATCAATTTTACAAGAGGTTTCTATTATTTTCTTAAAAATAGATTATTTTTTAATTATCAAGTTGAATTAGCTTAATATATTATAATAAACTCTTATAAAACTTAATTTCTTAACAACTAAGTATTAACAAACTTATAAACTTACTATATAATACTCAATTGTTTAAAATTAAATTAGATAGCTATACTACTTATTATTCAACTTATTCAGCTATTTTTGGGTATAGTGGTCTATACCAGTTTTTATTAATTTTAGTATATCAAATTTAACTCATCTTTGCAAGAGGTTTCTTATTTTTATTCCCTAATCTTTCTTAAAGCATTCAGATAAGCAATCCTCTATTAAATTATACAGCTTCTTTTGATAGGCTCTCCTCGATAGATACCTCTTTTACTTTAAATTCCTTATTAATTATTATAGTTACTAATAATATTGCTATGACAATAGCAATTATCCCTATACAAGCATATAGAAGAACTCTAACTCCAAAATAATCTATAGCCACTCCTCCTAAGGAATTTGCTAAAACTCCACCTAAGCCCAAATAAGAACAGGTAGCAAAGGTTTGTGCTGTTGTCTTTAAGCTATCAGGAGCAATTTGATTGATTGAATATCTTACTGTCGGTAAAAATACAGCAAAAGATAAGGCCTGTAGCATTCCAACACCAATAATCATCGCTGGAGAAGTTGCTAATGATAATAAAGTAAGCCTAACTATATAAAATATTGCTGAAAACAAAAGTATAACTCTATAATTATACTTGATAATAAACTGCTTAGATAAAAGCAGCGTAGGTACTTCACTGATCGCAATAAAAAAAAGAGCTAGCCCCTGATGGCTAGTTGTCCCTCCTACATTCTTCAAAAACATTGGTAGAAAACTTATCATAATTGTATTTGGCATAAAGATCAAAGTTGCTATAATCAGCAGATAAATATATTCAAAGTTTTTAAATAATAAAAATGGATTCACCACTACTGATTTTTCATTTTGATTAGCAGTAAGCAAGTCTTTTTGATAACCATCCTCTATTTTAGAAGCTATAATAATTATAAGAAGTGATAGCAGTGGATAACCTATAAAAATAATATTCCAACCATACATCTGAATCACCTTTCCAAAGATAACAGCTATTAAAGCAAATCCCAAAGAACCCCATGCCCTTGTAAAGCCATAGTTCTCCCTTAACTCAGTTGAACTCTGTAAGATCCAGCTATCAATTATAGACTGCTGAGCTGTCCACAAAAATCCTATTCCACCCATAGCAAGCATAATTAGATAAGCATTTTGATAATAGGGAAATAATAATATAATCAAAGCTATGATAGTTATACAAAAGATAAAGACCCTCTTTATTGTCCTTTTCAAATCACATATATATCCCCAAAACAACTGCCCAATTAATCCCATCAAGGTCATTATTGATAAAAATAGACCTATATTTGTACTACTGTAGCCCTGTTCGCTAAAATAAAAGACATAAAATGAAGCAAAAGAGCTCCATGTACTCCAAAAAGCCCATTGTAGTAAAGCAAATTGAATCTTTTGATTTCTTAAAAAAAGCAACAATGACAGCCCCTCCCCTTCACCACTAGATATAATAATACTAAATCAATTGTGCTGCCTCTTGATCAACTAAAATAAATCAGTCAAAGTCTCCATATCAATTACTTCAATAGATTCTACAATTAAATCTGCTTTAGATAAATTTTGATCTCCCGAATTAGGATTCTTAAACCCTATACATTTCATCCCAGCTTTTTTAGCTGCTTCGACACCATTTTTAGAGTCTTCAATTACTAAACATTCTCTGCTTTTAACCTCAAGCTTATCAGCAGTATATAGAAAAATTTCAGGATCTGGTTTACTCTTGACAAAACTTTCACCACTAGCAGTCTCCAAAAAATATTCCTTGATTTTTAATTTATCTAAGATTACCTCAATAACTTTTACAGGAGAAGATGAGGCTAATGCAATCTTTAAGTCATTCTTCTTTAATTCTTCAAGCAAGTTCATTATCCCAGCAACTGTCTTATCTTCTCTAGATTTTAAGCTCTCTATCAGAATTTGATTCTGCTTAGCTAGTAAATCTTCAACACTCTCTTTAAGGTTATAACCCTCCTTTAATGCAGCCCATATCTCACTACTAGAAGAACCAATAAAAGCGCTATATTCCTCTTTAGACATCTCTATCCCTAGTTTTTCAAAAAGAATCTGCTTGACTTGATAATGAATTGGTTCACTATCAATAATCACACCATCCATATCAAAGATAACAGCTTTCAACTCAGTCATATTTAACACCTCATTTTTAGTTATATGATCCTAGCCCACTAATAATTATTTCAAACTAATTTACACAATATTAATCTTCTCTATTGAAATTATCTCCTTGCTAAAAAGTTACTTGTTTTAATATATACCAAAACTGAAAGGCATAAAAAAGTAACTCCATTGGCAGCAGTAACTGGTAACAAGCTATTACTTATACCATAAATCAACCATAAAAACACACCTATTGTAAGCATAAGTAACCAGCTCCAAGACATATCATCTGTGGACTTTGTCTTCCAAGTTCGAATTACTTGCGGAAAGAAGGCTGCAGTAGTTAAAACAGCTGCAATATTCCCGATCAATTCAAACATTTTAAATCCTCCCTTCAATTATATCATAGCCAATAGTTTTTTACCTCGTAGAGCATAGTTAAAAGAAGATACTTATCTTTAAAGATAAGTATCTTCTTTTAATATCTAAATAAAAAGTTATTTTACTCTACCAGATTCAACTACAGCTTTAAATTGTGGTAGATAATCTAGATTCTCTTTGATAATATCATCTAATAATGGCTTAGCAATACTGCTTTCTACCAATGGGTGAATGACTAATGCTTGTAATGCAGCATCATAATCTCCATAAACCCCTGCCTCTACTGCTAAGGACTCATACTCATTTACTACTTGTAATAGCCCCTTTACTTTAGAAGGTAATGGTTTAACATTTAATGGATGTGCACCCTCCTTATCTACATAACAGGTTCTTTCAATTGCTGAATCATCTGGTAAGCAATCTACTGTACCATTATTTTTAACATTAAGATAATGGATATCACCTTTATCATTATAGATAGAACTGATTAAATTACAAGCTGCATCTGAGTAATATTGTCCCCCACGTTGCTCTAACTGCTTGGGCTTAACTTTTAGATTTGGGTCTTTGTATAACTCAAACAGCTCAGCTTCTACTTTCTTAACAACCTCTCCACGAGTACCTTTGGTTTTAGCAGCCTCAATCTCTTCTTGCAACATATTGTCAGTTAAGTAGTAGTATCTGTGGTATGGACAAGGTAGCATTCCTAATGACTTAAGAAGATCATCTCCCCAAGGAATATTAGCCACATTTTTAACTGTCTCTATGTTACCACTAAGAGTCCTTTCAATTACCTCATCAATCTTACTTTCACCTTTATAGATAACATCTCTACCCCAGACAAGATGATTTAGTCCTACTAAGTCCATTCTAACATCATTTCTATCTACACCTAAGATATCAGCAGATATCATATGCATTAAGACTGGAACATTACATAAACCGATAGATTTAACATTTGTATGTTTATTAATAGTCTCTGTTATAATACCACTAGGGTTAGTAAAGTTAATCAACCACGCATCAGGTGCTAACTCTTCAATATCCTTACAGATATCCAAAATCACAGGAATGGTACGTAATGCTTTGGCTAATCCACCAGCTCCTGTGGTCTCTTGACCAATACAGTTATACCTTAGTGGAATCTTCTCATCTCTAATTCTTGCATCCAATAACCCTACTCGAAATTGAGTTGTTACAAAATCTGCATCTTTGATCGCTTCTCTTCTATCTAAGGTTAAATGAATCTTCATATCTACTCCAGCCTCTTCAACCATTCTTTGAGCTAGGGCTCCAACAATATCTAATTTCCACTTACCTTCTTCAATATCTACTAGATATAAATCTTTAACTGGAAGCTCATCATATCTTTTGATAAAACCTTCAACTATCTCAGGAGTATAACTACTTCCTCCCCCAATTGTTGCAATCTTCAATCCTCTTTTAGTTGCCATTAATTCACACCACCCTTTTTAGATTGTTAAAATTTCTTTTCGGGAGGGTCTTATAGACTTATAAGCAGATTGATTATATACTCAACCCTCAAGGTATAGAGGTCTATACCAAACTTCTTAAAAAATTTATCTTCTAGGTATGTTGGTCTATACCACCGATTATTTGTAATCAAATTATACCAGAGTATCTTTTTTATTTCAAGTAATTATTAGAATTATTTTTTTATTTTATCATCCTTAGCAACTCGAAAAACGTTTGCACTAAATAAAAAAACATAAGCACTTCTGCAAAGACTCATCCATAATAAAGTAACAACCACAAATTAAGCTTCTCTATCCTTGATAAATCATTATTATAGAGATTTTTTCTTATTGATTATTGTATATCTATCTCCACGATAGAAGTTAAAACTAAACTCTATTAGTTCATTAGCAGCATATGTCTTTCTCTCACGCTTCAAAATAGGTTGCCCTACCTCTATATTTAAAACCTCACTTAAATATTCATCAGCCAATATAGCTTCAACCTCATCTGTTGCTTCAGTAGGCTTGTAACCTGATTGTTTTAAACATTCATAAATAGAACCTTCAGCTAGATCTTCGTCAAGTAATATAGGGCATAATTCATAAGGAACATAGGATTTCTCTATAGCTAATGGCTCTCTATCTGCTAGACGTAATCTATTGGTAAAGATTACTTTACTCCCTTCTTTAACTTGTAACTTCTCGGCTATTAATTTGCTACAAGGCATTACTCTTTGCTCTATCACCTTATTTTCTGGCTTCATACCCCTTGCTTTAATATGCTCATTAAAACCTATCAACTCTGGAACTGACTCTATCTTCTTTCTTGCAACAAAAGTCCCCTGACCTCGCTTGCGATATAAGATACCTTCTTCTACTAATTCATTAAGAGCTCTTCTGACTGTCATTCTACTTAGTTTAAAGAGTTCACTTAACTCTCTCTCAGAAGGTATCTGCTCTTCAACTCCATAATCTCCTTTTTCTACCTTCTCCCTAATTATATTCTCTAACTGATAATATAAAGGAATTGGACTATCTTCATCTAATTTCATAGATACACCTTCTTTCCATATGTTTTTTATAATTAAAGCTAATAGTAAGACCCATACAAGATAAGCAAAAATAAATTCTTAAATGGATCCTACTAATAATTTCTGAAAAATTTATTAATTGCTGTATAGACTTCTATACCTCTGTTGATAAAACACCTTGATAATATTTCAATTATATCACTCTTTGATAATTATTTCAATCAAACTATTATAACAATCATTAATTATTCTTCTATATCTATGAAAACATATGATTTATCTATAGATTTCACAAGTTTTGATGGACACTCTTTAATAGAAATATTATCATCAGAAAATTTCCGATAAGCATCGACCTTCTGTTCACCGAAAAAGAGCAGAAAAGATTCTTTAGCCTTTAGCAGTAAATTTTTAGAAGCACTTATTCTCTTAACAGGAGGCTTAGGAGAGTTATCTACTAAAATATAGGACTTATCCTCTTGTTTAATAGATGGATGATTAGGAAATAGTGAAGCTGTATGACCATCCTCTCCTGCACTTAATAATAGCATATCCATCCTTCCACCATATCGGTTTAGCTCTTCAATATAGCTGTTCAACCCGTAGTCACCCTGATTAGACTTATAGACAAAAGGGTGTAAATTTTCCTCTGCCAACTCCCCACTAGCAAGCAACTCATCTAAAAAAGCTTCTTTAGCAAGCTTATAATTACTTTCATCACTATCCAATGGCACTAGGCGCTCATCAGCCATAAAGATATGTACCTTATTCCAATTAATAGAATACTCCTTTAAGTAAGAGAATACTCCAGCAACAGAACTACCTCCTACAATACCCAAAACCAAATAATCCTTTTCTTGGAGTAATTTTTTAATACCTTCGACTATCTTCTGAGCAACCTGTTTTTCCAGCTCTTCTCTAGCAGCAACTATTCTTTCCATCAATCTCCCTCCTTAATTATATCTTTAATTAGAATATATCTAATATCAGCAAATTATTCAAGTCAAGATATCATAATCATCTAATTTTATTTAAATAATAGTGAGAAAATAATAAGTAATAAATTTACTACTCACTTGTTGCTAACATGTCTGAGTATAGAAATAAAGCGGCACTTTTACAAATAACAAATAATAATGAATATTGAATAAATAAAAAAGTTATCTTTCTGGAGTGTCTAATGATTTTGAACTTAACTATTATTTATGCTTTATTAATTATTCATTGGTTTAAAAAGTGTCGCACTATACCCATTGAGCCCCATTATAAAATCAAACATCTATGTAGACTATAATTGATAATTACTAACTAACTTATGTAAACCTTGAGACATCTCAGCCAAGTCCTCAGCAGACTTAGTCGATTCTTCAGACATACCCTTTACTTCAGCAATTATATCAACTACATCTTTGCTATCAATAACCAGCCCCTTGGCTGAAGATGTGGACTCCTTTGTATGAGCAAAGGTCTCTTCAACTAGATTGGCTATTTCTTGAAATACCAGACCTGTATCCTCAATTAGTCCTTTTCCTTCATCAGATTCTTCTTTAACCCTCTCTACAGCCATTAATCCTAAATTTGATTTCTCCTTGACTTTATCGATTAAATTACTTATCTCTTCAGTAGCCTTAGTAGTATCATCAGCCAACTCTTTGATTTCTGAAGCTACCACTGCAAAACCTCTACCATAATCACCCGCCCTAGCCGCCTCTATAGTCGCATTTAATGCCAATAGATTTGTCTGCTTAGCAATATTAGTAATCATAGTTACTATACCACTAATCTCTTTGGAAGTGGAGTCTAAGCTACTAATAGTAATTTTAGCATCTCCAACAGCTTGATTGATTTCTTCCATCTTTATCGATAAATCCCCAATTCTATAACTTCCTATCTCAACCTTAGAATGAGAGTTTTCAGCAAAGCTCTCTATCTGCTGACTACTACTAGCCACTTGCTTGATTGATTTAATAATATTATTGATCTTAAAGTTAGCAGTCTCAACAACTGAATCACCTGATTCTGAAAATACAGATAAATCCTGACTATGCTCAGATATCTCATCTATAATTCCCAATATCTTATCTAATAATTCACTTTGAGATACTATAGCTCTGTTCAATCCTTCTGCTAACTGACCTAACTCATCCTTACTCTTAACCTCTAACTTCTCTCGTAAATCTCCTTGGGCAATTCTATTAAGCACTAACAATATTCTATTTAGATTTCTAGTAATATAATTTGAAAAGATAAGTATGACTATAGCCATTAGTAAAATAGTGACTAAGAAGGTAAGCAGTAATATACTTGAAATCTTCTCCCTATAAGTAGCTATAGTTCGATTGGCCTCTTGAACAATCTGATTAATCTTACCATGATAGCTACTAGAGACAAGCAACAACTTAGTGTCAGGAATGACCTCTACATAACTTAATTTAAACTCTTCCTCTCCTGTTTTAGAGTTACTAGAAAAATAATCAACAAGTCCACCACCAGATTTAGCAACATCAACAAACTCTTGCACTATGTATTTACCCATAGAATCCTGCAACTCCCACTGACTTTCTCCTTCTAAAGTGCTGTCAGCTGGATAGGATACCACCTCTCCTTGATAATTATATATTGTAAAATAATCATCTACATCAGATTGAATTTGACTATTATGGTCTCTGATCAGCTCTTTTAATTCTGATTGATTCAATTTAGAAGAGTTCCGTTTATAAATCTGTGATAAACTATTAGCCATAATTTCAACCCTACTCTTCATATTACTTACCTCTTCTTCTAATAATACATGTTTTAAATTCTCTTGGTTAATAAGCTTTAGCCGTTTTAATTGATGTTGAGTCGAAAGTCCCAATACTAGCATAGCCATTAAAAATGTGCTTCCTATTCCTAATAAGATTTTATACTTTAATCTTAAGTCTCTTAACCTTTGCATCTCTATTACATCTCCTTTTAAAATTATAAGTAAATTAATTTCTTATATTCATTATGCTATAATTAAAAAACTACTAATATATAATGAAAATCATTTTCATTATATATTAGTAGTTTAACATTTTTTACTCATTTATGTCAACATTTTAAAGGATTTAAAAGTAGTTTGAATAAAAAAAGAGTTGCTTTTTAAAAAGCAACTCTTTTTTACTATATTCAATTATCCCATAAAGATATATTTTAGAACGAAAGCCACAGCTAACACGTACATAAGTGGATGTGTATCCTTAGACTTTCCTGTAAACAACTTGATTAATACATAAGATACAACACCAAATACGATACCCTCAGAGATACTATAAGTAAACGGCATAGCAATCATTGTAAAGAATGCCGGAATACCTTCTGAGAAATCATCAAAATTAATGTGTTTTACACTATCAAGCATATAAAAACCAACGATAATCAATGCTGGTGCTGTTGCAAAAGATGGTACTGCCAAAAAGATTGGTGAAAATAATAGAGCCAATCCAAATAATATAGCCGTAGTGAAAGATGTTAAACCAGTACGCCCACCATCCGCTACACCTGCTGCACTTTCAACATAAGTTGTTGTTGTAGAAGTACCAAGCATTGCTCCTGCTGTGGTTGCAATAGCATCTGCAAAAAGTGCTTCTTTAATTCGAGGTAATTTGCCCTCTTCATTCAGATAACCTGCCTTAGAGGATACACCAATTAAAGTCCCTAAAGTATCAAATAAATCTACAAATAAGAATGCAAAGATAACTGCTAAAAATTCAAAAGTAAATACCTTAGCAAAATCAAATTTAAAAGCAATTGAACTGATACTTGGTGGAGCTGAATATAAAGTAGTTGGTATCAAGTTAAATTGCATAATCTCAGGGTTAACCTCATAAATTCCTAATAATTGAGCTAATATTCCAAGTACATAAGTTGCAAATATTCCTACTAAAATAGCACCTTTAACCTGCTTGACAACTAAAATAGCTGTAATAATAACTCCAATAATCGCTAACACCACAGTTACATGAGTTATATCTCCTAATGCGATATAAGTTGCTGGGTCAGCTTTAATTATACCAGCATTTTGAAAACCAATCAGTGCGATAAATAAACCAATTCCTGCACTTACTGCATACTTTAAATTAGTTGGAATCGAGTTAAAAATTGCTTCGCGAACATTGACAAAAGTCAAAATAATAAAAATAATTCCTTCCACCAATACTGCTGTCAAAGCCATCTTCCACCCATACTTTGCTGCCACTGTAAAAGCAAAGAAAGCATTAAGACCCATTCCTGGTGCTAAAGCAAAAGGATAATTAGCTATCAAAGCCATAATCAAAGTACCAATTACTGCTGCAAGTGCAGTAGCTGTAAATAAAGCACCCTTGTCCATCCCTGTTGCACTCAAAATATTAGGATTAACAACCAAAATATACGCCATTGTCATAAAAGTAGTAATTCCAGCAAGAATCTCCGTCTTCATATCTGTTTTGTTCTCACTTAACTTAAACGTTCTTTCTAAGAAACTAGCCATTAAAAATTCCCTCCTACAATTAAGATATTTTATTAGTGTTAAAAACAAAAAATTCCCAAAGTATAATTCCATCTAGAATTAATAACTTGGGATAAAGATGTAGTTTAAAACTAACATCAACATCCCGTAGTCGACTAGTTTACGGCTAATCGGTAGAAACTTTCAGGCCCTATCCCTGATATTATACGGAATTACTTATACTTTTATTTTATTAATATCATTGATTATAAAAATCAATTTAATTTTAATAGATTTAATCATATCTCATATTTACATAGTAATATTAACATAAATCCAAATCATCTTCAAGAAAAAACTAATATTTTTATTAACTATATTTATTTTCACTATCGTTGCATTGTTAAAAAATACAATTGAAACTCTTACTATATTTTATTACTCATAGTTTTAAATTTAACAATAGGACAAATGTCCTATT
>NZ_PVNB01000003.1 GCF_003001995.1 Orenia metallireducens | reverse complement strand
TGTTTGGTTTGTTGAATTATTGGGAATATTAATCATAGTCAGACATCTCCTAGATTTAGTTTTTATTGACTATGATTATTATCTCTAGGATTTAGGTGTCTGACTTTGTTATTTTTAGGTAAATGTTTTATCTGATTTTTGTAAAGTGGTGATATCAAATAATAAAGAGGGGATTTCTATAGAAAAATATGTGGTTAAAATAAAGTTGATAGATTTGCAATATTTTAAAAGCAATTAATAAATTTCTCTAAGATAAAAGGAGAAAATTTCTTTTTATCGTATTAGATAGAGTAGAGAAGTTATTATTTAATTGTTGAGAAGTCACATTTAGAGCTGATTTGAATAAAGATAAATTGATGGAAGATTATTTTGAGCTATTAGGGAAGGAGATATCTGATGCTTAATTCTGCTAAAATTAAGATTATATTTCCCAATGGGGAGATAGTTAAATGTGATGATTTGATTGCATTGACCCGTAATTATAATGATTTTAAGGAGTTCCAGCAGGTATTTGTAGGTGATTGGAGTTTAGAGGATATAATAGATAATAAGTTATTTTTAAGTCAATTATTTGAGAATCAAATTAAAGAGCAGCTACCTAATGAGGATAAGGCCATATTTGATAGTATTATCTCTAAACAAAAAGAGGTACAAGATGTTATAAAGAGTCGATTGTCCTCAAAAGAGAGGGAACTTTATGATGTTTTATTCCCAGAGAATGAGTTATTTATAGCTAAGAGTAATGATGAGATAGATGAGGATGGATTATTGGACTTTTTTGAAGAACTATTAGATGATTTGGAAAATAAAGAACCTTATCAAAAACAAGACAATTCCTATTCTCAAGCAAAAGTGAATTTCAAAGATAAGATAATAGATTTAGAGGAATATAGAAGGAAGAAGTCTTATTAAAATAAGACTTCTTTTTATCTTTATTTGAAGTAGCCCTTAGTTAATTTAGAGAATTAAGAAGGATATCTTTGAATTGGTGTATAAATATGGACATAATTGGGATAATAACCTACTGTTTAATTTTAAAATTCTAAATAGAAGGCAATAAATATTTGTTGTTTAGAATTAAATAGGGGGTAGAAAGCTATGGAAGATAAACTTTACTGGGTCTGGTTAAATCAAATTAAGGGTTTAGGTCCGATCAAGGTTAAGAATTTATTGGATTATTTTACAGATGCTAAAGGTGTTTGGGAAAGCAATCTAGAAGAAATAACTGCTATTGAAGGAATTGGAAGTTCTTTAGGGAACAGAATTATCACTTCCAAAGGCAAATTTGACTTTGAAAAAGAGTATATAAGTTTAAATAAATTTGGAGTTAAGGTTGTAACTTTGGTAGATAAATGTTATCCTAAATTATTAAAGGAGATATATGATTCTCCTCCTGTACTATATTATAAAGGTGATCTATCCAAGATTAATAGACCATCATTATCGATTGTTGGTTCTAGAAGGTATACTACTTATGGCAAAGCGATAGCTAATAAGCTTAGTAAGAGGCTGACTGAGCTAGGAGTTAATATTGTTAGTGGAATGGCTAGAGGAATAGATACTTTTGCCCATCAAGGGGCTTTAGAAGGTGGCATAACCTATGCAATCTTAGGCTCAGGCATTGATCATATTTATCCTCCTGAAAATGCTGCTCTTGCTAAAAGGATAGCTAAAGAGGGAGCTATTCTCACCCCTTTTCATCTAGGCACTAGACCCTTTGCTAAGAACTTTCCTGCTAGAAATAGAATAATTAGTGGTTTAAGCTTAGGAACGATTGTTGTAGAGGCTACCAGAAAAAGCGGGTCATTGATCACTGCTGATATGGCTTTAGAGCAAGGTAGAGAAGTTTTTGCAATTCCAGGAGATATTACAAAAGAGCAGAGTCAAGGTACCAATAGGTTAATTAAGTCTGGAGCAAAATTAGTACAAAATATAGATGATATTTTAGAAGAGCTGCCTTTATTAGAGGGTATAAATAGTTATGATGAAGAATATGGTATAAATTTACAGAAGGACAATAGTCTAGAAAACAGAAAGAATAAATTGATGAAGGAATTAAGTGAAAAGCAGAAAATAGTATATAGGAGATTATCTTATACCCCCCAGCAGTTTGAATATTTATTAAATACTATCTCTTTGAATTCAGCACAGTTAAATACAGTTTTGTTAGAATTAGAGATTAAAGGGATGATAGAGCAGTTACCTGGCAAGAGATTTAGATTAGCTAACTAGATATTTGTGTATTAATATTATGAAATTTTTGAAATTAATTCTATTCTAGATATCTTTACATAATTATATTAATAATGGAGTAGGTAATCATATTATAGCAACCTTGTTTAGTTAGTTGAGTTATACTTAGCAGATAATTGTCAGAGTATGATATCTTTATATTTAAAGATTAATTATCATAGATAGTTATAATGCAATTTATCCTATATCTATTCTTCAAATAGGATAATTAAGAAGTAGGATTATTAGTATAGTACCTTAATTAACAGCTATATTAGAATGTTTGTTTTACATAAAAGAAGAATTATTAAAGGTAAGGGAAGGAGGAAGTATGGTAAACAATTTTATCATACACATACATAAATATGAATCAGAATATATTTGAAATAATTAGTCAACTAGTAAGAAGATTATTATATGATGGAGATATTGTGAGAGATGAGGAGAGTTTAATTAATTCTTTAAGGGATGAAGGTTATGATTTAGATGAGATTAATCAAGCCTTTGAATTTATATTTTCTTCTTCGGAAATAATAGATTTACCGCAAAAAGATCAAAAAAAGACCAAAGTCAAGGTCAATAAGTTTAGACAAAGGGTACTTGACTTTAGGGAAAAATTTAAGTTTAGTTTAAAGGTGCAAGGGATTATCATCAAGCTTAATACTTTAAGATTGATTAAAGAAGATGAATTAGAAAGAATAATAGCCAGATCATTAGTTGAGCAGAATAGAGTTATTGATGTTACAGAATTTTGGAACATATTAGAAGAAGTAGTTGACAATGATTTGAGACTTTTGGCAATTGCCAATCAAATTAGTGAATTTCAAGAGGTTATTGATACAAAGGATAAATATTTAAATTAATTCAGTTATGGAGGTGTTAAGATGCCTAAATCCAAGAAAAAGAAGAAATTAGTAATTGTAGAATCTCCAGCTAAAGCCAAGACAATTAGTAAGTTTTTGGGCAGAGGATTTGAAGTAGAGGCCTCAATGGGCCATGTAATTGACTTACCTAAAAGTCAATTGGGTGTGGATACTGAAAATGACTTTAAGCCTAAATATATCACTATTAGAGGTAAAGGAAAGACTCTACAAAATTTGAGAAAGAAAGCTAAAAAAGCAGAAGATGTATTATTAGCAACAGATCCTGACCGTGAAGGAGAAGCTATTTCTTGGCATTTAGCTCACGCTTTAAAGATAGATGAGAAGAGTGAATGTAGAATAGAGTTTAATGAGATCACTAAAAGTGCAATACAGAAGGCATTAAAAGAGGTTCGTTCTATTGATTTAGATAGGGTAAATGCTCAACAAGCAAGAAGAATTTTAGATAGATTGGTTGGTTATAAGCTAAGTCCATTATTATGGCAGAAGGTCAGAAAAGGATTGAGTGCTGGGCGAGTCCAATCTGTAGCAGTTAAGATTATCTGTGACAGAGAAGAAGAGATTGATAATTTTGTTGCAGAAGAGTATTGGACAATAGATACTAAAGTTCAGGCAGAGGGTAAAGAAGAATTTGATGCTAAGTTACATAGAATCGACAATAAGAAGTTTAGAATAGCTAGTCAAGAAGAAGCAGATAAAATTGCTCAAGAGTTAAAAGAAAAAGAGTTAAAGATTAATAAGATTGAAGAGAAGAAAAGAAGGCGTTATCCATCTCCACCCTTCACCACAAGTACTTTGCAGCAGCAGGCTGCTAATAAGATTAACTTTACAACTAAGAAGACTATGTATGTAGCCCAACAATTATATGAGGGTTTAGAATTAGGTGCTGATGGAACTGTAGGTTTAATTACCTATATGAGAACCGATTCTACAAGAATTTCAGATGAAGCCAAAGGGGAATTAAGGGACTATATTAAAGGAGAATATGGTGATAAGTACCTATCTAAAAAGCCCAAAAGTTATAAGGCTAAATCAGGCTCTCAAGATGCCCATGAAGCAATCAGACCTACCTCTGTACACAGGACTCCAGATAAGATAAAAGATTACTTAAATAAGGAACAATATAAGCTATACAAATTAATCTGGGAACGTTTTGTAGCAAGCCAGATGAGTCCAGCAGTCTATAAGACTTTAACTGTCAACATTAAAGGCGGCAGATATTCCTTATTAGCCAAAGGTTCAATAGAGCTATTTGCTGGATTTTTGAAGGTAGATACCAGTAAACAAAGCACTAAAGATGAATTGCTACCAGAGTTGCAAGAAGGGGAAGCCATTAATTTACTTAAGATTATTCCTGAACAGCACTTTACTCAACCACCAGCCCGTTATACAGAGGCAAAGCTGGTAAAGGTTTTAGAGCAGAAAGGGATTGGTCGACCAAGTACATATGCAACAATTGTTGGAACTATCCAAAACCGTGGCTATGTAGAAAAGCAGAGTGGTAAATTCATTGCAACAGATTTAGGAAAGATAGTTAATGAACTATTATCAGATCATTTTCCCCAGGTTACCGATATAGAGTTTACTGCTAAATTAGAGAATGATTTAGATGAGATTGAGTCAGGCAAAGTGGACTGGGTCAAATTATTGAATGATCTATACTTCCCTTTTGAACACAGACTTGAAGAAGCCTATGAAAATATGGAAAGTATATCTATGGAAGAAGAGACCGATGAAATCTGCGAAAAATGTGGAAAGAATATGGTAGTTAAATATGGTCGCTATGGCAAGTTTTTGGCTTGTCCAGGATACCCTGATTGCAAGAATACTAAGCCTTTTTTGAATAAAGTAGGAATAGAGTGTCCAGAGTGTGGTGATGGAGAGGTAGTTAAACGTAAGAGTAAGAAGGGAAAGGTCTTTTATGGTTGTAGCAATTATCCTGATTGTGAATTTATAAGTTGGGATGAGCCTGTTGAAGAGGGATGTCCTGAGTGTGAAAATAATTTCTTGTTGAGAAAGAATACTAAAAAAGAGACTAAATTATACTGTAATAATGAAGAGTGCGGATATGAAAAGATTGTTGAGGATGAAGAGTGAAGAGTAAAAAGATATTGTTAAATCTTTTACTATTCATTATTCATTATTAACTATTCACTGAATTTAAAAGGGGTGAAGATTATGTTTGAAGCAACTACTGTAATAGCTGTAAAGAAAGATGATATAGTGGCTATAGCTGGCGATGGTCAGGTTACTATGCAGCATACTGTTATGAAGCATGGAGCTAGAAAGGTTAGAAAGATCTATAATGGGAAGGTATTGGCTGGATTTGCAGGAGCAGCCGCCGATGCATTTACCCTATTTGAGAAGTTTGAAATGAAGCTAGAAGAGTATCGTGGTAATCTACAAAGGGCGGCAGTAGAATTGGCTAAAGAGTGGCGAACCGATAAGATGTTAAGGAAGTTAGAAGCTTTGTTAATCGTTGCTAATAAAGAATCTTTACTTGTTATTTCAGGAACTGGAGATGTAATTGAGCCTGATGATGGTGTGACAGCTATTGGCTCAGGTGGATCCTATGCTTTAGCTGCTGCTAGGGCTTTGATAGAATGTTCTGACTTGACTCCTTCAGAGATTGCTGAGAAGGCTTTGAAGATCGCTGCAGATATTTGTATTTATACCAATGATAATATTACTGTGATGGAGATTTAATAGGGAGGTTATAAAATGGAAGAGTTGACTCCTCAGGAGATAGTAAAGAGTTTGGATAAATATATTATTGGACAAAGTGATGCTAAAAAATCAGTTGCTGTCGCAATCAGAAATAGATATAGAAGAAAGAAGCTACCTGCTGAACTAAAGGATGAGGTTGTACCAAAGAATATTTTAATGATGGGACCAACAGGTGTTGGAAAGACTGAGATAGCTAGAAGGCTAGCGAAATTGGTTCAAGCACCTTTTATTAAGGTTGAGGTAACTAAATTTACAGAGGTTGGTTATGTTGGGCGTGATGTTGAGTCCATGGTTAGAGACTTATTACAGACTGCCATTAGAATGGTAAAGAAAGAGAAGATGGAGCGTGTTGAAGATAAAGCAATCAAACTAGCCGAAGAGAGGATTATAGACCTACTCTTACCAAGACCTAAAAAGAGAGGTAAGAATCCTTTTGGTGCATTATTTGGAGAAGGAGAAGGAGAAGAGGAAGATAATTTTAACGATGAGCAGGAAGAGCGTTTTGAAAGGCAGCGCAATAAGCTCTGTTATCAGCTTAGATTGGGAGAATTAGATGATAGAATTGTAGAGGTTGAAATAGAAGATACTCCTTCCCAGATGGTTGAAATCTTCTCTGGAGCTGGTGTAGAAGAGATGGGGGTTAACTTCCAAGATATCTTTGGAGGTATGTTTCCAAATCAAAAGAAGAAGCGTAAGGTAACTATTGAAGAAGCTAAAGTTATTTTAAAAGAAGAAGAGGCACATAAATTGATTGATATGGATGAAGTCAGTAGAGAGGCTATCAAGAGGGTAGAGGAGTCAGGGATTATCTTCTTAGATGAGATTGATAAGATAGCAGGGCAAAAAGTATCTTCTAATGCAGACGTCTCCAGAGGTGGGGTACAACGGGATATTTTGCCTATAGTAGAAGGCTCTACTGTAATGACTAAATATGGACCAGTGAGAACAGATCATATCCTATTTATTGCTGCAGGTGCCTTCCATGTAGCTAGCCCTACAGATTTAATTCCAGAGTTACAAGGAAGATTTCCAATTAGAGTAGAATTAAATAGCTTATCAAAAGAAGATTTTAAGGAGATATTAATCAAACCACAGAATGCACTAATTAAACAATACAAAGCCTTACTCAAGACTGAGGATGTAGATATAACCTTTACCAAAGATGCTATTGATGAATTGGCAGAGATAGCTTTTAGAGTCAATGAACAGACAGAAAATATAGGTGCAAGAAGGTTACATACTATTATAGAGAAATTATTAGAGGAATTATCCTTTAAAGCCCCAGAAATTGAAGAGAAGAAGATAGTTATAGATAAAAACTATGTTAAGGATAAGTTAGATAATATAGTAGAAGATAAAGATTTAAGTAAATATATACTATAATTATTTGAAATAAAAGTATGATTTGTGTATAATTTGATTAACTCCAATGTAAAATGGGTGAGAGTCAAGGGGGAAAAGTCTATGGAAGAGTTATTAAATAAAACCCGCAAGATAAATAGGTTGATTCAAAGGTCTGCTGGTCATCCTGTTAACTTTAAGGAGATGTCTCATGTCTTAAGTGAGACTATTGAGGCTAATGTCTACATAGTAGATGAAAAAGGAAAATTGTTAGGCTATACTTTAGTTGATGCTTTTGAATGTGATTTGATGTTTGAAGAGGTTATTAGTTCAGAGCAGTTCCCTGAAAATTATAATGATTGGTTATTAGGAATTTATCATACTCGTTCTAATTATGAACAAAAAGAAGGGCTTTGTGTATTCAAAGATAAAGAAGACTGTATATTTAAACATAAGCTGACAACTGTTGTGCCTATCAATGGTGGTGGAGAAAGATTGGGTACTTTAATAGCTGCTAGATTTGGTAAAGAGTTTGATTCTAATGACTTACTATTAGCAGAGTATGGGGCTACTGTAGTCGGTATGGAAATATTAAGGTTAAGAAGTGAGAAGATGGAAGAGGAGGCTCGTAAAAGAGCAGCAGTAGATATAGCTTTACAGACCCTATCATACTCTGAATTAGAGGCTGTTGAACACATTTTTGAAGAATTAGATGGGACAGAGGGGTTATTGGTTGCAAGTAAGATTGCAGATAGAGTAGGTATTACTCGTTCTGTGATAGTTAATGCTTTAAGAAAATTTGAAAGTGCTGGTGTGATAGAGTCTAAATCCTTAGGAATGAAGGGGACATATATTAAAATCTTAAATGATCGTCTAATTGAGGGATTAGATAAGTTTAAGTAAGATTTGCTTAAAGACAAAAAGAGAAAGTATAAGAGTACTCTTAT
The DNA here is from genome assembly GCF_003001995.1 of Orenia metallireducens. Taxonomy (GTDB): domain Bacteria; phylum Bacillota; class Halanaerobiia; order Halobacteroidales; family Halobacteroidaceae; genus Orenia; species Orenia metallireducens_B. Next base: position 211,746 of record NZ_PVNB01000003.1, on the reverse strand, counting down.
ACTTTCTCTTTTTATTGAATCATTAATTGTTTTATCCTTTTATTTTCAACTGTTTTTATAAAAAATCAATATCATAAAAATCATAAATTATTCACAATAACACTCATAATTATAGAAATTATATAAAATTGCTGACTGTATTATTATGGATTATAATCCATAATAATACACGGAATAATATAGCCTAATGATTGAAAATCAATATATATTTAATTAAAAAATTATTTTTATTGAAAAAATTATGATATTTTGATAAAATCATACTGGAATGGATTTCAAATAATTTTTTTTTGCAAAGGGCACACTTACTGAAAGGTGAGGTCGCAAAACTGAGGGTCTAAGGTATAACTATATACTATGATTGCCAGATTACCAAAAAAAGTTAGGGTCTATAGCTTATGCTATTCCTTTCATATATTTTGGGGGGGATAGTTTTTTTATGTTTGAATTCATACATCTATTAAGTAGTTTATTAAAAGATCTTATTTTAAATATTTATTCTAAAAAATATGGTGATTTTTAGGTAATATGTTCTAGACTAATATAATTTTTGTTTTCCTTGGATTAATATTTAAACTTTATAACAATGTACTAGTTTAATGGGGTTTATTAGGTTTGACAATTTATAATGATACCTATAAAATTAAAGAGTAAAATATTATACTTTAAAGTAAATAAATTAATAATAGGACAGTTTGATAATGGGATATTTTAATAAAATGCACTATCATATGTAAGCTATCTTTTATTCTTCTGTAGACATTATTATTAATATAGTTATAAAGAAAGTTAAGATAATTAGTAAGAATAAATCGATTCTTCAGCTATTAGATAAAGTTATAATAGTTTGGGTCGAATTTTTTAAAAATTAATTATTGGTTTAAGATGTAGAAAATACTAGACTAAAGAAGGAGTATTTAGCCCCCTTAAGTAGTATTAGGTAGGTTGAAGTAATATTCAAGCAACAACTAACATATATTGGTTTATTTATCAGAATAGCCCTTACATTTATAGAAGATAAGAGCATTTATGACTAATATTAATTTAAAAAATCCAGTTTCTACTAGTTATATATGAGTCTTGGTTATATTTTTTTGCAGGAATTTTAAAAGTAAAGTCGAAATTAGGAGAGTAAGCAGGTTTTAAGGGGGCTAATAATTTAATATTCACATTATATTAAGCAGAATTTTATTGTAACAAATTGTAATAAAAGGAATATATTAGGCTTGCTATAAAATAAACTCTACTTATTAAATCAACTTATTTATGACTTAATTAAAAAAGGGGGGATATTAGATGAAAATATTTAATAATAGGAGTTTTGGGGTTTTAGAAAAGAGTTTAGATGCATTGTCTAAGAATCATGATGCTATATCTAATAATATATCCAATGTAGATACACCTGGATATAAAAGAGAGTACGTATCTTTTAGGAGTGAATTGGCGAATTTGTTAGAGAATAGAAATGATTTGGCAGTAACTAACAAGAAGCATATTTCTATTAATTCTAAAGATTTAAGTTCTTTTGAGGGAAAGGTGCTGACTGAAGAGAATACTTCTGCAAGAAGTGATGAGAATAACGTTGATATAGATGCTGAGATGTCCATGTTGGCTAAAAATACTTTAGAATATCAGGCGCTGGTGCAGAGAATATCTGGTAAGTTTAAAAATTTACAAATGGTTATACAACAAGCAAGGGGGTAGATTTAATTGGGTTTATTTAATGGGATAAATATAAGTGCTTCAGGACTAACTGCTCAGAGGTTAAGGATGGACCTCATTTCTAGTAATATTGCTAATGTCAATACTACTAAATCTGAAGATGGAGAGCCATATCGCCGTAAAATGCCTGTCTTTGCTGCCAGGCTACAAGAAGAGATGGGTAAAATCGGTAAAGATAACAAAACGACTGGTAATGGTGTAGAGGTTGCTGCTATTAAAGATAGTAAAGAGCCATTTAAGTTGATGTATAACCCAAACCACCCAGAAGCTGATCAGAATGGATATGTAAAGATGCCAAATATTAATATAGTTTCTGAAATGACCGATATGATTTCAGCTACTAGGGCTTATGAAGCTAACGTTACTGCAATGAACTCTGCTAAGGCAATGGCTCAGAGTGCTCTAAAGATTGGTGGTTAAATTTAGAGGGAGGTATGATTGATGAAGGTTGACAATATAACTAACCAAAGTATTCTAAAGATAGATGCATTTGACAATAATCAAGATAGTAAAAGATCTTCTTTTACTGATATGTTAAAGAATTCATTACAGAAGGTAAATAAATTACAAGAGGCTTCTGACAAAGCAAATCAAGATTTGGTTTTAGGTCGAGTTGATAGTATTCATGAGGTAATGATAGCTGGTCAGAAAGCAAAAACTTCATTAGAACTAACAACTGCTATAACAAGGAAGGCGATAGATGCATATAAAGAAGTTATGAGGATACAGGTTTAATGTATTTGTTCAGTGAGATTGGGGTGTAAACATGGTTAAAAATTTATCGCAGATAAGGGAACAGATGCAAAATTTGTGGAATAATTTTGACAAAAAAGCTAAAGTAGTAATCATTGTATCTGTTTTATTTACATTTGTTGGGATGTTGTTATTAGCAAATTGGGCTAGTAAACCAGAATATACAGTTTTATTCAACAACCTAACTGTAAAAGATGCTGGTGGTATTGTAACTAAATTACAAGAGAAGCAGATTTCTTATAAACTTGAGAGTAATGGTACTACAATTTTAGTTCCTAAAAAACAGGTTCACAATTTACGATTGGATTTGGCCAGCCAAGGATTGCCAACAGGTGGTAGTGTAGGCTTTGAAATATTTGATCGTAATCAATTAGGGACTACTGATTATGAAATGAAGATTAATCATATGCGTGCTTTATCTGGTGAGTTGACAAGAACTATTCAACAATTAGATAAGGTTATTTATGCCAAAGTGCAGATTACTCCAAGTAAAACTAGCCTCTATACTGATAATGAAGAACCAGCAAAGGCATCTATAGTAGTAAGGTTAAAAGAATATAGCAAATTGACAACTAAAGAGGTTAGAGCTATAGCCAATTTAGTTGCTAGTAGTGTAGAAGGATTAGCTCCTGAGAAAGTAACTATTGTAGATACATCAGGAAACCTATTATCAGCTATGTTAGAGAAGAATGAAGAGAAGTCTGATGTCAGTGATAAATTGGACTTAAAGAAGAAACTTGAAGATGATATCGAGAGAGATTTAAATGTAATGCTAACAAAGGTGTTAGGGGTGGACAAGTTCTCCTTGACAGTTAATGCAGATTTAAACTTTGATAAGAGAAATGTAGAGAGTAAGAGGTATAAGCCAGTTGTAGGTGATGAGGGTATTGTACGTAGTGAGCAGACCAAGGAAGAGAGTAGTGTGGGTACTACTATTAACCCAGAAGGTGTACCAGGAACTACATCCAATATACCTCAATATAGAGTAGATAATCAGCAACAGAACCAGCATGACAAAGAAGAGCGGATAGTAAATTATGAAATCAATGAAGAAGTAGAGAGGTATGTTCAATCTCCTGGGACTATTGAGAGATTATCTGTGGCTGTAAGTGTTGATACTGCTCAAGAAGAGCTAAGTACAGAGAAAAAAGATGCGATTACACAATTAATTTCTACTGCTGTAGGATATGACTCTAATCGTGGAGACCAAATTACTGTTATCGGTTATGACTTCAACAATGATTTAGACCTTATGACTCAACAAGAGATTGAAGCAGAAAGAGCAAGAAAGAGAATTTTCTTATTCTCATTATTAGGTATTGTAGGATTTTTAATTATTCTATTAATGATTATGATGGTTAGAAAGAGAAGGTCTCAATTTGAAGATGATAGCAATCAAGCAGGAGAGAATATTAATTACTTGATTGATGAAGCAGAAGAAGAATTTGCTGTGTCTAATAACTTGACACCAGAAGAGAGAGAAAGGCAGAAATTACAGAATCAATTACGCAATATAATTAGTGAACAACCAGAAGAGATTGCTGGATTAATTAAAAGTTGGTTATCTGAGGATTGATAGGAGGGAAGAGAGATGGCGAATTTAACTGGCAAAGAGAAAGCAGCTATATTATTAGTTTCCTTAGGTCCTGATGCGTCAGCAGAGATATTTAAACATTTAAATGATGATGAGATTGAGGATCTTACCTTAGAGATAGCTAACTTAGATAAGGTTTCATCAGATGTAAAAGATGATGTTTTGGATGAATTTCATCAAATGTGTGTTGCCTATGATTATATCAGTCATGGTGGTATGGATTATGCTAGAGAGGTGTTAGAGAAGGCTTTAGGTCAGAATAAGGCCAATGATATTATAGACCGCTTAACGGCATCATTACAAGTAAGACCCTTTGACCAATTAAGAAAGACTGACCCTAGTCAGATCTTAAACTTTATTCAAAATGAGCATCCTCAAACTATTGCTCTAATTTTAGCTTATTTAGATCCTCAACAATCTGCTATTATCATGTCTTCTTTACCATATGAGAAGCAGACAGAGGTAGCTAAGAGAGTGGCTACTATGGAAAGAACTAGCCCTGATGTGATTAAAGAGGTTGAAAGAGTATTAGAACAGAAGCTATCATCTCTAATGACTAATGAATATACAGTTGCTGGTGGAATTGATACAATTGTAGATATCTTAAATCTAGCTGATCGAGCTACAGAGAAGAAGATATTAGAAGACTTAGATGAACAGAATCCAGCTTTAGCTGAAGAAATCAGGCAGAAGATGTTCGTCTTTGAAGATATTATAATCTTAACTGATAGAGATATACAGATTTTATTGAGACAAGTCGATACTGATGATTTGGCACTAGCTCTTAAAACAGTAAGTGATGAGGTTGCTGAGAAGATATTCAACAACCAATCTAAGAGAGCTGCTGAGATGCTAAAAGAAGACATTGAATATTTAGGTCCTGTAAGAATTAGTGATGTAGAAGAGGCACAACAGAGGATTGTAGGTCAGATTAGAAAATTAGAAGAGGCTGGCGAAATCATCATTAATCGTGGTGGAGAGGATGAGGTAGTTGTTTAATATTATCAAATCACCGCTGGTTAAATCAGGTAAGAAAGTAATTATTAATAATAATGGGATGGAAGAAGTTGTAGATGATAAGAATAAGATTGATGATGATCAGCTTAGCATAGAAAGAGACAAGCTGTTAAAAAATGCTAAAGATGAGGCTAAGAGTATTATTAGTCAAGCTCAAGCAGAGGCTAGGGATATATTAACCAAAGCTGAAGAAGAGGCTACGAGTTTAAAATCTCAAGCCCAGCAGGAGATAGAAGTCGCAATTGATGAGGGCAAAAGTGAAGGTTATCAGCAGGGTCTACAGGCAGGTAGAGAAGAAGGTTTAAATGAAGGTGTTATCCAGTTACAAGAGTTGATAAGTAGCCTTAATAAGCAAATGGTTGATTTTAATCAAAGCTTAGTAGAGAGAGAAGCAGAGCTTAAAGAAGATTTGCTAAGATTAGCTGTTGCAATCAGCAAGAAGGTAATTGGTAGAGAGTTAAAAATTGATAGTGAATTGCTTAAAGGGATAATCCAAAGAACTATTAGCTTACTAGATGGAGAAGAAGAAATTGTAATTAAAGTTGCCCCTAGCGATTTAGAAGTCTTAGCTGATTATAAGCAAGAGTTGTTATCTTCAAATAATAGTTTAGAGAGAGTTAAAATAGTTAGTGATGAAGGAATTAAAAGTGGTGGTTGTATTATCGAAACCGACTTTGGTGGTTTTGATGCTACAATAGCTTCACAATTAGCAGAGGTTGAGGCTAAGTTATTGGAAGTGGATAATGATGAATGATCAATTATTGAGTATAGATAATTTGCTTAAACAGCTAGAAGGTATTAATACAATCAAAAGCTTTGGTAAGGTCAAAAGGGTGGTAGGCCTGATTATCGAATCTGAAGGACCTAATGTACATTTAGGTGAGAAGTGCTTAATTCAACCAAAATTTAGTCAAGAACTTATTCAAGCAGAAGTTGTAGGTTTTAAGGATAATACTGTATTATTAATGCCTTTGGGTGAGATGAATGGAATTGGACCAGGCTGTAAGGTCTTGGCTACTGGACAATCTTTGATGGTAAAGGTTGGAGACCAGCTCTTAGGTCAAGTATTAGATGGGCTGGGTAATCCTATCTCTGATTTTGAAGCTGGTGAAAGATTAGATGAGTATCCTGTAGATAATACTCCTCCTAATCCACTTACTAGAAAAAGAATTACAGAACCTTTATCTTTAGGGATTAGAAGCCTTGATGGTCTTTTAACCTGTGGTAAAGGGCAAAGACTTGGTATCTTTGCTGGTAGTGGGGTAGGAAAGAGTACAACCTTAGGAATGATTGCCCGAAATACCGATGCAGATATAAATGTAATTGCTTTAATTGGTGAGCGTGGAAGGGAACTTAGAGATTTTATTGAACGTGATTTAGGGGCTGAGGGCTTAAAGAAGTCTGTGGTAGTTGTGGCTACTTCTGATCAGCCTGCCTTAGTAAGGTTAAAAGGAGCATTGGTTGCTACTACCATCGCTGAGTACTTTAGAGATCAAGGAAGAGATGTAATGTTGATGATGGACTCTGTAACTAGATTTGCTATGGCTCAACGTGAAGTAGGCTTGGCTGTAGGTGAACCACCTGCTACTAGAGGATATACTCCATCGGTATTTGCTATATTACCAAAACTAATGGAAAGAGCAGGAACAAATAAAAAGGGTACTATTACAGGATTATATACAGTATTGGTAGAAGGTGATGATATGAATGAGCCCATTGCAGATGCTGTTAGAGGTATTTTAGATGGACATATTATCTTATCTAGAAGCTTAGCAGCTAAGAACCATTATCCTGCTGTTGATATCTTAGAGAGTACTAGCCGTGTCATGGGAGAGATTGTTAGTGATGAGCATAAAGAGGCAGCTAACAAATTAAGAAGTGTTTTAGCAACTTATGAAGAAGCAAAGGACTTGGTTACTATAGGTGCTTATGAGGCAGGTAGTGATCCTAAGTTAGATTATGCCCTTGATAAATTAGATGAGGTGAATAGATTTTTAAGGCAAGGAGTTAATGAGGCTAGTAGCTATGAAGATACAATCAATTGGTTGACAAGTATCTTTGCTGGAGAGTGATCTAATTGAAAAAATTCAACTTCAGATTACAATCAATTTTGGATTTAAAGGAGCAAGAAGAAGAGGCTATTAAAAAGGAGTTAGCTACTTTAATGCAAGAACGCCGAAAGGTAGAAGATAAAATCAACTCTTTTAATAATGATAAGGATCAAATGCAGAAAAAATTAGAGGAGTCTGAGAAGAAAACTGTAGATTTAGTTAAGGCTCTAAGGTCTCGTGAATATCTTAAGTACTTACAAGATATGATAGCTGATTTGAAATTGAAGCTGGAGCATTGGGATGAAGAGATTAGTAAATGCCGTAAAAAGTTACTTGCTAAGACAAAAGAGAAGAAGGTTCTAGCCAAATTAAAGGAAAGAAAGCAAGAAGAATATTGGAAGAAGTTTTTAGCAGAAGAACAGAAATTAAATGATGAGCTCGCTACAAATAAATTTAACCGAAAAGATAATAGTTTAGATGGACTTATCTAATAACTTATATAATTATATATTTTGACTAAGATTTTATGATTATTACTCTGCTTATATATAATATTAATTTAATGTTTGATAACTATCTAGATAAATACAAAATCAGGAGGAAGTAATCTATGAAAAAGATACTCCTAGGAATATTGATATTATTGATTTTAGCTGGAGCAACATTATTTTTATTGGATTATTTTAAAGTCTTTACATTTGAAACTATTAAAGAACAGGCATTAACAAAAGTGAAGAGTATTCCTGTAGTTGCTGAGTACATAGTAACTAAGGATAAAAATAAAGAACTAGAAGGGCAACTGGAAAAATTACAAGGCGAATTATCTAAGGTAGAAGAGCAGAATCAAAGTTTGTTAGAAGAGTTAAAATCCCGTGACAATCTAGTGGCAGAGCAGGAAGGTACTATTAGCAATTTACAGTCAGATATCAAAAAAGTTACTGAAGATACAAGAGACTATAAAGCAAAAGTAAAACGCCTAGCAGATGTATATGCTGAAATGGAAGCAGCCAAAGCTGCTGAAATATTGCCTCAATTAGATATACAACTAGTAATTGATATATTAAATAAGATGGATGAAGAGATAGTAGCTGAGATACTATCTGAAATGGATACAAGTGTAGCTGTTGATATCTCTACTCAATTATCTTATTGAAAGGAGGTGAAAAGATGAATAGTATGGTTTCAATGATGAACTCAATTGGTACCAATTCTGTTTCTAAGTCAAATAATAACAGTGTAAAGCAGAGTGATAAGAATGATGACTTTATCTCTTCATTAGAAAGAAATATTAACAACAATTCTAATAAAGTTTCTGATAAAGACTCTAACAAGTCTTCTGAGCCTTCTAATGTCTCTGATAAATCTGAAGAAGATAATAAGGTCAAATTAGATCAAAAAGATATCGAAAAATTAGAGGAAGTGGTTAAAAAAGATCCTGAAGAGCTAAGTCAAGAGGATATAGAAGGGGCAATGGTTGCTTTGGCTAATATTATTGATAAGCTTAGTGAGTTTAAGCTATCAGCAGATGGTACTAAAGGTGAAGAGTTAGCATTAAATCAATCCCTTAAAGGTTTAATTAAAGGTTTGAAAGAATTTAAATCTAAATTGATGAAATTTGATTTAAAAGACTCTAAACTCTTTGCTAAAGATGAATTAAAAGAGCTATTAACTAAACTAAAAGGGAAATTTGTCAATAGTGAAGGTAGTGAAAAACATCGTATTATACACCATAGAGCAATCAATCAAGGTAATATAGCCAAGCTAAGCAGAGATAATCAGAATAAAGTGGAACGTAATATAGATATAAAAGGAAAAGATTTGGTTGTAGAAGATAATAAGAAAATTATTAAAAGTGAACAGGTCTTTGCTGAAAAGTTAAAAGATAGTACTGTCAATACTAGTAATAGGGGAAATACTGAGCAGCAGGGAAGTAAAGAGGTTGATTTTAGTTCTGTTAAGAACTTTGCTGTTAACAATTCTCAAAATTTAGAGACTACTAACCCTAATAAAGTAGTTGTGGGTAATAAAGAGATAACCTTTAAGAACATAGCTAATCAAATCCAAAATCAAGTTGATGTAAGTTCTAACACTAAAGGTAAAGATATTAGTATCGAATTAAGACCAGAAGCTTTAGGAAGATTACACCTCAAAGTTACTGTTAAGGATGGTGTAGTATCAGCTAAAATCTTGGCTGAAAATGGTCAAGTAAAGGAGTTATTAGAAGGTAACTTAGCTAAGCTAAAGCAGAGTTTAGGTCAAAAGAACTTACAGGTAGAGAACTTTGATGTCTCTACTGGTCATAATGGTGAAGAGTTAGCCCAAAGTTTTAGTGAGAATAGGCAGTTTGGTTTCTCTCAAAATAATAGAAAGCAAGGTGGAAGTGGATTTAGCTTAGATGTAGAAGAACTAGCTGATGAAGAGTTTATAGTTGAGGAAGTTAAAGAAGAGGCAGGCGTCATTGAGAATGATGATGTAGATTATATTGCTTAATAGGAGGTAAAGAGATGAGTACAGAAGAAGTAACATGGCAGAGTATTAGTGATGTAATGCAAGCAAACAGCACTACAAACAATACTGATACTGATAATGGGTTAGGTAAAGATGCATTCCTGAAACTGTTGGTTACTCAGTTGAAGTATCAAGACCCTATGAATCCTATGGAGGATAAAGAGTTTATCTCCCAAATGGCTCAGTTTAGTTCTTTGGAGCAGACTCAAAACTTGAATACAAATATGGAGAATTTCATGTTATTACAGCAGAGTAATTTAAAGTACCAGCAGATATTACAGTCAGGTGATTTGGTAGGAAAAGAGGTTAAAGTTATTAAACCAGTAGAGAATGAGGATACAGAAACTGAAGAAACAACAGATACCACAGAAAGTGAAGAAAGTACAATTACTGGAGTTGTAGAAAAAGTAGATTTTTCTGAGGGTACTCCTCAACTAATTATTGATGGTGAGAGTTATCCATTGGGTAATATTCAAGAGATATTGTCTTAAGAGAGAGGGGGGGTAGTGTGAATGAAATTTACTCCAGTCACCCTTTGCGTTTGTCTCAAGACTCAAAGCTAAAATCTAACAATATAAATAATAAAAAACAGACCAGTATATTTAAAGACTTATTAAATAATAAACTTGAAAATAGAACTGATTTAAAACTATCTAAACATGCCCAAAAGCGTTTGCAGTCAAGGAGTATAGACTTTAGTAAAGATGAAATTAATAAACTAGAAGCAGCCATTAATAAGGCAAAAAGCAAAGGTGCAAAAGAATCACTAGTTCTAATCAATAATAATGCTTATATTGTCAGTGTCAATAATAATACAGTAATAACTGCAATGGATAAAGATAGTATGGAAGATAATTTATTCACTAATATAGACAGTGCAATAATTATGAAATAACCGGACCCTTATGGGAGGTTATTGATCGCGGAATGATAGAAGCGATTAAAGTTCAGTTTACAGAGTACAGTTATAATATATTGAATTGGCAAGTAATCATTAACTAGAAAATTTTTAAATTCTTATTATTTATTACTTCATTATTTTTAATTGTCAATTATCAACTGTCAACTAATAAAAAACAGGAGGTTATATATATGTTACGTTCGCTATATGCTGGAGTATCAGGGTTGAAAGCTCACATGACCAAGATGGATGTTATTGGTAACAATATTTCCAATGTTAATACTACAGGCTATAAATCAAGTAGAGCTACCTTTAAAACCATGTTTAGTCAAACTGTTCAGGGAGCATCTGCACCTCAAGAGGGTAGAGGAGGAACCAACCCTCAACAAGTTGGTTTAGGTGTATCTTTAGGTAGTATTGATAAAAATATGGGGCAAGGTAATTTACAATCTACGGGGATCAATACTGATTTAGCAATAGATGGTGAAGGCTTTTTTATTATGGAATCTGGAACAGGACCTGTTTATAGTAGAGCAGGAGCTAGTACTTTTGATAGAGATGGTTATCTGGTTAATTCAACTACTGGTTATAGAATGCAAGGTTGGATGGCCGACGCTAATGGAGATATTAATCTTAATGGTAATTTAACAGATATTACTTTAAAACAATCAATGCCTGCTCAAGCAACTGACAAAATCCCTTATTCTGGGAATTTGGATGCTGATGCTGAAGTTGGCAAGGCTGATGCAACTAATATAACTACTGTGGATGTTTATGATTCTTTAGGAACAACTCATAAAGTGCAGTTAGAGTTTACTAAAACAGCTAATAATGAATGGAATTATGAGATAACTGATATTGGTGGGGTAGATGATATTAATAATGCTACTTTAAATGGTAATGGAGATTTAACTGGTACTATAACCTTTGATGAGACTAATGGTAATATAGCAACTATTGATGGGGAATCAATTGGAGATATTGAAAATGGTAATGCAGATTTTCCAGTGCTAAGTTTTACTCCTAGTGGTGGTGGTATAATTCCGACAGATCCCATTTCAGCAGATAGTCCAACTCCAATTACTTTAGACTTTTCTTCAATAAAACAGCGTTCTGGTGCTATGTCTGCTGATGCAGATACACCAACAGGATATAAAGCTGGTTCGATTAAAAAGTTTGCTGCTGATAGCTCGGGGACAATTACTGGACTCTATGATAATGGTATGAAGCAGACAATTGGTAGAGTTGCATTAGCTACATTCAACAATCCAGCTGGTTTAACAGAAGAAGGATCTACTGTATATAGAACTTCTAATAACTCTGGTTTAGCTAGGGTAGGTTCACCAGGGGATAATGGAGTTGGTGTGGTAAGAGCAGGTAGTCTAGAGATGTCTAATGTAGATTTATCAGGAGAAATGACTGAAATGATTACAACTCAACGTGGATTCCAAGCCAACTCTAAGATTATTTCTACTGGTGATCAAATATTAGAGCAATTAGTAAATCTTAAGAGATAAGTTTAGCTAAAATATTTAAATCTATAAGTAAAGGGATATCCCTTTACTTATAGATGATATATTATGAAATTATAAATTTATTTATTATCTTAATACTTGTTTGATAAAGGATGTGAGTCTTATTATAGAATTAACCAGATTAAATGATTCTAAGCTAGTAATTAATGCAGAGCTGATTGAGACTATAGAGTCCACCCCTGATACTGTAATTACGTTGACTACAAACCATAGATTGGTAGTCAAAGAGGATGTTGAGGAAGTGGTTGCAAAGGTAGTTGATTATAAGAAAAAGATAGCCTTTCGACCTGAATAAAAGTGAGGTGACAGAATGGATTTAGCATCAATTGTTGGATTAGCATTAGCGACTATACTGGTTTTAATGGGAATGTTTCAGCAGGGTAGCTTGATGATGTTTTTGAATATTCCTTCTATTTTGATTGTACTTGGAGGAACCTTAGGTGGCATTATTCTATCTTATTCTTTTAAGCAGTTAAAGAATGCCATAGCATCAATGAAGATAGTGTTCTCTGGGCAGAGCAATGAAGCTGGAGATATCATCTCTATTCTAGTGAGTTTTGCAGAGAAAGCAAGAAGGGAAGGACTACTAGCTTTGGAAGAAGAAGTATATGAATTAGATGATGATTTTCTAAAGAAGGGTGTACAGTTGATAGTTGATGGTACTGACCCACAGCTTGTAAAGAGTATTATGGAAACAGAATTGAACTTTATAGAAGAACGTCATTCAGTTAATAAAGGGGTATTTGACACTGGTGCAGAGTTATCACCAGCCTTTGGTATGATTGGTACTCTCGTAGGATTAATTGGTATGTTAGCTGGCTTGGATGATCCAGGTTCTTTGGGAGCTGGAATGTCGGTAGCTTTGATTACAACCTTATATGGTTCAATGATGGCTAACATGTTCTTTCTTCCAGTAGGAGCAAAATTAAAGGTGAAAAGTGAGCAAGAGATCTTATCTAAAGAGGTAATGATCGAAGGAATCTTATCTATTCAAGCTGGAGAGAACCCACGAATTGTAGAAGAGAAGTTAAAGGCCTTCTTATCACCAAGCTCTAGAACTGGTCTTAATTCAGAAGAAGGAGGGGGTCTGAATGCCGAGGGATAAGAAGCCCAAGCAAGAGGATAGTGGTGGTTCTTGGCTAACTACCTATGGTGATATGATGACATTATTACTATGCTTCTTTGTATTATTATACTCTTTTTCTAGTATTGATGCTGAAAAGTTTCAAATGATGATGGAGGGGTTACAGGGTAAGCTTGGTGTATTAACTGGAGGTAAGACTATAGTAAAAGGTTCTCTGATAGATACTGGATTTGATGCTCAAAATCCAAGTTTTAAAGAATTTGATAATCTACAAGGTAGAATTAGTAATTATATTGAACAAGAAGGTTTGGCAGAGGATATTAGTTTAGAGATAACTGATCGAGGTTTGACTATCCACTTTACTGGAAAGGTATTATTTGATTTAGGTCAAGCAGAGATAAAGGGTAGTGCCCATCAAATCTTAAATAAAATGTCCAGCTTTATTGAAGGTCTGGACAATGAAATAGTAGTAGAAGGGCATACCGATAATTGGCCTATTAGTAACTCTAAATATCCATCTAACTGGGAACTATCTACAACAAGGGCTACTAATGTAATTAGATATTTTATTGAAAAGAATGGGATTGACCCTGTTCGCCTCTCGGCAGCAGGATACTCTAAATATAAACCATTGGTAGATAATGATACTGAAGATCATAGAGCAAGAAACCGACGAGTAGATTTAATAATATTGAAACTCGATGAAGAGGAGGGTATGAATGATGAGTGAAGAAAAGGGAGGTAACAATATAATTATAATAGTGTTAGCTATCTTTATATCTGTCTTGTTAGCTAGCGGGGCGTCCTACTTTATATTTACTAAGTTTGCAGTAGGAGCTAATAACAATAGAGCACAGGTTGATAGCACCTCTAAAGAGTTAGGAACGACTACACCTATTGGTCAATTTTTAGTCAATTTGGCTGATGGTAGAAGATTTATTAAAGTTAATATTGTCTTAGAGGTTAGCAATGATAAAGTAGTTACTGAGCTTACAGAAAGACAGCCTCAAGTTAGGGATGCAATCATTACAATTTTAAGAGCAAAAGATAATAATCAAATTAACTCTAATGAAGGTGTTAGAAAGCTAAGAACTGAGATTATGAATAAGATAAATCAAAACTTGATTAAAGGTAAAGTAACGAATGTCTTCTTTACTGATTTTGTAGTTCAATAATTATTGATGAGATTATAATTTTAGAGGGAATTTTTTATTATATTAAGAAAGATGATGATTTATGAAGGATTAAATATAATTATATTTAATTCTTTAATGGAGTAGGGGGAGAAATATGTCATCAAATAGAGTGTTATCCCAAAATGAAATAGATTCTTTATTGGAAGCAGTGTCCTCAGGGCAGCTAGAAACAGAAGAGCTAAAGGATGATGGGTCGGAAGTAGTAGAGGTTTATGACTTTAAGCATCCTAATAAATTATCTAAAGATCAGCTAAGAACTCTAAGAATGGTTTATGAAGGATTTGCTAGATTATTAACTACTACTATTTCTACCCAATTAAGAACAATGACCAAGTTTGAGTTAGCATCAATTGATCAACTATCTTATGAGGAGTTTGTAAGTTCTTTGCCCCAACCTACAATTTTGTCTGTTTGTGATTTCTATCCTCTTCATGGAGAATTTATTATTGAGATTAATCCTAGAATAGGTTATGCTATTATTGAGCGCCTATTTGGAGGAAACATTGAAGGAACATTGAGTATGGTGAGGGAATTTACCGATATTGAAGAGGTAGTATTGAAGAAGATTAATAAAAGTATTCTAGATAGTTTTAGTGAAGCTTGGGAGAATGTGGTTGATTTAAGACCTAGAGTAAAAGAACTTGAATCTAATCCGCAGTTTACTCAAATTGTTCCTAATAATGATATGGTTATCTTGGCTACCTTTGAAGCAGCAATTGGCAAGGTGGATGGGCTGATAAATATTAGTATACCATATATTGTTTTAGAACCAATTGTATCTAAATTAAGTGCTCAATATTGGTTTTCATCAGCAAGAAAGGATAAGGCTGTTGAGAGCTTAAATAAGATAAAACAAAGGTTAGGTAAAGCTAAGTTACCAGTTGAAGCAGAATTGGGTAGAACAACTATTACTGTAGCTCAACTATTACAATTGGGAACAGGAGATGTTGTTAAGCTCAATACTAAAACGAATGAAGATTTAATAATATATATTAATAATAAGAAGAAATTTTCTGCAAAACCAGGAAAGCGTGGGAGCAAGTTGGCTATAGAAATTACTTCAGCTATTCCTGAAGATGATTGGGAGGATGAAGACCATGAATGATGCTTTGTCACAAGAAGAAATCAATGCTTTGTTAAATGGTGGTATGGAAGATGAGGTAGAGGATAATAATGCAACAGATATGGAAGATATCTTAACAGATTTAGAGAAGGATGCTTTAGGCGAGGTTGCTAATATCTCTATGGGTTCAGCTGCTACGGCTTTATATGGTTTATTAAATCAGAAAGTAGAGATTACAACCCCTCGTGTAGAGTTCAGTACAGTAGAAGATTTGGTTGATAGTTATAATAGACCTTGTATTGTAGTAGATGTGCAGTATGTTGAGGGGTTAAAAGGGAGTAATCAATTGATACTTGAGGTCAGTGATGCTGCAATTATTACTGACTTAATGATGGGAGGAGATGGTACTGCACCTCCTGAGGAGTTAAGTGAGCTCCATATTAGTGCTGTAGGAGAAGCGATGAATCAGATGATGGGTTCAGCATCCACTTCAATGTCTGACTTTTTTGAAGGAGATAAGATCAATATTTCTCCACCTAAGGCAGAACTTTTAGAATTAAGCAGTGATATCTTCAATCTAGAAGGTGTCGGTGATAAAGATGTAGTTGTAAAGGTAGTCTTTGATATGCATATTGGTGATTTAATTGATAGTCAAATCATTCAAGTTATGACTATTGATTTTGCCCAAAAGCTAGCAAATGCGTTAATGGGGAGTATGGATACTAGTGGAGCAGATGAACCAGCTAATCAAGGTCAAAGTTCTAATTCTAATCAAACACAACAACAGCCTCAACAAGGTCAGCAGCAACAAGCTCAACCACAGATGAATCAGCAACAAACTCAACAGCAGGGGCAACCAATGTACCAACAGCCGATGTATCAGCAACCCATGCCACAACAGAATGTTGAAGTACAGTCAGTAGAGTTTAATGAATTAGGTATGCCACAGGGTCAGGGGTTAAATAATGATATTAGATTAATTCACGATGTACCTTTAGAATTGACAGTTCGCTTAGGAAAGACTAGGATGTCAATCAAGGATATCTTGGAATTAGGTCCAGGCTCTGTGATTGAGTTGGATAGACTGGCAGGAGAAGCAGTAGATTTATTGGTTAATGGTAAACTTATTGCTAAAGGAGAGGTTGTTGTTATTGATGAAAACTTTGGTTTTAGGGTAACTGATATTGTAAGTTCTGAAGAGCGCTTAAGAAAATTATAAGCTAAGGATTGATAATATGGAGTATGCTTTTGAACTATTAAAGGTATTACTAGCTTTGCTAATTGTACTAGCTATCTTTTATGCCATAGTTAAATTCATGAAGGATAAAAGAAATCTCTTTAATCAAACAAACCAGCTTCAAGTGTTAGAGAAGTGTTATTTGAGTACTGACCATATTTTGTATCTGGTTAAGGTGGTAGATAAGGTCTGGTTATTATCTTCTACAAAGGAGAAGATTGAATTTATCGAAGAGATTGACACAATAAATTTAAAGCTTCAAGAGAAAGGGGAATCAACCCTCTTGAAGAATAGTAAGGACTGATTTAATGAAGCAGAGATGGGTGCAAATCATACTATTAACTTTGATGATAGTTATAATAACACAAAATAGTGTTCTTGCTGAAACTAAATTTACTATCCCTAATTTAAAGATTGAAATTGGTGATGGGACAGAAGGTGGTGGACCACAGGATTTAGCTCTTTCGTTAAAGATACTCTTCTTACTGACAACACTAACTCTAGCTCCAGCGATTTTAATTCTAGTAACTTCTTTTACTAGAATTATTGTTGTGCTGTCACTCTTAAGAAGAGCCCTAGCAACTCAACAGATGCCACCTAATCAAGTTATAATTGGTTTAGCAATCTTTATGACAATCTATATTATGGCTCCTGTGTGGACACAGATTAATGATCAAGCATTACAACCATATTTAAATGAAGAGATAAATCAAGGTGTTGCTTTAGAAACGGCATTAAATCCATTAAGGGAATTTATGTTTAAACAGACTCGTGAAAAAGATTTAGCTCTTTTTGTTAATATGTCTAAGGTTGATAGACCTAATAATAAGGATGATATTCCAACCTATGTATTAGTACCTGCCTTTGTTATCAGTGAGCTAAAAACTGCTTTCCAGATTGGCTTTATGATTTATTTACCTTTTATAGTGATAGATATGATAGTGGCAAGTACCTTGATGTCTATGGGAATGATGATGTTACCTCCAGTAATGATCTCATTGCCTTTTAAGATACTTCTGTTTGTTTTAGTTGATGGATGGTACTTGGTAATCAAATCCTTGGTAGAGACCTTTCATTAAAGGAGGATTTTAGATGAATCAGACATTAGTAATTGAGTTAGGGACAAGGGCATTAATTACAGTAATTAAAGTAGCGGCACCCATGTTGGGGTTGGGTATGGCTGTAGGTTTATTGGTCAGTATTTTCCAAGCAACTACTCAAATTCAAGAGCAGACTTTGGCCTTTATTCCTAAGATTTTAGCAGTATTATCCGCCATTATCTTTTTTGGACCCTGGATGTTAAATGTTTTGGTAGACTTTGTTACTGAGTTATTTACTAATATCCCTAATTATATCGGTTGATAGGGGTGAAAAGAGATGTTAGCAGAAGAATTGACAAATCAAGTCTATTATTTTGTGTTAATTTTAGCAAGGGTTCTGGGATTTTTGGTAGTTGCCCCTATCTTTGGGAGTAAATCCTTACCTAATAGATTGAAAATAGGACTAGCGGTATTTATTACGATTATCATATTACCGATTACTTCTTTCTCAGCTATTAAAGCACCAGAAGGGTTATTAATTATCTCTTTTCAACTTATAATTGAGTTATTTATTGGATTTATAATAGGTTTTATTATGTTATTAAACTTTATGGCACTGCAACTAGCAGGACAATTTATTGATACAAGGATAGGTTTTGCTATGGCTAGTGTAATTGACCCTCAAAATGGGATGCAAGCCCCTTTAGTTGGTCAATTTAAAAATATATTGGCTACACTGCTCTTTTTGGTTATTAATGGGCATCACTATCTATTAAAAGCATTAACTGATAGCTTCACTATAGTTGGAGTGACCAAATTTCACGGCTCTTCAGAGCTGGTCTGGGCTTTGTTTAGAATTGTTGGTGATCTATTTCCATTGGGATTTAGGTTGGCTTTACCAGTGATAGCTATTTTGTTTATAGTAGATGTAGCTTTTGGGCTAGTAGCTCGAGTTGTTCCTCAAATAAATGTCTTTATGATGGGAATGCCTACTAAGGTACTTGTAGGTATAATATTTCTAATTATTATTTTACCAAGTTATATAAATACTTTACAAGACCTCTTTAATGGAACAACTAATGATATCTATAAGATATTAAAATTAATGATAGAAAGAGGATAAGAATATGGCATCAGGAGAGAAAACAGAAAAGGCCACCCCCAAGAAGAGAAGTGAAGCTAGAAAAGAGGGACAGGTTGCTAAGAGTAAGGAGTTAAATAGTGCTTTTACTCTCTTATTTAGTTTTTTGATGCTATCTTTTTGGTTTAGATATATGCTTCAAGAGATTATTACTTTTACTAATAAAGTATTTATTAATTATTTTCAGATGGAATTATCTATTAATAATTTTCATGCCCTTTTAATCGAGATAATAGCTTTTATTGCAAAGATAGTTGCTCCATTATTGTTAGTAGCAGCCTTGGTGGGGGTGGCAGTAAGCTATCTACAGGTTGGTTTTCTCTATACTCCTAAAGTCTTAGTTCCTAAGTTTAGCAAGCTAAATCCCTTAAAGGGGGCTAAGCAGATGTTTTCTAAACGTTCTCTGGTAGAGATGCTGAAATCTATTATGAAGATAATTATTGTTGTATCAATAGCATATAGTACTATTAAAAAAGTTGCAGATAAATTTGCAGTGCTAGTTAATAGTAGTTGGGCAAGTTCATTAAACTTAATAGGAGACACTGCCTATTCTTTAGCTATGAAGATAAGTGCAGTTTTTATTATATTAGGGATAGTAGATTTTATGTATCAAAAATGGCAGCATGAAGAAGACCTTAAGATGAGTAAAGAAGAGGTTAAGCAGGAAAGAGAGAATGCTGAAGGTAAACCGGAAGTCAAATCTAAGCGTAGGCAGAAGCAACAAGAGATGGCTATGAGTAGGATGATGCAGGATATACCTGATGCTTCAGTTGTTATTACCAACCCAACCCATTTTGCGGTAGCGATTAAGTTTGATATGGATGAGATGGATGTTCCTATTGTAGTAGCTAAAGGTCAAGATGAGTTGGCACTTAGAATTAGGGAGGTTGCTAAAGAGAATAATATTGAGATTGTAGAAGAGAAGCCTTTAGCTCGGGCTTTATATAGAATTGTTGATATTGGTGAAGAGATACCCCTTGATTTGTACCAAGCAGTAGCTGAAGTTCTAGCTTATGTTTATCAATTAGATCAAGAAAGGAGGTCATAGTAAATGGCTACCCCTTTAGAAAGTGTACAGAGAAGAAATTTAGGTCAATATAATGATGTATTGTTTGCTATAGCCGTTATTTTAGTAGTAGTAATGTTCATTATTCCATTACCGACCTTTTTATTAGACCTATTATTAACTTTAAATATTAGTTTAGGTTTAACAATTTTATTAGTATCGATGTATCTAGTAAATCCACTAGAACTATCGGTATTTCCGTCATTACTATTGATAGCTACTCTATTTAGATTGGCATTGAATGTATCGACCACTCGTTTGATATTAGGACAGGCCAATGCTGGAAAAGTAATTGAAGCCTTTGGTGATTTCGTTGTTGGTGGTAATTATGTAGTAGGTTTTGTTATCTTTGTTATCTTAGTTGTTATCCAGTTTGTTGTAATTACTAAAGGTTCTGAACGTGTATCTGAGGTAGCAGCTCGCTTCACCTTGGATGCTATGCCTGGTAAGCAGATGAGTATCGATGCTGACTTGAGTTCAGGGTTGATTACTGAAGCTGAAGCTAGAAAGAAGAGAGAGGAGATCAGGCAAGAAGCTGATTTTTATGGTGCAATGGATGGTGCCAGTAAATTCGTAAAAGGTGATGCTATTGCTGGTATTATTATCACCTTAATCAACGTGCTGGGTGGATTGGTTATTGGGGTTATTCAATTGAATTTGCCTATTTTAGATGCATTACAGACCTATACTCTATTAACAGTAGGTGATGGGCTGGTAAGTCAGATCCCTGCTTTATTAATCTCTACTGCAACAGGTATTGTTGTTACTAGAGCAGCCTCAGAAGGAAATTTAGGTCAAGACTTTACTAAGCAATTATTCAATCAGCCAAAGACGTTAATGATGGTTTCTGCTGTAATCCTTTTGTTGGGAGTATTGACTCCATTACCTACCTTTCCTTTTCTATTACTATCCGTAATTCTTGGAGTAATAGGCTATATAATTTATCAGGCTGGTAAAGAGAAGGAAGAAGAGATGGTCTTTGACCAAGAGGAAGAGGAGATAGAAGAATACCGAGAGCCAGAAAATCTATCCCAATTATTACAGGTTGACCCCATGGAGTTGGAGGTTGGCTATAACTTAATACCCTTAGTTGTTCCTGAGCAGGGGGGTGACTTATTAGATAGGGTTTCAATGATTCGTCGCCAATGTGCTTTAGAATTAGGGATTATTATCCCACCGATTCGCATTAGGGATAATATGCAATTAGAACCAAATTACTATAGAGTTAATCTACGGGGGATTGAGATTGCTCAACATGATATCAAGGTTGATGGCTATTTAGCTATGGACTCTGGAATGGTTACTGAAGAGATTAATGGTAGAGAGACAACTGAGCCAGCTTTTGGTTTACCAGCTATCTGGATTGATGAAGATGATAGAGAAAGAGCTGAGATGGCAGGTTATACAGTAGTAGACCCACCTTCTGTAATGGCAACTCATTTGACAGAGTTAATTAAGTCTCATGCCTATGAATTATTAGGTAGACAAGAGGTTAAGGAGTTGATTGATAATATCAAGGAGGATTACTCCGCAGTTATTAATGAGCTGATTCCAGATCTATTAACAATTGGTCAAGTTCAGAAAGTATTACAGAACTTATTGAAAGAAGGGATTTCAGTTCGGGACTTAGTCTCTATTTTAGAGGTATTAGCTGATCAGGCTAAGAATACACATGATATAGGAATCTTAACTGAATATGTAAGACAAGAAGCCTTATCTAGACATATCTCTAAAAAATATAAGGGAGATAATAATGAGCTTTATGTTATTACCTTAGCTCCAGAGCTGGAAGAAGAGATATCCAACTCTATTCAGCATAGTGATCAGGGGTCATATATTGCTTTAAACCCAAATAAAGCACAGCAGATCTTCAATAGTTTATCTGAAAAGGTTGAGCAAATAGCCGCTCAAGGTATTGAACCTATTGTGTTGACTTCACCAATAGTTAGATATCATTTTAAGCAATTGACAGAACAGGTAGCACCAAACTTGACAGTATTGTCCTTTAATGAACTAGAGTCATACCTTAATGTTCAAACAGTAGGGATGGTGAAAGTATAGATGAAGATAAAAAAATACCGCGCTGAGACGATGCAAGAAGCGATATTAAAAGTCAAGTCTGATTTAGGGGCTGATGCTATTATTTTGCATACCCGTAAATTTAAGCAGGGTGGCTTTTTTGGTCTCTTTGCCAAGAAGATGGTAGAAGTGATAGCCACAGTTGATCAGGATAATAAGAAGAGAAAAGAAAGCAAGCTAAGTGAGAGCAGGCAAGCAAATGAAGATAATATTTTAAAGTCAGAATTATCACAAATGAAGCATATGATGAATGACATGATGGGAGAGCTTAAAAATAAGAATCAACAATCTTTACACCTAGTAGTGAATCCATCTTTAGAAAGGTTAATTGATGCTTTATGGACTTTAGGTTTGAGTCGTAAGATGGCAAGAGAGTTGGCTGAGGAGATTGCTGATAAAGTAGATTTAAAAGATTTAAACAGTGAAGAGATTAAGGATGTTTTAAGAGAGAAACTAAAAAAAGAATTTATAGATATTAAGCCAATTGAATTGGAGTCAGGTAAGACCAAGATTATATCCCTAGTAGGACCAACAGGAGTCGGTAAGACTACAACTTTAGCAAAACTGGCTGCAAGATTTTCGTTATTTGAGAATAAGAAGGTAGGACTGATTACTGCTGATACCTATAGAATTGCAGCAGTAGAGCAGTTAAAGACTTATAGTGAGATTATAAATTTGCCGCTAGAGGTCGTCTTTACTCCTCAAGAATTATTAAATGCTATTGAAGGTTATCAGGGTTATGATCTAGTCTTGGTTGATACTGCTGGTAGAAGCCAGAATAATCAGCTTCATATCTCTGAACTAAAAGGTTTTATTAATAATGTTCCGATTGATGAGATATATTTAGTATTAAGTGCTACTACTAAAGTAAATGATCTTATGAAGATTATAGAAGTCTATAATGAAATTGATTTGGATAAATTGATTATCACTAAGCTTGATGAAACTAATTCTTGGGGGACTATATTGGAAGCAACTGCTAAGGCTAAAAAACCTTTATCCTATATAACTGTTGGGCAAGATGTTCCAGAGGATATTAAGTTACCAGAGTCTGAACAATTAATAGAGGATATATTAAAGGGGCTAGAACTATGAAAGACCAAGCAGCCAAGCTGAGAAATCTAGTAGAAAAAATGAAGGTAGAAAAGGATAAAGGAAAGAAAGAAAGAAATACAGAAGGTAAAGGTGCTTATATTTATACTGTTACTAGTGGTAAAGGTGGGGTAGGAAAGTCCAACTTTACTGCCAATTTGGCCTTGGCTTTGAATGCACTAGGAAAGAAGGTAATAGTTCTTGATGCTGATTTGGGTATGGCTAATTTGGATGTTATCTTAGGTGTGACTCCTACCTATAATTTAGAACATGTGATTCAAGGTCGTAAGACTTTAGAAGAAGTTATTGTTGAAGGTCCTAATGGATTATCATTAATTCCTGGAGGTTCAGGAATACAAGAGCTAGCAAATTTATCTCAATATCAAATCAATAATTTAATCAGTGAGTTTGTTAGGCTTGGAGAAGAATTTGATATTATTTTAATTGATACAGGTGCGGGGCTAGCCCATAATGTAGTTAATTTCATTTTAGGTGCTGATGAAGTTATTGTTATCTCTACTCCTGAGCCGACTTCTATAACTGATGCTTATGGAGTTGTTAAGGTTATTAGTAAACATGACAAGCAAGCCACTATTAAGCTTGTAATCAATCAAGCTGAGAGTGAAAAGGAAGGGGAGAGAATAGCTAAGCGCTTGATTAAAACTGCTTATGATTTTCTTGAACTGGATATTGAGTTATTAGGGGTTATACCAAAGGATAATGCTGTAGTAAAATCTGTAATGAGTCGTAGCCCATTTCTTTTGGAATTTCCAAGGGCTAGGGCATCTAAAAGTATTAATCTTACCGCAACTAAACTAGTAGATACAGAAGCTCCCCAAGAGTCTAAAGGGATTAGGGGATTATTTAATAGAATATTAGGTATTTAATTGGGACTTGAGTAGGAGGTGTTGGAGTTTGAAACGAAACTCCCAAGTAGTAAAGAGATTTGATCTTAATAGAAAAGTGAATATTAATCAGAGGATAGATGTAGTTGTTCCCTTCGGAAACTATGAGGGACAATATTCCTCGCAAGTGGCTGATATTATAAGTGACTCTATTTTTGCTATAAATACTCCTTTTACAGAAGGTAAAGTTGTTAATATAGCAATTGGAACTAAAATAGATATTATGCTTAGAGAGAGTACTGGCTTATATAAGATACCAGTAAAGGTTATTAGGAGGGAGGTTGAAGTTACCCCTTTATTAATAGTAGAGTTGATTGGAGAAGTTAGTAAGATACAAGAGAGAAATTTTTTTAGATTGGATATCTATCAAGAAGCAAAATTTAGAGTGATTGGAAACGAAGAAGATCTAAAAGAGTTGGATGAAAATGTAGGTATAGAAGAGATTCTTTCTGAAAAATCACTAAATTCCGATAGTACTAATCTGTATAATGCTATTATTCGAGATATCAGTGCTAGCGGGCTGAAGATGGTTACTAGAGAGAGTTCTGTAAGGGAGGGACAGATTTTAGAAGTAGATTTTAGTTTTGCTAATCTACCTTTTGATAAACTCTTAGCTAAAGTGGTTAGAGTTTTTGCAGAGTTTAAGCAAGGAGAAAAGCGATATAGTATAGGAGTTGAATTTATTCACCAAGATACAGGTAAGCGAGATGAAGTTATGCAATGGTTATTTGCTAAACAGCGTGAATTAAGAAAGAAGGGGCTTATTTAATTTAGGTTTTGGTTTATTATTTTAAATGGAGGTATGTTCTATGGCAAAGAGACCTCAATTAAAGCTTAACCAAAGGGTAAGAATAAAGATAGAAGATGGTCCTTATAAAGGTGAATATGGATCAAAAATATTGGACTTTGATGATAAGACTATAGAAATAGAGCTTCCATTTGATGAAGATAATAGACCACTATCTATTAAAAAGAAGACTCCTTTAAAGATAATTTTTACAGGAGCAACAGCCTTGTATCAGATGGAAAGCAAGGTAAAGAAAAGAAAGAAGAAACCGGTATATTCTCTGGTAGTTCTTAATTCTAGTGAGGTTGAAAGAATTCAAAGAAGACGGTTTGTAAGGATTTCTGTCCAAGAAGAGATTGAATATAGAGTTGTAGCTTACTGTGATATTAAAGAAAAGCAAGAGTATAATGATTATTCAGAAGAGTTTAATAAAGCATTAGCTGCTGATATTAGTGGTGGAGGTCTTATGATAGTTATAAAAGGCGCCAATAACTTTGAAATAGGTCAAGTACTAGAGCTCAAGATAGACTTTATAGAATTATCTATTAGTCTATTAAATGGTGAGATTGTTAGAGTTGAAGAAAGAAAAGAGGATGGGACTGATAAAATAACTACTGTTTATGGGGTTAAGTTTGTTGATATATCTACTGAGTTGAGAGAAGAGATAATTGAATGGGTATTTGCTAAACAACGAGAATTAAGAAAGAAAGGTTTAATTTAGATATTAAATAATTTTAGAGGTGAGAGTTGATGAATCATATTGATGATAAGTTGGCTAAATTGGGTCCTATACAGCTAGATGCATTAAGAGAAGTTGCAAGTATTGGTGCTGGAAATGCAGCTACTTCACTTTCAGAGATGCTAAATGATAAGATTCAGATGAAAGTTCCTAAGGTAAGCATCTTACCAATAGATTTAGTCCCAGAAATTATGGGAGGGGCAGATAATTTAATAGCTGCTATTTTAGTTAGAATAATGGGAGATATTAATGGAGGTGTTCTATTTACCTTAGGAAATAATAGTGCAAACAAGTTAATCTCTTTATTAATCGGTGAAGAGGTCAATATTGAAGATAACATAGGAGAATTAGAAGAGTCCGCTCTTAAAGAAGTAGCAAATATACTAACAGGGTCTAATTTGAATGCTTTCTCTCAAATGCTTGATATTAAAATAATGCCTGATGTTCCAGCTTTGGCCCATGACATGGCTGGTGCTATTTTAGAGGTGGCTTTTATAGAATTAGGTCAGATAGGTGATTATGCATTAGTAATCGAAACAGAGATTTTAGGGAATTTAGAGGTTAATGGTCAGTTTTTTGTAATTCCCAATCCTGAATCTTTAGACTTTATGTTAAAGAGGCTAGGTGTTGATGTTGATTAGTAATAAGATTAGAGTAAGGATGGCTGACCTTAAAGTGGGAAAAGAGAGTGATGTTTTGATTACGTCAGGCTTGGGCTCTTGTGTTGGATTGACCTTGTATGATAGTATTAGTAAAATTGGAGGGATGGCTCATATTATGTTGCCAGAGTTTCCATCAAACCGTAAACAGGGTAAGCCTGAAAAATATGCAGATACAGCAATAGATATTTTAATTGAAGAGTTGAGAAAAGCAGGAGCTAATATTAGAAATTTAGAGGCCAAGATGGCTGGGGGAGCCCAAATGTTTAACTTCTCAAGCTCTAATGATAGAATTAGGATAGGGGCTCGCAATATTGAAGCTGTTGAGAGTATCATGAGGAAGAAGAGGATTCCAATAATTGGGGCTGAAGTAGGAGAGAATTATGGAAGAACAATGGAATTATACAATAATAGTGGAGAGGTAGTTATTAAAACGGTTAAACAAGATGATAGAATATTATAGTAAATTTGAGTTTAAGGTTAACTTATACTCAAATTTATACTTAAACCGTCGATTTAAGATTAGTTTAGAATATTGCATTTATATTATAATTAATTAGTAAAGGAGGGGATTATAAATAGTGAGTTCCCTTACCAAGCAATTTATGGTGTTATTTGCTATTGTAGCTATTATTATAGTCTTAATGGTTTCAATAATTATGAATTTGGATTTAACAACTATTATCAAGAGAGTCTTTATTGGTGGATTAATTTTTAGTATAATAGGTGGTATAATAGGGCAATTGATAAATTCAAATTTAAGTGATATTATGGAAGAGGAGATGAAAAGCTCGATTAAGCAAGTAGCATCTAATTCAGAAGGTAGTAACTCTAAAGAGGCTCTAAAAGAGGAAGGATTAGATAGGATGACCTCTTTAGAGTTTGAAAGTATAGATAATAAGAATACAAATATTATTAATGAGGATTCAGACAAACTGGCGAAAATTATCAAAGGTATAAAGCAGGAATAGTAGGAGGAATCCTTAAATGAAGAGATCAGATAACTTAAAAGAAGATATTTTATGGAAGAAGTATAAAAAGAATAATTGCCAACAATCTAAAGAAGATTTAATTCTAAGCTATACCCCTTTGGTAAAGCATGTTGCAGGAAAGATCATTACTAAGATACCCGATGGATTTACTTTTGATGATCTGTTAAACTATGGTTTTTTGGGGCTAATAGATGCTATGAATAGATATGATATAGATAGGGGGATTAAATTCTCTACCTATGCTGTTCCGCGAATAAGAGGTGCGATTTATGATGAGATTAGGAAGTTAGATTGGGTTCCGCAATCAATTAGAAGAAAGTCAAAAAAGCTTAGTAATACTTATAATAAATTACAGAAAAAACTAAGAAGAAACCCTGATGATGAAGAGGTAAGAGCAGAGTTGGGACTAAGTTGTGAGGAATTTAATAATTTATTGGTTGATGTCAATATTCCGGAGAATATCTCTTTAGAGTCCTTTTTTAATGTTAAAGGTGGAGATAAGATAGAACTAAAGGATTTAATCAGTGACTCTGCTGACAAGGAGCCTGATAACCTCTTTTTCTATGATCAAATGAAAGAACTTTTAGGTGAATCGATAGATAAATTGCCTGAGAAAGAAAGATTGGTTGTCTCCCTTTATTATTATGAAGATTTGACATTAACCGAGATAGGGGAGATTATGGACTTAACAACTGCTCGTATTTCACAGTTGCATACTAAAGCTATCTTCCGATTAAGAGGATATCTTAGTAGGAAGAAAGATTTATTATTTGCTTGATTTAATAGGGAGGAGGGGTTATTATGACAATCATTGAAAAGGTTGAGATTGAAGCAAAGAATAAAAAGATTGCATTGGAAGAGGCTTATAGGATATTTAATGAAAAAGTAGATGATGAATTTAGTCTAGAGGATATCTCGATAGAGTTACTTGAAGAGAAGAAAAAGTTCTTTGGATTACTTGGTGGTTTAAACTCATATCAAGCCACTTTAGAGTTAATAGAAGAAGTTGAAAGTAAAGATGGTGAATTTAGAGTTGAGATATCTGATGATGGAATATTTTTGATAGTAAAACAACCTGTAGGTAATGGTAGACAAGTAAAGATGGATGCTATTGAAGAGACTCTTGAGAAAAAGGAGATAGTTGAAGTCGACTATACTGCAGTAAGTGAAGCTTTAACTTTAGATGGAGAGAAGATCAAAATAGCTGATAGAAAAGCTGAGTTAGATCGTGATGCTAGTTTAGAATTTAAGTTAAGTAAGGATAAGATGGAAGCTTATATAAGCCATATTCCACCCCTTGGAGGAAGAGGATTTACAGTTGAAGATATAATGGAAGAGTTGAATAAAGAAGGTATAGTTTTTGGTATAAAGAAAGAAGAATTTACTGAGATTTTTAATTCTAAAAAGCCACTAGAGGATTTTTTAATAGCAGCTGGACAAGATCCTGTTCCTGGAGAGGATGGCAGAATTGATTTTAAATTTGATATTAATAGTTCTGAGAAGAAGGTTAATCTGTTAGATGATGGTAGTGCAGATTTTCGTAATCTAGGTAGAATTGTTAACGTCGATCCTGGAGACTTATTAGCTACTAAAGTCTTAGCAGTAGAGGGGGAGCCAGGCAAGAACGTGATGGGAGAAGATGTTGCTCCGCCACCTGTAAAAGATATAGATATACCTGTAGGCGAAAATGTACAATTAAGTGAAGATGGAATGTCATTAACTGCAGTAATTGAGGGTCAAGTAGTTTATAATCATAATTCTATTAGTGTTTTAGATGTATATACTGTCAGGAGTGATGTTGATTTATCAACAGGAAATATTGATTTTACAGGGAGTGTAATAGTAAGTGGAAATCTAAATGATGGTATGGAAATTAAATCCCAAGGAAATGTTTTGATAGAAGGTAGTGTTTATGGAGGAAATATAGAAGCCGATGGTCAAATTATTATTAAAAAAGGCTTTATTGGTGCGATTAAAGGAACTTTAAGAGCAAAAGGAGATATTAATGTTAAATTTATTGAGAATGGAACAGTTATAACTGAAGGAGATTTAATAGTACAGGATGCTATTATGCATAGTACTATTGATGCTGGTAACAAGGTGGTTGTAGAGGAGAAGAAGGGATTAATTGTTGGTGGTAAGATCAGGGCTACTAAAGAGATAGTAGCGAAAAATATCGGTTCTAATCTAGCTACTCCAACAGAGGTCTCTGTAGGGATAACCCCTGGAACAAGGGATGATTATAATAATAAGAATAATCTCTTTAAAGATAAACAAGATAAGTTGGATCAGGTTATTAAGAATATAAAGTTACTAAAGGAGCAAAGGGAGAAAAATAATGGTAAGCTTTTAGCTAATAAACAAGATTTATTGAATCAACTTACTAGGATGAGATTTTCTATTGCTGCTGAAATTGAAGAGATTAAAGAAGATAAGAAGAAGTTAGAATCTAAGTTAGAAGAAGGTAAGGAAGGAAAGATTAAGGTTCAGGATACTATTTATACAGGAGTTATTGTAAATATAGGAACCCTTGTTAAAAGAATAGATGAGGTTAATAAATTTGTTCAGTATTATCTAGATGATGATCAAATTAAATCAAAACCTTACTCTTAAAAGGAGGGAGGCTTATGGTAGAGCCTATCAACCCTAAGACTATACTTTCTCGTTCTTTAGATGTCAGTAAGTTAGAACAGAGTAGAAAAGCTAAACCAAATATTTATCAAAATCAATTACAGCAGGAGTTAGAGCAAAAGGATGTCAGAAAGCAGGATAGGGTAAATAAATCTGAAAAGACAGAGCATAAGAAGATTAAAAAAGAGGATGATAAGAAAGAGAAGAGAAGGCAAAAGAGGAAGAGAAGAATAGAGAATGGAAATGGTGATAATGAAGAAGAGGAAGGTCAAAACGAGGCTAAGGTATTAAATGCAGGACGATATATTGATATCAAGGTATAAATGGAGGTAATAGATTTGGAATATATTTTGTTTGCTGTAGGTTTAGTAGTGATTATGATCTCTTTATTCTTAACCTATCGTTCTCAACAGGATAATGATGACTATTATTTAGCAACTGAGATGTTATCAGAGATTAGAAATTTAAAAGAAGAGTTAGAGGATGAGATAAACTCAATAGTAGGAAGTAATGATTTTGGTCAGCTGCTAAATCATAAATTGGATAATGGTAGATATAAAGAAGAGATAATCATCTTAAAAGATAGGGTTGAGAAATTAATTGATAAAGTTGAAAAGGTTGATATTAAAATGGACATTCTAGATGAAAATATTAAGAATATTAATCTCTTAAATAGTCAAACAAATACTAAACCTACACTTAATCCTACAAATGGAAATCCTGCTTATCAACAGATAAAGAGACTTAAAGAAGAAGGCTTAAGTATGGCAGAGATAGCTAAGAAGATGAATATGGGAAGTCGGGAAGTCGAATTGATTTATAAATTCAATAATCGGAGGGAAAATTAATGTTACGCCATACTCTGTTAGGGATAGGGATTACACTTGTGATTATGGCATTACTATTATCTTTAGATTTGAATCTATTTAATTTAAATTCACCAAAAGAGACTGTGATGACTGAAGAAGAGATTATAAAAGAGGCTAGAAAGCTAGGGATGAGCTTTCCTGCAGAGAGTTATAGTGATCAGGATATTAAATTAAAGAAGAATTATGATTTAGAAGGGGCGTTTGCTTCTGTAAAAGAAGATAATATTGATAAAGAAATAAAGGGTGAAGAATTAGTAGATCAAAGTTTATTAATTCAAGACAATAATATAGTTAGAGAAGAGAAATTAAAATCAGAAAAGGCTGATATAATTTCAGAAGTTGGAGTGTCACAGACAAAAGATAATAATAACTCTAAAGAGGCGATTGATCTTAAGGCTGAGGATGAAATAGAGACAGCCATAGAAGATGCTGTAGAAAAGGTACAAGCAGATAGTGATGATGTTAAAAAGAAGCTTAGAGAGGAATTGACTAGAGAATTAAAAGAGCAGTTAAAAAAAGAGCTAAAAAAGGAAATAAAAGAAGAGTTAGAAAGGGAAAATAAAAAAGTTCTATTAACTATTCCAAAAGGGATATCCAGTCGAGAGGTATCTACTTTACTGCTCTATCAGGGGGTAATTGAGGATAAAGATGAATTTATTGCTATGGTAGATGAGTTAAATCTTGAAACTAAGATTAAGGCAGGCACCTACTCTTTTCAATTACCTATATCAGTTAAAGAGGTATTACTACAAGTAACTTCAAATAATTGAATGATTTAACTGTTTTAGGACATCATAATGATGTCTTTATTTTTTTGCAACTCAAAAATAATGTTTTATCTAATTCTATAAAGTTATTTAATAATACCTTATCGTGTTTGCTTTACATAATTTGAATCTAATTTTAAGTAGAGAATCTACTCTATTTTATTGAACTTATATAGTCTTAATCTTAGTTTAATTATAGCTCTAATCCTAAGAACTTTGTTTAATTTAAAAATAATTAAAAATCTTGTTGATATTATTTTTTTTATGTGGTATACTGTTTAATGGTGTTAGAAGAACATCAATCACACACACTTTTGGACTTTGCTAGAGGTGCCCTTAGGGTTTTAGCAGAGGAAGAAGAGAGTGGAGGATTAAAAACCGAGAGGAGGTGCCGCAGTAATGGGTGTAGTAAGTATGAAACAATTATTAGAATCTGGAGTTCATTTCGGACATCAAACTAAGAGATGGAATCCAAAGATGAAACCATACATCTTTACAGAAAGAAATGGGATCTACATAGTGGATCTACAGCAAACAGTTAAATTAGCTGAAGATGCTTATAACTTCGTTCGTGAACTAGCAGCTGAAGGGAAAACAGTTCTTTTTGTAGGAACTAAAAAGCAAGCTAAAGAGACTATTAAGCAAGAAGCTGAAAGATGTGGAATGCCTTATGTTAATGAGCGTTGGTTAGGTGGTATGCTAACTAACTTCAAAACTATTCGTAAACGTATTGAGCGTTTAGAAGAGTTAGAACAGATGGAAGAGGATGGAATCTTTGAGGTCTTACCTAAGAAAGAGGTAATGCAGTTAGAGAAGGAAAGAACTAAATTAGTTCGTAACTTAGGTGGAATTAGAGATATGAATGGTCTTCCTGATGTGTTATTTATTGTTGACCCTCGTAGAGAGGAGATTGCGGTAGCAGAGGCTAAGAAGTTGGGTATCCCAGTAGTAGCTATTGTAGATACAAACTGTGATCCTGATGATGTTGATTATTTAATTCCAGGAAATGATGATGCTATTAGAGCTGTTAAATTATTAACTGGAGTTATCGCTGATGCAGTTGTAGAATCTCAAGAAGGCGAACAAGCTGAGATTGAAGAAGCTGCAACTACAGAAGAAGACCAACAATAAGAATAATAAATAAAGGGCGTGTAATGAGGATGTAAATCGTCCTTGTGAAGCGCCTTTTTTTTAAATAAGTTTTTTCATAAACTATAAGGAGGTTCAATAATGGCAATTACTACAGCTGATATAAAGAAGTTAAGAGAAATGACAAATGCTGGGATTTTAGATTGTAAAAAAGCTTTACAAGAGACAGATGGAGATATGGATAAAGCTGTTGAATACTTAAGAGAAAAAGGTATCGCTTCTGCAGATAAGAAAGCTGGAAGAACTGCTGCTGAAGGTTTAGTAGCTTTTAAAACAGTGGATGATACAGCTGCTATTTTAGAGGTCAACTGTGAAACTGATTTTGTTGCTAGAAATGAAAATTTTAAAGTGGTTGTTGATGCTTTAGCAGATCACGTATTAGCAGAAAATCCTGCTGATGTAGAAGAAGCTCTTAGTCAAACTTTAAAGGCAGAAGACAAAACAGTAGAGAAATACTTAAAAGAGTCTATTGCTAAAATTGGAGAAAATATCTCCTTTAGACGCTTTCAAATCTTTGAAAAGAATGCTGAAGAGATCTTTGGTACATACTTGCACATGGGTGGTAACATTGGAGTTTTAGTTCAACTTCAAGGTGGAGATGAAGATTTAGCTAGAGATATTGCTATGCATATTGCTGCTGTAAAACCAAATTACTTATCAAAAGAGGATGTTCCTAGTGAAGATCTTGATAAGGAGAGAGAAATCCTTACAAAGCAAGCTCTTGCAGAAGGAAAGCCAGAGCATATAGTAGAAAAGATGGTTGAAGGTAGATTAGGTAAATTCTATACATTAAACTGCTTGTTAGAACAAGAGTTTGTTAAAGATTCAGATATAACTATTCAACAATTAGTTGATCAAAATGATGCTAGTATTGTAAACTATGTTCGATATGAAGTTGGAGAAGGTATTGAAGTGGAAGAGACAGATTTTGCAGCAGAAGTAATGGGTGAAATTAATAAATAATATCTATCTAAAAAAAGAGGACACTCTCGTGTTCTCTTTTTTTAGAGTCAGTTAGTTTTCTAAGTTTTATCATTTATTTTATTATGCTTTCAATTTTAAAAGTTAGATTAAAAGCTATTGTGATAAAGTTAATAGGTGATAAAATATAATATATATATCAATATTTAATAGTGATCGTTAAATAATATAGTAAAATTTTTAATCATAAAAAGGGATTTAGGGTATATTATAGAAATATAAAAGGGGACTGGGGGTTGGATTGATGTCAAGAGCAAAGTTTTCTAGAGTAATTATAAAGTTAAGTGGGGCTGCTTTAGCTGGTGAGCAGGATTATGGAATCGATCCTCAATTTATTAATTCAATAGCTAAAGAGATTAAAAATGTCCTGACCACTGGGGTGGAAATAGCAATAGTGGTAGGTGGAGGTAATATATTTAGAGGTATTGCAGGAAGTGCTAAGGGAATGGATAGAGGAACTGCTGATTATATGGGAATGTTAGCTACAGTTATCAATTCTCTAGCCCTACAGGATGCTCTAGAGAAGTTGGGTGTTGATACTAGAGTACAGACCGCTATTGAAATGCGACAAGTTGCAGAACCTTATATTAGACGTAGAGCAATGAGGCATTTAGAAAAGGGGAGAATTGTTATTTTTGCTGCAGGAACTGGTAATCCATTCTTCTCTACTGACACAACAGCAGCTTTAAGAGCAGCTGAAATAAATGCTGATGCTATTTTAATGGCTAAAAATGTAGATGGAGTATATGATTCAGACCCAGTTAAGAATCCAAATGCTGTCAAATACAAAGAGTTAGAATATATCGATGTATTAAATAAAGGTTTGGGAGTTATGGACTCTACTGCGGTATCTTTATGTATGGACAATAATATTCCATTAATAGTCTTTGGGGTAAAAGAGATGAATAATATTAAAAGAGCAATATTAGGCGAAGAAGTAGGTACTTTTGTAAGATAATATATAAACATTTAGATAAAGGGAGGTTATACATATGATTAAAGAGGTTGCTAATCAGGCTAAAAAGGATATGGATAAGGTGATTGAGAATACTAAGCAGGAGTTTACAAAAATACAAACTGGAAGAGCTAAAGCATCTTTGTTAGATGGTATTAAGGCTGACTATTATGGTGCTCCTACACCAATTAATCAAATGGCAAAGATCTCTGCACCAGAACCAAGACAATTACTAGTAGCTCCTTTTGATAAGACTGTAATAGGTGATATTGAGAAAGCTATTTTAAAATCTGATTTAGGACTAAATCCTAATAATGATGGTGATTTAATCAGAATCAATATTCCTCAGCTGACTGAAGAGAGAAGAAAGCAACTAGTTAAGGTTGTTAAGCAGAAAGCAGAAGAGGGCAAAATTTCTATTAGAAATCTTCGACGCGAGGCAAATAGTGAATTAGAAGAGCTAGAGAAGGAAGGAGAGATTTCTGAGGATAATTATCGCCGTGGTTTAGATAATATCCAGGAAATTACTGATGAATATATTGCTAAAATAGATTCCTTGCTAGAGAATAAAACTGCAGATATAATGGAAGTATAACTATGAAAAATGTTATTGCCTTAAATTATAATTCTGCCAAGGATTTATTAACAAGGGATAACTATAAACTTCAAATTCGTCATACCAGACCTCCAAGAAAGTTAGTTGGTCTAGGTGAATTAAGGGTAATTGGACAAAGGCTAATTAATAAAGAAGTTGTAGAGTTAATAATCAGTCATGAAGATTATTACTTAGGGGTAGATAATAAATAATAACCCCAGTTACTAAACCCCCTCTATATGGTTGAGAGGGGGTTATTTCATAAATATAGGAGGATTATTAATGTGGGGTATTGTTGATAAGGCATTAGATAAATTCAAAAACAATAGTACTTTTGAAGAGTTAGTATCGGAAGTTAAACAGAAAGAAGTACCTACACATGTAGCATTTATAATGGATGGTAATGGTCGTTGGGCTAAAAAAAGGGGATTTCCCAGAAGTGTTGGACATCAAGCAGGGGTAAAGACCTTAAAAGAGATCACAAAAATATCTAAAAATTTAGGGGTTAAATATATTACTACCTATGCTTTCTCTACAGAGAATTGGAAGCGACCTGAAAAAGAGGTTAATTTTCTGATGAAGTTATTTGAAAAGGTCTTTTTAGAAGAACTTGATGAATTAGATCAAGAGGGTGTGAGGCTTAATATAATTGGATATAAGAACAGGCTACCCCAAGGGGTTAAAGAGAAAGTAGAGCAGGCTATGGAAAGAACCAAGAATAATAATACTTTAGTTCTTAATATTGCTTTAGATTATGGAGCTAGAAGTGAAATCATAGAGTCAGTTAAGAATATTGGAAGAGACCTAATTGATGGCAAGATAAGCCTTGAAGATATCGATGAGCAATTAATATCCCAAGGGTTATATACCAACCAACAACCTGATCCTGACTTATTAATCAGACCTGGTGGAGAAAAGAGAATCAGTAATTTCTTATTATGGCAGCTTGCTTATACAGAGTTGTGCTTTACTGAAGTATATTGGCCTGATTTTAATAAAGAAGCTTTTTTAGAGATTATAAAGGATTATCAAGAAAGGGAAAGAAGGTTTGGCGGACTTAAGAAAAAGTAGGTGATATTAATGTTGAAAACAAGGATTTTAAGTGCAGTAATAGCTATTCCTATATTGATTATTATCTTAAAAATAGGCAATATTCCCTTTTTATTATTGAATCTGGTGGTTGTTGGATTAGGGATGGATGAATATTACAAGCTGGTAAAAGCTAAAGGAATAAAGGCAAACAGGTTTTTAGGAATCTTGATTGGTCTAATTTTAGTTCTTCTTACATATCTAAATAGTAACGATTTATCAGTTGTATATGGTTTCTTGATCTTGTCTTTTTTAGTCATTTTATTAAAGCAGGTGATTGTCGGGGTAGATAACTCTGCTATCTTTACAACAGCTATTACTTTTTTTGGGGTCTTTTATGTCGCAGGTTTATTTAGCCATTTGATACTACTGTATAACTTAGAGCTCAGTAATGGTAAAGGTATTGGCACTTTATTTGTTTGGTTACCAATCTTGGCAACTTGGATAACCGATACTGGAGCATATTTTACAGGAATGAACTTTGGTAAAAGCCCTTTGGCACCTAAAATTAGTCCAAAAAAGACTATAGAAGGGGCGGTTGGTGGATTGACCTTTAGTATAGCGCTTACTATGATTATTAGTGTATACTTGGGTTTTGGATATTTACATGGCATAGTATTAGGAATTCTAATTGCTCTTTTTGCTCAATTAGGTGATTTATCTGAATCGGTCTTTAAACGTGATGCTAATATCAAGGATTCTGGTGATATTATACCAGGGCATGGAGGAATATTAGATAGAATTGATAGTTTGTTATTTACTTTACCTGTTGTTTATTATTATTTACAGTGGGTTGTGTTAAGGTAAGAGGGGGAAGATATGAAGAAAATCTATAAGCTATCTTTAGGATTGGTTTTGTTAATAGTTATTAGTATCTTTTTCTTAAAGTATATATTAAGTTATCTCCTTCCTTTTGTGATAGCAGCTATTATAGCAAGTTTAATTGATCCTGCTGTAGAACTACTTGAAGAGAAGGCTAATCTGCCTCGGGGTCTTTCGATAATAATTATTCTATCTATAATAATTATCTTTATAAGTCTAATATTAACAGTCAGTTTTTCTAGATTATTTATTGAATTGAATAATCTGCTAAATGATTTACCAGATTATCAGGGGTTTAGTAAACAACTAGATTGGATATCAGAGCGGAATCAACAGTTGAGTAGAGTTATAGAAGAGTTGAAGATTCCAGAGTCCTTTAAAGAGAGTATCAATAGTAATTTTCAATATTTTTATGATAAAGCCAAGGAGATTATCCAATTAGCTAGCTCTACTTTATTAGGTGTAGTTAAAAAGCTTCCTAATTTTGCGACTATTTTATTAATCAGTTTAATAGCTACCTTCTTTATCAGTAGAGATAAGGAGCTTATTTTAGAGGCCTTGTTAAAACCTTTTCCTAATAAATGGCGCCATAAGATAAAACAGGTTCAAGGCGATATAATGAAAGCAGGTATTGGATTT
Organism: Orenia metallireducens; assembly: GCF_003001995.1. Lineage (GTDB taxonomy): Bacteria > Bacillota > Halanaerobiia > Halobacteroidales > Halobacteroidaceae > Orenia > Orenia metallireducens_B. Next base: position 174,088 of record NZ_PVNB01000003.1, on the reverse strand, counting down.
ATTCGAGCACAAATTCTTTTAATTACTATTACAACTTTAATTTCAATTATTGGTCTAAGTATTCTAGGTAGTAGTTATTCGATTGTAGTGGGCTTAACTGGAGGACTGTTAGATTTGATTCCTGTTATTGGTCCTAGTCTGATCTTTATTCCTTGGGCAATTTATAACTTGATAGTAGGAAATGTTAGTTTTGCTATTGGACTCTTTATCTTATATGGTGTAATGGGGGCTACACGCCAAATATTAGAAGCGAAGATAGTTGGTAGAAGTATTGGTATCCATCCATTGGCTATCTTAGTTGCTATGTATTTGGGAGTCCAATTATTTGGTGTTGCTGGATTCTTTATCGGTCCGGCTTCTTTAGTAGTCTTAAAAGCGGTATTTCAAGCAGGATTTATTTCAATTATTATTGATGAGTAGGGGGATGTTCTATGAAGAAGATAGCGATTTTGGGCTCAACAGGCTCTATTGGGCAACAAACGTTAGAAGTAGTTGATGAATTAAATTGTGAGTTTAAGGTGATGGCTCTTACAGCAAATAGTAGCATTGAAATTTTGGCTGAACAGATTAATAAATTCAAACCTAAATATGCAGTTTTAATGAATGACTCTTTGGTTAATGAGTTAAAATATAAGCTAAGCTATAATAAAACCCAAATACTAACGGGATTAGAGGGATTGATTAAAGTTGCTACATTAGATGAAGTTGAGTTGCTGGTTAATGCTGTAGTTGGTGCTATTGGAGTAAAGCCTACTTTAGCAGCAATTAGAGCAGGTAAGGATATAGCTTTAGCCAATAAAGAGACATTGGTTACAGCAGGAGCTATTGTAATGAGAGAGGCTAAAGAGAATGATGTTAGGATATTACCTATAGATAGTGAGCATAATGCTATTTTTCAGGCTTTACAAGGAGAGGATAGAGCAGGGGTTAAGAAGATTATTTTAACGGCTTCTGGAGGCCCTTTTAGAACTATATCGGCTGATAAGTTGTCAGAGGTTAGCGTGGAAGAGGCTCTTAATCATCCTAATTGGGATATGGGTGGGAAGATTACAATTGATTCAGCTACTTTAATGAATAAGGGTTTGGAGGTTATTGAGGCTAAGTGGCTATTTGATTTAGATTATGAACAGATAGATGTTGTAGTCCATCCCCAGAGTATAATCCATTCTTTGGTAGAGTATAAAGACCATTCAATACTTGCAGAACTGGGTCTGCCAGATATGAAGGTTCCGATTCAATATGCATTGACCTATCCCCAGAGAAATACTAATAATTTAGAGAGCCTTAATTTGGCTAAGGTTGGAGAGCTGACCTTTGAAGAGCCTAGAAAGGAATTATTCCCATGTTTAGACTATGCCTATGAGGCTGGGAAAAGGGGTGGAACGATGCCGGCGGTTTTAAATGCTGCTAATGAGGTTGCTGTTAGTAAGTTTTTAGCAGGAAAGATTAAATTTATAGATATTCCTAAGTTGATTAAGATGGTGATGTCTGCTCATGAGGTTGTAGATGATCCAACTTTAGATCAGATTATAGAAGCAGATACTTGGGCTAGAGTAGAGGCTCAGAAAGAAGGTGAGAAAGTTTGTTAACAACTATTGTTTCATTCATAATTGTTTTAGGAATTCTGGTCTTCTTCCATGAATTAGGGCATTTCATGGTAGCTAAATATGTAGGGGTTCAGGTAGAGGAATTTGCTATTGGAATGGGACCAAAACTTTTTGGCAAGCAATATGGAGAGACGTTATACTCTATTAGATTATTACCTTTAGGTGGCTATTGTAAGATGACAGGAGAGATGCCTGTTGATGATGACGAGGTTAAGCAAGAAGAGGTAGAACTTTATCAGAAGGCTTTTAGAGAAGAGAGATGTTTATTTCAAAAGAGTGTTTGGGAGAGGTTTTGGGTAATTTTTATGGGACCAGTTATGAACTTCCTATTGGCAGCACTCTTCTTTACTCTAATTTTTAGTATCTATGGTGTTGAAGTAAATACTTCGGATAGTACGGTAATAGGTCAAGTGTTCCCTGAGCAACCTGCTTATGAGGCTGGCTTAAGAGATGGGGATAAGATATTGGCTGTTAATAATCAAAAAGTAAGCAATTGGGAAGAGTTAGCTGGGATGATAAATAAGAATCCTAATCAAGAAATTACTCTACAGGTAGAGAGAGACGATCAAACCTTTGATTTAAATGTTGTTCCTAGACTTGATGAGAGTAGAGAAGTTGGTGTTATTGGAATTATTCCTGTCTATAATAGAAAGTCGGTTAATATCTTTGAAGCTATTTGGCTGGGTATTCAAAGAACTGGTATATATATATATGGTCTTATTTTGGGATTATGGAAGATGGTCACTGGTCAGATGGCTAGTGATGTTAGTGGACCAGTTAAGATAGCCCAGTTTGTTGGAGATGCAGCTCGTGCAGGTATGTTAAGATTAATGGAGTTTGCTGCATTAATTAGTATAAATTTAGGTATAATGAATTTATTACCTATACCTGCTTTAGATGGAGGTAGGCTGGTCTTTTTGGGGTGGGAATTAATCACAGGTAAACCTATTGACCCTGAAAAAGAGGGGATGGTTCATTTAGTAGGCTTTGTATTATTAATGGTTTTATTTGTTGTAATTATGATTAAAGATATAAGATCGATAATATAAGTTTAAGCCTGAGTTTAAGGTTGAGTTCAATTAATTTTTACTTAGGCTCGGGCTTATACTTAAACTTAAACTCAGTTGAGGTGATAGATATGGCTAAACAGAAGAATAGACGTGGTAGCAAATGGTTAGACCCTAATAGGGTTACAGGTCGGAGGGCAAAAAGGTATTGCAAATTATGTGGAACAGAGGCTACACAGGTTAGAATTCTAAAGAATGAAAATATCTGTGAGAATTGTGTGAAAGAATTGGAGAAGAAAAAAGGTGGCTATTATGCGTGTAAAGCATGTGGAAAGGTAGCCCCTAAGCAGGTGCAAGAGAACAAAGGGTATTGTAAAGATTGTGTCTGCCGTGCTTGCGGTAAAGCAGACCCTAAATTTGTACAAAAGCATGGTTTTTGTGAAACTTGCTTTGAAATTATGGGTACAAATTGTCGTAAATGCGGTAAAGAGGCTTATGCTCAAGTCCAGAGAAATGATGGACTTTGTGATAAATGTGCAGGGAAAGAGTGAAGAAGCTTAATAATGATTATTATTAGTCTCTTGCTTATTATTCCTCACTTGTTAATTTACTGTTTATCAAAGGAGGGGTACTATGTTTGATAGGCATGTAACTTTAGAATCTTTGATTACTGATAGTGTTGCTAAGAAACATCTTCCTAAAGCGGGTTATGCCCATGTGGTGGCAGCTACGGAATATGCTTTTGAGTTGGCAGTTAAAAGGAAGGTCTGTGTAGATTTGGCTACTAAAGCCACTTTATTACATGATATAGGGCATACTAATTGGGAAAGGCATGGTGAATGGGATTTTGAATCCTATAATGAATTCGATATTCATACCATTAAAGGTGCTGAACGAGCCCATGAGCTCTTAATTTTAAAGGGGGAAGACTTGGGCAAAGCTAGGGAGATAGCTTTGGCTATATTATTTCACAGTGGTTCTAGCCCTGTTAGTAAGAATGTAAAGTTAACCCCTTTACAGAAGTTGGTTTCTGATGCTGATGATATGGATGAACAAGAGGATGGAGCCCATCATAGAGTTAAGATTGATTTTGGAGAGGCTTTACAGAGAATTAGAAGACTAGATATGTTAGTACACCCTTATAGAAAAGACTGTAATGAGAATTGTGAAAATTGCGATAGCTTAAAGTAGGTGAATTGATAGTGAGAAGAGAGTCAAAAGCAGTAAAGATGGGAAATGTACAGATTGGCGGAGATGCACCTATCTCCGTCCAGTCTATGACAAATACAGATACAAGAAATGTAAAAGCAACTGTTGAGCAGATTAAAAGACTAGAAGAGGCAGGTTGTGAACTGGTTAGAGTAGCTATTCCAGACCAAGAGGCTGCATCTAAGGTCGGTGAAATTAAGAGTCAGATAAAAATACCTTTAATTGCTGATATACACTTTGATTATAGATTAGCTTTAGAGGTATTAGAACAAGGAATTGATGGTTTAAGAATCAATCCTGGAAATATTGGTAATGAAGAGAAGGTAAAATTGGTAGCTCAAAAGGCATTGGAGAAGAAGGTTCCAATTCGAGTAGGGGTAAACGCAGGCTCATTGGAGAGAGAATTGTTGAAAAAATATGGACATCCAACAGCCAAAGCAATGGTAGAGAGTGCTTTAAAGCATGTTCAGTTATTGGAGAAATATGGATTTGAGGATATTATCATCTCTTTAAAAGCCTCCAATGTCATGAAAACTTTAGAGGCTTATCAGTTGATAGCTACAGTGGTTGATTATCCTTTACATATTGGAATTACTGAGGCTGGAACTATCAAATCTGGTACTATTAAGTCTGCTGTAGGTATAGGAGCAATCTTAGCACAAGGTTTGGGGGATACTATTAGAGTCTCTTTGACAGGAGATCCTGTAGAGGAGATAGAGGTTGCTTATAGTATCCTTAAAGCTTTGAATTTAAGAAGGGGTGGGGTAAATATCATCTCTTGTCCAACCTGTGGACGAACTGAGATTAATTTGGTTGAAATTGCAAACCAAGTAGAAGAGAAGATTAAAGATTTAGATAAGGATATTGAAGTTGCTATTATGGGTTGTGTAGTTAATGGTCCAGGGGAGGCTCGTGAAGCTGATTTAGGAATTGCTGGAGGTAAGGATGTAGGACTGATCTTTAAAAAGGGAGAGGTTATTAAAAGAGTACCAGCAGAAGATTTAGTAGATGAACTGATGAAGGAGATAGAGAATTTAGATTAAATATTAAGTTTTAATTTTAAGTATAAGTCTAAGCGAAGATTAGACTAGTATTTTTATTGTTTATTTAGCCTTAGCCTTAGTACTAAAAATTTGATTAAAAGAATATATGGATATTCAACTACGTTGACAATAAAATATATACTTGATAAAATTTAAGTTAGTCTTATAGAATTTTAAGAGCTACTTAGGATAATAGAGGAGGATTTTTGTTATGAAGATGTCACAGATGTATATACCAACATTAAAGGAGACACCAGCTGATGCTGAGGTTATTAGCCATCAATTGATGCTAAGAGCTGGTTTGATGAGAAAATTAAGTTCAGGAATCTATACATATTTACCTTTAGGATATCGTGTTATTAGAAAGTTTGAGGATATTGTCCGAGAAGAGTTGAACAAGGCTGGAGCACAAGAGTTATTATTACCAGCTTTACAACCAGCAGAGTTGTGGGAAGAGTCTGGCAGGTTCCAAAATTATGGTCCAGAATTGATGAGATTAAAGGATAGACATGGCAGGGACTTTTGTTTAGGACCAACTCATGAAGAGGTAATCACGGATTTGGTACGTGATGAGGTAAGATCTTATAAAGAATTACCGCTAAATCTTTATCAAATTCAGAGTAAATATAGAGATGAAATTAGACCTCGCTTTGGAGTTTTACGAGGTCGAGAGTTTATTATGAAGGATGCTTATAGTTTTGATATCGATGAAGATGGTTTACAAGAGAGCTATCAGAAGATGTATGATGCTTATTGTAATATTTATAGTAGATGTGGTTTGGAATATAGGCCTGTAGAAGCAGATACTGGAGCAATTGGGGGAAGCGACTCCCATGAATTTATGGTATTAGCTGATGCTGGAGAGGATATTGTAGTCTATTGTGAAGACTGTAATTATGCAGCCAATTTAGAGTTGGCCAAATCTAAAAGTGATACGATTGAAATTGATGAAGAACTTAAAGAATTAGAAGTAATTGACACTCCAGCAATTACTACAATTGAAGAGTTGGTAGCAGAGTTAGATATACCGGCAGAAAAGATGATTAAAGCTGTATTATATCAAGGAAAAGATGAAATAATATTAGCATTAGTAAGAGGAGATTATCAAGTTAATGATATTAAGCTAGGAAATTTACTAGACATAGTTAATTTAGAGCTTATAAATGATGATGCTTATGAGGGTCTAGATACAGTTAAAGGCTTTACTGGTCCAGTTAACCTTGGTGATGTCAGAATTATTGCTGATGAATTGGTAATGGAAGTAGTAAATGGGGTAGCTGGAGCCAATCAAACTGATAAACATCATATCAATGTCAACCCTCAGCGTGACTTTAAAGTAGCAGAGGTTGCTGATATTCGAGAGGTGAAAGAAGGAGAGAAGTGTATCCATTGTGATGGACACTTGAGCTTAACTCCAGGTATTGAGGTTGGTCAAGTATTTAAGCTTGGTACCAAATATAGTGAGCCTTTGGGTGCAACCTTCTTAGATGAGAATGGTAAGAGTAAGCCAATGGTAATGGGATGTTATGGAATTGGAATTACTCGAACTGTGGCAGCAGCAATTGAACAGAACTATGATGAGGATGGAATTGTTTGGCCTAAAGCTTTAGCTCCTTTTTTAGTAGAAATTTTGGTTTTAGGGAAGAATAATGAAGTAAGTGAAAAAGCTGAACAAATTTATAATCAATTAACTTCAGAAGGAATAGATGTGTTATTAGATGATAGAAAAGAAAGAGCTGGTGTTAAATTTAATGATGCCGATTTAATTGGATGCCCAATTAGAATCACTATTGGAGGGCGTTCATTAAAAGAAGGAGCCTTAGAGGTTAAGCTTCGAAAAACTGGTGAAGAACTTAAAGTTGAAATCGATCAGTATTTATCTCAAATTAAAGAATTGATTGCCAAGTTGGATTAATCTTTTAGGAGGAAAATATTTGATGAAAATTACTGCTGTTATCCCAGCATATAATGAGGAAAAAACGATTAAAGAGGTAGCTACTATAGTTAATAGGCATAGATTAGTAGATGAAGTGATTGTTGTCAGTGATGGCTCAACAGATAATACTGTCAAAATAGCTACTAAAATAGGAGTCAAGGTGATTGACTTAACTACTAACAAAGGTAAGGGAGCAGCTATGAAGGCAGGGGTTGAGCAGAGCCAAGCTGATATTATCCTCTTCTTAGATGCCGATTTATTGGGGCTTAAGGAGGAGCATATTGATAAATTATTAATCCCTGTAATCAAAGGGGATGCTGAGACGACTATAGGTATCTTTGCAGAAGGTAGAATGTTTACTGATTTAGCTCAGAAGATAGCGCCTTTTTTATCGGGACAACGAGTAGTAAGGAGAAGAATATTGGATGATATTCCTGACTTGGATATGACCCGTTTTGGTGTGGAAATGGCCTTAACCCAGCATATCAAAGGTAATAATATTAGGCTAAAAGAGGTTGTGTTAGAGGATTTATCCCATGTGATGAAGGAAGAAAAAAGGGGATTTATCAAAGGCTTTATGTCAAGATTAAAGATGTATTGGGAGATATTAAAGAACTTATCTACCACTAGAAAGGTTAGATAATATTATTGTTGACAACTTATTATAATGATTAATTTATAATGTTGGTTATTAATAACCAACATTATAAATTTTTAGGGATGTGATAAGTCTGTGTCAGAAAAAGAGATTATATTGAGATTAGTTTTATCATGTATTTTAGGTGGAGCAATTGGTTTTGAGCGGGAAAGAAATGCTAGACCTGCTGGTTTTAGAACCAATATTTTAGTATCCTTAGGTTCAACTTTAGCTATGATAGTTTCTATTAGATTATTTTTAGAGTTTAATCATATACAGCCTGTAGATCCAGGCAGAATTGCCGCTCAAGTTATCAGTGGTGTTGGTTTTTTAGGGGCTGGTACAATAATTAGAGAAGGTTTTTCTGTAAAGGGTTTAACAACTTCAGCAGGGTTATGGGCTGTAGCTGGTATTGGCTTATCATTAGGAGCGGGGTTTTATTTAAGTGCTCTGGTGGCTACTTTATTGGTTATCCTAACTTTAACTCTATTAAGCAAAGTAGAGAAGACTATATCTAATGTCCATAGAAAGTATTTAATCAGAGTCAAAGCCTTTGATCAGCCAGGTCCTTTAGGGAAGGTTGGTTCTGTTTTAGGAGATAATGATATAATTATTAGGGATATAAGTATAGAGCACTGTTATAATGAACCGAATATATATATAAATTTTAGGGTTAAGAAGCCAAAACATATAGAGGTCAATTATTTATTTGTTCTGTTAACGGAGATATCGGGTATAATTGAGGTGCAGATTAAAGAGCTAGATTGAAGGGGAGATAAGGATGCCGAAAGTATTAATTAAGGCTGAAGATACTAATGTTTTTAAAAATAAATTAAAGGAAAGGTTGGATATTTCTGAAGGCTTATTAGAGACAATTAAGATTAGAAGAGTAGAAGTTGACCTCACAGACAATCATTGTAAAGTTGATCTTAAGGTTCCTGAAAGTATCGATTTAGACCCTATAGTTAAGGATATAGGCGATGAACTATTTGCTGAGGGTGAATTTCAATATACTCTCAATTATTATGATCCTGACTTGCCTCTAGAATTAATTTTAAAAAATTATTGGGAAGAGATAATACAGAGGGTAAGAGAACAAGTGCCTCAGACCAATGGCTGGTTATCTTTATGTCGTTGGAACTTACAAAGTGATGTTTTAACTGTTGAGGTTAAAAATAAAGTAGCTATTGAGGTTTTAAATAATAAGAAATGTGATAATATTTTGCAGGAGATTATTAGAGAAGAGTATGAAAAGAGAATCAAAGTTAACTTTGTATTAGGAGATTTTGAGCAAGAGTTATCAGAGATGGAAGATAAGATGGCTAAAGAGAAGGATGAATATATGAATAGTTTGATGCAAAGTATTAGTAACATTGAAAAGAGTAGTAACTCTAGTAATAATAACTCTAATAATTTCAATAATTCATCCTATAATTATAAATCTAGGTCTAAAAGTAGCAATGATCCTAATGTCTGGCTAGGTAGAAAATTTGATGGAGATCCTATGGCTATCTCTGAGATTGTTGGAGAGAATAATAATGTTATCTTACAAGGTAAGATATTTGAAATAGATATTAGAGAGCTAAAAAGTGGTAGAAATCTAGTAATCTTCTCAATTAGTGATCAAAGTGATTCGATTACTATTAAAGTTTTTGAAAATAAAGGTGATAACCTATCAGAGAAGATAAGTAAAGGAAAATGGGTCAAAGTAAGAGGTAGAGTACAACATGATAAGTATGATCAGGAGCTATCGATGATGGCTAACGATGTGATTCCAATTAATGTTGAAGGTAAGAAGGATGAGGCAGAAGAGAAACGGATTGAGCTTCATCTCCATACCAAGATGAGTGCTATGGATGCTATAGTCGATGTTAAAAGTGTTGTTAAGCGGGCTATTGAGTGGGGGCATCCTGCTATCGCTATTACTGATCATGGAGTTGTCCAGAGCTTTCCTGATGCCTATAATGCTGCTAAAGGTGAAGATATTAAGGTTATTTATGGCTTAGAGGCTTATCTAGTTGATGATGGTGAACCAATTATCATTAATCCAGTCGATAAGGCTTTAGATGATGAGACTTATGTGGTTTTTGACTTAGAGACAACTGGTTTTAATCCCCATAATAATGAGATTATAGAGGTTGGTGCAGTTAAAGTTAAGGGGGGAGAAATCACAGATATATATCAAAGCTTTGTCAATCCCGAAAGACAGATTCCGGCTCAGATTACAGAACTAACAGGGATTGATGATCAAATGGTAGCTGATGCCCCTAAATTAGCAGAGGTGATAGATGAATTTTTAGAGTTTATTGAGGGGACTACAATAGTTGCTCATAACCTCTCCTTTGATTTAAGCTTTATTGAGGACAAACTAAGAAGGTTAGGTAAGGCAGATTTAAGTAATCCAGCAATGGATACCTTAAATTTGGCTAGGGCGGTTGTTTCTGATTTGAAGAGTTATAAGTTGAATAAACTGGCTAATTACTTTAATAAGAATTTAGAAAATCACCACCGAGCTAGTGATGATGCTAAGGTAACAGCAGAGATATTGTTAGAATTAATTGAGCTAATGAAAGAAGAAGATATCTTTAATCTAACAGAGGTCAATCAATTAACCAGCGAAATTGATTATAAACGGATTTACCCACATCATACTACTATTTTGGTTAAGAATCAAAAAGGTCTTAAGAATCTTTATAAGCTTGTTTCTAAATCCCATATTGAGAACTTTTATAAGAAGCCTCGTATCTTAAAGAGTGATTTATTGGAAAAGAGAGAAGGATTAATTGTTGGTTCAGCCTGTGAGGCAGGGTTATTATATAAAGAGATTTTACGAGGAAAACCTGATAATGAGTTAGAAAAGTTAGCTAAGTTTTATGATTACTTAGAGATTCAACCAATAGGTAATAATAAATTCTTACTGGAGAAAGGTGAGGTAAATTCTTTAGAAGAATTACAAGATATTAATCGTAAGATCTATGAATTGGGCAACAAGTTAGGAAAACCAGTAATTGCTGCAGGTGATGTTCACTTCTTAGATCCAGAGGATAGTATCTATCGTCAGATCTTGATGGAAGGTCAAGGCTTTAGTGATGCAGCAGACCAAGCTCCTTTATATTTTAGAACGACCAATGAGATGTTAGCAGAGTTTGATTATTTTGGAGAAGACGTTGCTAAAGAACTAGTTATTGACAATCCTAAAAAGATAGCAGATCTGGTTGAAGAGGTGGAAATCATTCCTGATAAGCTATTTACTCCAACTATTGAAGGTGCTGATCAAGAGGTTAGAAAGATGGCTTATAATCGGGCTAAAGAATGGTATGGAGAGCAATTACCTGAGTTGGTAGAAAAGAGGCTGGAAAGAGAGTTGAACTCTATTATCGGTAATGGATATGCTGTTATCTATTTAACCTCGCAAAAGCTCGTTAAGAAGTCCTTGGATGATGGTTATCTGGTAGGTTCTCGTGGTTCTGTTGGTTCCTCCTTTGCAGCAACGATGACAGGAATTACTGAGGTTAATCCATTACCCCCCCATTACAGATGTTCAGAATGTAAATATTCGGAGTTTATTACAGATGGTTCAGTCGGGGTAGGGGCTGACTTAGAGGACAAGGACTGTCCTAAATGTGGAACACCATTGATTAAGGATGGCTTTGATATTCCTTTTGAAGTATTCTTAGGCTTTAAAGGTGATAAGGTACCAGATATCGACCTTAACTTCTCTGGAGAATATCAGCCAGAGGTTCATAAGTATACAGAGACCCTTTTTGGGAAAGACTATGTATATAGAGCAGGTACTATCTCTACCATAGCCGAGCGGACAGCCTATGGTTTTGTTAAAGGGCATGCTGAGGACAATGCTCTGATATTAAGAAAGGCTGAAATTAATCGATTGGCCTCTGGATGTACTGGGGTCAAAAGAACAACAGGTCAGCATCCAGGAGGTCAGATAGTTGTACCTAGTGATATGGAAATTTATGATTTCACTCCAATCCAAAAACCAGCTAATGATATGGATACTGATACCTTAACGACTCATTTTGATTTCCATTCTATTCATGATAATCTATTAAAGCTGGATATACTCGGTCACGATGATCCGACCAGTATTAGAATGTTACAGGATATCACAGGAGTTGATCCTAAGGATATTCCTTTAGATGATCCCAAAACTATGGCTATCTTCTCTAGTGTTGAGCCCTTAGGAGTGACAGAGGAGGAGATTGGAGTCAAGATAGGAACCTTGGGTATTCCTGAATTTGGTACTAGCTTTGTACGAGGGATGCTTCGTGAGACCCTGCCGACAACCTTTGCTGAATTGATCCGGATTAGTGGATTATCTCATGGTACTGATGTATGGCTGAACAATGCTCAAGACTTTATTAAGGCTGGAGTAGCTGAATTATCTGAAGTGATTTCAGTACGTGATGACATTATGAACTACTTAATTCATAAAGGAATAGATCCTTCCGATGCCTTTTGGATGATGGAGCATGTTCGTAAAGGTAGGGGATTGACTGAAAAAGAGGAGCAGGTGATGAAAGAACATAATGTTCCTGACTGGTATATTGAGTCTTGTAAACGAATTAAATATATGTTCCCAAAAGCTCATGCAGCTGCCTATGTAATGATGGCCTTTAGAATTGCTTATTGTAAAGTCCATTACCCTGAGGCTTTTTATAATACTTACTTTACAATCAAAGCCGATGACTTTGATGCCCAGATTGTATTACAGGGTAGGGAATTTGTTGAGAAGAAGATTCAAGAGATTAAAATGAAAGGTAATGATGCAACAGCTAAAGATAAGAATACACTGACTGTACTTGAAATTGTTGTTGAAGCTATGGCTAGAGGAATTAAATTTACCCAGGTAGATGTTTATAAATCTAAGGCTAAAGAGTTTGAAATTACTAAAGAGGGACTATTACCACCGTTTATCAGTTTACAAGGATTGGGACAGAGTGCAGCTGAGAACCTTGTTAAATCTAGAGAAGAAGGGGAGTTTACCTCTATCGAAGATTTAAGTAATAGAGCAGGTTTGAGTAAGACTGTAATTGAAGTTATGAAAGAACATGGTTCTTTAGATGGCTGGCCTGAAACCAATCAATTATCCCTCTTTGGGTAAAGTGGTTGCAAATTCATTGATAATATGCTAAAATGTAGTATGCATATTAATCGATAGTCACTAGGTAAAAGAGTGGGTTCTGACCCACTCTTTAGTTATGTAATAGTCTTGAATAGAATAAAATAAAATTATAATGAGAATATTTCTTCAAAAATTTTGGAAATATAAAGTGAAGCTTAACGAAGTATATTTTATATTTTTTAGAGGTTTGCTGATTACTGCTTACTTCTTAGTTGTCATTATTATCTGACTTTGCTTTAAGATAGAGTTAATTTTTGCAGTTAGATGATGATAAGGGATGCAGTTTATTGATAATAATTATTTTCGATTTGGAATAGATTACAATCACCAAATGCTAATTACTACTAATAAGTGTCTGCAAATTATATAAAGAGAGGGGATTTTTATGGGGAAAAAGACAGAAGATTTGATAGCAGAGGTGGCTGAACCTATTGTAGCAGCAAGAGGGTTAGAATTGGTAGATGTAGAGTATAATAAAGAAGGAGAAAATTGGATTTTAAGGGTGTTTATAGACAAAGAAGGTGGAGTATCCTTAGATGACTGCCAAGAGATAAGTAGGAGTTTAAGTGATAGCTTAGATGCTAATGATCCAATTGAAAATTCTTATCTATTAGAAGTTTCATCCCCAGGGATTGACCGACCTTTAAAGACTGAAAAAGATTTCAAGAGATTTACAGGTAAGTTAATAGATGTATCTACATATGCTCCAATTAATGGTCAAAGGAAGTTGACAGGAGAGTTATTAGGTTTAGAAGATGGTGAGATTAAGATAAAGATAGATGATCAAGAAGTGGCAATCCCAAGAGATAAGATTGCTCAAACTAGATTGGCGATTGAGTTTTAGGTACTATTAAGGAGGAATTTTAAAATGAATATTGAGTTAATTCAGGCATTAGAAGATATCGAAAAGGATAAGGGTATTCCTAAACTTACTTTATTAGATGCAATTGAAGCTGCCTTAAAATCAGCTTATAAGCGTGATTTTGGTGCTGCTGGTAATGTTGATGTTGAGATTGATCAAAGTACTGGAGAAGTAAACGTTTATTCTAAAAAGATTGTTGTAGAGGATGTGCTAAATCCAGAACAAGAGATCTTATTAGAAGATGCGATTAAAAAGAATCCAAATTACTCTATAGGAGACCAAATTGAGGTTGAGGTTACTCCAGGTAACTTTGGTAGAATAGCTGCACAAACGGCCAAACAGGTAGTTATTCAAAGGATTCGTGAAGCTGAACGGGATATTATCTTTGAAGAGTTTGTAAATCGAGAAGGGGATATCTTAACTGGTTTAGTTCAACGCCAGCATAAGAATAATGTTATTATTGATTTAGGTAAGACTGAAGCGGTCTTGATTCCAACTGAACAGATTCAAAATGAAAGATATCACCAAGGTGATAGAATCAAAGTCTATATTGTTGAAGTAAATCAGACTTCTAAAGGACCTAATATTTTAGTTTCTAGAACTCATCCTGGGCTATTAAAGAGATTATTTGAGCTAGAAGTTCCTGAAATACATGATGGTGTTGTTGAGATTAAATCAGTAGCCAGAGAGGCTGGACATCGTTCTAAGATAGCTGTACATTCTACTCAAGAGGATGTAGATCCAGTTGGAGCTTGTGTAGGTCCTAATGGGTCAAGGGTTAGAGCTATTGTGGATGAGCTAAGTGGTGAAAAGGTAGATATCGTGCAATGGAATGAAGAGCCTAAGAAGTTTATAGCTAATGCATTAAGTCCAGCAGAAGTCTTGAAGGTAGAAGTAAATGAAGAAGTCAATGTAGCTAAGGTTATTGTACCAGATTATCAACTGTCATTAGCAATTGGTAAAGAGGGGCAGAATGCTAGATTAGCTGCTAAGTTGACTGGATGGAAGATAGATATTAAAAGTGAATCACAACTTTCATAAATAGATAGTTTGTTTAGAGAGAATTAAAGTAAGAAAAACAGTAGATTTTATAATTATTTAGTTATTAGCTAGTGATTATATGAACTTTACTGTTCTAAGAATTTAATAGTGGAGGTGTCCGGTTAATGGGTATTAGAATTTATAAATTAGCTGAGCAATTGGAATTATCAAATAAGGAATTAATTAAGATGTTGCAGGATTTAGGTGTTGATGTAACAAGTCATATGAGTACAATCAATGAAGAGACTGCAGAGTTGATAATGGATATGGTTTTAGGTGAAGAAGAGGGTACACAAGAGGATGATAGTAAGGTACTTAAAGTAGAAGGAACTATGACTGTAAAGGAATTATCAGAAGAGATAGATGTTGATCCAAGTACTTTAATGGCTAAATTAATTGGATTAGGAATTATGGCTACTATCAATCAGGAATTGACTTCTGATCAACTTGAAGTAGTAGCAGCAGAGTATGGTTATGTAGTTGAAGAAGAGGAGGAGGAAGAAGAGGATAATCTTTTTGGTTTAGTAAATGATATAGAAGATAAGCAAAAGGATTTAAAATCAAGACCTCCTGTTATAACTGTAATGGGTCATGTTGACCATGGTAAGACAACTTTATTGGATGCTATCCGAAAAACGGAGGTAACTGCAAGTGAAGCTGGTGGGATTACTCAGCATATTGGTGCTTATCAGGTAAAGGTAAATGGACAGAAGATTACCTTCTTGGATACACCAGGTCATGAGGCCTTTACTTCTATGAGAGCTCGGGGAGCACAAGCAACAGATATAGCTATTCTAGTAGTTGCTGCAGATGATGGTATTATGCCACAGACTATCGAAGCTATTAACCATGCTAAATCAGCTGGAGTTCCAATTATAGTAGCTATTAATAAGATGGACCGCCCAAATGCACAACCAGATAGAGTTAAGCAAGAGTTAATGAATCATGGATTGATCCCTGAGGATTGGGGTGGAGATACAGTCTGTGTTCCAGTCTCTGCACTTAAAGGGGAAAATTTAGATGAACTATTAGAGATGATTGTATTAACAGCTGAAATGGAAGAGTTAAAGGCTAATCCAACTAGACCAGCTAACGGTATTATTGTTGAAGCAGAGTTGGATAGAGGTCGTGGTCCAGTAGCCACTATCTTAATTAAGAATGGTACCTTAAAAGTTGGAGATGCTATTGTAGCAGGATTAGCATCAGGTAGAGTTAGAGCAATGATCAATGATCAAGGTGAGAGAGTTGAAGAAGCAGGACCTGCTACACCAGTAGAGGTACTAGGACTATCGGACGTACCTAATGCGGGAGATCTGTTAGAAGTAGTAGAAGATGATCAAAGTGCAAGAGATATTGCTCAAAAGAGACAGAATAAGAGAAGAGAAGATGAGTTAAGTAGAAATACAACGGTTAACTTAGAAGATCTATTTAGCCAAATTCAACAAGGTGAAGTTAAAGAATTAAATATTGTTGTTAAGGCTGATGTACAGGGTTCTGTAGAGGCAGTTAAGCAGTCTCTACAAAAATTAAGTACTGATGAAGTTGAAGTTAAGATGCTTCATGGTGGTGTTGGAGGTATTACAGAAACTGATGTTATGTTAGCTGCTGCTTCTAATGCGATTATTATTGGATTTAATGTTCGTCCTGGTGTAAATGCACGTAAAGTTGCTGAAAAAGAGAATGTAGATATTAGGACTTATAGAGTTATCTATAAAGCAATTGATGATGTTAAGAGTGCCATGGAAGGATTATTAGATCCAGATTATAAAGAGGTAGTATTAGGTCAAGTAGAGGTAAGACAGACCTTTAAAGTACCTAAAATTGGAACTATTGCTGGTGCTTATGTAACTAATGGTACTGTTAACAGAAATGCAAAGGTAAGGTTACTTAGAGATGGAACTATTATTCACGAAGGTGAGATTGGTTCACTAAAGAGGTTCCAAGATGATGTTAAGGAAGTAGCCGAAGGATATGAATGTGGAATCGGTATAGAAGGGTATAATGATCTTAAAGAAGGCGACATTATGGAGATTTATGACTTTGAAGAAGTAAAAAGAACATTATAAGGACAGTGATGAGTGAGAAGTAATGAGTGAACAGCAAGAAAGCTGTTGCTACTCACTACTTACTACTCACTATTTACTAAACTGATAGGAGTTGATAGATATGTCTGGTCATCGTCCAGAGCGTCTTGCAGAATTGATTAAAAAAGAAGTAAGTGATTTATTACAAAAGGATATCAAGGATCCACGGATAGGGTTTGTTACTGTAACTGATGTTGAAGTATCTGGAGATTTAAGACATGCTAAGATCTTTATTAGTATTTTAAATGGGGATAAAGAGGAGACTATGGCAGGTTTAGAAGCTACTACAGGATTTGTTCGTAAAGAGCTAGGCAAGAGAATTAGATTACGCCATGTTCCTGAAGTTATCTTTAGATATGATACTACAATCGAAACAGGAACTAGAGTCTTTAAGATCTTAGAAGAGATAAATCATGATAAAAAAGATGGGATAGATGAGCTTGAAGAAGATTAATGAAATCATTAATTTAATTAGAAAGAATAATAAATTTCTAATTACAAGTCATGTCAGTCCAGATGGTGATAATTTGGGTTCAGTTACTGCATTAAAGTTAGCTTTAGAGCAGATGGGTAAAAAAGCAGTAATGATAATAGATGATACTCTGCCAAGCTCTTTCTCTTTTCTACCTGATATTGATAAAATTATTTCTTATGAAAGTGATATGGAGGTAGATTTTGATCTATGCTTCATATTGGATTGCAGTGATTTTAAACGGATTGCTAGAGTTGAAGAGCTCCTTGCTGATAAAACAATTATTAACATTGACCATCATGGTGATAACCCTTCTTTTGGTGATTATAACTTATTGGGTGATGTTGCAGCTACAGCAGAGCTAGTCTATCAATTAATATCGGAAATTGAAGAGATAAAGATGGACAAAGAAATTGCTACTGCTATAGCTACAGGGTTAATTACTGACACAGGATCTTTTCGTTATTCTAATACAACAGCTCAGACCCATCAGATTATGGCAGACCTGTTGACCTATAATGTCAACACAGCTAAGATCTGCAAAGAGGTTTTTGATACATACTCCTATGCAAGCTTAAAGTTAAAAGGTAAGGTATTAGAAAATCTTAAAGTTGATGATTCTGGGAAAGTAGCTTGGATAAAGGTTAGTCAAGATTTATTAAAAGACACTGGCTCTACTTTAGAGGATGCTGATGGATTGGTAGATTATCCAAGAAGCTTAGCTGGTGTAGAGATAGGGGTTTTATTTAAAGAGGTTGAAGATGGGACAGTTAGAGTTAGTTTAAGGTCTAACTATTATTTTTCTGTTGATAAGATAGCCCATCAATTTGGTGGTGGAGGTCATGCCAAGGCTGCAGGATGTACTATTAATGATACTCTAATTAAAGCAGAAGATGCTGTAATTTCTACAATTAAAAAAGAACTAAGTCAGGTGAACTAGGATGAAAGGAATTATCAATATTTTAAAACCTCCAGGGATGACATCCTTTGATGTTATCTTCTTTTGTAGAAAGCTTTTTGGGATCAAGAAGATTGGTCATGCTGGTACTTTAGATCCTGGAGCAGCAGGAGTCTTAACAATTTGTATAGGACGAGCTACTAAAGTCGTCCCCTTTTTAACAGAAACTCACAAAGTTTATCGAGCAGAGATGGAATTTGGTACTGAAACTACCACACTTGATGCTTTTGGTGAAGTTACTAATCGTGTTGAAGACTTTAGCATAAGTGAAGAAGAAATCAGAAATGTTTTAGAAGAGTTCAAGGGAGAGAGTGAGCAGATTCCACCAATGTATTCAGCTATCAGGCATAAAGGAAAGAGGCTTTATGAATTGGCACGGCAGGGTAAAAGGGTTGAACGAAAGCCTAGGAAGATCACTATTTATGATTTAGAGTTGATAGCTTTTGATGGTCAGAAATTGACCATAGATGTGGAATGTTCTAAAGGAACTTATATTAGAACTTTATGTGCTGATATTGGGAAGAGATTAGAAGCAGGTGCTTATATGTCCTTCTTAGTTAGAACTAAAGTAGGAGAGTTTTCTTTAGATAAAGCAGTAACTTTAGAGGAACTTGAATTCTTAGTGGCAAAGGATAGAGTGGAGGGAGTCCTTGAACCATTAGATAGAGCTTTAAAGCATTTAAAGATGATTCAGGTTAAAGCAGAATTTGATGAACCTATCAGTAATGGGGTATCTATAGAATGGGATAATTTATTAAATGGTTTAAGTCATAATGTAAAAGTTGGAGAGAGATTTAGAGTCTATAATTCTAAGGACGAGTTTATAGGTGTGTATGTCTATCATAATAAAGATATCTTTAAACCTGAAAGAATATTCGTTTAGATACTTAGATATAATTTGACAGTTTATCCTCAAATTTGATTTTAATTATCTCTTGAAAGAAGAGGTGTGCTAAATGGAGATATACTACAATCAAGCTAAAATTGGACCTACAGTAATGACTCTAGGAACCTTTGATGGAGTACATCTAGGCCATCAACAGATAATTAATCTAGCAGTAAAAAGAGCTAAAAAACTAGGTTATGATAGTTGTTTATTTACCTTCTTTCCCCATCCTCTAAAAGCTATATCTCCTGATAAAGCCCCTAAAGCTTTAACAAGCTGGAGTCAAAAAAAAAGACTTATTCAATCACTAGGGATAAATCAATTAATTGTACAGAATTTTGATGAAGAATTCTCCCAAATACCTTATCAACAATTTGTAGAAGAATACCTAGTGAAACGTTTTAAGGTCAAAGAGATTATTGTAGGGGAAGATTTTAGATGTGGGTCTGGAGGTCAAGGTACTCCAGCTAAGCTAAAAGAGTTGGGAGAAGAATTTGGATTTGAAGTAGAAGCTATTCCTAGTATAAAGCTTAATAATCGAGAAATAAGTAGTACCTATATTAGAAATCTGATTTTAGAGGGGAAGGTTTCCAAGGTTAAAGAGCAGCTAGGTAGAAACTTTACTTTAGATTGTAAAGTAGTTCAAGGTGATCAGCGAGGAAGAAAACTTGGTTTTCCTACAGCTAACTTAGACCCTTTAGCTGATTATGTTCTACCTCCTCTAGGGGTCTATGCTTGTCGAGTAAGGCTAGAAGGTAAGCTTTACGGTGGAGCAGTCCATTTAGGTCTTCTACCTACCTTTGATAAGAATAAATTTAGTATTGAAGTCCACATTCTAGACTTTAATCAGAATATATATGACCAATCTTTAGAATTGGAATTTATAAAGAGGATTAGGCCAGAAGAGAAATTCCCTACTGTAGAAGGGTTGGTAGCTAGAATGAAAGATGATGTTAGGATTACTAGAGAAATTTTAAATAAGCTAGATTAGGTAGAAGATGTTTTTTAGGATAATATGATAAAAGTTTTGATAAAGAAAGATATTTATTGATGGAATTCATAGAATTTATTAATCTAAAAAAATATTTAATATAGTTTACATTTTAGTCTTATTATGCTACAATATTATATGGAATTAACCATTAACTAGGTTGCTCGTTTCCCAGCGATTGACTTGGTAATTGGGGATTTGAAGAAAATAGGGGGTGAAAGTTAATGTTATCTGAAGCAAGAAAACAAGAAATCATTGATAAGTATGCTATCAACGAAGGTGATACTGGTTCAGCTCCAGTTCAAATTGCTATTTTAACAGCAAGAATTGGTGAACTTACTGAGCATTTAAAAGTACACAAAAAAGATCATAGTTCAAGACGTGGTCTATTAAAGATGGTTGGAAAAAGAAGAAGATTACTTAGATACCTAAAAAATAAAGATATCGAGCAATTCCGTAATTTAGTTGCAGATTTAGGTATTAGAGCAAAATAGTAGATTATTAAGAGCGGGAATACCCGCTCTTAACTTTTAATGATTGAGCAAATTTTGTCAATAAATCCATTTTCATAATTAAACAGGATTGTTACATAATATGAAATTTTATAGATAAGATACTTGATATTATTTGAGAAATAGGGATAAACTATAGATTACTATAATAATTTATTCTCTAGGTTACTCTAGTAAAGATAAAATTTAAATATATAAATCCCTGTGCTAATAGCAAAAACAATGAATTTAGCAATCTAATACCAGAAATGTTGCAATATATTCATAAAAAAAACTCTTTATCATTTAAATTTAGTTAGTACAAGGTGTATATATAATAGTTGATTTTAGTCTTCTTATTATTCTTTTATAATTATATTATTAAATACATAAGATAAGGATAGCTTAATATAGAAAGGAGTTAAGAATTTATGTCACATAAGTGGTCAATAGAGTTTGGAGGTCGAGATTTAACAATTGAGACTGGTAAACTAGCTGAAATGGCTAATGGTTCAGTTTTAGTAAGGTATGGAGAGACTGTAGTTTTAGTAACTGCAACTATGTCTGATCCTCGTCCTGGTATGAACTTTTTTCCTTTAATGATTAACTATGAGGAGAGATTATATGCTGTTGGAAAGATACCAGGAGGATTTATTAAGCGTGAGGGAAGACCAAGTGATGCAGCTACTTTAGCAGCCCGTTTGATTGATAGACCTTTACGCCCTTTATTCCCAAAAGGATTTAGAAATGATGTACAGGTTGTCGCTACTGTATTATCTTTAGATATGGATAATCCTGCTGATATTGCTGCAATGATAGGGGCTTCTGCTGCTTTATCTATCTCAGATATTCCATTTGATGGACCAATTGCTGGTGTTAAGGTAGGTTTGATTGACGGAGAATATATTATCAATCCAACTATAAAACAGTATGAATCTAGTGCTTTAGATTTAACTGTGGCAGGTACTGGAGATGCAGTAATGATGGTAGAGGCTGGAGCTAATGAGGTTTCAGAAGAGGATATGATTGAAGCAATAGATTTTGGACATCAAGAGGTTCAGAAGTTGGTTCAATTCCAAGAGAAGATTGTTGCTGAAATAGGTAAAGAGAAGGCAGAGGTAGAACTAGAGGTTGTAGATGATGAAGAGTTGGAAGCAGAGATTAGAGAATATGTAGGTGACAAATTAATTGAAGCCTTACAGAATAAAGATAAGAAGACACGTGGAAGTGAAAAGGATGCAGTCTATGATGAAGTAACAGAATACTTTAGAGATAAATATCAAGAAGCTGAAGATTTAGAGGAGATTATAAGTAAGGTAAAATCTTATTTAGATAAGATCTCTAAAGAGTCAATCAGAAGTCTAGTATTAAATCAGAGAATCAGAGTTGATGGTCGTAAGTTAGATGAAGTAAGACCTATCTGGTGTGAAGTAGGGATATTGCCTAGAGTTCATGGTTCTGGGGTATTTACTCGTGGACAGACCCAAGCTCTTACAGTAGCAACTTTGGGTGCTGTAGGTGATGAGCAGGTATTAGATGGATTAGAAGAGCAAGAATCAAAAAGATATATGCATCATTATAACTTCCCACCATATAGTGTTGGAGAGACAAGCCCCTTAAGGTCTCCTGGGCGAAGAGAGATTGGACATGGTGCTTTAGGTGAGAGAGCTCTTAGGCCGATGATTCCTTCTGCTGAAGAGTTTCCTTATACAATCAGAATGGTTTCTGAGGTATTATCTTCTAATGGTTCTACTTCTCAGGCAAGTATCTGTGGTTGTACTTTAGCTTTAATGGATGCAGGAGTACCAATTAAAGCACCAGTTGCAGGAATTGCAATGGGATTAATGAAAGAAGATGATAATGTAGCTGTCTTAACTGACATTCAAGGTCTAGAAGACTTTAATGGTGATATGGACTTTAAGGTAGCAGGAACTGAAGATGGAATTACTGCTTTACAGATGGATATGAAGATTAAAGGTGTTTCTAATGAGATTTTAAAGGAAGCTTTAGAGCAAGCTCGTATAGGTAGACTTCATATCTTAGGTGAAATGATGAAGACTATTTCTAAGCCTCGTGCTGAACTGTCACCATATGCTCCAAGTATTCTTACTATGAATATCGATCCTGAAAAGATTAAAGATGTTATCGGTAAAGGTGGTAAAACCATCAAGAGCATCGTCGATGAAACAGGAGTTAAGATCGATATTGAAGATGATGGAACTATCTTTATTGCTGCTGAAAATCAAGAAGCTGGTCAAAATGCAATAGATATGATTGAACAGCTGACCAAAGAAGTAGAGGTTGGAGAGATGTATCTAGGTGAGGTTAAACGTACAACAGGTTTTGGTGCCTTTGTAGAGGTTTTACCAGGTAAAGAAGGTCTAGTGCATATCTCTAAATTAGCAGAGGAACGTGTTGAGAAGGTAGAAGACATTCTTAAAACTGGAGATGAAGTACTAGTTAAGGTAATCGGTATCGATGATTTAGGTAGAATAAATCTATCTAGAAAGGATGCTTTAAATCAGAAAGATGAAGAGAATCAATAAATTAAAATAGATTATTGTTGATTTTAAGACATAAACTGGAGTTTTTTCTGGTTTATGTTTTTTAATATTTATTGAGAGATATTATGATACTTTGTTTCTTGGTAGTTTGGGATTAGATGGTTAGGCTGTTTAATCTAATTACCAACCACCTATCTACCCAATATCTAAATTGTCTCTTTATCTTAATAATGAAGACACTATTAACTTAGTATAAGAGAAAAATGCTAGAAAGTATTAAAATGAGGTGATATAATGAAATTTGGAGTACATACTTCAATTGCTGGAGGAATTGACCAAGCAGTAGTTAGAGCAGCCAAGCTAGATTGTGGAACTTTTCAGATATTCTCTACCAATCCTAGAGGTTGGAAGGCTAAAGAGATAAGTGATAAAGAAGCTCAAAGTTTTAAAGATGCATTGGCTAAATATAATTTAGAAACTGTAGTAGTTCATACCCCTTATTTGATCAATTTAGCCTCACCTAAAGAGCATATCTATAAGAAGTCAATTATTGCTCTAATTGCAGGGATAAAGCGAGCTGACCAGATAGGGGCTAAATATATGGTCTTACATCCTGGAAGCCATACAGGGGCAGGCATTGAGCAGGGCATAGAGAATATTGCTAAGGGCTTGCTGGAGGTAATAGCAAAAAGCAAACCAGCAGTAAATATTCTATTAGAGAATGTAGCAGGGGCAGGGACTGCAATTGGCAGGAATATTGAAGAGTTAGAGAGAATAATAAAGCAAACAAATAATCATAATAATTTAGGAATCTGTTATGATACCTGCCATGGTTTTGCAGCAGGCTATGATATTAGACAGAAAGAAGAGGTAGATAGATTATTGGAGGAAATTGATTGCCGTATTGGTCTTGATAGGCTGGGGGTAATCCATGCCAATGATTCGATTGGTGATTTGGGCTCAAATAAAGATCGCCATCATCATATCGGTGAGGGGCAAATTGGATTAGCAGGTTTTAGAAATTTAGTCAATCATCCTAAGTTAAAGGACAAAGCCTTTATCTTGGAGACCCCTGTTGATGAGCAGAAGAATGATCAAGATAATTTAGCTACTATTAAAAGTTTAGTAGAATAAGGAGCTTTGATATGAATCAAAAAGAGTATTTACAAGAGGTAAGCGATTTTTTTGCACCAGGGAATAGATTAGATTCCTATTTTGACAAATATGAATATCGGCCTGAGCAACAGGAGATGTCAGTTAAGATTGCTGAAGTCTTCTCTAAAAAAGAACATTTGCTGGTAGAGGCAGGGACTGGTACTGGAAAGTCTTTGGCTTATTTAGTACCAAGTATCTTAATGGCTTTAAAGGAAGAAGAGAAGGTGATAATCTCTACTAATACGATCAATTTACAGGAACAATTAATTAAAAAAGATATACCTTTATTACAAGAAATTTTTAACTTGGACTTTAAGGCGGTATTGGTTAAAGGGAGAAAAAACTATATCTGTATTAGAAGGCTGGTGCAGTTTGGGAAATCAGCTCAGCTAGATAATCAAGGTTATAATACCTTATCTAAGGTACATAATTGGGTCTTAGAAACAGAAACAGGTTGTCGATCTGATTTGGATTTTAGAGTTGACTATAATATTTGGGATAATATCTCTTCTGAGAGTGATCTCTGTCTAAGAGCAGCTTGTCCCTATTATGAGCAATGCCATTTCATCTTTGCCCGTGATGAAGCTCAGGAAGCAGATATTTTAGTAGTAAATCACCATATATTATTTGCAGATTTATCTTTACGCCAAGAAAGAGGCTTAGAAGGGGAAAATGCTGTACTTCCTCCTTATAAGCAGGTAATT
This sequence comes from Orenia metallireducens, assembly GCF_003001995.1. Classification (GTDB taxonomy): domain Bacteria; phylum Bacillota; class Halanaerobiia; order Halobacteroidales; family Halobacteroidaceae; genus Orenia; species Orenia metallireducens_B. The sequence goes on along the minus strand of NZ_PVNB01000003.1, from coordinate 149,358 downwards.
TTTGATGAAGCCCATAATATAGAAGAGGTAGCCACTAGTTATTTAGGTTTTAGGGTCAATAGAAGAGGAGTTATTAAACTTGTAGAATCCCTGTATAATTTTGATCAACAGACAGGTATTTTGCTACAGACTAGAGCTGCAATAAGTTCTTTAAAGAGGAATGTTAAGCAGAATCTTCAACAGAATATAGATAATAAATTAGTACCTTTAGTTAGAAAGGTAAATGATTTAAGCCATAGCCTATTCAATAATCTAATTAAATTTATAGATAATAAGACTAAGGGAAGAGATAGAAAGTTAAGGCTGTTAGAATCTATTAGAGCAGAAGATTATTGGCAAGATAATTTGATGATTGAGTTTGAGAACCTATTAATTAATCTAAATGATTTAGGTAAGAATCTAAGTGAGTTACTAGAGGATGTAATTTCTTATGAGGATGAGATAGATGAGATAGATGCAGTCAAGCTAGAATTGAAGGCTAAGGTTGAGTCGATTTTAAAGGTAGGTGCTGATATTGCTGAGTTAGTCAATTTTCCTGAAGAGGACTATGTTTATTGGCTAGAAGGATATGATGAAGATTGTAGTTTACATTCTGCTCCGATAAATATAGCTCAACAGTTACAGGATAACCTCTTAGGGAAGATGGACTCAGTTGTGCTAACCTCCGCTACCTTAACAGTGGATAAATCCTTTGAATTTATCAAAGATAATCTGGGATTGATAGAGGAGGATGTAGAGACTTTGGAGGTTGGAAGCCCCTTTGACTATAGAAACCAACTATGCTTAGGGGTTGCTAAGGATCTACCCCAACCAAACCACCCTGCCTTTATAGATGCTGTAATTGCCAGTGTTAAAGAGATTATTCAAGCTACTAAAGGAAGAACTTTGGTTCTTTTTACTTCCTATGGAATGCTGAATAAGGTTTATAATTCACTAGAAACCCAATTAGATAGTTTAGAAGTTAATAATATCTATTGTCAAGGCATGAAGTCCCGCCAATACTTGGTTGAAGAGTTTAAAAATAAAAAGAAGGCTGTATTATTAGGAACATCAAGTTTTTGGGAAGGAGTAGATATTCCTGGTGAAGAATTAAGCTGTGTGGTTATTGCTAAACTTCCTTTTGTAGTTCCCAGTGAACCTGTAATCTCTGCCAAGCTAGAGAAATTGGAAGCGGCATCTCAAAATTCATTTATGAAGTATATGGTACCAAAGGCTGTAATCAAATTTAAGCAGGGCTTTGGTAGGCTGATTAGAACTAAAGAGGATAAAGGATGGATTGTAATTTTAGATAATAGGGTGATTACTAAACGCTATGGGAAGATATTCTTAAAGTCTCTACCTAGTGGATGTAATATATTAACAGATAATTTAAATTCTTTAACTGATAAGATTAGAGCATCTATCTAATTTTAATAGGGATTAGTGACCAGCTTTACTTTATTTAACAAGAAGGTTTTAGAGTATAGATGTAGAAGTTTAATAATTAGTGTATAATTATGTATAAAGAAAAATTGCCTGTTATACTAATAGCTATAGTAGAAAGATAATTATGATTAATTAAATCTTATTAGCTACAAAATGTGGTTTAGAGGGAGGCATGTACTAAAAGATGAGAGCAAAGGTTATTATGTTTTTATGTCTTATGTTAGTTTTTTTGATTGGAGGAGAGGTTGTTTTAGCAGCACCAACCTTCAAAGTAGAGCTGGTTTATACTGTTGCCCAGGGTGATGCTTTAATCAATATAGCTAAGAAATTTGGTGTAACTGTCAATGAAATTAGAGAGGCTAATAATCTTACTAAGAATCAGTTCATTAGAGTTGGGGATAAGTTAATAGTCCCTGAAAATTATAATTTAAATCTCTATGATGAGGTTAAGGATGATGTTGAATTTGTGCTTTATAAGAGAAAGGACGAGCTTAAGGAATATAAACTAGATTCTAATCGGCAGTATACAGTCAAGATAGAGGATAATAAGAGAAAGAAGATTGATGTGAGGCACTTAAGAACCCTAGATTATTATATTAAACAGGGAGACAACCTTTATGATTTGGCTCGAGAATTTAATACTAGTATTGATGTGCTTAAAGCATTAAATGGTCTTAATAACTCTATTATCCGCTTGGGTGACAGAATTAAGTTGCCGATTAATAATCTCACACCTAAAGAGGTCTTATATCATACTATTAGTGATGAAGAGTTTGAATTATTGGCTAGGTTAATCTATGGTGAAGCCCGTGGTGAGCCTTATATTGGTCAAGTAGCTGTAGGGGCAGTGGTCTTAAATCGAGTAATAGATTCTTATTTCCCTAATACAATAAGAGATGTTATTTATCAGCCTAAGCAGTTCAGTCCAGTAGCTAATGGACAGATTAATTTAAGACCAAATAGAACGGCGTATAGAGCAGCTAGAGCAGCTCTAAAAGGGGAAGACCCAACAAGGGGAGCTAGTTACTTCTATAACCCTCGGACTGCCAAATATCAATGGTGGTTTAAAACTCGTGAAACTATTGTTCAGATTGGAGATCATGTTTTTGCTAGATAAATAAAAAGGTCAGAGCCCTAGGGTTCTGACCTTTTTATATGCCGTTCTTTATTTTAATTCTTTAAACCAAGGATATCTATCAAATAATTTTTCAAAGCCAATTGCTAAGTAGAACTTTTTATCTGTAGCTACATAGGCAACAGTAGCTCCTAATTTACCACATCTTCTAATTCCTTCTAAGACAGCTGCTTTGCCAAGCCCCATCATGCGATAGTCTGGGTCAGTGGCTACTGGTTCAACATAGCCTACTTGATTAACTGGGTCATACCACATTCCACAGTAGGATACAAACTCTCCAGTAGGAGCTTCGACTATAATATTTAAGTCTTTTCTATAGTTAGGTGCAGATTGCATCAGCTTACGACCTGTTAAATCTGGGTTAGGTTCACCTTGATGGTCAAAACCCCTCCACAGCACTCTATTGACCTTATCCAAATCATTATCATCAGCCAAACTCTTTAGTTTAAATCCTTCTGGTAGACTAATCTCTGGAAAGATTTCAGGGATTTGATACTGGGACATAGCTTCTAGATACTGGTCTCCTTTTTCAAAGCCCATAGATTCAGCAATAGCTTCAAATTCAGTATCGTTATCTTTGATATAAACACTTATATAGGGCTTACCTTTATCTGATATTCCTGTTAAGTTCTTTTGAGCATATTCTAGTATTTCAGCCTTTAATTTATGGTACTCAGGATTGATATGGACATAAACCGTTCCTAAATGATGTTCAAAATTTGCTACGCCAACAATTTTGCCTTCATCTTCCCAAATCCCAATTTTATCAAGATATTTATTTAATCCCTTTTCAAATAAATAAGGATGATGGAACATATATTCCCAGCGTGTCTGCATCCAATTGATAATTTCTTTACCTGGCTGATAAGTTTCAATTAAAAAATTTCCAACTAAATTATAATCTTCTTCATGATTATAAGGTCTAAGCTTAATCGTCATATTTATAACCTCCTGATTATGGTCATTCAATTTTATAATTTCAATCTCTCTTCCCTAATTTATTAAGTTGTTATAGAACAGAAAAAGACTGTAAATAGGCTACACCTACTTACAGTCTAAAATTAATACTTTTCTATGTGAATATGACAAATTAAGGTCAATATCTTAGCCATATAATCAAAAAGTAAAGTTTTAATTTTAGTTCTATAAGATGAGCCCTGCTACTTGTTACTCAAAAGAAGTGCATGACAAATAAACCTAATAAATTAGGTGTTTCAAAAACTTCTCTTGAATTAATTTTCAGTTATGAAAATCAATTAGCAAGTAGTAATAATCATCTTATAGAACCTCCCTTAACTTTTATATTCCAATTATATCATAATATAGTTAATTGAATCAAAGATAATTTACAGGATAGTTTATAAATAAGAAAGATTAATACTCCAATCTAAACTTAAACATAATAATAGATGAAATAGATTTCAAATCAAAAGAATAAGTGGGGTGGTTATAGTTAATGGAAAAAAATATATTGCAAGAGATAACGAAAAAACCAGTATCATCTCAACAGATTACTAAGGATATATTCTTAGTACAGTTTCCTTTAGTTAATGCCATTTTAGTTGGAGACCCTCAGGCTGAGAGTGGTGAATGGGCTTTAATTGGTGCAGGTATGGCACACACTGCCAAAGCTATTATTAAGGAAGCAGAGAGCTACTTTGGCAAAGGTAGTCAACCTACAGCTATCATTTTGACCCATGGTCACTTTGATCATGTGGGAGCTATAATTGAACTTACTAATCAATGGAATTCACCTATTTATGCCCATCAATTAGAGCTACCATATCTAAAAGGAGAAAGGGATTATCCGCCTGCTGACCCTAATGTCAGTGAGGGGTTAATAGCACAGATATCGCCTACTTTTCCTAACCAGAGTATTGACTTAGGTGATCGTGTTCAAGCATTACCTGCTGATGGGGGAATACCAGGAATGTTTGGCTGGCGCTGGGTTCATACACCAGGTCATACCCCAGGGCATGTATCTTTATTTAGGGATGAGGATAGAATTTTAATAGCTGGAGATGCAATCACTACTTTAAAGCAGGACTCTGCGGAAGCTGTTTTAAATAAGGAGAAAGAACTTAATGGTCCTCCTGCTTATTTTACTACCGATTGGGATTCAGCTAAGAACTCAGTAAAGACTATTAAAGACTTAAATCCAGAGATGTTGATTTCAAGCCATGGATTACCTATAAAAGGGAAGAAGCTAAGGGAGCAATTGGAGAACTTAGTAGTAAATTTTGATGAGATAGCAGTGCCACAAGAAGGGGTTTATGTTTAAGATAATCAGCCGGTTTTAGAATTAAATTCAAATATGGTGTTATAGGAGACTATTGAGATGCTTTAGTTCTCTGGAATCAGGAGTTGGAAATTAGTTAAAAAGACAGGTTCCAGATTTCAGAGAACTGCTTTCAAAAGCATTGCAATATCCATCTTTATAGTTCCTACATTAATCTAAATAGTTCTTCTTTCACTTAAATATACTCCAAATAAGATTAAAATCCCACCACCAATCATAACACCATTTATCTCTTCAGCTAGAAACAGAGATGAGGAGATCATCGTTATTAAAGGAACTAAATAGATAAAAGTACTGGTTTTTGTAGCACCAATTAATTTAATTGCTTGTGACCACATGATAAAAGCCAATATTGAAGCTAATAAGGATAAAAATAAAAAGCTACTCAAAATATTTAGCTGCCATAATTTTGCCATCTCAAATCTGACATTATTATAAAATACAATTGGTATCATTGTGATTAGACCATAAAAGAAGATTTTTCTGATTACAAGCAACTGCTTTAATTTATTATCTGTCTTCTTCAAAAGACTAGAGTATATTGAGAATATTATAGCAGCTATAAGTGCCAAGATATCGCCTAGAGGATTTAAATTTAAAATATACTTTCCATTAAAGATTACAAGAAAGATACCTAAGATTGAAAATATAAACCCATACAATAAATGCTTATGAAAGGGCTCATCTTCATGCATGAAATGTGCAATAGTTGCGGTAAATATCGGTATTGATGAAACGATCAATCCTACATTTGAAGCTTGAGTATATTTTAAGGCTATATTCTCTAATAAATAATAAGCAGTTACTCCTAAAAACCCCAAAGTTAAAAAGAGAAGCTCTTCTTTTAAATTTATATCAAAATTAAATTTAGGGTAGATAATACATAATATCAGATAAGCTAGGGTGAACCTATAGAATAAAATTTCATAAGGGGTCAGGTTCTTTAAGAGATTTTTGGTGAAGATATATGTTGTTGCCCAAATAAAAACTGTAAAGAATGCTAATAGATAACCTTCAATACTATTCCTGTTCATATGTATCGCTCCTTTTTTTCTTATCTTATTATTTTAAAAGGGAATAGTATTGTAAAAAGTTGCTCTTTATAGATTTTCTCTATAATCATTGGGAGTTGTTCCTGAAAATTTTTTAAATTCATTAGTAAGGTGACTTTGATCATAATAGCCTAAGTTAACTGCAATTTTAGCGAGATCCTTTCCTTCTTTAAGCTCTCTTTTAGCAAAATTAAACCTTAAATTTCTTTGATATGTTAGAGGTGATATCTTATATATTTTCTTAAAATTTCTGATTAAATGATACTTGCTTATCCCTGAAATATCTGATAATTCATCCAAAGTTATTTTTTGATTAAAGTTATGGTCAATATATACTTTTAATTTTTTTATTTTATCTCTCTTTAATGAATTTAACTCAAGGCTTTTAAACTTTATATTATCAATTAAATATTTTTTTAGAAATTCTATTAAAAATAGTTCTTTTGTGCTATGATTGAGGCTATCTTCTAGAGAAGAAAAGTAGCTTTTTATTTCTGTAAATTTATCTTGTTTTAATTTAGAATATAATAATATATTTCTGTTTAGCTTGAGTTCAAAGATCTTATAAAACCAATCATAGTCAATATAGACCATGGTAAATTTCCAGCTATTGATATCAATGGGATTACAATTATGAATCAATCTCGGAGGAATTATAATTAAATCCTGTTTACTAAAGTTATAACTTACTCCTTCAAACTCTACTAAGGTAGTACCTTCTTCAATTAAGCCAATTGATAGTTCTTGATGAAAATGCTCTCTTTCTGCGTGAAGAGTATTGGAGCACCTCTTCATTTCAAACTTATCAAATTTGTGATCAAAGTAATAAGAGACTATTGGAATCACCTCTTTAATTTAGTTATTATCTTCGTTAATATTTATAAGTTCTAAGACTTCAATGATGAATCTATATCCATCTAAAATCAGACTAGCTATAAGTACTAATAAAAAGAAAATCATAAACTCTCTCATATCACCGAAATTAGGAATAATTATTTCAGCAACAGTATAAGCAAAATAAAAAATAATCAGAAAAATTAATGATATATTTCCAACCCTTCTCTTTAATTTGATTTTATCGATCAAACTTTTTTTTAGAAGATTCAGTGGATTTATTCATTTTGTCCCTCCTTAGATATTTTAATTAAAATTATATTTATTTGTCTGTCATCATAGTATTTATGCAGTTTTAAACTTATTCAATATATTATTATTAATAAATATACTATTGTTAAGATGGCTCTGCTAAATATAGCTAAGAGATGTGTGCTAATATCCTTTTATTTCAATGAGCTCCATCCAATCTCCTCTATCAGTTAAAGTCTGTTTTTTACTCGTTACCAGTCATTCATTACTTATCACAGTCTTTTGTCAAAAGTATATTTATACCACTAAATTCAATAAAAATCCAACAAATTCCTTTGATAAACTCAGCTTACATATATTATAATTATAAAAGTGAGATAAATATATCAAAGGGGGGTGTAATGATTGAAGAATGGGATTATAATGGCGATTGTTGTTGCTATGGTATTACTTATAGGTTCTTCGATTATTGCTGAGGCGTACACATTAGGGTCAAGAACATTAATGTTTGGTAAGGTTGGAGAAGATGTCAAGGACTTACAGATTAAATTAAATCAATGGGGCTATAATGTAGGTGCTCCCGATGGTATTTATGGAAAGGGAACAGAGAAAGCTGTAATTAAATTTCAAAAAGATCAGGGGTTAGTCATAGACGGTATTGCAGGAAGGGGTACAATTGATAAATTAAAAGCAGAGAAGTATATTAAATACTCTGTCAAAGCAGGGGATAATCTTTCAAAGATTGCTAATAAATTTAATACTACAGTTTGGAAGATTAAAGTTAATAATAACCTGTATACTGATGTTATTTATGTAGGTGAAAAGTTAAATATTCCACAAGCAGGTCCAAATACAACTTCTGCTTATACTTTTCAAAGTAGGTCTAATTATAGATTACAGGTAACAGCACAGGAGTTGGATTGGTTAACAAGGGCTGTGTACTCTGAAGCAAGAGGTGAGCCTTATAAAGGGCAGGTTGCTGTGGCAGCTGTTATCTTAAATAGAGTTTTACATCCGAGATTTCCAAATACGATTAAAGATGTAATCTTTGAACCTTGGGCCTTTACAGCGGTGCATGATGGTCAATTCTGGCTAGAGCCTAAGGGAACTGCTAGACAAGCTGTGATAGATGCCTTAAAGGGTTGGGACCCAACGGGAGGAGCTACTTTTTATTATAATCCAGTTAAAGTAACCTCTTATTGGATTTACACTAGACCTGTAATTACTCAGATTGGAAGACATTATTTTGCAACTTAATATATATAGAAAAGCCTTTCTCTAAATTTAGAGAAAGGCTTTTCTATATATATTAAGTTATACTATTTGAATTTTAATATAAATAGTGATGATTAATGGAAATATTGCGACACTTTTTACTTTAAAAAGTTAGCAAAATTATTAAAATACTTTTCGGGAAAGCTTACGAGCTTTTTTCCCGAGTGACTTTTGTCATTGCCACAAAAGTCACCAAAAGGTCTAGAAGAAAATTACAACTTACTACGCAATCAATATCTATTGAAGTGATGAAATCTAAGAGTTCTACTTCAAAGATTATATTGTTATTATTTTTTCTTTAGAATATTTGCTTCGTTTAAACAAAAATTTTCTTCAGTTTTAAAGACCCTAACTGTCAACCATCCCTACGAGTCTAAAAGACAAGACTCTTCGTGCAAACCACTGTACACTGAAGTAAAAGGGTTCTAATATCTATTAATTATATCAGTTTCTATGTGAGCACTAGAGGTTAGGGAGTATTAATAAACAGCTTTTTTGAATATAGATACATATAGATTTTTTAAATAGAGAGAATTACTTTAAATTTAACAAATTAATTTTATGATGGGGTGGATTTAATTGAGCTTAGTATTGAATATTTTAATTGGTATTGGCTTAAGTGCAGCTTCGGGTTTTAGGGTCTTTATTCCCTTATTGATAATGAGTATTTCAGCTTTATCAGGTGATTTGATCTTGGCTGAAAACTTTGAATGGATAGGGAGTTATTCGGCGTTATCTATATTTATAGTAGCAACGATAATAGAGGCTGCTGCTTATTATCTTCCTGCAATAGATGAATTTTTGGAGAAGGTTTCTAAGCCAACAACAATGGTGGCGGGGACTATTATTATGTCCTCTTTTGTTGTAGATTTAAGCCCTATGTTGGGTTGGGTGCTAGCAATTATTGCTGGAGGAGGAACTTCAGCAATTGTAAATCAACAGAGATTAGAGAGTAAAAGAAACTCTATTAGTGCTAATAATATGAATTTAAAGGGAGTCTTATTTAGTACTAGAGAGACCTGTAGTGCAGCTTCAATATCGTTGTTAATGATGCTTGCTCCAATTACTTCGTTTATAGTTATCCTTGTTCTGTTTTTTTTCTTAATTAGGCAGATTTTTTGGGCTTTAAATGGAAAAAGTTAAGTCAGATTCTATCTGACTTAACTTAGTTTAAGGGGGTATCAAAGTATAGATCACCATTATTAAAACTTTTACCTTCTATTAATACCTGTACTTGATTAATCTCTGGTAGTTGAGTCAAGGAGTAGATGATAGAGTTAATCTTTAATAGTTCACCATCACCACCTGAATTGATTGATATCAAATCTTTATTAAAATTAACATAAGCGATATTATCTTTGATTTCAAGATTTAACAATTTGGTCGATTGAGGAATCAATCTTAAGTGCTCTTTGATCTGGGGGCCTGCTAATAAGCTGTCAATAATCTTGGTAGCTACCTCTTCAACTTTAGACCTACCTGTTGACTTACTTACCTTTAAGCTGTTGAGTTGAATCTCTTCTCTAGCTAAATCTTCTATTCCTTTTTGATTATAGGTGCCATAATACAAGTTAATCTGATTTTTAGAATTAATAGTCATATTAGGGTTATTCTCTTCTGCTAGAGCTGAGCTTAGGTTATTATTAAAGTAATCTATAATTCCTTCCCCAATAGCTTGAGCGATCTTATCCTGTTCTTTTGAATTAGAGATTCTCTTTCTATCTTTAGAATTGCTGATAAATCCTACTTCAACAATCACAGCGGGAACAGGGCTTTTGCGGAGCACATAATAAGGTCCTTCTTTAATCTTTCGATAATTTTCTGGTTGAATCTCTATTAATTTCTTCTGAATAAAATCTGCTAGTTTTTTGCTCTCTTCTGAATTAGCCTTATAAAAGGTCTGCCCTCCAAAGGATTGAGAGCCAGGAAAGCTGTTGACATGAATACTTATTAGCAGGTCGGCTTTACTCTCTTTAACTACTTTAACCCGATGAACAATATCCTTATTCCTATCCTTTTGATAGAGTTCATCAGTATCTCTAGTCATTATTACATTAATGTTACCCCGTCCAGTAAAGAAGTTCTCTAATTTTTTTGCGATAGCTAAATTGATATCCTTTTCTAGAATATTTCCATGGTTTGTTCCAGCATCGATCCCCCCATGACCAGCATCAATTACTATAGTCTTATCAATCTTTGACATTACGGTAGTACTCTTTACTGTAAAAGTAAGAAAGAAGCTCAGTAAAAAGATGGCTAGGATAGCTAAAGTGATCTTTAGTGGAGTAATAAAGAATACTTTTATTTTTTTCATATAACAACCTCCTTTATCTAGGGATTGCTTATAAAAGTATATTAGATAAAGGTAATAATATTCAGAGAAAAATATTCCACCTTGATTCCTTTCATAATAGTTTTTAGTTATTACATATATTTATAGTAGTCTATAATTATAGTTCATCTGCAACTTTGGCGAAAATATCTATATTCTAGTCTGAGTCTAAGTTTAAGTCTGAGGTTGAGTTGAACTTAACCTTAAACTTAAGCTTAATCTTGCAGAGAAGGAGGAGATTAATAAATGGATATAAGGTTGACTAAGAAGGATTTACTGGTCTTCTGTGTGGTGTTAAGTGTGACCTTCTTTTTATTGGGTCTATTTGTCAGTGATACTTTCAATAATCCTGCAATTAGAGTCAGTTCTAATAAACTGGTTCCAATTTATAAGGTGGGTACTAAAGAAAAGAAGATAGCAATTACCTTAGATGGAATGTGGGGTGCTAAGAATACTCCCCGTTTATTAGAAATTTTTAGGAAGAATGGTGTCAAGATTACCTTCTTTTTCGGTGGCAATTGGTTAGAAGAGTATCCCCATCTAGTCAAGGAAATAGCTGCTAATGGTCATGAAGTGGGTAATCACAGTTATACCCATCCCCATATGGCTTCTTTAAGTGCAAGCCAGATTGAAGAGGAGCTAAATCGGACTGGTGAGTTGATTAAGAATTTAACGGGTAAGCAGCCGACAGTATTTCGTCCACCCTTTGGTGAGTATAGTAATCAAGTAATTAAGAGTTGTGAGAAGCTAGGTTATTATCCAATACAGTGGAGTATAGATTCTTTAGATTGGAAGGATGTCAGTGCTGATTTTATAGTTAAGCGTGTCCTTGATAATCTAAGCCCTGGTGATATAGTCTTGATGCACAATAATGCTAAGAATACTCCAGAAGCTTTGACTAGGCTCTTGCCAGAGTTAAAGCAGAGAGGCTATAAGGTTGTACCAGTCTCTGAATTGATTTATAAGGATAACTATTATATTGAAACACATACAGGAATTCAAAAGCAGAGAGGAGCTGAATAGAGATGTCTAGAAGAAAGGTTAGAATATTCTATTTACCTTTAAATAGAGATGTAATCTTAGGCTTTGTTGGATTGATAATCCTATTAAGCTTTGGATTTATTCATTTTGATAATTCTAATAATATAAATGAGCAGACTGTATTTAGTCAACAGAATAAAGCGATTTATAATGGTCCTGAAGATAAGCAAGCTATGGCTTTAACGATTAATGTGGCTTGGGGGGAAGAGTTTTTACCATCAATGTTAGATACTTTGGATAAGTACAATGTCAAGGCTACCTTCTTTTTTGTAGGAAGATGGGTAGAGAAATTTCCTGAGAAGATAAAGGAGATTCATGAGCGCGGCCATGAATTAGGGAATCATGGTTTTAGACATCTACATCCTAAGCAACTGGATAAAGAACGATTGATTAAACTGATTAAAGATAATGAGAAGCTTATCAATAAGACTACCGGTTATCAGACTGATTTGTTTGCTCCGCCCTATGGTGAGGTTGATGATAGAGTAGCTCAAGTGGCAGCAGAGATCGGTTATAAGACGATTATGTGGAGTGCTGATACGATTGATTGGCAAAGACCAGCAGCTGAGGTGATTATCAAGCGGGTGATTGATAAAGCAAGTAATGGTGGAATTGTTCTGATGCATCCTACTAAGCCAACAGCAGAGGCTCTACCCCAGATAATTGAAAAGTTACAGAGTAAAGGATATAAGCTAGTAACTGTCTCTGAGTTGTTGGAGTAAGGGGAGTATATAATTATGGATAAGAAGGAGGGAACTTTACATCATCTACAGAAGGGGATAATAATCTTAAGTATAATAATCTTAGTTGTTATCCTGCTCTTAGGACTCGTTGCTGAAGTAGATAGATTTATTAGAGTTATCTGGGGGGTAGAAAAGGGGGTTATTTGGCAAAAGCAAGAGTTGAGTGGATATTTGAAAAAAGAAGTTGAGTCTTTAATTTATTATTATTCCAAAGATCACATAGTATATCCCGTGGCTGCTACTATTGACCCTAAGAGCGGAAAGATTCTTTCAGAGGTTAATGGTGAGATTATAGATATTACAGCTAACTTAGAGAGTATCTTCAATGCTGAAGAGAATACAGAGTTAAAAGCAATTAAATATAGGATTAATCCCAATCTTTATCAGGAAGACTTGGAGAAGATAACTAAAGTTATTGGTACTTATAAGACCATTATAACTGGAAGAAAAGAGAGAAGGGAGAATATTAGGATAGCTGCTGAGTTTATCAATAATCAGATAATTTTAGCTGGAGATATATTCTCTTTTAATGAAGTTGTAGGCCCTAGAACTAAGAAGAGAGGATTTAAGGAGGCGCCTGAGATTATTAATGGTGAGTTGAGTTTAGGGGTAGGTGGAGGAATCTGTCAGGTTTCTAGTACCCTATTTAATGCGCTAAAAGCCGATCGGTTTCAAATTATAGAACGACATACCCATTCTAGAGATATAAGTTATGTTCCTGATGGTAAGGATGCCACTGTGGCTTGGGAGTATTTGGACTTTAAATTTAAGAATAACTTTGCTAAGCCTATTATTATTAAAGTAGAGATAGTAGGAAATCAACTAATAATTAAGATTTTAGGTAGTAGTGAGTTGAATTGACAAGGGATAATTGAGAAGGTACAATTTAGTGAAGAGGGATAGGAGTTAGATAGTTAGAATTACAGAATCTACTTATCTAGCCGTCTAACCACCTATCCACCAACTAACAATTAAGTCGGGAGGAGTAAATAATGAAGGTTCAGATTAAACGAGTAAATGATGAAGCTATTATACCTAAATATCAGCATGGTGCTGTTGAGGATGCAGGGATGGATTTGCACTCTGTTGAAGCAGGTGTTATCAAAGCGGGGGAGTATAAAATCTTCAAAACTGGAATTGCTATCAGTCTACCTAGTGGCTATATGGGCAAGGTAGCACCTAGAAGTGGACTAGCTTTAAAACATGGGATCACTGTTTTAAATGCTGAGGGTTAATATTAAATAATGTTTTAAATTTAAAAAGAAGATTAAATTTCCAATTTTTAGCCCTCATAAAATCGCAGAATTAAGCGGGAAAGCCCTGTGACAAGGGTAACCCGAACCGAAGGCTGAATTTAAAAGTACAGTCAGGGGCAGAGCATAGGTGGTGAAACTTAAAATAAATAAGAATATAATCCGCCCACGAGGCTGCGACTCTTTGAAAAAGAGAAAAGATATGCCGAGCTTACAGGTAACTGTAAGAACTGAAGGATAAAAAGCCTTTAGGATAACAATACTGACCATTGATCCAGGATATCGAGGAGAGATTGGAATCGTCTTGATTAATCATGGAAAGGAAGACTTTAAGGTCAATCAAGGTGATAGAATAGCCCAATTAATCATAGAGAAGTATGAAAGTGTAGAGTGGGAAGAGGTAGAAGAGCTATCTGAGAGCCAACGTGGTGAAGGTGGCTATGGGCATACAGGAGTTTAGTCTAAGTTAAAGTTTAAGTCTAAACTAAAAAGTAATAAATAAAGGAGGGCACAGTAATTGTGCTCTTTTTATTATGGTATAATTAATATTTTATTCTAGTATCAGCATAAATATAAAGTAGGTTATTTTTTGTTTGTCACATAAGGGGATATTGCGACACTTTAGTAATCAGTGACAAGTGACGGGTAACGAGTAAGAAGTAAGAAGCTCTACTCATCACTTGTTACTCGTCACTAAAATAAAGGAGGGATATTATGAATCTAAGTGAGTTAGAAGGAAAAGAGATAATCAATATCTATGATGGTAATAGAGTTGGGATGATAGCAGGTTCTGATTTAATCTTCAATCCTAGAAGTGGGGAGTTGGAGTCGATTTTGATTCCTCAATATAGCGGGATATTAAGCATATTCAGCTCAGAGAAGTATCTATCTATTCCTTGGGATTCTGTAATCAAGATAGGCGAACAGGTAATCATAGTAGATTTAAACTCTGACAATTACGAGCAATACTTTACCCAATTTGAATATTAACAACTGCTCTGGATAGACTATAATTGTAGTACCAAATTACAAAAAGGAGGTTAGTTATGCCTCGATTTAGTATAGGAGATGAGCTAGATATGGATAATAACAAAGTTGTAGGATTATTTCACCATGAAGAGGAAGCTAAAAAGGCAGTAGAGGCTATTAAAGAGTTGGGGATTGATGAAAGTAAAATCTCTTTAGTAGTCAAGCGAAATCAAGATGATATGGAAGCTGGAGAGCTTGGAGAATTGGAAGATAAACAAGGTGAGGGGTATGAAAAAGAGAATCTAGAGAATAATCAAGAAGTTGATACTGAAGCAGCAGATTTGGCAGTTGATAGCCAGAATCTAGTCAATGCTGGTGCCACTGATGGAGCACTAGTAATAGATTCTTTAGCTAATGCTGGAACAGGAGATGGTGGATATGGTGAGGAGGATATGGAAGCAGGAGAGTTAGGTCAAGAAGATACTGAAGAAAATCAGGACCAGGAAGAAGCAGATATGGAAGCTGGTCAATTAGGTGTGGCAGGAGAAGCTGTAGAGAAGGGGCAGGATTTAGTAGATGGTACTGAAGTTGATAATTATGGTGAAGGTAATGATATAGAAGCAGATTATATGGGAACAGAAGGTCAAAATCTAGTAGATGGTGCTGCCCTTGGTGGTGCTTTAGGTGGAGCAGCAGGATTATTAGCTGGAGCTGGATTATTGGCAATTCCAGGATTAGGACCAGTTTTAGCTGCAGGACCAATAGCAGCAGGGTTGGCAGGATTAGCAGCTGGTGGAGTAGCAGGTGGACTGATTGATTATGGAATTGATCAGCAAGCTGGTGAGAGATATGGTGCAGAGGTAGAGCAAGGAAAGGTTTTGGTAGCAGTAGAGGATGATGATGAAGAGAGATTAAATGATGTTGCTGCTAAGTTAAAGGAATTTGGAGCTTATGATATAGCCAATCATTAGAGCTATCTATTTCTATCAATTAATACTCTTAAGCTAATTTAGAAAATATAATAAATTAACTTGACAAATGGAATAAAATATTAGAAAATATTATTGAATTACTGGACTTAATAATTTTCAAATTGTTAGTTTATAAGTGAATATAATATTAGGATTAAGATTGAGGTGCAGGAATCATCAGTAGTTATGGGGAGCTAGCCAGTGATGAACCATAATAAAAGGGGTTACTGCCGAAATCTAGTTTGGCTTGGCTAGCCAATTAGGTTGGGTCTGTATTTAATAGATACAGAACTGTCACTAGTCTTTCTAGTGGGGTGCTATCTTATCGCTATTTTATCTTGATAAAGCGATTGGGTAGTACTACCAATCGCTTTTATTTATGTTATACTAAATAATAAGGAGTAGGAAGTAAGAGTATAGGGTATAGATATTTGGTAATAATTATTATTAAATTTTTTACTCGTTACTCGTCACCTGTTACTCATTACTGAAATTGAAGGAGTGAGAGAATGAAGAAGATAATCGTAACTGGAGCTAATGGTAAGATGGGGCAAGAGGTTATTAGAATGATTAGTGAGCAAGAGGACTTTGAACTGGTAGGAGCTGTTGATGTTAGTAATGTTGGAGATGATATCCACCAACTTTTAGGAATAGATGCTCCTGCCGTTGAGATAAGTGATGATTTAGCACTAACTCTAGAGAAGACTGATGCCAATGTATTGGTCGACTTCACTAATGTAACGGTAGTTATGGACAATGTTAAAGTAGCTATGGAGAAAGAAATAGATGTAGTAGTTGGTGCTACTGGTATTACTGAGGTTGATTTAGATAGAATTAAA
This sequence comes from Orenia metallireducens, assembly GCF_003001995.1. Lineage (GTDB taxonomy): Bacteria > Bacillota > Halanaerobiia > Halobacteroidales > Halobacteroidaceae > Orenia > Orenia metallireducens_B. The sequence continues at coordinate 132,938 of NZ_PVNB01000003.1, read as the reverse complement.
GAGATGAACCAAGGAGCTACTAATAAGGTAATTATTGCACCTAACTTTGCCATTGGAGCAATTTTAATGATGCAATTTGCTAAGCAAGCTGCTAAGTTTATGGATCATGTTGAGATTATAGAGTTACACCATGACCGTAAAATCGATGCTCCATCGGGAACAGCAATTAAGACGGCTGAATTAATCGGTGAGAACCTATCTAAAGATAAGAATGAGATAGAGCAGATTGAAAAGATTTCTGGAGCACGTGGTGGAGAGCATGATAATATCCATATTCATAGTGTTCGTCTGCCAGGATTAGTAGCTCACCAAGAGGTTATCTTTGGTGGCTTAGGTCAGACTCTAACTATTAGACATGATTCAATCAATCGCAAGTCCTTTATGCCTGGAGTTGAGCTAGCTATTAGAAAGTTAGAGGAGATTGAAGGGGTAGTTTATGGACTTGATAATGTAATTGATTTATAAGACTAAGATTGAGTTCAAGCTTAAGATTAAGATTAAGCCTAAGTGATTTTTAGTTCTTAATTAAACTTAGTGTTAAACTCAAACTAAAATAATTAATTCCCCATAGACAAGCACACTTAAGTACCCTAAACATATAATGTTATTGATTAATTTAAGAAAGGGGGATAAATATTGAATACTGAAACTTTAGTTAATCAGAAGATTGCTCTATTAGGTGGAGATGATCGTGAAATAGAGTTGATATCTATCTTATTAGATCAAGAAGCAGCTTTACAGATAATCGGTCAACCTCCTGGGATTGACTCTGAGAGTATAGAAGTGGTTGCTTCGCTAGAAGAGATTGATGATGATGTAATAGCAGTAATAGCTCCCATGACAGGAACTGATGAGAAGCTTCAAGTTAAGAAGACCTTTACTAATAAAGAAGTAATCTTAACTGAAGAATTCTTCTCAAGTTTAAAAGCTGGAACTAAGTTCTTTATCGGTTTTGCTAAGCCAGAGATTAAAGACTGGACGCACAAGCATGGGATAGAGTTGACAGAGTTGGCTGCCTTAGATGAAGTAGCGATTTTAAATGCAATTCCAACAGCAGAAGGTGCTATTGAAATTGCAATGGGTGAGATGCCAATTACTTTACATAGTAATAATTCCTTCGTTTTAGGCTTAGGTAGAGTTGGTTTTAGCCTAGCTAGAATGTTAAAAGGGATGGGAAGCAAGGTTTATGGTGTAGCACGTAAGCACAAGGACTTTGCTAGAGCTTTAGATATGGGATTTGAACAGGTTGCTTTTAAGGATTTAGAGCAAGAGATATCTAAAGCAGACTTTATCTTTAATACCGTTCCAGTTTTAATATTAGATGAAGAGCTATTACAACATGTTAAAAAGGATGCTATTATTATCGATTTAGCCTCTTATCCTGGGGGTACAGACTTTGAAGCAGCTAAGAGACTAGGTCTTAAGGCGGAGTTGGCTTTGGGTCTTCCAGGGAAGGTTGCTCCTAAGAGTGCAGGACAGATTTTAGGTAAGGTTATCCCTCGAATAATATTAAATGAAGGGTAAGAAGTGAAGAGTGAAAAGTTGAGAACAAAGAACAAATAATAAAGAACAGAGGATAGTGAAGAGATATTAAATTTAAGAAGCGGTAGTTATTAAGATATTTAAAATAGCTAATTGTTTTTAATTGTAACTAATCACTATTCACTGGTCACTATTCACTGCTCTTATAGGAGGTGCTTATCTATGGGAATTGATTTTACAGGAAAGAAGATTGGATTTGCTTTGACAGGTTCTCATTGTACATTAGATAAAGTGATGCCTGTAATGGAAGAATTGGTAGATGAGGGGGCTGAACTTACCCCTATCTTATCAGAAGCGGTATTGACCCATGAAACACGCTTTGGTACTCCTGAGAAATGGAGAAGCCAAGTTATAGATATAACAGGAAATGAACCTATTACTACTATTCCAGAGGCTGAGCCTATTGGTCCTCAGAATCTATTTGATATACTTGTTGTAGCACCCTGTACTGGGAATACTACAGCTAAACTTGCCAATGCTATTACTGATACTGCTGTTGTAATGGCAATCAAAGCTCAGCTTAGAAATGAAAGACCTGTTGTTTTAGCGATTGCTACCAATGATGGACTGGGTAATAATGCTAAGAACATAGGTTATTTAATCAATACTCCAAATCTTTATTTTGTTCCTTTTGGTCAAGATGCACCAGAGGGCAAGCCAAATTCATTGGTATCTAGGATGGATTTGGTAGTGGATACAGTTGAATATGCTTTAAATGGTAAACAGCTGCAACCAGTTGTCATTGAACATAAAGGAGTTTAAATTCAGTTAACAGTTATGAGTGATGGGTGAAGAGTAAAGACAAAAGATCAATAAAGCAGAAGTATGAAGAAAGCTTTTACTCATCACTGCTCACTCGTTGCTGCATAACAAAGAGTGGGGTGGAGATTGTGAAGAGGATAGTAGTGGTTGGTGCAAATGGTAATATGGGAAGAACTGTAGTCAAGATGATTGCTCAAAAGCAAGATTTTGAATTGGTAGGAGCAGTTGATGTCACTAGAGTTGGAGAGGACATTCATCAGATTCTCGGGTTAGATGCTCCAACTATTAGAATAGATAAAGATTTATCTTCATTATTAGAAGCTGTTAAGCCAGATTTGGCGATTGATTTTACTACTCCTGAGGTGGTAGCTGATAATATTCAGATAGTAGTTGAACAAGATATAGATATGATAGTTGGGACAACTGGTATCTCTGAAGAAGAGCTGATTGAGATAAGAAAGTTAACTCAAGGAAAGAATTCGATTATTATGGCACCAAACTTTGCTATTGGTGCAGTATTAATGATGCAATTTGCTAAAAAGGCAGTAAAGTTTATGAAGGATGTAGAGATCATAGAGTTACATCATAATCGTAAGGCAGAGTCACCTTCGGGAACTGCTGTGAAGACGGCTGAATTAATTGGTGAGATCTTATCTGAGGATAAAGATGATGTTGAAGAGCTTGAGAAGATAACAGGGGTACGTGGCGGAGAAATGAATGGAGTTAATATCCATAGTGTACGCCTACCTGGATTTGTTTCACATCAAGAGGTTATCTTTGGGGGATTAGGGCAGACGCTAACTATACGTTTTGATTCAATCAGTCGAGAATCCTTTATGCCAGGCTTAGAGCTGGCAATTAACAGAATCGATGAAATTGAAGGTGTGGTTTATGGTGTTGAAAATTTAATTGATATTTAAAATACAGTGACGAGTGATGAGTGACAAGTATTATATTAGACAAAAATTCTTAATTTTATCATTTATAGCTTTAATTTTATGTTATAATTATAGATGTTCAATCTTAGAGTGAAACTTTATAAAAAATAAAAAACTTAAAATTATTTTCATACCTCACTCTAAAGTTTGGATGAGTAATTCAATAGGTATAATAATATAAAATGATACAGACAAGCACTACTCCAAGTGGTAGTACATATACTGTTAGTGATTTAACCTAAAACAGTTTTTACCAAAGGAGGTGCATGTGCTTGTCTATCGACTTTACTGGTAAGAAGATTGGATTTGCTTTAACTGGTTCTCATTGTACTTTAGCTAAGGTGTTACCGGCTATAGAAGATTTAGTAGAAAGAAAAGCAGAGGTCTTTCCTATTTTATCAGAGAGTGTGCTAAGGGATAAAACTCGCTTTGGTACCCCTCAAAAATGGAAAGAGCAGGTGATTAAGACCACAGGCAATCAACCAATAACAACTATCCCAGAGGCTGAACCAATTGGACCACAAGGGTTATTAGATGTAGTAGTTGTAGCTCCTTGCACAGGTAATACATTGGCTAAAATAGCAAATGGTATTACAGATACAGTAGTAACAATGGCTGTTAAAGCACATTTGAGAAATCAAAGACCAGTAGTTTTAGCAATTGCGACTAATGATGGTTTGGGTAATAATGCTCAAAATATTGGGTTATTAATGAATACTTCAAATATTTATTTAGCCCCTTTAGGGCAGGATAAACCTGTTGCTAAGCCTAATTCTTTAGTAGCAAGGATGGATTTAATTGTAGATTGTATTGAGTATGCAGTAGCAGGTAAGCAGATACAACCTGTATTTATTGAGTACAGAGGAATATAGTTTAGCTGTCAGCTAATAGCTAGTGGCTGACAGCTATAAATTAAAATAATTTGGGAGGTAGTGAGTATGAAGAAGTATAATGTAGCGGTAGTAGGTGCAACTGGAGCAGTAGGTAGAGAGATGTTGAGTATTTTAGAAGAGAGAGAATTTCCTTTTGATAATTTAAAGCTTTTAGCAAGTGAGCGTTCTGCAGGTAAGAAGATGACCTGTAAGGGTAAGGAGTATACTGTAGAAGCAACTACTCCAGAATCTTTTGAAGGTGTAGATATTGCATTATTTAGTGCAGGGGCTGGTGCTAGTAAGAAGTTTGCTCCAGAGGCTGCTAAAAGGGGTGCAGTTGTAGTAGATAATAGTAGCCAATGGAGAATGGACCCAGAGGTTCCTTTAGTAGTCCCAGAGGTAAACCCAGAGGATATCTTCAAACATAAAGGAATCATTGCTAATCCAAACTGTTCTACAATTCAAATGGTAGCAGCTTTAAAGCCTATTTATGATAAAGTAGGAATTGAAAGAATTGTAGTATCTACTTATCAAGCAGTATCTGGAACTGGAAAAGCAGCTATTGATGAGTTAAGAGAGCAGGCTAAAGCTATTTTAGCTGATGAAGAGGTCAAGTCAGAAGTATATCCTTATCAGATTGCTTTTAATGTATTGCCACATATTGATATTTTCTTTGATGATGGCTATACTAAAGAGGAAATTAAGATGGTTAACGAGACTAAGAAGATTATGGGTGATGACAGCATTAAAGTGACTGCTACAGCAGCAAGAGTTCCTGTTGTTTATGGTCATGCTGAATCACTTAATATAGAGACTAAAGAGAAATTGACAGTCTCAGAGGCTAAAGAATTGTTAGATAATGCTCCTGGGGTAAGTGTAGTTGATAAACCAGAAGAGTTAGCTTATCCAATGCAAATAGATGTTGAGAATAATGATGATGTATTAGTCGGTAGAATTAGAGAGGACAATACTATTGAAAAGGGACTAAATCTATGGATTGTGGCTAATAATTTAAGAAAAGGAGCTGCTTTAAATACGATTCAAATTGCTGAGAGGCTGGTTCAAGGATAAAATGGGGTGAGCTAATGCCTAATATAGTAGTACAGAAGTTTGGTGGTTCCTCAGTGGCCACCGCTGAAAGAAGGGAGCAGGTAATCGATAAGATTATCAATGCTATCAATCAGGGATATAAGCCTGTCATAGTTGTTTCGGCTATTGGTAGAAAAGGTGCTCCCTATGCTACTGATACTTTGATTAATTTTGCTCAGGATGTATATGAGGCGATAGATCCTAGAGCAAAGGACTTATTAATGTCTTGTGGTGAAGTCATTTCTACAGTAATTATCACCCAAGCATTAAGAAGAAGAGGGTATGATGCTGAGCCTTTAACAGGGGCTCAAGCTAGTATCATCACTGATGAGAACTTTGGAGATACCAGAATTAAAGAGATTAATGCTAGACGGATATTAGATATACTTGAAGATAATAAAATTCCTGTAGTAGCAGGATTTCAAGGGGTCTCTGAAAGTGGAGAGATAACTACCTTAGGTCGTGGAGGTTCTGATACGACTGCATGTGCTTTAGGTGCTGCTTTACATGCAGAGATGGTTGAAATTTATACTGATGTTGAAGGTGTGATGACTGCTGACCCAAGGATTGTACCAAATGCTAAGACCTTAAAGCATGTGACATATAATGAGGTCTGTGAGCTAGCTTATCAAGGTGCTAGGGTACTCCATCCTCGGGCTGCTGAGATAGCTATGAGGGAGAGGGTGCCAGTGATTGTTCGTTCTACTTTTAGTGATGCCCAAGGAACAGTGATATCAGATGCGTTTAAGCAGGATGATATAGAGATTAAAGGTGATAGACCAGTTAGTGGTGTAACAAGTCGCTCTAATATGGCATTATTTAAAATTCTACCTCAACAAGAGGTGGAAGAGCATATTCTGTTAGAGAGTGCTAGTGTTTTAGGTTGTTTTAGAGAACTGGCTAGTGAAGGGATAAGTGTTGATTTTATCAATGTGCGACCTGATTTGATCACTTTTATGGTTAATAAAGATGTAGTGGAAGAAGCCTGTGGTTTATTAACAGCTCAGGAATATAAATATGAGGTCTTTCAGGATTTTGCTAAGATATCTGTAGTTGGGGCTGGAATGACTGGAGTACCGGGAATTATGGCTAGGGTAGTAGATGCTTTAACAGAAGCTGGAATTGCAATTTATCAGACCACAGATTCCCATACTACTATCTCCTGTTTGATTAAGATAGAGGATGAAAGCAAAGGATTACAGGCTTTACATGATAAATTTTCTTTAGGTGATTAAGGATTGGAGGTGCTCAAATGAGCTTTGGTGAAGTATTGACAGCAATGGTGACTCCTTTTAATGAGGATTTAACGATAAATTATGAAAAAGCAATAGACTTGGCAAACTACTTAGTAGATAATGGTTCTGATGGGTTGGTAGTTTTGGGTACTACTGGTGAAGTTCCTACTTTAAGTGGTGAAGAGAAGATTAAGTTATTAGAAGTGATAGTGGAGTCAGTAGGTAATAAAGCACAGATAATCGCTGGAACAGGGTCATATTCTACTCAAGCAAGTATTGACTTTACTAAAAAGGCTGAAGAGATTGGAGTAGATGGTGTTATGTTAGTAACTCCATACTATAATAAACCACCACAAGAGGGATTATATAAGCACTTTAAGATGGTTGCTGGAGAAACTGACCTACCAGTTATGCTCTATAATGTCCCTGGAAGGACCAGTAGAAATATTGAACCTGAAACTATTGCTAAATTAGCAGAGATTGATAATATCGTTGCTGTTAAGGAAGCAAGTGGTAACCTTGACCAAGCAATTAAGATTAGGAGTCTAACTGATGATAGCTTCAAAATCTATAGTGGTGATGATAGTTTGACCTTACCTATTCTCTCTATCGGAGGAGAGGGTGTGGTAAGTGTAGCATCTCATTTAGTTGGTAATGAGCTTAAAGCGATGATTGCTGATTTTAAAGCTGGTAAGATCAAAGAAGCAGCACAGCAGAATGCCAGGTTAAATAAATTATTCAGTACTATGTTTATCAGTACAAATCCTATTCCTGTCAAAGTGGCTTTAAATTTAGTAGGTAAAGAGGTTGGGGGCTTAAGACCACCATTAGTAGGTCTTAATGATGATTTAGAAAAGAGACTAAAAAGTGTTTTAGCGGAGTACAATTTACTAGATTAATAGAATATATAAATTAAAGAAAAGAGAAATGGTTGAAATCAACCATTTCTCTTTTTTTATTGAAAAACCCAAACTTTACTTGTATTTGTAAGTGAAATAATTTATAATAAAAAGTAGAGTAATTAGAACGGGATTTATATTTTCTTTTTTATTTGGTTAGGAAAAAGAAGAAAGCGGACTAGCATTAACTGTATTTTACTTTATAATTTTATCATCGGGTTGCTTTATAGGTAATTTAATTCTGATTATTAATTTCAGGGGATTTCATAATTTAAAGAAGGAATAACGAGATGATTATTTAAAGTTTTTTAATTTTTATTGAGCACTGATCACTTGTTATTCATGATTATATGGAATTGACTGATTAAAATTTAATTAATAAATAAATATTCATATGTAATCTATATTTTCTTATTTATAAGATGCGAAGACGGGATAAGTGAATATAAGAGAAAAAGAAAATGAATGAAAGTTAATATTGCGGAGGTGTTTGTTAAAGGAATGTCAAACAATAGAATAGGAGAAGTTACAGTAATTCCTTTAGGGGGACTAGGGGAAATCGGTAAAAATATGATGGTGGTTGAAGCCAATGGTGAGATTTTGATAGTAGATGCTGGTGTAAAGTTTCCTGAGGATGAACTTTATGGAGTCGATTTGGTAATCCCAGATATCTCTTATCTGATTAGAAATAAGGATAGAGTTAAGGGGATAGTACTGACTCATGGTCATGAAGATCATATAGGGGCTTTACCGTATGTATTAAAGGAGTTAAATGTTCCAGTTTATGGAACTAAACTGACCTTAGGATTGTTAAGTGGAAAGTTAAAATCCCACAACATGTTAGGAAATACTTATTTAAGGCATGTATATCCTGGTCATTCGGTACAAGTTGCTTCATTTAAGGTTGAATTTATTAGGGTAAACCATAGTATTGCTGATTCTTGTGCATTGGCTATCCATACTCCTGCTGGACCTTTGGTCTATGCAAGTGACTTTAAATTTGACCAGACCCCAATTGATGGAAAGATGGCTGATATTCATAAGTTGGCTGACTTAGGCAGTAAAGGGGTATTGGCACTATTTTCTGATAGTACCAATGTAGAGCGTGAAGGCTTTACTATGTCTGAGAAGGAAGTCGGTAAGACGATCGATGAGAGCTTTAGTGAAGCTGAGAAGAAGCTATTTATCGCTAGTTTTGCTTCAAATATCCATCGTATTCAGCAGGTTTTTGATTCAGCTGTAAAATATGGACGTAAGGTTGCCTTAAGTGGGCGTAGTATGGTTAATAATGTTCACATAGCCTTGGACTTAGGTTATTTGCAGGTTCCTGAAGGGCTAATAATAGATTTAAAAGATGTTAGTAGTCTTCCTGAGGATAAGGTAGTACTATTGATGACTGGAAGTCAAGGGGAACGTATGGCTGCTTTGACTAGAATGGCAAGAGGAGACCATCACCAGATTAGTGTAGAGGATGGCGACACTATCGTTGTCTCTGCTACAGCTATTCCTGGTAATGCCAGAGCTGTTGGTAGAACGATTAATCAATTATTTAAACGTGGAGCCAATGTTATCTATGAGGCTCTATCAGGGGTTCATGTCTCTGGTCATGCTAGTCAAGAAGAGCTGAAGTTGATGTTAAATCTAACTAAGCCAAGATACTTCTTCCCAGTTCATGGAGAGTATCGCCACCTACATTTACATGCAAAACTTGCTCAACGTGTAGGAATCCCTAAGGAGAATATCTTTATTCCTGATTTAGGTGACAAGATTACCTTGACTCCTGAAAAAGGCTATCAAAGTGGTAGTGTAGAGTCAGGAAGAGTTCTAATAGATGGTTTAGGAGTTGGTGATGTAGGTAGTGTAGTGCTACGTGATAGAAAGTTACTCTCTGAAAATGGTGTACTAATGGTAGTTGTAACGATCAATAAAAGAGGTAAAATAATGGCTGGTCCTGATATTATTTCCCGTGGTTTTGTTTATATTAGAGAGTCAGGAGATCTAATTAATGAAGCTACCCGCCAAGTAGAATGTGCCTTATCAGAGTGTGAAGAGCACAATATTACTGAATGGTCAGTTTTAAAATCTAAGATTAGAAGTTCTTTAGATGATTTCTTATATAGTAGAACTAGAAGAAGACCGATGATATTACCGATTATTATGGAAGTATAATTTATATAAAAAGAGCTAGCTTTTTAAGCTAGCTCTTTTTATATTTTTGTCCATTAACTAGAAAGTCAATAATCAATATATTATGTAACATTTTCCCATGATATGGAATATATTGATTATATACTGAAAGGAGGGGCAAAGTATGAGTAAAGATCTCCATTGTCAATGTAATGACCCACACTGTCCAAGAAAGTTGTGTAATAAATTTGCAAATATACTTGATAGTTCAATTATTACCTCACAAGCAGATTTATGTGTTGTAACACGTGTACGAGATATTAGTCCTACAATTTTAGGTATTCCAACTAGAAGTCCTCTTGTAATTAATGCATTATTCTCCTTTGAATTAATTGAGGGAGGAGATGAGGCACTTAACTTAGGGGAAACTGTAATTTTGCAAGAAGAGATTAATCCCTTTATAAGTGTCCTTAGAGCTTTAGGACTTCAAGTTACAGCACTGCATAATCATTGGTTATTCGATAACCCAAGATTATTTTATATTCATTTCCACTTATATCAGTTAGGTCTGCTGTAAGGGATTTGATATTATTTAGTTTATTAGTTACTTTTATCTGATTTAACTTATGTTCTATTCTTGAGATATTTCTTTTGGCTTCATCAATATTTTTTTAAGGAGATTGAAGGCTTCTGTAATATTTTTTAACTCTGTTTCTTCTAGTTTTAATTTATCTTCTAGGTCAGCAATTTTTTCAGATGTTTTTAAGGCTGATTCTTCTTCATTTTTATTTAGATATTCTATTGCTTTCTTCTCATATTGACTATTTTACATAATAATGTTTAAAAAAACAATAAATTACCTAAAGATAATATGTAAAAATTAATATCAATTTATTCTTAACTAGAATTAGATTTAATTTTTAAGATTGAATGGGAATAGATATTTTTAAGTTATATTCTAAAGTTTGATATTAGAATATATTAATTCTGATATGTATAGAAATAGACAGCTAAAAATAAATACCATTTTTTAAAGAATGAGAACAAGTATACAAAAAGTAAATTGAATCATACTAACTAATAAGAATTGATAGATAACCAAAAATCTATGTAAGAAGAGGAGTGTGAAAAAGTTTGGGTAAAATAATAACAAATCAAGGAATGCCTCAACCTAAAATTCCTGATGGAATGCCAAAAATAAATCCTAACTTACCACAAAAATCACCTAATAAAGCAGGAAAAGTCAAGAATCAGATGCAAGCCTTGAAGCAATTTGGTCAAAATAATATGCCGCCTAAGGTAAAAAGTGATATCCATACCTTGACTATTGTAGGGCAAATTGAGGGTCATGCTGTCTTATCACCTAAGAATAAGACCACTAAATATGAACATTTGATTCCTCAATTGGTAGCTATTGAACAGGCTAAGGAGATTAAAGGTTTACTAGTAATTTTAAATACTGTAGGTGGAGATATCGAGGCTGGATTAGCTATCTCTGAGATGCTATCAAGTATGTCTAAGCCTGTAGTATCTTTAGTATTAGGTGGAGGGCATAGTATTGGAGTGCCAATTGCAGCTGCCGCCGATTACTCATTTATTGCTGAGACTGCAACGATGATTGTTCATCCAATTCGTCTGACAGGAATGGTGATTGGTGTACCTCAAACCTATGATTATTTAGATAAGATGCAAGAGAGAATCATTAGATTTGTAGCTAGCCATTCTACTATTGGTCAAGAGCGTTTTAAAGAGTTAATGTTTGAGACTGGAGAGCTTGTAAGGGATGTAGGTACCGTTTTAGTAGGTGATCAGGCTGTTAAAGAAGGAATTATCAATGAAGTAGGCGGTTTAGGTCATGCTATGCAGAAACTACGTACGCTAATCAATGAACAATTCCCACAAGAAGAGCAAGAGGATGACTGTGAATGTAGTTCTGAAGAGATAGCTGAAGGTAACTGTGGTTGCTACTCTTCACAAGCAGAATTTCAACCTAGACAGAGCGTTATTGAAGCATTAGAAGGGGATGATGACTAATGCATTATTCGATCTTTGTAGATGGCTTATGGCTTGATGAAGACACTGAAGAGATGGCAGAGACTATGGAGTTAGATTATAATGGAGTCACTATGGAGATTAAGGTTACCGATATTAATGCAGGTGAGATAGTTAGAGTTATCAGTTCAAACCCTAATGATTATCTTAATACTCAATATCAACCAGGGACTAAAATCGAATTCCATCCAACCTTTGGTTAAGATAACAGTATATAATATTATCATCTAGCAACCCTTTAGATTATTTTTATTTCAGAGAAGATTAAGGAGGGCTTAAATCCTCTTAATCTTCTTATTTAACATTAAGCTATAGATATTTAATTACAAAATGGAATTTAATAGATGTAAAGCGGTAGTTTAAGACTAAGTATAAGTCTGAGTGAAAGTATAGTTTACTCAATCTTAACTCTAACCTTGGGCTCAAAATGGCTTAATTTAAGGTCGATTATATGCTTGAAATTATAATATCAAGTTGAAAATAACGGAGCTTAGGGCGAGTTAAGGAATAAAAGGTTAAAAGAAAGAGATAATATAGTGTATGGAGTAGGAGAATTTTTAAATATAGAAGAAGTGGTGGTAAAATGATTTATGGGATAACCTTTCTTTTGATTATAACAGTCTATTTACAGGTGAATAAATTGATTGAGCAGGAAGAGCTAAGAGAACTGAAGTTCTATTTAATTATTATGGCTATAGCAATTCTTTATAGTTATGGAACTTTATTAGAGTGGAATCTGCCTAGACCTGGGAGCATAATCACAAAAATATATCAACCTATTTCAAATTATATCTTTATCAAACAAAAATAACAGCAGTTTGGATGAGTGAAATTATACATAGGAAATTAGATGACTTATAGTTGTTTTAATATTAAAAATCTGCTTTAAGTTTTGAAGGTTTCTAAAATAGATTCAGTTATTTATAAATTTATTATAAAGTTTTGCTATAAAGGTCCCATATTTGATTTTGAAAAAAGGATTATTGTAAATTAATTGTTTAATGACTGGTAGCTTTAAGAAGGACAATAATTTGTCTAAATCTTTATTGGAAAAGCTATTTAGTATTTTTCTAAATTCATTGATTTTTAACATATCCCTAGCAATAGGTGCTACTAATTTATTATAGTCGAGATTATTGACAATAGCTCGAGCAGCTAAAATACCACTTTCAATAGCTTTAATCTGTCCAAAGCCTATTAAGCTATCGGTAAATCCTGCTGTATTTCCTGTAAAATAAAGATTATCTAGTTGATGAGTAGAAAGAAAGCCACATTCAAAGCTAGCATCTCTAGTCTCAATTATTTTATAATTGAGGTCTTCTCTATATAAGAAATTCTCCCAATAATAGTCTATTTCATGGAAGGTGATGTTATTAACTGCAAGGTTTAAGGTTGCTTCTTTTGGGCGAGTAGGGATAAGGTATCCAAATCCATCTTTGGCATAGTCTTTGTTTAGCCACATTAAGACAGATTGAGTATCAAAGTTACCTACAATTGTGGCAGATCTGATCTGTGCAGAGAAGGTATTTGTCCATAAATTTAAATCTTTAGCTATGAGATTACTACCTGTAGCTACTATAATATAATCAAAAGCTTCTTTTATATCATTGATGTCAACAAAGCTATTAAATTCAATGGGAAGAGCAACTTTAGAAAAGAGTTGATTGGCAAGTGATCCTTCTTCTCTCATTCGATTTACAATATAGCCTAAATTACCCTTGATAACTGCTTTGTTTTGCGGACTAGACATAATAAGTTTTTTTAATTGAAAGGTTGGTGATATATTCAAACCATAGTTCTTTTTAAGATAGCAAAAAGGATCTGACATAAAGTGATTAAAGATATGAAGAGTTGCAGAGGTAAATAAGACAGGATTTCCAATATGTGATTTTTTCTCGAAGATAACAGGGGTAATATTATGCCGCTTAAATTCAAAGGCGGCAGCTAGACCAGAAATGCCAGCACCAATAATTGCAACCTTCATCTTAATATCATCCTCCTTTAAAAGGGTTATAGGAATAATATTTGCATATTTGAGGGAAAATATTTATTAATCACACTAAAAATTCAGAGGTGAGATCATGCAAAAGATTTCTCAAGAATATGTTTTAGCTATTTTCTTTACGAAAGCATTGAATAAAGAGAAGCTGCTTATAGAGAAATATAAGGCTTACTACCCAAACTTTAAAGATCAAGAGACAAAAGATATGTTAAAGGAATTTAATAAAAGTGCTCAAAAACATGTAAATATTATGAAAGACAAGATGATTAAGCTAGGTATTAAGTAAAATATGAGGTGATTTCAATGAAAGAAGCAGATATGCTAAAGGACATACTCCAATATAGGATTAATAATCAAATTTTTTATAATAGAAATATTATTGATATTAGAAATCCAGAGGTAAGAGCAGTGCTTACCCAGTTAAGGGATGATGAGATGAGGTCTATTGTAAAGCTACAACAGAAGATAGAGAAGCTTGAAGCACCTTCAGGCATCATTTCAAAGGTCTTTCCTAGTCAGCCTAACTTTTGAGTAGATCCAGGTTAAATATAAAATTACAGATGATATGAGTTTAGATGCTAAGTTTAGTAATTGGGAGGAACTTATATGGAATGGATTATTATCTTTATTGCTAGCTGGATATTATTTCTACTACTTATTGATTGGACAGAGCTAAAGGTGAATATTTGGTCTGGAATAATGGCGGTTGTTTTACAGCTAGCCATAGATGCTCAAGCTATTAGCCATAGTTGGTATAAAATTAATCGTGGAGTCTTATGGATATTTGGTTCCTCGCTCTTCTTTGTTATGGGACCGGTACTAGTCATTGGAGTTCTTCTAGCTCAATATCATCCTATAAAGCGATGGATGCGAATAGTAAATGTATTTGTACTTGCTGCTTTATTTTCTATCTATGAGCTATTAGTTTTAGCAAGAAAGGCTCTTGTCTATACTGATTGGCATCATCCTGAGAGTCTAGTTGTGAATCTTTCTGCTATGATTATTTTGAGTTGGTTTAGCATTGTAGTACTAGATAAAAAAGGAGAGTCCAATTGATGAGTATAATTTTCTATATCTTTTTAGTTATTATAGTTGGTATATTTGTATTAATATGGTTTAAAATATTAGATAAATTTGGGGGATAGAGGATGAGGGTTGCTATTATTGGGGCAGGTAAAGCAGGTCTTGCCTGCGCCCATGAACTGGAAAGATATAATATAAAACCTATAATCTATGAAAGAAGTAGTCATATTGGAGAACAATGGGCTCATGTAATTGCTAATATGGAAATAGTGGATCGCCCTATAAAAGATACTATAGCTTATTTAGATAATAGCTTTGGGATCAAGCTTAAGCCCTTAAATACCCTTAATAATGTAGTTCATATAGCCCCTAATAAGAGAACAACTATAACAGGAAATTTAGGTTATTTTCATAAGTCAGATGCTGATAAGGACTCTGTATTATATCAATTATACTCACAGTTAAAAAGTACTAAAGTATTATTTAATGAAGTAGGAGATTATGAACGCCTTTCTAAGGAGTATGATTATGTTGTCATATGTACAGGAAACCCTAATTACACTAAAGAGCTAGGCTGCTGGCAGGAGTGGATCAATGCTTATGTTAGAGGAGCTACGATAGTAGGGGATTTTGATTCAAATACTTTAATTGCATGGCTGAATACAGACTATTGTAAAAATGGTTATGCTTATCTGACTCCTTTTAGTGAAAAAAAGGCTTCCTTGAATCTCATAACTACAGATGTGAATGAAGAAGAGGTTGACCATTACTGGCAAGTTTTTTTAGCTAGGGCAAATATAAAGTATAAGATTCTTGAGGAGTATAAATTGAAGCACAATTTAGGAGTGGCTTATCCTAGAATTTATAAAAATATCATTTTAGCTGGTAATTCAGCAGGAGGAGCAGATCCTTTTTTGGGCTTTGGAATGTTAAATGCTATAATTATGGGGGTGTCAGCAGCCAGAACAATTGCCAAAGGGTGGGATTATGAAGAACAGATAAAGTCTGTTATCCAGAGAAATTTTGAACTAAAAAAATTTAGAGAGGCTTTCAATAAATTAGATAATAAAGATTATGATAATATTATCTCGATTATAGGGATGCCAGTCATTAAGCAATTACTCTATTATAGTCCTCTTAATATTACTAAAGTAGGATCTATGGCTGTAAGATTAATAGCAAAATTAAAATCTAATCCTTAAGCTAGTATATAGATGTCCAACATTAAAGTGAAATAAAAACAAAATCAAAAGATAGTTAGCCACTAATTACACGAATAGTCACGAATAATAGGTAACTTAATAAATCAAACAAGTTTTTAATTCGTGAAGATTAGTGAGATTCGTGGCAAAAATAATTTTTAAATTCCATTCTAGAGTTGTTTATCTATAGCTACTATAGTTTTTAGCTAATTAAATATAATCAAAATCAAATTAAGTATATGATCTGTTGCTTACTAATCCTTTAGTTTATATAACTTAAAATACTAGATAAATTTGGGGGCTAAAAGATGAAGGTTGCCATTATTGGAGCAGGTAAAGCAGGACTTTCTTGTGCCCATGAATTAGAACAATATGGTATAAAACCTGTAATTTATGAGAAAAACGGTTATATTGGAGAGCTGGGCCCATGTTATTGCAAGTATGGAAATAATGGAAACCGCCCTATAAAAAACCCTATGCTTTATTTAAAAAATAATTTCGGTATTAAGATTAAGCCTTTAAATAAACTTACTAAAGTAGTGCATAAAGCACCACACAAGACAACAACTATTAAAGGTAGTTTAGGTTATCTTTATAAGTCTGACCGAGATGAAGATTCTGTAAAATATCAATTGTATTCACAGTTAAAGAATACCAAAGTAGTATTTAATCAAGTTGGAGATTATGAACTTCTTGCTAAGAAATACGATCATGTTGTTATAAGTACAGGAAACCCTAACTATACTAAACAACTTGGATGCTGGCAAGAGTTGGTTAATTCTTATGTAAGAGGAGCTACTGTTATAGGAGAGTTTGATCCAAGAGCCCTAATAGTATGGTTAGATAAAGAATATTGTAAAAATGGATATGCTTACTTAACGCCCTTTAATGATAAAAAGGCTTCTTTAACACTTATAACTACAGATGTTAATGAGAAGGAGATTGACCACTACTGGGAGATTTTTCTAGATAGGGCGAATATAAATTACAAGATAATCGAGGAGTATAAATTAAAGCATAATTTAGGAATAGCCTATCCTAAGGTTTATAAAAATATGATCTTTGCTGGTGCTTCAGCAGGAGGCTTGGATCCTTTCCTTGGTTTTGGACTGATAAATGCTATAGATATGGGGGTAGCAGCTGCTAGAACCATTATTAAGGGGTGGAGTTATGAGAAGCAGATAAAAGATATTATTAAGAGAAATTTTGAATTAAAGAAATTTAGAGAAGCTTATAATAAGTTGGATAATAAAGATTTGGATAACCTTATCTCTGTAATTGGTTTACCAGGCATCAGACACTTAACTTATTATAGCCCTCTTAACATTACTCAAATAGGGTCTTTGGCTATAAAATTGATGGAGAAGATAAAGTCTATTAATGAGAAGAAATGATATGAACTAATGCTCCCTATTGGGCTGATAAAATAAATGAGATAGTGGGCTCATAATTTTATGGATATCTAATCAGAATAACAGATTAATCTGTTATTCTTTTTTCTAGATATCTATAGAATAAATATACCCATAGATAAGTTAAAACATAGGTTAGTGGTGACCAAGGGAACATTCTCCATCCTGTAAAGACAACTGTTTTGGTTAGTAAACTTAAATATTCAAAGATAAGCATTGCTATAATCCATAGACCTGTGTAAATCAATATTGGCTTTATTTTTTTTGGTAGAAAGAGAGTATAGATAATATTTAATATAGGGTAAACGAAAATGCCTGCTAAAAGTATATACAAAATTGATTGGTTGTTCTTAATATAATAATACAGGTCGAAATACTCTCCTAAAAGTATTTCGTAGAGCAGGGAATAAGCTATAGTAGTTATACCGATAATTATATTGGCTAGTGTAACAGGCTTAAAGCGCATGCAGATGATGAAAATTATCCAGAGTATAATAATAGAGCCATAAAAGAATCCATATTCCATTAATCAATCACCTCATCTTCTCTATTTTTATTTTTGATTGTAGATATTAAAAGTAGTATAGCTGGTATAATAATTGCTATAGTAGAGACGTAAAAGGGATATATATAATGAATAAAGTCAAGAAGTGCTGTTTGATTTTTAGCAACTATTATTGAAAAACAGATAATTAAGATACCTCCTGGGGTGATCAAAGGTTTATATGATTTTAAAGAGAATAGCTGAGCTAGACCTAATATAGCAGCATAATAATAGATAGCGATATTAATAAAGATTCCTGTGAGCCAAATTAGCATAATAATAGCATCAATATGTTCAATATATTGACCAAAGCGGATTACTCGAACATACCCTAGAGCAGGAAAGATCATGTGTTCTGTTAGAGGTCCAAAAATAGCAATAAGCAGTACTCCTACCATTAAAGCATTTCCTAACAGGACTGTTGCTATAGAGATGTTTCTATGTAGTTTTTCTTTCTTTGTTATAAAAGGAATCAGTTGAAGAAGGACAATTGATTTTAAAAGCCAGGTTTGAATTAATAAAGCCCCTCTTAAAGGAGGAACTATACCTTTAAATAATACTGGTAGAAAATAATTAAAATCCATTTTAGGGATATTAAGAACACCTATAAATACTAGAGTTAACATACCTAGAGGTAAAAGCATATTATTTAATCTTGCTATAACCTCTAAGCCACCATAGATACTATAAGCTGCTACTGCTATAATGAGAAGGTTGAAGATAGAGGTCTCAATATTGAAGAATAGACCTAGAATTTCTTGTAACTCTCTTGCGGTTATGGCAGTATTAAAAAAGAAGAAATATATGTACATAAAGCCAACTATCTTACCTAAGGGTTTTCCTAAGATATCACAAGCATATTGGACTATGGTTTTATCAGAGTGCTTAAGTCCTAATATCAAATATAAGTTAATAAATACTAACCCGCTAATAGTTCCTATGATCACAGAAATCCAAGAATCCTGCTGTGCTTGTTGAGCTACAAAGGAAGGAAGTAAGACATCGGCTGTAGCTATAACAAGGGTAATAACAAGTAATGTTATCTGAAAATTTGAGACTCGTCCTTTTTCTAGTAATTGATTAAAAGTCGATGCTTTATTCATAAGACAACCTTTCTGATTCATATTAGTTCAAAAATTATTATTACCTTATTTCTAATAGAGTATTCAAAGAGAATACCAAATTTTTTATCTTAAGTAATTTACTGTCCTTGCTATTTAATCTATGTTATAATATAAGATTGAAATGTATATTAATTTAGAAAGGAGTGATAAAGAAAGGAGAGTAAATATAAATGATAATTATCCTACTTGGAAAGCTGGTGTTGGGTTTAGCTCTGTTTCTGTTAGGGATGGAAGGGGTTAAGGATAGCTTTTATAAAGCTTCAGGACAGAGGTTAGAGTATCTTCTAAAGACTTTAACTAATAATATTATTAGTAGTATCTTAACAGGTATTGTGGTTACTATGATTATCCAAAGTAGTAGTGCTACTACGGTAATTATTATTAGTTTAGTAAATGCTAACCTCATGACCCTTGAGCAAGCCTTTGGAGTGATTATGGGAGCTAATATTGGAACCACTGTTACTGTACAACTAATCTCTTTTAGATTAGAAGAGTACTTGTGGCTTATTATAATTTTAGGAATAATATTTTATTTATTCTATTATTTGAACAAGGATAAGAGGTTAATGTATATAGGTAGAGGACTAATTGGTTTTAGTATTCTATTTATTGGGCTAGAGGTTTTAAGTAATATGATAGTCAATATCCAGGATCTAGATATATTTATCAAAACGATGACTTATTTAGGTGCTAAGCCCTTATTGGGTATTCTAATCGGTATTATTGTAACAGCTATCATCCAAAGTAGTAGTGCCTTGACAGGGATTATTGTAGTTTTGGCTAAAGCGGGGATGGTCGATTTGACTTTGGCGATAGCCTTAGCCTTGGGGAGTAATATTGGTACATGTATTACTGCCTTTATAGCAGCTATAGGAAGTTCTAAGGCAGCTAAGCAGACAGCATGGGCACATATCTTATTTAATATCTTTGGGGTGATTGCAGTCCTACCAATATTATCACTTTTTATAGAATTAATATCTTTGACCAGCAAAGAGTTGACTAGGCAGATTGCCAATGCCCACACAGTGTTTAATCTATTTAATACTCTCATTGTCTTACCATTTAGAGGGGTATTTGTCAAATTTATCAAAACAGTAAGTGATAAATAGTCTAAGGTTAAGTTTTAGTAATTGCCAGATATCAGTTTAGATTTAAACTTAGGCTCAAGCTTAAACTCAAATTTAATAAGGAGGAAGATTAATGAATTTATTTAAAGTTATTATTCTAGGTATAGTACAAGGAATAACAGAATTTCTGCCTATTAGTAGTTCAGGTCATTTAGTTATCTTTCAGCATTTTTTAGATATTCAAGAGGGATTGACCCTTGATGTCTTCTTACATTTTGGGACTCTATTGGCAGTAGCTATCGTCTATTGGGATGATATCAAGGGGATGATTACCTTAAAGCCTGAGTATAGGAAGTTAACCCTTTATGTAATCTTGGGTTCAATTCCTGCTGGGGTAATTGGTATATTATTTGAAGACATTTTTGAGCAGTTATTTGCTACTTTGAGGGTTGTAGGCTTTACGTTGTTAGTAACAGGTACATTGTTATGGCTCTCTGATAGAATTGGTAAACAGACAAGGTATTTAAAGGATTTGAAGATGAGTGATGCTTGGGTTGTAGGTTTTGCACAAGCCTTTGCTATTATTCCAGGGGTCTCGCGCTCAGGCTCGACTATAGTTGCAGGATTATTTAAGGGTCTAGATAGAAAGTTAGCTGCTAAATACTCCTTCTTATTGTCGGTACCAGTGATTGGTGGAGCTACTTTATTACAGTTAAAGGACTTGGCTACTGTAGGTTTAGTTAATGTGACAATAATGCAATTGGTCTTTGGGACAGTATCCTCTGCTATAGCTGGATATTTTTCAATTAAATTATTATTGAAATTGATTAACCAAGAGAAGTTAAGTATCTTTGCCTATTATTGCTGGATTTTAGGAGTTAGTATAATCTTATTTTTCTAATAAGATCAAGGAGGAGATTCCTAAAGAAGAGAGAATTAATTAGCAGAGGTGAAGAGTAATGAAGGATACTTTAAAGGAGATTTTATCTAAAAGAAAATATGAATTTATTGGAATATTCTTAATTGCAATGGCTTTTTTTAATTGGATTAGTTTCTCTTCTAAGGATACAGGATTAATTGGTAATTTATTCAATAGAGGGTTGAGATATATTATTGGAAAGGGGATTTATGGTTTTCCTCTACTTTTAATCCTGTTGGGGATAACTATGATTTATCGCAGTAAGGCTAAGATCAGATTTACTTCTAGGACCATCGGGATTATAATTATCTTATTAGTTGTTCAGACACTGCTCCATATACAAGTAGAACATCCTTTAGAGTTTGAAGCAGCTTTGGAAGGTAAAGGTGGAGGATTAATAGGTGGGGTAATCCTATATATTTTCAGAAAGTGCTTTGCAGAGTATGGTACATATGTTATCTTAGCAGCTTTGACCTTAATTGGGGTATTATTAATCTCAGATATATTCTTAGTTAATATTCTACTTAAGGTTAAAAGCTTATACAAGAGTTTTATTGGATTTTTTGCTAAAAATAAAGATAAGGCTCAAGCTAAAGCCCAAAAGAAGGCTAAGAAGGAAGCTGCAAGGAAGGCAAAAGAGCAACAGAAAGCTAAGAAGAGAGAAGCAGCTAAGAATAAGGACAAGTCTAATAAAGATAAGTTCTCTCTTAAGAAGGTCTTTAGTTTCTTGAAATTTAAGAAGAAGAAAAAGGCTAAAGAAGAAAAAGAGAATAATGGCATTAAAGATAAATCTATTAAAGAGGATATAGTGATTCAACATAAGAGTACTGATAAGGTAATTAATCAGCCAGAAGTCTTTAAGCAGAAGGCTAAAGTTAAAGAAGAGGTCAAAGATAAAGCAGCAGAAGAGCTTAAAGCAGCTACTAAAGAGGTAGCAGCTACTGTTGGTGCTAAAAAAGAGGATAGTAGTAAAGAGCAAGTTGTTATAGATGAGAATAAGCAAGCACGTAAGAGGATTAATAAGAAGCTAGAAAGTAATAATCAACAAGAACAGAATTTAGATTCAGCTGCTTATTCTCTACCACCTCTAGATCTACTAAATGAGGTAGATAATAGTGCTGTTCAATTTAACAATAAAGCAGATATCTTACAGGAAACTTTGGATAGTTTTGGTGTTAGAGCTCAGATCAAGAATGTCAGCTATGGGCCAACTATTACCCGTTATGAACTTCAGCCTGCTCCAGGGGTTAAGGTCAGTAAGATATTAGGTTTGGCTGATGATATTGCTTTATCCTTAGCAGCGCCTGATGTTAGGATAGAAGCTCCTATTCCAGGAAAAGCTGCTATAGGGATTGAGATTCCCAATGAGAGTAAAGCTATGGTATCTATTCGGGAGATGTTAGAGTCTGAAGAGTTTCAAAATGCAGAATCTAAGCTGACAATGGCTTTAGGTAAGGATATCAGTGGGAGAACCTTAGTGGCAGACTTAGGGGATATGCCCCATATGTTAGTTGCTGGTTCCACAGGATCTGGTAAGAGTGTCTTTGTGAACTGTGTTATTAATAGTATTCTCTATAAGTCCACACCTGATGAGGTTAAGTTCATGCTAATAGACCCCAAGATGG
The DNA here is from genome assembly GCF_003001995.1 of Orenia metallireducens. Taxonomy (GTDB): domain Bacteria; phylum Bacillota; class Halanaerobiia; order Halobacteroidales; family Halobacteroidaceae; genus Orenia; species Orenia metallireducens_B. The sequence continues at coordinate 110,504 of NZ_PVNB01000003.1, read as the reverse complement.
TAGAGTTTGCTGCTTATCAACAGATACCACATCTGGTGGCTCCAGTAATCAATGATTCTAAGAAGGCTGCTACAGCCTTACGCTGGGTGGTACAAGAGATGGAGAATCGTTATGAGTTATTTGCAGGTAGTGGGGCTAGAGGGCTTGATAGTTATAATAGAAAGATAAGCTTAGAAGGAAGTGATCCTTTACCTTATGTAGTAGTAATTATTGATGAGTTAGCTGACTTGATGATGGTTGCAGCTAAAGAGGTAGAAGAAGCAATCTGCCGTTTAGCTCAGAAAGCTAGAGCAGCAGGTATTCACTTAATTCTTGCTACTCAAAGGCCTTCAGTGGATGTAATCACTGGTTTGATTAAAGCTAATATCCCAACAAGGGTCTCCTTCTCTTTATCATCACAAGCTGATTCTAGAACTATCTTAGATACAGGTGGAGCTGAGAAATTGTTGGGTAAAGGTGATATGTTGTTCTCTCCAGTAGGTTCTAATCAACCTAAGAGGTTACAAGGTGCTTTTATCTCTGATAAAGAATTGCAACAAGTTGTTAATTTTGTTAGAGAGCAAAAGAGACCAGAGTATGCTGAAAAGATAGCCAAGATCAAGGAAAAGAATGTAGAGATTCAGCTTGATGATGAGAGAGATGAGTTATATGAAAAGGCTGTTGAACTGGTAGTTAAGCATCGAGCTTCCATTTCAATGTTACAAAGAAAGCTAAGAATTGGTTATAATCGAGCAGCTAGAATGATTGATAGAATGGAAAAGGATAATATAGTAGGGGAGTATCAAGGAAGTAAGGCTAGGGAAGTCCTAGTTGAAGAGGAAGATTTAGAAGAGATACTTAATAAGAATTAAATTATAATTTAATTCTTGTTAATGACTATAAATGATTTAAATACATTCTAAGAACCTACATTATTTAAGGAATATTTTCTTTAAGAGTAGGTTCTTATTTTATTATTTTTAAATCATCTAGTTTGATAATATAATTGGATTAAAGAAGGTATAATATATGTTAAGTTCAATATGATAAATTTAAACTTTGAAAAAGGTTTTTTTCTTTTATTGTAAAATTATATAAGTAGTTAGTCTATTAATTTATTTTTATCAAATAAAATTCTAGGATTTAGTAGAACTTTTAATTGAATCTATGTTAAAATGATGTTAGAATAGATGAGGTTGTTAGACGTCTATCCATCTTCTGGTAACTGATGATTTGAGGTTATTCTAGCTTAAGGAGTTGATGAAATGAGCCTAATTAAGAAAGATTCTAGACCTTTATATATGTTAGTTAAAGAGAAAATTGATGAAAAGATTGAAAATGGGGAATATAAACCAGGAGATCGCTTACCTTCAGAAGCTAAGTTATCAGAGAACTTTGGGGTTAGTCGTGCTACCTTAAGAGAGGCATTAAGGGTTTTGGAAAAGGAAGGTAAGGTAAATCGACAACAGGGGATAGGTACTTTTATCACCGAGAAATTGGCTTTGTTTAAAAGTGGGATTGAAGAGCTTAATAGTATTACTCAAACCATTGAGGCTATGGGGCTTAAAGCAGGGACAGTTGATTTGAAGCTGAAGATGAATCAACAGGTTGAAGATTTGATTAAGGAATTTGAGTTGAATAAAAATGATAAGATGGTTATTTTACATAGAACTAGAACAGCAGATGATAAGCCAGTAGCGTACTGTGAAGATTATTTGCCACAAAGTTTACTACCTAATAGTCTAAGTGAGAGTGATATTAATATCTCTTTACTTAGCTTCTTACAAGAGGAGTCCAATATATATATCAGTTATGCAGTGGCTGATATTCTGCCAGTAATAACCGATGAATTCTTAGCCAAAAGGTTGGATTTAAATATTGGAGATCCAGTATTATTATTAAAGCAGATGCATTATGATGATAGGGATAATCCGGTCTTATATTCCAAGAACTATTTTAGAAGTGATAAGTTTGAATTTCATGTTTTAAGAAATAGAGGCTAATGAGCTTAGGTCTAAATTTTAGTTTAAGCCTGATAGTATTGTTTTCAAACTTAATACTTGAATTTGGACTTAACTATAAATTAAAATTTTAGGGAGGGACATTTAATGTCTAAGAGAAATTTAATATTCTTATCATTAATATTAGCACTAACTTTACTCGTTGGATGTGCTGGTGGTGGAGAACAGCCCCCACAAGATACTCCACAAGAGGATGGTCAAAAAGCTGCAAGTGATTTAAAGGTTGGAATTGTACTATCTAGTGGTGGTAAAGGGGATAAGTCTTTTAACGACTCTTCTTTACGTGGGTTAGATAGGGCTAAAGAGGAAGGTCTAATTGCTGAATATAAGTACATTGAGCCTAAGGAGGTAGCTGCTGCTGAGAAAGGGTTAAGATTTTTAGCTCAACAGGGATATGATTTAGTTATTGGTGTAGGATTTATGCAAAAGGATGCTGTAGATACTGTATCTAAAGAGTTTGCTGATACAAAGTTTGCTATCATCGATGATGTTGTCGATAATCCTAATGTAGCATCGTTAACTTTTAAAGAGCATGAAGGTTCATTTTTAGCAGGGGCTTTAGCTGCCTTATTGACTACTCATGAAGAGATTGAAGGAATCAATGCTGAGGAAGTTGTTGGGTTCTTAGGAGGAATGGATTCTCCTTTAATTCATAAGTTTGAATTGGGTTATACTTCTGGAGTAGATTATATTAATGAAACTGAGGGGACTGATGTAAAGGTTAAGATTAACTATACTGGTAGTGATCCTTCAGCATTTAATGATCCTGCAAAAGGAAAAGAGATTGCATTAGCTCAATATAATGCAGGAGCAGATATTATCTATCATGCTTCAGGGGGAACAGGTATAGGACTTTTTGAAGCTGCTGCCCAAACTGGGAACTATGCAATTGGTGTTGATTCTGATCAAGATTGGAATCAGCCAGGTTATATTTTGACCAGTGTTTTAAAGAAGGTAGATAATGCTGTATTTGCAACAGTTAAAGCTGTAAAAGAAGGAAACTTTGAAGCTGGACTAAAAGAATATGGTTTAGAAGAGAAAGGTGTTGCCTTAACTCCTCTAACAGAAGCAGGAGTTACTGTTAAAGCTGCTCAAGAAGCAGGAGATATTACAGCTGAAGATGTAGCTAAGATTGAAGGGTTAAAGGCTAAGATTCCAGCAGAGATTAAAGATAAGATTGAAGATATTAAATCCAAAATTATTGCTGGTGAAATTGAAGTTCCTAATTATTTAGAACAAGCTCAATAATAAAAAATCAGTATAAGGATAATTGCTAGGTGATTTCACCTAGCAATTATTCTAATTATGAGAGGAGGATTTTAATGGATGCAGTCTTAGAGATGAAGAACATAACTAAAGAGTTTCCTGGAGTATTAGCCAATGATAATGTCAATTTAGATCTAAGAAAAGGAGAGATTCATGCTCTAGTTGGAGAGAATGGTGCTGGTAAATCTACTTTGATGAGTGTTTTATTTGGAATCTATCAACCTACTAAGGGTAAGATACTTTATAAAGGAGAAGAGCTAAGGATTGGGGGTCCCAATGATGCTATTGATTTAGGAATTGGCATGGTACATCAGCACTTTATGCTAGTTCATACATTGACTGTTGCTGAAAATATCGTTTTAGGCTCTGAGCCTAGTAATGGTAGGGGGAGGTTGACTTTATCTAAAGCTATCGATAAGATTAAAAGCTTATCAGATGAGTATGGCTTGGATGTAGATCCTAATGCTAAGGTTAAAGATATTCCAGTAGGGATGCAGCAGAGGGTTGAGATTTTAAAGGCATTATATCGAGATGCTGAGATTTTGATTTTGGACGAGCCTACAGCAGTATTGACTCCCCAAGAGGTAAAGGGGTTATATAAGATTATGAATACCTTAACAGAACAGGGTAAATCAATTATCTTTATTACCCACAAGTTAAAAGAGGTCTTAACAGTATCTGATAGAATAACTGTTTTAAGAAAGGGTAAATCTATTGGTACAGTAAATACTGCTGAAACTTCTGAGACTGAGCTGGCTGAGATGATGGTAGGGCGTAAGGTTATTTTAAAGGTAGAGAAAAAGCCTGCTAAATTTGGTGCTACCAAGGTAGAGGTTAAAAATTTGAAAGCAAGTAATGCTAGAGGGATGTTAGCTTTAGATAATGTATCTTTTGAGATTAGAGAAGGCGAGATTCTAGGGGTTGCTGGGGTAGAAGGAAATGGACAGACTGAGTTAGTAGAGGTATTAACTGGATTAAGAGCTGCAAATTCAGGTGTTTTTAAGTTAGAAGGTCAGAATTTATTAAATGAAACAGCCCGCAAGATCAAAGAGGCTAAAATTGCCCATGTGCCAGAAGATAGACATAAGCATGGATTGGTATTAGACTATTCAATCGAAGATAATTTAATCTTAGGTTATCATTATAAACAACCCTTTGCTAAAGGGCTTAACTTAGACTTTAATTCAATGGCAGAGCATGCAGATAGGTTGATTCCAGAGTATGATATTCGTCCAAGGAATAAAGAGATATTAGCTCGTTCTCTATCTGGAGGAAATCAGCAGAAGATAATCATTGCTCGAGAATTTGATATGGGTCCAGAGTTTTTAATTGCTTCCCAACCAACTCGTGGGGTAGATATTGGAGCAATTGAGTTTATTCATAAAAGAATCATAGAGCAGAGAGATCAAGGAAAAGCAGTTTTATTGGTATCAGCTGAGTTATCAGAAATTATGTCCTTAAGTGATAGAATTGCTGTGATGTATGAGGGGAGAATTGTAGATATTTTAGATGCTAAGGAAGCTACAGAGGAGAAACTAGGACTTCTGATGGCAGGATCAACAATAAGAAGTAGTGAAGGGTGAAGAGTGGAGTGGGAAAATTCGTTTGGGTATTTTCTCTTTACGAAGAGTCCAAGGGACTTGTAGGAAGAAATTTTGACAAGGATTATTGTTTTACTGCTCACTCGTCACTAGTTACTCATTACTGAACTTAGAAGGAGGGATTTGTTATGGCAGGAGATATGAATTCCAAAGAATTATTAAAAGAGATATCAATTCCACTATTAGCCATCTTATCATCTTTTATAATAGGTACACTTATAGTAATTGCTTCTGGCTATGACCCGATAGCCACTTATGGAGCTTTACTTCAAGGTGCTTTTGGAGGCTTAAATAGTATAGCAGATACATTATTAGCAGCTACACCACTGATCTTTACAGGATTGACTGTAGCCTTTGCGTATAGGTGTGGACTCTTTAATATTGGTGGAGAAGGACAGTTATTGGTAGGTGGCTTGACTGCTGCTTGGATAGGTACCTTTAAAGGGGTTCCAATGATTATCCATCTTCCCTTAACCTTATTAGCGGCTATGGTGGCAGGGGCTTTGTGGGTAGCTATTCCTGCTATTTTGAAGGCGAAGTTAGGTGTACATGAGGTAATTACAACAATTATGTTCAATTATATCTCTTATAGTTTAGTTGCATATTTTAGCTTGAAGGTATTGGCTAAGCCAGGTAGTATTCAAACTCCTGATATAGAACCAAGTGCTTATTTGTGGAGATTTTCTAATGTTTTAGATATGTATTCATATCTTAATATAGGATTTTTAATTGGATTAATTGTTTTATTTGTAATTTACTATTTATTATGGAAGACTACTATTGGATATGAGATTAGGGCAGTTGGTATCAGTCCTGATGCTGCTGAATACGGTGGGATCAGTGCTGCTCGTAATATTATTTTAGCTATGCTAATCAGTGGTGCTTTAGCAGGATTGGGAGGAGCAGAGAGAGCAATGGGATTATTCCATAATTATCGTAATGGATTCTCTGCTGAATATGGATTTACTGGTATTGCTGTAGCTTTATTAGGTCGGAATCATCCTTTAGGTATATTCTTAGCGGCTTTACTATTTGGGGCCTTGTCTAATGGGCAGGATTATATGAATATGTTAGCAGGGGTTCCTGTAGATTTAGTAACTATCTTACAAGCTGTTATCATCTTATTTGTAGCTGCTGATCTATTATTTAGAAGAGTATTAGCACTTAAACCAGAAGGGAGGAAGGGTGAATAATGGAAATCTTTCAACAGATTTTTAATTTAGAGACCTTCAGCTCTACCTTAAGAATGGCAATTCCTTTGATGGTAGCTGCTATTGGTGGTATGTTCTCTGAAAGGTCAGGTGTAGTTAATATTGCCCTAGAGGGAATGATGTTAGCTGGAGCCTTTATAGCAGTAGTTGTTAGTTATTTTACTGGAAGTGCTTGGTTAGGGCTGTTAGGGGCAGTATTCTTTGGAGGAGTATTTGCTTTAATTCATGCTTTAGTCAGTATCAGATACCATGCTGACCAGGTGGTTAGTGGGGTAGCTTTGAACTTATTGGCTGCTGGTGGAACTGTATTCTTATTGAATATTTTATTCAATACATCAGGAACTTCACCCTCTGTAACTGCTTTACCTTATTGGGGACCCTTTAAGCCTACTGTGTATTTAGGACTATTAATAGTTCTTATCTCCCATTATATCTTATTTTTCACTCCCTTTGGTTTACGGGTAAGGGCTGTAGGGGAGCATCCTCATGCTGCTGATTCGGTGGGGATTGATGTAGAGAAGATCAGATATGTTTGTGTTATCCTAAGTGGGATGTTAGCAGGTTTTGCTGGTGCCCACTTATCTATAGGAGTATTAAGTGTTTTTAGGGAAGGTATGACTGCTGGACGTGGTTTTATTGCTTTAGCAGCTTTGATTTTTGGTAAATGGTATCCTTTTGGAGCTATGGGAGCCAGTTTATTATTCGGGTTTTTCCAAGCCATTGAGATTAGATTACAGGGGATAGAAGCAATCGGTATTCCTGCTGAATTTATACAGATGATTCCTTATATCTTAACGGTAATTGCTTTAGCAGGAGTTATTGGTAGAGCAACTCCTCCAGCAGCTAGTGGAGAGCCTTTTGAAAAGGGTAAAAGATAAGTATATTTTTTTAGAGCCAACTTCTATGTTGGCTCTTTTTTTGAATGAGGATAAAAAAATATTAATATTGATTAGGTTTTCTTTTGAAAATTTCATATAAAATACATAATAAGATGGGTAATTATAAACTTTATTTAAAGTTAATATTATCATTTTACTAATTTAAAGGAATTTAAGGTTAAGATGTCGAAATGTTAAAATGACTGTAAAGGAGGGAGAACTTTAATAATGGTAGAAAATTTAAGAAGGTTTAAAGAAAGAAGAGAAGAGTTAGGTATTAGTTTGAAAGAGGCTGAAGAAGAGACTAGGATCAGAATAGATTATTTAAGGGCTATTGAGGAAGGTGACTTTGATTATATTGAAGCAGAGGTTTATTTAAGAGGCTTCTTGAAGGTCTATTCAGCTTATTTAGGTTTAGATACTAGGCAGGTATTAGAAGACTATAAGAAATTAAAAGAGCCTGAAATAATTGAAGAAGAGGTAATAAAAAAAGAGTCTTTTAAAGATAAAATATTAAGTTCCTTTGATGAACACCAAAATGTTGTCCTGATGAGTTGTTTAATTGGAATTGTTTTACTGATTATTGGGTTGCTTGCTGTTGTGGGATTTAAATTATATGGTCTGATTGATGAGTCTGGTAATATGGCTAATGGTTCTCCTTCTATTGAAACTACTCAGATGAAAGAAGAGATCATGCAAGCAAAAGATGATAAAGAGATAAAAGAGGATGAAGCAGTGGAGGTAAAGGAAGAAAACACAGTAGCAGAGGTTAAGAAGGATACTGTTGAGAATAACGTCCAAGAAACTGCAATGTATAAGGAAGATAATGATAAGTTAGCTAATGAAGAGGTCATAGCTGAAAAGATAACTATTCAAGTTGAAACGATAGATGATAGCTGGTATTCAGTAGAGGTAGATGGTAATGTTCTTTTTAAAGGTCTTGTTGTTGCTAATAAGCAAAAAACATTTTCTGGTGAGAAAATTAGAGTAAAGATTGGGAATGCTGCTGGTATTAGGGTGATTAAAGATGGTAAGATTATGGGACCTTTTGGTTCTAAGGGTGAAGTTATAATTAAGGAGTTCTCTATTGATTAATAGCTGAGTAATTATAATCTTAGTGTAAGATGGTTTAAATTTATTAGATTTTAAGTGGTGTCTTTTGACTATTGACTTTCTTTAAGTAATAATAGGTAATTTTCTAGAATAATATCTCAATAAGGATTAATTATTTCTAAGCTAACTAACTATGGTCTTTAAATTGTCTATAATAAGATATTTTATTAAGTACCTATTATATACTATAGGAAAGGCGGTTATTGTATGGTAGAAAGGGAGAGTACTGCTTGGAATTTATATGATATTATTTTGGTATTGATATTAACCTTTACACTAACATCTTTAATCTTCTTAATTATAGAGTCGGTGATTGGCTATCTGGTGATTGATGAGTTTATATTATCTATTAGAGTTTTAATTTTGAATTTTGTTCAAGCTATATTACTAGGTGGATTAACCTTATCAATTTTAAAGATAAAATATAGATTAGCTCTAAAGGATGTAGGATTTAATTTGAATGATTTGGGGAATGTACTTAAATATGGTATTATAGGTGGAATCCTCATCTGTTTGCTGATCACCCTCTTAAATAATTTTATCTATCTCATAATTGATAACCTTTGGGGGATAGAAGCTCCTGCGCAAGAGGTTATTAAGAATTTATTAGAATCAGAAAGTAGTTTATTATTTTTTTTAAATGGTCTCTTAATTGTAATAGTAGCTCCTATTACTGAGGAGATTTTTTTTAGGGGTTTTATATATCCTTACTGTAAAAGTAAACTGGGAAAATGGAAGGGGATTTTATTAAGTGCTTTATTTTTTGCTTTAGCACATGCAAGTATCTGGCTTTTTTTCCCTACTTTTTTAGGGGGGATAATTTTAGCAAATATTTATGAAAAGACTAAATCTATTTATTCTTGTATGTTAGCTCATGGAGTTTGGAATATGATAATTGTCTCTTTACTTTACCTTATTTGGAAGGGTAATTTTATTCAATAATAAAGAAAAATCCTGGTCATTTACCAGGTTTTTTTAATATCTATATATTTTTGGTGGACCTGGGAGGATTTGAACCTCCGACCTATCGGTTATGAGCCGAGTGCTCTGACCAACTGAGCTACAGGTCCATGCTATTTTGGTGAATAGTGATTAGTCAAAAATAAAATTATACTAATCTAATTACTGGTTACAAGTTACTAATTAGTAAAATAAAATGGAGCGGGAAACCAGATTCGAACTGGCGACACCCAGCTTGGAAGGCTGGTGCTCTAGCCAACTGAGCTACTCCCGCATGTAAAATCAATGATCAGCTAGTAGTTAACGGTGACTAGTTTAAGAACATTAAGATATTAACTGCTTACTTTTCACTCGTTACTCTTCACTGTATTTAAATGGTCGGAGCAGCAGGATTTGAACCTGCGACCCCCTGGTCCCAAACCAGGTGCGCTACCAAACTGCGCCATGCTCCGATAATTTCCTTGCCGACGAAGATAATTTTATATTAATTTGTTATGAATGTCAATAGCTAAAAATGATATATTTATTGATTATTTAAAATTATATTGTTAATAATCTATTTTTCTTCTGATTAATAGCTTTTATAGACTATTATTATCAAACTTTAAAGTGAGCTATAATTATGAGATTATAGATAGATAATGCGACACTTTTATTTCAGTTTACAGGGTACAGTGGTTTACACGAAGAGTCTTGTCTTCTAGACTCGTAGGGACGGTTGACAGTTAAAATCTTTAAAACCGAAGAAAATTTCTGTTTGAACGAAGCAAAAATTGAGCTGGAATTTAGAGTTTAATCAAATTTTAAATAAAGAATATGATTAATGATAATAATTAATATTTTGATTGCGTAGTGAGTTTAATTTTCTTTTTGATTGGATTTATCACGAAGGGTTCTAAGAATGAACCCGTAGGTTTGGTTACTTTTTCATCAAGGACGCCCCGTAGGAAGTAGTCTTGGGCTGAAAACGTAACCCGCCCTTAGGCGGAACCTAATAATTTGTCTACTTTTTAAAAAGTAAAAGTGTCGCAATATCCCCAATAAGTTCCACTTTGTGATTGTTGAGCTATCTTCAATTGTTGATTAAAGTAGTTTCAATTGACTAGCAAGTAAAACTGGTTAAATGAATTTACATATTGTAATTAATTCAAAATAATAATACAATTAAAGTAATAATACTAGTTATTTCTTTAATTTTCTAAAAGATTCTTTAATATTACTGATTAAGGAGTGTAGTTAATCTCATGTTTCTAGATAATTTTTATAGAAAAATTGGTTTTTATATTATAAAATGGTTGATAATTAACCTGTTGCTAGGCTTTCTTGGAGCAGTCTTAGTATTAGCATTAAAGAAAGGGATATTTTATTTAAACCAGTTTTTCTACAATAAATACTATATTGCCCCACTGATAGGTTCGGTGATAATAGCTATAATAATTTATTATCTTGATTTTAGAGCTAGGGGGTTGGGGACTGATATATATATAAGATATACTAATAATAAATATCCTTTGAAGAGTCCCTTTAGGTTATTAATCAGCAAGTTTTTAGCTACTAGTACTACTTTGGGGTTGATGGGTATAGGGGGTTTAGTTGGACCACTATTATTAATTGGCAGTAGTATGGCAATAGTAATTGATAAGGTCTTTAATTATTTTAAGGTCAAACTATTCAACTCACAATTAGATTATAGAGTATTAAGTGTCTGTGGAGCTGCTGCTACCTTAGGGCCTTTATTAGGTGCTCCCTTAGGAGGAGGAATCTTTGCTAGTGAGATTCTCTATAAATCTTCTTTAGATTATAATGATTTATTTCCTGCTATTTTAGGGAGTAGTTTTGGTTATTATTTCTATCATGCTTTTTTACCCATGAATAGTTTGAATATTGATTTAGCTCTACCTGAAGCAACTTTAAAAGAGATATTTCTACTAATCCTTGTGGCAATAATCTCTGGAATAATTGGCCAGAGCTTTATTAGTATATTTGAGGCTATAGATGATTATTTTAGTCGATTAAGGATCAAGTCTTTTTTAAAACCTATTATTACAGGGGTTATAGTCCTAATGATAATGAAATTATTAAAAGTAGATTCTTTTATAGATATTGGAGATATCAATCAATTAGTTTTTAGCCCTTTAAGGGAAGGTAGAATGATTATATTAATTATAGTAAAGATATTGCTGGCTATGGTTATTATTGGAGGTGGCTGTAGTGCGGCTATTGTTGATACTGCTTTAATCAGTGGTGCTTTAACAGGAAACTTATTATATTATATCTTTCCTAATATTCCCTTATCTATCTTAGTAATCATAGGTCTGTCTGCTACCTTAGCATCGATTGCTAATATTCCATTGGCTACTATGATAATAGTTAGTGAGATTTTTAATTTGAATTTGAGTCTACCAGTCATTATTGGAAGTATTATTGGTTATTTGATTGGAAGACCAAAAGCAGTATTTAAATATATTGGAGAGGAATAATACATAACAGTATAAGTCTAAGGTTGAGCTTAAGTATAAATAAATTCAACTTTGACTTGTACTCAAACTTATACTTAAACTTATATATATTATAGGAGGAGATAAAATGAAGATATTACTGACAAATGATGATGGTATTTTTGCGCCAGGAATTCAAAGATTATGCCAAGAATTAGAACAGAAGCATGAGGTGGTTGTGGTAGCACCAGATAGAGAGAGGAGTGCAACAGGTCATGCCATCACGATTCATCATCCCCTGCGAGCTAAAGAGATGACATTTACTGACATCAATTCAAAGTGCATAGCTATAGATGGAACTCCTGCTGATTGTGTTAAAATTGCGATAGAATCTTTATTAGATCAAAAGCCTGATGTGGTAATATCAGGGATTAATGCTGGTCCAAATATGGGTTATGATGTCCTTTATTCTGGGACTGTATCAGCAGCTGTAGAAGGATTATTATTGGGAATACCAGCAATTGCAGTTTCCTTAGTCACTGATGAAAAATGGGACTTTGCTTATGCTGCAGAGTTTGTCTTGAGGTTATTAGAAGAGCATCAAAAAGAAGAGTTTCCTGAGGATGTTATCTTAAATGTTAATGTACCAGTTGATTGTAGTGGTGGACATAAAATCACCAAGCTTGGTAATAGAAGCTATAAAAATACCTTTGAACAGAGAATAGATCCTAGAGGAGAGAGATACTACTGGTTAGCAGGAGAAGCAGTAGAAGAAGGGAATTCTCCTGATACCGATGTATCAACAGTTAAAGAAGGATTTGTATCTATTACTCCTGTTAAGTTCTCCTTAACAGCAGATTCTGAAATAGAAAGGCTGAAAAAGTGGAACTTATAGTAATATTTAATACTTTAAAATGAATATTTTAAAGTAAAAGGTTTATGGAGGAGATTTTTATGGCACAATCTGAAAAAGAAGGTTCTGTTATTAAAGTGAGTAGTATTTTATTTGGATTGATAGTCAGTTTAATCTTACTGTTAATAGGTAGTTTTAGTTTGGGTTTGGTTATTAGTTTATCAAATGCTGCTAATCAGTCTGCTAGTAGAATTTTATTTATAGTAAACTATTTAGCTATCTTTATTGGAGGAATTGTTGCTGCCTACTCAGCAGGTGGTAGAGGATGGGTTAATGGTGGTTTTGTGGGGTTGATATATATGCTGGTAATAGTGCTTCTTGGTAGTCTTTGGAATCCAGTTATCTTTTCTTTTAGTCTACTTTCAAGAATTATAATTGGGTTTTTAATCTCAGCTTTTGGAGGTATGATTGGGGTTAATATTATTTAACATAATATCGATTGTTAGTTTGAGAATGCATCTTTAGAGGTGCATTTTTTAATTTTATATTAAGATAAAAACTATAAATTTTAACAGTCTAAGCCTTTCTTTCATAAAGTTATCTTAATTATACTAATTTACTTCGGTTAAACTAAGAAGTGATACAGAATATACAGCACTTATACGAGGTGAGATAAATGGCAACCAATCAAATAAATATTGATAATTTAAAGGCTTTAGATACATTAAATGATTATTGGCAAGAGCAAGAGATGGGATTGTTTCCTCATCAGGTAGAGACTGTCAATAAGGTAATTGAGCAGATGAATGGTAGAGCTATTTTGGCTGATGAGGTTGGTTTGGGTAAGACGATTGAAGCAGGGATGATATTAAAGGAGTATATGGTTCGAGGTGATGTTAAGACCTGTTTGGTCTTAACTCCTGCTTCTTTAGGTTTTCAATGGTGGCAAGAGTTGACCCATAAGTTTCAAATTGATTGCTTCAATAACCGTAAAGGTAAGGGATGGCATTACTTTGATGTAATCATCTCCTCTCTTGATAAGGCTAAAAGAAAGCCCCATTGTGATCATATTTATGAACGTGGCTTTGATATGGTAATCGTTGATGAAGCACATCGTTTGAAGAATTCTAAGACTCAAAACTGGAAATTTGTTGAGAAGATTCCTGCAAAATATCTCTTATTATTGACAGCTACTCCTATTCAAAATGATTTGAAGGAATTATATAACCTAGTAGCTTTATTGAAGCCTAATCTCTTTGGAAACTACTCTGATTTTAAAGATAATTATGTAAAGGATAAACATTCAGCTCAGAATTTAGATGATTTGCAGGATGATTTATCACAGGTAATGATACGTAATCAAAGAGAGGAGATAGATTTATATTATACAGATAGGAAGGTTAAACTAATTCCTCTAAGTCTAACTGAAAAAGAGAAGGAGCTTTATGAGGGAATTAGCACTTTGGTAAAGAGAGAGTATAAGAAATGTATCAGTGCCAATAAGAGTATTTTCCATCTATTAACATTGCAACGAGAAGTCTGTAGTAGCTCCTTTGCAGTCTCTAAGACCTTAGAGAAGATGTGTAAGTCAGAGAGCTATGAAAATATTAAGGAGAGGTTATGTGAGCTCTATGAATTGGCTATCTCGATTACTGAGAATCAGAAGATGAAAGTGGTTGAGAAGATTTTAGATGATACTGATGGAAAAGCAATTATATTTACTGAATATCGAGCAACCCAGCAGTATATCTGTTATCACCTTTATCAACGGGGTTATCAACCTGTTATTTTTAGTGGAAAACTACGGGATAATCAGAAGGAATGGGCTAAACGCCAATTCATGAAAAATGGTGATGTCTTAATCAGTACTGAAGCAGGTGGTCAAGGTATCAACTTACAGTTTTGTAATACCATCATCAACTATGACCTACCTTGGAATCCAATGAAGGTAGAGCAGAGAATCGGTAGAGTACACCGCTTGGGACAAGAGAAGGATGTGTTAATCTATAATCTTTCTACCAAAAATACAATTGAAGAGAAGATTATTCATCTTTTAGATAAGAAGATTAATCTCTTTGAAAGTGTAATTGGTGGTTTAGACTTGATTGTTAGAGAAGGGGTAGATAAAAGCTTTGGCAGTGATATTTTAGACTTATTGATAGAGAATGAAGAGGATAAGCTAGATGAAGAGTTAGATAGCTATGCCAACAAGTTTATACATTAAAAACATAGAGCAATTGCTCTATGTTTTTAATGTATATGAGAATAATTTTATATTTTTCAAATTAAGCCTAAGATTAAGCTTGAGTAAAACATATGATTTTAATGCTTTACTTAGGCTTACCCTTAATCTTAAAATATGCAATATATCCATAAACATCTAATTTATAAAATATAAATTATCTTATCAAAAAACAAAAAAGCTGAGCTTTAGCTCAGTGTTATTAAATCTTTTGAACTTTAATTATTCATTGCTAATTGTTAATTGAATTTAAGTGGTACCGAGGGTCGGACTCGAACCGACACGGGAGTTAAATCCCACCGGATTTTAAGTCCGGTGCGTCTGCCTATTCCGCCACCTCGGCATACATTTAGCTATTGGCTAATAAAATGGAGCTAACGGTCGGAGTCGAACCGACGACCTGCTGATTACAAGTCAGCTGCTCTGCCAGCTGAGCTACGTTAGCATAGTGGCAGGGGAGATAGGACTTGAACCCACAGCACCCGGATTTGGAGTCCGGTGCTCTACCAATTGAGCTACTCCCCTATGGCACAATAAGAATTATAACTTATGTTCTTATATAGGTCAAACTTTAAATGAATGATTATAGAGATTTATTTTTAAATATCTCTCTCTTTCGCTTTATTTCTTCTGATTAGATGATAGATTAACTTTTATAATCTTTCTCACATTTTTATATTTAATGACATATACTGACTATACCTTGATTAAAGGGTGTGTCTGTTAACAGGTTATTATCTAAATTTATTTTGCTAGAAGATGAAAGTGTCACAATATCCTAATTAATTGCTAGTATAGATTATTAAAGTTTAATATGTCTAATTTATTTAAAGGGAGGAGATTATAATTTATAAATTAAAGAGATTCTACTTAAATAATAAGGTGCAGATTAAGGGTGGGGCAGGGATGTTTTTATGTTTAATTGGTGGGATAATAGTTCTTAAAACATTACCTAGCTGGATATTTGGCTTAGCAATAGGTGGAGTAACAATATCTTATGGAGTTAAGCTGTTTATGGATTAATATATCTATTTGATTTATACTATTATAGAATTTTAACTAGCATATATAATTAAAAAAGAGCACTTAAAATATGATGTGATTTATTAAGGAGCAGGAATTTTCCTGCTCCTCTTTTAATTATGAGTTTTGCTTATAAAACTTCATAATTAATCTGTCTAGCTTTTGACTTAGCTCAATTAATTCCTCAGCTGTCAACTGTTCTTCTTTACTAGATAATACTCTTAGTTTTTTACGAAGAACTTCTAACTCTTCTTTTAAATTTTTACTATTATCAACCATCTTAATCCCTCCTTTCTCCTTTAACATTATAGAATAAAATTGTATGCAAAAAGGGATTTTAAATGAATAAGAATAACTATGTAAAAAAATGATTTTATTTGTAATTAAGTTTTTTATAATTTTAATAGAAAAAACATTTGTATTTTTATACTATAAGATGTATAATTATAAACAAAATAAGTATAGTTATACTTAAGGAGGAATCAAGAATGAAGGTAAGTATAGTCGGTTCTACAGGATATACCGGATTAGAATTGGTCAGATTACTTAATAAACACCCAAAGGTAGAATTAGAGATATTGACTTCTCGGAGTTTTGATGGAGAAGTAATATCAGATATATATCAAAATTTAAAAGGAGAAGCGGATATCAAATGTGAAGCTTTAGATATCGATAAACTAGCAGAAAGTTCAGAGCTTGTCTTTACTGCATTACCCCATGGAGTATCTATGGAGGTTGTACCTCAACTACTAGCTAAAGGTTTAAAGGTAATAGATTTAAGTGGGGATTACCGCTATGATAACTTAGAAACCTATGAAAGCTGGTATAAAGCTCATAATAGCCCTGAGTTATTCAAGGATGCAGTGTATGGTCTGCCTGAGTTGAATCGTGCAGAGATCAAAGGTAGTAGTTTGGTAGCCAATCCAGGTTGTTATCCAACTGCTTCTATTTTGGCCTTAGCTCCCCTGGTAGATAAGGGCTTAGTCGATCTAAATAATATCATTATTGATGCCAAATCAGGAACCAGTGGTGCAGGAAGAAAGCTCTCTTTAGGGTCTCATTTCTGTGAAGTAAATAATAACTTTAAAGCCTATAAAGTGGCAAATCATCGACATACATCAGAGATAGAAGAGAAATTGGGAATATTGGCTAAAAAAGATATTAGTCTATCCTTTACCCCACATCTTTTACCGATAAATAGAGGGATTTTAGCTACAGTATATGCCAATTTAACAGAAAATATAGATAGTAAATCTTTACTAAAGCATTATCAAGCTTATTATCAGGATGAAAGCTTTGTTAGAGTTATGGATGAAGGAAAACTTCCAGAGATTAAACATGTAGCTGGTTCAAATTACTGTGATATTGGATTGACAGTAGATGAGAGGACTAAGCGTGTAATAGTGATCTCTACTATAGATAATCTACTTAAAGGAGCTGCTGGGCAGGCAGTGCAGAATCTAAATATCTTAGCTGGTTGGGATGAGACTTTAGGTTTAGATAATGTAGGGCTATATTTATAATTTATGGCTGATAGTGTATAATTAAGGATAAAGCTATTAAATTATCAATTGAGAAGTAAAGGGGAGGAGATTATGGCTAATTTATATAAAGAGATAAGTGGTGGCATTACTGCACCACAAGGTTTTTTAGCAAGTGGAGTTACTGGTGGGATTAAAAAGAGTGGTAAGAAGGATACAGCTTTGATTTATAGTCAGAGCCCTGCTAAGGTTGCTGGAGTGTTTACTACCAATCAATGTGCTGCTAGCTGTGTTCTTTTAAATAAAGTGAATATCAAGGATGGTCTAGCTCAAGCAATAATTGTTAATAGTGGTAATGCTAATGCTTGTACAGGAGAGAGAGGTTATCAAGACACTCAAGAGATGGTCAGCTTTACTGCTAAGAAGTTAGACTTAGAGAAGGAGCAAGTCCTAGTTGCTTCTACAGGGATTATCGGTGAATTTTTGGTAATGGATAAAATCAAAACAGGAATTGACAAAGCAGTAGCAGATTTAAGTCAATCTGGTGGTCAAGAGGCAGCAGAGGCTATTATGACTACAGATACATATTCCAAAGAGCTAGCAATAGAGTTTGAAGTAGGAGATGAGCTAGTCAAATTAGGTGGAATTGCTAAAGGTTCAGGGATGATTGAGCCCAATATGGCAACGATGCTAGGATTTTTGACTACAGATATAGCAATTGATAGTAATTTATTACAGGAAGCCTTAGTGGAAGCAATAAATCAGAGCTTTAACAGAATTACCGTAGATGGTGATCAGAGTACCAATGATATGGTGACTATTTTGGCCAATGGCAAGGCTGGAAATAATATTATTGTGGATAAGGATGAAGATTATAATGTCTTCTTAGATGCTTTAAAATATGTCTGTACCTATTTAGCCCATCAGATTGTTCGTGATGGAGAGGGGGCTACCAAGTTTATTGAAGTAGAGGTCAAAGGTGCTCAATCTCTTAAAAAGGCTACTAAAATAGCTAAACAGATTGCCAACTCTCAGCTAGTCAAGACAGCTATGTTTGGGCAAGATCCTAATTGGGGTAGGATAATAATGGCGATTGGAGCTTCTGGAGTAGAACTTGATTTAAGTAAGGTAGAGATCAAGATTAATGATACAGTATTATTAGAGCAGGGAGAAAGAGTGATTGAACATTCAACAGAGACAAAAGCAAATCTACTTAATGATGAGGAGATTAAAATAGAGGTCAACTTAAACCTGGGAGAGTATAGTGATAAGGTCTGGACCTGTGACCTCTCTTATAAGTATGTAGAGATTAATGCAGAGTATCATACGTAATTTAGCTAATAGCTAGTAGCTGTTAGCCAATAATAAAGGAGGCAGTTTAGTGGAGGAACTAATTAAGAAAGCAGATATTTTAATAGAATCTTTACCATATATGAAGGAGTATTCTAATAAGACTGTAGTCATCAAATATGGTGGTAATGCTATGGTTAATCAAGATTTGATGGTCTCTGTTTTAGAGGATATTACTTTATTGAAGTATGTAGGGGTTAATCCAGTTATCGTTCATGGTGGTGGACCAGTTATCAGTGAAAATTTGAAGAAGTTGAATCTACAGAGTGACTTTTATCAAGGTTTGAGGGTGACTAATAAGGAGATTATGGAGGTTGTTGAGCAGGCACTATTAGGTAAGGTCAATAGTCAGATAGTCTCTTTAGCCAACTTGGCAGGGAATAAAGCAGTGGGCTTATCAGGTAAGGATAATAATTTGATTCAGGCTAAAAAATATGAGCTAGAGGATGGTTTTGATTTGGGTCATGTAGGTGAGATTAAGAAGATCAATCCTGAGATATTAATAACTATGATTGATAATGGTTACCTGCCGATAGTAGCACCAGTTGGAGTAGATGAAGCTGGAATGAGCTATAATATTAATGCCGATTTAGTAGCAGGAGAGTTAGCCGCATCATTAGGGGCAGAGAAGTTGATTTTATTGACCAATGTAGAAGGTATCTTAGATAATCCTGAGGATAAGAACTCTTTAATCTCTCGACTAAAGGTAGCAGAAGCCCAAGAGATGATTGAAGACGGAAAGATAGTAGGGGGGATGATTCCTAAAGTAGGTTCTTGTATTAAAGCTTTAAATCAAGGGGTTAAAAGAACCCATATCTTAGATGGACGAATTCCCCATGCACTCTTATTAGAAATATTTACTGAGAGTGGAATTGGAACGATGATAGATTAGGATAATAACAGTAACGAGTAACAAGTAATAGGTAAAATCTTTTTCTCGTTACTAGTTACCTGTCACTTGTTACTGTACTTAAAGGAGGAGTAGAGAATGAATAAACAAGAGATTATTCAGGCAGATCAAGATTATTTTATGAATGTCTTTGGTCCACGTTTTCCAATAGTATTGGAGAAGGGAGAAGGGGTATACTTATATGATAAGGAAGGTAATAAGTATTTGGATTTCACAGCTGGAATTGCTGTAAATGCTTTAGGATACAATTATCCAGAGTTTAGTGAGGCTTTAAAAGAGCAAGTTAGCAAATTAATTCATGCTTCTAATCTTTATTATTATGAGATTCAAGCTAAGTTATCTAAGTTATTAATAAGTAACTCTTATGCTGATAAGATTTTTTATAGTAATAGTGGTGCTGAGGCCAATGAGGGTGCTATTAAGTTGGCTAAAAAGTATTTTAAAGAAAAGGGTGAAGAAAGATATGAGATTATAACAGCCAAAAACTCTTTTCATGGTAGAACCTTAAAGACTTTGGCAGCAACAGGCCAAGAGAAGTATCATAAGCCTTATACACCAATTCCTCAAGGGTTTAAATATGTTCCCTATAATGATTTAGCAGCAATAAAAGAGGCTATAGATGATAAGACAGCAGCTATTATGCTAGAGTTAATTCAAGGAGAGGGTGGTGTCAATCCAGCTACTCAAGAGTATATAGAAGGGGTAAGAGAGTTATGTGACCAAGAAGGGATCTTATTAATCTTTGATGAGATTCAGACTGGTATTGGTAGAACAGGAAGTTTATTTGCTTATGAGGAGTATGGAATAGAGCCAGATATTCTAACTTTGGCTAAAGCCTTAGGTAATGGAGTTCCAATTGGAGCATTTTTGGCTAAGGATGGAGTCGCTCAAGCCTTTAAGCCTGGTGACCATGGTTCAACCTTTGGTGGTAATCCTTTAGCTTGTCAGGCAGCCTATACTACTTTAAGTATCATTTTAAATCAAGGAGTTTTAGATAATGCCAAAGAGGTAGGTAGCTATTTTTATAATAGATTATTAGAGTTAAAAGAGAAGTATGACTTTATCAAAGAGTTAAGAGGAATGGGTTTGATCTTAGGGTTGGAGCTAGATATGGAGGCTAAAGAGATTGTAAAAAAAATGCTTGACAATGGGATTTTGGTGCTGACTGCCGGTAAGAAGGTTCTGAGATTCTTACCTCCATTAGTTATTAATATTGAAGATGTAGATCAGGTTATTGGAGTTTTAGAAGAGGTTTTTAGTCAAATCAACTAAGATTAGACAAATATATTAAAATATGATAAAATCCATATATTATAATCTATCGATATGATTAATATTAAGATAGTATCAAAATTTTGATACTATCTTATATTTTATAGGGAGATAATAATAATTTATCTTGATTAGCTCTAAGAATTATATAGTTTATTTTTAATTAAACTTAATTTATTCTATCAATTGCTTTAAAAAGTATCATTAAAGGAGTATAATATAATAAAAATATATTAAGTAACAATAATTTATGTTGGGAGGTAGAAAGATGATTACTACAGTAACATTAAATCCGGCAATAGACCGGGAATATTTTGTTAAGGAGAATAAGCCAAAGTCTCACCAGTATCTTTATACTGAAAGGGATATCAAGGTATCTCCTGGAGGAAAAGGGCTTTTAAGTGCTATCAATTTAAGAAAACTAGGGTATTCTGATGTACAGAATATTGGTTTTGTTGGTGGTAGACAGGGCCTATTTTTTGAAAAGATGGTACAAGAGCATGGAATTACTACAAATTATATCTTTACTGAAAGTGAAATTAGAAATAATATCTTCGTTATTTCTAGAGAACCAGTAACTTATACCCATTATAATGATTATAGTTATAAGGTGGAGCCTGGTGATGTTGAGAACTTGATTAAACGCTTTAGGCGTGGAATTGTGGATAGTGACTTTATTATGATTTCAGGGTCAATTCCTGAAGGAGTTAACTTCAGTATCTATCAAAGATTGATTCAAATCTGTCATGAAGCAGGAAAAGATGTTTATTTACATGCCAGTGGTGAGGTTTTAAATCGAGCCTTGGAGGAGAGACCTAAGGTTGTGGTACCTTATTTTAAACACACCAATAAGATATTAGATAAGAAGATAGTCAATGATGATGATTACATATGGGCAGGTAAGAAGTTACAAGAAGAAGGTGCTGAATATGTAATGATGCCTTTTCATTGTTCACGTCTATTATTTGATAAAGATGGTGATGTGTATAAGCTAACACCTCGTGATTTCTGTTTAAGAAACTGGTTAGGAGCAGGGGAAGCCTATAATGCTGCCTTTTTTGACTATGTTTATCAGCATGGTTTTGATTTCTTAGAAGCCAATAAATATGCAGCAGGAGCAGCCTTAGCTATTGCTGAAAGTAAGGATATCTTCTTAGCAGATCGAGCTATGATTAAGGAGAAGTCCGATAATATTATAATTAAAAAGCTGGAGGTGTAGTTTAATGAGCACAGTAAGAAAGTATATGATGAGAACTATGAACTCTGTTTGTGAAGAGGATAGCATTGAAGATGTTATTAGGGTTATGAATAAGATAGAGATGTCGGTCTTGCCAGTTGTGGATGATGAAAATAAATTTTTGGGAACTATTTATAGTAGAAATTTATTAAAGAATATCATCCCTGAACAGTATGGTTTCTTAGAGAGCCATCGTCTATTATATCAGGTGAATCAGGCTGCAGAGAATTTAGCTGAAATTAAAGATAGAAAGGTTAAGGAGTATATGTCAACTAATACAACTGCTGTTAAGGAGAATGATAAGATGGATAATATAGCAGATATCATGTTAGATAATAAGGAATCTTATCTCTATGTTGTAAATGATGATAATAAGCTAAGAGGTTATATTTCTAGAGCAGATCTACTTTATTATCTATTAGAGGTAGGGGAAGATCAACAATGAATCTAAAATCTGTTGAAACGTTATATGAGTTGAAGCAATGGTTATTGCTAAATCAAGCAAGTAATAAAGAGTTATATATAGTTGGTTTATTAATTGTATTTGCTTTATTTGTAGTATTATTGACTAAAAAATATAGGGTACCTATAGTAGTAGGTTATGTTTTTTTGGGGATACTGTTCAGTGTAAGTATTATTGAACAGCTTCCTTTTTTATCTGATGAGCTAAAAGAGTGGTATGGCTATAGTGTTGAAAGCTTTGATTATGTGGCTGATTTGGCCTTGGCCTTTATAGCCTTTACTATTGGAAGTGAACTTTCAATTAGAATATTAAAGAGTTTAGGAAAGAAGATTGCTTTAATTGTTGTCTTTGAGGCTGTTGGAGCATTCTTATTGGTTACAGGGGCTATGTTAGCTTTTGGACAGCCCTTTTATCTGGCTTTAATTTTAGGGTCAATTGCTTCTGCTACTGCACCAGCAGCAACGGTTATGGTGCTTAAGGAGTATAATGCAGAGGGTAATTTGACCTCTACCCTATTAGCTGTAATAGGGATTGATGATGCGGTAGCTCTTGCTATCTTTAGTTTTGCTGAACCTATTTCATTGATTAAGGCATCAGGATCTGGTGAGTTGTCGATTATGAATGCTTTTTTTGAACCATTACTAGAGATAGTAGGAGCAATCGGATTTGGAATATTGTTAGGTTATATATCTGTTAAATTTATTATTAAAATAGAGGATAAGACCAAGAAGGTATTAACTTTGGTGGCTACAGTAATTGGTGCTTCTGCTGTGGCAGTGGCTTTACATTTATCACCATTGATTACCAATATGTGTGTAGGTTTTGCTTATCGGAACTTTGCCAAAAAGAATCCTGGGGTTGCTGAGGATATGGAGACTATGACCATTCCTCTTTATGCTATGTTCTTTATTTTAGCAGGTACTAAGATTCAAATTATGCAGATAACTAAAGGAAGCTTTGTAATTATAGCTTTAGTCTATACTCTATCAAGGGTGATAGGTAAAGTTGGTGGTGCTTCTTTAGGTGCTACTTTGGCTAAAGCAGATCCTAAGATTAAAAAATATATAGGTATGGGATTATTATCTCAAATTGGAGTAGCAGTGGCTTTGGCTTATACGGTACAGAGAGATTTTGTAGATTTACCTGAAGTAGGGACCCTAGTCTTTAATATTTTATTGTTTACCACTGCTATTACTGAGGTTGTTGGACCATTATCAACTAAGTACGCTGTTACTAAAGCAGGCGAAATTCACAATTAGTATCTTATAATAATGGAAGCAATGTTGGGGCTATGAGTTATAATAAGATAGTTATCTTATTGGCTTAAATCTTTTTATTTGAGGTGACAGTATGAATTTAGATATAGAATTGGTTCATAAACTACAGATAATGAGGGAATGGTTCTTGATTCATCAGGCGAGTGATAAGGTAATTTATATCATAGGTTTTTTGATATTTATGTCGTTATTAGTTGTACTTTTAGCTAAAAGATTCCATGTACCTATTGTAGTAGGATATGTCTTTTTAGGTATTGCTCTAAGTGTTAATATAATTGAATGGTTACCCTTTCTTTCAGAAGAAGCGAAGGAATGGTATGCTTTTACTACAGAGAGTTTTGACTATATAGCTACCTTCGCTTTGGCCTTTATAGCTTTTACTATTGGTAGTGAGCTCTCAGTTAAGATTTTAAGGAGCTTAGGGAAGAAGATTATTTATATTGCTATTTTAGAAGCAACTGGGGCTTTTATTATAGTTGCTCTAGCTACTTTTGCTATAACCAAGACTTTGTATCTCTCTTTAGTATTAGGGGCGATAGCTTCAGCAACAGCTCCAGCAGCAACAGTGATGGTATTAAAGGAGTATAATGCAGAAGGGTTGTTGACTTCGATGATATTAGCTATTGTTGGTATAGATGATGCAATCGCTTTAATTATCTTCAGTCTGGTAGAGCCTTTAGCCTTAGGTTTATATTTAGGGCAAGGGGATATTTCTATAGTTCATGCCTTAGTTGCACCAACTATTGAAATAGGTGGTTCTATCTTAGCAGGACTTTTAATAGGATACTTCTCCCAGAAGTTTATCAGTAATATGGAGGATAAGACGAAGAAGATACTGACTTTGGTAAGTACAATTGTTGGTGGTTCTGCGATTGCAATCTTCTTGCATCTATCACCATTAATTACAAACATGTTTATTGGTTTTGCATATCGTAACTTTGCTAGAAAGAATTTAGGTATTGCTGAGTATATGGAGACCTTAACTGTACCTTTATATGCACTGTTTTTTATCTTAGCAGGAACAGAGATAAGATTAGACAGTATAGCATCTGCTGGTTTCTTAATCTTGGCATTTGTCTATACGATTGCCCGTGTGATTGGAAAGGTAGGTGGAGCATCTTTAGGAGCTCATCTATCTGATGCCCCTGAGAAGATTAAGAAGTATGTTGGTTTGGGTCTGCTACCACAAAGTGGAGTAGCAATTGCCTTAGCCTATACTGTACAGAAACACTTTATCGGTGGAGAGAGTAGTTTAACGGTATTTAATAATATTCCATTATCAGATAATGTGGGATTACTCGTATTTAATACCTTACTATTTACTGCAGCCTTAACAGAGGTCTTTGGACCATTAGCTACTAAGTATGCTATTACTAAGGCTGGCGAGATAGGAGAACATTAAAGGGCAGTGAAGAGTGTTTTTTCTATATAATGGTATTATAAAAGGTTTACATTGGGTCTTTTTGACTTGATGTAAACCTTTTATTTATGTTAATATAAAGTGTGATTTAACTGTGTCTTAATATCCCATAAACTTTCATTTTAAATATATTGAATCTTCTTGCTCATTACTCATCACTCGTTCCTGTTATTAAAGTTGGATGACTTTTACATCCTGCTAATTTACAAAAAAAGAG
Source organism: Orenia metallireducens (assembly GCF_003001995.1). Classification (GTDB taxonomy): domain Bacteria; phylum Bacillota; class Halanaerobiia; order Halobacteroidales; family Halobacteroidaceae; genus Orenia; species Orenia metallireducens_B. The sequence goes on along the minus strand of NZ_PVNB01000003.1, from coordinate 85,292 downwards.
GAAATTAATAAGTTAGAGTAGAATTTTGATATAAGAGCAGTTGACTAATATCTGAGAGAGCTTTAGGAGATGATGCAGATTCAGAGTATATCACTTGACAAATAAAACAGGTCTGGATATTTTGTCAGCAACTATGGAATACTTAGATAATGATGGCTTGGCTACAAAAAAGATTATTGTTAATTGGAGATTTGCTGATTTTAGTGGATTTCTAAAAGACCTTGGTTAAATAGAATAATTGCTTTAGAAGTAAATTCTAAGATGTTAAACTTAAATACAAATACCTTAATAAGATTAAATTGTTTTTTTAATATATTAATTATAAGAACTAGGGTTTATAATAGGGAGGAATATAATGAATCGAGGTAAAACCTTTACAGTAATTCTCTTTATAATTATTATCGGTCTGGCATTTTTTAATAATTATATATCTGTAAATTCAGATACTGAGGCTGATAATCAATTAATTGGATTTAATGACTATAATGATTTATTTTGATAGTGGAGAGATAATGCAATGCTTTGAATTTAAGCCTAAGGTTAAGATTGAGTAAACCATAAAAACATTATTTTAATGTTATACTTAGTCTTAATCTTAAACTGTCGCCTACATTAACCCCTTTGAAAAAAGGAGTGATAACAAATGAAAGAGATTCCTAAATATGCTCAGCCCTTCTTTTTTGAAGGTAATGATCAAGCGTGTTTATTGATACATGGTTTTAGGGCTTCACCAGGTCAGATGAGGTACTTAGGTGAGTTTTTGCATCAAGAAGGTGGATATACTGCTAGTGGTATCTTATTGCCAGGACATGGAAGTTCTGAGGAAAAGATGGAGGAGTTTGGTTGGGAGGATTGGCTTAATTCTGTTCGCCAGGAATATCAAAGCTTAGCTAAGAATTATGAGAAGGTTTATGTAATAGGCTTATCGATGGGAGGGATCTTATCGCTGATTTTGGCTGAAGATTATGATCTAGATAAAGTTATCTCTATTGCAGCTCCAATTAAGATATTTGATAAACTTGCCTATCTTACTCCAATTTTGCAATATTTCAAGCGTTTTAAAGGTGATGATCAAGGGTTGGTACAAAGTAAGGAGGATGAGTATGATATATACTATAGTGCAACTCCCTTAGCAGCAGTACCTAACCTTTTGAAGCTGATCAGGTTGGCTAAAGGTGATTTAGCTAAGATTAGTGCACCAATTTTGATTATCCACTCTAGGGATGATCAGACAGTCAAGCCAATTAGTGCAGAGATTATCTATCAAGGTGTGTCAAGTCAAGATAAGGAGCTATTATGGCTTGATGAAGGTGGGCATGTCTGTACTATCAATGGAGATAAAGAGCTTATCCATAAGCAAATTTTGAAGTTTTTAAAGAGCAACTAATATATAGATTGAGGTTAAGAATAAGCTTAAGGCTGAAAAAATAATTGTTCAAGTTTAGACTTAGGCTAAAACTAATTTTAGAATGGTGGTTTTTATGCTCAAAACATTGGGGCTAAAAGAATTGAATAAAATCATGACTATTGCTGATAAAGTATTGATTCTTTTTATCTTAATTATAAGCATTTCCATGCTAGGATTCACTCCAGTTCTTATCTCTAAATCTGCTGGGCAGAAGGATGTAGTTATAACCTTAGATAATAAAGAACTTTATCGTTATAATTTGGAGCATAGTCAGAAGCTAGAGAGAATAAATTTCTCCTTTAAAATAGAAGGTAAAGACTATCAAGGAAGGCTGAGAATGAAGGATGGCAAGGTGAAATTAGAGCGTTTGAGTCAGGATATATCACCTCTACCGATTCATGCTGAGATGGGATGGATTAGTGAGCCTTATCAGATGATCCTCTGCCTACCGATCAAATTGGCAGTGACTATAGAAACTAAGAATCAGAAGGAAGCAGAGATTGATATCATGAGTTTTTAAAAAATTAATAGTTTTAAGCTAAATTGGAATTTTTAACAGTTGTGATCTAAGATTGGTAAAGAACCAAAACCCCTACTAAATTTAGTGGGGGTTTTTCTATAAATTAATACAAATTTTAAATTATATCTTGTTGCTAGGGTGATGGTGATTTTTGGTTTCAATGTGTTTTATTAATATTTTTATCAAAAAGATGAGAATTTTGCTTATAAAAAGGATTAAATGTCCTTTTAGCTAATAATATAATATAAATTTCATAAAAAAGGGAGGGAGTTATTATTCTAACTTTAAAGTCATTAATTCAAAATATAAGTAATTTCTATGACTATGTTTTAATAATTATATTTATTATAGTAATAATTTTAATTATTAAAAGGTTTCGAGTTAAGAATTATAATTATTTTACTAAGTTAATAAAAAATGATTTAAAGAAAGCTTTAAAAGAATTGGATAAATTAGATAACCTTGATATTAAACAGGATTTGATTAATTATGGTAAAAAAGACTTATATATAAGTGATTATCTAACGGTTAAAGATTATTTGGTTGATGATAAACTACTAAAAAAACTATTAATGGAGTTATCAAGTAAGAATGATATAAAAAATAGAAAAAAGGCTGGGCTTACTCTATTAAATATTGGTACATCACAAGCAATTAATTATGTAACTTGTTTACTTTATGATGAAGATAAAGAGGTTAAGATTACAATAATAAAAGGTTTATCAGAAATAAAAGATAATATAGTTATAACTATATTAATTAATTATTTAGAAGAATGTGATGATATGGTAATTTTAGAGGAGTTGAGATTAGCATTTTTGAGAATTGGAGATCGAGGAGTCTCAGAATTATTAAGATTGTTAGATTCAGATAATGATATTCATGTAAAATGGGCAGTGAAGTTATTGACTAAGTTATCTGATGAACGAGTAATTAAGCCCTTTATGGATTTGCTATATAATCATAAAAAAGCAAAAATAAGAGTAGTAGCAGCTATAGGGTTATCTAAGTTTAAATCAGTGGAAGTGTTTGAAGTATTGGTGGACAAGCTTAATGATACTAGTTATGAGGTTAGAGCGGAAATAGTTAGTTTATTAGGAAATCTAGGTAATACAGAAGCTATTTTCTATTTAGATAAAATGCTTAGAGACGAGAATGTGGTAGTTAGAAATAATACCTGTCAAGCACTATTAAAGTTAGGTAAAGAAGGGATTAAGCAACTTATTTTAGCTACTGAAAAAGACGATTATCCAAATGATATTAGTGATTTTTTAAATACTATAAATGCAGCTGATTTGATTAAATCTGCTAAAGAGCTTTATGGTCATCAAGATTTAGATGATAGGAGTGAGCTTAATTTAATAAATTTTAATAGAATAGGGTTATAGATATCTGAACCTATAAAGGTCTTTGCTATTATAATTATGTAAATTTCTTATATTAATTTATAAGTCATTAATAAGAAAATATTAATACTTTTCTAAGAGGGGGGGTTAATATTTTACTAAATTTATTTAATAGTTTATTTAGAAAAGATTTAGCTATAGATTTAGGAACAGCTAATACATTAGTTTATACTAAAAAGGATGGAATATTTATTAGAGAACCTTCTGTTGTTGCTATTCAAAAAAATAGTAAATCAAAAAATGATTTGTTAGCAATTGGCAATGAGGCTAAAAGAATGATAGGTAGAACACCAAATAATATTTTAGCAGTTAGACCTATAAAAGATGGTGTGATTGCAGACTTTGAAATGACAGCAAAAATGTTAAGATATTTTATTACTAAAATCTATAAGAGAAAAAAATTGGTTAGTCCTAGAATTGTTATATCTATTCCTTCTGGAATAACTAAAGTAGAAAAAAAATCAGTAATTGATGTGGTTTTAGAGGCGAAAGCTAGAGAGATTTACTTAATAGAAGAGCCTGTAGCTGCAGCTATAGGTGCTAATTTACCAGTTAATGAACCGACGGCGAGTATGGTTATTGATATCGGTGGTGGAACAACAGATATAGCAGTAATTTCTTTAGGTGGAATTGTAACTAGTAATTCTATTAGAGTTGCTGGTGATGAAATGAATGAGGCGATTATAAGTTATTTAAAAAACAGTTATAATATATTAATTGGGGAAAATAGGGCTGAAGAAATTAAGATGAATTTTGGATCAGCTTGTTTTCCTAATAGCTCCCAAATAACAGAAGTTACTAAAGTTGTTGTTCGGGGAGTTGATTTAATTGATGGTTTACCTAAGGTAATTGAGATTGATTGTAAAGAAATTCAAGATGCTTTAAAAAATACAGTTAAGCAAATTATTGTGGGGGTCAAAGATGTTTTATCAGAAGTTCCTGCTGAATTATCAGGTGATATTATGGACAAAGGCATTATTATGGCTGGAGGAGGATCTCTATTGAAGGGTTTAGATTATTTATTATCTCAAGAATTAGGTGTTCCTGTTTATTTGGATGATAATCCTTTGGACTGTATTGCTTTAGGTGCAGGTAAAGTCTTAGAGAGCTTAGATAAATTTGAGAGTTTTTTAGTTGGTTCTAAATTTAATTAAGTTATGGAGTTTTTTATTAGAGATTTATAAATTAAAATTATTACATATTATTTCAATCTAATATATAAAGTGAAAGGCATACTCAATTTTGAGTATGCCTTTTATTGGTTCTTGTGAATTTGTTTAAATTACTTAGAATATTTTAAAGTGGTTTAACTAATAATATAAATGATTTGAATTTATAGAAGGAGGTTATAAAGTTGAGACCATTAACTGAAAATGAAGTAATCACATTACAAGGGTTAGTTCAAATGGAGACCAATGGATTATTAAAAGCCAAAGCTGCACACATGCTAATTACTGATGAGGACCTTAAAAAAGAAGCACAATCGGGTATTTTAGCAGCTGAGGGTAGAATTAAAGGTTTGCAGCAATTTATTCATGAAAATAACATACTAAATCAAGAGGAGGCTCACTAATATGCCATCTATGATAACATCATTATTAGGCGGAGAAGATACTAAACAGCTCAATGACCCTACAATAGTCAGTAATATGCTAGGAGAAGCTAAAGCTGGAGCAACTGCCTATCTTACTGCTATCTTAGGAGCTACCACTCCTGAGTTGAGAGCAATTTATTCTAGTAGTTTAACTCAGATATTAGGAGGACATTCAGCCTTAACTGCCTTAGCGATTAATAAGGAGTGGTATAAGCCTTATGAATTAGCTGAACACCAACTAGCTGAAACTTTGCAGCATAGTGAAAAGCTGATGAATCTTGTTAAAACTGATGCTTGATTTATTTTCCCCACTATGAGAGTAGTGGGGCTTTAATTTATATAGATATGTGAATTTAATGAGGTGTGATAATAAGAGAATAATTATAGATGAATAAGGTGAAAATAATTCTATATAAAACACGAAAAAGAATTTAAATTTCTTTAGCCACGAATTAACACTAATCAAATACGAATAAAAAGAGTAAAAAATTAATTTAATGAATAAATCTTTTGAACTTATTCACCCCAAGAGTACTTCCTCAGTCGTTACCTCCTTCAGGGAGCGTGTAAATTCGTGTGATTCGTGGCAAAAAATCATTCTTGTTTGCTCTTTTTCTTTTAAAATTTCTAATATGAAATCTTTATCGGTTTCTATATATAACTTAAAGAATAACATCTATGAAGAGATAAGTTGAATATTTTTGGATAGTTTTAGTTAGCATAGATGATACTTGGAGAGATTTTTATAAAAGTCAATAAATTAGAAAAAACTAAGCTAGTAGGTGTTATAATCTTGAAAGAACATAAGCGTCGTTAACTGGCAATTATACATAAATATGGGATTACTAATTTACATCGGCAGAACCCTTATATGATAGCTTGGTGGTCTGTTGCTTTTCCTGGGTTTGGTCATTATATGTTAAATCAATATTTTCGGGCTACTATATTAACTATAGTTGAAGTAATTATAAATACTCTTGCTCATGTTAATGAGGCTATAGTATATACTTATTGTGGGCAATTCGAATTGGCTAAGTCGATTTTAAAGCCTAACTGGGCATTGGGATATATTATTATTTACTTTTATACCATTTGGGATAGTTACCGTTCTCCCTTGATCCAGAATAAAATGTGTCACCTTGCAGAGTTTGAAAATGAACGTTTAGATAATATAATTTTTACTTCTAGTGAGCTTCAATATCTAGAACTAAAAAGCCCAATTACTGCAGCAATATATTCATTCTTTTTTCCAACATTAGGGCAATTATATAATCATCGTTTTTTACTTGGATTCTATGGTGGTCTTATTTGGCTGATTGGTTTTTATTCTGGGTCTTTTATAAGATACATCAAGTTTTTAAGTATGAGAGGTTATCAGATTGAAAATTAATTTGATATTTATATAGTATACGGAAAAGATTTAATAATTAAAACCTCATACCTCACCCTAACCCTCTTCTGTATTAGGAGAGAGAATAAAAGAGTTTTTACTCCCCTTCTACTAAGATAGGAGAAGCTGTTCTTGCACGAAGAGTCTTGTCTTTTAGACTCGTAGAAGGGGATGGGAGATGAGGTCTGAAAAAGAGGTGAATTCAATGAAATTCTTAAAAAATATGTTCTCTTCTAGAGTTAATAGTCAAACTGCTATTGAGCAGGAAGAGAAATTAAGCAAAAGTTTAGATGAAAACCTAAATAGATTAAAAGAAGCGTTCTCTTATCCCAATAATGAAGATTTTAAGGTTAGAGAACTATACATAGAGAATATTCACAGAAAGGCTGTCTTATTATCCTTAAATGGTATGGTAGATAATGATGCAATTGAGCAGCATATTATCCATCCCTTGTTAGAAGGTACTAATATTAAAGAGACCGAAGAAGTAGATTTAATAAAAAAGGTAATTACCTCTAAAAATGCTAGTAAAGTAAGCTCTTTGAGGAAGATTATTGATGACATTTTAATTGGGAATACTATAATCTTAATGGAAAATTATAATCAAGCAATTTCAATAGCTACTACTAAGTTTTCTCATCGTAGTGTTCAGCCATCAACTAGGGAGACAGTATTAAAAGGACCAAAAGAAGCCTTTATAGAATCAGGTGATGTCAATACCTCTTTAATCAGAAAGCGATTAAGAGATGAGAATTTAGTTTCAGAAAAGATAGTCGTAGGAGAACGTTCTTTAAGCAAAGTCTCTATGTTCTATATTAAAGACATTGCCAACCCAGAGTTGGTAGATAGAGTTAGAAAGAGGATTAAACAGATTAAGGCAGATACAGTGATGGAGATTCCTATGTTAGAGCAGCATATTGAAGAGAGGAGTTATTCTCTTATACCGACGGTATTATATTCGGAGAGACCTGATAGAGCAGTATCTTTTTTACAGGAGGGTCATATTATCCTATTAATGGATAGCTCCTCAAGTTGTTTAATAGTTCCTGTGACTTTTTGGAGTCTATTTCATACCCCAGAGGATAGTTATGAACGCTGGGCTTATGGGAATTTTATCCGTCTAATTAGATTGTTCTCTTTTTTTATAGCCTTATTAACTCCAGCTATCTATATAGCTGTTACCAACTATCATATTGAGATGATACCGACTGATCTATTATTTGCCATAGCTGCTACTAGAGAGCGAGTACCTTTTCCTTCAGTAGTTGAGGTTTTCTTTATGGAAAGCGCCTTTGAGCTACTACGAGAAGCAGGGATTAGGATTCCTAGTGCTATTGGTCCAACTATTGGTATTGTTGGAGCTTTAATCTTAGGAAATGCAGCAGTTGAAGCCAATCTGATTAGTCCAATTTTAGTGATTGTAGTGGCATTAACTGGGTTGGCGTCTTTTACAATTCCCGATAATAGTTTAAGTTTTCTAATTCGGATTATGAAGTTTGTTATCTTAGGAGCTGCTAGTCTATATGGGGCTTTGGGGATTGTAGTAAGCTTTATCTGTTTTATGGCTTATATGTCAGATTTCAAGTCTTTTGGTGTACCTTTTCTATCGCCAATGGCTCCTTATTATAAATCCTCTAATGATTTAATCTTACGTCCACCTATTTGGAAGCAGTGGTTACGACCTTTCTACACTGACCCAGAGGATGATATCAGAAAGAAAGAGCCAGAGGGGGAAAGATAATGATGAATAGAGCAAGCGATGGGTGGATTGATTGGCGTGAATTGATTACCATGCTTATCATTGTCAATGTTATAGTTGGAACAGATATGATGCCATTAGTTCTGTTTAAGCTAGGAAAGAATGCCACTTGGACCTTTCCTCTAATCTGGGGAGTGTTAATTATAGTGCCTTTGCTTGCTTTACATTCCTTACTCAAGCTATATCGGAATAAAGGGTTGATACAAATAATATATGATTTAACTGGAAACTATTTAGGGTTTATTTTGAGTGGGGGATTATTTCTAATTGTCTTTAATATGCTAATTAGAATGAGTTATAACTTTGTACAAGAGACATCTGATATATTCTTAGATACCACCCCTGATCTAGAGCTATACTTATTATTGGTAGGTGCAGCATATTTTATTGCTAAGTATGGTTTTGAGACCCTTGGTCGGGTCAGTTCTTTACTCTTTCCTTATTTGGTGGCAGTTTTCATCGTCTTTGTTGCTCTTGCTAGAGTGGATTTTATATATCAATTCCTTTATCCACTAGGAGGACCTGGGATAGAGAAGATTATTAAGTCTAGTGTTGTTCATATTCCTTTGCTTATGGAGTTTATTCTAGTAGCTACATTCTTTCCTTTTGTAAATAATTACAAAGATTATAGGCGAGGGGTTTGGGGAGGACTGGCAGTCTCTATTATAACAATAAGTCTACTTTTAATGATTTACATAGTAATGTTTGACTATAATGAATTACAGGTTGTGTCTCATCCCTTTAATTTACTAATCAGGGTTACTGGAATTTCAAGGTTTTTTATGAACTTTGATGCCTTCTTTTTTGGTTTTTGGTTGATGATGGTGATCCTTAGAATTTCTTTTTATCTCTATCTAAATACTGCTTTATTTGCTTATCTGTTGAAGATAAAGGAGTTTGAACCTCTATTGTTACCCTTTGCTACCTTAACTATCCTTATAGGATTCATACCAGAGAACTTAATTAAAAATATTCGAATCTTTAAACAGAACATATTCTGGAATAATGTATGGTGGTTATTATTAGCTTTACCACTTCTATTGTGGGCAATTGCATACTGGAAGGGGGAATTTAAGCATGAGAAGGGTTAAGCTATTGTTAATACTTCTTTTTTTAATAATATTATTAACAGGCTGTTTTGATAAGTCAGAACTAGAGGAGTTAGCTTATGTAATAGTTATTGGGATTGATAAAGGGGAAGTAAATGGTTTTGAGGTTACTTATCAAATTGGTAATCCCCAAGTAGGGTCTTCTGACAGGGTCAGTGCTGGAAAGGAGCCTGCTTCTGAGATTATAACCTTGACTGTCCCAGACCTTGTAACAGTGAGGGATTTAGCAAATATCTCCGTTAGCCGTGAGGTTACCTATTCCCACTTAAAGGTAATTATTACAGGAGAAGAGTTAGCTAGATCAGGAGAAGCTTTTAAATTATTTGATTCGGTCTTGCGTGATGAAGCTATTAAACATGAGGTAATGCTGATAGTCTCTAAAGAGAAGGCTTCAGAGTTTATAAGAGGAAATGAACATGAATTAGAGACTAGACCCCATAAGCACTATGATTTTATGTCTAGAAGATGGGAAGAGACAGGATTGGTACCTGATGCTACTCTCTTAAGATTTATTCCCAGAACCCTAGATGATGCTGGGTTATTTTTGAGCACCTATGCTACAGCTAAAAAAGGTGAGACTATCTATGGGTATGAGGATCAATATCTAGCAGGTCAAGTAAAGAAAGAAGGGGGAAACCCGATTCAGATGATAGGTTCAGCAGTTCTCAAGGAAGGTAGGATGATTGGAACCTTAAATGGTGAAGCAACCAAGGTTGTTATGTTATTAAGACCCCAGACAGTTAGAAGGTCGATGCTAGCTAGCTATGCTGATCCTCTAGTTAAAGGGCAAAGAATTGCAGCTAGATGGATGAAGACTGAACCGACTAGAATAAAGATGAATTTGTCTACCGATATTCCAAAGATTGATGTTGTTGTACCAATAAAGATGATGATATTAGCTATAGATAGTGGAATTGATTATGTAGAGGATTTAGAACGGCAGAAGATATTGAAGGATTCAATTGCTAGTAGTTTAGAGCGTAAATCAATGGAAGTAATTAAGAAGACCCAACAGGAGTTTAAAGGAGACCCCTTTCAATGGTATTTAATAGCTCGTCAACAGTTTTGGACTTTAGATGAGTATAAGAACTACGATTGGATGAAGAAGTATCCTAGAGCAGAGACAAATGTTAAGTACGATATAGAGCTTACTAACTTTGGAAGGCAGTTTAGACCCTTTAATAAAGAGGATATAAAGGACTGATTGTAGATGAAACTAATATGGAGTCTAGCTATTTTGTATGTGAGTTATTATACTTTAATGTATGCTAGAATGATCTCGGAAAAAAGGAATAATAAACTAGGAGCTTTTTTTGTAGCTATTTTGGCAATTAGTATAGTAGCAGTTCCTCTGTGGCAGATGATGAAGTGAGAGGCTAGAGAGAGAAAGCGACATTTAGGCGGTAGGTGGGTAGGTGGTTGGGAAGTACCTAACTACCTAAACCTCTAAATCCTACCCACCTAATTTAGAAAGTGTTGTAATATATTCATATACCTTCAGCAAACAAACCATTACCTAACAAACCATTACCTAACAATGATTCTAGTTAAAGCTAGAAGATTAATTTATAATTATTGCAGGTAATTCGCTTTTTTTGTTTAAAATAAATATATAAGTTTCTTAAGGTAAAGAGGTGAATGAGATGGGTAAGAATAAGATAATAATTACTATTATAAGTGTAGTAATAATAGTTTTAGCTATATATTTATTTACTTTACAGGATGAGGTAGTTATTGAGGATCCTTCCTTTGAGAGTGCTATTAGAGAGATAATAAATAAAGCTAATGGTAAGATTACTAAACAGGATTTAAAAAAAGTTACAGAGCTTGATTTAGGTGGTAAAGGGATAGAGTCTATCGCAGGGATAGAGGCTATGGTCTCTTTAAAGGTTCTGGATTTGAGTAAGAATAATATAAGTGATATAAGTATGTTGTCTAATTTAAAAGGTTTAACTTATTTGAACCTATGGTCTAATCAAATTGTTGATATAAGAGCATTAGCCCAATTAGAGAATTTAGAGGTACTCCACCTTGATGATAATCAAATTAAGAATATTAGTCCTTTAGCAGCTTTGAATAAATTAGAAGAGCTCTATCTATGGGTCAATCGTTTAGAAAAGATAGCTCCTATAGTAAATCTACCTAAATTGAGGATTCTTAATATCAGTAATAATCCTATTGAGGATATAGGGAGTTTAGCTAAAACAGAAGGATTAGCTAGATTGATAGCAAGGAGAAATGGGATTATTGATACAAGCTTCTTATCAGCTTTGCAGGAATTAACTTATCTTGATTTAGGTAATAATTTTATTGAGAATATAGCATCTATAGCAGAATTACAGAAGATAAAAACTCTTCGTTTACAGCGAAATCAAATTACTGATATAAGCCCAATTATTCATTTGGATAATTTGATAGAGCTTGAGCTAAGTAGCAATCCTATTGAGAATATAGTTTTATTAAATAGCTTAGATAGTTTGAAGCTGTTAGAGATTAGAAGGACAGGATTAGTTGAAGTTGATTTTTTAGAAGCGATGACTAGATTGAGTTATCTTGATTTAAGGTATAATCTGATCTCAGATACTTTCGCTTTGGCCAAATTGATAGAGCTAAAGGAATTATATCTAACAGGTAATCAGATTAATAAGATAGAAGGGCTAAAGGAATTAAAGACTTTAGAGAAGGTTGATTTAACTGATAATTTGATTAAGGATATCAGTCCTTTAGCAGGTTTAAAGAAGATAAATACTTTAAAACTTGCTAAGAATATAATAGTTGATATTGGGGTTATGCAGGGATTGAACGATTTAGAGGTTCTTAATTTAGCCAATAATCAGGTTAGTGAGATAGGGTTATTACTGGATCTTCCTAAATTGACTCAAGTGGATTTGAGGTTTAATCCTGTCTATCAAAGAAAGAATAATAAGCAAGTGATAGAGAAGTTAGAGGGCAAAGGAGTAGTAGTTTATAGATAAGATATTGAATTATTCTTTGATTTAGAGCCTTGCAAAGTTAAATCTTTGTGGTATAATAAAGATATACTAAAATTGAATATTTTTCGTACCACTGGGGGAGCTCTGTTAGAGCTGAGAAAGAAATTTGATTTCTTGACCCCTTGAACCTGATCTGGGTAATACTAGCGTAGGGAAGTGGGCTTTTGAGAGGGTATTTATCTGCCTGTTCTTGTTTATAAATTCAAAAGCACAGTTCCTATTAGGGGCTGTGCTTTTTTCAATTCAATCAAATTATTAACAGAGGTGAATATCATTAAAACAATAAGACTTACCTTTTCTGCATTATTGGTGGCTATAGGGACGATGACAGGGCACTTAATTTATATACCTGTCGGGATTGCAAAGTGTTTTCCTGTTCAACATGCTATTAATATCATATCAGCTATATTTTTAGGTCCAAGATATGCTGTATTAAATGCATTTGTTATATCTTTGCTTAGAAATATTTTGGGGGTTGGTTCTTTATTGGCCTTTCCAGGTAGTATGATAGGTGCTTTTCTAGCAGGGGTTTTATTCAAAAAGACCGCTAATAGATTCTATACTATTGGTGGAGAGGTTTTTGGAACAGGTATCTTAGGGGGATTGTTTTCGTATCCTATTGCAAAATTTCTAATGGGCAAGGAGATAATGGCTTTCTTCTTTGTAATACCTTTTTTAGTAAGTACAATTGGAGGAAGCTTTATAGGGTATCTGCTAGTGAGAATATTTGAGAATAATAAAATCTTTAAAGAACTTAAGGAGGTGGATAGATAAAATGAAGCAAGCCTTAACAATTGCAGGGTCTGACTCTGGTGGAGGAGCAGGGATTCAGGCTGATTTAAAGACGATGACAGCCTTTGGAGTCTATGGGGCATCGGTAATTACTGCTGTTACTGCTCAAAATACACTAGGAGTCCAAGGTTTTGAAACGATGAGTATAGATTTAGTTGACAAGCAACTTGATTCAGTATTGAGTGATTTGAATTTTTCTGCTGCAAAGACTGGAATGTTAGCAACTAGTCAGATTATCAAGGTAGTAGCTAAGAAGGTTAAAGAGTATCAGCTTGAGAATTTAGTAGTTGATCCAGTCATGGTGGCTACTAGTGGTGATATTCTATTGGCTAAGGAGGCTATTGCTACAATTAAGGAAGAATTGATTCCTCTAGCTAAGGTAATTACTCCAAATTTGAATGAGGCTAAGGTCTTGATTGGTAGAGATATAGCTGAAGAGGTATCTTTAGAGCTTTTAGCTAGTGAACTACATAAGTTAGGTTCAGAGTATGTCTTAGTTAAAGGCGGTCATCAGGTTGGTGAGAATGCCATCGACTTACTTTATGATGGAGTAGAGTTTATTGAATATACTAGCAAAAGGGTTGATACTAAGGATACCCATGGGACAGGATGTACTCTATCCTCAGCTATAGCTAGCAATTTAGCTTTAGGTTATGATGTCAAAGAGGCAGTCAAGAGAAGTAAGAAGTATATTACTGAGGCAATTAAGGCTGGTTGTAATGTTGGTAATGGTAATAATCCTGTCAATCATTTTGCTATGGTATATAGTTTTGAATAGAATTGGATAATTATTACCCTAATTAAAAGATGAAGGGAGAGCTTCTAATGGAGAAGATAATAGCCAAGATTAAAGAAGAGAGACCTTTGGTCCATCATATAACCAATAATGTGACTGTCAATGATTCTGCTAATATTACTCTTTATTGGGGTGGACTGCCTGTAATGGCTTATGCCAAAGAAGAGGTAGCAGAGATGGTGGAAGCTGCTTCTGCTCTGGTTTTAAATATTGGAACCTTAACTGCTGACTCTGTAGAAGCAATGCTGATAGCTGGCAAAGAGGCTAATAAGTTAGGAATTCCAATTATCTTTGATCCAGTAGGAGTAGGTGCTACCACTTTTAGAACAGAGGTTGCCCTAAAGATACTAAGGGAACTAGATATAGCTGTTATTAAAGGTAATCAAGGTGAAATAAGTATTTTGGCTGGTCAGCAGGGTGAAGTCAAGGGAGTAGAAGCTGTTGGTGAATATAAAAATATTGCAGAGACTGCTCAAAAATTAGCCAAAGGACAGAAAGCAGTTGTAGTTGTTTCTGGGGTTAAAGATATTATTAGTGATGGAGATAAAGTCTATCAGGTCAGTAATGGTAATAACTTGATGGGGCAGGTAGTAGGAACAGGCTGCATGTTAGGTAGTACTTTAGGAGTATTCTGTGGAGTAAGTAGTAATTATCTGGAAGCTACTTTATCTGCTGTAACAGCTTATGGGATAGCAGGAGAGAAGGCTAGTAAAAAGGCAACTCAACCTGCTAGCTATAAGGTGGCTTTTTTGGATAGCATTAGTGAATTGAGCGATGAGGATTTGGCTAGGGAGCAGCAAGTGGAGCAAGTGATGTAATAGAAGGATATTATGACACTTTTTTAGTTAAAAATTAAGAGTTAAAAATTAAGAATTAAAAAGATTTTAAACTGAAGAAAATTACTGTTTGAATGAAGCAAATGTTTTCAAAGAATAATGATAACAGCATGGTTTTTTGAAGTAGAAGTACTATATTTGTTAATCTAAAAAAGGTTGATTGCGTAGTGAGTTTAATTTTTTTCTTGATTTTTTGGTTACTTTTTCATCAAGGACGCCCCGTAGGAAGTAGTCTTGGGCTGAAAACGTAACTCGCCCTTAGGCGAAACCTAAAGCAGAGTTTTTAATAAAAACGCCAATCTAAGATAATACTCAAAAGATAAAAAAAGTATCACACTATACCCATTAACCAACATGAATAAAGATGCAACTAGTAATTACTAGTTACCAAAATAAGGGAGGAATGTCAAATGACACAGATGACAAAAGCAAGAGCAGGGGAGATAACTGCTGAAATGAAGAGAGTTGCAGAAAAAGAAGGGTTAAGTGCAGAATTTATCCGCCAAGGGGTAGCAGAAGGGACAATCGTTATTCCTGCTAATAAGAATCACAAGAACCTAGATCCAAATGGCTTTGGAAAAGGATTATCAACTAAGGTAAATGCCAACTTTGGTACCTCTGAGGACTATCCAGAGATAGAAAAGGAGCTAAAGAAGCTAGAGGTATCTGTAGAAGCAGGTGCTGATGCAGTAATGGATTTATCTACAGGTGAGAAGATAAATGAAACTAGAAGAGCAATTTTAGATAAAGCTACTGTCCCTTTAGGAACTGTACCAATTTATCAAGCGACAGTAGAGACTTTACAAGCTGAAAAAGCAATTATAGATATGACAGTCGATGATCTATTTAGAGTCATTGAAGAGCAGGCTAAAGATGGTGTAGACTTTATTACTGTCCACTGTGGTCTAACTTTGGAGACAATCCGTCATCTAAGGGATGAAGGTAGAGTAACTGATATAGTCAGTCGTGGTGGCTCTTTTATGACTGGTTGGATGTTACATAATAATGCTGAAAATCCATTGTATGAGTACTATGATAGACTATTAGAGATCTGCTATGAATATGATGTAACTTTGAGTTTAGGTGATGGTTTAAGACCAGGCTCCTTAGCTGATGCTACTGATCGAGCTCAAATCCATGAGTTATTGGTATTGGCTGAATTGGTAGATAGAGCTAGAGATGCTGAGGTACAGGTAATGGTAGAGGGACCAGGTCATGTTCCTTTTGATCAGATAGAGACAAATATTAAGATACAAAAAGAGTTATGTAAAGATGCACCTTTTTATGTCTTAGGGCCATTGGTAACAGATATTGCCTTAGGATATGACCATATCACTGCTGCTATTGGTGGAACTTTAGCAGCTAGTGCTGGGGCTGATTTTTTATGCTATGTAACTCCTGCAGAGCATATCGGTTTACCTACCATTGAGGATGTTAGAGAAGGGGTAATTGCCAGTAAGATTGCAGCTCATGCTGCTGATATTGCAAAAGGAGTGCCAGGGGCAAAAGAGAGAGATTTAGAGATGGCTAAAGCAAGAAAGAGCTTAGATTGGGAGCGACAGATTGAATTATCTATTGATCCTAAAAAGGCTAGAGAGTCAAGGGATGCTCATAACCAAATCTTAAAAGATGAAGAGGCTTGCACTATGTGTGGTTCTTATTGTGCCATGAAGATAGTAGATGAGGCTTTATAGTAAGAGAGAAAAATAAGCTGGATCATAATATTATGATCCAGCTTATTTTTATTTTATTTCACTAAAGATAAAAGGAAAATAAGTCTGCTTAAAGAATATAGAATTAAAAGCTAACTTTTTTAATTGATTAATATTATAGTATGATTTGAGATTAGAAAGAAATTATTTAGCAAGGGAGAACTTGAAACTAGGAGGAATATAATGGATAAAAATAGCAAGGTATTACTTGGGACTATTGTGATTTTAGTAGTAATTGTCCTAGGTGCTAATTGGTATCTAGGGAATATAGTAGAAGATAGGCTTACAGAGAGCCTTGAACTAGAATTAAAGAAGGGGGATATTCCTTTTGATGTTGAGTATAGCAGAGTAGTGGCAACTCCTCTATTAAGTCAAGTTACTTATCATCAAATAATGATTAAGGATAAAGATTATAACAATGGCTTTATAAGTATTGATAAGATGGTGGTTAAGCTACCTTACCAAGATTCCTTTATGTTGGCTAAGGAAGATAAGCTCAAAGAGCTGCATGGTTTGGTTGCCAAGATAGATAATTTAAAGGTTGAAGATAGCTTAGAGGATCTATCAATTGGATTTGAACAGCTGAGTATAGATTATAAAGGGCAGTTACCTTTAAAGAGATTAGAGGATGACTTTAATCCTCTACTTCAAGATAAGCAAGCAATAGCTATATCCTTTAGTGGGTTTAATGTAGAATTGCCAGATAATATTAGAGAAAAACTCTCGTCTGCAGAATTAGAAAATAAGCTAACTAAGATAGATGAATTTATTTTTGACTTTGATTATAACCCTGCTAAAAAAGAGGTGAAGCTCAACAACTATAAGGTGGATTCTCCATTATTCTTTGCTGAGGCTTCTGAAGTAGTCCATTATAATGGAAATAGCTTAGAGGATTTAGAGATAACTGATATCTCTGGAGAAGGGACTTTTGAATTTAAGGGTGATGGAGTAGAGTTTGGTAATCCTGAAACAACTGGTCGTTATACCCTAGGAAATATCACTACAGACTCTAAATTCAATAGTAGCCATAGGCAGAAATTAATTAGAGATGATATGACTAATCCTAAAGCTGTTTGGGTTGAATCAATCAAGAATATCGGTGATGGAGAGTATAACTTTACTTTAGAAGGATTTAAAGCAGAATTTGCAGGTAGGCTAAAGGAGCAGCTATCCTATAATCCTCTTGTCTTTATGGGTGGTATAGATCTAAGTAATCTAGCTTTGGATGAGCTAACTGTTGATTATAAAGTTGATAATAATAATATTAATATCTCTAATGCTAAGCTAAATAGTTCGATTCTTGATATGGAAGTAGCAGGAAATTTCGATATTAATAGAGAGAAATTCAGTGAGTCTAGTATCACTACTTTGACACTACGGGTAGCCCAATTGAATGATAATTTAGCAGAACTTGTTAGTATGTTAGAGATGCGGATGGGGCAAAAGCTTCCTAGAGATGGTGAGGATATTCTCCTTAATTTAAATGGAACCTTTGCCAATCCTAAGATAGAGGGAATGGATATTTAAGCTGAATATGATATTGATAAATCGATACTTTAGCTTAAGAGCCACAGACATTTAGTCTGTGGCTTAGTAAATTAAATGATAAAGTTTTGAGTTGGGTTTAATTGAATTAAATATAATTTAAGATAGGAATATAGCACTAGATATTGAATAATAATAAAAGTGACTTTGAAGAAGTTATAATTATTTTAGGGGGCTTATATTAATGAATGAAGGTAGTATAGACCAGAGGAAGATTAAGAAGGGATTGAAATACTCGCTATTAGTCAGTGTGATAGCTTTAGGATTATTATTCTCTTTGACTATAAATGAAGAGACCCTTATGAAGATAAAGAGGGTAAATTCAGTTTATTTGCTGTTAGCGATAGTGATCAATTTTTTAATGTGGGTTGTAGGTGGTTTGAGAATTAAGTTGATTAGCAATGCTTTAGGAGAGAAGATATCATTGAAGTTTGCTATCAAGAACTTCTTGGTAGGAGCTTTTATCTCAAATATTACTCCTTTTGCTTCTGGAGGAGGTCCCATACAGGTTCTGTTATTACACCGTAAGGGTCTTTCTTTAGGAAAATCGTCAACAGTAATTATTGTTCAATTTGTAATGAGATTATTATTCTTTAGTATACTATCACCCTTATTTTTCTTTCTATTCTCTGATTTAATCGACCCTGGGATGATTCCAGAGGAGATTTTCGACCTTTTAATCATATTTTCCTTATCCATTTCAGCAATCATTATCTATTTTATATGGAAGCCTGATAAGGTTAAAGTTTTGACAGAACGGCTGAGAAATTTAAAGTTTTTACAAGGTTTAATGAAGAGTAAAAAGGCCAATCAATTGATAGATAGATTATATCAAGAGATGGAAGATTTTCATGAAAGTCTGTGGCAATTGACCAAATACAAGAAGAGCAGTTTGCTTTTAGCGGCTTTTTTTACTATAATATTTTGGGTGTTATTCTTTATTATTGCACCAGTAATATTGTTAGGTTTAGGGGTCAAACCATATTTTTTTAGATCATTTATTGTACAGACTATATTCTATTTAATCATACCTTATATGCCAACTCCAGGGGCAAGTGGAGCAGCAGAGTTTGGTTTTGCAACCCTCTTTTCTAGCTTTGTTCCTTCATCTTTAGTAGGATTATTAGCAATAGTTTGGAGGTTTTTAACCTTTTATCTGGTAATTATCTTTGGTGGAGTGATATTATTTAGAATGATAGCAAAGTCAGTGCTGAAGAGGACAGGCTAAGTTTAGTTTGAGGTTAATATGAAAATTGATAGAATAAAAGGATAATACGATACTTTGGATGTTAGGAGGGTAGGTGGTTGGGTTGATAGGTTAAACCAAACTACCTAACTATCTAACGACCTAACTACCCAAACCAAAGTGTCGCAATCTATCTATAGTCCTAAACATTAGAAAAAATTAAACTAGCACAATAGGCATTATTGAGGTGGGATGTAATGAGTAAATATGTGGAAGTAATGGTTGATGTACCAGTTGACCAGGTTGATAGACCCTTTACTTATAAGGTACCCGAGAGATTAGAGAGTCAAATCAAGGTTGGTAAAAAGGTAGTGGTGCCCTTTGGACGGCAGAGGGTAGCGGGATACATAATAGGAGAGCTTGAGGCCGATGAAGAGGACTTTAAATTTGCCATCAAGCCTATTAATAAGGTTCTAACAGAATTCACCTTTTTTGATGAAGAGCTCTTAGAATTGGCTAAATGGATGTCAGAGTATTATCAGTCTTATCTAATTAGCTCTTTAAAGGCAATAGTTCCTAGTGGTCAGACCAAGATTAAGACTAAGCAGGTTGTTAAGTTGGCTCAATCGGTAGCAGAGAGTGAGAAGTTACTTGAACAGATCAGTGATAGGGCTTATAAGCAGCAGGAGGTTTTTTCTTTTTTGATAGATAATCCTAACTGTAATCTGAGCAATACTGAGTTGGCAGATAGGTTGGAGACCACTTCAGGGCTGATCAGAACATTGATTAATAAAGGTTATCTGCAATATATAGAAAAAGAGGTTAAAAGAAATCCTCACAGCCACCATAATTTTAAGGCAACTCAACCCTTAGCACCAACATCTGAACAGCAGGTTGCGATAGAAGAGATCAGTGCTGCTTTAGAGCAACAAGAGAGTTCTACAATTCTCTTAAAAGGGGTTACTGGTAGTGGTAAGACAGAGGTATATCTTCAAGTGATTGCCAAAGCCTTAGAGGCAGGAAAGGACACTATTGTCTTAGTTCCTGAGATTTCATTGACTCCCCAGACTATAGCCAGATTTAAAGGGCGTTTTGGTGATCAAGTAGCAGTCTTACATAGTCAGCTATCGGCAGGAGAACGCTTTGATGAATGGCGTAGAATTAAATTTGCTGATGTCAAAATTGTAGTAGGAGCTAGATCGGCTGTCTTTGCTCCTTTTAATAATTTGGGATTAATTATTATCGATGAAGAGCATGAGACCAGCTATAAGCAGGAGGATCATCCTAAATACCATGCTAGAGAGGTGGCTGTTAAGAGAGCAGAGCTGGCAGGGGCAGTGACTGTATTAGGAACAGCTACCCCTTCATTAGAGGCTTACCATCGCACAGAGACTGGAGAATATAAGTTAGTAGAGCTTAAAAAGCGGATCGATGATAGACCTTTACCTAAAGTGGAGCTTATTGATATGAGAGAAGAGCTTAAAGCAGGCAATAAGACCATGTTCAGCCAGCTCTTACAAAAGGAGATCATTGATCGCTTAGAGAAGGGTGAGCAGACGATGATCTTTCTCAATCGTCGGGGTTTTTCTACCTTTGTCCAATGCCGTGAATGTGGGCATGTAATGAAGTGCAATGACTGCGATGTCTCATTAACCTACCATGCTACCCCAAATATCTTACAATGCCATTACTGTGACCATCAAGAGCAGGTTCCTAATATTTGCCCAAACTGTGAAAGTATCTATATTAAATATTTTGGAGTGGGAACCCAGAAGGTAGAAGAGGGTCTTAAGGAGTTCTTTCCAGAGGCTAAAGTAGCTAGAATGGATGTCGATACAACTAGACGTAAAGGGGAATATGAAAGAATATTATCGGCTTTTAAAGCTGGGAAGATAGATATTTTAGTAGGGACCCAGATGATAGCTAAAGGCCATGACTTCTCTAATGTTACTTTAGTTGGAGTGATTACTGCTGATACAGCCCTCAATCTTCCTGACTTTAGAGCAGGGGAGAGAACCTTTCAGCTCTTAACTCAGGTAGCAGGAAGGACTGGAAGAGGGGATAAGCCAGGAGAGGTTATCATTCAAAGCTATACTCCAGAGCATTATAGTATTCAATTCTCTAAAATGCATGATTATAATGGGTTTTATAATTTTGAGATAGAGACGAGAAAATTTGCCTCTTATCCCCCTTTTACCCATATTATCAGTATAGTTGTCAGTGATGAACGGGAAGATAAAGTAATTGAGGTTTCAAATCTATTAAGTGATATTATCAGAGAGAAATTGCATAAACTAGATGAAGAAGGGATAATGCTCTTAGGTCCTGTGCAAGCTCCTTTAAGTAAGGTAAGAGGGCAACATAGGTGGCAGTTATTACTTAAAGGGGGAGACTTAGATACTATGAGAAGTATCAATCAGGAGAGCTTGATGAAACTAAATGAATTATCTACTTTAAAGACAATTAAGGTAAGTGTTGATGTTGACCCATTAGGAATGTTATAATAATAATTACTAATTGATAATGTAAAGTGTACAATTTACAATTACAAGTGATTGATTTATAGAATTTAATTGTAAATCGTCAATTATAAATTGTGAATTGAATTTTCGGAGGTGTTTAAAGATGGCGTTATTAAAGATTAGAGAGATAGGGGATCCTGTCTTAAGAACTAAATGTAAAGAAGTAGAAGAGGTAACTGATAAAACTAGAAAATTACTTGATGATATGGCAGAGACTATGTATGATGCACCAGGAGTAGGACTAGCTGCTCCTCAAGTGGGTATCTCTAAAAGGATTGTGGTGATAGATGTCGGTTCTGGAATTCTTGAATTGATTAATCCAGAGATTATTGAAAGCTCTGAGAAGACCTATATTGATAATGAGGGGTGTCTAAGTATTCCAGAAAAAACTGCCAAGGTAGAGCGAGCTTATAAAGTTAAGGTTGAAGCTCTAGATAGAGATGGCAAAGAGATAATAGTTAAGGGAAAAGGGTTATTAGCTCGTGCTTTACAACATGAGATAGATCACTTAGATGGTAAGTTATTTGTTGATTATCTCTAAAATATAAAGGATGAGTGTGAGTGAAAATCTACTCACACTCTACATAATACAAGATGAAAAAATGAATATGTTTAGCCACAAATTAACACTAATAGGACACGAATAAAATAAAAAGATTAATTTAAATGATTTTGAATTAATTAGTGAAGATTTGTGAAATTCGTGGCTAATAAGTTTTTGAAATTTATTTTGTTTTTAAATTGGAGGGATAGAATGAGAGTTGCATTTATGGGAACACCAGATTTTGCAGTTCCTTGTTTACAGGCATTGATTGAAGCCGAGTTTCTAGATGTAGTTGGTGTGGTCAGTCAACCAGACCGCAAAAGGGGGAGAGGGCAGCAGGTAAAGCCAACTCCAGTTAAGAAGGAAGCTTTAAAGCATAACATAGAGGTATTTCAGCCAGAGAAGGTCTCTACTGCTAAGGGAATAGCCAAGCTTAAGGAATGGAATCCAGAAGCAATTGTAGTGGTTGCTTATGGACAGATTCTAAAAGAGGAGGTATTGAATCTACCTAAATATGGTTGTATCAATATCCATGCTTCTTTATTACCAAGGTATAGAGGTGCAGCTCCAATCCATCGAGCGATTATCGATGGTGAAGAGAAGACGGGAATTACTACTATGCATATGGATAAGGGAATGGATACTGGTGATATGATCTTAAAGGATGAGTTAGATATTGCTCCTGAAGATACTGTAGGGACATTACATGATAAGCTTTCTAATTTAGGGGCAAATTTAATAGTAGAAACCTTAAAGCAGCTTGAAGAGGGTAGTGCACCTAGAGAAGAGCAAGATGATAAACAGGCTACTTATGCACCTAAGATATCTAAACAAGAAGGATTGGTCGATTGGTCTAAGGATGCTAAGAGTATCTGGAATCTAATTAGGGGACTAAATCCATGGCCAGGTTCTTATACATATTGTGATGGGAGTCGCCTAAAGCTATGGAACTCTAAGGTCTATGATGATAATTCTAAAGCAGGAATAAACCCTGGTACTGTTGTCAAGGTAGATGATGAGTTAGGGATTGTAGTACAGACTGGAAAAGGTCAGTTATTATTGACAGAGGTGCAACCAGCCAGTAAGCAGAGAATAGATGCTACCGATTATCTAAGGGGATATGATATTAAAGTAGGAAGCAAGTTAGGAGAATAAAGCTTATGGAGAAATCAAAGGGACTATTTATGGGACTATTATTACTAGCATTAGCTATATTAAGTATCTTTGTAGGGGGAGTCTGGTATCTAAACTTTTTTGGTTTTAGTCTACTAAGTAAAGGGGTATTAATAATTATAAGTATAGTTTTATCTATTCTAGCCCTCTTATTAATCTTAGGGATTTTAGGTATTATCTTAACACAGAAATTAGGTAAGCCCATCAAGCCTTTAATTATCCCTACTAAGATAGTTATCTCTTATTTTCTACCTGTAATTATCTATTTAGGGGGGCTGCTTGGTCTTGATAAGGAGTCGATTCAATCATCATTTATCAATGTAAGTAATCAGTTGATCAATCCTGAAAAGATGAATTTAGCTCCTGAGGATATCATGGTATTGGTACCCCATTGTATTCAGAATTCAGAATGTAGCTTTAGAGTGACCACTGATCTAAATAATTGTAAACGCTGTGGCAGGTGCCAAGTACAGGACTTGATTGAAGTTACTGAAAAGTATAGAGTCCATTTAGCGATTGCAACTGGTGGTACTTTAGCTAGAAAGATTATCAAAGATATCAGACCAAAGGCGATTATTGCTGTAGCCTGTGAACGTGATTTAAGTAGTGGAATCCAAGATATCTATCCTATGCCAGTAATCGGGGTGGTCAATCTACGACCCCATGGTCCTTGTATCAATACTGGTGTTGAGATAGAGAAGATAGAAGAAGCTATCAAGCAGTTGATAGTTGATAGTTGATAATTTACAGTTAAGTTCAAAACCATTAAATTCATTTAGGTTTTATAATTATCAATTATACACTATACACTGTAAACTAATTTGAGGGGGTTAAGATTAATGCCTTTCTTCTTTTTTGATCCAACGATGATTATTGTATTACCGGCGATTTTATTGGCTCTTTATGCACAGTTTAAGGTCAAAAGTACTTTCAACAAGTATTTGGATGTTCGCTCTAAAAGTAATCTGACTGGAGCCGATATAGCTTATCAGTTGTTGAGAAATGAAGGAATCAATGATGTCAGTGTAGAGAGGGTAAGTGGTGAGTTGACAGACCATTATGATCCTCGTTCCAAGACGCTAAGGTTATCCTCAAATGTTTATGGGAGTAGTTCCTTAGCAGCACTGGGAGTAGCAGCCCATGAGACAGGTCATGCTATTCAGGATAATGTAGATTATGCACCTTTGAGATTTCGCCATTCTTTAGTGCCAGTTGCCAACTTGGGATCTCAAGCAGGACCTTTTTTAGCGATGATTGGTTTAATCTTTGGTTCAGGATTCTTATTGAATCTAGGCTTGATCTTCTTTGCTGGTGCAGCCTTATTCCAGATTGTTACTCTGCCAGTAGAGTTTAATGCAAGTAGTCGAGCTTTGAAGCTATTAGAGAAGCATAACTATTTAGATAGACAAGAGATCTCTGGAGCTAAGAAGGTCTTAAATGCAGCTGCCTTAACTTATGTTGCTGCTACCTTAGTGGCTATTGGTCATTTAATTAGATTATTAGTGCTTAGTAGAATGATGGATGATGATTGATATACTTTAGATATTATTAAGATTAGCCGAGAAACCCTGATCTATATAGAGGTAGGGATGAATCGGCTTTTCTTTTTATGAGTTAATTTAATATATCTATGGAATAATAGATTATATCTTGGTATTATATAAATTAGAGGTTTAAAAATTTAATATTATTATAGAACATAGAAACTACTATAATTTAGTAGCGAGTAAATCAGTGAAATTTTCTTGGCTACTGTTGACTCGTCACTGTTATAATAATTACATAAATGGAGGATTTTTATATGAGAAATGCAAGAGTGATATCATTAGAAGGAATATATAAGATTAATGAAGAGGATGGATTCTCTAACCTAGTAGTAAATACTTTATTGAATAAATCCAATTTGGATAAAAGGGATAGGAGTTTAGCTACTCAGCTTATCTATGGAGTTATCAGAAGAAGAAATACTCTAGACTGGATTATCAACAAATTTGCCAGCCGTCAGGTCAAGAAGATGACACCTTGGGTGAGAAATTCTTTGAGGCTGGGGGTTTATCAGGTCTATTATTTAGACAAGATACCTGCTCCAGTGGCTGTGAATGAAACTGTAGAGGCTGCTAAATCCAAGTGTAATCGAGGAGCTATTAAATTTATCAATGGTGTCTTACGAAATATCATCCGTAATTTAGATAAGATTAACTATCCTAAGTTAGAGAAGGATCCAGTTCAGCATATTAGATATAAGTATTCACAGCCCCAATGGTTGGTAGAGCGCTGGGTAAAAAACTATGGGATCGATAAAGCAATTGAGATTGCTAATAATCTAAACAAAATACCTGCTACTGTAATTAGAACAAATACTTTAAAGACTAATAGAGACTCTTTAATTCAAAGCTTAGTAGAGGATCAGGTTACTGCTGAGCCTATAGCTTTAGTGCCAGAAGCAATCAATTTAATCAAATATCCATCGATAGATAGGTTAAAGTCTTTTGAGGAAGGTAAATTTCAGGTGCAAGGCTTGGCATCAATGTTGGTAGCCCATATCTTAGCTCCTGAGGCTGATGATAGAGTTGTAGATTTATGTAGTGCTCCAGGTGGTAAGACAACCCATCTCTCACAACTGATGAATAATGGTGGACAAGTCTATGCTGTCGATGTCCATCAACATAAGCTAGAATTGATCCATGAAAATTGTACTAGGCTTGGAATTACTAATGTAGAGACCATCTGTAGTGATGGAAGAGAGGTTAGCTTTACTGAGAAGATAGATAAGCTCCTAGTAGATGCTCCTTGTTCTGGTTTGGGGATTATGGCTAAGAAGCCAGAGATTCGTTGGCAAAAAAAGCCTCAAGATCTGCTAGAACTACAGCAGCTACAGGCAGAATTATTAGAAAATGGAGCTAAGCTACTTAAAGCTGGGGGAGTATTGATCTATAGTACCTGTACCTTTACTGATGAAGAGAATATAGATATTATTAAAGGTTTTCTAGAAAAACATGATAATTTTAAATTGGTTGATTTAAGTCAAACGGCGCAAAGCTTTGGATTAACAGAGTATCTAACAGAGGGAACTTTACAGTTGCTTCCTGATGATAACTTAATTGAAGGATTTTTTATAGCAAAAATGGTTAAAAGCGGTAATGAGTGACGAGTAGCTACTAACGAGATTAAAAGAAAGTTATTAAAAGTACAGTTAAAGTATTAAATGATTTTGAACTATAACTGTAAATTGTACACTGTAAACTGAACAAAGGGGAAGGAAGTTAAGAATGGGAGAAAGAGTAGATTTGATGGGACTAAGCTTAGAAGAGTTGAAAGAAGTAGTTAGTTCTTTAGGTGAAGCGAGTTTTCGAGCCAAACAGCTATTTAACTGGATCTATGATAAGAAGGTTATAGACTTTTCACAGATGAGTAATCTTTCTAAGGGTTTGAGAGACAAGTTAGTTAATAGAGCTTATATTAGCCAATTGGAAGTGATTGCCTCTCAAGAATCTAAAGATGGTACTATTAAATATCTTTTTGAATTAGAGGATGGTCAGCGGATAGAGAGTGTCTTTATGCCTTATCAGGATAACAGACGTAGTGTCTGTATCTCTACCCAAGTAGGCTGTGGAATGGGGTGTAATTTCTGTGCTACTGGGTTAAATGGTCTGACTAGAAACTTAAGCTCAGGGGAGATTATCAATCAGATTATAAGCATTGCTAGATTGAGAGATGAGGAGATTAGTAATGTAGTTTTGATGGGGATGGGAGAGCCTTTAGCTAACTATAATCAAGTACTTAAAGCTATCAGTTTGATGAATGATGGTAATGGATTGAATATAGGGATGAGAAGAATTACCTTGTCCACTTGTGGTCTGGTAGCAGAGATTAAGAGCTTAGCAGAAGAAGAGCTACAGTTGACCTTAGCCATCTCCTTACATGCTTCTAATAATAGATTGAGAAGTCAGATGATGCCCATTAATGATAGATATCCCTTAGAAGACTTATTAGAGAGCTGTCGTTATTATATAGAGAAGACAGGGCGGAGGATTAGTTTTGAATATTCTTTAGTTAAAGGAGTCAATGATTCCCCAAAGGATGCTAGAGAGTTAGCAAAACTATTATCAGGGATATTATGCCATGTGAATTTGATTCCAATCAATCAAGTAGAAGGTCTAGAGTATAGTAAACCAGATAGGAATAGGATAAATAATTTTAAAGCTGAATTAGAGCATGAAGGGATAGCAGTTACAGTTAGAGTAGAGCGGGGTGCTGACATTGCTGCAGCCTGTGGGCAATTACAAGCCAAGGAGGCGAAAAGATGAAGTTTCCAATGAAATTGGCTAGAAAGATTAAGGAGATATTTTTGATTGACTCTTTAAACCCCTTTTATCAGAAGATGATTAGAAAGATAGTTATTGATATGGAGAATAGATTAAGAAAGGGAACTGAAGGTGATTATGTTCCAAATGATTATAAAGTTATAATCCCTCTAGAAGATAAAAATGAGCTTAATAACTTAAATACGGAGACTGAGAATAAATTAAAGAAAGTAATTTTAGAGGAGATTGCTAAAAAGGGTCTTAAGCTTAGAGGAGAACTAAAGCTAGCTTTTACACTCAGTACTAAAGTTGAAGAGAATTTGATGGTCATAGGTGAGTTTAGTCTTGATGAATTTAACCTGGAGAATACTGAAGATGGTGGCACGAAAATATTTAAAGTTCCAGAAGAGAATAGTAATAATTTAGCAAAGATAAATCATACTGTAAAAGTGAGACCTCTTTCCCAAAGGGAGTGCTATTTAAGGTTATTAGATAATGGAGTTGAGCTAAAGAGATTTGAAATCAACTCTATAGAGACCAATATAGGTCGTCAAGAGAATAATGAGGTTGTCTTAGTAGATCATAAAGTCTCAAGGGTTCATGCTCAAATTATTAAAAAGGGTCATTATTACTTAATTAATGATCTCAATAGTACAAATGGTGTTTTTGTTAATAATCAGTTGATCGAAAGTAAGAGATTGGTAGATGGTGATAAAATTAGATTAGGGGAGAGTGAACTAGAATTCTGCCTTAAGATGTAAGTGAGGTGATATAATGAGGTATGGAGCTACTAGTGAAGTAGGAAAGGTTAGAAAGGAGAATCAGGATAGTTATCTGGTAATCAATAAACAAGATTTGGATATTATCGTTATAGCTGATGGGATGGGTGGACATCAGGGAGGAAATGTAGCCAGTTCCTTGGCAGTTAAAGAGATAAAAGAGTATAATTTTAATTATGATTCTTTAAATGATAGTATCAAAGAGTGTATAGAGTTAGTAAATCAGAGAATTTATCAAGAAGGTTTGGCTAAAGAAGAGTATTATGGGATGGGAACCACCTTGACTATGGGAATTATTAAAGATAGAATATTAATAATTGGACACATTGGAGATAGTAGAGCTTATCTGTTTAGAAATGGAAACTTAAAGCAGTTAACTGCTGACCATTCTTATGTGGGTGAGCTACTTAGAAATAATCTAATTAGCCAAGAAGAGGCTGACAATCATCCTAAGAAGAATCTATTGCTTAAGGCTTTAGGGGTTAAAGAAGAGATTGAAGCTGATCTAGTTGAGTTAGAGTTGGAGGCTGATGATTTAATCTTATTATGTTCTGATGGATTGACCAATATGTTATCTAATGATGAACTTGCTAAGATTTTAGCAGAGGATTTAGATTTACAAAAGAAGACTGATAAAATGGCATTAATGGCTAATGAACAGGGTGGATATGATAATATTACAGTGCTTATATATTGTAATAATTAAGTTTAAAACTTTGAGGTGACGTCGATGATCGGTAAAGTCTTAAATTCAAGATATGAACTTGTAGAGAAGGTCGGTACTGGTGGTATGGCTATTGTCTATCGATCTAAAGACCAGCTATTAGGTCGTGAAGTGGCTGTTAAGATTCTACAACCCCATTTTGCTGACAATGAGACTGCTGTTAGACGCTTTAAGCATGAGGCTCAAGCAGTAGCAAGCCTTTCCCACCCAAATATAGTTAATATCTTTGATATAGGCAAAGAGGACGATATTAATTATATAGTAATGGAATATATTACTGGAAAGGATTTAAAGGAACATCTAAAAGAGGTTGAAAGAATTGAGATTGATCAAGCTATAAAGATAGTAACTGGAGTATGTAATGCTCTAATTAAGGCCCATCGTAATAATATTGTTCATTGTGATGTTAAGCCCCATAATATTCTTTTGACAGACGATGGTAGAGTTAAAGTGACCGATTTTGGTATTGCTCAAGCTGTAACTTCAGCAACTATGGGTCAAACTGATTCGATAATGGGCTCTGCCCATTATCTTTCGCCAGAGCAAGCAAAAGGTGGAAAGGTCAGCACTAAATCTGATATCTATTCTTTAGGGGTTGTACTTTATGAATTAGTAACAGGAAGTGTACCTTTTACTGGAGATAATCATGTTTCAATTGCTTTAAAGCATATTGAAGAGTCGCCAGAAGACCCCAAAAAAATAAATTCTCAGCTCCCAGATAGATTAGCAGAGATTATTCTAAAGGCAATAGCTAAAGAGCCAGAGAATAGATATAATTCTGTGGTAGAGCTGTTAAGAGATTTGAAGGAAGTTGAAGAAGATATTGCTAATCAAGCTAAAGAAGTTAAGAGCATTGCAAATCAGCATACCATGATTATGTCCAAACAGGATTACCAAAAAGAGATTAAAAAAGAGAAAGAGAAGAATAATACTAATATAATCAAGAAAGAAGAAGTTCAACAAAAGCTTAGGGGAGTGGATGTAGTGGAGGAAAAGAAGAATAAAGAACCCACTTCAAAGAAGAAGGTCCCAGCTAAGAAGAGAAGTGGCCTGTTAACAGCTTTATTAATTTTAGCGGCTAGCTTCATTGTAATTATGGGTGTTGGTTATTTTATGCTGGTACAGTATGTTAATGTTGAAGAGGTGAAGGTTCCAAATTTGGTAGGTAAGCATTTAGAGGTTGCACGCCAAGATTTAGAATCTAAGGGTTTGAGTTTGAAGGTCTATTATGAGAGTTATAGCCAAGAGATTGAGAAGGATCATATTATTTCTCAAAGTATCCCTCCTAATAATAAAGTAAAGAAGGCTAGAGTGATTGAGGTAGTAGTCAGTAAGGGAGCTCAGGTATCTAAAGTTCCTGAATTGCTCAATATCACTTTGAGGGAGGCTGAGATTAAACTTGATAAATTAGACCTTCAAAAAGGAGAAATTAAAGAAGAGTATAGCAATGAAGTTGCTGAGGGTCAGATTATCTCTCAGGATCCCCAACCAGGAATAGAGGTTAAGGCGGGTACTGATATCAATCTGGTTATCAGTAAAGGTAGAGAGCCTCAAGAGGTGGAAGTTCCTAATTTAGTTGGGTTACGCCAGGAAGAGGCTGTAGAGAGATTAAGACAGCTGAACTTAATTTTAGGTCAAGTCTTAAAACGGGAGAGTCTAGACTACCATCAAGGTAGAGTAATTGCTCAAAAACCTAGTACAGGGACTAAGATAATGGAAGGATCGACAATTCAGTTGATCATCAGCACAGGAATCCGTAATCCACGAGGTTCTGAAATTAAAGACCGCAAGATTCGCTTTAATATACCACCTGGTAATGAGAAGAGGGTAGAGTTTGTAGTACAAGATGATAATGGCCAGAGAACAGTCTATGACCAGATCCATCAAGCTGGCGATACTGTAGTTAAGGATGTCATTATCGTAGGACCAGGAACGATTAGAATTTATCTAGATGGACAGTTATATTATGAAAAGCAGGTTTAAGAGCAGAGATAGAGTGAGATAAGTTTTAACTTATCTCATTCTTTACTCGTCACTGCTTTTACCCCTGAATTTAAAAGGAGAGTGGTTATGAAGGAAGGAAGGATTTTAAAGGCTTTTGGAGGGTTTTTTTATGTTTATGATTTTGAAAGTAAAGAAACTTATGAATGTAGGGCTAGAGGTAGGTTAAAGCAGGAGAAGGTCGATATTATAGCAGGGGATATAGTTAATTTTACTATCTTTGAAGATCAGACTGGAGTAGTTGAGAATAGAAAGGAGAGGGATAATTATCTCTTTCGTCCACCAATTGCCAATGTGGAGCAAGTGGTAATTACTTCAGCTATTAGGGAGCCTGATTTACATTATAAATTATTGGATAGATTATTGGTCTTAGCTGAGGCTGAGGACTTTGAGATTATTATCTGTATTAATAAGGTAGACCTGTCAGGGTTGGAAGTGGCTAAAGAAGTTCTAAAGCCTTATGAACAGGTTAAATATAAGGTGATTTATACTAGTGTAGAGGATAATCTAGGGATTGATGAATTAAGACAAGCCCTAAAGGATAAGGTCTCAGTCTTTGCAGGTCCTTCTGGAGTAGGTAAATCTAGTTTATTAAATGTTATTCAACCAGGCTTAGAGTTAAAGATGGGTGAGGTTAGTGAGAGAATTAAGCGAGGACGCCATACTACTCGCCATGTGGAGTTATTACCTTTAGAGTTTGGAGGATGGGTTGCTGATACTCCAGGCTTTAGTTCCCTTGATGTTAGCTCTATAGCCTCAGAGGATTTACAGTACTTCTTTCCTGAAATTTTAGAGAGTTTAGATGATTGTAAATTTTATCCTTGTTCCCATAGCCATGAGCCAAAGTGTGGAGTTAAGGATGCTTTAGAGCAGGGCAAGATTGCAGAGCATCGCTATGAGAATTATTTAGAATTTTTAGCAGAGATAGAGCAAGCAGAAGAGAAGAATTGGAGGAGATAATTATGATTAAAGTTGCACCATCGATTTTATCAGCAGATTTTAGTAAATTGGCAGCAGAGATTGAAACAGTAAAGTCAGCAGAGTATTTACATATTGATGTGATGGATGGACATTTCGTTCCTAATATTACCATTGGACCTTTGGTTTTGAACTCTATCCAAGATAAGACAGAACAGATATTAGATGTTCATTTGATGATTGAAAATCCTGATCAGTATATCCCTGAATTTGCTAAGGCAGGAGCAGACATCATCACTGTTCATGTTGAGGCTTGTCCTCATTTGCATCGTACTGTTCAAAATATCAAGGCAAATGGTGTCAAGGCAGCAGTAGCATTAAATCCTGCTACCTCCTTAAGTGCTATCGAATATGTATTAGGTGAGTTGGATATGGTCTTATTGATGACAGTTAATCCTGGTTTTGGGGGGCAGAGCTTTATTCCAGAGATGTTGTCTAAGATTAAGAGGTTAAGAGCGATGATTGAAGAGCAAGGTTTGAAGATTGATATTCAAGTAGATGGTGGAATCAAACCAAATACTACAGCAATTGAGGTAGTTCAAGCAGGAGCAAATGTTTTAGTAGCTGGTTCAGCAGTTTTTGGTGCTGAAGATAGAACGAAGGCTATAGCAGAATTGAAGAGGTCATAGCTTCTAATTTTAAGTTGCTTTAGTTATTATAATATGGTATTATTATTTGTAAAGTATAAAATTTAATAATGTTAAATTCTTCGGGGTCAGGTGTAATTCCTAACCGGCGGTAATAGCCCGCGAGCGCAAGCAGATCTGGTGAGATTCCAGAGCCGACAGTTAAAGTCTGGAAGAGAGAAGAAGTGATATAGTAAAATAAGATTAATCTTATTTACGAACTTTAAGGTACTCGAAGAATAATTCTTTGAGTACCTTTTCTTTTTGAGCTATTGAATGTTTTGATTTTTATATGATTCTTAGGCTTGTAGATTTGTGTCTTTATAATTTAATTAAAATATAAGATAATATAGGTATATTACGACACTTTTTCTTTGGTGGTTAGGAGTTAGTAATTTAGGTAGTTAAGCAGTTCCTAACCACCTACCCACCTGTCTACCTAATAAACAAAGTGTCGCAATATCTCTATAGAAACATACATTTGAATTTTATAATTATAGGTTAAAATAAAAATTATTACTATTTGTAACCATATTAAAATATAGCTAAAATCTAATTTCAGTACATAAAGGAGAATCAGACTATGACCGACAAAGATTATATGCAACGTGCATTAAATCTGGCTCGACAAGCAGAGGGGAGGACAAGCCCTAACCCTATAGTAGGGGCAGTGATAGTAAAGGATGGGAAGGTGATTGGAGAAGGGTATCATCATCATGCTGGAGGTGCCCATGCAGAGGTTTATGCTTTAAAAGAGGCAGGCAATGAGGCTAGGGGTGCTACTGTCTATGTGACCTTAGAGCCTTGCTCCCATTATGGTAAGACCCCACCCTGTGCTAATACTTTGATTAAAGCAGGGATAAAGAGGGTAGTGATTGCTATGGAAGATCCTAACCCTCAGGTAGCAGGAAGTGGGATTAGACTGCTCAATCAGGCTGGAATCGAGACTGAGGTAGGGATATTAGAGGATGAAGCTAGAAGAGCCAATGAAATTTTTATTAAATATATAACTACTAACAAGCCTTTTGTTATCTTAAAGAATGCTATGACCTTAGATGGTAAGGTGGCGACTAAGACTGGTGATTCTAAATGGATTAGTGGAACAGAGTCTCGTCAGTTAGTCCACCAATTAAGAGATAAAGTGGATGGGATTTTGGTTGGGATAGGAACAGTATTAGCAGATAATCCCCGTTTAACCACTCGATTGCCCCAAGGAGGGCAAGATCCTACAAGAATTGTTTTAGATAGTAGGTTGAGAATTTCCTTAAATGCTGATATTATTAATCAGGAATCTGATGCTAAAACTATAATTGCTACTCTAAAAAGTAGTAGTCAAGAGAAGAAAAAGATGTTAATTGAAAAGGGAGTAGAGATTATTGAAGCTGGAGCAGGGAATAATATAGATTTGAATCTATTATTGGACTCACTAGCAGAGCGAGAGATAACAAGCTTATTGGTCGAGGGAGGAAGTCAAGTCAGCTCCTCATTTTTGGAAGAAGGGCTAGTTGATAAATTATACTACTTTATTGCTCCTAAGATTATTGGGGGAAGTGATGCCATTTCTGTTGTATGTGGAGAGGGAGTTTGTCAAATCTCTGAAGGAATTAAAGTAGTAAATAAAGAGGTTACTTTAGTAGGAGAGGATATACTAGTAGTAGGATATCCAGAATATATGACAAATTGACAATATACAATTGAGAATTAATAATTAAGAGTATTTGAATGTAAATGATTCATAGGAGTTTAATAATCTTTTCAAATTGTAAATTGTACATTATAAATTGTAAACTAGAATGAAAAGGTGGTGAATTGATGTTTACTGGTATTGTTGAAGAGCTAGGGAAGGTAAAGCGGATTCAGCGGGGAAGTAAGTCGATTGTATTGGTGATAGAAGCAGCTAAAGTCTTAGAGGATGTTAAATTAGGTGATAGTATTGCTACTAATGGTGTCTGTTTGACAGTAACCTCCTTTACAGAGAAGGAATTTACCGTAGATGTGATGCCTGAGACGATGAGGCATTCCAGTCTAGGGGATTTAAAGGTTGGTTCAGAGGTTAATTTGGAGAGGGCATTGAGGCTAGGAGACAGGCTAGGTGGTCATTTGGTCTCTGGACATATAGATGGGCTAGGTACTATTAAATCAAAAAAGAGAGAGGATAATGCTACAGTTATAACCATTGAAGCACCTAAGAATATCTTAAAATACATTATTCATAAGGGATCAATTGCTATCGATGGAGTTAGCTTAACGGTAGCTAATTTAGATGAAAGTAGCTTTGCTATCTCATTAATCCCTCATACCAGTCAAGTTACCTTACTTGGTCAGAAGGAGATTGGTGCTAAGGTCAATTTAGAGGTAGATATGATTGGTAAGTATGTAGAGAGAATGCTTGGTTCTAAGGAAGATAAAGGTAATAAAAAATCAGATATAGATCTAGATCTGTTAAAGGATAATGGTTTTCTATTGGCTTAAAGAGCAGTTATTGGTAACGGGTGACGAGTAATGGGTAAATGGAATAGGTAATAAGTATAGACATTCAATAATAATTATTAAGTCTTTTACTCGTCATTGTTCACCCATCACTCGTTACTGAACTTAAAAGGAGAGGTGAATTAGATGAAGTTCAACAAAATAGAAGAAGCAATTGAAGATATCAAAGCTGGTAAGATGGTAATTGTAGTAGATGATGAAGAGCGAGAAAATGAAGGGGATCTGTTAATGGCTGCTGAAAAGGCTACCCCTGAAAGTATCAATTTTATGGCTACATATGGTAAAGGATTAATCTGTTTACCTACTACAGCAGAACGCTTGCAGGAGCTAAAATTAAATCAGATGGTAGATAATAATACTGATAGCCATGAAACGGCCTTTACAGTTTCTATTGACCATAAAGATACTACTACTGGAATTTCAGCTTTTGAGAGAGCAAAAACTATTCAGGCAGTTGTTGATACTAAGACAGAGCCTAGCGATTTAGCTCGTCCAGGTCATATCTTCCCTTTAAGAGCCAAAGAGGGTGGAGTCTTAAGAAGGGCTGGCCATACTGAAGCAGCAGTTGATTTAGCCCGTTTAGCTGGATTCTATCCTGCTGGGGTAATCTGTGAGATTATGTCTGATAATGGAGCTATGGCTAGAGTACCTGAACTGATGGACTTTGCTAAAAAGCATGATTTAAAGATAATTACTATAGCCGATTTAATCAAGTATAGAATGAATAAGGACAGGCTAATTAGACCTTTGCCAGAAGTAAGCCTACCAAGTAAGTTTGGTGACTTTAGAGTAATTGGTTATGAGAATGATGTTGATGATAAGTGCCATCTAGCTATTATTAAAGGTGAAGTGGAAGGAAAAGAGAATGTATTGGTACGAGTCCATTCTGAGTGCTTAACAGGGGATGCTCTTGGTTCATTACGTTGTGATTGTCGTGACCAGTTGGCAGCTTCTCTAAAAAGGATTGAAGAGGAAGGAGAAGGTATAGTCCTGTATATGCGCCAAGAAGGAAGGGGGATAGGCTTAGCTAACAAATTAAGAGCTTATCATCTTCAGGATTTAGGTAGAGATACTGTAGAGGCCAATCGGGAATTGGGCTTTGCTGATGATATGAGAGATTATGGCATAGGAGCACAGATATTGGCTGATTTAGGTTTGAGCAGTATTAGATTGATGACCAATAATCCTCGCAAAATTGTGGGGCTAGAAGGTTATGGACTGAATATACTAGAGAGAGTACCCCATCAGATGGAGGCTAATTGTGCTAATAAGGCTTATTTAGAGACTAAAAAAGAGAAACTTGGACATATGTTGGAGAATAATTATTAGTAATTTGTTTTGATAATTGAATTTTGATATAGATAGTAGTGTTTAATGGGGATATAGCGACACTTTTCACTTTAAAAAGAGAGTAAAATTATTAAAATATTTTTCGGGAAAGCTTATCAGCTTTTTTCCCGAGTGACTTTTGCCATTGCCGCAAAAGTCACCAAAAAGTCTAGAAAAAAATTCAACTCACTCAGCAATCAAAATAATGAGTATTATCACTTATTAGACTCTCTAAATCAAAATTTCATGATACTCTAAATCCTAGCTCAATTTTTGCTTCGTTCAAACAGAAATTTTTTTCGACTTAAAAACCTTAAAATCTTTTTAATTGTAAATTCAAAAGTGTTGCATTATCATTATATTGTATAAGTTTGTTTATTAACATAAATATATTATAAGTAAATAAAGGGGAGAAATAAAAAATGAATAATTTCGCTAAATCATATGAAGGAAAGTTAATAGGAGCAGGACTTAAATTTGGAATTATAGTGGGAAGGTTTAATGAGTTTATCTCTAGTAGATTATTAAGTGGAGCATTGGATGCATTAAAGCGCCATGGAGTAAAGGAAGAGGATATAGAGGTTGCTTGGGTTCCTGGAGCTTTTGAAGTTCCTTTAGTAGCTAAGAAGATGGCAACTACTAACAACTACGATGCTATTATCTGTTTAGGGGCGGTAATTAGAGGTGCTACACCACACTTTGATTATGTTTGTGCAGAGGCATCTAAGGGTATATCCAAGGTCAGTTTAGACAGTGGATTACCGGTGATGTTTGGAATTCTTACGACAGATACTATTGAACAGGCTATCGAGAGAGCTGGTACTAAAGCAGGGAATAAAGGTTGGGAAGCAGCAGTTGGAGCATTAGAGATGGCAAATTTAATGAATCAATTTTAATAATTTTAAATAAGAATAAGGTGAGCATTTTGCTCACCTTATTCTTATTTATTTTTCAGTTGAATATCTTTTCTTTCTACGCCTTCTATCTTTTCTACCTTTTTTACCTTTACCATCATCATATTTTTTTGGATATCCTCCCATTTGTGATAATCACCCCTTTTCTGTTAATGCTATGTTATGCAGTTGCTTAAGAAATAGTTACCAATATATTTGTTGGAGTTCAATATAGGAAAATTATAGGGTAATGGAGATAGTATAATAGATTGAGTTTGAGTATAAGCATAAGTATGATGTTATATAGAAATTATTAAAGATTTTGTATTTGTTTTATTATAATATTGAGCCACAGGTTTAAACCTGTGGCTTATCAGAAATTATTCTGGAATTGGACGAGAAGTGCTCTCTTCATAATTATGGCGATGTCCATCATTGAGGCTTGTTTCTCCTGCCATCTCATGGATGTGACCACGTCTAGTGTTAATTGCTGGTCCAGTTCTGCCCCGATAATGGTGCTGATGCCCATCATCGGTGGTAGTTACACCTTGGTAGTTATGGTAATGGGTATCTCCATTATGGATAGGTCTACCAGTTTGACCTTCAAACCGATGGCGGTGTCTATCATCATAAGAGGTTATACCACGATAATTGTGCACATGCTGTCTTCTTTCAGGTTCAGGTATGTCTGGAAAATCGGGGAAGTCTGGAAAATCTGGAAAATCAGGATTTTCATTCTTTGTTCTTCCTGGTCTACGTGGACATCCAGGATCCCTTGGATCTCTTCTACGTTCTCTATCTCTTTGATATTTACCCATTTATAGTCCTCCTTTCTCAAGATTATGATATGGGATAGATAATAATTGGTTACAAATTTTTAAAATACTAGTTATCAGTCTTCATCACTAATTTTTATGATTGGATTGGAGGTCTTACTCTGATAGTTGTGTCTATGATTATCTGCAAAATCTGTTCTTCCATCAAGTAGATGGATATGACCAACAAGATTTGGAATTGCTGGTCCTGTTCTTCCTTGGCAGCTATGCTTATGCCTTTGAACAACATTGGTTGTAGAGTGATAACCATGGTAGTGAGTATTATTCTCATAGATAGGGGGTCCTGTTACTGCTTCATAAGTATGATCATGCTCCTCTTCATTGGAAGTAACCCCCTTATATCTATGTAGATGATATATCCTATCTCTAACAGGTCTTTCATCATCAGGGTACTTTCCCATTTTAATCCCTCCTTTTATCTTCTTTATAATATGTATATGAACAATTCATTGTTACTTTTCTTAGTTGATAAATATTAGCTAGTTTCAATTGAGATGATTTTAGAGTTGAATTAGAAATAATAGCAATTGAATAGCTATCTAGATAATGATAAAATAAGGATGAACAACAATATTTATCTAAGATTACTTGTTAGAGACTGATGTGGAAAACGATATCCATATAATAATTATAGTTAAGGGGGATTTAAATTGATCAATAAAATTATAAAAATATGGGAGAATAATTCTTTGGGAAGTAAAAAAATCACTTTTGAGCCCACTTTAGAGACCTTTATCTTAGCTGGAGATGAAAAGAGAGGTGCTGTTCTCATCTGTCCTGGGGGAGGATATGAATATACTTCAAAGAGAGAAGGTGAACCGGTAGCTTTACAATTCAACTCTGCAGGGTATCATGCTTTTGTTTTGGATTATAGTGTAGCGCCTAACAAGCATCCCCAGCCTTTACTTGATCTATCACGTG
The DNA here is from genome assembly GCF_003001995.1 of Orenia metallireducens. GTDB lineage: Bacteria > Bacillota > Halanaerobiia > Halobacteroidales > Halobacteroidaceae > Orenia > Orenia metallireducens_B. The sequence continues at coordinate 46,126 of NZ_PVNB01000003.1, read as the reverse complement.
CCATCTGTATAATTCGGGAAAATGCTGATAAATGGAAGCTAGATCCTCAGAAAATTGCAGTATGTGGCTTTTCAGCTGGTGGTCATCTTGCAGCCAGTCTAGGTGTACATTGGCAAAAATCATATCTAGATATACCAGGTATTGAAATTGGGATGAATGCTCCTAATGCCTTAATATTATCCTATCCTGTTATTACAGCTGGAGAGTTTGCTCACCAAGGCTCTTTTAATAATCTACTAGGAGCTAAACCAGAGCCAGAAGTATTACAGGAGATGTCTTTAGAGACCCAAGTCAATAAAGATTTACCTCCAACCTTTATCTGGCATACCCTTGAGGATAGATCTGTCCCAGTAGAGAATAGTCTATTATTTATTCAACAGCTGCGTAAAAAGAAGGTGCCTTTTGAATTCCATCTTTACCCTAAGGGTCCTCATGGATTATCATTAGCAACTAAAGAGACAGATAATGGTGAGATAGGTACTTATCCTCGTGTTGCTACTTGGATGAAGCTCTGTATAGGATGGCTTAAAGAAGTATTTGAATAAAAGAATTAATATGAAGGAATTCCTCTGATAATGGATAAGTTAATAAGCAGAGGAGGGAAGATAAATGAAGAATCTAAAGAGTAGTCAACAAGCAGAAGAGATATTAATGATACTTAAGGATACATATGATAAACCCCAGACGGTATTAAATTATAATAATCCCTTTGAGCTGTTAATAGCTGTAATTATGTCGGCTCAAACTACCGACAAACAGGTAAATAATGTAACTAAAGATTTATTTAAAAAGTTTAAAACTCCTCAAGATTTTGCTTCCTTAGAGCCAGAGGAGTTAGAAGAGCATATTAAGGGGATAGGTCTATATAGAAATAAGAGTAAGTATATTGTAAAGGCCTGTCAGATGCTAATAGATGAATATGGTGGTCAAGTACCCAAAGAGCGAAAAGAGTTGATGGAGCTACCAGGAGTAGGGCGCAAGACAGCCAATGTGGTGACAAGTATTATCTTTGGTAAGGATGCCATTGCCGTTGATACCCATGTCTTTCGAGTCTCTAATCGGATTGGTTTAGCTGATAGTGAGAATGTGCGAGAGACTGAAGAGGATTTAATGGAGGTTATCCCCCAAAAGCTATGGTCACCTGCTCATCATTGGTTGATATTTCATGGAAGAAATATCTGTAAAGCAAGGCGACCTAAATGCTTAGAGTGTCCTGTTAAAGATTATTGTAATTATTATCAGCAACTTGAGCAGAAAGAGGGCTAAATTAATTCTTCTAAGCTATAGATAAACTTTAAAATCTCTGCTACTACAGCATAAAGCTCTTCGGGTATCTCTTCGCCTAATTGTAGTTGTAAGAGTACTTGGACTAAATCCCTATCTTCTTTGATAGGGATTTCACAATCTTTGGCCTTTTTTATAATCTCTTCAGCTATTTCTCCTCTTCCTTTAGCAATAACAATTGGTGCAAAATCCTCTTCTGAATTATATTTTAAAGCAACAGCTTCTTCTTGTATCTCTTGTTTATTTTTCTTCTTCAATTTAATTCACCTACTTTCAAGATTAAGGCTTAAATCTTTTAATTAATTAAATTTTAAAATCGACATTGGTCATCTTTATCTCCTCTTGATTAGAAGTGAGTACTTCTTGTTCTAATAATTTGCAGGCAAGGTAGTTTACTTGATAGTCACTCTCTCCTAGATTTGATCTTAATAGATTTAGATTTTCCTGTAAGAGTTTTAAAGTTTTAGAGTTATCAGTATTTAACAACCCATTAAGCTGTTTATCCTTAATCTTGAGTTTGATCTCTACCTCGCCAAGTTTAGGAGTTCTTACAGCAAAGGATAAATTTAAGTCATCATTTTCTGAAGAGCTGTTCTTACCCTCATGGTTGACTTTGATTTCAGCCAAATTAATATTCTCTTCGATAAAGAAGGGTAAGAAGAGGGTTGTTATGTCATTATTGTAATTAAGTGTTCGCTGGACAAGTAACTGCTTTAGCAGCTTATCACTGCTTTGCGCTACTTCCTCAGAGCTATTATCAGCTGTAAGATGGAATAGCGTCTTTAAGAGTTTATCAGCTTTATCATTATTGGAATTAAGAGTCGTTAAAGAGTCTTTTAAATTCTCCACTGTTAAGTTATTTGGAGTAATTATCTTTTGGCTTAATTCTTCTTTAACAATCTTCTTTAAAATTTTAACCTCATCTTCAGCAGAGAGGTTGATCTTCTTACTTAAAAGTTCAAAGTCCTTTTTGGGTAAAGCTTCCTTGATTTCAACAAGTATCTTTGGGTTCTGGTCAATTATTTCTTTAATTTTAGGCAAGATTAAAGCAGAAGAGTCAGGTTTAGACTCATTAACTAGTAAAGTAGAAATTAATTTTTTCATAGATGTAGCTAGACTATCTGAATTATTAAGCTTTAGTTGGGAGAATAACTCCTTTAAAGCTTGGTTATTAATTGGTAATTGTAGCTTCTTAAGTAGTGTTACAAGCTGTATTTGCTTAGAATCAGAGCTGCTAAGCTCTTTAGAGATACTAATAAAGTTCTCTTTATTTAGTTCCAGCTCAAACTTTGACATTGATTTTAGAATTTCTTTATTCTTAGGATTCTCTTCTACATTGAATTCTTTAAGGAGCTTGCTTATCTTTTGAGAACTTTCTTCTTTGTCTGTAACGTTAGCTAAAGTAGCTTTATTAGTCCAATTGTTTAATTCCTTTAATAATTCATCCTTTAATTCAGTATTCTCTTTAAATAAGTTGAAGAATTTCATATTAAGTGGTAGATTTAACTTCTTTAATAATAAGGCAACCTTTATCTTTGCTTGGAGATTCATTTCAGCATCATTATCAAAACTATCGAGAAATTTGCTAATATCTATAAAGAAATCTTCTTTTAAGGGCATATTTGTTTTAATTAACTCTATTAAAATCGCCCGATTAGTCTTATTTAATTCTAGCTTTAAATTATGTAGTAATTCGTCGATAGTTAAAGAATTCTTCTTATATTGACCTATATCTTCTTTAATTGAATTTGACATTTTATCCTTATTTAAGTTATACTTATTTAGTATTGGATTATTATTTATTCTAATCATAACATCACCTCTCAAGATATTCAAAATATCTATAATTTTAAGATTCTCCAATAATTATTTACAAGCTTTATCTTTAGTATAGAAGCAAAGATTAGTAAATAATACATCAGGATTTGTCCTAATAATTCTATATCATAAGATTAATTTATTTAAATATTTAATTGGACAAGCAGTAAGAAATGGATGGTGTCTAAATCCTAATTAATTAGTTAATGGGAGTAATCATTACTTTCTTAATCAATAAATTCTATATTTTTAGTTACAAACCTTCTTTAAATAATAAATCATTTATTCTAGGTTTTTAAGTTGAATTCAATGCTGTAAGGGTTTCAGGAAATTTCGTAATTATTATAACTAGTAATTCTTCTACGGAGTTAACTGATTTTAATAAGTTTGATAAGTGGGGGCTGATTCATCTAATGTTAAATTTGGCTATAGATAAATATAAGGAGTTTAAGATCAGTAATTGTGATATAAAGAACATATTTATCTCATTAGGCTGTTTGGTTGTAAAGAACTATTCAGAAATTATCTTAAATTATGATTATAAATTAAATGTCGATATAAAAGATCTATTAACTTTAGTAATTAATAATTTATTACTATGTAATCAACTTCAAAATCGCATCTTCAATTTAAAAGAAGAGGTTAGCAATGTGGAGTTGAAACTGGAAAATTTGGTCTATTTAAATCAACAGACTAAAGAGAATGCAAAAGAACAGAAGCTACGTTTAGAACGATCTCTTAAATTAAAAGAGAAGAGGCTGTTTCAACTTAATCAAGAGAATATCAATATATTAATAAGTATAGGTAAATGGTTTTATGAAGAGAAGTTACTACTAGAAAAGAAAGAATTCAGTCAATTGTACAAGCATTTAGATTACTTATTGACTGAGAATAAAGGGAATTTAGATTGGAAGACAATTTTAGTAGAGGAATTAGATGAGAAGAAGGCTGATTTGTATAATCTAATGCAACCTTATCCTAATTTCTTAGTCTAATTAAGAGAATAGAAAATCTGTCAAAACCAGTAGAACTACTGGTTTTTTATTATTAAGTTATACAGGAGTGGTTTGATGTTATTTTATTCCAAAGAGCAATTGGAGCTATTTGATCAAAAGGATGAGAGTAGATTTGAATCATTAGAGGAGCTAAAATCTATAGCTACTAAATGCCAACGCTGTGCTCTATGTGATCAGGCTACACAGGTTGTCTTTGGTAGTGGTAATTCTAATACTGGTCTAATGCTAATAGGGGAAGGACCTGGTGCTGATGAGGATAGAGAAGGCATTCCTTTTGTTGGTAAAGCAGGGCGGCTACTAAATAAGATATTAGAGGCTGCTGAGATTGAACGTGAGGATATCTATATTACTAATGTGGTTAAATGTCGCCCTCCTGGAAATCGCCAACCAACAATTAATGAGATGAAGAGCTGTTTATGGATTTTAGCTCAGGAGATTAAATTGGTCAATCCAAAGATTATAGTTCCATTAGGTTCAACTGCATTACGTGGATTATTAGATCCCAATGGGCGTATTACTAGAATGAGGGGAAGATGGTTTGAGTCTAAGGGATATTATTTTTTACCCACCTTTCATCCAGCCGCATTATTAAGAGATGAAAAGAAGAAGTTACCTGTTTGGAAGGATTTTTTGAAAATAAAGAAGGCTTATGATAGATATCTAGAGCTTAAAAGTCAAGATAAAGAGATCTGAGTGAGTTCAAATTTGAATAAATAGAGCTTTAGTACTAATTCATAATAATCACCATAGATACAATAATTTCACAGTTGACAGGTGGTAGAGATTGTTTTATAATTAAGATATAAAATAAAGATAGTTAATTTTTGTTGTTCCCCGATAGCTCAGTTGGTAGAGCAGATGGCTGTTAACCATCGAGTCGCAGGTTCGAGTCCTGCTCGGGGAGCCATTTTTATTTTTTGCAGGACTATTCAAAGGATATAGAGAATAAATAAGATAAATAATCATTTATTAAATTTTATCGGGACATGGTATTGTCTTTTGTTTTGGAAGTGTTTCCATTACGTAAAGGAGGATTAATTATGTTAAAGGAAGCAATTTATCACCAACCTTATGGAAACTATGCTTATCCAGTCGCTGATGATAAACTATTTATACAATTAAGGGCAAAAAAAGGTGATTTAAAGAAGGTACATGTATTTTATGATGAGAGATTTAGAGATTGGGATAATAATTTACCCCGCTTTACCCTTGAGTTGAACAAGTATAGTTCAGATGAGCTTTTTGACTACTTTAGAGTAGAGATGCAATTCTCTAAGAAGAGATTTAAATATTATTTTTTATTAGATGATGGTGAAGAGCAGTGTTATTATTCTAGTTATGGCTTTGCTAAAGATGTAATTGATTATAATGGGTGTTTTCAATATACATATATCTGTGAGAAGGATTATTTTGATACACCTAACTGGGTTAAAGATGCTGTGTTTTATCAAATATTTCCTGATAGATTCTATAATGGTGATCCAACTATTAACACTAATAAATTGACAGATTGGAATGAGATGCCACAGTGGCATTCCTTCTATGGAGGAGATCTGGCAGGAATTATTCAGAAACTAGATTATTTAGAGAACTTGGGTATTACAGCAATTTATTTGACCCCTGTTTTCAAATCATCTACCAATCACAGGTACGATATTGTCGATTATATGGAGATTGATCCAGAGCTTGGTGATATAGATACCTGTAAAGAGCTGATTAATCAGGCTCATCAACGTGGAATTAAGGTTATCTTTGATGGAGTATTTAATCATACTAGTAATGAATTTTTTGCTTTTCAAGATATAATAGAGAAGGGCGAAGATTCTAAATATAAGGATTGGTATTATCTTGATGGTTTTCCTGTTAAGAAAACTCCTAGCTCTACTAGAGGGATGATAAATAAGGTTATAGAGAAGCTACTTCAATCAGACTCACCTAGTTTAACTACTTTGCAAGAAGAGATAATTGCAAAGTTAGAGCTGGAGAGTCAGGAGGATAAAGAGTATGTTTTGGGATTGGTAGCTTATCTTGTAGAAGAGAGGAATAAAGGTGAAGATATATCTAAGTTAGATGCTCATCAACTCTGGGAGAGAGCAACTGAAGTTGATGAATTAGCTAAGGTTATTTATCCTAATTATGAAACCTTCGCCAATGGTGTTTGGTCAATGCCTAAATTAAAGACTGCTAACCCAGAGGTAAGGGAGTATTTATTAGAAGTAGCTCGCTATTGGATTGAAGAGGTTGGAATAGATGGTTGGCGATTGGATGTTGCTGATGAGGTTGATCATTATTTTTGGAGGGAATTTAGAAAGGTAGTCAAAGAGGCAAATCCTGAGGCTTATATAGTAGGAGAGGTATGGCATGATGCCACCCCTTGGCTAAGTGGAGAGCAGTTTGATGGTGTAATGAATTATCTATTTGCAACATCTGTTTGGGATTTCTTCTCTAGAAGAAAGATTAATGTCAATACTTTTGAGGACAGGCTAGCTAAGGTTAGAACCTTATATAAGTCACCTGCTCAAGCTGCATCATTAAATTTATTAGATAGTCATGATACAGGGCGTGTTTTAACTATTTCACATGGGGATAAAACTCGCCATAAGTTAGCAGTCGCCTTCCAAATGACTTACCTAGGAGCTCCAATGATTTATTATGGTGATGAGCTAGCTATGGAGGGTGGCGGTGATCCCGATTGTAGACGAACAATGATTTGGGATGAACAAAGACAGGACAGAGATATGTTTGAATGGTATAAGAGCTTAATTGCTATTCGCAAGGATAATATAGCTTTGAGGACTGGTGATTTTACTTTAATTAAGAAGGATGCAATCAATAATATCTATGCCTTCACCCGTAAAAAAGAAGATAATCAGTTATTAGTTATCTTTAATAATAGTAATTTAAGTGCTGAGCTAGAGTTTGACTTAGAAGAGCTAGCTATAGATATAGATCTTTTTATAGAACTGTTATCAAATAAAGAGTATCAGGTAGAGCATGGAAAGATTAAAATTAATGTAGAAGGTTATAATGTAGCGATTTTGAAGGCGGATAATAATGAATAATTGGTGATAAGCCATCAACAGAAAAGTAAAAGCCTAAGTCAAAGCATCAGATTTTAATCTGGTGCTTTGTTAATGTGATTGTAAGTTTATATTGAATTAAATATGAAGTGATACAATATAGAGATAATACGACACTTTGTTTATTAGCTAATAAACAGTAGCTATAAGCTAGTAGCAGAACTGTCGCAATATACCCATTTATGGATATAGCGAAATTTAACTAGCAAAATAATTAGCTTTAACCCACTTTTAAAGATTCCATAATTAAATTTATCAGTTTGGGGTAAATTAATCAATGATAGTAAAGAGACAATACAAAACACTAACAATACCAGCTGACTACACTTTACTTTTTAGAAACTATCATTAATTAAGGTGGGATAATAAATTATGCAAGATTTAGACTACTATAAGAAGAAGTTATTATGGGAAAAGCAGAGTATGTTACATCAGATAGGTGAGGTTGATGACAAAGGATATGAGGGCTTAGGCCACAGCTTACGATATTCAACAGGAGAGCTATCCTTTTATGACAATCATCCTGCTGATCAAGGTACTAACACTTTTGACAGGGCTAAAGATATTGGAATACGCGGTAATGCCCAATTGATCTTACAGATGATCGATGATGCTTTAGAGAAGATTGAAACAGGACAGTATGGTCATTGTGACTCTTGTGGTAAAGCCATTAATCCAGAACGTTTAGAGGCTATGCCATATAGTACCTTCTGCTTTGACTGTAAGTCTAAAAGTGAATTAAGAATTGGTACAAATGGACACAATTCACGACCAATTGAAGAGAATGCTATAGACTCTCTTCATAATGGTAACCCCTTTGCTATGACCGATGATACAGATAATGTTGCCTTTGATGGAGAAGATGCTTGGCAAGCTGTAGCCAGATATGGTACCTCTAATACACCATCAGATATCACTGGAGCAATCGATGATGATGACAGCTATATTGATGCTGATGAGAATCAAGGACTAGTTAATTGGGGAGATCAAATTATGGATAAAAGTTTAGGTGATGGTGAGGTTATAGATAAAGATGACCAGCTAACAGGTCAAAGGCAGAAGAGAAGAAGAAAAGAATGGGAGTAAGCACTAGCTTGCTCTCTTGTTTTTTATTCTAAATATGTTAAAATATAATCATATTTAATTATTTGATACCTTTATTAGGTTTTAGATAGAGATTCGTGAATCTAGAATAAAATTTAACTATGACGTTATATATCCATTAAGTTTTATTTTAAATTCAGATTATATTACATATGTTTGTTATAATTATTCAGTAGGAAGTAATTGTTAAAATAATTAGAGGTTGAAGATAAGAATTGAATTTATTCTAATAAGTCTATAAGTATTAAAAGAGGTGATAAATTGAAGTTATTTAGGCAGTTATGTATTATATTAGTTATTTGTTTGGCAGGAGAGGCTATCAATAAATTTTTCAACCTACCAATACCAGGTAGTGTAATTGGTATGATTGTTCTCTTAGCTCTTCTTTCAAAAGGTATTATTAAATTAGAGATGATAGATGGAATAGCTAAGTTCTTATTAGATCACTTAGCACTCTTTTTTGTACCTCCAGGAATTAGTTTGATTAATAATCTGGACTTACTGAGAAAAGAATGGTTTCCTATTCTTGCTATTATCTTGATTTCAACGATAATTGTTATTATTGTTACAGGTTTAACCATTCAACTTTTAAAAAGGAGACGATCATTATGATAGATTTTTTGAATACACCTTATTTTGGGCTGATTGTTTCTATTCTATCTTTTGAAGTTGGACTTTATCTATATAGAAAGACTAAAATTTCTCTCTTTAATCCGTTATTGATTAGTATAGCATTGATTATCTGGTTATTGTCTACCTTTAATATTAATATTAAATACTACAATCAAGGAGGAGATTTATTATCCTTTTTTTTAGGACCTGCTACTGTAATTTTGGCAGTTCCTCTTTATAAGCAGTTTGAACTTTTGAAATCGAATCTACTACCTATATTAGTAGGAATTATTGTAGGATGTTTAAGTGGGATAATAAGTGTATTTTTCTTAAGTAAGCTCTTTGGATTAAATAGTCAAATTGGAACATCATTAATTCCAAAATCTGTGACTACTCCAATTGGGATTGAAATCTCTAAGCAGATTGGAGGGATACCTTCAATTACTGTAGCGGTAATAATAGCCACAGGAATCTTTGGTGCAGTTATAGGACCTTTTATCTGTCATCTATTTAGAGTAAGAGATGAAGTTGCTGTAGGAATTGCCATAGGGACTGCGGCTCATGCAATAGGAACTACTAGAGCTATGGAATTAGGTGAGACAGAAGGTGCTATGAGTAGTTTAGCTATTGGAGTAGCTGGATTAATTACTGTAATTATTGCTCCAATATTATTTGCACTGTTAAATTAAGAGTTGATAACTGCTAGTTTAAATAATATAGGTGTTCAATTTTAGAGTGAGACTTAATGGGGATATTGCGACAGTTCTGCTACTAGCTTATAGCTACTGGTTATTAGCTAAGACCTTAAGAGCTAAAGGCTAGAAGCCAGCAGCTAGTAGCTAATAAACAAAGTGTCGTATTATCTCTATATAACGAAACTTTTGTATTTTATCATACAAGCTGGATAAGTATAATATTAAACTTTGATTGAAGAGATAATAAAGTAGAGCTAGATTTAGTTTATTGTTTTTTTATGTTATCTATGCTAAAATGTAAGTTGCTTCTATAATAAAGCAGATTATTTTAATGAATGGAGTTGAAGCTATGCTGATTTTTGTTGCTTTTTTGGTTATTATATTATTAGATCAATTTACAAAGTATCTAGTCTTAACTAACTTTAATCTAGGAGACTCTATACCAATTATTCAAAATGTCTTTCATTTGACTTATGTACAGAACAGAGGGGCGGCCTTTGGTATTCTACAGGATCAATTGCCTTTCTTTATAATCATTACTTTAGCAGTATTGGCATTGTTATTTTATTTTTATCGCCAATTACCTTTAGGAAGTAGTTGGAATAAAGCTGCTTTGGGAATGGCTTTAGGTGGTACTATTGGCAATTTTATCGACAGAGTTAGACTAGGTTTTGTAGTTGATTTTTTTGATTTTAGGGTTTGGCCTGTTTTTAATATTGCTGATTCAGCAATTGTAGTTGCAGTGATAATCTTTAGTTATTGGATTTTAATTGTTGACCAAGGGAATAATAGTAACGAGTAAAGAGTGAGTGATAAGTAATTAGTAAAAAGCCTTAATTAAGGAATATATCTGATATGATGATTATAGGTTGTTAAATCTTTTAAATTGTCTTGAATTTACTCACATTTTCACTAATTATATTACATTAAATTTGTTAGACGGAGTGATAACTTATGAAGGATAAAAGAGAATTTATAATCGAAGCTGATTATAGCAATAAACGAGTAGATAAGTTCTTATCTAAGAAGAATGATGATTTATCAAGGAGTTATTTGCAGGAATTAATCGATGATGATAAGGTTTTAGTCAATGGAAAAGCAGTCAAGAAGAGTTATAAACTATCAGCTGGTGATAAGCTAGAGTTGCTTGTTCCAGAGCCTGAAGAGTTAGAAGTAAAGGCTGAGAATATCCCTTTAGATATTATCTATGAGGATGATGATATAGTAGTTGTCAATAAACAGCCTGATTTGGTAGTTCACCCTGCACCTGGTAATGAGGAGGGGACTTTGGTTAATGCTCTATTATACCACTGTGATAACTTATCAGGAATTAATGGAGTAATTAGACCAGGCATCGTACATAGACTCGATAAGGATACCTCAGGTGCAATGGTAGTTGCAAAAAATGATGAAGCACATCTTAATTTAACAGAGCAGTTTAAAGAGCGGGATACCAAGAAGATCTACTTAACTTTAGTAGAAGGGAAAGTTAAGTATAAAAAAGGGAAGATAGATGCTGCTATTGGACGTGATTCTAAAGATAGAAAGAAGATGGCTGTTACTAGTAAAAATAGTAAGAAAGCAGTCTCTGGATTCAAAGTTCTTAAACGTTACCAGAAACACTCACTAGTAGAGGTCAATTTAGAGACTGGAAGAACCCATCAGATTCGTCTTCATATGGAATATATGGGTCATCCAGTAGTTGGTGATGAGTTATATGGGTATAATCAAAAGACTTTGGATGTAAAACGGCAGATGTTACACTCCCATCTCTTAGGTTTTTATCACCCTAGAACAGGAGAATGGGTTGAATTTGAAGCACCTTTACTAGAGGATATGAGGCAAGTCTTGGATACTCTTGAATAGAAATTAAGAAGATTGGGTAATCTTGTTGACATAAGCAAATTTATTTGATATACTTTCCTAGACAAGAAGAAATGACGAAGTTTTTAAAACCTTTTTAAATTAGTCCAGTGAGGCTAGTAAGAGGAGCGGAAATTTAGTTATAGACTTTTATTTATAACTAAAATTTATTCAGATTATCCAGCCTTCTTACTAGTGTAAGAAGGCTTTTTCTATAGGCTCATAGATTATTCTGCTTAGGAGGAATAAAGATGGAGTTAAAAGTAAAGAAGGAATTGATAGATAGTGATGGGATTAGACGTGCTTTGACCCGCATTTCCCATGAGATAATTGAGAAGAATGAAGGCTTAGAGGATGTTATAATTATTGGGATTAGAACTCGTGGAGTCCCACTAGCTAAAAGAATTGCCAGTAAGTTAGAGGAGATAGAAGGAAAGCAGGTTCCTAGAGGGATCTTAGATATTACCTTATATCGTGATGATTTGACAACAATTGCTAATCAGCCTATCGTTCATCAGACTGAAATACCTGTAGATATTACTGCTAAGAAGGTTATTTTGGTAGATGATGTGCTCTATACTGGTAGAACTGTCCGCTCTGCTTTAGATGCTTTAATGGATTTAGGTAGACCTAAGAGTATACAGCTTGCTATCTTAGTAGACAGAGGTCATCGTGAGTTGCCAATTAGAGCTGACTTTGTTGGAAAGAATCTACCTACCTCTAAATCTGAGGTAATTGGTGTTAATCTCAAAGAGGTGGATGGTGAGGATGGAGTTGTTTTAAAAGAATATACTAAATAATAGTCCTTTTAAAGTAGTCCTGTGAGGCTATAAGGGGAATCATTGAGTGTTTTAATCTGAATATAATTATATTTAGATTCTCCTTAATCCCCAGTCTCACAGGCTTGGGGATTTTTTTATGATAGAAAACTTAGGAGGAGATAAATATGGTTAAAGAAAGATTATCAAAAGATAATATAGCTTTATCTAAAGGTTTAATATTGGCAGTACAACATCTATTTGCAATGTTTGGATCTACAGTATTGGTTCCAACATTGACTGGTTTAAATCCAGCTGTAGCTCTTTTTACATCTGGAGTAGGAACTTTGATTTTTCATGTGATAACTAAAGGACAAGTACCAGCTTACTTAGGTTCTTCATTTGCTTTTATCGGTCCAATCATTGCAGCTAAAGAGGGTTATGGGTTGCCAGCAGCTTTACTTGGATGTTTTGTAGCAGGTATGATTTATATTGTAATGTCAGCTGTGATTCGTAAGATTGGAACAGGCTTTATCGATAATTATTTACCACCGGTAGTAGTAGGTCCTGTAATCATGACCATCGGATTGGGCTTAGCTCCAGTGGCTAAGGATATGGCGATGACCCATCTACCAACAGCAATCTTTACTTTAGCAGTCACTATTGGGGTAAGTGTCTTAGGAAGAGGAATATTTAAGGTAATTCCAATCTTACTTGGGATTATTAGCGGATATGCCTTTGCATCTTTTAATGGTTTAGTAGATTTTTCAGCAGTACATGCAGCTAACTGGTTTGCTTTACCAGAGTTTAATTCAATCTTTGCTTTAGATTCTTGGGGGGCAGGTATCTCAGCAATTGCCTTAATTGCTCCAGTAGCAATTGTAACTATGGTAGAACATTTAGGTGATGTCCTAGCATTATCAAAGACTGTGGATAAGAACTTTATTGAAGAACCAGGCTTGCATAGAACTTTATTAGGTGATGGAGTTGCTACAGCCTTTGCATCCTTAGCAGGAGGTCCACCTAATACAACTTATGGAGAGAATATAGGTGTCTTGGCTTTAACAGGTGTCTATAATCCAGTGATTGTGGAGATGGCTGCAGTTATAGTCTTTGCCATGAGCTTTATTCAAAAGATTGGTGCCTTGATTCAGACTATTCCTCAATCGGTAATGGGTGGAATTGTAATTCTACTCTTTGGAATGATAGCATCAATTGGACTTAGAACCTTAGTTGATAATAAAGTTGATTTGAGTATAAATAGAAATCTAGTTATTGTCTCAACGATTCTGGTTATTGGAATCAGTGGTATACCTTTGACAATAGATTTCATTGCTATAGCTAAATTACTACATTTAGATAATGTGGCTATAATTCAAACTATAGTCAATCAAATTAAGGTCTTAGAGTTTCAGGGTATGGGCTTAGCGGCAATGGTCGGTATAGTGCTCAATATTTTATTACCTAGAACTAAAAAGAGCTAAAAGTTAAAATTAATTTAATTGAGAAAAAATCTCCGAATTTAATTGGAGATTTTTTTTATTTTTTTAAGATGATAAAGAGGAGTTTTGTTCTTTTTGCCTAATATTGTAAAAAGTAATACATTAAAATGTAAAGGTGGTTGAAATGGAAATTATGGAAGCAGAGGCAAAAGGGCAGAGATTTAATTATTTTAGAGTAATATTGACTTTAGGCATGGGGATTGGCTTGTTGTGGTTACTATGGGTAGAGAGCCCTTTTAGATTCTTTAAGGTAGATAAAGAGAGATTAAATTTTACATATCTTCTCTGCTATCTTTTGAAAGGTATAGTATGTTTATATCTTTTTAAAGTTATCATTAAATATGATTTCTTGCCAAATAACTCAAGCCAAAAGGGGTCTTGGGTCAATCAGCTAGAAGTGGATTCATATAAAGAGGAGATCAAGAACTTAAAGATGGAGAGGCATGACTTTAAGAATCAGTTACAGACTATCTATACAATGCTAGAGCTTAATAAGGTTAATGGGGCTAAAGTCTATCTAAAGGAGCTAAGTAGTGATTTAGATGAGCTTAAAGAGGATTTGGGAGATGACTATTTAATACCTGTGGTATTATTACCTAAAAGAGAAGAAGCAAGAAGAGCAGGAATAGATTTTAAGCTTAAATTAAATGCTGAGCTAAACCAGATTGCCCTACCACCAAATAAGCTCTTTAGAATATTATTTAATCTAGTAGATAATGCCCTAGATATCTTGGGTAAGTCCTCACAAGATAAGAAGCTTATTGAAGTTAAATTATTGGATGACCAGAATAAGATAGATTTAATTGTTGGAAATAATGGACCAACTATTCCCCACAGCTTGTTAGCCAATATCTTTGAAGCTGGTTATTCTACTAAGGGGAAAGATAGAGGCTTTGGCCTATATATAGTTAAAAGCCTATTAGAAGAGTATGGAGGTAAGGTTGATGTTAAAAGTAAGAAGGGGATTATGACTCAGTTTATCTGTACTTTACCTAAGGTTTAGACTGGATAAAGTGATTTTAATTCACTGTTATTTATAAATTTTTGCTTTTATCTAAAATATTTTAAGATTTAATCATAAATTGTTGAAATTTTTTAATTCTATGCAGGTGATGTTCGAATTATGTCGAATATTGTATATTGAGTTACTATTATTAATAAACAAGATGGTGATTTTATGCAGTCTGACTTGAAAAATTATAAGGTGCTAAGCTATTGGAGTGATGTTTTACTTTTACTTCTGCTACCTTTTTTAGTTTTAAAAGGGTTATCTATTTTTAAATTGAATATAAATATTTCTCAAGATCTCCTGATACATTTATTAGAGTATAACTCTTTAGAGGGGATATTAGAGCTATTAATTTCATTAATTTGTATCAATATCTTCTTACTGGTAGTCTATTCTTATCGCCATAATAATAATGTAAAGAGCTTATTTATCTCTATTACCTTTTTATCTGCAGGAATAATGAATTTAATGCATTCCATCTTGGTCTTTAATAATTCTTATCTAAAGTATAATAGTAGTTCAGAAGTCTTTGCAGTCAGTACAAGGTTGATAGTAGTCTTTGCTATCTTATTAAATTACTTGATTAGAGATAAGAAAGGGAGAAATATCTATTATCTCTATTCTACTATCTTATTTAGCCTTTTATCATCTTTGCTTATCACTTATTTAACCTTTAAGTTATGGTTGACCTTTGGTAATGTTATGCTTTTAGTTAAATTATTACTACTTGTAACTATATCTATAAATCTCTATATCTATATTAGGGGATATGTTTTTTACAAAGAAGCTCTTAGTCCTTATATACTCAAGGGGTTTATATTCTTATTATTTTGTGAGAGCTTTGCAATCTTTAGAGTTGAAGTATTTAGCTTATCTTATTGGCTCTTACATGTCTATAAGTTTATTGCTTTTGCCTACTTTTTTAAGAGTATCTTTATTAGAGAGGTTAGTGATGGGATCTTGGCTAAACAAGAGCTAGAATTACAGCATGCCAAGTTAGAATTAAAAGAGGATATGATTAAAGAACTTAGAATACAGCGCCATGACTTTAAAAATGAATTACAGACCATCTATACTATGTTACAGCTAGATAAGGTTAAAGAAGCTAAGGATTATATCAAGGATACCCATTTAGATTTAGATAAGGTGGATTTAGAGCTAAAGGATGATAATATCATACAGAGTGTCTTCATGCCCAAAAGAAAGGAAGCTGAAGATAAAGGGGTTGATCTTAAACTGCTACTTGCTAGTGATTTATCAGATGTAGCTATGCCTTTAAATAAGGTCTTAAAGATATTATTTAATCTAATAGATAATGCCTTCGATGTCTTAGTTAAATTGCCTAAGAGGGAACGTAAGCTAAAAGTTTCATTGCTTGATAAAGGAAATGCTGTTGATATTATTATTCATAATAGTGGTCCAGTTATCTCCCAAAGTATCTTAAAGAGCATCTTTGAGCCAGGTTATTCTACTAAAGGAGAGAATAGAGGTTTTGGTCTGTATATAGTCAAGAGCTTATTAGAAGAGCATGGAGGCAGGATTAATGTCGAAAGCAAAGAAGGAATTGGAACAAAATTTATCTGTCACTTGCCCAAAATATAAGAAAATGTAGAAAAAAGTTGACAGTAAATCGCTGGTGTGATAATATTTCAGTAATGACAAAATAATAGTTTCTTTTAAATTAGTCCTGTGAGACTAGTAAAGGAAGTAGTTTTAACTGTTAATTTAATGTTACAAAGGTATTATTATATCTTAGAGTACATACATTGAATTAAGAGTTAAGATTATTAAAAGGTCTTCTTACTAGTTTAGCCTGGTGGGAAGATTTTTTTATGCCAAGAGTAATTGATAACTTTAGATTTTATAAATTGAATATTTACCTTTAAGTTAATCCAGAGAGATTAGTAAGGGAAGAAATTAGTTTCAGTTTCAGGTTAAGTTTGAGTAAAAGATTAAGAACAGGAATAAATTTGATTTTACTTAGGCTTAACCTTAGACTCAAACTTAAATAGCTATAATTATCCCTTGCCAATTTTCTGGTAAGGGATTTTTTATTTCAGTGGAGGTGTAAATATGGGATTAAAGAGTAAAGACTTATTAGGGCTAGAGAATATAACTAAATCAGAGATAGAATTAATTTTAGAGACAGCAAAGACGATGAAGGATATTTTAAAGAGACCAATTAAGAAGGTACCTACCTTAAGAGGAAAGTTGGTTGTAAATCTCTTTTATGAGCCAAGCACTAGGACAAGCTCATCCTTTGGACTAGCAGCTAAGAGTTTGAGTGCTGATACAATGAATCTATCAGTTAAAAGTAGCAGTGTGACTAAGGGAGAAAGTTTAGTCGATACAGCTAAGACATTAAAGGCTTTAGGAGCAGATGCAGTAGTAATTCGCCATGGGATACCAGGAGCAGCAAAATTGTTAGCTCAAACCATAGATATGCCAGTCTTAAATGCCGGTGATGGTGCCCATGAGCATCCAACTCAAGCTTTATTAGATATGTATACTATCAAAGAGAAAAGGGGCAAGATAGAAGGGCAGAAGGTTGCTATTGTAGGTGATATCAAGCATAGTCGAGTGGCACGCTCAAATATTTGGGGGTTGACCAAATTAGGTGCTGAGGTAAGATTGATTGGACCAAGTACCTTGATTCCAGTGGGAATAGAGCAGATGGGTGTAAAAGTTTATAATGACTTAGAAGCGGGGATTGAAGGTGTAGATGTAATCAATCTGCTTAGAATACAAAGAGAACGTCAGGATAAAGGATTCTTTCCTACTATTAGAGAGTATACTAAGCGTTATGGATTGAGAAGAGAACACCTTAAACTGGCCAAAGATGATGTAACAGTGATGCATCCAGGACCGATTAATCGTGGAATTGAAATCTCTTCAGATTTAGCCTATGGTAAGGAAGCAGTAATCGAAGAACAGGTAACCAATGGTGTTGCTATCAGAATGTCTTTACTATATCTCTTATTAGGAGGAAGTAGAAATGAGTAAACTATTATTAAAGGGTGGCAAGATAATAGATCCAATTCAAGGAAGTAAAGCTAAAGCAGGAGAGATTTTAATTGTTGATGGTAAGATAGCTAAGCTAGGGGAAAATTTAGCAGCAGAGGATGCTCAGGTGATTGATATAGAGGGTAAGGTAGTATCACCAGGGCTAATCGATATTCATGTCCATTTAAGAGAGCCAGGTTTTGAACATAAAGAGACCATTGAGACAGGAACCAAATCAGCTGCTAAGGGTGGATTTACTTCAGTAGCTTGTATGCCAAATACAGACCCAGTAATTGATAATCAGACCTTAGTAGAAGGACTATTATCAATAGCCAAACGGGATGGAGTAGTAAATGTCTATCCAATTGGGGCAATCACTAAAGGAAGTCAAGGTAAAGAATTAGCTGAGATTGCTAATATGAAAGAGGCAGGAATAGTAGCAATCTCTGATGATGGACATCCAGTGATGAATGCTGAAATGATGAGATTAGCTTTAGATTATAGTAAGGACTTTGATTTGACAATAGTCTCCCATTGTGAGGATAAGAATCTAGCAGGAGATGGGGTAGTGAATCAAGGATACTATTCAACGATAACTGGCTTAAATCCGATATCAAGCTCTTCAGAGAGTGTAATGGTGGGACGGGAGATACTCTTAGCAGAAGAAGCAGGAGCAAAGGTGCATATCGCCCACATCAGTACTAAGGAGAGTGTAGATTTAGTCAGACAAGCTAAGAAGCGAGGAGTAAAAGTAACTTGTGAAGTAACGCCACACCACTTTACCTTAACTGATGAGCTAATCACTAGCTTTGATACCAATACCAAGATGAATCCACCATTAAGAAGTGCTGAAGATGTAGCAGCTATTAAAGAGGGATTAAAGGATGGAACAATTGATGTAATCGCAACAGACCATGCCCCACATGCTGAGGAAGAGAAGGATGTAGAGTATAATTATGCTCCTTTTGGAATAGTTGGCTTGGAGACGGCTGTGGGCTTAGTAATAACTGAGCTTGTAGAGTCAGGAATTTTGACTTTAGAGGAGGCAATTGCTAAATTAACTATCAATCCTGCTCAGGTAATTGGAATTGACAAGGGAACTTTAGAGGTTGGCAAAGATGCTGACATTACTATTATAGATGTAGATGATAAATGGGAAGTAAAGACTGAAGAGTTAGTCTCTAAAAGTAAAAATACTCCTTTTGGAGGATATGAGCTACAGGGAAGAGCAGTGATGACCATTGTAGGTGGAAAAATTGTTTATAGCAGTGATGAGTAGCAGTGACGAGTAAAGAATAAAGAGTAGGGTCGAGTCGTAACGCGACCTGATTTATAGATAAATTGAAGGTTTATAATATATAAGATAAATTGAGGAGGAATTAGATGAATTTTGCCGATAGATTAATGGACAAAATAGATGAAAAGCAGAGCCATGTTTGTGTAGGTCTAGACCCAAGGTTGAACCAGATTCCTACAGAGATTACAGATAAGGCAGTTGTTGAATATGGAACTACATTAGAAGCAGTTTACCATTCGATCTTGGAGTTTAACAAAGGGATTATCGATGCAATTGCTGATTATGCTCCAGCAGTTAAGCCACAGATGGCTTTTTATGAACAGTATGGTCATTGGGGTGTTAAAGCTTTTGAAGATACAGTAGCCTATGCTAAAAAAGCTGGTCTGCTAGTTATCAATGATGCTAAAAGAAATGATATTGGTTCAACAGCACAGGCCTATGCCGATGGGCATTTAGGAAGTCCTAAGTTTTGGGGTGAGCAAAAACTAGAGAGTAATTCTGATTCCTTAACAGTAACACCTTATTTGGGTTCTGATGGAATTAATCCTTTTGTAGAGACTTGTCGTGATTATGATAAAGGAATCTTTGTACTGGTTAAGACTTCAAATCCTTCCTCCCATGAGCTACAGGATTTAGAGAGTGGAGGAGTTAAGATTTATGAGCAGATGGCTCAGTTGGTCAGTAAGTGGGGAGAAGAGGTAGTTGGAACAAGAGGCTATAGCGCTGTTGGTGCCGTAGTAGGTGCTACCTATCCAGAAGAGGCAGCAAAATTAAGAGATATAATGAAAAAGAGCTACTTTTTAGTTCCTGGCTATGGAGCTCAAGGGGGAACTGCTGAAGATGTCTTGGCTTCTTTCAATGACGATGGCTATGGAGCAATCATTAACTCTTCACGAGGGATTATCTTTGCTTATCAAAAAGAGGAATATAGTAATGATTATCAAGAGGCTGCAAAAGAAGCTGTTGTTGAGATGAAAGATAATATTAACAAAGCTTTAACAGATGCCGATAAAATATCTTGGTAATAACGGTTTACAACTATGAATAATTCATGTATAATAATACAAACATCTTAATAAATATACAGATAGGTTATAAAAGGAGGTCTGGGAATGAAAGCAAAATTAGTTTTAGAAGACGGAACGGTTTTTAATGGAATCAGTTTTGGAGCAGAGATAGAGGCTAGTGGTGAGATTGTATTTAATACAAGTATGACAGGCTATCAAGAGATTTTAACTGACCCATCTTATAAGGGTGAGATAGTAACGATGACCTATCCCCTAATTGGAAATTATGGGATTAATGATGAAGATATAGAGTCTTATATGGCTCATGTTAACGGATTTATAGTTAAGGAGTTCTGTACAGAGCCAAGTAACTGGCGAAAGCAGAATAAAATAGAAGAATATCTAAAAGAGAATAACATTGTTGGAATCTCAGGGATTGATACGAGAGCTTTAACAAAGCTGCTAAGAATTGAAGGGACAATGAAAGGGATTATCACTACTGAGGATATCCCAGAGGAGGAATTAATCCAAAGAGCCAAAGGAGCACCAGGGCTATCTGGTAGAGACTTAGTTAGTGAAGTAACTACTAAAGAGGTTTATACTAAAGGAGAAGGAAATCAATACAAGGTAGCTTTAATAGATTGTGGAGGTAAGAAGAATATAGTTCGTTCTTTGGTAGGGCGTGACTGTGAAGTAACTGTAGTGCCAGCTACTACTCCAGCAGAAGAGATCTTAAGCTACAATCCAGATGGAATTATGCTATCAAATGGACCTGGAGATCCTCAAGATGCTTCTTATGTAGTTAAGACAGTTAAAGAGTTACTTGGCAAGAAACCTATCTTTGGAATCTGCTTAGGTCATCAAATCTTAGGTTTGGCTTGTGGAGCAGACACTTATAAATTGAAATTTGGACATCGTGGAGCAAATCATCCAGTTAAGGATTTAGCAACAAATCGAGTTTATATCACCTCTCAAAATCATGGTTTTGCTATCAAGGAGGAGTCTGTTAAAGATCTTGATATCGAGGTTACCCATATCAATGTAAATGATGGAACTGTAGAAGGAATTAGACATAAAGAGCTACCAGCTTTTTCAGTACAGTATCATCCTGAAGCATCACCAGGACCAGAGGATTCACATTATTTATTTGATAACTTTATTGAGTTAATGAATAAATAGTAAGCAGTGACGGGTAACGAGTGAAGAGTAATAAGTAATGAACAAAAAGGGGGAATTAATTATGCCAAAACGACAAGATTTACATAAAGTAATGGTTATCGGCTCAGGACCAATCATTATTGGGCAGGCAGCAGAGTTTGATTATTCGGGAAGTCAGGCTTGCCGTTCATTAAAGGAAGAGGGTTTAGAGGTAGTATTAGTTAATAGTAACCCTGCTACAATTATGACAGATCAGAATATGGCTGATAGAGTCTATATCGAGCCTTTAACGGTAGAGCATATTTCAGAAATTTTGAGGAAGGAACGTCCAGATGGTCTCTTACCTACTTTAGGTGGGCAGATAGGACTTAACTTAGCTATAGATTTAGCTAAGACAGGTATCTTAGATGAGTTAGAAATTGAGTTGTTAGGTACTCCTTTAAAGACAATTCAAAAAGCAGAGGATAGAGATATCTTTAAAGCCTTGATGGATGAGATTGGTGAGCCAGTCTTAAAGAGTCGTACAGCAGAGACGATGGCTGATGTTTTAGAGATTGCAGAAGAGATTGGTTACCCAGTAATTGTACGTCCAGCCTTTACTATGGGTGGTACTGGTGGAGGTGTAGCTGATAATCAAGAGAAGTTAAAGGAGATTGCTACTCGGGGATTTAAGCATAGTCTGATTGGACAGGTGCTAATCGAAAGAAGTGTTAAAGGTTGGAAAGAGATAGAGTATGAAGTAATGCGTGATAGTAATGATAATTGTATTACTGTCTGTAATATGGAGAACTTTGACCCAGTAGGAATCCATACAGGAGATAGTATCGTTGTAGCACCAAGTCAGACTATCTCTGATAAAGAGTATCAGATGTTACGTTCTTCATCACTTAAGATTATCAGAGCTTTAGGAATTGAAGGTGGATGTAATGTTCAGTTTGCGCTAAATCCTGATAGCTTTGAATATATCATTATCGAAGTTAACCCTCGTGTAAGCCGCTCTAGTGCCTTAGCTTCTAAAGCTACAGGTTATCCGATTGCCAAGGTTTCAGCTAAAATTGCCTTAGGGTATACCTTAGATGAGATTGATAATGCTATCACTCAAAAGACAAAAGCCTGCTTTGAACCAGCCTTAGACTATGTAGTCTTAAAGATTCCAAGATGGCCTTTTGATAAGTTCCATTATGCTGATAGAGAGCTAGGAACACAGATGAAAGCAACTGGTGAGGTAATGGCTATCGAGCGTACCTTAGAAGGTGCTATGTTAAAGGCTGTTCGTTCATTGGAGGTAGGAGCTTCTGGATTGAAGCATGATGAGGTTGAAAGCTGGAGCGATGAGAAGTTAGCAGAGAATTTACAGATAGCTGATGATAGAAGAATCTTTGTAATCGCGGAGGTTTTAGGACGAGATTGGAGTATTGATAAGATCCATGAGTTGACAGGAATCACTAAGTTCTTCTTAGTTAAGATGAAGCATGTCATCCAATTAGAGAAGAAGCTAGAAAAGGAAGGTTTAACACCAGAGTTAGTGAAAGAAGTCAAAGGCTTTGGTTTTGCTGATAAAGAGATTGGACTTCTAACAGGAACTGATGAGATGACAGTTAGAGAGTTCCGTAAAGAGCATGGTATTGATGTTGTCTATAAGATGGTTGATACCTGTGCAGCAGAGTTTGAGGCTGAAACTCCTTATTACTACTCTACTTATGAGAAGACCAATGAATCAGAGGTTACTGATAAGAAGGGTGTCTTGGTTATCGGGTCAGGACCAATTAGAATCGGGCAAGGTGTAGAGTTTGATTACTGTAGTGTTCATTCAGCTTGGGCTTTACATGAAGAGGGATATGAATCAATTATCGTTAATAATAATCCAGAGACAGTAAGTACAGACTTTGATACTTCCGATAGATTATACTTTGAACCGATCACTAAAGAAGAGGTTATGAATATTATCGAGCATGAAAAACCTGAAGGTGTTGTAGTTCAGTTTGGTGGTCAGACAGCAATTAATCTTGCTAAACCATTAGCTGATGAAGGAGTTAATATCATAGGAACATCCTTTGAATCAATTGACCTTGCCGAAGATAGAGATAAATTCATTCATTTACTTAGAAAGTTAGATATTCCTACACCAGAAGGTGATGTAGTCTTTTCTCAAGAAGAGGCTAAAAAGGTAGCTAATAAGATTGGTTATCCAGTCTTGGTAAGACCATCTTATGTACTAGGTGGTAGAGCTATGGAGGTTGTTTATAATAATGAAGAGTTAAATGACTATATGGAGAATGCTGTTAAGGTAACTCCTGAACATCCAATCTTAATCGATAGATACATTGTCGGTAAGGAGCTAGAGGTAGATGCTATCTCTGATGGAGAAGAGGTAATTATTCCAGGAATCATGGAGCATATCGAAAGAGCAGGGGTTCACTCTGGAGATAGTATTGCAGTCTACCCTACTCAAACTGTCAGTGAAGAGTTAAAGAATACAATTGCTGATTATACTAAGAGACTAGCAGTAGCCTTAGATATTAAAGGCTTGGTCAATGTTCAATATGTAGTAGATGGAGAGACCCCTTATGTAATCGAGGTAAACCCAAGATCAAGTAGAACGATTCCTTATCTAAGTAAAGTAACAGGGATACCGATGGTTAACTTAGCAACGAAAGCGATGTTAGGTCAGAGCTTAAAGGATAGTGGATATCCTCTTGGCTTAGTACCAGAAAAAGAGCATGTTGCAGTTAAGGTTCCAGTCTTCTCTTTCTCTAAATTAACAGAGGTAGATACTAACTTAGGACCAGAGATGAAGTCTACAGGAGAGGTTCTAGGTCTAGACTATGATTATGAAGCAGCTTTATATAAAGGTTTTGTAGGGGCTGGAATGAATATACCAAAATCAGGAACTATCCTAGTGACAATTGCCGATATGGATAAAGAAGAGGCTATTCCATACATTAAAGAGTTCTCTAAACTAGGTTTTAAGATAGTAGCTACTACAGGAACAGCTAAAGTATTAACAGAGGTAGGCTTAGAGGTTGAAGAGGTTAAAAAGTTATCAGAAGGTTCTCCAAATGCAATTGATTTGATTAAAGAGGATAAGATTGACTTAGTAATTAATACTTTAACTAAAGGTAAAGAGCCAGCTAGAGACGGGTTTAAGATTAGAAGAAATGCTGTAGAGATGGGTGTGCCTTCTCTAACCTCATTAGATACAACTAAAGCTATCTTACAGGTATTAGAGAAGATTACTTCAGGTGAAGAGGTAAGTGTGCAAGCATTACAAGATTACGTATAAATCATTTGAGTAAGCAGGAATCGGGAATCAGGAATCGCTAATAGGATTCCTGACTACTGATTCCTAATTCTATGAAAAGGGGTGAAGATAATGTCAAAAAGAGTAATTGCAAAGGTTATTTCGCAAGAAGAGATTAGCCCTAGGCATTTTAAGATGGTTATTGATGCACCAGAGGTGGCTAAGGAGGCTAAGATAGGGCAATTTATCCATCTAAAATGGGTAGCAAAGTTAAATGAGCATGACCCTTTACTTAGAAGACCAATCAGCCTTAATGAGATAGATCAAGAAGCGGGAACAATAACTATTATTTACCGAGCAATCGGACGAGGCACACAGTTATTAGCTACACTTAAAGCAGGAGATCAAGTTGATCTTATGGGACCAATTGGGATGGGTTTCTCTATTCCTGAAGATACTAATAAGTTTGTAGTAGTTGGTGGAGGAATGGGAATTGCGCCATTGTATCCAGTAGTAAAGAAATTAGTAGAGTTAAATAAAGAGGTAACAGTTTTAATCGGGGCTGAAAATAAAGGGCAATTATTAAATCTAGCAGATTATGAAGAGATGGATGTTGAATTAAAGGCTTCAACTGTAGATGGAAGCTATGGATACCAAGGCTTTGTAACAGAATTTCTAGATGATACGTTGATAGATGCTGATTATATCTATACATGTGGACCAGAAGTTATGATGGAGGTTGTACAAAATTGGGTTATAGCCAATGATATCAAGGGAGAAGCTTCTTTAGAAGAACGGATGGGATGTGGAACAGGGGCATGTTTATCCTGTGTTTGCAAGATTAAAGTTCGTAATGAGTCAGGTTGGGACTATAAGAAGACCTGTATTCAAGGACCAGTCTTCCCATTAAATGAGGTGATTTTTGATGACTAAACCAAATTTGGCAGTAGATTTAAATGGGTTAAAGTTACAGAATCCAGTTACTACAGCTTCAGGAACCTTTGGCTTTGGACCAGAGTATAGAAATTACGTTGATTTAAATAGACTTGGTGGGGTAATGGTTAAAGGGACTACTTTAAATCCTAAGCTAGGAAACCCTACCCCAAGAATTGCTGAGACTCCAGCAGGAATGTTGAATGCTATCGGTTTACAGAATCCTGGAGTAGACCATTTCTTAGCTAGGATTTTGCCACTGATTAAGGATTATAACTTTAAGACTATAGTTAATATCTCTGGTAATACTGTAGAAGATTATGCTAAATTGGCTAATAAACTAAATGTTGAAGGAGTAGATGCTTTAGAGATAAATATCTCTTGCCCTAATGTTAAAAAGGGAGGCTTGGCCTTTGGTACCCAACCAGAGATGGCAGCGTCAGTAGTAGAGGCTGTCAGAGCTGAGACTGATATGAGCTTAATTACTAAGTTATCACCAAATGTAGCTGATATTACCTCAATTGCTAGAGCTGTAGAAGAGGCAGGAACCGATGTTATTTCCTTAATCAATACCTTATTGGGAATGAAAATAGATATTCACAATCAAGAGCCGATCTTAGCTAATAAGATGGGAGGATTATCGGGACCAGCTATCAAGCCAGTAGCAGTCAGAATGGTCTATCAAGTAGCCCAAGCAGTAGAGGTCCCATTAATCGGAATGGGTGGAATTAGTAATGCCGATGATGCTATCGAATTCCTCTTAGCAGGAGCAAGTGCTATCTCAGTAGGTACAGCCAATTTCGTCAATCCAGAAGTAACTATGGAGATATTGGATGGGATAGAGGAGTATTTAGTAGAGAAAGGTTATGAAGATATTAATGAGATAGTGGGAAAAGCGATAAAGTAGTTGGGTAGTTAGAGGTTAGGTAGTTAGATTTAAAACCTAACCATCCAACCACCTACCCACCTAATACCTAAAATTGGAGGAGATAATTATGAAAAAAGAACGTGTAATAGAAATTTTTAAAAAGACTGGTGTATTACAAGAAGGGCATTTTAAATTGAGCTCAGGTCTACATAGTAATCAATATTTACAATGCGCCCAAGTCTTACAATATCCTGTTTATGCTCAAGAGTTGGCAGAGGGATTGGCTGATAAGTTTAAAGATGTAGAGATAGATGTAGTAGTAGGACCTGCTATGGGTGGAGTAACTTTAGCCTATGCCGTTGGCTTGGCATTAGAGAAGAAGACAATCTTTACAGAGCGTGAAAATGGAAAGATGACCTTAAGAAGAGGTTTTAGATTAAACGAAGCTGATAAGGTCTTAGTAGTAGATGATGTATTGACTACAGGTAAGTCTATCAATGAAGTAATTGAGGTTTTAAATGAGACTGGTGCTGAATTAGTGGCAGTAGGAACCTTAGTTGATAGAAGAAGTAAAGAGATTAACTTTGAAGTACCAACTGAATCGATGTTAGCTGTGGATGTGAAGGCTTATGATCCTAAGGAATGCCCAATGTGCCAAGAGGAATTAGAAATTACTAAACCAGGGAGTAGATTCTTATAATATATAGCTCAAAAAGTCTATAACTGTTAATTAACAGTTATAGACTTTTGCTATTTGTTATTTGCTACTTACAAGTATAAATTTAGATTAGATTGCAGGACTTTTATTATTATTACAGAAATATTAAAAGAGAGCAGATGATTCTCATAATGTAAGAGTCAAGAAGGGAGCTGTTCTATGAATGTAGAACTGAATGTACCACTATTTGATATGGTTATGTGCTTATCTGATGCTATGGACTTAGTCAGTCCTATTGTAACTGGTCATCATAAGCGAGTAGCCTATATAGCCTCAAGTATAGGAAGAGAACTAGAGCTATCTAAAGAAGAAGAGAAAGATTTAATTATTGCTGGTGCTTTACATGATGCAGGAGCATTTTCTTTAAATGAAAGAATGGATTCTGTAAATTGGAATATTTCAGATGAAGTATATGAAGAGACTGAATTTTTTACAACTGGTCCTTTTTATGAATATGTAGGTACTATTAGTCATGCTGAACTTGGTTACCATCTTATTAAAAAATTTAATCCTTTTGTTAAGATAGCTGAAATAATACGCTATCACCATGTCCCTTGGGAGAATGGAGAAGGAAAGTGTTTTAAAGGAGAGAAGGTACCTTTAGGTAGTCATATAATACATTTAGCAGATGCTATCGATATCTTGATTAATAAAGAGACTAGTGAAGAAGATATCCTTAGTCAAAGTAAGGTCATTTCTAAGAAGATTTTACAAGAGGTGGGCCATAACTTTTCTCTAGAGTTAGTAGAAGCCTTCTTATCTTTGGCTGAAAGAGAGGCTTTTTGGTTTGATATAGTCAGTTCAGCTATAGATAGAACTCTATCTAAAAGGGTAGAAGGTGTTAATCTTGAGCTAAATTATGAGGGTCTACTCAGTTTGGCTAATCTTTTTAGTCAAATTATAGATTTTAGAAATCGCTTTACAGCTACTCATTCTAGTGGAGTAGCTGCTAGTGCAGAGGTATTGGCCAATTTGGTTGGCTTGCCAGAATTTAAATGCCGTCAGATTAAGATAGCAGGTTATCTCCATGACTTAGGGAAGTTGGCTGTTCCCCCTGAAATTTTAAATAAAGGTGGGAAATTGACTAGAAAAGAATTTGATATTATAAAGAGGCACCCTTTTTATACATATAAGATTTTAGATAGAGTTAAGGGGTTAGAGGAGATAAAAATTTGGGAATCCTATCACCATGAACGAGTTGATGGGCATGGATACCCCTTCCATACTAAAGATAAAAAGTTACCTATAGAAGCAAGGATAATGGCTGTGGCTGATGTCTTTACAGCACTTACTGAGGATAGACCTTATAGAAAGGGAATGAGCCTTGAAAAAGCATTATCTATTTTAGAAGAGATGAGCACTGGTGGTGCTTTAGATACAGAAGTGGTATCAATCTTAAAGGAGAATTCAGAGGAGATAGACCAGTTTAGAGTTAAGGCACAGACCAGTAAAGCAGCAGAGTACGAATCTTTCTGGCAGGAGATAGACTAATAAATAATTTCAAGTGATTTTGTTGCTAAGTTTGTATAAATTATAGGATAGATAACCAATATATAAGTTGGGGTTATGGAATATTCACTAGAGTCATCTGACTTTAGAATGAAATTTAATAATTTAATTAAAGTCTTGAATTTATTTATATATTATAGTGATGTGAATGCATATTATTGCCCTAAGTTGTGTATAATAAAAGTAATTAGTAGTAGAATTTTCATTTCACAACTAAAAATTTCACACAGTAAAATTACACAAAATAACATTTGTATATTTTAAAATTTTTTCTAGTTAATATTGAATCAATTTTATAGGTTTTTTAACTATATAAGCTA
The DNA here is from genome assembly GCF_003001995.1 of Orenia metallireducens. Classification (GTDB taxonomy): domain Bacteria; phylum Bacillota; class Halanaerobiia; order Halobacteroidales; family Halobacteroidaceae; genus Orenia; species Orenia metallireducens_B. The sequence goes on along the minus strand of NZ_PVNB01000003.1, from coordinate 17,331 downwards.
GTAAGCTAGCTAATTAGTTATTATAGGTATAAGTGAAAAACACAAAGGTTTATCCTATGTGTTGTCAATAAATTTATTAATTTAGTTAAGGAAATCCAATTATCCTAGAGCTATAGGTTCAAGACCTATAGTTTTTTACTTTAAAGCAAAGAGGTGGTTAGATGGAACAGTTTGTTTATACTAATGAGGGGAGAGTATTATTAAGAGAAGCAGACCAAGATGATATCACTAAAATTTATGAGATGTATCAAGCAACAAACCCAGAAGACTGGTGGGAAGAAGAGCAGTTAAGTGAATTTAGGTTCAATCTGATTAAAGAAGCAAAAGGAAGAATCTTTATTGCGCTATTAAAGGATGAAGTAATTGGTCATGCAGAAGTGGTATTGCCTGAATCTAAGGATGACCCAGTTTATCTAGTAAGGCTTAATATTCATGATGATTTTGGTAGAAGAAAGTTTGGAATAGAGCTAGTAAGATACTCTGCTATTATCATGAAGAATTTGGGCTATAAGTCTTATGTGACTTGGCCTGATACCAATAAATCAAAAGGGTTATATAAGAAGGTAGGGTTAAAGGAGATTAAAGAGAATCCTCAAATGCTACTGAGTATAAAAGCTAAGAAGAACACAGAGGTTAAGCTTGTTAAAGAGCTTAACTTTAATGAAGAGCCAAAAGATTTGCAGGTAGTAGTAGGTTGCCCTTGGGCAAGAGATTATATTTGGCTAAAGGCCTTTAAGGCTGGAGCAGAAGAGTTTTTGGATTATAAAGGCCCTTTTGTTCATAAGATAAGCTGTAAAGGGATAGAAGGGGTAACTTTATTAGATGGTAATTCTATATATCTTTATGTACCTAAAGCTGAGAAGAATAATATCGAATTGATTAAAGAACTATTAATCTATTCTTCTAATCTGGCTTTGGATAATGGTATTGAGAGCATACATATTAATATCAAAGATAAATTGTGGTCACAATTAGATCTATCTGATATTTGGGAGATAGATAAAGAAGAAGAACGACTAGAAATGAAGATGGAGTTTTAGATTTTTATAATTGAAAGCAAAAACAGGAACAATACTAACTTGTGCCTGTTTTTGTTTTTTAATTATAATTACAATCAACTTATTTTAATGGAGAGGATAATATGGCGATTACACTCAAAGATGTAGCTAAAAAGGCAGGTGTAACTGTTACAACTGTTTCAAGGGTTTTAAATAATAGAGGTTATATTAGTGATAAGACAAGAAATAAGGTTTATCAGGTAATGGAAGAACTTAATTATCAACCAAATGAGATTGCTAGGTCATTATCTAAAAAGAAATCTAATATAATTGGAATTATTATACCAACTGTTTCTCATCCTTTTTTTTCTGAATTAGCTTTTTATTTAGAGGCGTATGCTTATCAGAAAGGATATAAGATAATGTTATGTAATTCTCAACATGATCCTAAAAAAGAAAAAGAATATACAGAAATGCTACGAGGGAATCAAGTGGATGGTATTATAATGGCTAGCCATACTATGGAAGTAAGTGAGTATGAGAATTTAGATCTTCCTATTGTTACCTTTGATAGGCAGATAGAAGGTATTCCATATATTTCGTCTGATAATTATAAGGGGGCTTCTTTAGCTACTAACTTATTAATAGATAAAGGTTGTAAAAAGCTTGCTTACATAAGTGGTAGTTTAAGTTTGAATTTATTAGCAAATAAGCGAAATGAAGCATTTATCAATATAGCTCAAAGTAGAAATGTTGATTATATAACTGCTCAAACGGATATGAATGTCTTTAATACCCAACAGTATGAAGGTCTTATTAGAAATTTATTTAAAGACCATCCAGATATAGATGGTGTATTTGCAAGTAGTGATTTGATTGCTGCTAATGCTATAAAAGTTAGCGAGCAACTCAATAAAAGAATACCTAAAGACATAAAAATAATTGGTTATGATGATATTCAAATGTCTTCATTGCTTATACCAGAATTAACAACTATCAGACAACCTATAGAAGAGATGAGTAGCTTAGCTATAGAGCTACTTAATAAACAGATAAATGATAATGATGTAGAGATTGATAATATTTTACCAGTAGCTTTGATAGAGAGACAAACAACTTAAAAGCTAGTAGTTATATAACTGCTAGCTAATTTAAATATAGAATATGTCAACCGGTTGACATATTCTATATTTTGATTTATACTGGTAATGTGACTAGTAGATATAAAAAGAGGCTATTGCTTTGAAAATTTAATTTATTAAGGGGGATATATAATTATGTCAGTAAAGAATGAAATAATGTTAATCACCTATGCTGATAGTATGGGGAAAAATTTAAAAGATTTAAGTAATGTACTAAAAAAATATTTTAAAGATGCAATTGGTGGAGTTCATATACTACCATTCTTCCCATCATCTGCTGATAGAGGTTTTGCTCCAATCACATATAAAGAAGTAGATGAAAAGTTTGGAACTTGGGAGGATATTGAAGCTTTGAGTAAAGAATTTTATCTAATGTATGACTTTATGGTTAATCACATCTCTCGCCAATCAAATTTTTATAAAGATTTTCAAAAAAATAAGGATAATTCTCCGTACTCTAATTTCTTTATTAGGTATAAGGATTTTTGGGAAAATGGAGAACCTACTGAAGAAGAGGTTGACCTTATCTATAAGAGAAAACCTAGAGCACCTTATATAGATGTAAATTTTTCAGATGGAACAACTGAAAAGATATGGTGTACTTTTGCAGAAGAGCAGGTTGATTTGAATATGGAATCAGAAGTTACCAGGAAATTTATTAAAGATAGTTTAGTATATTTAGCAGAGCATGGTGCTTCAATAATTAGACTTGATGCTTTTGCTTATGCTGTTAAGAGGGCTGGGACTAATTGTTTCTTTATTGAACCAGATATTTGGGAATTACTCGACGAAGCAAAAGCAATCTTAAAACCTTACAATGTTGATATCCTTCCTGAAATTCATGAACATTACTCTATTCAGTTAAAAATAGCTAATCAAGACCATTGGGTATATGATTTCTCTTTACCAATGTTATTATTACATTCTTTATATAGTGGTTCAACCAAGAGATTGACTGCCTGGTTAAAGAAGTGTCCAAGCAAACAATTTACTACCCTTGATACACATGATGGTATTGGAGTTGTAGATGTTAAAGATTTATTGAGTGATGAAGAGATTGAGATGACTAGAGAACAACTTTATTCTAGAGGATCGAATGTTAAGAAAGTTTATAGTAGTGCAGCTTATGATAATTTAGATGTTTATCAGATTAATTGTACTTATTATTCGGCTTTAGGAAATAATGATGATGCTTATCTTTTGGCAAGAGCTATTCAATTTTTTGCTCCAGGGATTCCTCAGGTATATTATGTTGGCTTACTTGCAGGTGAAAATGATATTGAATTACTTGAGAAGACTAAGGTTGGTAGAAATATAAATCGTCATTATTATACTAAAGAAGAGATTGACAAAGAGGTTGAAAAGCCAGTTGTACAAAAATTAATTAAGTTAATGGAATTCCGCAACTCATATCCAGCCTTTGATGGTGATTATACTATCCATGATACTAGTAGTGAGAAGTTATTGGAGATTTCTTGGCAGAATGGTGAATATGAAGCTAGATTAATAGCAAACCTTAAGAGCTACGAATATACTATTGAGTATCGTGATTTAGAAACTGGAGAGTATAGAGCATTATAAAAAATATTATAATTATTTTTTAAAGTATATGTCAATCGATTGACATATACTTTTTTTATTATTATCCGTCCTGTTATAAAAAATGATACAACATCCTCAATATCCATATAGCGTCATATTAAAAAATTATTTATGTAATTTAAAGGTAATAAAACAATAATATAGAATTATAAATACAAAGTAGATAAATAGAAATATATATCAAACAAAGGGGGAAAAAGTAATATGTTGGAGCTTGCTGGATATGAAGTTGATCAATTGCTTTATGAAGGACGAAATAATTTGATTTATCTAGGCTATGATAAGAAGAAAAAGAAGAAGGTTATTTTGAAGACAATTTCATCAAAAGGGCTAACATTAGAAAACGTTGAGAAATTAAAGCATGAATATGAATTAGCCAAAACCCTTAATTCAATTGAAGGTGTAGTCAAAGTACATGACTTAGAAACTTCCAAAGGGAGACCGGTTTTAATCCGAGAAGGTGTTAAAGGAAGGACACTTAAAAGTTTAGTCAAAAGTAAGCAGCTTGAATTAAAAGAATTTTTAGAAATTGCTATTCAATTGGTTGATATACTAAATCAGATTCATCAGAAAAAAATTATTCATTTAAATATTAATTTGGATAATATTTTGATTAATAAGCATGGGGAGGTCAAATTTATTGATTTTGGCAGTTCAATGTTTATGGATGAAGATAAAGTAAAAAATAAGAATTACGAGCGATTGGAAGGCACTTTAGCCTATATAGCACCAGAGCAGACTGGAAGAATAGATAGAGTAATAGATTATAGAACAGATTATTATTCTTTGGGAGTATCTTTTTATCAGTTATTAACAGGGCAATTACCCTTTGATTATGCTGATGAGATGGAACTGATTTATGCACATATAGCTAGACAACCTTCATCTCCTATTAAAATAAATGATAAGATACCAGAAGTACTTTCAAATATCATAATGAAGCTAATCTCTAAAATGCCTAAAGATAGATATCAGAGTTTAGATAGCTTAAAAAAGGATTTGATAAGATGTCAAGAAGATTTGGAATCTACAGGAAAGATAACATCTTTTAAAATCGGCAAAGTAGATAATTTGAATAGATTTAAAATACTAGATAAATTATATGGTAGAGAAGAAGAACTCAAAGAATTATTTGACTCTTATCAAAAGATTAATGATGGAAGAAAATCATTAGTATTGGTTAAAGGGAGTCCAGGAATTGGCAAGTCTGTTTTAGTAAATGCAATGAAGAATAAATTCATAAAAGAATCAACACATTTTATCTCAGGAAAATTTGAACAGTACCAAAGCACTGTCCCTTATAGTGCTATAATTAAGGCTTTAGAAGGTTTTATAAAGCAATTACTTATAAAATCATCGGAAGAATTAGAAATTTGGCGTAAAAAAATATTCAAAGCGGTAGGTAATAATGGACAAATAATCATTGACGTCATTCCATCGTTAGAATTAATTATAGGAAAGCAACCTTCTGTTCCAGAATTGGGAGCAGCTCAAACTAAGAATAGATTTAATCTTGTCTTTGAGAATTTTATGGAAGCGATTTCAGGTAAAGAGCATCCTTTAGTACTGTTTATTGATGATTTACAGTGGGCGGACTCTTCTAGTCTAGAGTTTATAAAGGGGCTAATGACTAATAAATCAATTAAGTATGTACTCCTTATTGGAGCTTATCGAGATAATAAGGATAAGTTAGTCAAGCCAATTAGTGCAATGGTAACTGAACTGGCTGCTACAGAGCTTCTTATTAATGAAATCAAGTTACAGCCCTTAGAAACAAAAGCTATTAAATTGATGTTAGAGGAGACATTGTCAGTTTTTGGGGATAATTCAAACGATCTAGAAGAATTAACCAGTTTTATAGCTGATAAAACTGCTGGGAATCCATTTTTCGTAAAACAGTTTTCTCAGGCTCTATATGATAAAGGATATATCTATTATGATTTAGATCAGTGGCAGTGGGATATAGAAGAGATTAAAAAACTAGGGATAACAGATAATGTAGTAGATTTTTTATTAAATGAAATAAAGAATTTAAATCCGGTCACAGTAGAACAGCTACAGTATGGTGCTTGTATAGGAAATCAATTTGATTTACAGACTTTAATTTTAATTAATGACAAGGCTACAAATCAGATTTTGAAAGATTTACAAGCAGCTGTGGAGAAAGGTTTGATTGTGATTGATAATCAAGATTCTTCATTAAAAGCAGAGGATATTAAGATTAAGTTTATTCATGATCGGATTCAACAGGCTGTTTATGCTACATTATCAGCTGATAAAAGAGATTGTATCCATTTAGAATTAGGACGCTTATTGTTAAAAAAATCTAATAAAGTAAGAGATGCAGAAGATTTATTTAGAATAATAAGGCAGTATAATGCAGGAAGAATAAAGATTGATAGTCAACAAGAGAGAATAAAATTAGCAGAGTTAAATTTAGAGGCAGCTAGGTTGGCTAAAAAAGCTGTTGCTTATGAGATGGCATTTCTTTATCTTGAAACAGCCTTAGAGCTATTACCTGACAATAGCTGGCAAGAATATTATCAGCTAAGTCTAGAGTTATATTCAGAGATAGCAGAAGCAGCATATTTAGTCGCTAAATATCAAGAAATGGAAGAGTTTATTGGAATTGTTTTAGAGAATGCTAAGACCATAGTGGAAAAAATTAAAGTTTACCTAGTTAAAATAGAAGCAGAGCAAACACAACTGAAGTTACAGGAGGCTTTAGATACCTGTATCACCGTGCTTAAATTAACAGGAGTAGAGATTCCAAGTAAACCCACTCAACTAGATGTAGAGCAGGCTTTTGAAAGTGTCAGAGAGTTTATGTCAGAAATGAGAATAGAGGAGTTAAAAAATCTTCCTCCTATGAAAGATGCTATTAAAGTAGGGGCTATGCAGGTTCTATTACGGAGTATATCGGTTACCTATCATACCGAACCATTATTGAGCCCGATTGTAGCTGGTAAGATGATGGAGCTTACTTTAGAATATGGGCAACCTTCATTTGCCGCAGCAGTCTATTCATTTTATGGAATGATGCTCTGCTCATTACAAATTGATTTAGAACTTGGCTATAAACTAGGGAAATTAAGTAGATACTTTGTAGAAAGCCATGACTCAAAACAACATAAGGTAATGGTTTTAAATATATATACTTATTTTATCAAAGGTTGGGGAGAACATTTGAGAACAACCTTAAACTTATCAGTGGAAGGGTATCAGGCGGGAATAGAGACTGGTGATTTTGAATATGCTGGCTATTGCTTGACAGCTCATGATAAGAATTCATTTTATGCCGGTTGCCAGCTGCAAGTAATGGAAGAGAATATATTAAATAATTTAAGTAAGTTAAAAAAGATCAAGCAAGGGATATCTATAAACTGGGAACAGCTTTTTGGACAGACTGTTTTAAATTTGCAGGGCAAAGCTGAAGACCCGACTAAACTAACAGGGCAGTTATGTAATGAGAATGAGATGTTAGCTAAACTGACTGATATTGGTGACTTAACAGGATTGGTTCATTTATTTTTGAAAAAAGTAATACTTAAGTATTACTTTCAAGAGTATTCTACCGCTGTTGAATTTGCTAAGAAGACAGAAGAGTATATAAATACTATAGCAGGGACAGCAGACACAGTTATCTTTTATTTCTTTGATTCTTTAGCTAAACTTGCAGTATATCCGACTCTAACTGCTGATGAACAAGATCAGATATTAGTAAGAGTTAGCGAAAATCAAGCCAAAATGAAAAAATGGTCTGAGCATGCTCCGATGAACTTTCTTCATAAGTTCTATTTAGTTGAGGCAGAACGCTTACAGGTAATAGGTGATAGTTGTAAAGCACTAGAGTACTATAATAAAGCTATTGATCTAGCAAAAGAGTATGAGTATATCAATGATGAGGCTTTAGCTAATGAGTTAGCTGCAAAATTCTGGTTTAACAAAGGCAATGATCTATATGCTAAATTACATTTTAAGAAAGCTTGTTTGTGTTATAAGTTTTGGGGTGCAGAAGCTAAAGTAGAAGATGTAGAGAGTAGATATTTAGAGCTTTTCCATGAGAAAATTGAAGAAAGTCAAGCCAAAATGCAGACTACAGTGATTGATTCAGATGTACTGGATTTTAATACATTAATCAAAGCTAGTCAAGCTATTTCAGAAGAAATTGTTTTAGAAGAGCTAATCAAGAAATTAGTTAAAATTATGATTGAGAATTTAGGAGCACAGAAGGTAGTCTTTATTATGAAGGAGGAAGAGAACCTTATCTTAAAAGGCAAGAAAGAGGTTGAAGAGGATGAAATAGTTATTCTTCCAAATACTGCAGTAGATGAAAAGAAAGATGCTCCTGCTAGTATTATAAATTATGTCAGTAGAACTAAGGAGAGTCTTGTCTTAGAATATGCTACTTGTTCTTCATATTTCAATTCTGATAATTATATTGTTCAAAGAAGACCCAAATCAATTTTATGTTTTCCTTTGATGAATCAAGGAAGATTAAAGGGGATAATTTATTTGGAGAATAATCTAATGGCAGGAGCATTTACTGAAGATAGATTGAAAGTTTTAGAGATGCTTTCTTCTCAAATAGTAATTTCTTTAGAGAATGCAAGTTTATATCAAGCTTTAAAGTCTTCTAATCAAAGATTGGATGCTAAAGTAAGAGAACGGACTAATCAGCTAGAACAGGAGAAGGATAAGTTACAGAAATATCTTGATATTACTGAAGTTGTATTCTTAATCTTAAATCAAGCTGGAAAAATTACAATGATTAATCAAAAAGGTTGTGAGATTTTAGGATATGATGAAGAGGAGATTTTGGGAAATAGTATAATGGATTATGTTAAAGAAGATATGAGAGGTGAATTAAAGAACAGAATTTTAAAAAAAAAATAAAAGAGTATAAAGAGGTTGTTGTGTTAACTAAAGATGCTAGAGAGAGAAAGTTTATTGGGCGGAATAATATATTAAAAGATAGAAATGGGGAAATTGAAGGGATATTAGTTTCAGCTTTAGATATTACTGAAAGAGAATTACTTAAAGAAGAATTAGAATATAGTAAATTAAAGCTAGAGTTTTTTGCCAATTTATCTCATGAGTTTAAAACACCCTTAAATCTTTCTTTCTCTGCACTACAAATGTTAACTTTATATCAAGACAAAATTTTAAATCCGGAAATCGAATATAAGTTTAAAAAATATACAAGTATTATCAAACAGAATAATTATAGGCTCTTAAAGTTAGTGGATAATATGCTCGATATCACTAAGATAAACTCTAATTCTTTTAAATTAAATATCGATAATTATAATATAGTAGAGTTTATTAAGAGGATGACCTATTCAGTAGCAACTTATATAGAAAATAAAAATCGAGTATTAGAGTTTAAATCAGATGTGAAAAACAAAGAAATTCCTTGTGATATCTTTGTGATTGAAAGAATTATTTTAAACTTACTTTCTAATGCAATAAAATTTACAGATGAAGGGGATGTTATTTCTGTAAATCTATTAGATAAAGATGATTATATAGTTATCATAGTAAAAGATACAGGAATAGGGATTCAAGAAGATAAGCAGAAGATAATTTTTGAATCTTTTAGACAAGTAGATAAGTCTTTTATTAGAAGAAACGAAGGAACTGGAATGGGATTAGCAATTGTTAAATTACTTGTTGAATTACATGGAGGGGAGATTAGAGTAAGAAGTGAGGTAGGAAAATTTACAGAATTTATTATAGAATTACCTACAAAACAGTTGAATCAAGTAAAAGAATCTATAAATAATTATGATATTGAAGAGAAAAATTTAATTGATAGAATAGATGTAGAATTTTCAGATGTGTATGGACTATAAATTATTATTTTTACTCTTTAGCTAATATGACAAACATAAGTCGCTCTTTCTAAGATATGTTTTGTGAGAACATAACTCTAGAAATGGGCGATTTTTTCGTTTTATAGATGGGTGAATTTAAAATGAACCTTAATAGAGTTATTACGACACTTTATTTATTAGGTAGACAGGTGGGTAGGTGGTTAGGAACTGCTTAACTACCTAAATTTCTAACTCCTAACCACCAAAGAAAAAGTGTCGTAATATACCTATAAAGAGATACTATTTATATCGGTAATGTATTAATATGGTCAAATATTACATTATAAGAATATAGCAAACTTGGATTTTAAATAATAGTTGACAAGTGAACTAAACTTATTATATACTAAAAATAGTTGAAGGGTGAACTATTTTTGGAGGTAGAGAGTTATGATAAGAGAAAGAATTGGTAAATATTTAAGTATGATCCGTAGAGCACATGCAGCCTTATTAGATAAGAAATTAGAGCCTTATGATATTAGTCATGGACAGATCTTTCTTTTAATGTCTTTATATAGAAGGGAAGGAGTTTGTCAACATAGTTTATGTCAGACTTATAATCTTAATAAATCTGCTGTAAGCAAAGGGATTAAGAAATTAGAAGCAGTTGGTTTTATAATTAAAGAGGCTGACCTTGATGATAGGCGTAAAAGAGTACTATACTTAACTGCTAAAGCTAAAGAATTTAAACCTAGATTTATTAAAATATTAGATTCGGTAGAAAGTGAAATGAAAGAAGGCTTAACTCAAGATGAATTAGAGAATTATCTAATTACAACTAAAAAGATGTATGAGAATTTAAAGAATAAATTAGATAATTAAAAGAGAATTTAAGGGGGAATAATTATGAAAGTTAATAAGAACTCCGATAGGTTAGGAGAAGAAGCGATTATACCATTATTACTTAAATTATCGATTCCTGCAATTATTGGAATGGCAGTTCAGGCATTATATAATGTGGTAGATAGTATCTATATTGGACATTTAAGTACTGAAGCATTATCTGCATTATCTTTAGCCTTTCCAATTCAAATGGTCTTAATTGCAGTGGGAGTTGGAACAGGGGTTGGTGCCAATTCCTTAATCTCTAGATTATTAGGAAGAGGTGAAGGGCATAAAGCCAACAATGTAGCAGAACATGTAGTTTTTACAGCTATTATTTATGGGATAATCACAGCTATAATTGGAATCTTCTTTGCCGATGATTTGATTAGAATTTTTACAAGTAGTCCTAATTTAATTGATATGGGGACTAGGTATATTAGAATAATCATGATTGGTTCAGTAGCAATGTTCGTTCCTATGATCTTTAATAATATCTTAAGAGGAGAGGGAAATACCTTTATTCCTATGCTAACTATGCTAATTGGAGCAGTTATCAATATGATTTTAGATCCTTTGATGATCTTTGGAATTGGGTTCTTTCCTAGCTTTGGAGTTGAAGGAGCAGCCTATGCCACAGTTATCTCTAGAATAATTAGTGGAACCTTCATTACTAGAATTATTCTAAGTGATAAAAACCAGATTCAATTAAAGCTTGAAGACTTTAATTTTGATTTAGGAATTATTAAAGAGTTGTATCAAGTAGGTTTTCCTGCTATGGTCATGCAGATACTTGCTAGTATTATGATGGCTGGAATGAATGTAATTGTAGCAAGTTATGACACAACAGCTATTGCAGTGGTAGGTATTTATTTTAGGTTACAGTCTTTTGTCTTTATGCCTGTTTTTGGTCTGGGTCAAGGTTTTATGCCGATTGTTGGTTATAATTATGGGCATAATAATCCTAAGCGAATGAAAAAAACAATAATCTCTGGAATGTCGATTGGATTTATCTTTACTATGGTTGGTTTTATCATATTTCAACTCTTCCCTGAAGGGCTAATTAGACTCTTTAATGGAAATCAGGAGCTTTTAGAGATAGGTAGTACTGCTTTAAGAAGAATCAGTCTTGCTTTTCCTGTAATTGGGATATCCTTAATAGGAGCAACTACCTTTCAATCGATTGGTAAGGGCTTTCCAAGTTTATTATTAGCATTATTAAGACAGATAGTTTTGTTATTACCGGTTATGTACTGGTTGGGAGAATTATATGGATTGTCTGCTCTATGGTTTGCTTTTCCTGTTGCAGAAGGTGTTTCTTTTATTATCTTAGTGTTTTGGTTGGTTTCGACCTTAAAGGATTATTTTGCTAAGATGAGAGAAGATAATGTAGGTGAGATGGTTAATGTATCTAATAATAGCTGAATATAATATTATTTAGGATTTTAATTTGAATGAAAAAGAGATCTACTTGGCTATATAGCCAAGTAGATCCTCTTTTTAGTATGATATTGTAACTTTAATCAACCCTTAAATTCTTCACAAGTTCTTCATTAGGATCTACATATAAGGTTGTATAGTTCTCATAGTAAACCATTCCTGGTTTGGCTCCTTTAGCTTTTTTGACATCTTTGATTAGAGTATAATCGATAGGAACATTACTAGATTCTCTACCTTTACTATAAAAAGCAGCTATTTGAGCAGCTTCTAAAATAGTATTTTCAGGCAAATCTTCACCAGTATGGTTTCTGATAATGGTATGTGACCCAGGTAGGTCTTTGACATGAAGCCAAGTATCTTGATTATTGGCAATTTTTTTTGTTAACTTGTCATTCTGGCGATTATTTCTTCCAACTAAGATATCATACCCATCAGTAGATTTGAATTTAAGTGGTGGCAGTTTTTTATCCCGTTTATTCTTATTCTTTTTCTGTTCTCTGATATATCCTTCTTGAACCATCTCTTCATAAATCTCCTCTAAATCTTCAACACTTTCTGCTTGTTCTATATTGACCTCTAATTGATTTAAATAATCGAGTTCATTCTTTATTTTATATAGTTCATACTTTAAATATTTGACACTTTTTTTAGCCTTTTCATACTTCTTAAAGTACTTTTGAGCATTATCAGATGGATTGAGTTTAGGATCTAAGGTGATGGTAATCTTTTTATTATCATCATAATAGTTTTCCAACTTGACCTTTTTTTCACCCTTCGTTAACCGATAGATATTTGCTAGGATTAATTCACCTTTGAGCTTATATTTATCGGCATTTTGAGCTCCCTTTAGCTGCCCTCTTAGCTTACGATATTTCTTATCAGCCTTCTCCTTATTATTAGAGATGACTGCTCCCATCTTTTCAGTATAGCGGTTGATTATCCTTCGTGTGATTTTTTCGACAAAATAGATGGTCATCAACTCACTAATTGAATCATACTCTTTCTTTGGAAGGTCAAACTGCTCTAAATTTATAGAAGAGAAGGCTTCAAATTCATTGTTCTTTAATACTAAAGTAGGATTAAAGCTGTTATTTTTAATAGCTTCAAAGATAGCTATAAACTCTTGCCCCAAAGATTTTATCTGATTTTGATTGGTTAATTGCTCTTCGCCATTTAAGTCAGCCCGATAAGCAATTTCATGAGCAATCAAAGGTCCAATTCCTCGATAATTATTCATGATTGCTCGATAGATTGGCTCATTAAGATCATTTTGAAGTAATTGGGTAAACTCTTCTGAATCAGTAGTTAAAGGATTATTCTTTCCTTGCTCTGGTGGAGGAAAGTACCCTTTGCCAGGTAGTAACTGGCGATAACGGCTCTTATTAGAGGTAATCCGTTTAATACTATCTAATATCATTCGATCTTCATTCAATAAGATAATATTACTGTGTCTACCCATCAACTCTATAACAAGAATCTTATCTGCTAAGTTTCCTTCATTATTCATATATTGGATAGTTATCTCTAAAATTCTTTCAAAATTGGGTTGCTGAACATCTTTAATCCTTCCGCTTTCAATATGCTTTCTAAGCAACATACAGAAAGCAGGAGGATTCATCGGATTATCAAAATTCTCTTCACTAATATGCACTCTTGGTTCTTGGGGGTCAGCAGAGATTAATAATTCTAGATTCTGACCAGGCTGTCTAATTCTTAAAGTCAGTAATTCAGGTTTTGGCTGATAAATCTTATCTATTCGCCCACCAATTAATCTATTTTTAAATTCATCTTTAATAGCGGCTAGAGTAACTCCGTCTAAGGACATCATTAACAACTCCTCTTAAATATTCTTTACATTTATAGTAACACTTTACTAAGTTCTTTTCAAATATAAAATTCCTTAAGTTATAAATCGATTTTCTGAAAATTTTATTTGAATTAACTTTATCAAGATCCTAACTAGTTGTGAATATAACTTGTATTTTATTTATGAAGGGGTAATTTTCTTTACTTAAGCTGAATAATGATAGTTATAGTTAGAGTTACTATGATTTATTTTATAGTTAGAATTGTGGAATACATTCTAATTTTAAATTAGGAGGGGGATAGATGTCTAAAAAAGATTCATATACTTCAGCAGTACCACAGTTATTAGATGATTTACAGACCAATAAAAGTAGAGGCTTGAGTCATAAGCAGGTAGAAGAACGCCTAGAAACTATTGGACCAAATAAGTTGCCTGATAATAGTGGTCATTCGGTCTTTTCATTATTTATAGGACAATTTCAAGATTTTATGGTCTTAGTCCTAATTGCAGCAGTTATTATTTCAGGGTTTTTAGGTGAGTATGCAGATGCGATTGCTATTTTATCTATTGTGATTTTGAATGCAATTATGGGCTTTGTTCAAGAATTTAGAGCAGAAAAGTCTTTACAAGCACTAAAGGAACTAACGGCACCTAAGGCCAGAGTCTTGCGGGAAGGTGAAATCGAAGAGGTAGTATCTGAGGAGCTTGTACCTGGTGATATAATCTTTATTGAAATTGGTGATAAGATCCCAGTAGATGCTAGAATTATTGAGAGTAGTACCCTGGAGGTTAATGAATCCTCTTTAACAGGAGAATCACTACCAGTTGTTAAGAAAAAATGCAACTTAACTTCTGATCTAGAGGTTGCAGTTGGTGATAGAACAAATATGATTCATATGGGAACTGTAGTAACTAAAGGTAGATGTAAAGCTGTAGTTACTGAAACAGGACTCGATACAGAGATGGGTCAGATTGCCAGTCTGTTACATGAGGCAGAGGATAGTACAACACCATTACAGGAGAGATTGGAGGATTTAGGTAAAGGAATTGTTTTAATCTGCTTATTAGCCTGTGCTGCAGTAGTAGCTTTAGGGGTAGTAAAAGGGGAGCCGCTTTATAAGATGTTCTTGTCAGGAGTAAGTTTAGCAGTTGCTGCTATCCCAGAGGGGTTACCTGCTATTGTTACTTTGGCTTTAGCTATTGGTGTACAAAGAATGATTAAACGTAATGCAATTGTTAGAAAGTTACCTGCTGTAGAGACTCTAGGTTGTGCCACAGTAATATGCTCTGATAAAACAGGAACTTTGACTAAAAATGAAATGACTGTACAGAAAGTTTATACTAATGCTAAACTCTATGATTGTAAAGAGGAGGAGTTTAATGAGAAATCACTCATCAAGGCTTTAGAGATAGGAGCTATCTGTAATAATGCTAAGTTAAAGAGAAAAGATTCATTAAATAAAAAATTTAAAGATAATTCTTATAGGAGTAGGTCTAAAAGAGAGATAATAGGTGAACCGACGGAAGGAGCATTGATTTTAGCAGCTGATGATGCAGGTATAGATAAGGAAGAATTAGATAATAATTTTTCTAAAAGAATAGAGATACCTTTTGATTCTTCTAGAAAAAGAATGTCGGTGATTGTTGAGGATAATAAAAAATATACATTATATATCAAGGGTGCACCAGATATATTACTGAAAAGGTGTACTAGGTATTTAGAAGATGGAAAGGTAAAGTCATTAGGTGAAGCAAAGAGAAGAGCTATATTGAGAGAGAATGAGAACTTAGCTAACCAAGCATTACGAATATTGGCCGTAGGTTATCGAGAGTTAAGTGGAAAACCTAATGAAGATAATTTAGAAAGATATGAAGATGAGATCGTTTTTGTTGGTTTGATTGGAATGATTGATCCACCAAGGCCTGAGGTTGCAGATGCCATTAGACTCTGTAAACAGGCAGGAATAAAGCCAAAGATGGTAACAGGAGACCATAAGAATACAGCGGCAGCTATAGCAGAAAGGTTGAATTTATTGGAGCTTGGAGACAAGATTATAACTGGTCAAGAATTGATGGAGCTAACAGATAAGGAATTGGAAAGAGATATAGATGATATTTCTGTCTTTGCTAGAGTATCACCTCAGGATAAGCTAAGAATTGTAAAGGTTCTTCAGAGAAAAGGGCACATCGTTGCTATGACTGGTGATGGAGTGAATGATGCTCCAGCTATCAAGGAAGCTGATATTGGAATTGCTATGGGTCAGAAAGGAACAGATGTAACTCAAGAGGCATCAGCATTGATATTAGCTGATGATAATTTTGCGACGATTGTAGCAGCAGTGGAAGAGGGCAGAGGAATTTATGATAATATCCGTAAATTTATTCGTTATTTATTATCCTGTAATGTAGGGGAAATATTGACGATGTTCTTATCCTCTTTATTAGGATTACCTTTACCACTGATTCCAATTCAGATTTTATGGGTTAATTTAGTAACAGATGGATTACCTGCATTAGCTTTAGGTATAGATCCAGCTGATGATGATATTATGGAGAAAGAACCACGTCCAAGAGAAGAGAGTATTTTTGCTGGGGGATTAAAATGGAGAATCTGTGGGCAAGGAATTTTAATAGGTTTTGGTACACTACTTGTCTTTTTATTTGGATTGAGATATTCTAATTCACTGGAAACAGCTAGAACTATGGCCTTTACTAATCTAGTTATGGCACAGTTATTCTTTGTTTTTAGTTGCCGTTCTGAAAAGTATAGTGTATTGCAGATTAATCCTTTTACTAATATATATTTACTATTAGCAGTAGTATTTTCTTTTGGAATGCATCTGATGGTGTTATATTTGCCTATGTTTCAGAGCTTATTTAAGACTACTTTATTAGCTAAAGGTGAATGGGCTTTTGTATTATTGGTTTCTGGAGGGTCTACTTTGCTTATTGAGTTTATTCAATTTTGTATAAATTTATATAAAAATGATGTTGGAGTTGTAAATGTAGAAGAATCATTAAGATAGGCAGTTGCCTATCTTTTCTTTATTATATGTATAATTTTTTAATGATTGAGTTATTATAAAGTAGTAGCAATGAATGTTTAACTTTTAATTTGACATCAAGTAAATTAACTGTTATCATATTAAACGTTGTTTGTCGAAGATGTTTTTATTAAAAAAGTTATTTTTAATCTCTTCTTGACAATTATGATTAAAGATGTTAAATTATTAGTTGTGCTACAAAATATTTTTTTATTTTAATTTTCTCTTGACGAGATTCAGTGCTTTTGATAAACTATATCTTGTCGCTTGTTAAGAAGTCTTTTGTCTTATAGAAAACTTCTTGACAGAGATTCTTTAAAATGTTATGATTAATGACGTTGTCGCTAAAAAACTTTTAAAAAGTTATTGACAACTGAAATGAGATTTGATAAGATATTAAATGTCGCTACTAAAGGTGGCACTAAATTTGGTCTTTGAAAACTAAACAATGCAAGTTTTGACCAAGCGTAATATAGAGCTAATCAAACTTTTGTTATTAAATGTGTATTCACATTTAAATAAATCTTTATTGGAGAGTTTGATCCTGGCTCAGGACGAACGCTGGCGGCGTGCTTAACACATGCAAGTTGAACGCGAAAG
>NZ_PVNB01000002.1 GCF_003001995.1 Orenia metallireducens | reverse complement strand
ATAGCTTTAGCTATAGTCCTTTAGTGGGCTTTAGCCTAAACGCGACTTCCAGTCGCAAAAGCATTCTACCGACTTCTAGTCGGTAGTTGTTGAATGAACTAGAACTTAATTTAAAGGTAAAAGTATATAGATATATTATAATATTAGTTCTATCACCTTTAATTGTTATTAATAATCTACTAAAAGAGTATTTGATTATGATAATCTAATCTCTGAATGAATAAATTTAGATTAGGAACTATTCTAGGGGATAAGGAAGTGAAAGAGTGATTATAAAAATAGAGAGGTATAGGGTATATTTACTATTATTATTGATATATCTAGTCTTCTTCTTACCAAATAATTTGGATATAAGTGATACTATTTTATCAACAGAGCCAATTGCTCAACAGAGAGTAATAGTTATAGATCCAGGTCATGGAGGAATAGATGGTGGAACTAGCTATTTAGGTATTTTAGAGAAGGATATCAATTTAGCTGTTGGATTGAAGTTAAGGGACTATTTAGAAAGAAATAGTAATACTAGGGTGATTATGACTAGAGAAAAAGACATCTCTTTAGACCATCTCAATCAATACTCTAGCAGTCGCCATACAAGAGATTTACGGGCTAGATTGGATATTATCAATCAAGATGGAGTAGATTTATTTATCAGTCTACATGTTGACCATCGTATTGGTCAGACTTGGCAGCAGGGGGCAACAGCTCTTTATTATCCACGCCATCGTCAAAATAAGATCATTGCTGAGGTGGTACAGAAGCATCTTAATCAATTGGAATATCAAGGTGTTAGAAAGAAGCAGCACCAGATTAAGAAGAGAAGTGATCTCTATATCTTAAAGGCCAAAGAGAACCCTGGTATTTTGATTGAATTGGGTTTTATCACTAATAAAGAGGATAGGGACTTACTGCAACAAGCAGCTTATCAAAAGCTTTTAGTAGAGGCGATCTATCAGGGAATAGAAGAGTACTTTTCAAGCTTTCAATTTTTAGATGAGGAATAACCTTAAAATTAAGGGATCTTAATTAAATTATTTAGAAGATAAGGGGGTGTTATTATGATTAGAGTTGATAAAAGATATTTTAAATATATTATTATTTGTTTCTTACTTACAGCTATGATAACCTTATTTATTGAAGGCAATCAGCTCTTAGCGGCAAAGGGATTGACAGAAGTTCCTCAGGAGAGAGGCTTAGCAGCTCAATTGAGGGTTAAAGTAAGAAACTTCTTGTTATATTCTAAAATTAGCCATCTAGCTGCTAGTGTAATTGATAATAAGAGCTATCAGACTCGCAAGGATTTGGAAGAGATAGCTGTTAATCTCTTAAGTGGGACTAAATTTTCTAAGTTAAATATTGATAGAAGCCAATTGATCAGTGATATTGGATACAAGAATGGTAGGGTTTATCTTAATCTATCAAATGATATCTATAAATTAGATGTATTTGAACACTTTCTAGTCATTGAATCTTTAGTAAAGTTATTTGCTGATCTAGGTGGGGTGGAGGATATACAATTTTTAATCGGTGGTCACAAGGGTAAGCTCTCAGCCCATTTGGATATTACTAGGCCGATTAGGGTGAGGAAAGATGATGCCAAGATAGCGATTATTATTGATGACTTTGGCAATAGAGCTGAAGGAACTGATAGTATTTTAAAGTTAAAGCAGAAGATTACCTGTGCAATTATCCCTTTTAAAGATGATTCTACAGAGGAGGGGGAGTATGCTAAGAATTTAGGCTTTGATGTAATCATTCATTTACCAATGGAGTCTGAGCTGGATAGACCAAATTGGATGGGTGCAAAGCCGATCTTAACTACCCTATCTAATGAAGAGATTAGATCAAGGATGGAAGAGGCTATAGAGGATATTCCCACTGCTGTTGGATTTAATAATCATACCGGAGGAAAGGCAACCGCTGATAGGCGGGTGATGAAGGTTTTATTGGAGGTGGCTAAACAAAGAGGCTTAGTAGCTATAGATAGTCGAACAACCCCTAAGACTGTAGTAGCTCAAGTAGGAAAAGAGGTAGGTGTTAGAGTTTTAGAGAGAGATGTATTCTTAGATCATAAGAAGGATTATGGGTATATTAGAGAGGCAATGCTTGATTTAGCTGGCAGAGCTATTTCTCAAGGTAGTGCTATAGGGATAGGTCATGTAGGTCCCCATGGTGGAAATGTCACAGCTCTAGTTTTGAAAAACATGTTGAATCCAATTGAGAGAGCTGGGGTTGAGTTTGTAGGAATTAGCAGTCTAATTAATAACAAGTGAGCTATTAACAATTATCAAATGAGCTTTGACTTGCCACTTGATATTATCAATAAAATATTTTGAATTTAAGTAGCAGATATCTTTATCTTTAAATATTATAGAGTATCTCATAAAAAGGGGGTACTATATATATGGATCCTAGAGATGAGAAATTAGTAGAATTATTAAGTTCTTTGCAGAAGAAAAAGGATATTTGTGTTACAGTGATTTCAGGTGTAGAAGCTTGTGAATATACTGGAGTGATAGATGAAATCTTTGATGGCTGTTATCTGGTTTTAAAAGGCAATGCAGAGGTTAAAGTATACATTCCTATAGCTTGTATCTATAAACTTATTTATTATTATGATGACCAGCAGCCAGCTATCTTTGAAAGGCAATAGAATACTCTAATGAATATAAATTAACTAATTTTAAAATGTGATTGGATATGGTTAACCTGATATTAATAGTTAAGCTAATCGATTATGATTAGCTTTTGTTATTTTAAGTATAAATAAGCATTAATCTTAGGCTAAAAGTATTGTAATATCCCTCTATTGTTTTCTATTAGTCTATTTTTATTTCAGGAATAACCGCTGTTAAATTAGAGGACAGTCCTGCTAGCTGTTGCAAAGCTGGATATAAAATTATATGATATTAAAGTGATCTGCCATTAAAATTTATAGGGGAGATTGATTAAAATTAAATTATAGAAAGGAATTAAATAATTATGATTCGTATTTCTGATATCAAGATATCAATTGAAGATGATAAGAGTAAGATCAAAGAAGAGCTATTAAAGAGGCTTAAGATAAGTAAAGAGGAATTAGTCGATTATAAGATCTATAAAGAGTCTATCGATGCGAGAAGGAGAAATGTAGTCTATTTTGTCTATACTGTTGATGCTCAAATAGAGCAAGAGGAGTTGATTTTAAGCAGATTAGATGATAATAAGATTAGAAAGAGTCCTGATTTAGAATATAAGTATGTAGAGGCTGGAAATAAAAGCTTAAAGCATCGTCCAGTGGTTGTAGGTACAGGCCCAGCTGGCTTATTTGCTGCTCTCCTTTTAGCACAGATGGGCTATCGTCCTTTAGTTTTAGAAAGGGGCAAGAGAGTAGAAGAGCGTAGTCAAGATGTTAATGATTTTTGGGAGAGTGGGAAATTAGACCCTGAATCAAATGTGCAGTTTGGTGAAGGTGGGGCAGGAACCTTTTCTGATGGTAAATTGACTACTCGGATTAAGGATTTACGATGTAGGAAGGTACTAACAGAGTTAATTGAAGCTGGTGCTCCTGAAGAGATTATTTATAAGAATAAAGCCCATGTAGGAACAGATATACTTCAGAATGTAGTCAAAAATTTAAGAAAGAAGATCATCACTTTAGGTGGAGAGATTCGTTTTCAAAGTAAGGTTACTGACTTGTTAATAGAAGAAAAGCAGGTTAAAGGGGTGATAGTCAATGGGCAAAAGGAGCTTAAAGCAGAGATAGTCATCTTAGCTATTGGTCATAGTGCTAGAGATACCTTTGAAATGATCTATCAACAGGGTGCCAAAATCGAACAGAAGTCCTTCTCAATTGGAGTTAGAATCGAGCATCCCCAAGGTTTAATCGATCAGAGTCAGTATGGTCAATTTGCAGGGCATCCTAAACTAGGTTCTGCTGATTATAGCCTATCCCACCAGTGTTCAACTGGTAGAACGGCTTATACCTTCTGTATGTGCCCTGGTGGAGAGGTGGTAGCTGCTGCTTCTGAGCTTGGTAGAGTAGTTACTAATGGTATGAGTGAATATAACAGGGACAAGGCAAATGCCAACAGTGCTTTATTGGTAGGGGTGGGTCCTAAAGACTTTGCTAGTAAACATCCTTTAGCAGGTGTGGAGTTTCAACGAAGATGGGAGCAGAGAGCCTTTGAAGTTGGTGGAGGAAATTATGATGCTCCAGCCCAACTGGTAGGGGATTTCTTAGCAGGACAGCCCTCTGTTAAGTGGAGAGAGGTTAAACCTTCTTATGCTCCGCGGGTTTGTATGACAGATTTAAGTCTGTGCCTTCCACAGTATGTGGTTGAGACTATTAAAGAAGCCTTACCTAAGCTAGATAAGAAATTGAGTGGTTTTGCTATGGATGATGCAGTGATGACAGCAGTAGAGACGAGAAGCTCATCACCAATTAGAATTATCAGAAGTAAAGAACATGAGAGTAATATTGGTGGATTATATCCTGCTGGAGAAGGAGCAGGATATGCTGGAGGAATTATGTCAGCAGCAGTAGATGGGATCAAGGTAGCTGAAGCAGTTATTAAAAAGTATAAGCTCTAAATAAAAAAAACTTGGGATAAAAATCCCAAGTTTTTTTAATAATCTACTTTTAAGCCGATAGTAGCTCCACTTGCTGAGCCAGAAGTTGTCCCCATATACTTATAGCCAATCTCTGCTTTGAAGTTTCCTTTAATAACAACTTCTAGACCAATTTGTCCATCAAATCCCCAACTATTATGACTAAGGTCAGTAGTTAAATTCAGGTTTGAGAAGACATTATAATTCTCCCAGCGAGAACGGCTTATCAAGCCTAGCATTAAATAGGTTCTATTGACATGTTCACTAGTAGTATCATCTTCATAAGAAGATTTACTATCACCTCTTAGATTTCTTAAACCAATCTGTAAAGCATTCAGTGAGTTTGGATTAACAAAGAGAGGGTGGTTAGGTATATATTGATACATAACCTCTAAGATTGGTCCTACAGCATAAAAATTATTGTCGGTACTTCCACTACCATCCTCATCTTTGGAGCCAGACATGTTATAGTAATAAGGTGCAAGGTAGTTTAATTGTTGGTGGTCATCATCAGTATTTGTTAATCTTAAGTTGATAGATGATCTCTTGTTAATACCAAAACCTGCCATAAATGATTGTAGATTGTATTCTGGATCGGGTCTAAAGGTCTCTAACTTAAAGGTGTGTTTGCCTGTCCCCGTAGTGAAGGTTGCATAAGAAGGCATGCTAGAAATTATTATTAGTGCAAAGGTTAATAAGAAAACTAATCTTTTTTTCATGATAAATCCCCTTTCTATAATTGTGTAAAATTTGTAGCAAGAAATACTTTGATATTATTATCATTTTGAATATAATTGGCCATTCAAGCCCTGCAAAGATGCTGTGGAGATACCTATTTGCTCCATAATTAATAATATTCTATAATTAACTAGGATATCCTGCTTAGAAGAATAATAAAATTGATTATAATGTCATAAATTTGATAAAAGCAGGAAATTAAATGTTAAACATAGAATAGTTATAAGCAGTGATAAATTCAGATTAGGAGGAGTATTTAAATGAAGAAGATTATCTTATTGTTAGTATTATCTGTACTAATTTTAAGCAGTAGTGCAATGGCTTCAACTTTAAACCTAGGGACTGATGTTTATAGGTTTCAAATGACCAACTTTCACTCAGGGGAAGGTGATTTTATTCAGGTGGATTTGGGTTATGGTGTAGATAAGTATACCGGTTATGGTATTTCTGTGATAGCACCTTATGATCAAGATGGTAAAGAAGCAATAGCTGAGTTAGAGTATCAGTTTATTCCCCAAAGTAAAAGAGGCACTAGAAAGAACTTTAACTATGCCTTTAAGCTAGGAGGGGTAAGTGGGACCTTTGTTGACTCTAGTAAGTCAGGGTTGAAGGCAGGTTTTATTATTGAACGGGCACTTGAGGACAAGTTAATGTATTTAGACCTTGACATGGTGGCTGGCTCAGATACTATCTTTGATGGAGAGATAGGATTTTGTGGAGAGATTGCTGAAGGTGTTTTAGGAGTAATTGGCTTTAAGGTAGCAGCTAGTAATGATGAGGATTTTGGTACAGCTACTGGTGTAAACTATGGTATCAAGATAGATTTTTAGGCTGAATATTTAAGAGGGTGTGAGTGGTTAGTCTAAATGTGAGAAGACCTTACTAATAAGGTACTCATGCTTATACTGCTGCTGGCACTTTTTTTATCTTATTTATAATAATTTAGTTCTTACTGGTTATTATAAGCATATAATTTGATATAATATTTAAGTTAAATTTATCTTTGCCTATCTCATGCAGGAATTTTTGATTTTTTAGAAAATAATATATAAATATAAAGTTTTGATGATATTGAGGAGGGTTAAAATGGATTATTTTAAAAGAAAGAAAGTAAAGGATGTTCTAACAAAAGAGTTAGAAGATACCTCTAATGTAACGGTATTAGGTTGGGTTAGGACCAAGAGAGTCTCTAAGAATATTGCTTTTATAGAGATTAATGATGGAAGTACATTAAAGAATCTACAGGTTGTAATCCTAAATCCTGATGAATTTGAAGTATTAGCTGAGATTAATACTGGTACTAGCTTGAAGATTGTGGGATATCTTGAAGAGGTTAAGGGTAGAGAGCAGAGTGTAGAGATGAAAGCAAAAGAGATTGAGCTAATAGGTGATTGCCCTTCTGATTATGAGCTACAGAAGAAGCGCCATTCCTTTGAGTATTTAAGAGAGATTGCCCATTTAAGACCAAGAACCAATACCTTTGGTGTCATGAATAGATTTAGAAGCAAGATGTCCTATGCTGTACATAAGTTCTTCCAAAAAAGAGGTTTTAATTATATCCATACTCCAATTATTACTGCCAATGATACTGAAGGAGCAGGAGAGTTATTTAGAGTAACTAACTTTGATTTAGCAAACCTACCATTAACAGATAAAGGTGAAGTTGATTTTAGTCAAGATTTTTTCAATGAGGAGACGGGTTTAACAGTTAGTGGGCAGTTAGAGGCAGAGGTCTTAGCTACTGCATTAGGTGATGTCTATACCTTTGGACCTACCTTTAGAGCTGAAAATTCCAATACTACTCGCCATGCTGCTGAGTTTTGGATGATTGAGCCAGAGATGGCATTTTGTGATTTGGATGAGAATATGCAGCTAATTGAGGAGTTCTTAAAGTATCTGTTTAACTATGCCTTAGAAGAGTGTGCAGAAGAGATGGCATTTTTCGATAGATGGATTGCTGAAGATAATCGTATCGAAAATTTAAAGAAGATTATCAACAGTGATTTTGCTCAGATTAGTTATACTGAGGCGGTAGAGATCCTAACTGTAGCTGATAAAGAATTTGATTATCAGGTAGAATGGGGGATTGACCTACAGACAGAGCATGAGAGGTACTTAACAGAAGAGCATTTTAATAAGCCAGTAATGGTTACAGACTACCCAAAGGATATTAAAGCCTTTTACATGAGACTAAATGATGACCAGAAGACCGTTAGAGCAGTTGACTGCTTAGTTCCAGGTGTAGGTGAGATTATTGGAGGAAGTCAGCGGGAAGAGCGCTATGATGTATTAGTTCAGATGATGGAAGAGGATGGAATGGAATTAGAGCAGTATGACTGGTTCTTAGATTTAAGAAAGTATGGTACTGTGCCCCATTCTGGTTTTGGTCTAGGTTTTGAAAGAATATTGATGTATATTTCAGGGATGAAGAATATTCGTGATGTAATCTCCTTCCCGCGTACTCCAGGTAATGCTAAATTTTAAGATGGAATTAATTAAAGACACCTTAGCGGTGTCTTTTTCAATATTAATATAGTCTATATACATGAAGAATTTTTTACTTGTTACTCATAACTGTCTTTAATTACTAGTACTTGACAAATCAGAGATATTTTTTTATAATATTATTAGCACTCGTTAGAGGTGAGTGCTAATAATCGCGGTTGAAAAAAGGTGATTGTGGTTAGAATATTATTAAAGATCAATTAAGGAGGTAGATATTAATGTTTGACCTAATGCCTTTTGACAACAGAAAAGCTAAAAATAATAATTTAATGGAGAAGTTCTTTGATTTTACACCTGCTACTTTCATTAATGAGTTTATGGAGATGAAGGGTGCTAACTTTAAAACAGATATCAAAGAGAAGGAAGATAGGTATATCCTAGAAACTGAATTGCCTGGTTTAGAGAAAGAAGATATTACAATTGAAACTGAAAAAAATTACTTAACAATTAGAGTAGATAAAGAGGAAAATTTTGAAGAAGAGCAGGATAACTTCCTCCATCGTGAAAGAAGAACTGGAAGTTATCAGAGAAGCTTCAAATTCAATAATGTCGATATAGAGCAGATTAGCGCAGAGTATAATAATGGGATTCTAGAGGTGAATTTGCCTAAATTAGAGCAAGAAAAGCCTAAAAGAAAGAGAATTGATATTAATTAAGAGTAGTAACGGGTGATAGGTGATGAGTGACGAAAAATTTTTACTCTTTACCTGTCACTTGTCATTATATAAAATGGGGTGATTTTATGAAGACTGATAATTTTACAATTAAGGCTCAAGAGGCTTTGATGGAAGCTCAACATCTAGCAGAAGATAACAGCAATCAAGAGCTTTATCCAACACACCTCTTATTGGCATTATTAGAGCAAGACCAAGGGGTGGTTAGACCGATATTAGAGAAACTAGAGGTTAATTTAGCTGCTTTAGAAGCTAATTTAAAAGAGACAATGAAGAGCTTACCTAAAGTCTATTCTGACGATGTTCAGCTCTATAGTTCTCAAGAGCTTAGTAGAGTTTTACGTAAAGCAAGAAAAGAGGCGGAAAATTTAGATGATGAATATATCTCTACTGAACATTTCTTATTGGCGATTTTATCAGAAGGAAAGAATAAAGCAGCTAAATTGTTACAAGATAATCAAGTTGATTTTAAGAGGGTTCAAAATGCAATCAAGGAGATTAGAGGTGGGGAGAAGGTGACTAGCCAAAGTGCTGAAGGTCAATATCGAGCCTTAGATAATTATACTATAGATTTAACTAAATTAGCACGTAAAGGTAAGCTGGATCCAGTGATCGGTCGTGATGAGAAGATTAGAAGGATTATGCAGGTCTTATCTAGACGGCGCAAGAACAATCCTGTCTTGATCGGTGATCCTGGTGTTGGTAAGACAGCTATTGTAGAAGGATTAGCCCAACGGATTATAAATGGTGATATTCCGGAAGGGTTACGGGATAAACGAGTAATTTCTTTAGATATGGGATCATTGGTAGCAGGTGCCAAATATCGTGGAGAGTTTGAAGAACGATTAAAGAGTGTTTTAAAAGAGGTCAATAAGTCTAATGGAGAGATTATTCTATTTATTGATGAGATGCATACCTTAGTAGGTGCTGGAGCTACTGAAGGGGCAATGGATGCAGCTAACTTACTTAAGCCTGCTCTTGCCCGTGGAGAGTTACGTTGTATTGGGGCGACCACCTTAAATGAATATAAGAAACATATTGAGAAGGATGCTGCCTTGGAGCGTAGATTCCAACCGATTATAATCGATGAGCCGACAGTTGAGGATACTATCTCTATCTTACGAGGTTTAAAAGAGAAGTATGAGATCCATCATGGAGTTAAGATTCAGGATAATGCACTAGTCTCAGCTGCTAAGCTTTCAGATAGGTACTTAACAGAACGTTTCTTACCAGATAAAGCGATAGATTTAGTTGATGAAGCTGCTTCTAAGTTACGCATAGAGATTGATTCTATGCCTGCTGAGATTGATGAGTTAGACCGTAAGTTAAGAAGATTAGAGATTGAGAAGGAGGCTTTAAGAAAAGAGGATGACTCTGCCTCTAAGGAGCGACTGGCCGCTATTGAAGCAGAGATAGGTGAATTGAAGGATAGGATAAATCCCCTTAAAGCAAAATGGGTCAATGAAAAGGAGATTCTTCAGAAGATACAAGATTTAAAAGAGGAGATAGAAGAGACCAAAATAGAAGCAGAAGCTGCTGAAAGGGATGCTGATTATGAGAAGGCTGCCCGTTTAAAGTATGGGAAGTTGCATGATTTAAGTGGCAAATTAGCAGAAGCCAATGCTAAAGCCCAAGGATTAAAACAGGAGAGAAATCTATTGAAAGAAGAGGTTAGATCTGAGGATATAGCAGAGATAATTGCTTCTTGGACCAATATTCCTGTGACTAGGGTAATGGAAGGTGAAAAGCATAAATTAATTCATCTAGAAGAGGAGTTAAGTAGCAGGGTAGTCGGGCAAGATGATGCTATTGAAGCTGTCAGTAATGCTATTCGCCGTTCCCGTACTGGATTACAAGATGAAGACCGTCCTTTAGGTTCTTTCTTATTTATGGGACCAACAGGGGTTGGTAAGACAGAGTTGGCCAAGACCTTAGCTGAATACCTCTTTGATGATGAAAAAGCTATAGTGCGTTTAGATATGTCTGAATATATGGAACGCCATGCTGTAGCCAAATTAATCGGTTCTCCTCCAGGCTATGTTGGCTTTGAAGAAGGAGGACAGTTGACTGAGAAGATCAGAAGAAAGCCTTATTCTGTAGTCTTGCTTGATGAGGTGGAAAAGGCTCATCCTGATGTCTTTAATATTCTATTACAGGTCTTAGATGATGGTATCTTAACTGACAGTCAAGGTAAAGAGGTTGACTTTAGAAATACAGTAATTATTATGACCTCAAATATCGGTTCACAGTATATCCAAGATATTGATAATAGAGATCTAATGGCAGAGAATGTTAGAGAAGCTGTTAAAGCCCATTTTCGTCCAGAGTTTATCAATAGAATTGATGAGCAGATAATCTTCCATGCTTTAGATGAAGAGCATATTAAGGAGATTATTGATATCCATTTAGGATATTTAACAGAGAAGTTAGCTAAACAGAACTTAGAGCTTGAATTGACTGACAAGGCAAAAGCAGAAATTGCTCAATTAGGCTATGACCCTGCTTATGGAGCAAGACCTTTACAACGGGTTATTCAAAAATATATCAAGGATAAATTGGCCTTAAAGCTACTAGAAGGTAATATTGATGAGGGCGATAAGGTTGTAGTAGACTATGATGGAGATTTTAGTTTCAAGGTTGAGAAATAGTATCTCTATTAATTAGTAATTGTTACTAGTTTGCAGAATAGATAGATATCCTTTATAATAAAATTAGATAGTAGTTAAAGGGGGCGATCAACATGATGGTCGATAGAATTGGAAGCTATGATTATTATGAGAGTCTTGCTGATTATTCAGATATTAAACCACGTGTTAGATATTCTTTTAATCTAATAAAGGATAGCCCACTATATAATAATGAAACTAGTATGAAAGAAAGCAATAAGATTGTTAGTAAGCAAATTACTAATAGAGTAACTAACTATTTAGATGAATTTAGAGAAAGTATGAATACTTTAAAAGAGTCTACAAGCAAGCTAGTAACTGATTATGAATCCTCAGTATTTCAAAAAAGAAGTGTAGTCAATTCTAATCCTGACGTAGCTGAATTAATGGTGGAACCAGGAAGTGAAGAAGGTCTTTATACAATTGAAGTAGATAAACTTGCTCAAGATCAATCAGCACAACTATCAAAGGATGCTCAATTTACAATTAATGGTGAGGAATTTACATCATCAAGTAATGAGATTGAACTATTAGATGAAGGTTTAACTATTGAATTAGAAGGTAAGGGTTTAGCAGAAGTTAGAGTTGAAGGTAATGATAAAAAGATTATAGAAGGGGTTCAAGCTTTTATTGAGAACTATAATCAGACTTTAGATCTGTTAGAATTAAATCCTGATAATATTAATGTTAGTAGTATTTTAGAAGACTTTAATGAGATTATTGGTTTTAAAGAGTCAAAGTTAGAAGAGATAGGAATTAATGTTTCGGAAGATAATAGATTAATTCTTGATGAGCCTTTATTTAAAGATAATTTAGATAAGGACAAATATTTGCTTGAAGAGACTTTAGGAGATAATTTAGGAATAGCTAAGCAAATAAACCACAAGGTCGATGAAGTATTATCCAATCCTTTCTCTAAATATATTGATTTTCCAGACTATGACCTTGATAGATGGTCAGATTTTGAGTTATATACAGAAGACAGCTCGATAGATTATTTTTTTGATGAAAGGGAGAATGGTCTATTGATGGATGTTATCACATAAGAGCTGAGATTAATTTAAAAGGCTATCAATTGGTTTTAACCAATTGATAGCCTTTTATCTTTAGCTGGAGAAATTTTTCCTTAATAAATATTATAAAATAGCACAAATTAAGAAGAAAAGCAGTCTAAATAAGGAGGAAAACAATGGGGATAGTAGTATATCCTTTAGCAACCAAGAATGGAAATAAAATCAGAGTCAAGTATAATGGAATCCTCAGTAAAGATGATACAGAACAAATCTACTTACATGCTGGATTGGGTTATCAAAACTGGGATTACGTAACTGATATTGCTATGGAACATAATCAAGAGGGGTGGATAGCAGATATTAGAGTAGAGGATTATGATAATAGATTAAACTTCTGTTTTAAAGATTCTGCTGAGCATTGGGATAATAATCATGGAGAGAATTGGAGCTATAAAATCTTTAAATGAAGTATAATTGATTTTACAGTAAGAGACTTAGATAGCTATCTAAGTCAATAATTTATTATAGAAATAAAAATTTAGCAGTAAATATTTTTTAAGAGCTAAATTAGTAGATTTTAATTGATTTAGTGAAATAGTAATCATAGTTAAAATAAATATTAAAAAATATTATAAAAATAACGAAAAACACATAAATTAAACTTGTGATAATAATTAAGAGGGGGAGATAGTAATGGATGAGGTAAGAGTTAGACCACTGCCAATGCATAATGGAGATGTAATAGAGGTACGCTATAATGGATTACTTGCTAAAAGTGGGGCAGACCAGGTTTATCTTCACACTGGAATGGCCTATGAATATGATTGGACCAATGTAGAGAATATCAAGATGAATAGAGCAGAGAATGATTGGATAGCCAATGTAGAACTCAAAGAGCCTGTTAAATTGAAGTTTTGCTTTAAAGATTCTGCTGATAATTGGGATAATAATAATGGACGTAATTGGAGTTATACAATCATATAATAGCTAGTTGAGATTATCCTTCGGTTCTTGTAATCGAAGGATTTTGCTTAAGAGAATCTAATTAAATTTATATTCTAAGGAGGAGTTAGATGGAAGTTAGAGTAGATCCACAACCAATCAATGCTGGAGATATAGTTAAGGTAACCTATAGTGGTTTACTTGCCAAAAGTGGTGCAGCAGAGATCTATCTTCATGCTGGAGTAGCTAAACAGCACCAATGGAGTAATACTTCTGATATCAAGATGGAGAACCGCTCTGGTATCTGGACAGCTAATCTACAAGTTCAAGAAGGGGAGACCTTTGATTTCTGTTTTAAGGACTCTGCAAATAATTGGGACAATAATAATGGTTATAATTGGAGCTATAATATCTTTTGATAATCTACTTTGAGGTTGTATAGATTAAAGAGTGGATAAATAAAAAAAGGAGGTGTTTTTTAATGGAAGAGATAAGAATTGAACCATTTCCTGTTAAAGCAGGGCAGAGAGTAAGAGTAGGTTATAATGGCTTACTTGCTAAAAGTGGTGCCAACCAAGTTTATCTCCATGCTGGTCTTAGTAGACATGGAGATATCTGGGAGCAGGCAAAGGATATAGTAATGGATAATAATATAGATACTTGGACAGCAGAGCTAGAAGTTCCAACAGAGTTTGAGAAGTTTAACTTCTGCTTTAAGGACTGTGCTGATAATTGGGACAATAACAACGGAAAAAACTGGACTTATACTATAGTCCATGGGCAAGGTCTAGTGTAATAAAATGGATAACCTCTAACTTCGGTTCTTAAGAATCGAAGTTTTTTATGAATAGGCTGGAATTGATTATTTCTGAATAGTTGCTATATACTATGAATAAATATTAGTTGATACTATAGTTATCTTAATCTAAGTGAAGCTTAATGGGTATATTGCGATACTTTTTCTTTGGTGGTTAGGAGTTAGAAATTTAGGTAGTTAGACAGTTCCTAACCACCTACCCACCTGTCTACCTAATAAACAAAGTGTCGCATTATCTATATATTAGTGCCACTAATTTTAATATTAGCTAATATTTTATATAGAACTAGTTGGGGTAAGCGGTTTAGGAGGAGAAGGAATGGCTATAATAGTCAAGGATAAGAAGAGTGATAACCAGACTGAATACTTTACTAAGGTTGATTTGCAGATCAGTAAGAGAAGGAAAGTTAGAAAAGCTCTGTTGGGAGCTATATTGATATTATTCAGCTTGTTGTTTGGATTAGATTATTATTATAGATATACCCCTTACTATAGTTATTCACTATATGGAGTTAGTTTATTTATACTATTATTGGTAGTTGCTGTATGGATTATGGGTCCTAAGGTATATAAATATCATAGCTACCATAAGAATATAGAATTTAAAGTGAGGGAAGATAAATTAGATAAGAGATTTAAAGCCAATTTGCTAGATATATTGGGCAATAATAAATTTAAAGTCCTAAATAACATTTATCTACCTTGTAGTGATAAATACTTACAACAGATTGATTCTATTATCTTTGGTTTAAATCATATTTATGTAATTAAGCTGATGAAAGCTCCAGGGATAATAGGTGGTATGGTCAATATGGAGTATTGGAATTTTGCTAAAGATAAGAAGCTTTTTAATCCATATAAAAGCAATCAAGGTAATGTTGAAGCAGTAGAGGAGTTGCTTTATAATATAATTTCTGATAAAAAGATTAGAATTTATAATGTAGTAGTTAATCTTGAGCTTAACTCTAATTTCAATCTCCCAGATAAAGGTAGATTTCCTATCTTTGATAATCTCTATGATGCTCTGTACTGGATTAAAGGTAAGGAGCAAGGAAGGCAAGGGATAATCTCAGAAGAAGAGCAGCAGAATTTGATAGATTATCTGTTAGAATTACATTTTAAGTCATTGCTTGCTGTTGAGCAGAATCTAAATAATCAGGTGTTAAGAAAGTATGATTTGTTGTGATCAGAATTTAAAGGTTGATTATTAGGAACTTTTGATTATCTGATAGTTTGGAAGTATTAGAATGTAGGTATATTACGACACTTTAGTAATCAGTGACAAGTGGCGGATAACGAGTAAAAATCTCTTCTCGTCACTTGTTACTCTCTTAATATCTTTCTAGTATGCTAATTATAATGAAAATAGCTGTTCTTTAATTGTTAGAACTAGCTAAGTATAAAGATAATGATTGAGGCACAAGATATAATTGTATAGATTAATTAAGTTTTAAAAATCAATTATCAAACTAAGAGATATTATAGGAGTTGATAAATTTGCAAAAAGTAAAAGTAGCGATTATTGGGTGCGGATTAGCTTGGGAAAGATTACATTATCCAGCTTATCAAGAACTTCAAGATAAGTATGAGATAGTTGCTTGCTGTGATGTTGATAAGAATAAGGCAGTGAAAGCTACTCAAATGGTCTCTCTTGGCCAAGATAAGGCCTATACTGATTATAGAGAGATGATTAATCGGGAGACTTTAGATGCTGTGGATATCATGGTTCCTATTGAGGATAACTTCCCAGTAGCAGAAGATATAGCCCAAGTAGGGGTCAATATCATCTGTGAAAAACCCCTTGCCACCAATTTAGAAGATGCTTTAGAATTTACCGAATTTGCTGATATGTATAAGATTAAGGTCATGATTGCTGAAAACTTTAGATATAATGAAGAGAATAATATTATTAGGGATATAATTAAGCAAGGTAAAATTGGTGATGTAATCTACTTTATCAGCAATTATATCACTGATTTTCCTAAAGATATGTTAGGTAATACCTTTGCAGCTAAAGAATGGCGACAGCATCCTGACTTTCCTGGTGGTAGATTATTAGATGGTGCTATCCATAATCTAGCTGGGATTCGACACATCTTTGGGGCTATAGATAATTTACAGGCCTTTGGTCAACCTCAACAGGAGGATTACATGCCCTATCGTTCTGCCCATGTCAATATGGAGTTTAAAAGTGGTGTGGTTGGACAGTTCTCCTATTTTCCAAGTGGACAAGAGGCTCAACGCCCATTGTTAGGGACAAGAATCTTTGGAACTGAGGGAATGATTTATTTAGAAGAGAGAAAATCTGGTATAGTCAATGTCTTTTATAATAATGGCAGTTCAGAACAGATTTCTTTCAAGCCTGAACGAGGGTTTTATAATGAGCTGTTAAATTTCTATAAAGACTTCACTCTTCAAGAGAGTATTTCAGTTGCTCCAGAGGTTGAATTTGGTGATCTTAAAACTGTCTTGGCAATTTTAAAATCTATAGAAGAGAAGAAGGTAGTTAAGGTAGATGAAGCAACTAAGGTTCAACAGCCTTCTATAACATTATTATAAAATTATAAGTTTTAGTTAAATTGAATAAGCATTAATAAGCCACAGAATTTATTCTGTGGCATCAACTATTATAATAATCTAATTTCATTGATATTTGTTTTAAGAAATAATTTGGCTTATAGTAATATTTTGAATATGTCTCAATATACTTTAGTAGATAGACTAATTTATTATAAATGTTATAACTGATATAGGTTATTTGTGATAAAAAGATGAGTTTTTCTAATATTGGATGATAGTTGATAACTATAAAAAGATCTTTATAGAGGAGAGAGAGGATATGTCAGAGATTAGAGAATTATATTTCGATCGATTAGAAGGGATGAATTATTTGTTAGAAGGTTCTGTTAGCACAAGTCAGCTAACTCAACAGAAAAGAGCTAATTTATCAGCAAAGAGTATTAATAGCCACTACACTATTCCAGATAATTATAATAGTAATAAGCTATTTTTAGAAGCTAAAAACCCTATAACTGTTTATGCATACTGGGAATATACCTTTGATAAGATTAATAAAGCTGCTTTTAGTGCAGGATATGAGGACATAAGAAAGGTTAATTTATTACTAAGAATCTATGATTTAACAGAAGGTAATAATCTTGAGGATTATAGTAACTTAGAAGTTAGTTTTGCTGATGATAGTTGCTACATAAATAATTTAAAGCAAGGTCATAAATATTTAGCTAAACTAGGTGTAGTTGATCGATCCGATAAATTTCATGTGATGATCGAATCAAATCAAATTATCCTATAATTGAATTTAATTAAGGAGTACATTAAAGTGTGCTCCTTAAATATTTATAGAGTGCAAATATCTAATTATAATCTTATAGCTATGTAATTAGAAATTTAATTAGGAGTCATTAAATCAATTATCAGAAAATTATAAAATTATTTTTCCCAAAAAAATATGTTCTTTAATTATCTGCTGATAAATAAATATATTACAGTTGTTAGCAAGGGATTTCATAAGGAGGTTATAAGATATGGAAGAGGTTAAGGGTTTGAATGTGAATCAATTAGAAGGGGGTGAAACATTAAGTAGCCAAGGTGATGAAAAAGCTTCTAAAAAAGATTTCTATCAAAATAATTTGAAAGATCAATATCACCTTCCTAAAAAATATGGTATAGATAAGATTGTTCTACAGGTTAAAAATCCTAAGACAGCCCATTTATATTGGGAGTATTCAACTGGGAGACTAGATCAATTATTATCACAATTGGGATATGAAGATATCAATGATGATGTATTAGTTTTAAGAGTTTATAATCTAAGCCTTGATAGAAATTATAATAATTATTATGAGATTGGGATTAAATTAGCAGATGATAGTTGTTACTTGAATGATTTAGAAGTGAATAATATTTACCTAGTAAGGTTAGGTGCTTTAGATAAAGAGGGAGAATTTCACTCAATATTAGAGTCTAATACAATTAAAATGCCAATTAACTCTGTCAGTGATATGTTAGATCAAGAGTGGATGATAGTTCAATCTAAGATGGAAGAAATCTATATTTTATCCAGTCAGGGATTGATTAATGATAAAAGAAGGTATAGCTCTTCTGATGTGATTAAAAAGGTAGCAGAAAAGCAGAGAAAAGAGGGATTAAAATTTAAGTTGAAGCAGAGTTATAGCTCTAATGAGGTTTTAAAGATAAAATAGTATTAGTATAGGCATATTCTTTTATTACCCTAAGGCAACTTCAGCGTTTAACAGGGGGTTTTTCTTGCAATTAAAGAAATATAGCTTATAATAGATTAATAAGGAGGGGATTGGATGGAAAAAGATATTCTAAAGGAACATCCTTATTTTTCTGAATTGGATAGTGAGAAGTTAATTGAGATAAGCAAGCTAATCATCACTAAAAGCTATAAGAAGGGGGAAATCATCTTCTTTGAGGGTGACTTAGGGGAGTCTCTATATCTTGTGAAATCTGGGAAGGTGAAACTGATTAAGATGGTAGAAAGTGGTGAAGAGCAGATTATCAATATAGTAAAGACTGGGGACATCTTTGCTGAAGTAGTTTTATTTGATGATGGCAATTATCCTGCTACTGCAATTACGATGGAGGATACAGAGGTAGGAATAATTAATGGTAGAGATATTGAAAAATTAATGTATAGAATTCCTGAGATTGCTCTAAAAATATTGAAGGTAATGAGTAAAAGATTAAGAAGAGCACAACAGCGGATAAGAAACTTGGGGCTAAAGGATACTACCAGCCGAACAGCAAGTGCTTTGGTCTATTTGGCTCAAGAGCATGGTGTCGGTGATGAGACTAAGGTGGAGATAAATCTATCTTTGACCCAACAGGAATTGGCTAGCTTAATTGGAACCTCACGAGAGACGGTATCTCGAACCTTAAATAAATTCAAAGATGAGGGTCTAGTTTTGGTTTCTAGGCAGAAGATAGTGATTAAGGATTTGGCTGGATTGAAGGAGACCATTTAGGCAAAAGGCCTATCTATTTGGTGTTAAGGGGGAAAGTTTATACTTATATGTTAGAGCTATATTGGGGTTAATCTCTACTATTTTGATAGAATTAGCCTTATTTTTGTTTTAAGTCTAAAGTTGAATTTAATCGAGATATTTCAATACTTTAGTAATCAGTGACGAGTAACGAGTAAAATCTCCTCTTGAATTCACATACCTCTAGCTAATATAAGTTATTATATTTAATTAAAAAAACTATATCTTAAGACTATTAGTCTTAAGATATAGTTTTTTTATAAGAAAATTTATTATTGTCATACTTTCGTAAAGATTATTATTTATAATATAAATGTAAGATAAAGGGACTATCTTTCAAATACTATTATTTTGGTCTAATAATTTATTTATAATAGATAATAATTAAGCTTAATAAGGGAGTTGATAATAATGAATTTAACCAATATATATTTTCAAGAGAGTGAACACAAATTATTGAATTGGGAGGATGAACAGAAATTAGGACTATTAATCTCTCAAGGGGATAAAGAGGCAAAAGAGAAGTTGATCAATTATAATCTTAGGCTAGTAATAAGTATTGCTAAAAGGTATACAGGTCAAGGCTTAGATTTATTGGATTTGATTCAAGAGGGAAATATTGGGTTGATTAAAGCAGTAGAGAAGTTTGATTATAGTAAAGGTTATAGATTCAGTACTTATGCTACTTGGTGGATAGAGCAGAAGGTAAGGCGTGCTATCAAACGCCATGGCAGAACAATTAGACTCTCTTTTCAGATTCAAAATGACATCAATAGATTAAAGAGAGCTCAAGATTATATGCGGGCTAACTTACAACGGGAGGCTACCCCAGAGGAGCTCTCTGAAGAGTTGGATTTACCAGTAGATAAGGTCTATGATTTAATAGAATTAAAGCAGGATGTCTCTTCTTTAGATAATAAGATAGGTGAGGAGCAGGAGGATGACTTCTTTACTTTAATTCCTAGTGAATTTAATTTAGTGGACAAGGTCTTAAAAGAGGATTTAAAAGAGGTTATTAAGAACTTATTGAAGTATTTAAGTAAGCGTGAAGAGTTGATTGTCAAATTAAGGTTTGGTTTAGATGATGGTCGAGAGAGAACCTTTCAAGAGATAGCTAGTAGATTAAATCTCTCTAGAGAGAGGATTAGACAATTACTTAATCAGGCTTTAGAAAAGTTAAAATCTCTAAATTATAATAGAAATGTAGATAATTATTTAGTAATGGTCAATTAATCTGTTGTTTGTTTAGAAATTTTGAGTGGTATATTGAAAGGGATAGAGAATTATAATATAATTAAATATGGATTAGCTAGAAATATAAAAGAGCAGACTTGCAAGTCTGCTCTTTTATATGATTAGGTTGTAATAATTTGGTTATTAAGTGAATGTTGATTAATGTTGAAGGGAGCTTATATGAAGCAGATAAAATTAAGAGAACTATTTAGTACTTTTATGAGAATTGGTAGATTTACCTTTGGTGGAGGATATGCGATGATTCCTCTAATTGAGAAAGAATTAGTTGAGCAAAAGGGACTATTGACTGAGGAAGAATTTATCGATATTATTGCAGTAGTTCAAGGTATACCAGGAGTAATAGCGGTTAATTCTTCTTTATTTATAGGCTACAAATTAAGAGGAATACTAGGGGCATTGACCTCTGTTTTAGCAATTAGTTTACCTTCGATACTAATTATTTTGTCAATTGCTCAGCTGCTGCTCAATCTTCAAGGAAATCAGTGGGTAGAAGCTTTGTTTAAGGGGGTTAGATCTGCTGTTGTGGTTTTAATTTTTTGGGCAGGATATAAGATGAGTAAGAAGGCTATTGTCAATTATAGTAGTCTGATTTATACCTTGGGGGTGGTATTGGGGATTTTAGTCTTTAAATTACATCCCATAGTATTGATTGGATTTGCTGGAATAATTGGAATGATAACTTCAATTACTAAGACTAAGGAGTATAATGATGATACTGATTGAGCTATTTTTAACATTTTTTAAAATAGGATTATTTACCTTTGGTGGAGGGTATGCGATGATACCTCTAATTCAAGAGGAGATGGTAGCCCATGGTTGGTTGACTATAGATCAATTTGTCGATATTGTAGCTGTTTCCCAGATGACCCCTGGAGCAGTTGCTATCAATAATGCTACCTTTGTTGGTTACAAGGTCGCTGGTTTTTTTGGTACAGCGATGAGTACTTTTGGGCTAATTGCTCCTTCTTTAATAATTATTACGATTGTGGCTAAATTACTAGACAAGTTCAGTAATCATCCTCTAGTAGAGGGTGCTTGGCAAGGAATAAGGCCTGCAGTGGTAGGACTGATTATGGTAGCAGTTATTTCCATAGGTAAAGAGGTGATTATAGGAATTGATGGTATTATTATTGGGATAATAGCACTAGTTCTATTGGCTAAGGTGAAGTTACATCCTATTGGGGTAATTGTAATTTCGGGTATCTTGGGGGTTCTTTTCACTTATATTTAATAGTTATTAGATATATCAAGTTTATGTCACAATTTCATCAAATTTGTCTGTTATAATAGAATTAAGGTCTCTTTGTTAATTACTCTATAAAATTAATTTTTTAAATTATAGATAGAAGGAGCATTGATATGAAATTGAAATTGGTTTTGTTATTATTAGCCATGTTGGTGATTGCTGGCTGTAATCAGGATATACTGCAAGGAGGAGAACTACTTTATAAGAACCCTGAGGAATTAGAAGGGCAGTGGCAACAGAATAAATATCCAAAGGATGCTGAATTCATTCTTATTACAGAGGACAACCTCTTGAACTTACAAGAGGAATTGCGAGGGATTAAAGGTTTAAGTTTTAAAGATCAACTAGGTATATATGTTAGTTTAGGGGAGCAAGCAACTGGTGGTTATGGAATAAAGATTAAACAGATTAGAAAGCAGGATGATAAATTGGCTGTTGTAGTAAAGGCTGTGAGTCCAGCGGCTACAGATATAGTTACACAGGTTATAACTCATCCTTATGATATTGTCAAAATACCTTTATCAGAGGTTAAGGGGATCAAAAAGGTTATTTTTGTATCAGAAGAAGGAAAGAAGATTATAGAAAAGAGTTTATAAAAACTGATAGAGATAAGTATAAGTATAAGTAAAGAACTAATAATAATTTTATTATTAGTTCTTTCTTCTTTGTTAGTTACTAATAGTTTTTAACTATATTAAAGATTTATCAATAATTTTATGAAAATATCCTTTTAGAAGATAGCTTACTTTGTTATAATAAGTATATAGTACTTCTAAATATAATTATAATTTTTTTGAAAAAGTCGTTAGACGTCTAACTTAATTGCTGAGGGGGAGTTATTGATGATAAAAGATAAGACTAAAGAGCTAGTAGAGAAGGCGACTGAAGCAAGAAAAAAGGCTTATGTCCCTTACTCTAACTTCAAAGTAGGAGCGGCTTTATTGACTAAAGATGGAGAAATCTACACTGGCTGCAATGTAGAGAACTCTTCTTATGGTCTAAGTAACTGTGCTGAAAGAACAGCAATTTTTAAAGCTATATCTGAAGGTGAAATGGAATTTGAAGCGATTGCTATTGTTGCTGATACCAAAAGGGCTTGTCCTCCTTGTGGGGCCTGTCGCCAGGTAATTGTCGAATTTGGAAAGGATATTGAGGTAATAATGAGTAACTTAGATGGAGATGTAATCATTAAGAAGGCTGATGATTTATTATGGGGTTCTTTTTCTAATCAAGATTTAGGTTAAATTTAATATATAGTTTTTATAACCGGAGGGATATCCCTCTGGTTTTTAATTTAAAAGAAAGGAATAATGAATTCAAAAGGCAATGTTATTTTGAAAATGATTATTAGAATTATGATTATTTATATAAGATTTTTAATTAATTTAACAAATTTCAAAGGTTGCACATATAAATAAGTGATTGATAAAAAAGTGTAGTAGTTTATATAACTTATAATTTCAAGGGAGGAGTATCATGAATCCAGAAGAGCGATATCAAAGTAGTAAGAAGGTAACTTTAGTGACTTTGACAGTTAATTTCATCTTATCAATTGCTAAGGTACTGGTAGGTTTTATCTGCTTTAGTCAGGCGATTGTAGCCGATGGTATCCATTCTATCTCTGATGTAATTTCAACCTTAGCAGTCTGGATAGCAATTAGGATTTCTCGTGAGCCTGCCGACCGAGAGCATCCTTATGGACATGGTAAGGTGGAGACAATTGCAGCTAAGTTCATAGGTGTTTTATTATTTTTAACAGGCTTAATTATTATTAAAGGCAGCATAATGACTATTATTAATAATGATATCAAGGAGCCAGGAGTAGCAAATCTCTGGATAGCTTTGATCTCAATTATAGTTAAAGAGTTGATGTATCGATATACCTATAAAGAGGGAAAACGGATAAATAACAAGGCTTTGATTGCAGATGCTCAGCATCATCGATCTGATTCTTTATCATCAATAGCTGCTTTAATTGGAGTAATAGGGGCTAAGCTAGGTTATTTAATTGCTGATCCAGTAGCAGGTTTGGTAGTAGCATTATTTATCCTTCATATGGGCTATGAGATTTTTATGGAGGCTGTTAATGAGTTAATGGATAAGGTAGATGATGAACTTTATCAGCAGATTAGAGAAGTAGTTTGTACTAGTGAGGGGATAATAGATATTAGAGATTTGAGGGTGAGAAGCCATGGACCAGATATCTTTATAGACTTGCGTGTTGTAGTCGAAGATGAGCTAAGTGTTGTAGAAGGGCATAAGATCTCTAGGAGGGCAGAAGAGAGGATTAAAGATAGTATAAATAACATACAAGAGATTTTGATTCATATCGACCCAGTTACCGTTCATAAAGAATTGCAGCAGAGAAGAGATCAGAAATTAGATGTTTAGTTATTACTTGGTCATTTATGACTATATAAAAGATAATTATAATCTAAACATAGAATAATAAGATAAAGATATTAAAAAATTTTTAATCAATTTCTAATCTTCAATTAAGTCTTTTCTAATTTAAATCTGATAGACTTTATTATAATATAGTTATCTATTAATTCAGGGGGTTATAATGAAAAAATATAAAATTATTATCATAGAAGATGAAAAGAAGATAGCACGTTTTTTAGAGCTGGAATTGAAGCATGAAGGCTATGAGGTGGACTTAAGTTATGATGGTAGAGAAGGCTTAGAGAAGATAAATAATGGTGACTTTGATTTAGTATTATTAGATTTGATGTTACCAAGTCTTAGTGGAATGGAGATCTGTCGAAGAGTAAGAAAGAACTCTGATATCCCAATTATTATGCTTACTGCCAAGGATCAAGTGATGGATAAGGTTATGGGATTGGATTTAGGAGCCCATGATTATATAACCAAACCCTTTGCAATCGAGGAATTATTAGCTAGAATGAGAGGGATATTACGTAGAAATAAGACAGGCGATATTCAAGACAATACCTTATCTATCAAGGGATTGTCTATCAATACTGATATTAGGCAGTTAACTATCGATGGAGAGTCGGTTGATTTAACTAAGACTGAATATGATTTATTGGTATATTTATTAAAGAATAAAGGGTTAGTATTGACAAGAGATCAGATTATTGAAGAGGTCTGGGGCTATGATTATCCTGGAGATACCAATATTGTCGATGTCTATATTAGATATTTACGTTCTAAAATTGATGACAGAAATAATCAAAATTATATTCATACAGTAAGAGGGGTCGGCTATGTTATCAAGGATTAATGAATTAAAATTTTGGAAGAAGAGTATACCAATCTCTTTAAAATTGACGTTGATTTATGCAGTTGTATTCTCGATAGCGATAATGGTTATCAGTGTGATTACGTTTTATGGTAGTAGATACCTTGGTTTTCAAAGGATTAAAAGGGATATTATCACTATCAGTCAAGAGGTATCTGATTATATAAAGGAAGGAAAAGCTGTTAATAAAGATATCTTTGAAGCTCTTAATATCAGAAGACCTATGGACTTGAAAATTTATAATGAAGATGGATATCTATTATTTAAAAATAGCCCTCATAGTCCACATATTGATATGAAAAGCAATCTAGGTCAAATAAGTATTTCAGAAGAGAGAGATAAACCTTGGGAAGATAAGAAGAAGAAGTTTTTTAAAAGGACAATTTATCTAAATACTAAGGTTACTTATCAACAGCAAAGCTTTTATGTGCAAGTTAGCTTACCTTTGGTTGGGAGGGATGATATATTTAATATCCTAATGATAGTATTGATTGCTACTAATATTTTAGGTGTTCTGGTATCAATAATAGTTGGTAATTATATCTCTAAAAAAATACTTAAACCAATAGGTCAGATAACCGATGCAGCACAGAAGATAACAATTAATGACCTTGATGAGAGAATAGTTAGTGAGGGGCCTAGTGATGAACTAAGGGAGTTGGCTACTACATTTAATAATATGATCGACCGCTTACAAGAGTCTATTGAGAAGCAGAAAGCCTTTGTTTCTGATGCCTCCCATGAACTTAGGACTCCTATCTCAGTAATTCAAGGTTATATTGATTTATTAGATCGTTGGGGCAAGTCTAACCAGGAGGTCTTAGATGAGTCTATAGAAGCCATTAAAGCAGAGACCATTAATATGAAAAAGCTCTTGGAGCAATTGTTATTTTTGGCTCGGAGTGACAGGGAGCAAGATGGTTTTGAAAAGGTAGAGTTCCAATTAGATGCTTTGACAACTGAGGTTTATAGGGAGACGGAATTGATAGATGATCACCATGCAGTTATCTTAAAGAATAATGATAAGGTTAAGATTAATGGAGATGAACAATTAATCAAACAGCTTTTGAGGATTATAATGGATAATAGTATTAAGTACACAGAGTCTGGAGGTAAGATAAGTATTGATTCTAGAGCTGTAGATGATTTTGTAGAAATCACCATAACTGATACAGGA
Source organism: Orenia metallireducens (assembly GCF_003001995.1). Lineage (GTDB taxonomy): Bacteria > Bacillota > Halanaerobiia > Halobacteroidales > Halobacteroidaceae > Orenia > Orenia metallireducens_B. The sequence continues at coordinate 203,147 of NZ_PVNB01000002.1, read as the reverse complement.
ATAGGGATTGCTAAAGAGGATCTAAATAATATCTTCGATAGATTTTATCGTGCTGATAAATCGAGAAATAGAGAGAGTGGAGGAACTGGTCTAGGTTTGTCTATAGCTAAATGGATAGTAGATAGTCACTTAGGGGAAATAGAGGTTGAAAGCAAATTAAATCAAGGAACTAAAATTATTATTAAACTACCTACTTGCTAAATTAGCAGGTAGGTTTATGACTGAAGAAGTAATGTCTAGTTTTGATGAGGATGAAGATGAAGCTTTAAGTGAGAGTGAATTTTCAAGCTTTGTAAGTAATTTATCAGAAAAGATAGGACAAGATATCGATGCCCAAGAGCTATTTGCTCAGATGGATGAAGATGAGGATGGTAGTGTGACTGAGGCAGAGATAGAAGAGTATAATCAAGAGAAGAGACCACCAATATCAGCTTATCAGACCTCCTTTAGTACTGAAGAGACTGACAGCTTACTTAATATAGTTGGATAACCTATAATATTGACCTAGTCGATTAATCGACTAGGTTTTTTCCTATTTTAATCTAAAAAAAGTAGATTTTAAATTAAAAGTCATTTTTGGGTTGGACAAACAAGAAGAGATTAGAAGTTTTCTTTGATATCAGCTTTAAATTTATGATATAATAAAATTCATATTACGAAAATAAAGGTGTTTTTGCTAATAGTGAGTACTAATCTAGTTAATTTATAATTATTTTTAAGATTTAGGGAGGTGATCAAGCTGGTTTTAGAAGTAAATACTCCTGCTTTTTTATTTTCTACCATTTCGTTACTGATGTCTGCTTATGCTGGGAGGTTCTCTAAAATTTCTAAAATGATAAGAAGGCTATCTGTTGATCTACATAGTAGTAATTCTGCAGAGAAACAATATCTAAAAGGACAGATTTTACTTTTTTCTAAGAGAATTAGCTATATTAAGCGATTGCAATTATCAGGGATCTCTTCTCTTTTCTGTTCATCACTATCTATGTTCTTTTTATTATTTGAAAAAGTTCTCTTGGCAAACATCTCCTTTGTATTTGCTATAATATTCTTCTTATTATGTTTATTAATTTCTTTGATTGAAATTTATTATTCAGTTAGAGCTTTAGAGTTAAATTTAGAACTATGAGGTGATATAAATGAAATTTACTTTGACAACACCTGCTCTTATTTTTTCTACTATTTCACTTCTACTTTTGGCATATACAAATAGGTTTTCAATATTGGCTAGTTTAATTAGAGATCTCCATGACAAAGCAAAGGAAAAGGGAGAGAAGGATTATATTATTAAGTCTCAACTCTCGTCATTGAAAAAGAGGGTTAGACTGATTAGAAATATGCAATTTTTAGCTATCTTATCTCTGTTTTTCTGTGTTTTCTCTATGTTTTTATTATTTTTTAATCAGAATTTGGCTGGAGAAATCGTCTTTGCAATAGGACTTGGATTACTGATGTTATCCTTAATTCTTTCAGCTATTGAAATTAATATATCTGTTCATGCTTTAAATATTCAGTTAAGTGAGAGTGTTAAAGAGGGAGCTGAACTTGATAAATAGTAGATAGAAATCAATAAGTAAAACCTATATATTCACTTTAAAGTGAATATATAGGTTTTTTGTATTTGTTTAATTACAATAGTAAAGAGTGGGTTGTTTTTTTAATTAAATTCTAATCTTAGTCTAAGAGGTATTTAATCTTTATTATTTAAACTATAACTATAAATATAGTATAAGTTAAAGGAGGAGTTAAAGTTGAAGTTGGACAGAGGGATTAAAGTATCAATATTTTTAGTAGCAATGGTTCTTGTACTGTCTATTTCGGTATTTGCTGCTAGTAAAGAAAGAATCGATAAATTTGAAGCTGTGCAGATTGCTTTAGAAGATAGTATAGATTTAGAGATTGCAAAATTAGATTTAGCTAATGCAAAACTTACTTATCAGAGAAGTCAAGCAGAAAATCTAATTAATCAATCAGTTTATTCCAATTTAGAAGCACAGAGAAATTTATTACAGGCTCAAAAGGATTATTATCAAAGTCAGACTGGGCTTATTAATCAGGTGTTAACAGAGTATTCAGAACTTATATTACTTAATAAAAAGCTGAAATTAACAGAGAAGAAGGTCGAATTAGAAAAGAGTTTATTAGATAAGGTAGAGTTGGCAGTAAAGCGAGGTTATAAGGATGATTTAGAGCTATTGAAACAAAAAAATGATTATAATGAGATTCTATTGAGCTTAGAGGAGCTAAGTGATGATTATCAAGAGAAATTAATAAACCTTAAATTAACTCTTGATTTAAATACAGAACAGAACCTTAATTTACAGACTTGGTCTTTAGAGAAGATATGGAAGCTAGATAAAGCTGAGATAATAGCTAGTGCTGTAAAGAATAGTTTTGATCTGCAAGTAAAAGAGGAGGTTGTAGAGTTAGCTCAAAGGGAATTAGAAAGAGCCCAACAAGTATCCACTCCAAAGCTTGATTTACAAGAGCTTGAAAATAATTTGAAAATTGCTAAGTTAGAGAAAGAAAGTTCAAAAAAGGAGTTAATTATAACAATAGAACAGGATTATTATAGCTTTAAACAAGCAATTAAAAAGATAGATTCAGAAGAAGCTAAATCAGCTGCAAGTAGAGAAGAATATCAGCTGGTTCAACAAGAACAAGAGAAGGGGTTAAAGTCAGCTGATGATTTACTTTCAGCAGAGATAGAGTTTTTAGAAGCAGAGTATAATTATCAAGCAGCGATAGTAGACTATTATCTCAATAGATTACAATTACAGATCGATATGGGCTTGCAAGTAGAGGTGTTGCTTGATGAAATTAAGTTATAGGTCATTAGCTTTATTGGTCACAGTGCTTCTAGTATCTTCTTTTAATGTAGTAGCCTTTGCTGGAGAGATTGGTCTTGAAGAAGCAATTGCAGTAGGTCTTAATCATAATTCAGATATTTTAGATCTACAAGATAATCTAGAGAGTATAGAAAGAGAGCTAAAGCAGTTGAAAGCAGAAGATAATTGGCAACTAGATTTAACTGTAGATGGCTATGCTAATGAATTAAATTTTGATGATGAATCAAGTGATGTTGAATTTTCTATTACAGGTAGTAGAACTTATTGGTGGGGGTTGACCTTAGAGTCTGAACTCTATGGGGCAGGTAATTACTCTACAGAAGAGGAATTAAGCAATGATGAAACAGGTCTTAAATTGAGCTTAAGCCAGAACCTTTATCCAAGCATACCTACAGAAAGAGAGCAGAGTTATATTAACAAAGAGCTAGATTTACAAGTAGCTCAGAAGCAATTAGAAGAAGAAAAGGAAGCTAAGATTATTACTTGGCTAGGTGATTATCTCAATCTATTACGCTTAAAAGAGAAGCAAGAACTAGCAGTTCAGCAGAATGAATTGGCTTTGAATAATTTCAAGGAGGTCAGTGCCAAGCAAGAGATTAATGAGGCTAGTGAAATAGATATCTTAACAGCTCAAATAGAAGTGCAGCAAGCCCAATATAGCTTAAAGGAAGCAGCTAATAATTATCAGCAGGCTAAGAAATCCTTCTATAGTCAATTAAAGTTAAATATAGAAGATGAGTTGCTTTTAAATGAGGACTCTGATTATCTGCTAATGATTAAAGATTTGGCTAGAGCTAAAGAGCTTGACTTAGAAAATAAAAGTAGATTGTTAGATTTGGGTATTGCTAATAGTGTTGAGATATTTGAAAGCTGTTTGGAGCAACAGAGCAAAAAAGATGATTTAAAATGGAATAAGGATGATGATAAGCCAGATATTGATCTAACTGGTAGCTATGATAGTAATAAGCAGTGGGGTGTAGGAGTTAGCTTATCTTATAATATTTTTGACTCTGGAAAACAGAGGTTAACAGAGGAAGCTTTGCAAGCAGAGTTAGCCACTTTAAAGCGAAAGTATGATGATTTAATTACAGATTTAAGTCTAGAACTGGATCAGCTAATTGACCAACTTAAACTCAATGAGAACAGCTTAAAAGCAAAGGAGCTTAGTTTAGCAAAAGCTAGTTTAGAAGCCAAAATAGCTAAGGAACAGTTAAAAAGAGGGTTAATTGATGATTTTGAGTTAAAAGAGAAAGAGCTCTCTTTAAAAGAGGCTAAAATCAATTACAATGGAGTAGAGGATAGCTTATTAGTAAATAAACTAGAACTGATAAAATTCTTAGGTAAAGTAGATTTTAGAGGAGGGAATCAGATTGAAAAGAGGGATTAGTATTATTTTAATAATTGTCTTAATTGGAGGTATGGGAGCTTTCTTTTGGAGAAAGCATTCAGCTAATAAAGCAGCTAGCTCAACTCCAGCTAGACCTAGAAATATGACCATTACAGTTCATAAAGGGAGTTTAGAAGAGACGATTTCAGGTAGTGGTTATGTAAAACCGATTGAAGAGAATTCTTTATCCTTTGCTAGCCGTGGTGCTACAGGAGGAGAGATAGAAAGCATCAGTGTGCAAGAGGGTGATAGAGTAGAGCAGGGTCAGATCTTAGCAGAGATTGATAGTGATGATGAGAGGTTAGATTATTTAAGTAGTAAGAACAATTATGAGCAGACCCTAATCAGTGGCTCCAAAACAGAGATTGAAGAGGCTAGATTAAAGCTAGAGATTGCTAAAAAGGCTCTAGAGGGTACCAAGCTAAAAGCACCTTTTACAGGGATAATTACTGAAGTAGCAGTAGAAGAAGGAGATTATGTAGAGTCAAATGATACGGTAGTTCAAGTGATAGATAATAGTGCTTATGAAGTTGAAATTGATGTTGATGAGAGTGAGAGTAGACAACTAAAGTTAGGGCAGAAGGTTAGAATAACTATGGAGGCTTTACCAGAAGAAGAGCTGACAGGAGAGGTTGTAGATATCTCTGCAGTAGCCCAAGAGGATAGTGGAGTAGTTACTGTACCAGTTACTATCTTAATTAAGGATGAGATTGAATTTATCAAATCAAACTTTTCGGCAGAGGTTGAGATAATTGTTAGTGAGATTAATAATAAACTGATGATTCCTCTAACAGCAATCTATAATGACCAGGATCAGACTAAAGCAGTTAAGCTAGTAAATGGCAAAGAGGTTTCAGTAGAAATTAAGACAGGTGTAACTAGTGGAGCATATGTTGTGGTTAAAGAAGGCTTGGTGGAAGGTGATGAGATTTTAATCAATACTCACAATTATGGAGCTAGTGATACAGAAGAGAGCTCTCAAAGAGGATTTGGAGGTCCATTTCCTGGTGGGATGGGAAGGGGGTCACGTTAATGATAGAGGTAAGGAATTTAAGTAAGGTATATCAGAGTGGTGAGATAGCTGTTGAAGCCTTGAAGAAAATCTCCTTTACTATTGAGGATGGAGAGATGGTGGCTATTGTGGGTCCTTCTGGTTCAGGAAAATCTACTTTGATGAATTTATTAGGTTGTCTAGATACTCCAACTTCTGGAAGCTATTTTCTAGATTCTACAGATGTCAGTAAAGCCAATGATGATGAGTTAGCTGAGGTGAGAAATAATAAGATAGGTTTTGTCTTTCAAAAATTCAACCTCTTAGCTCGTGATTCAATCCTTCATAATGTAGAGACACCTTTAATCTATGCAGGAATTAAGAAGAAGGAGAGAAAAGAGCGGGCAACTAGCTTACTTAATAAAGTCGGTTTAGCTGATCGCTTAGATCATAATCCCAATGAGGTCTCAGGAGGGCAACGTCAAAGGGTAGCTATAGCTAGAGCTTTAGTCAATAATCCATCCTTGATACTGGCCGATGAGCCCACAGGTAATCTTGATTCTAAGACAGAAGCTGAGATTATCGATTTATTTCATGAGCTTAACAGCCAAGGTCATACCATTGTAATAGTTACTCATTCAGAAAAGGTAGCACAGCAGACAAATAGAATCATTCATATCCTTGATGGAGAGCTTGTAAAAGATGAGGTGGTACTAGGATGATTTTAGAGACCTTTATCATTGCAGTCAGAAGTCTAAATTCTAATAAATTAAGGACACTGCTCTCTATGTTAGGGATTATTATTGGGGTGGGGGCAGTAATTGCTATTGTCTCTATTGGAACTGGGAGTCAACAGCAGATTACTTCCAATATTTCAGACTTAGGCTCTAACTTAATTAATATTGATCAAGGATGGCGACATAGAAATAGCTCTTCTACTGAATTTACTTTAGAGATGGCTGAATATATTGAACTGACAAGCCCAGCAGTCAAAAAAGTATTAGCAAATCTCGAAGCTTCAGGTTTATTAATCAAAGAAGAGATTAATCTAAGAGCAACTATAGTAGGAACTGAAGGGTATTACCAAGAGATTAATAAATATTATCCTCTAATAGGAAAATTCATTGATAAAGCAGCAGTGGACAATGCTAGTGATGTAATAGTTTTAGGATCTGAATTAGCAACAGAGTTATATGGTAAGCAAAATCCTTTAGGGCAGAAGATTAAGTTCAATTATAATGATAATAATTTTGTCTTTACTATCATAGGGGTGATGGAAGAGAAGGGGAGAGGAATTACGGGTGATTTAAATGATCAAGCCTATATTCCTATGAGTACCTATATGAATAAGCTAGCTAATTCTAATCAAGTAAGTGGTTTTATTGCTCAAGCTAACTCTTCTAAAGATGCCAATGAAGCAGTAGAACAGATTGAATACTTTCTGAGCAAATATCTTGGCGATGATGATCAGTTTAGAATTAGAAGTCAAGATCAGATCTTAGATACAATTAGTAGTGTTACTGAGTCAATGAGCTTGATGTTAGGGGGGATTGCTGCCATCTCCTTGGTTGTTGGTGGAATTGGTATTATGAATATTATGTTAGTATCGGTAACTGAAAGAACAAGTGAGATTGGTATCCGTAAAGCCTTAGGGGCTAAGAAGAGGGATATCTTAACCCAATTCTTAATTGAATCCCTTTGTTTAAGTGGTATCGGCGGTGTTATAGGGGTTGGAATAGGATATTTAGCTGCATATCTAATTTCAAATATAGGAGGTTGGCCCTTTGTTGTCAACTCTTTATCGGTAATGATTGCTTTTACCTTCTCACTATTAATAGGTATCTTCTTTGGTATCTATCCAGCGATGAAGGCTGCTAAGCTAGCACCAGTAGATGCATTAAATTATGAATAGTTAATTAGTATTCATATCTTCCGTAAAATCAACTAAAAAAAGGACTAGAGCCTAAATTTAGGCTCTAGTCCTTTTTTTAGAAATTAATATTAAACACTTATTATCTACTTAATTACTTTAATATATAGTAAATAATTACTTGGTCAGATATGAACATATAAAAATAAAAAATATATTAAAGGATTTCTTAAACAAATGTCTAATATTATTAATAATAAATCCTATTAACATAAAATTCATATAGCAGATTAACTAATGAATTTTAATCTATTCTATTAGTTAAATAAGAGGAGCTGATTAAGTTGAATAATTTTATAATTATATACTCCATGGGAATTATTTTTAATATAGTATTTTTTCTATTATATTTCTTAAAACACCAAAATAGCATTCATGTTGACCTTAAAGGATCAATAGTTTTTATACTATTTAGTTGGTTTATATATCCAATATTATGGATCAGTTCAAAAGAGTAATAGAGCTCAAATATAAATAATGAATACTACTTTTAATATTATTCACCTATTAAAAGTAGTATAGCTTAAGAATTTAATATTAGTTACTGTTAATAATAATTATAAAAAAGATAAAGGGGCTAATGCTCATTAGCCCCTTTATCTTTTAAACTACATTATCTTTGATCATAGCCTCTACAAAATGTTTACCTTTATCAGTTAAACAGACAATACTTTTATCCCTATTATATTCATGAAAGTCAATTTGTACCAATCCGTATTCTAATCCCTTTTCCAATGTGCGTAAAAGCTCAATCTTATTAAACCCTTTTTCTACTATTCTATATAGATAATTTGGCTGATAAGAGAAGTAAAGACACTTTAAAATTTTAGATTCATTAACAGATGAAAATGTTGAAGCAAAGCTATTCATTTAATTTCCTCCTTTAATCAAATTTAATATTATATTTATTAGTCACTAATTACTTTTAGAACAGAAACTAATAATTATTTTAAAAAATATAATATTATAATGATATAACCTATACTGTTAATATTATGAAAATGATATAAAATTTATTCATGAATAATTATAGTCATCCAACTCTAGAATGAAATTAAAACTTTGGATATCTATATATAAAAATAATCTATAAAGATGAATTTTCAACATTTGCTAGATATATTCAGGTATTAAAGCAATTGAGGCTAGAGATAATAAGAGTAAAAGGGGTGATAACAACGAGTCCAGAATATACTATAGAATTGTCTAATAAAGCTTACAATCTATTAGAAACAATGGCTTATGAAAATAATATGGAGATAGGTGATCTTATTGCAGAGATGATTAGTGAAAAGAAGGAACTAATGGCTTTAGATGTAAACTTAAACAAAGCTCCAGATTCTTTTCAACTATTAGCCAATGATCAATATTTGACTGAATCTGATGAATTCAAAGATGAATTTAATGAAATATAAGGGGGATTTATCTCTCTTATATTCTCATCTCTATTAAAGCCTCTAAATTAATCTTGAATCTTAATTAATTCTATGTTATAATTCTCAACGTTGAGCATAAAAGAATAAAAAGACCTCATTTCTAATAATTGAAATGGGGTAGAGGTGCAAAAGTCAAGAGTACTTTTAATGAGAGTGGGAAAACTTGAGGAGTTAAAAGGAAAGGGGCAATTGCCGAAGTGGTAAGTCTATTCCAAACTTACTGCTGGGTCTGTATTGAATAAGTGCAGAACTGCCACTATCAGTGGAGCGCTATCTCACTCATTTTATTAGAAATGATTACTTATGTTTGTAATCCTAGATGAGTAAGGCATCTAGGATTTTTTAATTGGTAAATGAGCAAAAAGAATAAAATATTTAAGGAGGAATTTTGATGGAAACATATGGATGGTTATCATTGATACCACCAGTTTTAGCTATTATCTTAGCTTGGTGGAGTAGAGAGGTTTTAGTATCATTATTTATAGGAGTCTTCGTTGGAGCAACTATTATAGCCGATTTCAATCCTTTAGTAGGATTTATGAGAACACTTGACAAATATATGATTGAGAATTTAACAGATTCATGGTATATATCAATCTTATTGTTCTTAATAATATTATCAGGGATGGTTGGAATTATTACCAGATCAGGTGCTACTAATGCAGTGGCTGAATTTGTTGCTAAAAAGGCTAAGACTACGCGTAGAGCACAGCTGGCAACCTGGTTGATGGGAATTTTAATCTTTTTTGATGATTATGCTAACTCTTTGATTGTAGGAACAACTATGAGATCAATTACTGACAAGATGAAGATATCTAGAGAGAAATTAGCCTATATAGTTGATTGTACTGCAGCTCCAGTAACTAGTATGGCTATCATTTCAACTTGGGTAGGTCATGAATTAGGCTTGATTAGAGCAGCTTTTGATAGTCTAGGAATAGAAGCAAATGCATACTCTACATTTATGCAGACTATTCCTTATCGCTTTTATAGTATTTTCGCTTTAGCGATGGTATTATTTATCGCCTTAACAGGTAAGGACTTTGGTCCTATGTATGATGCAGAAAGAAGAGCAAGAAAGGAAGGGAAGGTATTAGCAGATGGAGCTACTCCATTGGCTTCTGATGAATTGACAAATATGGAAGTCAATCCAGAAAGTAAAATGAAATGGTATGATGCTTTTATACCTATGGTAGCTGTAGTAGTAGTTACTATAATTGGTCTGTGGTATAATGGTACTAGTGGTTGGACAGAAGCAATGCCATTACATGAAGCTTTTGGTAATGCCGATGCCAGTGTTGTATTATTATGGTCATCCTTTAGTGGAACATTAGTAGCTATTATCTTAGCACTATTTAAAGGTGGATTATCTTTAGAGGAGAGTATGGAAGGATGGATAAATGGGGCTAAGGCTTTAGCAGGAGCATGTGGAATTTTAATCCTAGCTTGGGCTTTAGGTCTTGTAACTAAAGAGTTAGGTACAGCCAATTTCTTAGTTGATCTTAGTAAAGGGACTATTCCTGCCTTTATGGTACCTACAATGATATTTGTTATCTCAGGAATCATTGCTTTTGCAACAGGTACATCTTGGGGGACAAGCTCAATTATCATGCCTTTAGCGGTAGCGATGGCTTATCAATTAGGCTCTCCTATGATGGCGACAATTGGTGCAGTATTGACAGGTGCTGTATTAGGAGACCACTGTAGTCCAATCTCTGATACTACTATTATGTCTTCAACAGCTTCAGCTGCAGATCATATAGATCATGTTAAGACCCAATTACCTTATGCGATTGTAGTTGGTATAGTAGCAATTTTATTTGGATTCTTGCCAGCAGGATTTAATGTGCCTAGTTGGACTGTCTTTCCATTACTATTGCTAGGTATGATAGCATTATATCTAATTGTAAATTACTTTGGTAAAGCGGTAGAAGAAAACTAATTTAGATGTTTAACAGCTAAATGATAGAATCTAACTTGATAAAAGCCAGGTGGCATATGCCACCTGGCTTTTATCTTATAATCTTTTAGTGTTAGGCTGATAATAATATACTAAAAATCTATTTTAGTTACCTTTGCTAATCAAACTTCTCATTTGATTTTTAAGGAATTTTCAAAAAAGTAGAAAAAAGTAATATATGTGTTATAATGATGGTATAATCATATTATTAGGGGTTGATTCAAGCTTAGAGAGACTGAATAGAGTATAAGATTTGTAATTAAAAAAACTTATGTAATTAAGGGGTGCATAAGATATAGTTAATGAAATGATAGATTCTTTTAATTTAGTGGATAATTGAGGAGGGATGATATATGGAAATAAGATATCAGAGAAGACAGCAAATAGGAGACATATCATTAGAGTTATATGCCACCTCTACAGGTTGTATGATATCAGTTAGTAATTATGCTGGTAGATATCATTTATCAATATCCCATGAAAGCAGAATGCCTAGCAAGAGAGAAGTAGAACAGTCTAGAAAAGAGTTATTACCAAAAACAAAAAAGTTTAAATTAGAACAACCTTATACAGATGTAAACCAAAGATGTACATTGCATCTGTTAGAGAAAAGTTAATAAAATATATAGGAGTTGGGGTCAGATATTTAATCTGACTTTTTTTGATTTTTATAGTAACTTTAGATATAGTCACTTATGAACATAACTACAATAAAATTAATATATAAAAATAACTATACTAAATTATAATACTATCATTAACAATAGAAATATAAGAATATATAAACAGAACAAACATAATATTATAAAAAAGAATAAGAGTTTAAGGAAAGGAGCAGATTATGAGAGCAAAACAGAATTTAACTTTGGTTGCTTTAATATTAATTTTATTATCAGCTATCTTTGGTATTAATACTCTAAATATTATATCAATTCCAGCAAGTAAAGAAGGTAGTGCAATAGGTAGAGAGATAAAGGTTAATACTGTCCAAGCTCCACAAAATAATAAGATAAATATAGAGATTGTTTGGGATGCTTCTGGCAGTATGTGGGGAAAGATCGAAAAAGTAAATAAAATAAGCCAATCTAAACAGATTATTAGAAGGGTGATTAAAGATATTCCAGAGAATATAAACTTAGGATTAAGAGTGTTTGGTAATAAAGGTTCTATTGATAAAGCCAGTCTATTGATAGTTCCCCTATCAGAAAATAATAAAGAAATTACTCTAAAAGCAATTGATCAGATTAAACCATCAGGAAAATCACCAATTGGAATCAATCTTTTATTAGCGGGTAAGGATTTAATTAGCCTCCCAGGAGAAAAGCATATACTATTAGTAACTGATGGTAAAGATACTGGGGATATTATGCCTAATAAAATAGTAAGTGAATTGAGAAAGAAGGGGATTAAAACCCACATTATACAGGTAGGTGAAATTACTCATATCAGTCAATTGCAATTACAAGAACTTGCTAAACTTGGTGATGGTAAATACTTCACTTACTTTGAAGAAGAAGAGGTTGTACCAACTATGAACCTTCAATAATGGTTAGAAGGATTTATTAGTTAAATTTCAATACAGAGAGTAACTGTTAATGGGTGTATAGCGACACTTTTCACTTTAAAAAGTGAGTAAAATTATTAAAATATTTTTCGGGAAAGCTTATCAGCTTTTTTCCCGAGTGATTTTTGTCATTGCCGCAAAAGTCACCAAAAAGTCTAGAAAAAAAATTCAACTCACTTAGCAATCAAAATAATGAGTATTATCACTTATTAGACTCTCTAAATCAAAATTTCATGATACTCTAAATCCTAGCTCAATTTTTGCTTCGTTCAAACAGAAATTTTTTTCGGCTTAAAAATCTTAAAATCTTTTTAATTGTAAATTCAAAAGTGTCTTAATGTCATTCTATTATATCAGTTTTTAATAACATAAGAATCTGATAATATATATAAAATGAATTATCTCCTTGACAAAATAATGTAATAACAATATAATATGGTTGATATAGATAAAGTTCAATTATATTTATATTCGTGTTTATTTCTTCCAAAATCCCCCTACTAATCACCTTAGTAGGGGGATTATTTTATGAGATAGAAGAATATTGCTAGCAATAATACTGGTAGATAAATCTTTATGAAGGAAAAATAATTAATTTATAGAATATAAAGAAATAAAGACAAATTAAAAAGGAGAGAAGAAGATGGAGATACCAATCTTTATGCAAAATACTATAACTCTTTTATTGGAAAATTTGATAACAACTTTAGTTATAATAATTACTATTTTAGTTATAAGTAGATGGATAATAAAGAAGATTAAAAACAAAAAGAGTTATAGCTATATCGAAAGGTTGCTCAAAGAGGATCTGCTCAAAGGACTAGAAAAATTAAATAAGTCAAAGGATATAGAAATCAAGAAGAAACTCTTATCAGAAGGTAAGCAATCCTTAGGAAAGAGTTTATATCAAGAAGTAAAGGAGGAACTTATTAATAACGGTGTAATAGATGAGCTCTTTAATGAGCTAGTTGCTAAAGATGAAACTAAGCGGGGTGAAGCTTGTGAGATTTTAGTAAAACTTAATACCCCACAAGCTATCGATTATGCTATTACTTCTTTATATGATCAAAGTAATGAGGTTAAGAAAATAGCTATAGAGTCCTTAGCAGAGTTAGTCAATTCTAAGATCATTGAGACTTTTATAGAGTACCTATCTTATTGTGATAATGAGCTGGTTCTATCTAAGTTGACCAAGGCTTTTGAAAAGATTGGAGATTTGGCCTTTGAACAACTGGTTGAAGTTGCTTTTACTAAGAAGGAAGTATATAGAAGTTGGGCTATCAAGCTATTAAGCAATATGAATTATGAAGATAGACAGGATGAAGAGATCATCAATATTTTCAGCAACTTATTAAATGACAAATCGGAGATGATTAGAGTTCAAGCTATCAAGGCGATAGCCAAATTTAAGGATAGTCAAGGGGTCTTTGATAATTTAATTGATAAATTAGAGGATAATAATTGTGAAGTAAGAAGCCAAGCCGCCAAAATCCTTGGTGAATATGGTAAGGAAGATGCAGTGCCTAAATTATTTACATTAATTACAGATAGTAGTGGTATGGTGAGAATGAATGCTTATCATTCGCTAATTAAATTAGGGGATAAAGGATTTGAATATTTGCTTAAAGCTACTAGAATAAAAGAAACTAAGACAGAAGCATTACAGGTATTAAAAGAGCTAGATATGGAAAAAGTAATAGATAATATTAATAGGATCTACGAACTAGGAGATAAAATGAATGATGATATAAGAGAAGAGCTATCTTTAGATGATTATCTTAAAGAAGAACAGAGGGAATTTCAGATAATAGGATAAATCACCTTAAAATTTAAGTGTGAGAGTGAGTTGAAGGTTTTTACTCACACTTGCACTTTTTTATTAACATTGTAAGGAGATACTAGGATGTGATAATATAACATAAACTAAGATTAGAATTTATTTTAAGATTTGAATTATAAAGCAGTACTAGTAACTTAAACTATAAAATAGAGATTGAGGGGTTGGGAGTATGAAATTATTTTCTAGAGGGTTGATTATTTCTTTATTATTTTTAATTATTTTGGGGGTAAATTTTTTAGGTTTAGGGGTAAATTTTTACACCGATATACTCTGGTTTAAGAGCTTAAATTTTATAGATAGTTTTTGGACCATCTTTCAAGCAAAGATTATTGTTAGACTAGGAGTTTGGTTCTGTTTTTCCCTATTTATATATTTCAATTTATTATTTACTAAAAAAGCATTATTGAAGCTAATTGAAAATTTCAAAAGAAGTGATGACACTGATAATAATCATGTAGTAGAGCTTAATCCTAAAAAAGATATCAAGTTTCTAGGTTTTCTAAATTCAAATAGGATAAATTTAATCTATTTATTGATCAGTATAATAATAGGTTTCTTCTTTAGTAGTATTGGCGCTAATAGTTGGAGGGTAGTATTGGAATTTTTAAATGCTACTAGTTTTGCTAATACAGATCCTATATTTAATAAGGATATCTCTTTTTATATTTTTAAATTTCCTTTCTATCAATTTATTTATCAGCTATTATCTACCTTGGTTATTATTACAGGTCTAATAGTAGGAGGAGTTTATCTACTGAGTAATCGTGGTGGATTCTTTAGTCGAATCAGCAATCGCGGCAAGTATCATCTATCAATTTTAATCAGTCTCTTCTTCCTATTAAAGGCTTGGGGCTATCGTTTAGATATGTTCCAATTACTATACTCTAGTAGAGGTGTCGCCTTTGGAGCTAGCTATACTGATATTCATGCTCAGCTTTTTGGTTTAAAAGCATTATCTTTAATAACAATAGTATTAGCTATCTTTATCTTTATAAATATTTTTATAAAAAAGACAAAGTTGATAATTGGGGGTGTTGTTACATTATTTATAGCCTCATTACTGTTGAATACTATTTATCCTGGACTTGTTCAGCAATATCAAGTTGAACCAAATGAAGTAGCTAAGGAAGCTCCTTATATTGAATATAACATTGAATTTACTAAAAAAGCTTACAACCTTGATGAGATTGAGAAGCGAGATTTTGATTTTAAAGAAGATTTAACTTATGATGATATTCTTAGTAATAAGACTACCATAAATAATATTAGACTATGGGACAATAGACCTCTAAAGACTACCTATGGTCAGCTGCAAGGGATTAGATCCTATTATTCCTTTAATGATATAGATATAGATAGGTATCAAATAGATGGCGAAACCAGACAAGTGATGTTAGGAGCTAGGGAACTTAGTCAACAACTCTTATCTAATAGAGCTAAAACTTGGGTAAATAAGCGATTAAATTATACCCATGGTTTTGGTTTGGCAATGAGCCCAGTAAATAGGGTAAGTCCAGGGGGATTGCCAGAATTTCTAATTAAGGACATCCCACCACAAAGTAAGAAGTTTAAAATCAAGCAGCCAAGAATCTACTATGGAGAGTTAAGCAATGAATATGTAATAGTTAATACTGAGGCTAAGGAATTTGATTATCCAGAAGGTGATCGGAATAATTATACTCAATATAATGGCGATGGAGGGGTTAAGTTAAGTTCACCAATTAGACGGTTAGCCTTTGCCGCTAAATATGCTACCTTAAAGTTATTATTAAATGATGATATTAGCTCAGAGAGTAGATTGATGTTTAATCGTAATATCAAAACTAGGGTAGCTAAGATTGCGCCTTTTTTAAGGTATGATAATGACCCATACTTAGTAGTAAGCGATTTAGGAGAGTTATACTGGATTCATGATGCTTATACTACAAGTAATAGATATCCCTATTCAGAACCACAGAACTGGGGAAATTATATCCGTAATTCTGTTAAGGTAGTAACCAATGCTTACACAGGAAAGGTTAAATTTTATGTAGTTGATAATAGTGACCCTATTATTAGAACCTATCAGAAGATATTCCCTGAACTATTCAGTAAATTTAAGGAAATGCCAGCAGATATTAAAGCTCATATTCGTTATCCTGTAGATCTATTTAAGATTCAAGCTAAGCTATACAGTATTTATCATATGGAGGATCCAACAGTCTTTTATAATAAAGAGGATTTATGGAATATACCTCAGGAGAATTATGCAGGAACTGCTATTGAGATGGAACCTTATTATACATTGATGAAGCTTCCTGATGAAGCAGAGGAGAGATTCTTATTGATGTTACCTTTTACTCCTGTGAGGAAGAATAATATGATCTCTTGGTTAGCAGCTAAATCTGATCATGATGATTATGGGAAACTGGTTTTATATAAGTTCCCTAAACGGGAGTTAGTCTATGGTCCAATGCAGATTGAAGCAAGAATAGATCAAAATTCAGAGATATCCCAACAGCTAAGCTTATGGAATCAAAGAGGATCAAGAGTAATCAGAGGTAATTTATTGACTATTCCTATCAAAAATTCTATCCTTTATGTTGAACCGATCTACTTGCAAGCAGAACAGAGCCAATTACCTGAGTTAAAGAAGGTAATTGTCTCTTATGGTGAAGATGTGATTATGGAGAATAGCTTAGAGTTGGCACTACAAAGATTATTTAGAGTTAATAAAGAAGATTTAAAAGAAGATAAAGCAGCAGAAACAGAAGAAACAGAAGAAGGTAAGCAGAATCTTAGTGTTAAAGGATTGATCAATGAGATTGCTAAGCTCTATAGTAGTTCTAAAGAAGCATTGAAAGCAGGAGATTGGACAGAGTATGGAAGACTAATTAAGAACTTAGAGGAGAAATTAAATTTATTACAAGAGAAAGCAGAAAAATAATCAAAGGGGCATTAATGCCCCTTTGATTATTTTTATAAAAGAGTACTAAATTTAGATAAAATCAAAATTAAATAAAGGTATTAAAGTAAAATCCATAGAATTATTTTATATAAAATAAATTGAATTTATAGGGAAATTTTTGTTTTATTAAATTTAGAGTGCAAAAGATTAATTTAATAAGTTATTAGGAGGTCTTTATGGACGAGAAGATTAAGATTATACAGCAGACCTTAGAGGTTAATCAAGAAGAAGCTGAAACGGCTCTAAAATTAGCTGAGGATGATTTAGAAAAAGCATTATACATGGGTGATTATGTAGCTAGAGATTATATTCTACTTCAGATCAAATTCACTTCAGGTGCTAGTAACCATAATAAAAATTATGGACTGATTGGAGTTGTTTGGAATGGAAAAGAAGGAGAATTTGTTAATAGTGATGTTGCTATTAATGATAGAGAATTAATTTCTAATATAGAGTTAAAGGTAGATCCTCAGGTCTTTATGAAAGCTTTGCAGAAGATAAAGCAGTCAGAAAATTTTAATTTTGAATATCAAATTAAGAAGAAGATAGAAGAAATATTTAATCCAACACTTATCTTTAAGATATTCAAAATGAGTAAAGAAGATCAGATAGAACAGTTACATGATTTTATTAAAGAGAAGATGATGAATGTCCTTGAAGGTGCTTTTGATTTAGAAATTTACCTAGAATTAATAACAAAAGCAAAATTAAGAAATCTCTTTCCTGAATTTTTTGAAGAAGCTCCTGTAGAAGAGATAGAAGAGAAGGGATCTAAGAGGGAAGGGAAGCTGACAAAAGGTAGTTTAGATATCAATTTAAGCTGTGTACCTATTATTTCAGCTACTAAGGGTAAACGGATAAGTGAGCTAAATATAGGTGATAAACTCAAAGTTAAGATTACTGACCACAAAGAGATTGGTCAATATCTCAATAAATTACTCAAAGACTCCTCAGGAACAGCTACAGGTGTTATAAGTAAAATGTCCTTCAATGAAAATCTAAGGCGTTATTCAGTTGTGGTACAGTTTGGTCCTAATATCTATGGTAATTTAATTGTAGAGCCTGAAGTTAAGATAAGTACTGTAGACTCTGAAATTAGTAATAATAAAGAAATCGATAAGGGAAAGATTAATAAAAATAATTTAACTATATTTTCAATTATCATCGTTATAATTATTCTAGGAATCATTCTCTATAATTATCTTTAATTAGGATATAATATTTCATTAAAGGGTACAATCAACTTAAAAAGAATTCAAATATTAAAAGACTATATAGAGTACGATAATAATCATTAGATTCTATGAAATTAGTCTAGCTAAGTTCATTTAATAAAGGGTGAAGACCATGGACCAAAAAATTGGAGTAATACAACAGACTGCAGAAATAAATCAAGATGAGGCTAAACAGGCTTTAAAGTTAGCTGAAGGTGATTTAGATAAGGCATTACAGATGGTCGATTATGTCAGCCAAAGTTATATGATTATTCATGGTAGAGTCGGCTATGGTGCTTATAACAAGACCTATCTCTTATTCAGTATCGTAAGTGATGGAAGGGATGGAGAGATATTAAGCTCTGATCTGGTAACAACCTCCAAAGAGGATGTGGAGAATATAAGTCTTAACATAGACCATATGGTCTTTACTAAGACTTTAACTGATGTCAATGTTAAAAGTAAAAAAAGTCTTAATTCTAAGGAGTCCCATTTAAAGTTTGAGAGGCTATTTACTGCTGCTGAGATATACGAACTATTTACACTATTAAAAGCAGATGATCTCTCTAAATTTAAAATGATTTTTAAAGAAAAATTAGAGGAGTTTCTTAAAGAGGAGATAAATTTAAAGCTATTTGCTAAAACTTTAACTAAGGTTAAATTAAAAACCTATTATCCTGATCTCTTCTTTAAAGAAGAACAAGCTCAAAATGATGATAATCATTCTGCAAAACAAGAAGGAGAAGAGAAGAAGTTAGGCTTAGATATAAATCTGACTTGTCAGCCTGTTATTTCTCCTAGTAGTGGAAAAAGAGTTGAAGAGTTGCTTAATGGGGATGAAATTTTAGTCAAAATTAGTGACAATAGTGAGATGGGCAGATATTTAGCAAGTTTATTAAAAGATACAACAGGGATGATTAAGGCAACAATTGAAGATAGAGAGTTCAATCAAGCTACAGAGAGATATTGGGTTTTAATTAAATTTGGTCCCAATATCTATGGGAATCTATCGGTCAGTCCTCAGATTAAAATATCAACACCACAGGCAGAAGAAAAGAGTATAAAGAATAAAGAAGGAGCGGCTATAGACCAAGGAACCTTTATGCTTTTATTCTTCATAACATTATTTATAATTATAATTATCTTTATCTTAATAATCTTTTAATCCCTTATCTCTTCTAGGATATAAATAGCTACATACCTATCTATAATATCTGTTAAGATGATAAGGGGATTTTCTGTATTATTAACAAATTTAAAGTCTTTTTGTTGTGGAACTACTGTAGCATCTTGGCCTGCTTTTATATAGGAAAGAACTTTGCTATGGCGATGCCTTTCTGTAATTTTAAGCTTTGCTTCTAAAGTGGCGTTATAAAGAGTTGTAGAAACTTGACAGATACCTCCACCGACTTTAGGGATGAATTTACCAGAGTCGATAATAGGTGCTTTTTTATATCCTTTCTCTTGACTAGGTAGTCCGATAATCTGATTAAATGAGAACTCTTCTTTGGGTTTAAGTTCATAATAATTTATATCTTCAAGAGCTATCCTAATATTATTCCTTCGGTTTAGCGAATTATTTGCAAGATAAGTGGTATAGTGCCCTAATATTCTACCTTTTGATTTTGATTTATCTATTTTTGTAAAATAAAAGATACCTTTACTCTTAAGCATTTCTTTACTGATAGTAGGGGCTATAGTAGTATAGGAGCAACTTATCTTATCTTCTGTTTTAGCAGAGAGAATATTTTGCATAGTTTTTTTAGTATCTATTGATCTGCCTAATTTACTATCAAAGATTTTATCCCTGAAGATAAAGGCATTTTGAGGTTCTATACTCTTTTTGGGGGACAATTTGTGTAAAAGCTGATTGATCTGATTAACATTTAGTCCTCCTATATTTAATCCTTCTAATGATACTTCTGGTCTTACTACCTTAAGAAAGAATGGCTCATCAGTTCCTAATTCTTTTTTAGATTTAGAGAGGTTATTTTTGTCTGGTATTGAGATGATAAAACTAAGAATCAAGGTGACTAGTACTATTAAGATTACAATTGAAGTTTGTTTTTTATCATTGCGATTCATTATTTTATCCCCCAATCTTTAATATATTTTTATAATCTGTTAAAGCTATCATAAATATGTATTTGATTTAATTCCATAATTAGTAGATGATTCTATCATTTTAAAAATTTAAAAGTATTATATATAATATAAAGTATAATTAATTTTATCAGTCTGGATATAGCTCTTGTCTTAATAATCACCTTAATTAGTACATATAGTTATAGTAACTTCAGAAAATTTATATCTGAATTTGTTTTTTAAAAGCTTATAAAAGGGGGGATAAAGTGTTTTCAAATCCCTTGGTAGATTTAAATGAACTGTTATTAGATGAATTGATTAGAGGTTTGGATATAATAGAAATTGATAACTTTCAAAATTGGGAGATAGACCATGTAACAGATAATTCTAAAAATGTCAAAGCTAACTCATTATTTGTAGCTATTAAAGGGTTTAATGTAGATGGTCACCAATATATTAATGAAGCTATAAGTCAGGGTGCTATTGCTATCATTGGTGAAGATAAGATTGAAAATAACAAAGATTTCACCTATATCAGAGTCAAGAATAGTAGGAAGGTATTAGCAGAGCTGGTCAATAGAGTATATGATAACCCTAGTCACAAACTAAGGATAATTGGGGTAACTGGTACTACAGGCAAGACGACTACAAGCTCTATGATAGATCATATTATAACTGATATAGTCGGTAGTAGTGGCTTAATTGGGACACTATATAATAAGATTGGAACAGAGTACCTTTATGACCCTACCAAATGTACTACTCCAGACATTATCACCTTAAATAAATTCTTTACTAAGATGAGAAAGAGTAAGACAGACTATTTGACCATGGAGGTATCTTCCCATGGCTTGAAGTTGGATCGGGTTTGGGGTGTAGATTATGATGTAGGTGTCTTTACCAATCTATCTTATGACCATATGGAGTTTCATAAGAGTTTAGAGGACTATTATCAAAGTAAAGAGCGGTTATTTAGATATTTAGCTGAGGATAAGGCTGCCGTGTTTAATTTAGATGACAAGTATACTAACAGGTTAGTAAAGATTACAGAAGCAAAGATATATACCTATAGTATCTATAATAAGCATGGAGATATTAAAGCTGAAGATATAAAAATGAATCAAAATGGTTTGGAATTTAAAATTAGTATTAATCGTGATATTATTAGTAATCTTGGAAAGATGGTTCATCCTACAGTTCTTAGATTAAGGACACCATTATTAGGTTATCATAATATATATAATATTTTAGCTGCTTTTACTACAGCCTTAATCTTAGGATTCCCATTATTAAAGGTCAAAGCAGCTTTAGAGTCCTTTACTGGAATTAGAAGAAGAATGGAAGTGATTTATGATCAAGATTTTACTATTATCGATGATTTTGCTCATAATCCAGCAAGCTTAACGGCCAACTTTCAAACTATTAAAAGCTTTGATTATAATGATTTAATTATGGTCCACTTTTTAAAAGGAAGACGAGGACTTCAGGCCAATCGCTTAAATGCTCAGCTTATTGGTAAGTGGGCTAAAAGATTGAATTTAGCAGATCTTATTACTACTAGAGCTGAAGAAGAGGTAATTTACAAGAATAAAGTATTATTAGAGGAAGAGGCAGTCTTTACTGAGATTATCAGGAATAAGGGTATTAATATTAAGAATACTGCTAGGTTACAAGAAGCAATCGAATTGGCTTTGGGCAAAACTAAGAGAAATGACCTCTTATTAATAATTGGAGGTCCGGGTTTAGATAGAGCTGCTGAGTTGATTAGAGAATATCTTTAAATTAATAATTCAAGTGATATATTACGATAATTTGAGGGTTAGGTGGAAAGATGGTTGGCTAGCTAGGTTAAGCCTAACCATCTAACTACCAAAACAAAGGTGTCTTAATATCATTTTGCTATATCTTTTTTTAAAAGCTAAGACAAGCTATGGATGTCCAAGTCCAAAGTAAAATAAAAGACTAAAGTTCAAAAACTAAAGATTAGCAACGAATTAACACGAATTTTACAAATTAAAGAGTAAATAATTAATTAATATTTCAAATTATTTGGTCTCATTGGCGTAGATTCACCCCAAGAGTACTTCTTCGGTATAATTCCCCTCAGGGCGCGGGAGATTAGTTGCTGAAAGTTATCTTTTAAGTTTTTGGTTAAGAAGTTAAATGTATTAAATTAGTAGAATATTTAAATTCCGTTCTAGAATTGTTTATCTATAGATAATAGTTTTTTAAGCTATTACAAATAAAACTGCTAGAAGATTGAATAAAATAATAAATAATTATCAAATAAAATAAACTCATTGTATTGACATTTGCTATTCTATACGAAATAATAATTAAGGATAATTTTAACTTTATCCTCAACTTTACTCAAATGAATTTAAAGAGATTAATCTAATAGAGGAGGGACGTAAGATGGAAGGAAAGAGATTTGTAGCAGAGTTATCTAACGCAGTAGGTGTATCTGGCTATGAAAAGAAAATATCTAAGCAAGTAGCCACAGCCTTTGAGCAATATACTGATGAAATTGAATATGATGCCTTGGGAAATTTAATCTCTTGTAAAAGAGGCAAGGGTAATTTTTCTCAGTTAAAAATTATGCTAGCAGCCCATATGGATGAGATTGGGTTAATGGTCACCAAGATAGAAGAAGGTGGCTTTTTACGCTTTACCCCTGTAGGTGGTGTTGACCAAAGAACCTTAGTTGGACAAGAGGTATTAGTCCATGGCAAAGAGAGCTTACAAGGGGTGATTGGAGCCAAAGCACCTCACATCCAAAGTGCTGAAGAGGTCACCAAGGCCTATAAGATGGAGGATATGTACATAGATTTAGGACTTAATGAAGAGCAGGTAAAGTCTCAAATTAGAGTAGGTGACATTATCTCTATTAAAAGAGAGTTCTGTGAATTAAAGAATGATAGAATAACAGGAAAAGCCCTTGATGATAGAGCAGGGGTATTGATGATCTTAGAAACACTAAAGAATTTAAATAAGTTAAAGCACCAAATAGATGTTTATGGGGTAGCTACTGTGCAAGAAGAGGTTGGAGTCAGAGGGGCTATCACTAGTACTTATGGAATTGTTCCTGATATAGGGATAGCTATAGATGTCTGCCATGCTACTATGCCTGGTGTCAGTAAAGAGGATGCAGCTGAGTTGGGTAAAGGTCCTGCTATTGGCTTTGGTCCCCATGTCCATCCAAAGATATTTAAAAAGTTAACAGAGATAGCTAAGGAGCTGGATATACCCTATCAAGTGGAACCATCAAATCGTCCAGGAGGAACTGATGCTTATGCTATCCAAGTTACCCGTGCTGGAATTCCAACGGCATTACTCTCTATCCCACTAAGGTATATGCATACTTCTGTAGAGACAGCCAGCTTAGATGATATTAAGCGGGGAGCTAGATTATTAGCCCATTTTATTGTAGAAATAAATGATGAGTTTGTGGAGGGGTTAAGATGCTTTTAAAGAGATTAAGTGAAGCGATAGGTGTTTCAAGTAAAGAGGATGAGGTCAGAAATATAATCAGAGAAGAGTTAGTCAATTATGTTGATGAATTAAGAACTGATGCTTTAGGTAACCTGATTGCTTATAAGAAAGGAAAGCAATCAAGCCCTAGATTGATGATTACAGCCCATATGGATGAGATTGGACTGATGATTACTGACATTACCGATGATGGACTCTTAAGCTTTAAGCCTGTTGGCGGGATAGATAAGAGGGTTTTGGTATCAAAGAGGGTCTTGGTTGGTGAGGATAAAATTCCTGGAGTAATTGGCGCTAAAGCAATTCATTTACAGAAACCCAATGAGAGAAAGAAGCCTTTAGATTATAAACAGCTTTACATAGATATAGGTACTAAGGATAAAAAAGAGAGTGAGAAATTAGTAGAGTTGGGTACTATGGCCAGCTTTGATAGTAAATATGAGCAGTTAGGAGAGGATACTGTTAAAGGGAAGGCCTTTGATGATAGGGTAGGCTGTGCAGCTTTGGTAGAGCTAATGAAGAAGGATTATGACTTCCCTGTCTATGGTGTTTTTACTGTACAAGAGGAGGTTGGTGCTCGCGGGGCTACTGTTGCAGCTTATGATATAGAGCCAGATTTAGCATTAGTTCTTGAAGGAACTACAGCAGCTGATGTACCTGATATCAAAGAGGAAGGTCATGTCACTAAGTTAGGAGATGGACCTGCACTAACCTTTAGAGATGGTGCGATGATTACCTATAAACCTTTATTGGATAGATTGATTAAGGTTGCAGAGGATAATCAAATTAACTATCAGCTTAGAAAATTTACTAAAGCAGGGACTGATGGTGGTAAGATTTATCTGACCCAAGAGGGGATTCCAACAGCGGTTATCTCCGTACCATGCCGTTATATCCACTCACCAGCAGCTGTTATGAATTTAAAGGATTATCAAGCTATGATAGATTTAGCAGATGAATTCTGCCATGATATTGAAAAAGGGGGTTTTTTAAATGAAAGAGTTGATTAAAGAGTTGGTAGAAGCCTATGGCCCATCAGGGCATGAAGATAGAATTAGAGAGATCATTAAAGCTAAAATTGAGGACAAAGTTGATGAGCTACGAACTGATAGTTTGGGCAATTTAATCGCCTTAAAGAAAGGAAAGGATTCTAGTAAGAGAGTAATGCTAGCAGCCCATATGGATGAAATTGGATTAATTGCTACCCATATTGATGATGATGGGTTTATCCGTTTTTCCAATGTTGGTGGACTATCTCCTTATATGTTATTGGGAGCTAGAGTTCTATTCAATGGTGAGACAATTGGAGTTATCGATAAAGAAGGGAAGTTAGATGATATCAGTAAATTAAAGCATGAAAAGCTGTATGCTGATATTGGCGCTACTAATAAAGAAGAAGCAGCAGCTAAGGTTAAGGTTGGTGATACAGCTAGCTATTATCGTCAGATGGATGATTTAGGTGATAAATTAGTCTCTAAGGCGATGGATGATAGAATTGGATGTGTAGTCTTATTGGAGACTTTGAATCGCTTAGAGAGTATTCCTACTTATGATACCTATTTTGTCTTCACTGTACAAGAGGAGGTAGGTTTAAGAGGAGCTAAGACCTCTTCTTTTGGGATCAATCCTGATTTAGGGATTGCAGTAGATGTTACCTTGACAGGTGATATGCCAGAAGCCAGAAGAATGGAGGTTGGTCTAGGTAAAGGTCCAGCTATTAAGATCAAGGATAGCTCAGTGCTGGTTCATCCTCAGGTTAAGAATTTGATGATCGATATTGCTGAAGAGAATAATATTCCTTATCAATTAGAGGTTTTAGTGTCTGGTGGAACCGATGCAGGGGCAATTCATTTAACAAGGGAGGGTATACCTTCTGGTGCTTTATCTATCCCTTGCCGCTATGTCCATTCTCCATCAGAGATGGTTGATATCAATGATGTAGATAATAGTATTAAGTTATTAACACAGCTTTTAGAGAGTAGCTATACAGGATTATTTGAATAAAGTGATTAGATAATTAGGAGTTATGAAATTTCATAACTCCTTTAATCAATTAAAGGGGCTATTGTGATGTCTAATAAGGAGCTAATTTTAGAGGAGTTTAAAAGAGAGCAAGGATTATATAATGATTTTACTACAAGTTTAAAAAACTTGATTAAAAAGATATTAGCTGATGATGAAGTCTGTATTCACTCTGTTACCTCGCGAACTAAAGGGATAGAGAGTCTGGCTGAAAAGATTAGCAGACCAAATAAGGTCTATCAGAAGTTAAAGGATATCAAAGACTTATCTGGAGTGCGTATCATTACATATTTTGCAGATGATGTAGATAAAGTAGCAGAACTGATTGAAAAGGAGTTTGAAATCGATCAAAAAAACTCAATAGATAAGAGAAAGGAATGGGATTATGCTGAATTTGGCTATAGTTCCTTACATAAGGTAGGAAGGCTTAATTTATCAAGAGTTGATTTAGAGGGTTATTCTAAATTTAGAGGGCTCTTTTTTGAAATACAGATCAGGTCTATTTTACAGCATGCTTGGGCAGAGATTGAACATGATTTGGGTTATAAAAATGAGGAAGGTATACCTGATGCTATCAAGAGGCGTTTTGCCAAGCTAGCAGCTCTGCTTGAATTAGGTGATGATGAATTTGTGCGTTTAAGGGATGATTTAGATAGTTATGGAAGCAAGGTTGAAAGAGAGATTAAATATACACCAGAAGCTACCAGTATAAACAAGGTATCACTACAGAAGTTTATTAATTCAAATCAAGTTATGGAGGATTTAAAGGTCTTTTTTACAGACTGGTTTGGAAAAGGTTTAAAGCCTGATAAGGATAGTTATTGGCTAAAGAGTCTACCTAGGGAGTTTCACTATATAGGTGTAAATAATATAAAGGAGCTTGGTGATTTACTTAAAGAGTATTCACAGTCTATCAAAAAGTGTATTGATTTAGTATATACAAGAGAAGAACCCTATTGGGCACCAAGCATGATCCTATTTGCTCTGTTGCTATTGGTAATTGCTACTAGATATTCTAAAGAGAAGGCCTGGGAGGTCTTTGAGGGGCTTAGTATAGGACCGAGATATGATTTTGTAACAGAGGTAAAGAAGCGAATTAGATAATATAGCTAATAATCTTTAAAATTTGAAAAAATATGCTTATATAGTTGACAAGGATATCTTTATAGGATATAATAACGATATCGAAAATCATTTTCAATTAAGAAGAATTGAGATTCAACTCCAAGTTTATATCAAACTAAATTTATATCAAATATAAGAAAGGGCATAAATGCCCTTTCTTATATTTTTTGAACAAGTTTTAGTTTCTCATCAAAGCAGTATAAATATCCTCTAGTCTAGTCAATTGATTTAGTTTACATTCTCCACTAGCTTCATAATACCAATGGCACTCTCCACTAATACATTCACTAGCTTCTATCAGCTTATCTTTAAATCTTTCAAATTCTGTAAAAGTTTTGGCACTTGGAAACAGGTTACTATTGGCTATCAATAAAAAAGGGCACATCGTAATTCCTCCTTGTTAAATCATAGTGAGTAGTGACGAGTAATGGGGATATTGCGATACTTTTTCTTTGGTGGTTAGGAGTTAGAAATTTAGGTAGTTAGACAGTTCCTAACCACCTACCCACCTGTCTACCTAATAAACAAAGTGTCGCATTATCTATCAATTGTTTTATTTTTAGAACACAAGATCTCAATTCAATCTCTCAGTATAATAGTTATTAATCAAGCTACAACTTAGAAGTTGATAATTTTGGGATAGAAGCTATATATTCACTTGTTATCTTTAGGAATTAAAATAAAAGTAGAAAGAATGTATTTTGAAATATTAAAATACATAATCTAATACTAAGGATAGATTTGTTAAGTGGTGACTACCAACAGCATGATTAGATTAATTTATTACTACAAAGAGCTAATTGCTAGTCACTGATAAAAGGGAGGGAAACGGTGAAGAAAATTAAGGTCATTACCACTGGTGGCACTATTGCTATGGGAGAGGATAAGTCTACTCATCAGATAGTTCCTAAATTATCTGGAGAAGAGCTGTTAAGTCATGTTCCTCAATTAAAAAATATGGCTAAGTTAGATTTAATCCAATATACCAACCTAGATAGCTCCCAGCTAACACCTCAGATGATTTGGGATTTGGCTAAATTAGTGGAAGGGTCTTTGGCAGAGGAAGAGATTAGTGGAGTATTGATCACCCATGGTACTGATACTTTAGAAGAGACAGCATATCTACTGGATCTACTCTTAGATACGACAAAACCTGTTGTAATTACTGGAGCATTAAGAAGCTTTAATCAGCTTAGCTCTGATGGAGAAGCTAATCTAGTCCAGTCTCTACAAACTATTATTGAGCCTCACAGTAAGAACAAAGGTGTGCTAGTAGTTTTGAACAATCAAATTCATGCAGCTAGATTTGTATCTAAGCTTCATACCAATAAATTAACAGCCTTTTCATCTGTCAATACAGGTCCTATTGGTTATATTGACCATTGTGGTGTCAACTATTTTTATGATTTAACTAAGCAGATTACCATTAGACCTGAAAAATTAGAGGAGCGTATAGAGATTATTAAATTATCTATTGGCAGTGATGATAAGTTGATTCAAGCGGCCTTAGATTATGGATATAAAGGATTAATCTTAGAGGGTTTTGGCTTAGGAACACTTCCTAAGAATATAAGCTCAGGGCTGATCAGAGCAAAAGAAGAGGAGATACCTATAGTAGTGACTTCTCGTTGCTTAGAAGGTAGAGTCTATAACCTCTATGGTGCTTCAATAGGTGGAGCAAATATTGCAAAGATGGATATTATCTTTGCAGGTAATCTTAATAGCACAAAAGCACGGCTGGCTTTGATGTTATTGTTAGGTGAAGGACTATCTAAAAATGAGATCAGAAGATATTTTGGTTTTAAACTGAAGATGTAAAGGGAATTTAAGTTAAGGTTGAGTCGTCCAAACAGTATATATAACCTATCACAATAATGGAGGCAAAATTATATGAAACTATTTAAGCCAAAACGTGTATTTATTGAAGAGGGAGCATTAAAATACAGTTTAGCCCAAGAATTAGATGATAAATTTAAGAGTCAAGGAATTCCAGTAGAGTATATAGAATCTCACAATCGCCTCAATCCTAAAGAAGAGATGAGCCCAACTGCTTTATTTAATTGGACTAAAGAGACCTTGGTGGTCGGTGTTAAGAAGACATTAAGGTTTCAATCATGCCAACCCTCTGCAGATTATCGGCTCGTTACTAATACAAGTTGTCCAGCTAAATGTGAGTATTGTTATCTGGCTAAAAGTTTAGGCTCTGCCTCTTATCTTAGAGTCTATGTAAATATTGATGAGATCTTAGAAGCGGTTAAAAAGCACATTAAAAAGGGAGAGGGAGAGATTGTTACTTTTGAAGCTAGTAGTTCTTCTGATCCTCTAGCTGTTGAGCATTTGACAGGTAGTTTGCAGCAGATGATCGATTTTTTTGCTAAAGAAGAGAAGGGGCGACTTAGGGTAGTAAGTAAATTTGCTTTTGTCGACAAGTTATTAGATTTAGACCATAATAATCATACTAAATTCCGCTTTAGTATCAACTCTAATTATGTTATCGATAGTTTTGAACACTTAACTGCTAGTTTAAAAGAACGGATAGTAGCTGCTAATAAAATACAACAAGCAGGCTACCCATTAGGGTTTATTGTCGCTCCTTTAATGCTTTATGAGGGCTGGAAAGAAGGTTATAAGGATATGCTACTTAATCTTCATAAGGAGTTAAGCTCACCTGAAGATGAAGAGTTGAGCTTTGAATTGATTATGCATCGCTTTACAACCAAGTCTAAGAATTTAATAGAAGCTAGATTTCCTAACACTAAATTAACTTTAGATAAAGAGCGATACCAGCACAAAGGATTTGGTAAATATGTTTATCCAGCTGATGAAGCTGAAGAGCTAAAGACTTTTATGGAGGATAATATAAAAGAGTTATTTCCTCAGGCCAAAATAGAATATTTTACTTAAAATACCGTAGAATAAACTCTTGATAATTCATGTCTTTCCAGAAAGGAGGTATTATTTTGAAGGATTATAGAATATTAAGAACTATTGCTCTTTTATTAAAGGTTCTTGCTGTGATCGGTTTTATCGGCAGCTTTGTAACAACGATTGGTAGTATCTTTGCTGGAGGAATGACCCCAGGTATGGGACAGAATCGAATTGTCATTCTCTTTAATAATCTCTTCCCAATATATTTTGGTATTTTACAGACTGTAGTTCTATATGGCTTAGGGGAACTGCTGCTAGTATTTGTCGATATCAAAGAGGATTTAAGTAAAATCAACAGAAAGATTGAACAATAATTTAGTTGAATTAATAATGATAACTCTGTTCATATAAATTTATAATTCATTTTAAAATCTTGACATTATTCTAAAGAGATGATATATTGATTTACATAATCTATACTAGTTGAGATAAAATAAGATTGGTCTCTGAATTTTTGATTAACCAAGGCCTTTCCATTCCTATTATCCAGGGGTGTAAAGGCCTTTTAATTTAATATCTAATAATTATTAGTAGCAGAGGAGGAATTTATATGTCAGAGAATAATCAGTGGGGGAGTAGATTAGGCTTCATCTTAGCTACTGTCGGTTCAGCAGTAGGTTTAGGTAACATCTGGCGTTTTAGTTATGTTGCCTATGAGAATGGAGGAGGAGCATTTCTAATCCCATACTTAGTAGCATTATTAACAACAGGGATTCCATTATTGATTTTAGAGTTTGGTTTTGGAACAAAGATGAGAGGTTCAACAGTACTAGCCTATAAGAAACTATCTAGTAAATGGGAATGGATTGGTTGGTGGCCTGTTATCAGTGTGTTTATCTTACTTACTTATTATATAGTTATTGTCAGTTGGAGCCTTAAGTATATTTTTTATGCTTTTAACCAAGCTTGGGGTTCTAATCCAGAAGGCTTTTTTTATGGCACAAATTTAAAGCTAACTTCAGGGATAGAGAGTCTAGGTGGAGTCAATCTTACTGTCTTAATCAGTGTAGTCGCTTTATGGGCAATCAACTATTTTATCGTCTATAATGGTATTGAAAAGGGGATTGAAAAGGCATCTAAAATCTTTATGCCTTTATTGGCTTTTTTAATGTTAATTATTACTATCAGAGGAATCACCTTACCTGGTGCAGTTGCTGGAATCAATAAGTTTCTAAATCCAGACTTTTCACAACTATTAAACTCTAAAGTTTGGTTAGCTGCTTATGGTCAGATATTCTTTACCTTAAGTGTCTGCTTTGGGGTAATGATAACCTATGCCAGTTATCTTCCCAAGGATTCAGATGTAGTTAACAATTCATTTATTACAGCCCTTGCCAACTGTGCTTTCAGTTTTATTGTAGGGATAGGGGTCTTTGGTATCTTAGGGTATATGGCTACTCATAGTGGGGTACCTTTAGAAGAGGTGGTAACCCAGAGCATAGGATTGGCTTTTATTGCTTTTCCTAAAGCTATCAATATGTTACCTGCTTTTAATACCTTATTTGGAGTTTTATTCTTTTCAGCCTTAGTGATTGCAGGAATATCTTCAAGTATATCTATGGTAGAAGCAGTGGTTAAACCCCTTAATGATAAGTTTGGCTGGAGTAGAAAGAAGGCAGCTACTGTGGTAGCTGTATTGGGAGTCTTAGGAAGTTTAATCTTTACTACAGGAGCAGGGCTTTATTTCTTAGATATAATCGATTACTTTAATATGCAATTTGGGATAGTAACGATTGGGATCTTGCAATGTATTGCTATAGGATGGATCTATAAAAGCACTAAATTACGAGAATTTTTCAATCCTGTCTCTAACTTCCAGATTGGTAGCTGGTGGGACTTTACAATCAAGTATCTTACTCCACTAGTTTTGGGAATCATGCTAATTTTAAGCTTTATCAGTGAAATTAAAGATGGCTATGGAGATTATCCAATTACTGGTCTAAGAATTGGCTGGCTAGTAGCACTGGCTGCTTTAGCATTGGCTATAATTTTAAGCTCTGTTAAATGGAGAAAAGAAGAGTAAATATTATAAGCAAATAAACTCAGCTAGAGGTTTAAACCTCTAGCTGAGTTTATTTTTAAAATAAGTTAATGATAACTCGACCTTTTATTCAAAATAGTCTAGGATCTTCTCTTCAATATCAGTCCAATTATCAACTCGATTAAAATCTATTTTATGGTCTTGATTATGGTCCATGTTCATCAGAAATACAGGAATCTCTAAAGCTTTCATCATTGGAAGTAGATGTTCAGGATTATCATCGATAAAGAACTCTATTTCCTCTTTTTTACAGATATTGATCTTTTCGTCACTATGATAGAGCTTATCAAAAGGAATCTCATGTTTGCTTAGCCATTCCAAGGTAACCTGATTATTCTCTTCGGGTCTAGCTGTTACTAAGATAATCTGATAGCCTTTGGCTTTTAATCTAGTCAATACCTCTTTGCACTTAGGGCGAGGGGGCACAGTCTCAAATATCTCTAAACCCTTCTTATTTATAAAGTCCTCTACCTCTTCAGTACTTAATCCATAAGCATCTCTAAAATCATAAGAATTACTGACTCTACCGTCTAAATTAAAATAAGCACAAAGATTTTTATACCAAATATTCTCTGTACCACGCCCTTCATCTGTTAATACTGCATCGATATCTACACCAATTATTCTTTTCATTCTATCACCCCAACAAATTCAATTTATCTAAAATATATAGTCTTAAGTTTAAGGGTAAGTAAAAGTAAAGTCCAGACTTATCCTTAAACTCAAATATCAATTATAAGTTACCATTAATTAAGTTCTCTATAAATCTATTTAATCCTTCTTAAACTATGATAGAGGGAGGTGTTTCTTCCTCTTCCTTACTAATTAAAACCCTTAATGCAGTTTCTGCTGCTCTAAGATGCTTCTCATCAGGCTCTAGAGTAGTAAAGCATTGTGCTAAGTAAGCTACTGATAAGAGACTATCGGTTCCATAAGTGATAATTTCATAAGCGATACCGATAGCTAACAGATTTCCTAAAAGTTCATTAATGTTAATCCCTAAGAAGATAAAAAGATTAAGAATTATCATATAAAATACCACCAAATTGGTTCCACAGCGATTGGCCAACCTTGATTGCTCTATTAAGGGATTTTTGAAGTTATTTTCATAATGATTAACGGCTTTATGCTCGGCACCATGGAATTTAAAGGTCTCTTTTAAGAGTGTTGCCCTCAATAAAAAGGCAATAGAAGTCCAAATTAAAATATCCCAATATATATTCAAATCTGGAATAGAGTTTAATAAAGCACTACTACTTTCAGGCATTAATATTAGATAACCTTCTATGATAATATCTAGCAATAAAAGCAGTAATATTAGCCAGTATCTCTTAGGATTTCCTGTAGCTTCCTTAAAGAAGGAGATTAAGGCTGTAAATAGACTGTAAATTCCTCTAAGTATAGGAATTTTCTTGATTAATGCTATAACTTGATTATCTTTAACCAGTTTCTTACTTATACTATACCTTAATTCCCCATTCTGGTAATAGGCTTTGACAGAATAATTTGGTCCTACTAGCCTGACACCATTTTTGTAGGCTCTGCCACCAATTTTCATAATACACCTCCTAAACTAAAATTAAGTAGAAGCTTAAGTATAATTTTTACTTAATCTCTAACTGAATATATTAATAGTTTATTCTTTTTAATCTTAGATGTCAATTTTCAATCCCTTCTAGCAAGATATAATCACATAAAATCCCTTGGATACTTTTAATTTTATTCTTAAATTGATATAATAATAAGGCAGTGTAAGAGCAGTGACGAGTAAAAGAAATTATTAATTGAATTTTGGGGTGATAAATTTGGCTATTGTAGAAGTAAGTGTAGTACCTTTAGGAACTGGTGATACTAGCTTGAGTAAGTATGTAGCTGGTTGTCAAAAGATCTTAGCTGAAGAAAAGGATATTCATTATCAATTGACACCGATGGGGAGTATTATCGAAGGAGAGTTAGATGTTATTTTTGATATAATTAAGAAATTACATCAACTTCCCTTTAACAATGAAGCCCAACGAGTATATACTAATATTAAAATCGATGACCGTCGTGATAAGAAGGCTACTATGTATCAAAAGCTAGAGTCGGTAGCAAGTAAATTATAATTTGCTAGCCATAATCACTAATTACTAGGTATGAAGAATTAAAAATGGAGGAATTTCTATGGAAGAGATTTATTTAGACAATGCAGCAACGACTAAACCCTATCCAGAGGTTGTAGAGAAGATGAAAATAGCTTTGACTACAACCTATGGTAATCCTTCTTCTTTACATAGAATGGGTATAGAGGCAGAAAAGATGATCAAAGAGGCTAGAAAGAACATTGCCTCTAAGTTAGATGTCAGTGATAAAGAGGTATATTTTACCTCTGGTGGAACAGAGTCAAATAATTTGGCTATCAAAGGAGCAGTCAATTCCCTAAAACGTCATGGGAAGCGATTGATTACTAGCTCCATAGAGCATCCATCGGTGTTGAATTTATTTAAGAGGCTTGAAAGTGAGGGTTA
Source organism: Orenia metallireducens (assembly GCF_003001995.1). Lineage (GTDB taxonomy): Bacteria > Bacillota > Halanaerobiia > Halobacteroidales > Halobacteroidaceae > Orenia > Orenia metallireducens_B. Next base: position 168,832 of record NZ_PVNB01000002.1, on the reverse strand, counting down.
TGATGTTAAATATCTTCAGGTCGATAATGAAGGAATTATTGATTTAGAAGAGTTGAAAGCATATTTGAATGATGAGACGATTTTAGTTAGTATCATGGGTGTTAATAATGAAACGGGGTCTATTCAACCTTTAGCTGAAATTGGAGAGTTGCTATCGGACTATGATAATCTCTATTTCCATGTAGATGGAGTACAGAGCTTTGGCAAGGTAGATATCCCATTATCTAAAATAGGTATCGATTTGTACTCTATCAGTGCTCATAAGATCCATGGTTCTAAGGGGACAGGGGCATTATACATAAAGAGAGGAACAAGGATAGATAATCTGATTTCAGGTAGTAAGCAGGAGTCTGGAATTAGGCCTGGAACTGAGAATGTTCCTGGGATTGCAGGCTTTGGTCAAGCAGTAGAGTTGCTTCCTAGTCAAGATGATAAAGAGAAGATGTATCGGCTAAAAGAGTTATTGGTTACTAGAATCTTAGATGAAATTGAAGAGAGTTACCTTAATGGCCCTAAGATTCATTCTGGGGCAGCCCATATTGCTAATATCTCCTTTGCTGGGGTGAAGGGTGAGGTCTTAATTCATACTTTAGAGCGGGATAATATCTATTTATCGACAGGAGCAGCCTGCTCCTCAAAGCAAGATACACCAAGTTATGTGTTAGAGGCTATGAAGGTTAAGCCTAAGTTGATTGAAGGGGCAATTAGGTTCAGTTTTGCTCCTTCAACGACTGAAGAAGAGGTAAATTACACAGTAGACAAGCTAAAAGATGCAGTTAAGATGCTGAGAAAAATAATGCAGAGGTGATAAGAGTGAAAAGGTTATATTTGATTCGTTATGGTGAGATTGGTTTGAAGGGTAAGAATAGGTTTATGTTTGAAGATAAGTTAATCTCTAATATCATTAAGGCTTTAAAGAAGGAATCTGATGAATTAGATGTTTATAAGACCTATGGTCGTATTTATGTAGAGACTGACCTTGCTAGAGATAAGGTTATCGCGAAGTTGCAGAAGGTCTTTGGGATTGTCGGTATCGCTCCAGCCCGTGAAGTGGAGCTTGATGTAGATGAGGTCAAGAAGAATTGTTTGGAGATGGTACAAGAGGCTTTACCTAAATCAGGAGTAACCACTTTCAAAGTCAATGCCCGCCGCAACAATAAGTCCTTCCCCCTAAATAGTATGGAATTAAATAGAGAGTTAGGGGCTCATATCTTAATCAATACTGAAGATGGACGCTTACAGGTAGATGTCCATAACCCTGAATTGATGGTTAATGTAGAGGTCAGAAAGAAGGCTGTCTATATCTATACTCAGGACATCCCTGGTTGTGGAGGCTTACCTGTTGGAGTAACAGGAACAGCTGGTCTATTATTATCAGGAGGAATTGATAGTCCGGTAGCTGGCTGGATGCTGATGAAACGTGGAGTTAAGATAATACCAATCTATTTTCATAGCTTTCCTTTTACCAGTGATAGAGCTAAAGAGAAAGTTATTGACTTGACCGAGACTCTGGCTACTTACCAAGGTGAGACTAAATTACATGTAGTCCACTTTACCGATATCCAAACAGAGATGAATGATAAATGTCCAGCAGAATTGACTACGATTATCATGAGAAGAATCATGATGAGAATTGCTGAACAGATCACTTTAAATAATGGAGGTAAATCTCTATTAACAGGTGAGAGTATGGGGCAGGTTGCTAGCCAGACGATGGAATCGATGTATGTTACCAATATGGTTCCTGAAATGCCTATCTTTAGACCGTTGATTGGCTTAGATAAGGTGGAGATTATCGAGATTGCTAAAAGAATTGGAACTTATGAAACTTCAATTCAACCTTATGAGGATTGCTGCACTGTCTTTGTTCCAGAAAAGCCTGCTACTAAGGCTACTCCAGATGATGTTAAAGAAGGAGAAAAAGATCTACATATAGATGATTTGATTGAAAAAGCTATCGATGAGGTAGAGATTATTACTATTAATCCATATAAATAAGGTAGTTACGAGTGAAGAGTAGCCAGTAGCATCCAATCCCTAAATATCTAAAATATTTTAAGAGTAAGGAAGAATAGCTATTTTTAATAGCTATTCTTCCTTTTTTAGTGCATTAATCTCTAGGCTAAGTTCTTCAATCTGTTTTTGTAATCTTTCATATTCTAACTTTGAACTTTCATCAGTAGCTAAGCATTGCTCTTGGGCAGCAATGGTCAATATCGTCTGACCAACGGCTTCTAGAAAATTTCCTAAGGAATTTTGAGTATTGGCATCTAAATCACTAGCCAATATAACTCCGACTAATGTAGCTAAAACTGCCAGGTTCTCTGGTGAAGTTGAATTTAAGCAGCACATCTTAATGTCCTCCTTTATAGGTTTATAATAGTATATGAGAATCTTTAATTATCTGTTTTGAAAAAAATTAAATTGTGAAGAAACTAAACTGTATATTTTAACTATTCTTTACATAATTATTGATAAGATAAGAAATAAATGAAAGTTTTCTAGCGCTATTATAATAGTTGATATAATTAGAGATATCAAGACATTTTAAGCTTGAGTAAATAATAAAACACTCTTTTAATGGTTTACCTAGGTTTAGACTTAGATTTGATTTCAGGGAGGAGTATATATTGCTTAAAAACAAAAAAGAAAAGCTAAATTGGAAGATGATTATAATTATAATGTTAGTTGTTTTTCTAGTTAGTGGTGGAATCACCTTCTATCTTAGATATCAACAGATAGAGGGAGCTAAACCCTTTACTATCGACCCTGAAGTAGCAATAGACCCTAATAAGGAATACCGGATAAGTTATTGGGATTATGACCTGCTGATTGGTCAGAGTGAAGATTATAATCAATTTCTCCAACAAACAATTGAAGAGTTCAGTAATATATATCCAAATATTAAGGTCACTTATCAACTCTTACCTTTCTCTAGAGGAGAGCAGAAACTACAAGAAGCAGTAGAGTTAGGGACTCCACCAGATATCTATGATGATATCTTCTCTAGTCGATTAATCAGTGAAGAGTTACAGATTCCTGTTAATCTATTGTTTGGAGAAAGTGATCAAGCTAGGTATAAGCAACTAGGTATATCTGCTTTGACTTATGATAATAAGATATGGGGTTTGCCTAATTGGTTAATTCCTCAAATCTGGGTAGGAAATCAAAGAATATTAAATAGAGCTAAGGTTGATTTAGCTAAGATTAAATCTCAAGGATGGAGCTGGGATGAATTTTACCAGAGTGCTATTAAGGTTAAAGATTTAGATGATAAGTCTTATATTGTGTTCAATCCTTATAATACAGATATCTTTTATCAGTTATTAGCTAATATAGATGAAAATAATCTATTATCGCCTGATGGTGGTTCTTTTAACCGAAAATCTTTAGTTGCTATCTTTACTTTTTTAGATAGATTACGTAAAGAGAAGCTATTCCCTAGAAAGATAAATAAGATGAATAAACGGTTAATAGCAGGTTTTTGGAAAGGGGAAGCTGGAATAATAGCACCTGTTAATACCTTTTTATTAAACAACTTGCTTAAGCGGGATTTAAAGGAGAGATACATTGATATAACTTTATTACCTGTTCCAAGTAATTCAATGAAACGTAAAGCACCGCTAAAAGTCACTTCTTTACTCCTCTTTAGGCAAAAAGAATATCAAGGTGATGATCATAGTAAAGCAGTCTACCAATTTGCTAAATTTATCAATCAAGAGAAGAGTTTATATCTAGCAGAAAAGTTGAGAGTTGTACCAGCTTATCTACCTTTACAGAGCATATGGCAGGAAAGAGTAAATCTAAATAATCAGCTGAAAGAAGAGATGCTAAGTTATGTTGACAGAGGTATCTACAGAAGAATAACTTCTAACTACAGCTTAGAAGAAGAGTTAAAAGATATAATTGACAAACATTATCAAGAGTTTTGGTTAAAGACATTAAGTGTAGATAGGGTAGTTGATGATATTATTAATGAAAGCCAAAACTACTTTAATCAAGACAAAACAGAAAAAGCTGAGGAGAATTAATAATTAAAGCTTGACAGGTTTACTTGGTTATGTTATCATTATAAAAAATAGAAAATATTCTTAAATCTTATCAAGAGTGGTGGAGGGACTGGCCCGATGAAGCCCGGCAACCGGTAGTAACTGATTACTATGGCGGTGCCAATTCCAGCAATACCTTAAGGGTGTTGATAGATAAGAAGTGGTCTATAGAAATTCAAAACCTCTTCTTAGCGAAGGGGTTTTTTATTTAGGAGGTTTGAGAGCTAATGAGATTCCTACTTGCTTCTTTAGATTAGTTTCTGAAGATTTAAGTGAGCTTAAGGGATATAAGTTAGAAGATTTTGCTAAATTTTATTTAGAAAATAATTAATTATAAATCTAAGGAGGAATTAATTAAAATGAGTAGCAGAGAAGGAAAATATGGATTTGAGACAGTTGCTTTACATGGAGGATATGATCCAAAAGAGGATAGTCAAAATTCAAGAGCAGTACCTATTTATCAGACGACTTCTTATGTTTTTGATGATGCAGACCATGCAGCTAGGTTATTTGCTTTAGAGGAAGCAGGTAATATCTATTCAAGAATTATGAACCCTACCCATGATGTATTTGAGAAGAGATTAGCAGAATTAGAGGGTGGAGAAGCTGGACTAGTTACTTCTTCAGGTATGGCTGCGATTCATTTGACAGCGATTACTTTAGCTGAAGGTGGTGGAGAGATAGTATCCTCTAAGTATGTATATGGAGGTACTTATAACTTATTTGATGTAACTTTACCTAAGTATGGAATTGATACTAACTTTGTTGATCCCCATGACTTTGATGCTTGGGAGGAAGCTATTAATGAGAATACTAAGTTCTTATACTTAGAGAGTCCAGGGAATCCTACTTTGGATATAGTTGATATTAAGAAGGTAGCTGAGATTGCCCATAAACACGATTTAAAGTTGGTAGTTGATAATACCTTCTGTACACCATACTTATCCCGTCCCATTGAATTTGGTGCTGATATCGTAGTCCATTCAGCTACTAAATATATCGGTGGTCATGGTAGCTCAATTGGTGGAATTATTGTAGGACCTGCAGATTTTCTATTAAAGGCAAGAGTAGAAGGTTATCGTGATATTGGACCTGCAGCAAGTCCTTTCAATACTTGGTTATTTATTCAAGGCTTAGAGACTTTAGCACTTAGAATGGAGAGACATTCTGAAAATGCATTGAAGGTAGCTCAATGGCTAGAGGAACATCCACAGGTAGAGTGGGTTAGATATCCAGGTTTAGAGAGTCACCCACATCATGAACTTGCTAAGAAGCAACAAAAAGCCTTTGGTGGAATGTTATGCTTTGGAATTAAAGGTGGAGTTACAGCAGGTAAAGCATTAATCAATAATGTTGAATTATGCTCATTATTAGCCAATGTTGGAGATGCTAGAACATTAATTATCCATCCAGCTTCAACAACTCATGAGCAGTTATCAACAGAAGACCAAGTAGCGGCAGGTATTACAGATAATTTAATTAGAGTATCTGTAGGAATTGAAAAAGTAGAGGATATCATTGCTGATTTAGAGCAGGCCTTTGAGAAGATAAACTAATATAGTTCAAATTATATATTTTAGAGTTAAATTAAAAAAGTCGAGTTCTGTGTTAACACGGAACTCGACTTTTTCTATTGGTAGCTAGAAATCTATCATATAAGTAACTTAAAGTGATCTTATCCAAAATTAATGTAACTAAAAGGTTAAGTACTTCATAATATATAGTATCATTGGTAAATAACGCTATCAAATTAAGCAGTTGTTACATCTATAAACCTGTCCTTGTAGAATGATATTAAGACACTTTTTATAATAATAAATTTACTAGCCACAGGTTTCAACCTGTGGTGATGACGACATGTTACACTACGGGTTAAAACCCGTAGCTAAAACTTAAAGTATCACAATATCCCCATTAATCTTAAATTTGACTTAATATAGTGATATTAGATGATAAATTAAAATATTTCTTTCTTAGAAGGAGGTGTTAATTATGCGTAGGGCGATAGTTGTCTTTGTTGAAGATAAAAGAAAGCTAAAGCTACAATTTCAATGCTTATATACATCATATAAGCATATACAGAGTGAAGATACCGATCTAGTTGTATTTGGGACGAAGAGTGCTTTGAAGTGGGTAGCAGATGACTGTATTAAAGTAGAATATGGTGTTTTAAGTGACCCAGCAGAATTCCTAAAATATCGATTTATTAATTCTATTAGTTGTTTGGTTGGTAGTCAGGCTGATTTTCTAGATGATTATGATTTGATTCTAAGGACAGATGTTGATACCTTTTTAACTCCTGCTTGGAACTCTTTTTATCCTCAGTTATATACAGTAGGACGAGGTCAATACACTAATAATGATGAAGTTAGAGATAATATTAAAAGGATAGCTAAGCACTTTGGACTTAGGCATCAGGGGATTCATAATTTGGGTTCGACTCATTATGGTAAGGCTAGGTTAGTAAGAAGTGTCTGTACTTTAGCTTTATCGATATCAGAATATTTATTGACAACTGAGTTTAAAGTTGATAAAGGTGCATGGCCTGGATGGTATCGGGGGTTAACCACCATGTATAGCTGTGAAATTGCAGTTAATCACCTTGTCAATAACTTTGTAATTGATGGAGATAAGCTGGATTATGGTAGCACTGGAAGTGATTCAATTGATACACACCCTCATATCCATTGTTGGCATACCAAGAATATGTTCTCTAAGGGTCAATTTAAGGCAGGTAATTATAATCACTTATCAACTGAAAATTTAGATATAGATAAGGTTAGGAATTATTGCTTGTATATGGCACTAAAATCCCAAGAGGTTAATAGATGAAAACTGATAAAAGTATTTATTCGCTTCTTGAGAAAATAATGATTAGGAGGTGCTATGGGTGAGAAAATTTTTAAATATTGGTCATCCGCGAAGTGGTACTGGCTTCACCTCTAAGTTATTAAAAAAATTTGCTTATGATGTTGGGCATGAGGTCTTAGGTGAAGATGGGATCAGCAGTTGGATGTTTGCTGTTGAAGAGGATCAGTTTTGGGGACCACGTGGAGTTAATAGAAAAAATTATGAATTTGAGCATCTGATTATGAATATTAGAAAGCCTTTAGATATTATCTCTAGTGTACTGTATACTGAAAATACTGTCCCTGTCAGCTATAACTTAAGAGCAAAGTATATTGACTTTACAGGGTTGAATGAGATAGAGAAAGCAGTTAAAAGTGTATTAGGCTGGTATAAGATAATTCAAGCTCAGAACCCAGAGTTGATTCTTAAAGTAGATGCCAACCCAGAACAGACCTTATACTATTATCTAAGGTATCAATTAGAAGAAGATGTAGAATTTCCTTTGGAAACTTTGCCTACTAATGTTAATGCTAGAAAGCATTCTAAATTAAGCTATGAAGAGATTAAGAAGAACTGTAATCAGGAATTGATTATAGAGTATAGGTTCTTTTGTGATTTTTATGGATATTCTTATAGTTGATTTTAGTTTTTTAAGTATTTATTATTACGATATATAAATAAAGCGTATTGGATATATCCAATACGCTTTATTCTTCTATTGATTAGATTATTCTTGTGCTTCACAAGGCTGGGGGTTAATATTGACTGAATTTCCTGCAAACTCAAATTCTGCCCGATAGACTATATCATCATCGTCAAAGTCTTCAGAGCAGGAGACTACAGGACAGAAGATAGTGATAGTTCCTTCATCATCTTCACCAGGAACTTCAGTTAAAGTTATACGGAAGTTACATAACTCACCATTCCACTCTCCTATTCCTTCAATCACTGCTGTATCATCAGTTGGGCAGGTCACTGAACATAATTCTCCTACGTTAAATGGACTACCTCCAACTTGTTGGTATAGAAGAGAGTTATCTCCTTCTATATAGGTTATTTGGCTACCATTAACCATACATCCTGTGCAGACTTCAACCATTAAGCTACAATCACAAGGGCAACCATCACCGATAATAATATCACAGTCATCAATTGTTGCTCCAGGCGCAGTTGTTACTTGGCAAAAACAAACTTGCTCAGGCTCGGCTGTAGTGGTAGTAGTTGAAGTAGTAGTTGAAGTAGTAGTTGAAGTAGTAGTTGTTGTGGTAGTAGTAGTATCGGTAGTAGTTGTGGTTGTTGAAGTAGTAGAGGTCGTAGTTGTTGTGGTAGTAGTTGTTGTAACTGGACATGGGCCACAAGCAAAGACAAGGTCACCAGTTATTTCCCAAACAGCATCTCCGCCACCAATTTCATCACAAGTAGTAGGAGCGTTGAAAGTAGCAGTTATATTATCAGCTCTGATAACTCTAAGGTTATCGCAACTAGTATCAGTTCCGCCAATACAAACAGGAACTTCATCAGGAACACAGATTATTCCTTCACAGCATACAGGAGCTTGAGAACCAGTATCTAAAGCTGAATCACTAGCTACACAGAATCCACCTATAAATTTAATGCATCCTTCAATCAATACTTGTTTTACAGCAATTTCACCAAAAGTATCTTGAAGAACACAATCAATTGTTCTACAGCTAAAGCATCCTTCATCTTCTAAGAAGTAAGCAGCGATATCAAAGTTATCTTCAATATATGCAGCTCTCTCTTCTGGAGGTGCTGGTATAGTAAAGCCACCTGGAATAACTAAGGTACAACAAAAGCTTATAGTTTCAAGTGGAGTGTCACATGGGTTTAAATCCCCAATATCACCGCATCCTTCTGGACAACCAGGGCAATCAACCTGTTGTTGTATTATAGTTGTTTTACTCTCTGCCATTTTTTCACCTCTTTCCTAATTTATTTAAAGTAAAAAAATTGATAAAAGAAGTGTGGGATTATTAACCCACACTGTAGAAAGATATTATTATTCACATGGGCCACAAGCAAAGACAAGGTCACCAGTTATTTCCCAAACAGCATCTCCGCCACCAATTTCATCACAAGTAGTAGGAGCGTTGAAAGTAGCAGTTACATTATCAGCTCTGATAACTCTAAGGTTATCGCAACTAGTATCAGCTCCGCCAATACAAACAGGAACTTCATCAGGAACACAGATTATTCCTTCACAGCATACAGGAGCTTGAGAACCAGTATCTAAAGCTGAATCACTAGCTACACAGAATCCACCTATAAATTTAATGCATCCTTCAATCAATACTTGTTTTACAGCAATTTCACCAAAAGTACCTGCAACAACAACACAATCAATTGTTCTACAGCTAAAGCATCCTTCATCTTCTAAGAAGTAAGCAGCGATATCAAAGTTATCTTCAATATATGCAGCTCTCTCTTCTGGAGGTACTGGTATAGTAAAGCCACCTGGAATAACTAAGGTACAACAAAAGCTTATAGTTTCAAGTGGAGTGTCACATGGGTTTAAATCCCCAATATCACCACATCCTTCTGGACAGCCAGGACAATCAACCTGTTCAAGCGTTACTTTTTCATCAGCCATTTTATCACCTCCTTTCAAAGAATTTTCTTCTTTCATCTTCTGAAGGGCAATTTCAATAATTGATTCCTGTTGATCAACTAACTCTTCTTTTAATGTATTAAATTCCATCTTCAATTCCTTTAATTCCTCTATTATTGCAGGATTATTCAATTTTTCTTCAATTATATTTTCAATATTTATCTTACTCATAATCTGATCATCTTCAAGTATCTGTCTGACCTGCTTAGTTAAATTATCATCAGTTAAGCTATCTGTAAATAGATTCTCTTCTGTTAAGTCAACAATATCTACTCTTTGATCTGATAAATCTACTTCAATCTTTTTATTATCAATAAACTGTTCGTCCATTAGAAACTTTACCTCCCTTCTTAATTTATTACCTATTAAATTATGTAAAAAATTCTGTAATTCTCCTAATTGTCTATTATTCATATTGAACAGTTCAATAGTCACATTAACCAAGGTATTAAAATCCATAGACAATCCCCTTTCATATTAAAGATAGACTAGAGACTTGATAGGTTATAATATTCAAAGGACTGCCTAAATGGCACATGAAAAATATATTTGTTTTAACATTAAATACTATTAATTTAGATTATCAGTGATTAACTATTGATTTCTTGTGATTATTTGTTATTATAATATGAGCTTAGTTATAAATCTGTGAAGAATATAATGTTATTTATGTTAATAAATGAGTTGATTTCTTTTCTTTACCCGCTCTATTCACATGATATGCAGTGGATAAATAGGTGTGAGTGATTTATAGAAAAGATTTTTCTATAAAGTCGCAGACCAAGGTAAGGTTAAGGCTAAGTTTAAGTAATTTTAGAGAGGAGAGATCTTTAAATGAAAGAGAGAATAAAGAAATTATTGATAACAGGGTGTATCTTTATAGGAGCTACTATAGTTGTTCTGTTGTTAATCTCGATAATAAGAGGGATACCTTTGACATTAATCAAGATCAGTAATGCTTTATTTAGTGAATTTTTAATTCTGTTAGTTTTAGCTTCTTTTCTAGCTATTAAAGAGGAATTTCTATTTAAGATTAAGGAAAGTAAAGAGGGAAGGGAAAAAGGAGGTGATAATTTAAATCGTGGACTAGAATTGATTATTATCTCTTTACCGATAGTAATTATGAGTATTTTAATTACTTTAATTTAAAGTTATATTATGATAGATTTTAGATAATTATAGAGGTTTTAAGCTTAATAGCGATCGAATTTGTATTATAAATCGATATATGTTATAATAAATTGATATTTTCTAATTGATAATTTAATCAAAATAAGATATTAATAAAGGAATTTCCTAGATAGAAAGGGGGTATATTGTGGCTCGTAAAGCAAAAGTCAATAAAGCAAATAGAAAACCTAAATTTTCTACAAGAAAAGAACACAGATGCCGTAAGTGTGGAAGACCTCATGGTGTTATCCGCAAATTTGAATTATGTAGACTCTGTTTTAGAGAACTAGCTCACGAAGGTAAATTACCAGGAGTTAAGAAAGCTAGTTGGTAAATCTATGATAGACCTCCTGAGATGGGGGTCTTTTTTATGTTAAATTAATTTCAAGGGAGATGAAAGCAGATGAATAGCAAGGAACCAAATATACTCTTAGCTTTAATCGTAATCGCAGTAAGTATTCTAATTTTAAGTGTAGGGATTTTAGGGTTGAAAGTAGCTCCTCAAATTCCATTATTATTCTCTACAGCTATAGTAGCAATAGTAGCGTTATATCTAGGTTATTCATGGAAGGAGATACAGGATAGTATCATCAAAGGAATTAATATCGGCTTACCTTCTATCTTGATTTTAATGATCGTTGGAACTGTAATTGGAACTTGGATTTTAAGTGGGACGGTACAGACTATGATTTATTATGGCTTAAACTTATTATCACCAAAGATATTCTTAGTAGCTACAGTATTAATCTGTGGGATTGTATCTTTAGCTACAGGCAGCTCTTGGACAACTGTTGGAACTGTTGGTGTGGCCTTGATCGGCATTGCTCAAAGCTTGAATATTCCTCTGCCTATAACTACAGGAGCAATCGTCTCTGGTGCTTTTTTTGGAGATAAGATGTCTCCCCTTTCTGATACTACGAATTTGGCCCCAGCAGTAGCAGAGAGTACTTTATTTGAGCATATCAAGCATATGTTCTATACTGTAACTCCTAGTTTGATTATATCTTTAATTCTATATTGGATTTTAGGTGCTAAATATACGACAGGGGCAATCGATGCTGAGAAGATTAATATAATCTTAAATAATTTAAATGGAGCTTTTTATATCAGTCCAGTCTTATTGATTCCACCGATTTTGGTAGTCCTGTTAGCTATTAGAAAATCTCCTGCTTTACCTACTTTACTCTTGGCTACATTGCTAGGGGGAGTGTTTGGAATGATATTTCAGGAAGCTAGTTTAACAGAAGTGATTAATGTGATGCATTATGGTTATCAGAGTCAAAGTGGGGTAGAGTTTATCGACAAACTTCTAACTAGAGGTGGCTTACATAATATGCTCTGGTCTGTCTCTTTAATCTTAATCTCTCTATCCTTTGGAGGGGTACTTGATAAGACTAGGGTGTTAAAGGTGATTTTAAAGAAGATATCTACTATGGTCAAGAGTCGAGGAAACCTTGTCCTAGTTACAGTCTTGACCTGTTTAGGGGTTAATATTTTATTGGCAGACCAATACTTATCTATTATTTTACCAGGTAAGATGTATGCTCATGCCTATCAGAAGTTGAAGCTAGCTCCTAAGAATCTTTCTAGAGTATTAGAGGATTCAGGGACATTATTTAATGCGATAGTCCCTTGGGGCTTAAGTGGGGCCTTTATTGCTAATACCTTAGATGTACCAGTATTAGAATATCTGCCTTATTCCTTCCTGTGTTTGATTACACCGATTATTTCTATCATTTATGCTTATACTGGTTTTACTATGGAGAAAATCAAATAAAGTATACAACAAATTTTGAGCCACAGGTTTAAACCTGTGGCTATTATTATCAATGCTATAGCTATTTAATTTTTTTGAAATCATCGCTACTGATTCCGTTAGTCCAGACCAAGAAGGCAAAGTAAAAGAGGGTACTTATAATGATGGAAGTACTTAAGCTCAATACAGAACTAGAAGAGATATAGTCCATCATTTGATAGACCTGTCTTAAGGTTAAAAAGACTATAGTACTTGCTAATAGTGGTTTGATAAAGAGATGATTGATAGGCAGTTTTAACTTTACAAATTTAGAGATTGACTTAAAGTTCAATACAGCAACAATCAAATACCTAATTCCAATTGCTAGGGTAATTATCTTAAAAGCAAGGGTAGAGGGGAAGTAAATAACTGAATAGATCATCCCTATCTCTGCTAACAAGCCAAGCACTGAGTTCTTTACCACTAAATTTGGTTTGCCTAAGCCTTGTAAAATTCCTCCAGAGATCTGTGCTAAATATAAGAAGATAGCTGGAATTGCTATTATTCTTAAAACATCTCCACTTTGAGGATGGTTAAAGAATAAATTACAGATTTCATTAGGGACTATAAAGAGGATACTTACAGCCAATAGTCCAAAATAGAAGGTCAATCTAATGGCTTCATGAGCCCTTTTTCTAATAGCCTGCTCATTATTTTGGGCTAAGGATTCAGAGATAGCTGGAACTAGATTAGAGCTTAAGGCTATAGTGATAATAGTCGGTAAGTAGATAAGCTGTAAGACCATCCCCGAAAGTTGTCCGTATAAAGATGTAGCTTCAGAGATGCTATAGCCAACCTGCTGTAATTTTCCTGGAATGGTGATTGCTTCGACAGTATACATTAATGAAGCTACTATTCTACCAATAGTAATCGGTATGCCAAACTTCATTAAATTTTTAACGATAGTTATAGTAGATTCAGCTTTTTTATTATCTCTATATTTGCGTAGCTGAGGTAAGTAATACATAAAGATAGCCCCTAGAGTTAATAATCCTACAAACTCTCCTGCCGATGTTCCGATTGCTGGGGCTAGAGTTTTAGATTTTAAGGAAGTATCTATCAGCTTTGCCAACAGTAATAAAGTGATAGTCATTCTGGCTATCTGCTCAATGATTTGTGAAATAGCTGTGGGTGTCATAATCCTTAAGCCTTGAAAGAAGCCTCTTAGGATTGATGAGATACTAACAAATAGTAAGGCTGGTGTAATTGCTAATAGAATATGGTTGGTTCTAGTATCGTTTAACAGATTAGCTGCAATAAAATCGGTATTTTTAGCAAATAGTGATACTACTAGTATAGTACTACCTACTACAATCAACAATGAAATTTTAAAAATCTTTAGGGCATTGCGATATCTATTTTGAGCAACCTCTTTAGAGACGAATTTAGAAATGGCTACTGGTAGTCCAAGGGTAGTGATGATAGAACAGGTTACAAAGATAGGAAAGACCATCTGAAATAGTCCCAATCCCTCATCACCAATTATTCTAACTAGTATGATTCTTAAGATAAAGCCTAAAACCCTATTTAAAAGACCTGCTATCATCAGAATAAAGGCACCTTTAATTAATGACTGTTGTTTTATTATAATCACTCCTTTTTTTATTAGGTAGTTGGGGGTAAGACGTTAATATATACTATAGTCTATTAAGGTAAGGATTATAATTATTACTTTTTCTATTAATAAATAGCAGTGTCGATTAAGAATAATTATAGAAATTTAAAGAGGGTTAAGGATTTTGCTGTGGAATAAATTATAAGGGAGGTGAGAAGGTTGCTAAAAAAGACAATTATAATCACACTATTATTTGCTCTAATTACTATTCCTGTTCTAGCTAAAGAAGAAGAACCTCTACCTAAAAAGGGACTTGGCCCTGATTCACCTTTTTATTTCTTAGATAAGACAGAAGAGAGTATCAGTTACTTATTTGCTTCTAAGAAGGATAAGGTTAAGTTGAAGTTTAGAAATTCTTATGAAAGATTATTAGAAGCCAAGGATCTGTTCAAAAAAGATAAGGATGATAAGGCTAAAGAACTATTTAAAGAAGCTTTAAATGAATTCTCCGAAGCTCTTAGATTGTCTAAAGAGTATGTCGCTGATAGTGAAGAATTTAAGAGGATTAAGGTTGAGATAACTAATACAATTGAAGAGTTGAAGGATTTAATAGTTGAAAATAACTTATCGATTGAAGCTTTAAAGGAGAAGGTCAATGGCTTCTTTGATTGAGTTGATCTTAAATTAAGTTCTACTAATTGATTCTAAAAAGGTCACCTAGCTAGGTGACCTTTTTAGTTACCGTTAACAGTAACGAAATTGCTTTATCTTAAATATATTGGATTAAGTAGTACTTATTAAGGGGGAGGAGGTATGAAAGATAGCGAGATAGAGCATCTAATTAGAGTTGCCAAAAACTTAAAGGCTAAACGGGACAAGAATCAAATTACAGCTTTTGAAGAGGCAGAACTTAAAGAAATATATAAATTATTAATAGTTAAAGATAAAGAGAGACGGAGTTGAATAACTCCGTCTTTTCAGTAGTAAATTTTGTTATTGTTTAGGTTTAAAGGTCACACATTGGGTAGAGTGGGAATTAGCAGATGGTGCAGGCTTGTCAAGTCTACCAGCCTCCATATCACCCATCTTAGTTCCAAATTCAATATTGCTTACTTGGATTTTACTTGCTGTACAGATATCTCCTTCTCCATAATAATGGCAATTGTTTACATTACAGGCAACCTCAATGCATTTCATGTTTGCCATAAAATCACCTCCTAATATTAGGGTGTTCGATTTTTAGCTTTTTATACTGGAAATGTATTTGTTCTTAAGATAAAGGGCAATCTAAAGTATAAGGTATTAGTAATAACACAACAGAGGTGATAGCATGACAACAACAGACATTCAAAATATCAGCAATGACTATGAAAAGTTAATGGACCATCAATTTAATTTACTACAAGATATGATAAATCTATCGGATTATGTGATTTATCAGGAATATCAGGATTTACAACTGTTAAAGACAGGGCGTAAATTATTAAATAAGATGATAGAGATTAATAAACTTAATATCGAATTAATTGATAATTTTCCAGAAGAAGAAGAAGTTAAGTTTATTATAAAGCAGTATCAAAACTATCAATTAGATCCTATATATAAGATAGAGGAAGAGATTAAGAATCTAGAAGTAATTCTAGAAGACATCGAGGAAGTTAGTGAAAATTATAACAATGTCGATGAAGACTTCCTGATAGACACGATGGACACTATAGTAATGATAGCTACTTATAATCTTAGAGATTATGAGAACACTCTTAAGGATACCTTCGGTATAATGTAGTTATAGTTTTGGTAGTTGTTCAACAGCACGTTTACGTTCTTCTTTGTCAGTATGGGTATAGATTTGGGTTGTAGAGATGTTACTATGACCCAATAATTCCTGTAAAACTCTTAAATCCTTAGTCTCTTTATATAACATAGAAGCAAATGTATGGCGTAATTTATGAGGGGTTACGTCATTAGCATTCTTGACCCCAGCAAGCTTAGCATATTTTTTAACCATCATTTGAACTGTTCGTATATTGATTCTGTTACCACGATTTGATAAGAACAGGGCTTGAGTAGCATCATCATTATTTGCTTCAATTTGGGCTCTATCTGGCAAATAGTTTTTAACGGCCAAGATAACCTCTTCATGTAGAGGGACATAGCGCTCTTTATTACCTTTACCATAGAATTTAATAGAGTTATCCTCATAATTGATATCATCAAGATCTAAGTTGACTAGCTCAGAGATACGTAATCCACAGTATAAAAACATCTTATTAATCGCCAAATCACGGCTACGAGCTTTAGAATTATAGTTTTCTATGGCTTTTAGATAATCATTAATATCAGTTCCTTTTAAGTAGACTGGCTCAGATTTTAAATTGACCTTAGTAGCATCTATAGCTAAAGTTGGGTTATGGGGTAATAGATTTCTTTTAACCAAAAAATTGAAGAAGGAACGCAAACTATATAATTTACGATTACGGGTTGCAGCTGAATTATCATTGATTAAGATGATGTCACTTAAAAATTCGGCTAATTGAAACTGATTGATTTCATCTATAGTCAGTCGATCAACATTACAATCAAATTCATCTTCAAGATATCTAGCAAATAGATTTAAATCAGATTTATATTCTTTGATAGTTAATTTGGAATAACCACGTTCGGCTATTAGGTATTTCATAAAGCTCTTAACTGCTTGTCTATATTTTAAGTTTTGTTGCAAAGTAATTGCACCTCCAAGATATTAAATTGCTCTGTATATCTAAATTATAATATTTTTAACGATATAATTCAAATTACCAAGTTTTTAATCCTCTTTTTCTTTCTATTTTCGCAAAATTCACATTTTGCGAAATAATATAAAGGTATAATCCCACTCCCCTCTTTTGATTCATGTACACTAGTTTCTAAACTAAAACACAACACTCCATCTTATTTAATCTTTATCATCTTTTTCTTATGTGGTAACCTAGGATTTATTATCGATATTTGAAATTGTATTATCAATAGCATTATTTGTAATTATTCTATAGAAAATATATAGAAACCGATTAATATTTCATATTAAAAAGCATGATTAATTCTTAAAGAATAAAAATAATCTTTTAGCAACGAATCTTACTAATTATCTCGAATTTAAAACAATAAGTACTTAAAAATATTGATTTATAACTTCTGTTTTTGATTCGTAGAATTGGCATTAATTCGTTGCTAAATTAATTCAATTTTTTTCATGTTCTATATATTGATTTAATGAGTGCTATCAGCCAAAAACTACACTTTATCACACTAAAGCACAGAGCTTAAAAATGCAAAATTATAATTTTTACTGTGGATTTGTACATCTCAAAGTAATCTTGTTTTTGATAATTATTGAATGAATTTTAGATTCTATTATATATTATTTATCTTCTTTTGCTCAGAATCAATTAACTTTATATCTATGTAGTAAACGAGAAGCCCTCCTAAAAGATAAAAGAGTAAATCAATAGGATCAAAGGTTGCTCCTAACACTATTTTGGCTATTTTATTTTCAGATAGACCTATATACTTGATAAGATTCAAATATTGAAACCCCTCTACCATAAAGAAGGTTAATATTACTATAAAGCTAAGAAGCTTAGAATCAACTTGATAAAAAGACTTAATCAAGGAGTATGTAAAGACTACAATAAGCAAATCTCCAAGTACACCTCTAATGAAATAATAGTTGGAAAAGAACACTACAATCAACAGACCTAATATAAAAGAAAACAAAGCCAAGCCCATATATGACAATCTAGTTTTCATCTCATTCACCTCACTAGTTGGACAAACTAATATTCTTCCTTAAAATTAAAGCTCTTGCTAAATCAGCAAGAGCTTCTAGTTAACTGTTATTCCACTTACTCCTCATCATAAATGATATCATCTATCTCAATTGCACTAAAGTCTGCTTCGATATCGATACAGTCCATACAGTTATTACACTCCTTACTTCTATCTAAGTCACAAACTAAACATTCTCCACAGTCATTACAAATCTTTTCCTTTAAAACACACTCTTCTGCCGACATCTAATTTACCTCCTGTTTAATAGACTATCTTCTTTATCTATGTTAGTTTAACATATAGTGGATAGAAAATAAAGTTTACTTTCTTTTTCTATCAGAAGTATCTTCTCCATTTTCTTTAACTTCTATAAATTCTAATTGAAGAGCATCTGTAGGACACTTTTTCATACAATGACCTTCACCTAAACATTTACTAGGTGCTAATAATTTAGCCTTGTAACCAGAAGAGGTGTTGACCATCATCAATACATCTTGCCCACAGGCCTTAACACAAGCAGCACAACCGATGCATTTATCCCAATCAACATCAACAAGATAAGTCAAAGTGTACTTCTCCCCACCCCTTGTTCTTCCTGTATAATAATCTGTCATTATAACCTCCTGTATAACAAAGCAGTTATTATACTAATATATTAAAAGAAGACCGAATATGTGAATTCATTATAATTCTAATAAATAAAAAAGACTAACCAGTGTAGGTTAGCCTCATAACTTACTATTTAATTATTAATTATCATCAACAGTTTACCACTAGCTAGTTTTATCTTAGCCGGACTCTCTTGTACGATATTACTCAAGCCCAAAGTGTCTCCTCGCTTAAAACTGGCATCCTCTAGTCCATACTTAAAACCTTCCAAATAAACCCCTGTTACTTCATCGCTTAAAGGTAATAAAGAGAGAGTCTTGTCAACTTCATTTACTAGAATCTTTTCTTTACAAACTATCTCTACCTGTTCTTTAGGACTGATGAATTTAATTTTAGTATCAAATTCTACTAAGAAATCTAAGAGATAGAGATTAGCCAAAGTATGATCTAGACGTCCGCCAAGACCTGCAAAGATAATAATCTCTTTATACTCTAGTCCAATTAACTCTTCCAAAATAAGTTGAGTATCGGTCTTATCTTTAGCTACAGGATATTTAGCAAATTCGACCTGTTCTGTTTGATAATGTTCTAACGCCTTAGAAGAGATTGAATCCAAATCACCTAAAATCAAATCAGGAATTAGCCCTAATTTATAAGCATGATCCGCTCCTCCATCGGCACAGACTACTTTATCTGCTGCTTTAATATAATTTAAATAAAAATCATCATCACCTATTAGCTCCCCGTTGATAAATAGGATTGCTCGCTCCACTATTTTAATTCCTGACTCTTATTGATAGTAGCTAGAGGGGTGTTTTCTAATCCTTTACTTAATAGTACCATAGCTATTATCGTTATTACGATTTGAGGAATCATATAGCTTGCATTATAACCTAAAGAGTAAACCCAGACATCTATACCTTCAGGGGCATACTCCCCAAAAAAGACTACCCCTGAAATCACATGGGCTAAGAATCTAAAGCTAGAGCCTAAGATTATTGCCATACTTATCAAAATAGATCTGACTTTAAAAGAACTCTTAGTAATTAATTTAGCAACTAATCCCGCTAACCCCACAAGACCATAAGCTAAAGGATAATCAAGAATTGCTTGTAGAGGATAGTAGATACTAGCTCCCAGTAACAATTGCAACAGACCATATGTAGTACCTAGAAAGAACCCTTCTCTCCAACCCCAGCGTTCTGTTAGTTTTCTAATCTTTATATTCTCCATCAATATCATCCCTTCTATATTAAATTAGCTTATCTATATAAAAAACCACTCTTAAGAGAGTGGTTACAATTAATATTATACTTCCACTTCCCTACGCAGGTATTATCCCAATCAGGTTTAAGGGTTAGAGCAAAGCTCTTCTCAGCCTAGAGGCACCCCCAGTGCTTCTATTCAATTATATATATAATATTATTAAATCAAAGATAATTATAACAGACTATAAGGAAAACTTCAATAAAATCCTCCTCTTTAGTTAGTGAATTTCAAAATCTAATTAGGCCAGCAACTTGATTTATATTGAAAAGTCTCTGTAATATGTTAAAATATTAATATAGGATTTTAATAAAAGCTTGGCAATTATTTTTATTTTAGCTTAAAACTACATTAAAAGGAGGAGAGATTTTGATGAATATAGAGTTAGTAATAGGAGTTTCTTTTGTAATAATGATCTTAGCCCAAGGGACAATTCTTTTAAAAAATCTAAAATCTAATCATGAAAAAGACTCACAAGAAGTGCTTAATTTATTCTTCAGATTTATCTCTAATAGTTCTTTGTATATTGTAGCTTTATTAATTTATATTACTTCTCAAAACCCACAAGAACTAGCAAGTATTGATTTTACTGATTTACAGAGTTTTACTTTAGGACAAGTAACTATCTTACTTATGTTGTTTATTGACTTAGTTATTATTTTAGCTGCCCTCAGTAAGCTCTTTACAAAAACAACTAAGAAAAAAGATGCTATCTATAATGAGATCATTGATCAAAACAAAGCTAGGGAAATTTAATAGATAGCTAAGCTTTTAACACTTACAAATCACACCAAATAAAAAGATCGGAAGTAAAAACTTCCGATCTTTTTATGAACTATTAATGATATATTCTTTTACTATTATTTATATAAAATCAACATTATCACTGCTTATACAGCTTCCATTGTTGGTTGTAATGACTACTAACGCTCCATTGCTTTAATGAAGCACCATCAGTAGTTGTTCCAGCACCATCTAACATCATTCCACTATAACGATTTTTAAACTGATAATAGCCATTGCCTAAGTTGATAATCTCCCATTGCTGATTATAGGATGGGCTGCTACTCCACTGGCTTGCAATAGAACCATTAGCCGTCTGTCCCATCCCATCTAAAAATAGACCAGTGCTACGATTTTTTAGCTTATAGTATGGCCCAGTGGCATGAATAACCTCCCACTGTTGATTAAAACTAATACTACCACTATATTGACCGACATCACTACCATCTGTAGTTCTTCCCATACCATCAATATACATATTTGATACATTACGGTTTTCTATCTTGTAATAACCCTCAAAATCTACTAAATAAATATCTGGCATTGTTGGGGTGCTCATGCCTTGACCTAAATAATAATCAGGATGGGGAGGTTGATTATAACCAACATTCTGCCAGGCAATACTGAGTCTATATTTACGATTATGCATTAAGGTATAGATACGATGATTAGTTAAAGCAGTTGTTGTAATGATATTAAGTTTAGTATTATCTGCTGTTCTGATCAGGATTTCTTCTCTCCAATCACCTAATATATCTGCACTTAGACATGGGTTAGCTTTTGTTCCATTATTTTTAGCACCATTATAAGGACTAAGATATAGGGTCTTTAGTCTATTTGATCTTCCGTTATTATAATCCCATTTATCAAGCTTATCACCATCAAGTAATTCTCTTAATAGATCTCCATCCCACCAGATTCCAAAATTTATAGAAGCAGGCATTGATGAAGTAATCTTTGATCCTGTTACAGAATAGACACCTCCACTTGCAGATGACCATAATTCATAACCTTTATAACGGGGGTCAATATCTGAAGCCATCCCACGCCCAACATCTGAAGAAGCTGGCAAACTGAATATAGTTAATCCAGTTGCTGCATCACGTAAAGCTGAATCTGGATGTTCTTCATGTACCTGCCATATCTCATAGCCATCGCGATCAGGATTCATATCACTTAGATGTAGGGCATCTCCATGTCCAGATCCTGTTGAATATAATCCGGTGCCATCATCATCTATAGCTGCTGATCCATAAATAATCTCATCTCTTCCATCAAAGTCAACATCACATACACTTATGTCATGATCACCTTGGCCATAGTAAGCTGGATTATTATTTGAATCAAAGGTCCAGCGCTTTGTCAGCTGACCATCTCTCCAATCCCAAGCTACTAATACCATTCTTGTGTAATAACCTCTAGCCATAACAAGACTTGGTCTCTGACCATCAAGATAAGCTGGTGTTGCTAGAAAACGATCTACTCTATTACCATAGCTATCTCCCCAGTCAGATACAGTTCCTCTTGCTGGTAAATAATCAGTTGTTACTAAAGCCTTTCCACTAATACCTTCAAATATAGTTAGATACTCAGGACCCTCTAAAATTCGTCCTGCTGAATTTCTATAATCTCTACTAGAGTCTCCAATAACATTACCTTCACCGTCAACTGTCCCATCTGCTGTTTTACAAGCCACCTCTGCCCTACCATTGCCATCTAGATCATATACTATAAATTGGGTATAATGAGCACCTGCTCAAATATTTCTTCCCAAATCAATTCTCCATAGCTGCTCACCTTCCAAGGTATATGCATCTAGATATACATTTCCTGTATAGCCATTTTGTGAGTTATCTTTAGAATTAGATGGATCCCATTTAATAACAACCTCATAATCTCCATCACCATCAAGATCACCTACACTAGCATCATTAGCACTATAAGTATATGAAACTCCATCAGGAGTTGTCCCGTCTGCTGGAATATTTAGAGGAATAGACATATAATCTGCTCCCCAAACAGATACTTCCGCTGATCTAGGCTGCTCAACACCATCGACAACGGCACTTACAGAATAAGTTGAGCTAGTAGTGCCACTTGTGTCAAGATAATTAGTGCTAGAAGTAATAGGAGTAGAATTAAGCTTTGTGCTACCCCGGTATAAATTATAGCCAACATCCATCGACTCTATACCTAACATACGCCACCCTACATAGACACCATTATCTACTTTTACAGCCACAGCCCCACGATCTAATCTTTCCATCTGAACACTGGCTGCGGCTACTACTGTATACATAAAGACTACTGCAGTACAAATCATCAAGACAGACATCATTAACCTTAAATTGATCCCTTCTCTTCTTCTCATTCTTAGCCTCCTAAAATTTAGTATTTATTTAATCAGTCTTATACAAAATATTTGGAGTTAGATATTCAAAATTATTAAATGGATCAGATATAAACAGTATTAAAGATAATTGAACTTGTAAGTATTACAGTAATAGCTACTATGATTATAATATGTAGAGCAATTTTCATAATATTCTGTATAAATACTGTAACTTTGATTTTTCCTCTAATAATCTTTATCATTATCTATTTTATGATTTGTATATAAATCGCCATGTTTATAGAATAAATTTCTAATATATATAAATAATTACTTTTTTATATTATATCATAATAATACTCTAAAATAAACAGAGACTAAAATACTCTTCTTAGCACCTCTATAATTTACAAATTACACCATAAGAAAAAGAGTAGCGATAATCGCTACTCTTTAATTATTTTTAGAATTATTTATATTTTTAAAGAAATTAATCTTATTTCTGTTATGAATAATCAATAATGATACTGTTACAATTAAATTAAGCCATCCAAAAACATCTCCAAACTTATCATAAAAGGTCTCTTTACGTTCAGAGATAGGTAGATTAAAGGTAAAAGTTTTTGTTTTAAATATCTTGGTTCTTGCTAAAATTTCACCTCGTTGACTTATTACCCCACTAATTCCTGTATTACCAACCTTAACTACAGGTGTTCTATGCTCTACTGCTCTAAAGATAGCTGCTTGTAGAACCTGTAAAGAGGCATGACTCTTACCAAACCAAGCTTCATTAGAGATGTTAATCATAAAGTCATTCTGTTGATATAGTTTTCTAATGTAAAAAGGATTTAGTATCTCTGAGCAAATAGGACTAATCCAAGTAACTCCCTTTAAATTAAAAGCAACTAATTTATTACCTGGAGTAATATGATTTAAGGTTGTTTCAATGATATCTGGTATTAATTTAGGAAAAGGTACATATTCGCCCCAAGGAACAAGCTTGACCTTACTATAACGTTGAACTATATCCCGATTACTATCCACTAGAAAGGCACTATTTAGATAATGACCATTCTCCCTAATATGACCACCGATAAAGAGTGGGTTGTCTCGGTAAAAGGCATAAGGAAACTTTCTATCCTCATAATACCCTCTTAAAATAGCTGTTTCTGGCCAAATCATTAAATCTGGGTCTCCTTTTGCCAATTCCTGTGAGGTTAAGTTCAATATCTTATTAATAACCTCCCCTTGCTTATCCCTGCTTAATTTCATCTCTTGGGGGATATTAGGCTGCATAACCCCTACTGTAAACTCTTTTTTAGCCACTACCTCTTGTTTTAAGGTAGTATTACCATAAGTAAATAAGAGAGCAAAAATCAGAGCTGCTGTAAGTAAATATTTAATCTTTCTCTCTTTTAAAGCTACATAAAGAAGAGTATTAACAAGACTGATGATAAAAGTAACTAGATATACCCCACCATACTGGGCTAATTGAATCAGCTGAGGGATAAAAGCCTGTGAATAACCTAAAAAAGCAAATAAGAACTGAAATGAAAAGACAGTCCTTAAAAACTCTACTCCAGTCCAGACTAGAGGTGTAATAATTAGTATAGATATCTTGCCTTTGAGACTATTTAAGAGCAGAGCAAATAACCCAAAATAAAGACTAACAATCGCTATTGCAACAACAAAGATCAATGTAGAGACTATCAAAGGATAGTCACTAAAGTTGGCTACAGAGATTAATAGCCAATAGCTGCTGATAGCCAAGAAGACCATTCCAGTTGTCCAACCTAATTTAAAGGAAGCCTTTCCTTTATTATTCTCTAAAGCAAATAAAAGTGGAATCAATCCTACCCAAGCTAGTAAAGCTAAGCTAGGAAATTTAAAAGGGATTCCTAATAGTATTCCTGCAAAGATAGCTAATAAATAATTCTCCATATCATTCTTCCTCTCTAATCAAATCTATAAGTTAAACCAGATATTAATAAGGCTACAGGTTAAAGCCTGTAGCTGAAAATAAGTCTTTATAAACAAATTAATTCTCTTTAATAATATCACTAAGATTAATAGCTCTGACTATAGATAATGCCAATAATCCTCCTGCTAAAGCTGTAAGTAATTGAGGAATTTGCATTACAGTAGCTATCTTAGGTGGTACATTTACTAAGAAGTTGACAGCTGAAGCCAACACCCCATATTTACTCAAAGCAGCTAGTCCAACCCCTAGGTATTTATTCTTCTTAGCTAAGAAATGATAGATTAAGACCCATAATAGATTACCGATAATAATAAAGGGAATCATTACTGCCAAAGGTGGTGGTAAGATACCTCTTAACAGAGCTATCCATGGAGTAAGAGCTCCGATTAATAGACCACTCTCTAAACCGACCAATATTGTAGCCAATAATAACATCATATTGACCAAAGGACCTGTTACATAAAGAGGAAATCCTAAGGCCTGAACTACCAAAGTCAAGGCTAATAAGATTGCTGTTCTAGTCAACCATTTCGTATATCTCACCTTAATAACCTCCCTTCCAAAATATTTAAATAGTAAAACCTAAATTAAACAATAATTAAACAATTTACTTATCTTATAATTCTTGAATTGAACCCATTCTCCTCTTTTAATCGATTATTTTAATAATTAATCTCAATTATTATCAGCTATAGCTGATAATAATGTATATGTAAAAGAGCACCCTTTACTTAGGATGCCCTCTTTTTATAAATTTTTACTTCTTTAAATCAGCAAAGATATGGTTTCCAATTGTAATTTTTGGAGTAGTATTTTCAAAAATCCAGCTAGCAGTAGCTTTAACAGGATTATAATAGTATAAAGCCCCACCAGTGGGATCCCACCCTTTAAGAGCGTAATCTACTGCCTGATATGCTGTCTTATCAGGAGTTAAATGAATCTGTCCATCTAATACAGCAGAGAAGGCATAGGCTCTACCACCTGGTCTTTCCAAAATAACACCTTCCACTGTATTAGGGAACTCAGAGCTTAATACTCTATTGATAATAACAGCTGCTACTGCAACCTGACCTTCAAAGGGTTCACCTCTAGACTCAGAATAAACCCCTTTAGCCAACCAATCAAAGTCCTCTGCTGTCACATCCAAACGTTGGGCTGAAGAAGAGCCATTTTGGATGTTAGGTTCTTCTTGAACAGCAGACTGGTATGAGTCATCTAAAACCTCGGAAGCATCATCCTTCTTTGATAAAAAGGAGAAAAAGAATAACATCAGTAAGCCTTTAAAGACAGACATAATCCCTTTGTTACCTGTTAATCCTGCCAAGCCCCCTTCGGCAGCAAAAACAGGACTAATCAGGACAAAGCCTGATAGCATTGGGAAGATTAAAGTGAATATGAGTATATATATAATTAGATTATTATATTTTTTTCTTTTCTGCATGGCTCTAACCCTTTCTAAGTAGCTAATTTTATTTTAAATTCTCTTTACTAGAGCTAATAGTAGATTAAATGTAGATTATAATTAAGTTTAAAATTAAGATTAAGTAGTTATACAAGAGATTAAATACTCTGCTTAAACTTAACCTTAGACTTAAGTCACTCTTATATTTTCTCTTATTTTAAAGGAATTTGCAAAGGTAATTCTTTGTAAAGTTAGCAATTAGAATTCTTCTCTGCCCTTCTCATTAGCTGTAAAATTAGTTAAGGTCCAGGCTATTCCTCTAAAAGTACCTTGATGAAATAATAGTTCCATATGAGTAGCATCAACAGCCAATCTAAATCCAAAATTAGGAGTATCAAAATAGCTAATATTAAAATTATCACCTACAGCACTCTTCCATTCTCCATAAGGTATTGAAGAAGCTATACTTACAAAACCAGCTCCTGCTGAATCAGTAGCATCAGGATCTGTTTCTAAATTAAAGGGCATACTCTTATCTATCCCCCCTACAACCCCCCACAGTTTAGCGGAGTTGTCCAAACTTAATTTTTGCCAATCTTTATTGAGTTTGTTCAAAAATAAGCTACCTTCCTTTAAATCTACCAGCTGCCCTACAAGCTCTACAGAGGTCTTGACCCCTTCATTAGGAGTTCCTACTGTTAATATTTTATGGACTGAATCCCAATTATTTTGGCTTAAGGTCATATACCTTCTAGAAACAAGACCTCCCATACTATGAGCTACAATAATCACCTTATCTTTACCAGTTAAATCCTTAATTAGATTCACCATCTTCTCAACCCTTAAAGCATATAAGTCCAAATTCCCTCTAAGGGCTTCTTCCATAGGATTTAAAGTATAATAGGATATCCCCCAGATGGTATAATCCTTCTTCTTCCCATCATAATTATGATAAATCTTATCCTCTGCTATAAATCTCATCTCATAATAATCAGGATCAATAGCCTCCATACTCTGCTTCCAATAGTCTATATTAGCACCTATCCCATGGATAAAGATTAGAGGATAATCAACAACCTTATTTTTGCTATAGAGTTCTTGCCAGAACTTCTTGCTGGAATAATCATAGTCTCCTTGTGCCAATAGATTATTAGAAAATAGCATTAACAGGGCTATAAAAATTAGAAATACTCTTTTAAACATAAGTTTTTTCTCCTTATTCTCAAGCTTTTATTTAATCATACCACAAAAAGAAAAAGAAACCTAAAACAATTATTCCCACTAGGTTTCTTAGAAATTATTTTAAATTAGATGGTCTTATGCTTAGTTAAGATAAAATCAATTTTGTCCATCGAATGATTAAAATCATTGTTATTATCTTTTAAGTACCATTGATAGGCCCTGCTTAACCCTTGCTTTAAAGTAGTCTTAGGGATATATAAATTATCCTCTTTCAATCTAGTTATACTTAGTAAAAAGGTGATATTTCTAAAGGGAAAGAAGTTCTTGGATACTAGATTAAATTCCTTTCTGGTAGCCTTATCAACCTCTACTAGCTCTACCTCTTTACCGACCACCTCCATAGCTGTAGTTAAGAGCTTCTTCCAAGTAATAGTTCTATCATTAGTAAGATTATAAGCTTTACCTAAAGCATCTTCAGAAATAGCTCCACTGACAAAACTCTTTACCAGATCACCGATATAGACAAACTGTACCTCCTGTTCTCCTGCTGGAATAGGTATTGCCAATCCCTCTCTAATCCTATCAAAAAAGTAAGCTTCACGATATAGATTATTACCTTCACCATAGATATAGGTGGGTCTAAAGATAGTAATTGGAAAGCCTTCCTGATGATATAAATCAAATAGGTAGTCTTCAGCGAGTGCCTTATCTAAGCCATAGCTTCCCCAATGGGGGTTTCTTCCTCTTGGAAAATCTTCAGAGCTAACCCCTTTATTGGGTAGATAGACAGCTCCAGAACTACAGAAAAGATACCTCTTTAAATCATCCCTCTTAACTACTTTGACCAGTTTGGCTACATCTTCTTTAGTATAAGCAGTGATATCAAAGATATAGTTATAAGACCTATCTCCCAACTCCCTTTGTAGCTCCTCTACTGAATGCCTATCCCCTTGTAAGTGCTCTCTAATCCCTTCATAGTCGACCTCTCTTCTACCACGGGTAAAGATATCTACAGTATATCCTAAGGAGATTAAATACTTAGCTATTGCTTTACTGACAAACTCTGTTCCTCCCATAACTAAAGCATCCTTCACTTTATCACATCCTAACATAATTTTCTTCTACTTGCTTTATCATTCCTTACTAATCTCTTCCTCAATCTTCTCTATAATCTCTTCACAAAGCTTATGGGTTACTAATGCGTCATCAAGAAGCTGATCAATTGCTATATCCTCCTGCACTACCTTGATAAATTCATCGACTATATTTACAAATCCTCTATTATATAGAGTAGGGTGCCAACTAGCACTTCTACTTATTCTCTCTTCTCCCCCTTGATAGTCAACTCTCTCTACCAAGTCTTTAATTATAGCCTTTCTTTTTTTACCGATTACTTGGAGTATTTCTTGATTAACTCCACTGTCCCTATTCATTATTCCAATAGCAGTCAACCTTTCTCCCTTAAGTTTAATTACTAACTGCTTTAATAGCTCTCCATCTAAAATAGCATCTATCATCAAATCTGCTAACTGCCCCTCAGCTAGAAAACGAATGGTATCAATTACATGAATAAAATCATCATAGATAGCTATTTTAAAGTTTTGGGGGTTATTTAACCTATTCTTCTCTAATAAAATAGTTTCAGCTGTAAACTCCCTCTTTAACTGTTGGTACATTGGTACAAATCTACGATTAAAACCGACCATCAACTTTAAATTATTCTCCTTTGCCAATTCTACCATTCTCTTGGACTCTGCTAAAGAGTAAGAGATAGGCTTGTCCACATAAACATGGACACCATGATTTAATAATCTTTCTATAATAGGAACATGAGCTGTAGTAGCCGTATGAACAAAGGCAGCTTCAACTCCAAAGTCTATCAAATCATCGAGGTTGCTGCTCTTATTGCTTATTCTATACTTTTTTGCTAAAGACTCCAACTTCTCTTGGTTGCGGGTAAGAAAAAATAGATCTAACTCCTCTTTAGCAGTAATTACTGGTAGATAAGCCTTCTGGGCAATACTTCCCAAACCAATTACTCCAATCTTCATCTATATCATCCCTTTCTTCAAAGATTACCTTAAGGTTATTATATCTAATTTTAGATATTTTTTAAAGCTAAGTCCTTTAATAATTAATAAAATTCCAGTTATTATCTCAAAATAAAGGGATGCGAAAAATCGCATCCCTTTATTTGTTGATTTATTCTTTTTAGCAGAGGTTATAATCACTGTTTTGCATAATTATACAAAAACATTAATATTGTCTCGAAATATCCGGGGGGTTGCATACAGGGGGATGTATTAATATTCGCATAGCTCTCTGTAAATCTATAAGCTTTGCTAACAAATTTTAGGGTTATAGATAGTTTTAATCTTAAGGTTATATCTTAATTATTTGCTCAATATTTCATCCTTAAGCTTACAACCTGTTGGTGTCACAGCTAATCCTCCTAAAGACGTTTCCTTAAGCTGTGGTGCTAGAGCTTGACCAATCTTCTTCATCGCTATAATCACCTCATCAGCAGGGATATGGCTCTTTATTCCTGCCAAAGCCAACTCTGCTGCCATTAAGGAATTAGTAGCTCCTCCAGCATTTCTTTTGATACAAGGCACTTCCACTAATCCAGCTACTGGATCACAGACTAGACCCAGTACATTCTTTAAAGCAATTGCTACTGCATCAAGTACTTGCTCTTCCTTACCCTCTAACATATAGACAATTGCTCCTGCTGCCATAGCTGCTGCAGAACCACATTCAGCCTGACAACCACCTTCTGCTCCAGAGACAGTTGCCTGCTTGGCTATAATCAACCCTATCCCAGAGGCCACGAATAATCCATCGATAATAGCCTCATCATCAAGGTCTTTAGCTTCTGCTACTGCTAATAATGCCCCAGGTAAGATTCCACA
Source organism: Orenia metallireducens (assembly GCF_003001995.1). GTDB lineage: Bacteria > Bacillota > Halanaerobiia > Halobacteroidales > Halobacteroidaceae > Orenia > Orenia metallireducens_B. The sequence goes on along the minus strand of NZ_PVNB01000002.1, from coordinate 138,507 downwards.
AGAACCAGCTGTAGGGACTGCAACGATTCGGCCCATAGCAGCATTTACTTCTGCTACAGCTATCGCCTTAGCAATTGCTGAACTTAGTAGAGTACCGGTTACAGTAGCTCCTTTCTTCTGAGCTTCAATTAGTAATTTAGCATCACCACCACTTAATCCACTAGTAGATTTGATATCTTCACTTAGGCCTATCTCAACGGATTCTCTCATCACTGTTAAAGCCTTAGCCATCTTAGCTCTGATCTCACCCCTTGATTTATTTGTCAACTCTTGCTCACGACCAATGATTATATCTACTATAGATAATTGCTCTTTTTTAGCTAACTCTATCAATTCCGATAATCTGTTAAAATTATACATGATAACTCCTCCCTAATTAATGGGTCCTATCAATTTAATCTCTTCAACCTCTGTTATCTCCTTGATTTTATCTATAATCTCACCTTCAATCTCCTCATCAACTTCAATGACTGCTGTTGCCAAAGAGCCTTTATACTCCCTTAGTACCTTCATGTAAGCAATGTTTAATTTATAATCCTCTAAGACCTTAGAGATTTTAGCTATTATTCCCGGTTTATCCTGATGAATAGTAAGTAATGTTGGTAGTTCTGCTGTAACTCCCACCTTAATTCCATCAATTTCATTTATGACCACACTCCCTCCACCAATAGATGAAGCGATAATACTAATAACTTTCCCTTTAATATTCTCGATCTCTAGCTTGATAGTATTAGGATGGGCATTATCTAAATCTATAGGAAGAAATTCATACTTTAATCCTCTTGCTTTAGCTAAGGTAAAGGCCTCTTTAATTATTGGATTATCAGTCTTTAAGCCCAATAATCCACCGATAATAGCTTTATCAGTACCATGACCCTGATAAGTCTCTTTAAAGGAGCCATGTAGATATATCTTTACCTGATTGAACTCCTCTCCAATTATCTTTCTGGCCAAATTGCCTATTCGAACAGCTCCAGCAGTATGGGAGCTTGATGGTCCAACCATTACTGGACCAATGATATCAAAAATACTTAGATTACTCATTTTACCACCACTTTTTATGATTTATTATTATTTTAATTGAATTCTTTATATTAACAGTATATCATAAATGCTAAACTTTATTAATCTATTTACAGAAAGAAGAACCCCTTAAATACAAGAGGTTCTTCTTGGATTAGATATTCAATTCTATCATTACTGGGCAATGGTCTGAGCCCATCACCTCAGTTAAAATTCCAGCATCACTTACTTCTTTCATTAAATTTTCACTGACAAAGTGATAATCTATTCTCCACCCTGCATCCCTCTCTCTAGCTCTAGTTCTATAACTCCACCAAGAGTATTTCACCTTATCGGGATAAAAGCTTCTATAGGTATCCACATAGCCATGGTCTATCAACTTATCTAGCCAAGCTCTTTCTTCAGGTAAGAATCCAGACTTATCCTCATTATCCTTTGGATTCTTCAAATCTATCTCAGTATGGGCAATATTATAGTCACCACAGATAACTAATCTCTTACCATTCTTCTTTAATTCTTCACAATATTCAAGGATAGCCTCATGAAAATCAAGCTTATATTGAAGCCTCTTCTTACTACTTCGACCATTGGGGAAGTAGATATTAATCAGAGTAAATTCACTGTACTCTGCTATAATCACCCTTCCTTCTTCATCAAAACGCTCAATTCCAATACCATTACGGACAGATAAAGGCTTCTCTTTACTATAAATAGCTACCCCACTATACCCTTTTCTCTCGCCATAATTAAAATAAGAGTTATATCCATCTATCTCTTTTAACTTGTTGATTAATTGATCTTCCTGTACTCTAATCTCCTGTAAGCAGAGGATATCAGGACCCTCTTCTGCTACCCAATCTAAAAAACCTTTCTTATGCACTGCTCTAATACCATTTACATTCCAAGAATAGATCTTCATTTAAGTTCCTCCTTTATTACCATTAAAGATAGTGTATTGATTATTGATAAAGATTCCTATTTAATATATTCTCTAACTCTACCTCAATTCCTTTATAAAATTATACTTATCTTAATTTATAGAAATAAAAATGGTCTACTTATATAAGTAGACCATTAACTAAAACTATATTATTTTTCGTTTTTAAATCCATGGTCTTTCATAGTAGGATAGACCTTAGGGAAATAGACCTTATTATAAAATTCCATGATATAAGAAGTCCAATTTTTTTCTTGTTCTCTACCAATCTCTTTAAGATAAGTTGCCATCTCCTGATCATAATCATCTATTAAGGCAGGTAGCTTCTCTTTATTATACTCTTCATCATGCCTAAAAGCCTCTTTGGGCATCCGTGGCTTCTTCTTAGATCTATCTGCTGGGTATCCAATTACTAAACCTACCATAGGGTACGCATATTTAGGTAAATTGAATAACTCTATCATCTTTTGAGGGTTGCGACGGATACCTCCAATAGGAACAATCCCTAAACCTAAAGACTCAGCTGCTGTAATTACATTCTGCATAGCTAATCCTATATCGACAGCAGCTACAAGTGAGGATTCTACACTATCTGTAATTACTAACTCTTTATCAACCTTATCTGCTGCTAGCTTGGCCTTATAAAAATCACCTACAAATAAGAAGAAAACTGGTGCCTCAGAAATCCAAGGTTGCCCCCCTGCCAGCTCTGCTACCTTTGTCTTTCTCTCTTTATCCTTCACTACAATTATTGATGGGCTTTGACCATTAATAGAAGTTGGTGCAGATTGAGCAACCTCGATTAGATTGTCAATAATCTCTTCAGAGATATCTTTGTCTAAATAGCTTCTAATACTTCTATGGTCTTTCATTGTTTCTATTGTTTGATTCATTTCCAATCCTCCTTTTAAATTAACTGTTCATTATCAATTCACTTTCTGCTAATGATTCTTTAGGTAAAATTCTTAATGCTTCTTCTAATATGTCTTTTCCACTATAACCCTTTTTCCATGGTGGTGTAATTAAACGCCTCCACTCTTTACTACCTGCCACTCCATAAAATAATCCTAGAGTGTGGCGCAAAGCTTCATAAACATTACCCCCATTATTTTCTATTTTCTCGATATAAGTAATTAATCCTTCTATTACTTCTTTTCTACTAATATTATTGACATCACCATTCTCAAATAATCCATCTATCTCTGTTAAAAGATAAGGATTATCATAGGCTACTCTACCTAACATGACTCCATCTACATAATTAAGATGTTCATTAATTTGAGATAGAGTTTTAATTCCACCATTAATCTCTATATTCAAATAAGGAAAGTCTTTCTTTAACCTATAAACATCTTCATATTTTAAAGGAGGAACATTTCTATTCTCTTTAGCACTTAGCCCAGCTAAGATTGCTATTCTAGCATGAACAGTAAATCTATCAACCTTAGATTTTTCTACTATCTCGATAAATTTGCTCATATCCTCATATTTATCAAAAACAATTTTGGGAGAGTCTTCTGGCAGAATTCCTCTTCCATCAATTCCAATTCTATGTTTAACAGTTACTGGCTTATCGGTAGCCTCTCTTATTGCACTTACCATCTCAGCTACTAACTTGGGATAAGCCATCAACACAGCTCCCATCATATGTCCCGAGACCCGATTAGAAGGACAACCAACATTTAAGTTGATCTCATCATAGTCCCATTTTTCAGCAATCTTAACTGCTTGATAGATTTCTTCTGGATTGGAGCCAGCTACCTGCAAAGCAATAGGTTTTTCGAAATCATCAAACCCTAAAATTATATCCCTATTACCATGAATGATAGCATGAGTAGTTATCATCTCTGTATATAGTAATGACCTTTTAGTCAGTAATCTACAGAAGTATCTAAAGTGTCTAACAGTTCTATCTATCATCGGCGCAATACTGACTTTAGGAGTTTTAACATCAGAAATATATCTTTTCATTAGTTTTACCTCCTACCTTCTGATTACTATTTATTCTGTACATATTAGTAAGATAATACACCAACTTTAGATTCTGTCTAATAATATAAAGGCATATCTTTCAATGGAATAATTACTTAATAATCTAAATAGATTTCTTTATTCTTATTAAGTAGCTCTCTAGTTTCTTCTTCACTTATTCTAGTTGTACATCCAGTTATGCATAGAGAAATTATACTTATTACTAAGATAATTTGAATTATTCTCTTATTCATCAAAAAACACTCCATTAATATCTTTATAAATTTAATTCTAATACTGAATCTAAAAGTAAACATATCTATTTAATTTAATTAGCTGATTATCTATCTCTAATAAATCTTCTCCCACCTTTTTCACTGCAATATTCTTTTGATGATATTTAGTATAGATATTCTTAACTAGTAACAAACCTAAGATTATTTCTTTTTCTTGTCTAATTATGATACCAAAATCTGTGATAGCTCCTCCATTAGTCAAATACACATTGACAATATAATCATCAATCTTTATTTGCTGAACTTTTTTAAAGCTAGGATCATGACCTTCTTCAATAGTAAGAATCATATCATTTAGCAAACTTAAAATAAACATAATCGAGAGAATACTGATTAAGCTAAATACAACTAGATTAAAAACTTTTAAATACTTATTTTTAAAGCTAAAGCTATTTTTAATGATCTTTTATCACACCGATTAATTGCTACTTATACTAACCTTTATCTTTTTAATCTCTTCATAAATCAAATACTCCCACTTATCATTCCAACGATTGTATAATATCAACTCAAAGGGATGCCAGAGACTCACCCAAGCACCGATAAATAATCCTTCTCTTATAATTCTATTAAATAAAGGATTCAAAAAAGCTTTCTTTTCAATAAAAAAGGATACAAATAATGCTAAGACTAAGACTGAAATTCCCTGAGCAGAAGTCTTAATAAACTCTATTTTATGGAATCTATTCTTCTTTTTTACCTCTTTAATCTTATAATCACAATATCTATTAATAGCATCTCTAACCTCTTTTACTGTATAGCTATCTATTTCATCCTCTGGAACAAATATCTTAATATGATATTTCACTGCTTTCCAATCATTATTTAATGTCATATATATCTTCTTCATTCCACTTTCAAATAAGTCTTCTTGTTCTAAAGGGTTCGTCTCTCTTGGAATAAATAGTTCATTAAAATTATTCAGTTTTAGAATAATCTCTTCTTCTTTCATAAGTACCTCCTGATGTAAATGACAATCTCACATAATTGATTATTAATAATAAATTCTTGACACTCTTTTATTCTATAATCTTTAGCTTTATCCTTCAAATTCCAATATTTACATAATAATAAAAGGTGGTAGCAAATTTGCTACCACCTTTTATTATTTAAGAATTAATATTTTTTAGTCTTTCAAATAGAATATTATTCTCTAAATGAATATGCTGGAACAAGTCTTGTTCTATTTCTTCAAACTTATCATAGGTTAGAGCAAAGGTTCTGCAGACACCCTCAGGTAATTGATAGTTATCTGTTAAACTTCTAACCTCCTTTAAGATATCCCCTGCATGGTCATGTTCATCTTCAGTCTCTGCCATTATCTTTAATGCTTTTTCTAATTTTTCCTCTGTTCCTTTAGCTTCATATTCTTTAATTGCTGGGAAGAGCAATTTCTCTTCTTTAATTAAATGCTCCTCAATTTCACCTCTTAATTGATAAAAGAGCTTATGAATTCTTCCTAATAACTCCCCTTCTTTTAAATAATGGGCTTTTAAAATTCTATTTAATAGCTCATTTAATACAGGTAACTCTTCTCTCATAAACTGATGATGAGTGTTAACCACATAATCTATTAAATCAGTCATACTCTCTTGACGCCAATCGATATCCTCTGCTTTACGATCAAACTCACAATAAGCTTGATTTAACTCTTCAATCACCTTCTCTTGTGGTAAATCCCCCTCTTCAAGAGCTGTCTGAAGTGGTCTATCACCACCACAACAAAAATCTATATTATACTTCATAAAAGTTTCAACTGCTTTAGGAAACTCTGCTACAATAGTACCTATTCTATCTTTTATAGTAAATTTATTCTCTTTCATGATATCTCCTCCTTCTTTTAAATTCAGTAATAAGTTATTAGTGACAATTGATGAGCAAAACCTAAAAGAATAAACTTCGTTTTAGAAATATCTTTTAGTTTTACTGATTACTCATCACTCGTTACTTGTCGCTGCAAATTAGGCTAACAATAAATCTCCTACTACATAAGCTGACTCTTTCAGACTTTGGCTTTCAATTTCTCCTGGAGAGAATTTGACTCTAATTGGGAATTTCAAGTCATCTATTCCAGTACTCTTAATAATCAGTGAGCTATCTATTACTTTAATATTACTATCCTCTAGGTAATCATTAATTACCTCTATAGCTTCACCACTCCAACCATAGGAACCAAAAGCAACACCAAATTTATCTGATAAGTCCATCTCTGCTAACTCCTTTAATACCTCTTCAATTCCTCCAACTATATCAGCATATCTAGTTGAGCTTCCAAATAAGATAAGGTCTGAGTTCTCAATCTCCTCTTTAATTTGATTTACATCAGCATTCTTCTTAACATTAATCACTTTAGTAATTATCCCTTTCTCCTCTAATCCTTCACGTAATTCTTTAGCGATAGTTCTGGTATTTCCAGTCATTGTTGAATAGAGAATTAAGGCATTTTTCTCCTCGTTAGTAGGTTTACTCATCCTATCATAGCTATCGATATACTTTTGGGGATTATCCCTTAAGATATATCCATGGGATGGAGCAATAGTCTCTATCTCTAAATTTTCAATCTTCTTAATCATATCTTGCACATAAGGGCGATGAGGATGCATAATCAATTGATAATAAACTTCAAAATCTTCTGTGATATCTTCTGCTGCTAAATCATTGAATAATTTATAGGTTGCTACATGAGTACTGAAAATATCACAAGGATATAGGACTTTATCCTCAATACAGTAGGTAATCATTGTCTCTTCTGTGTGTAGATATGGGGTTTCAAAGAAGATTAACTGCTTTCCTCCAATATCTAGCTTATCTCCATCCTTAACAATTAAAAACTCCCTATCATGTAAACGATACATCTCCTTTAACTCTTTAGCTCCTAATTCAGTAGTTACAATTACTGCATCTTTAGCTTTATTTGTTAATGCAGGCAATCCACCTGAATGGTCTGGCTCTACATGGTTAATTACTATATATTTAATCTCTGCTGGATCAATATGCTCACTTAATTTATCTATAAATATCTTTCCAAAGCTAATATCAACAGTATCAATCACAGTTGGCTTTTCTGTCTTTAATAAATAACTATTATAGGTTGTACCTTTCTCCAAGGTTAAGCGGTGAAAAGGAACCTTTCTATCATCAACATAACCTACCCAATAAGCATTTTCAGCAACCTTAATCTCTTTAGTCATCTTTATCTCCTCCTAATTTATAATTAAGTTTTGGTTATCTCTTTTCCTTAAGCTCAACTTAATTATAGGATAAGTAGGAGAAGAAAGATGTGATTGTAATCAAATTTAAGGGAAAAGTTAAATTAATACCTCTTATGAATATAAAAACTCCAAGACAGTCAAATTTCTTGGAGTTTTTATATAAGCTTATTATTTTAACTGATTTAATTTAATAACTTTAGTTCTAAGATTGAACAGAATATTTCTTAAACTTACTTAGTTTTGATTCTGATTTTAAGCTAAGTTACTCTTCACTCGTTACTAGTCATTGACTATTGCATTAATTTCAATCTCTCTTCATCTAAAATAATTATCTTCTTATTACCTACTAACTTAATAACCCCTTCTTCTTCAAAGGTCTTCAACTTCCTACTGACTGTCTCACGGGCTACACCAGTATAATTGGACATATCCTCTCTAGTAATAGGTATCTTCATTTCTATACCTTCAGAAGTCTCTTTACCATACTCCTTCTTCAGTTCCAATAGCATATAGGCCAATCTCACCTCAACTTCATTGGTAGCTAGATTCTGGGCTAAGGTTTCTAAACTACTCAGCCTATCTGCTAAGGTCTCCATTATCTTTAAAGCAATCCCTGGTTTTTCTAAGATAATACTCTTCATCTTATCTTTAGTCAAAGTACATAATTTGGTAGAAGTAATTGCTTCTGCACTAAAACTATAGTGTCCTCCTTTTAAGAGGTTCAATTCTCCAAAAAAATCACCTGTTGTAAGGATATGAAGAATCTGTTCCTTACCATCTTTAGTATGTTTGAATAATTTGATTTCACCTTGATTAATGATATATAGAGTATTTGCTTCCAAACCTTCAAAGCAGATCGTATCACCTTTTTTAAACTCTTCATGGCCTGTCATTTTAATAATATCTATTAATTCAGAATCAGATAAATTAGAAAATATAGGAACCTTACTTGCACATAATCTATTCTTGCAACGATCACAGCAGTTGGACATTATCATCACTCCATTTATAAAGATCAAGTATTTATTTTATCTGTATTTTAGAGAAACAATTCAGTTAAAATTTCTCTAAATTAGTTCTTAATAAAATATTTAACTTTATTGAGCTTTATCAATTAATTGACTAGCTTGCCATAATTTATAGCGCTTAACCTCTCCTCGAATTTGATCCCAGGCTATCTTTAAGGCAGCTGCATCATCAGCAAAGCCAGCAATTGGAATAAAGTCAGGTACTACATCACTAGGTAATATTATATAGGCCAAACAAGCAATAATCATTCCTAAAGCACCATCTTCAATTTTAAACTTTTGATCAGAGTGGTCCTTTAACATAGCAACCAATAGCTTAACCTTATCCAATGATTTGAGTTTATCACTATGCTTATCCAAAAAGTTCTCAATCTTACTTAGTATTCTAGTAATACTATTATGACCAGTTCCCCACTTGTTTGCTAACTTACCTAATAATTTTAATACTTGGGCTTCACTAAAATTAAACATATTATATCCCTCTTTTTATAATTATTAATTATATTTTAACATAAATCAACTGATATTTAAATTTAGTTATTTTATTTGTATAGATTAATTGTTTTTATGTTCATAAGTGACTATATCTAAAGTTACTATAAAAAATAAGAAAAAGAGTCAGACGGAGTGTCTGGCTCTAACTTATACCAATAATTGATATAGATGAACATCTATATATCTATCAAATTTATAGCCTACTTCCTTTAAAGTTCCCACAAATTCAAAACCAAATTTCTGGTGAAGATGAACACTAACCTTATTCTCTCCAGTAATTCTAGCAATGACAGTATGTATCTTATCATTATCTTTAGCATGAGAGACTATCCTTTCCATCAAAGCATTGCCCACTCCCCTACCTCTATACTCTTGATCTATATAGATAGAGATTTCTACCGTCCCAGCATAAGCTCCTTTATCAAAAAGTTTAGATAGAGATACCCAGCCCATCACTTCATCAGCTTCAGCAACAAAGATAGGTAATTTCTCACCATGGCTATTAAACCACTCTCTTCTTGAATCTACACTCTTAGTCTCTATATCAAAGGTTGCTGTAGTATTTAAAATTGCACTATTATAAATATCGGTTATTCTCTCTAAATCTTCTGTTTTTGCTCTTCTAATCTTCATTAATCTACTCCTCTTTATACTATATTAATTCTTAGTAACTATTTTGCTCTATTTTTTAGCACCTATCTCTGCTTTTGCTGCTAATTGATCTAAAGCATCACCTGTTACTCGATAAATACTCCACTCTTCCAGCGCTACTGCTCCCACTGATTGATAGAATTCAATAGATGGTTCATTCCAATCAAGGCAAGCCCATTCAAAGCGTCCACATCCCCTTTCTTTTGCCAACTTAGCTAGATAGGAGAGCATGGTTTTTCCAAATCCTTTACCACGATAAGCAGGCTTTACAAATAGATCCTCTAAATAGATTCCCGGTTTACCTAAAAATGTAGAGAAATTATGAAAAAATAAAGCAAAACTGACGGCTTTATCTTGATATTCCCCAATAATTACCTCTGCTACGTTACGTTCAAATAAGGATTCTCGTAAACTCTCTTCAGTAGCCACTACCTCATGGGAGAGATTTTCATACTCTGCCAAAGCATTAATAAAATCTAATATTAAACCAGTATCATCTTTTTGAGCAAATCTTAATTTAAAATCTTTTGATTTAGTATCAATTCTTCCCATAATTATCACTCCTCTTATTTAGTAAATTACTATTCTAGTTTTATCAATTAATTCCTTTATATTTATTACATTAAATTATGTAGTCATAAATGACTAAGTAAAATTAAACTATTTTCTGCAAAAAAAGTAACTCAGGATAATATCCCGAGTTACTAAAAACCCCTTTTAATTTAATTTTGAGCACAGCTTTACTTATCAATTTGAAAGTCTAATTGCAAATCCTTAGCAGTCTTAACCTTCAATAGCTCCAAGATATCCAGAGCCGATGAGCTGTTATGCCCATTAGTACTCTCCATTACTACGTCTGGTACCAGTTTAGCACCACTTAAAGATAGCCTTTGTGAAATCGATCTCACAAAGGCTATCTATCAGTCTTTATCTCTTATATTTAAAGTATAAACCACTCAATGGAGGCAATGTAATATTAATTGAATATCCTCTATTCTGCCATGGGTGAGCTTCAGACCAGGCTCCACCCATATTCCCAGAATTACTTCCCCAGTACTTTCCTGCATTACTATTTAAGATTTCTTCATAATATCCCTCTCTAGGAACACCTATTCTATAATTATTTCTTTCAATAGGGGTAAAGTTGAAGACAGCAATAATAAATTCATCTGGATTCTTAGCTTTTCTCATAAAGGAGAGAATACTATTATCGGCATCATGGCAATCTATCCATTCAAAGCCATCATAGTTGAAATCTATCTCCCATAAAGCCTCTTGCTCTTGATAGATACCATTTAAATCTGTCATAAAGTCTAATAATTTCTGATGTGCTTCAAAATCTAATAGATTCCAATCTAGACTTTGGGTAGCATTCCACTCCTTCCATTGACCAAACTCGCCGCCCATAAAGGTTAAATTCTTTCCTGGATGGGCATACATATATGCATAAAAAGCACGTAAGTTAGCAAACTTCTGCCAATAATCACCTGGCATCTTATTAATCATTGAGCCCTTACCATGCACAACCTCATCATGGGATAAGACCAGCATAAAGTTCTCATTGAATGCATATACCAATGGAAATGTTAAATTATTATGATGATACTTTCTATAGATAGGATCTTTTTCAATATACTCTAAAGCATCATTCATCCAGCCCATATTCCACTTCATAGAAAAACCTAAACCACCAAGATAAGTAGGTCTTGATACACCTTCAAAGGCAGTAGATTCCTCAGCTATAGTTAGAATTCCTGGATAATATTCATGGCTAATAGAATTAAAATATTGTAAGAATTCAATTGCTTCTAAGTTCTCTCTACCACCATATTTATTTGGAACCCACTGATCACCTTCTCTACTATAATCTAAATAGATCATAGAAGCTACCGCATCTACTCTTAAACCATCAATATGGAATTTATCTAGCCAATAAAGGGCATTAGAAATTAAGAAGTTTTTAACCTCATTTCTCCCATAATTAAAGATATATGTTCCCCAATCTTGATGCTCTCCTAGTCTTGGATCTAAATGCTCATAGACTGCTGAACCATCAAAACGCCCTAGACCATGAGCATCTTTAGGAAAGTGACCTGGAACCCAATCTAAAATTACTCCAATATCATTCTTATGGAATTGATCAATTAAATACATTAAATCTTCAGGCTTACCAAAGCGACTTGTTACAGCAAAGTAACCTGTCACCTGATATCCCCAAGATTCATCAAGAGGATGCTCGGCAACTGGCATCAATTCTACATGGGTATAATTATGCTTTTTTACATACTCAACTAGTTTATCAGCTAATTCTCTATAACTTAAGAATCTATTCTCTTCTTCTGGTACTCTAGCCCAAGATCCTAGATTAACTTCATAGACAGACATAGGTCTTTCTAGCCAGCTCGTTTTAGCCCTTTTTTCCATCCATTTATCATCTTCCCATTCATACTTTCCGTTATAGTCATAGACAATTGAAGCATTGGCTGGACGAAGCTCACTATAAAATGCATAAGGATCAGATTTAATTAAAGTATAGCCTTCTTTAGTGAGAATTTCAAATCGATAGACCTCACCCTCTCCTATGCTAGGGATGAATATCTCCCAAACCCCTGAATGGCCTAATAATCTCATTTGGTGGACTCTACCATCCCAACTATTGAAGTTACCAATTACACTTACTCTCTCTGCTTCTGGTGCCCATACTGTAAAAACAGTCCCTTCTACTCCTTGATGAGTAACTATATGAGCCCCCATCTTCTCATAAACCCTATGGTGATTACCTTCACTAAATAAGTATAAGTCATAATCAGATAGGTATGGAATAAATGAGTATGGATCTCTTCTCTCCCATTCTCCACCATGATATCCCCTGTACTTTAGCTTATAATCAAAAAATTCTTTAGTTTGAAATACTTTCTCAAATAAACCATCTCCATGGACTAATTCCAACTCAATTTCCTCTTCAAACTGGTCTGATTTTAGAAAGATTTTCTCAGCATGTGGTTCAAAAGCTCTTACTACTACCTTATCTTGAGCTAATTGATGCATCCCTAATAAATAAGCAGGGTCTTTTGTTTGAGCATTTAATACTAGGTTCATCTCATATTCATTTAAAGTTGCCATAACTAAACCTCCATATCTCTAATAATTTCTTTTTTTATTGAGTTAATAATTAATCTTTAATCAGCAGCTTCTATCATTAACCAATTTTATCATCTTCTTTAAACTAAAAGTTTAAATGTAAAAATCAGGTTTAGATTTATAAACCTGCTGATTTTTTAATAAGAAGTACTTTGTTAAAGTTAATTCTACTTTTTTACATTTAGTTCCTTCATAAAACAATAAAAATTCAAAAAATATAATTATGTGAGGTTATATTTAAATTAAATAACCTCTAACTACTATATCTTTTATTCAGTTACCATAACATATATTACTAATTATTACACAGAAAAGATATTTTTCTTTTATTTTGCTTAAAAAGGTTAAGTATCATACTTTAAAATTGACCTTAGTTAATTACCGCTAGCTCTAAATCTCTTAACAGACCCCTTTAGACAACTGATAATTTAAGCTATCTATCAGTTTCAAAGCTGACCCTAGAATTGTATGAATCTAATAATTATTTTTTATAAATTTTACCTTTATTATTTATATAATCTAATATTTATTATTAACCTCCTCTCCTTTATTTAAATTTCTTTCTATAACTGATAATCTCCTGCAAAAATAAAAGTCCTACAAGAAATATTTCTTGTAGGACTTTTAAGAGCAATCTTTTATAGACCTTATAAAAATTAATAATCTGCTTCTAACAACCCTATATTAATTTGTCCTAATTCAATATCTCCAACTTTAATAATCGCCTTAACAACTTTAGCATCTAACTGTCCACTCTCAATTAACCCTTGGATATTAAATAAAACCTCTGTTCCTTGATCACACCTTTCATTTAAATGAGTAGCAGTAACTGGAGTATCACCGACAATCTTCCCATCACTATCCACTCCTAAAAATTGAACATCATCTGCTCTCAATAGACAGTTATAAACCTTTATGGCTAAATAACCTTCCTTATTGGTTGAATCCATCAATTCTAATTTAATCTTCTTATATTCTCTAACTTTATTAAGTCCTCTCATCCTAGTCCCTCCTCACTTGATAGCAAATATCGAAAAATCAAGCTTTTCTTAAATTTATCTATTATCTCAATTAAACTGCACCTTCTATCTGTTAAATACCATAGCATAGAGCCCGTATCTATTATATTAAATTTATCTCTCATATAAGGGAGGTATAGAGATTTAAAATTTATTGGGGTATGAATAGATACAGACTCTATGTTATAGAATTTAGTGCATAAAAACTGATGAGCTTGACCTCAGAATGTAAGCACTAACAATTGTATCAATTGATATTTAGCCTAGCAATATTACTCTCAGTTTTATCTTCCATCTCTGCTATACAGCTTCTACAGACCTCTTTACCTTTAAATTCTATTAAGACCAGATTTTATGTGCTAGAACATATACCCTTTATCCTACCTTCTAGCACATAAAATAGCTTAAAGAAGAACTCCGATTAGCCAAAGTAATCTAATATTGACTCTAAATCTACTTCTGTAAATAACTCTTCTAATCCAGCTTAATCTGATAGCTAATAACTTATTACTTACTAAGAACTTTCTCTTTTTTGGCAAAGTTAACCTTATTCATTATCCCTCCACAGCAGATAATTCCCTTATTACTTGGACTGACAATCATCTTTTTATTTCCACACTCTTTACAACGATAGACTCTTTTCTCTTCCATAAGTATCACCTCCTTATTTTTAACATTACAATCAGCCAATAATCACCAACCTAACTTTACCTCTCTTCTTACGCAGACTAATCTTAGTTACCTTCATATCTGCCATTCCTCTGCTTTAACTTTTCTAAATAACTAGTAGCATCTTCTACAATCTTATTCAAATAACAAAAAGTAAACAAAGAAGAATCCGTTTTAGTACAATCTATAGCTTCAATTTTAGCCAATGCCTCTTCAACCATCTGATTTAATTCTTCTTTATCTTGATTATTATAGCAGGATTTCAATAGCCATACTCCTCCCCCCTATCGATACTAATTAACTAACTCATAAGAATGAATAATTCTTCACCTCCATTTGATAGAATTTAGCTACTTAAAAAACTATAATAGATTACTATATTCCCTTAAAGACCTCTGTTGAGCCTCTATTCTAAGGGAATTTATCTGCTCATAATTATCTACTACTATATCGACTATATTCTGATCTAAAGCATTATTCTCTGCCATAGAGCTTAATATAGCTATTACTTCACCCTTCTTCATTCCTTCCCGATAAGGTCTATCTTCAGTCACAGCAGTAAATACATCAACAACTGCCATAATTCTACTCCCCTCTGATAACCTCTTGCCTGTATGATGAAAAGGATACCCCTTTCCATCTAAACGTTCATGATGAAAGGCTGCCCACTCTTTAATATCACTTAATTGGTCAATTGGATCTAAGATATAGTAGGTATAAAAGGTATGAACCTTAATAATATTAACCTCTGCTTCTGATAATCTTCCTGGTTTTTCTAAAATTTCAGTTGCTACAGCTAACTTTCCTAAATCATGTAAATAACCTGCTATTCTGATTTTTTTGCCTTGGTAATTAGACCAGCCCATCAGTTTTGCTACCTCCTCTGCCGTAACTGCTACCCCATAAGAGTGATTTAGAGTAAACTTACTCCTATAATCTATAATTTTACTGAATATTTTACTTAAATCCAGCAGCTGATCTATATTCAGCCTAAGATCTTCAGTCCCCATCTCTCTTATTAGATTTCTCTTGATTAAGTCTGGAGTGACAGTACTTAGCCAAAATTCCTCTTTATCGGCTAAGCTCAAAAATTGATCGACCAATTCAGGATTGAATCTAGCCTTTGAATTTGCTCTTATCTTCTCTATAATTCTCCCTTTTTGACCTAAAATATTCTTAGAAGGGTCTATTAATACTGCTATCCTATCAGCTAAATGAAGTAAGTGGCTACTTATAGGAACCTGATCATCCTCTGTTAAGTTAGCCTTTCCATAATTCCAATCAAGGTGGTGATATTTAATTATTTTAGATATTTGCTCAAAGTACTGAAATTGTCCCAATAAAGCCGCCCCAATCTCTGAATGATTTAACCTCCCATTGACTTCAAAATCTAATAATTCTAACCTCTCATCTAAAGAAAATGCCCCTATATCATGAAGGGATGTAGCAATAATCAACTCATTTATCTCATTTTGCTTCATTCCAAACTCTTTGGCAATCCTAAGTGAAATATACGCTACCTGTTCTTGATGCATAGTTGCCTTATCATCTAAAATATTTATTAAATTCGATATAGAACTCAACATACTAAATAGACTAATATTAACTTCATCCACCTTTTAGCCCCCTTTTTTTATAATATGATTTAAATTTCTTTTCATAGAGAGACGTGTGGATATTTGCCTTAGTAAAGGAAGATGACTCTTAACTTAAAAACTTAAAGAATACTCTCTTATTACTTCCTGTTGCTTTTTACTTCTTATAAAGCTTAACTTCTCATAATTATCAGTGACCAGCCCCACAATCTCCTTATCTAATGCCCCATCTTCAACCATAGAATTTAAGACATTTAAGGCTTCTTTCTTACTCATAGCATCACGATAAGGTCTATTTTCGGTAATGGC
Source organism: Orenia metallireducens (assembly GCF_003001995.1). Lineage (GTDB taxonomy): Bacteria > Bacillota > Halanaerobiia > Halobacteroidales > Halobacteroidaceae > Orenia > Orenia metallireducens_B. The sequence goes on along the minus strand of NZ_PVNB01000002.1, from coordinate 122,161 downwards.
TGCAAATACATCAGCAACCCCCATAATTCTGCTCCCAATAGAAAGCTCTTTACCTTCATAATGAAAAGGATATCCACTTCCATCTACTCGTTCATGATGGAAAGCAGCCCATTCTTTTATTTCCTGTAATGCTTTAATTGGGTCTAAGATCTGATATGTATAAAATGGAATATCATATCTCTTATCCATCCTCTCTCCTTCCTCTTAGTTTAAAGCTTCATCTTCAATTAATTTTAAGGTAAATAAATACAAGGTGGCAAATCAATAGAAACCTTACCTATTGTAAAGCCAGCAACCCTTATCACAGCTTCAGCAGTATTATAATTAAAATTTCCACTGTCCACCAAATTCTCGATATCAAATAAGAACAGAGTCCCTTCATCACAACTCTCTTCTACACAGATTCCTTTTACACCATCTGCTCTTAGCTGATTACCTCCACTATCTACACCTAAAAACTCACTATCCTCTACATCTATTACACAATTATAAACGCGAATAGCTAGATAGCCTGGATAATCTACCTCTTCAGATTCAACCATCTCCAACTTTATCCTCTTAAATTTAGTCTGCTTATCAATACTCTCCATATATTCATCCCCCTTCTAAAAGATTAGCCTAGTAAATATTCTATTTTCTTTGTAAAAACGGTCATCACAAATTAACATTTTTATAATGAAATTTAAAGATAATGTTATAAACTGATATTAAGATAGTAACAAGTAACGAGAGGAGATTTTTACTCGTTATCTGTCACTTGTCACTGATTACTAAAGTGTCCCAATATCCCCACAAAACCTTATTTCACTTACGCTTCATCACTAAAAATCACTATAACTTAAGGACTAAAAGTCTATCTCTAGATCTTCTCTATCTAGATCTTCTCTATCTAGATCTAACTTAGATAAATCTAATTCTGATAGGTCAATCTCTTCAAGCTCTTTTATCTCTTGATTAGCCTGTTTATTACCTCTTTTCTTCTTAATACTTCCTTGCTTCTCTAATTGCTCTTTAATCAAATTCAATAACTCTATCTTCTCTTGTTTGATCTTTCTAACCTTAAATTTCTCGACCAATTTGGCCATCTCTACAGACTCTCTATTGAGCTCTTCACTTGAGCTTGCTATCTCCTCTACCATAGCTGCATTATCTTGAGTACCTTGATTAATCTCTTCTAAGGCCTGCTGAGTCTGTTCAATAGCAGAAGCCTGCTCTCCAGTAGAGATGGAGATATTTCTAATGGCTTTATGAACCTCTTTACTATTCTCTACAATATCTTTTAAAGTAGAACCGGTTTCGTTGACCAGGTTATTTCCATGTAGTATTTTTTTGATAATACTTTTAATCAACTTCTCTATCTCATTAGCAGACTCAGCAGTCCTTTCAGCCAAACTTCTGACCTCATCTGCTACTACAGCAAAGCCTTTACCATTCTCATTTGCTCTAGCTGCTTCTACTGCAGCATTTAAAGCCAATAGATTTGTCTGAGAAGCAATCTCATTAACCGTTACTATAATCTCTGATATCCTCTCACTATGATCACTTATCTCCCCTATAGCTTCTATAGTATCACTGACAACATCACTACCAGTCTTTAATGATTTCATCGTATTTTGTGATAATCTATTAGCATCTTCTGAATTAGATGAGACCTCTTGCATCGAAGAATTGATCTCCTCTATCGTTGCCGATACCTCTTCTAAGGCTGAGGCATTATTTTGAGTTCTGTCAGAAAGCTCATTATTTCCTTCTGCTATCTCATCAGAAGAGTTAGCTATATTTAAAGAGAAATCTTTTATACTACTGATAGTATTGCCTAAAGCATCAATTACTTTATTGATATTATGGGCCATTCTACTTAACTCACTAGAACCTTTAACTTTTATCTTATGGCTAAAGTCCCCTTTGGCCATCTTATCTAATACTTGATCGATTCTCTTGACATTTTTAGAGACATTGGTAGTTACTAAGAAGATGATTATAAAGATAATAATCAACAAAAGTAAATAGCCTTGGCTAACCTCTCCAATCAACATATCTACTATCGAAGTTAATTTAGCTTTAGGAGCTGTTAAGACCAGTGACCAGTTTACACCTTCAATCGGATGATAAAAAGCATACATTTTATCACCAGCCAAGTTATATAACCCAAAGCCTTCTTCACCAGCAATAATCTTTTTAGTAACTCCACCTTCTTCCTTACCTCTCTCTAGTAGACTAAGCTCTCTTTTTTCACTAGGATGGGCAAATATCTCACCATCCTGCTGGACTAGATATGCATATCCCACATCCCCTAATTTAAAACCATTTACTATCTCCTCTAAATTTACCAAAGGAATACTTTGACCTAAATATGCTATAATCTTTCCATTAGCATTCTTAACTGGTATAGTAATTACAACAACATCCTTATCCATTAACTCAGATTTTCTCGGGTCACTAACTACTAAGCCTTTACTAGCTTTAGCCCTTTGAAAATAATCTCTATCTGCTAAATTTACTACCTTCTCAGCATAGCTAGTCCACCCCTTACCAGCTAAGTCCATTAGCATAAATTGATCTGTCTTCTTAGAATCATCAACTTTGAGCAGCTGCTTAATTACTCTCCAACCTCTCTTCTCATCTACACTCCAGCCCTCTTCTAAATCGACCATTTTGGACATCACAAGCAACTCATTCTCTTTAGATCTTAACCAATTAGCAATTACATCAGCACCATTTTTGACATTCTCAGAGCCATTACTCTCTACCATCTTAGTAACATTGTTAACTATCAGTTTATTGATACTTTGAACATTCCAAACTCCTACCAAGATAATAGGTACTAGAATAAATAATAATAGTTTATTTCTAAGTGTAATCAGCCTCTTTAAAAACTCTAACATAAAGTATCACCTCTTAATTAAGATTATTTGTTAAACTCTAATTAGCTAATCTTAAAAGATCATAACTTCTGGTAAGTAGTAGGATAAACCAAATTCCATTTTTTATCACTATGTACAATATGATCAATGGAATCTGAATTTCCTAGAAATAAATACTGCCTCTCTTTTAAATTATTATAAAAGAAGTTAAGAATCTCCTGCTTGACATTATCATCAAAGTAAATAAAGACATTACGGCAAAAAATAAGGTCTAAGCTAGAGTTAATCTGATATAATTTAGCCTGTTTTAAATTCAATTTCTTAAAGATTACTTGCTTTCTTAACCCCTCTCTTACTTGATAGTAACTCTTGCCAGATGAATTAAGTCTTTTAAAGTACTTGTCAACTAATACTGGTGAAAGCTTGTCCAACTCACAGCAAGAATAGATTCCTCTAGCCCCTTTCTTTAGAACATCTGTGTTGATATCTGTAGCCAATATTTTTATATCCCACCCTTTTGTGAAAAATTCATTCAATACTATTGCTAGACTATAGGCCTCTTCTCCGGTAGAGCATCCTGCACTCCAGATTCTTATTTTATTTTGCTTAGAATTTGATTTAAGTTTGGGGAGTATTCTTTCTTCTAGAAATCGGAAATGGTAGTTCTCTCTAAAAAATTTAGTCACATTGGTCGTTAATAAATTGATTAATTCACACTTCTCATTTTCACAACAGATTGCTAGTTGATAGTATTCTTCAAAGCTATTTATCTTTAATTCTATTAATCTTTTAGTCAATCTAGCCTTTACCATCGCCTTCTTCTTCTCAGTCAACTTTAGCCCTATCTCTTTATAAATCCATTGACTGATATCTTTAAATATCTGATTACTCATCTGATATGGCTCCATTTTCTCACCTACTTTTATAAAGATCCACTTATTATCCATCATCTAACTTTAAAATCAAATAATAAATAGAAAAAGCGACATTTCGGAGGTAGGTGAGTAGAGAGTTAGGAACTGCCTAACTACCTAACCCTCTAACTCCTAACCACCAAAGTAAAAAGTGTCGCAATATCCCCATTAAACTTCACTCTAAACTTAGCTAGCTATATCAATACTTCCCTTAAATCCATCGCTTCACTACAGCTTAAATTTTTGATATCTTCTAACTCAATCTTGGCTATCAGCTTAACAATAGGAATATCAAATAAAATATCTAAAATTTTTTTGGGAATCTGGGAAAGCTCTTCTTCTAAATCCTCTGCCACCACTTCAAACCCCTCTTTCCTCCACCTTGCTCTATTTCCCTTAGTAAAGTTACTGGCTACAATAAATCTCCAGTGATCCAACTCTTTAGTGGCTTTCTCATAAAAGTTATCCCTTTTTAACTCTTTCAAACTATAAGAAAGTCTATTCTTCATATCTAAATCGACCTTGTCAGAAGAAATTAGCTTCTCATCTAAGACAATAGTCTGCCCTTGTCTCATTAAAGTCCTTTCTAACTTCTCTGAAATAAAATTAACTAACCCCATCACCAATAAGTCTTGATCTATCCCCTCTTCTTCTACTAAATATCTAATTCTTTCTTGTAAGTCTACTAACAATTCTATTTTCGATTTAATACTAGTTTCACTGATAACCCCTAAATGGAGTAGTATAGAGTCTATTAAACCCTTAAAATCATTAATCTGCTCTTTGCCAGTAAGCTTGTCCCACTCTTCTAAGCTACTAATTAATACATTGACTATAGTCATCTCTTAACCTCCTCGATTATCAAATATTGATCCTATTATATATTATTATCCCTGCTTACTTACAAGGTCACAGGACTTCATATAAGTAAGTATCTGCTGGTCAATTTCTCTACTTAATTTTTGTACCTCTTCATCCAACAAATCCTCTTTATCTACAGCTAGTGTAATCATCTTGACCCTTAAAGCATCTAATTCTCTTCTTAAACGCTCCTTTTTGGTCATAATTATCAACACCCCTTTCATCAGATTCTAAATTTAAAGTCTTATAGGAGGGTGCTACAAATTATAAATACAACTAACTTATCTTCTATCTAATTGTAGCACCTCTCTCTATCTAGTTAATCACAATTGACTTACAATCAAGTCACAGATAAGAAATATACCATTTTATAAAATATAAGGAGCAACCTCAAGGTTACTCCTTATATTAACAAATGTTTATAATAATTCTTTATCTTCTCATTTGGGTCAATGTTCAACTCTTCATTTAAAATCTCCTTACATTTACGATAGGTCTTGATTGAAAACTCCCGTCTACCAATCTGATGATAACCTTTCATCTTATATAAATAAGCACTTTCAAAATAAGGGTCTATAGAGAGCATCTTATTGGCTAAGCTGATAGTACTCTTATAATCTCCTTGGCGATAATAATATTTCATTAACTGATTAGCAGCTTCTAAAAACAGCTGCTGTAACCTCTCCCGTTCTCTGATAATAAATTCATTATATAAATCTTCTATCAAAAAATCATCTTTATAAAGCCTTATCGCTTCTTTAAAATAGTTCATACTTATTAATTCATCATCAGAATTCTTACCTCTTTCAATAAATCTCTCAAATACTTCAATATCATAATAATAAGCAAAGGTATTTGCCAAACCATAAGAATGACCTTTCTTTATAATAAAGTAGCTATCCTCTCTAGAGCCTCTATTTGGTTCCAATATCTTATTTAAACTATTTAAAGCAACATTAAAGCTATGAATAGCCGATTCTTTATCCTTATTAGGCCATAAGATATTACAGACCTTCTCTCTTGGCAACAAGCTACCATAATTGATTAAAAATAGCTTCAGTATCTCCTTAGACTTCTTCCGTTTCCAGTAAGAATCTTCGATTTTGGTCTTTCCTCGATAGATTTCTAACCCTCCTAGGGTCTTAATTCTTAAAGAATATCCTGGTGCTCTAGTATATTCTGATAGTTTAATCTTGCTAAGTAAGCCATCTACATAATCCTCTTCAACCTTAGCTTTCTTGGCTTCAAGCAGAATTGGAATTAAACGATTTGGATCCCTAAAGCCTCCTAGAGATGATTTAATAAAGATATTATCAAAGCCATTCTCTTTAGATAGCTTAATCCCCTCTTCTAAGTATCGATAGAATTTTTTATCATTACCCAACTCACGATTGACCTTTGCCAAAATCAAAGCTGTAGAAGAAAGGTACATCTTATTGTCTAGCCCCATCAATTCCTTTCTAGCTATACCCAAATATTTATCAGCAGCTTCCAATTTATTAGCAAAATAACAATTTATTCCTAACACTCTAAAGAGTATCCCCTTTAAAATACTATATTTATTATAATTTAAATCATTTAAAGCCTTTGAGCAATAGTCAATCCCTTTATCACAATCTCCATAAAATGCCTCCCAAACCATCAACTTAATTATAGCTTCTGCTTTATACCAAGAAAAATCAATCTTTCTTGCAGATAAACTCTCTATAAAATTATCATATTCAGCCTTTAAACTCTTATCATCATAGACCCCAAAGAGTTCCAAAGTATTGGTCAAATAATAATTTAAAAACTCTTTAACTATCTTGCAATCTGTCTTTAAATGGCTCCAAATATACTCTAAAGCAGTACAGAGGTTACCCTCAAGTAAGTTATAAGTAATAGGTAAGGTAATACTATAAAATAATAGATAGTCACTCAAGCTTTTATCTTGACTTTCTAGCTCTTTAAATAACTCTTCTGCTTTATCAGCTTTAGCTTCAAATAAGTAGATATATGCCTTTAACTCTTTATATACACTCTCATCTATCTCAGCTTCCTCTATAATATAATTTAGCCCATGTATATCCCCACTAAGCAGCTTATTGACCAACTCTAGCTCTAAAAATTCTCTAACTTCTAATTTAGAGAATTCTTCTTTGAAATTTCTTAACTTATCAAGATAAACCGGTAATTTATTTGAAGTAAAGAAAGCATAGAGCTTGGCAATTTTAAATAGTATCTTAATTAAATATTTATTTTTGGTACCACTAAGAATCTCTTCTGCTTGCAGATAATTCTCTATTGCTCTATCAAAATGCTCTTTCTGCTGATATACATCACCGTGATAAGTCAATAACTCTGCATTTGAAGCTATAGTAGCAGCCGATAAGTTGGATAGAACTCTCTCTAATAATGATAGATCTCCTCTTTGTAGCCACCCTTGCCCTTGATTAAGTACCATATCTACTATCTCTTCTTTAGAACCATTCTCTAAGATATAATCTACTAAATCAATATCATTACCTTTCTGTAAGTATATCTTCTTAGCCCTCTGTTTTAATAACTTCAAATCATAGATCAGCTTGGCTTTGCTAATTAAAAAACTCTTAAAAAGATTGTGATACTTATATACGTCATCATCAATTTTGAAGATAAATACTCCTTGTTTTATCAATTTATCTATTAACGCCCTACTATTGTTAATATTTAAAAAGTCATTACAGAACTCTATACTAAAATCACCTAGTACTGAAGTTTTAAATAAAAATTCTTTTAATATCATCTCTTGATTAGTTAAATTGTTCAAAATTTCATAGTTAAAATAATCAAAGATCAACCCAAAGGAATTTCCATCGTTTAATAGCCTGTCTAACTTAAATCCTTTTGTTAATCTATTAGCAATTAAATCAAGGAGAATAATCCAACCCTCTGTCAAATTATATATCCTCTCAAGATCTTCATAAGTTAGAGTCAATTGATAATAGTTGATTAAAAAATCTTCAACCTGATTAATATCTAAGGTAAATAAATCCTGCTCTATCTTCATTGCCATCCCAGTTATCTGCCAATAGGCAAACTTATGGATATTAATTGACCCTCTGCTAATAATCACTATATGTAGCTGAGAGGGTATTAAATCAATAAAAAATTGAAAAGAATTTAAAAAATCTACATTTAGACTAAACTTATCAAAATTATCTATTATCCAGAAAGTATCTTCTACTAGAATATCATAGATTTTTTGGCAAAATTCTTCCAAAAAATCCTCTATCTCAATCTCTTCTTGCCCTAATTTACTAACTATCTGATCCATCTCTTCTTTGATACTCTTATCTTCTAAAGTTAGAATCTTTGTTAACTTATTCCAAAAATCAAGTTCTGTAATATTACTCTTTTTGAGTTTATACCAATAAACTCTATCATAATATTCATCTTCTAGAAAATTTGCCAAATTGATAGTCTTACCATACCCCATCTTAGCTTCGATTACAGTTAATGTATTCTTATCTAGCCATGAGAACTTCTCTATTAACTTCTGATTCTTCCAACTAGCCTTAACTTTAGATATAACAGACTCAGTTCTTAAAATCATTTAGTCCCCTCCCTAAAAACTATTATTTAAAACTGCTGTAAAATATTGCTATTAATAACTGTTACTACTAACTGATGTTTCAATTATAACAACTTACTACTTCAAATCGATTACATATTACTTACAAAACCATTACAAAACCAAATTATTTTATAAAATTCAAATAATTGTATATTTCGACGTTTTTCAACATCTAACTAGTAGTGAAATAGAAATAAAAATCCACCTCAAAATACAATGATAAAATTTGTCTAAAAATTAGAAGAGCCACCTATCAAAGTGGCTTAAACATGAATTTTAATTAATATATACCATTATTGTATCATATTTCAAGACAATCTCCAATCTCTTCAATGAAGACTTTATTTTGTAATTGATTTATAATATTCTTCTATCTCTTGATTAGGAGAGATATTTAATTCCTCTTCTAAAATATCTTTACATCTCTTATAAGCCTTAATTGCATAACTACGTAAATTAAGCTCCTTATAGGCTTTCAGCTGGTAGAGATAAGCCGATTCAAAGTATTTATCAATCTCTAAAGACTTATTGGCTAGCTTTATACATTTATGATAATCTTGATTATCATAATAATATTCCATTAAATCATCTGCTAGCTTTAAATATAGATGTTGTATTCTCTTTCTTTCTTTACTTATTTCTTCATTATACAGATCATCAGCAATGAAATCATCCTCATAAAGTTCTAGAGCTTGTTGATAATACTTTATTCTTATCAGTTTATTATCAGCCTGTCTTCCTCTATTAATCAAGCTTTGAAACATATCAACATCATAAAAATAAGCAAACTTATTAGTCAGTCCATAATAGTCTCCCTCTCTAACTATAAAATAGGTTTTCTCACCAACCTCTCTACTAGGCTCCAAAAGATTATTTAAATATGTCAAATTAACTGAGAAGTTGCGATAGGCATCTGTTTGATTATAATCAGGATATAATAGCTGGCAGATCTGGTCTTTATTAATTAACTGCCCATAATTGATTAGTAATAATTTAAACAATTCTTTAGCTTTCTTACGTCCCCAATCATCTTCAGTAATTAGCTCAGTACCTCGATAGACTTGCAACCTCCCTAGGCTTTTAATCCTTAGTGAATATCCTGGGGCATTATCTAGTCGCTCTAAATGTAGCTGGTTTAAGATTTGGTCTATATAAGCTACTTCTACTCCTAGGCTCTTTACTTCAAGCAATAGTGGAATAAAATGATTTGGGTCTCTTGAACCCAATAAATTTGGAGTGGTCAATAGAAAATCATAGTTATGCTCCCTACTCAATTTTAAGAACTTAGTAGCATAGTATCTAAGGCTGTCACTTTTTTTACTCTTGTAAATAACTAAAGCTATCCACAAGTAGGATGAAGCCAATAATAATTTATTTTCGATACTCAGAAAAGAATCTATAGACTTCTTTAATAGCTGAACTGCTTTAGTCAAATCTTCTTCAAAATAGTATTTTACTCCTATCGCTTTATTAAAAAATCCGCTAAAGAGCTTGTCCTCCCTACTTAGAGCATGGTCTAAACCTAGTTCTCCATAAGCAAGTACCTGCTCTAAATCACCATAAAAGACCTCCCAAAATACTATAGTTAATAACAGCTCCAACCTATACCAAGATGAATCATAAGGGCAGCCATCTATCATCTCCAGCTTCTCTAAGTATAGCTCTTTTAATTCCACTCTAGGCTTTATATAAAAGAACTCAGCGATCTGGGCTAGATAATACTGAGCAAATAATTTAATTACAAAGTTATCTTGTTCTAATTCAATTAAGATATACTCTTGAGCTTGGTAGAAATTACCTAAAAGCAGATGTATAAGTATCGGTGCTATAAAGGTATTGTAAAAAAAGTACTCTTCTCTAGGCTTATCGATCTGCTTAATTAACTTTATTGCCTGATTAAAATCCCCCTTCATGAATAAATGATTGGTCAATAGCTCCTCATAATAATTACTACCTTCAAGTTTAGCTAACAACTTCCTTCCTTCTTTCATATCCCCTCTGATTAGAGTAGATATATATCTTAGATAAGTTAGTTCCTCCTCTTTAACTATTGATAATTGGTCTTGAAAAGTAAGTAACTCTTCTAAATAATTTAAGAGGTGATTAGAATTAAAAAAGGCATATACCTTGGCCGTTTTAAAGAGTGCTCTCCTTAAACTTACTCTATCACCTCTACTTCTAAACAACTTCTCCCCTTGCTGATAATTGGCTAAGGATTTATAGGGATCCTGCTTATAAAGATAATAATCCCCGTGATAAAGATATAATAAAGGATTATTGATAAAGTCCTCTTCTGTTAAATAAGAAAAAATAGTTTCTAACAGTTTTGATTCTACTTTAGCAATCACCCTTTCTTCCTTCCCCAAAATTATAGCTATCAATTTATCTTTGTCATCAATCTTATAACTATAACAAAGTGCCTCTTTAAGCATACCTAATTCTAAATATATATCTATCAGTTCACGATGATTAAACTCAACATAGATCTGATCAAATCTTCTCTTTAAAAATTCTCTAAATAGATTATGATAGCGATATTTTCCTTCTTCCACCTTCTTTATTAGTCCAAACTTATCTTTTATTAAATTAATAATCTCTTGACTATTATCTATCTTCAAAACTAGATTAGAAACCCTAATGTCCAACTCTTCTAACAAAGAAGTCTTTAATAAGAACTCTATTAGCTCTTTATCCTCCAATTTAGCTAAAACATAATAACTAAAGTAATCATCTATCATTGTAAAGTTGCTATCATCATTTAAAAAATCATCTAGCGCTTGACCATTATACTCTTTAGCAAACAAATCAACAGCTAAAATCCAGCCTTCGGTTAAATGATATACTTTATCTAACTCACTATTTGATAGCTTTAGATTATACTCTAAGGATAATAGTTCTTTTATATCTTCCTTCTCTAAAATAAGTTGCTTCTCTTTAATAAACTGGACTAAGCTCTGAGCTTGCCATCTGTCTAAATGTGGAAAAACTATCTTCTCTTTTGTTATCAACACTAAATGAAAGTAGTTTGGGATTAAGTTTACAAAGTAACTTAAACTATCAACTACCTTTTGATTTTTAATAATCAATTCAAAATTATCAATTATCAATAAACTATCATCATTAAATTCATCAAAAACTACTTCCGCTAAATCATTGATAATACTTCTTATATTTGAATCTCTTTTCTCGATTTTTATAATAATTTCCTGTATATCCTCTTCTAGACTATTATTATAGAAGATAATAGCTTTAAGAAACAATCTCCAAAAAAGGTTAACCTCCCAATCAATCTGTTCACTTAAAGTAAACCAGATAGATTCTCCCTGAAAATTACTATCTAAAAAATTGGATAAACTACTTGATTTTCCAGTGCCAATACCACCTTCAATTACTGTCAAAGGATAATGTATTATTTTATTGTATTTCGATACTAACTCCTGACTACGCCAATTATCAAAGTGATATTTGGGCTTAATAAAACAATTTCTCTTTTTAATATTCATTCTAAGTCCCTCCCAATAATAAACCTTCCTTATATATAATCTGATCTTGAGCAAAACTATCTTTAGTTCTTCTAATTGAAATGTCCCTGGGTTGGGATCGATTTCAGAATTGGTCTTTCCTATCACACTCTTTACCGAAAAATCAAGATGTGAATTGAAAACCCACGTATATCTAAGCTCTTTATCTATTTTAGACAAAATTATTGCTTTGTCCTCTAAGATTTCTTGGTAATACATATCAGTAATTCAACTCTTTCAGCATTGTTATGAAATTTTCCTGTATTAATTAGTATTATTCTTATTCTTTATTCTGAATTATTTTTATATTTTCCTTCTGATATTACTATTGTGGTATAGCTGCTTCTCTTCTATTCTTAGCTATCATTAAAAATAAACTACATTCCAAAATATTCATTATTTTTTCATTTTTGATATTGATAATTATTACTGCTTGTGTTATAATTAGGTTAACAAAGATAATAAATGTATTAGATTTAAATGATTTACTTTTTATTATCCCTCCAACTAAAATAAATTAAAAAGGGGGCTAAAAGAATGAAAGCAACTGGAATTGTACGTAAAATAGATGAATTGGGCAGAATAGTTATTCCAATTGAATTAAGAAGAACTTTAGGAATCGATCTAAAGGATCCTTTAGAGATTTATGTAGATAGTGATAAGGTAATCTTTCAAAAATATGAACCTGCTTGTACCTTCTGTGGTAATGCTGATTCAACTATCAACTTCAAAAATAAGATTGTTTGCCAAGAATGCTTAGATAAGATAGCAGATAAGATTGGTTAAAAATAGAAAGAGAGATGGCTTAAGCCATCTCTCTTTCTATTTTGTTAACCTCCTTCACTCCCTAACCTCTATTATCCAAAACTATCCTTATAAATACTATAGGGGATCCCACTCCCTCCTATGATAGGATCCCCAATAATATCTACAAAGTTTCTTTTAAGTTATCACCTAGCCATTATAATTTAGAAACTTGTCCTTGTTAAGCCTTTCTTAGTATTATAATTCTTATTAGCACTATAAAACCATCAAGTTTTCAATCTCTAGTCCTTACTAATTATAAGTTAAACTAATTACTACTCCTCTTCAAACACCTCCTTAGCTATACCACATATTAGCATTCTCAATCTTAATTCCTACCTTACTCCATCCTTTGCTTTACTCACTTATATAATAACACTAGATACTCTCTAAAGATTAACATATCAGTTACAAATTAATCACACAATGATTTATTTGACTTTTAATTATAAATGATATAATATTGCAGGAAATAAATTTTAGGCATAGAAGAAGTATTATAAGCTCAATCTAAAAGGAGGGTGATTGTATATGTTCATCAAATGGGCAGATGATTTCAATATTGGGATTGAACTGATTGATAGACAACATCAGGAAATCTTTAGACAAACAAACAATTTTCTAAAAAAATTAGAAAAAAATAAAGATAATCGAGAAAAATCAACAGAGACTGTAGAACATCTCTTCTACTTCTTAAGTGATTATTTTGTAACTCATTTTAATGATGAAGAAGAGTTACAACTAAAATATAAGTACCCTAAATATGAACGCCATAAAGAGATTCACCAAAACTTTATCAGAAAGATCAATAAAATCAAGTATGAGTTTTTTGATGAAGAAGAGAGTATAGATGAGTTAGTTGAAATAATTACAGATAAGATAATGGAATGGTTAATAAATCATATTGCTGAAGAAGATACTAAAATTAGTGAATACATAAAGACCCATGATATAAAATAAAAACTAGAGCTATTAATAGCTCTAGTTTTTATTTTATATCAAATCACTTGTAATTGACCACCTATCACTCACCTCTCTTTAACCTTTTATGCTCTTCCAGTATAAGCAATTATCCCTCAGCTCTAATTCTATTCTATCATTATTATAGAGTGAGGAGAGATAAGCCATAATCAAGGTCTTCATCAGGTGATACTGTTGCAGACTCTTAAGCTTAACTTGGTAGTAAGCTAAGGTCTCTTGTAATAGTTGTTCAGTACTTTTAGCAGATTCTAATAGCTTAAAGATTATACCTTCTATCTCATTGATACAGTCTAAGTTCACCTTAGCTAGCTCTCTAATATCAGTAGTAGCTTTAGCATGTGAAGGTAGATAGCAATCATAGTTAGTCTCAGCTAGAAACTCTAGAGTAGCTTTCTGTTTTTCAATATCTGTATAAAAGAGTAGCTTATGTTTATCAATTACCTTCTTAGAGAAGATTGAATCTCCACAGAATAAGACCCCATCTACTACAACTCCAATCTGATTTACTGAATGGCCTTGTAAAGGAATTATCTCCACTTCAATGCTATCGAAATTTAACTTTATATTGGTCTCCTTTAATAGATGATCTACCTTAGATTCCTTGGCCATTAAGAATTTATTCTTTAAATCCTTAATTGGATTGGCTCCTGAGAAGAAGGATAGTGGCTCAAGATAAGGATAATTGATAATAGCAGCTTCGATCCCATAAGCATAAATCTCTGCTTCAGTCGCTTGCTGTAAATAATTATTGGCACCACAGTGGTCTGCATGGAAATGAGTATTGATAATTGTTTTTAGAGTTAAGTTATTATCTTCTAAGATTCTTAATATCTTCTTAGCCACACTATCATCTAAACCACTATCAATTAAGATTGCACTCTCTCTATCCTTAATCACCCCAATATTGGTAGGTCCATCTAAATAATATACCTGCTCTGTCAACTGCTTTAATTCCATCATCAACTCCTCCTTATACTTTATTTATTGCTTTATGTACTCTCAATATTAAATAGGATAAACCGCTAACCCTAAAAATTTAAAATTATAGGGACTTCACTATCTCTAAAATCTCCTTAGGCTCTTTAGCGATATAATCTGGGGATTCTTCTTGTATAGTATCCATTGAATCATAACCCCAGCTAACCCATATTACCTCTACCCCAACCTTCTTACAAGCAATCACATCCCTTGATTCATCACCAACATAGATTAGCTCGGAACTTTTGAGTTTATTTCTTTTTAAGAATTTCTTAATAACCTTATCCTTCCCAAAGAGATTACTAGAACAGAAGATTTGGTCAATATTATCTATCTGATTATTCTTTAAAAAGTCTCGGATAATGGTTTCTGAATTGGATGATATAATAGCCAAATTATAATCCATCGCTCCTAGCTCTTTTAATAAATTACTAATCCCATCAAAGAAGAGGAGATTTTTTATAGATTTCTTATAGATTCTATAAAATTCTGGTGCCCAAAAGGGCAACTTATATACAGGAACATTCAAAAATTTACACCTATCAAAAACCGATAAACCCTTTAAATGCTCAATATCCTCCCTCTCTATAGGTTTGAAATCATGCTTATTAGCAAGTTGATTAACCACTGATATAGCAATATCCTGTGAATCAACTAGAGTTCCATCAAAATCAAAAGCTATATATTTGCTCATAACTATACTCCTTTATTAAAATAATATATTATAAAAATTGCCCCAGCTCTTCTCTTATACATTCTGGGTTTCTACTCTCATAACCTTTTTTATTATACCGTAATTCAGCAAATATTCTCTTGATAGAGTTAAAAGTTTGAAAATCACTTTGCCCATAGATACAACAATTACCGAACTATTTATCTAAAATCCCCTCCAATATAAAATTATATCTCTTCTTTAACCAATTCAATAATCGAGCTAATTTTAATGGTTAAACAAGAAGTGCCACAAAGCATCTTCAAAACTCAACATCAAATCTACATAATTGCTAAATTTAAGCTCTTTTAATTGATTTAGAGTTAAATTTTTAACCTTTATATCAACTTTAAATAATCTCATCAAATCTTCATCATGGTGTAAGATTATCTGTTTATCCTTAGTCTCCCTAAGATCAATCTCTATCATATCATAATCCAATTCAATCGCTTTTAGTAAAGCAGACCGAGAATTATCAGGATGATTCCCATTTATATACCCTCGATGAGCTACCTTTATCATTTGATCGACTCTTTTTTATCACTACTAAATAAGTAAATTACTAATCTGTTTAGTTACTATCTCAACCTATATTTCATCGATACTTAACATAAAAACAGGCAGTATATTGATTTAATATTATCTAAGCTATTCTTCTATATTCTGTCTGCTAACACCTTTTTAGATAACTAAAAACAAAAAACCCCTTAAATTAAAAGGGGCATAAATAAATAATATCGTTTTTATTATCCTCTAGGATTATCAACCATACAATTTGGGATTATCAATCTCTGACCAACCTCGAGATAGTCAGGATCTTCTATCTCATTCTCCGCTAAAATTGCATCCACAGTAGTTCCATACCTTTTAGCTATCTTATATAAGGTATCTCCTGCTTGCACAGTATACTCTTTCTTAGGACAATCACTAGGCTGATCATCTCCAGGAGTAACTCCAATTATATCGGTTACTATAGTCAGCTGTCTAAAGTTTATTACCTTGATAAACTCATTTAAGATAATAGATAGCTCTACAGTTCGGTCATCTATCAGTCTAGCTTTGACCTTTTTAATATCTATATTACCATAGCAGAACATCCCTGCCTCTGCTCCAGGAATATTCACAAAGTTCTCAAATTCCTCTACATCATCAAAGAAATGAACTGGCTGATCCCCTTCTGGGGTAGCTGCTACATAAAGTACTCCTGCTACAAGCAGCCCTTCAACCAAGACCCCACCTTCTTCTACTGTACAGACTGGCAAGAATAATTGGACATCTGCCTGTAATACCTGTTCAATATTAGGCTTGACAGGAGGTGGACTAAACTCTTGAATGATAGTTTCAGTTACTGTATCTTCACCAATTACCTCTTCTACTCTCAATAACTCTTCCTCAACCTCTACTTGATCACTGTTAATAGCTGTTACAACCTCTATCTGCTTAGTCTCAGTTACCTTAACAAAGATATCTACTAAAGCCCTTATCTCAAGCTGATTTCCATTAACAACATTATAATCCCAACGCTTAATAGTTATATCAGCATAGGCATTCAACCCTTCTTTAGCCCCTGCAACTTCAATAACTTCAGTAAGTCCAACCTCACCTTCAAAGGCATGAACAGGCTGATCACCTTCTGGAGTATCAGCTACATAGGTAACATCAGCTCTAAAGACACCGCCTACAATGATAGCATCATCGATAACCCCTGCTATCTCATCCTCAATCAGCGCACCATTGATCTTTAAAATTCTTTCAATATCTGGTTTTTGGGTTGGAACTTCAATTATTCCCTCTACAACCGTTTGATAGGTATTCTCTCCAATGACATGCTCTATTCTAAGTAATTCCTTCTCCACCAATGATTCTCTAATACCTTCTACTTCAGTAATAATATTAATCTGGCGATAATCAAAGACCTTAGCAAACTTTCTAATTACAACAGTAACTTCTACAGTTCTATCATCAACAAAATTATAATTAACCTTTAAGATATCAACATTGACATAGGTATCCATATACTCCTCAGCTTCAGGGATATCTACAAAGTTAGTGAATGTAAACTCTCCTTCAAAAAAGTGAACTGGCTGGTCACCCTCGGGAGTATCGGCCACATACATCACACCTAACTCAATTAGACCATTAATTGTTACTCCACCATCTTCTACAGTACCCATAACCCCCATCAAATCAGCCTTTACCTCTAAAATCTCCTCGATATCAGGTTTGGCTTCAACTGGGATAGGAACATTTTTAGTAATAGATTCAGTAACTGTATCTTCTCCAATTAGATATTCTACTCTAACCTGCTCTTCTTTAAAGTCAATCATCTTCCCTCTCCTTTCTAGAAACTAAAGATATATTATAAATATATGTAATAAGAAGAAAGATAATTATTAAAAGAATGTTTAAATTTATTTAAGCTAAAATGGAATATTGCGACAGCTTAGTAATCAGTGACAAGTGACAGGTAACAAGTAAAAACCTCTTGACATCACTCGTGACTCTCTTAATATCTCTAAATTTGGATAACTATATAAGAAGAGTATGCTAAAGAACTATTGGGAGATTATTAATTAAAAATTTGTCAGCATTGTAGCCTTGAGCTCTTCTACTTTTTTATTATCTACTAAGTACTCTACTAGCTTTAAGGCAAATTCTACAGCTACCCCAGGACCACGCCCTGTAATGATATTCCCATCAACTACTACTCTATCCTGCAAATAATTGCAAGATTCCAGTTCTTCTTCAAATCCTGGATAACTGGTTACCACCCTATCACTTAACAGCCCTGCTTCTTCTAAAACAATAGGAGCCGCACAGATAGCAGCAATTAAAGCTTCTCTTTTAGCTAGCTCTTGAATTAAGCTAACAATTCTCTCATCATCCCTTAGATGTGCTGCTCCAGGCATTCCTCCTGGTAGGACAATCCCCGCTAACTCTTGAGCTTTGACCTCATCTATCAGTTTGTCAGCATTAATTATAATATTATGACCACCAGTTACAGCCAAATCTCCTAAAGAAGCAGTCTCAACCTCCAATCCTGCCCTCCGTAAAATATCAATATTAGTAATAGCTTCAATCTCTTCAAAACCTTCAGCTAAAGGAATTAAAATTTTGTTCATCAAATTTTCTCTCCCTTCCATTATATTAATTTTTATTTATCTTCTCCTTTAATGTTCTTCTTTATTATTACTAGAATACCTTTATTTACTCCAGTTAATCCCATCCTAAAATTGATGGTATATCTTCTCTTCTTTCACTTAATCTACATCTTATACTTTCTAATTAAAGGGTTATTATAATTAGTGGAGATAAGGAGGTGAAAAAATAAATGACAGTTGGACAAGATTTACACAAAGCTCTTAATGGTTTAGAAACTGCTAGAGTTACCTTAGAAGGATTTGCTCAAGATACTCAAGATAAGATGGCACAAGATATGTATAATAAACATGCTCAACAGGTTGCCAATGTAGTAAATGAATTACGCAACAGAGTTAACTATGTAGAGAGTCAAGAACCACAATTTAAAGTGGGACAAAATGAACAGAATCCACAGCAATAATCATATAAATTTCTAGTGATAAAGGAGAGCGGGAACCCCCCTCTCTCCTTTTTAATTAATAACTAAATAAAACAGATGGAAAAAGTTAACAGAATAGAATCTAGTCATTTAACAAAAACTATCTTAAAAAGCTCTGTATAAGAAAAAGGAGAATCTATATGGTCGAGTTATTGGATAAATTGATTTCCTCAACAATTAAAGGACTACTCTATCTATTGATTATTCTCTTCTTATTAACTTCTATTTATTCTATTTACCATCTGTTAACTACATCAAAGGGTTCAGTAAGAACAATCTTCAATCCCCATTATCTATATAAATTAAATAGCCTTAGCCAAGCACAGTATCTAAGTATAAATCTCTAAACTAAAAAATCATCTCTCTAATCAACAAGCTTGTGTAATTTAACAACTCCAAGCTAGCTATTATTGCCAAGCCCATTAAAAAGATTCAATCTATTTACTCAAATAGTCTTTAGAAGAGATTTTTGTTCCCAAGGAGAAATTATGGTGCTTATGAAAATACATCCTCTCATCGGCATGATTTAATAATTCCTGAATATTATAAGTATTTCCTTCTTTACAATGAGCCAAGCCGACTGAAACAGAGATATTAAACTGGCTTAGATCCTTATCCCCTTCAAAAGACTTATTTTCCAAATCTGATATCAATCTATTAAGAATGTGCTTAGATTCTTTTAAAGATATATCTTCAATTAAGATGACAAATTCATCTCCTCCCAATCTGCCTACTAAACTAGTATAGTCCACTAACTCCTTCTTTAAAAAATTAGCCAGTTGTATTAAAATTTGATTACCAACTAAATGTCCATAAGTATCATTAAACTGCTTAAAGTGGTTGATATCTAAAAGATAGATTCCAAGCTTCTTCTTATCAGCTAAAATCTCTTCTCCAGCCTTTAGTATATAATCTAAATTATAAGCATCGGTCAGACTATCTTTAATACTTAAATTCCTAAACCTCTCCTTCTCTTTAAATAAATAATCAATTAGATAAGCCAAGCAAGCATATAATAAAGAAGCTGTAAAGACTCCTACAGAATATCCATGTAGTTGATACCTTCCAACCTCTGGATAATAACCTGAAAATAAATCTATAATTAAAATCGCAATTACTACTGTAAAGAATGGATTAGGAAAAACTAGAGAGTAAAGTAAGGGGATATAAAAGACAATGATACTAAAGAAATTAAAATCAAATTTAAAGAACTTAAAAGTTAAATATAAGAATATAACTGATATTGTTAGCAGAATATACTTATTAAAATCACTCATCATCCTTAACCCATAATAATTATTCTTTCTTTTAACTCTAACTATTATTATCAAAATTATTGCAGCCATTGACAGGCTAAGAGGTAGTAGCTGATTATAATATTCCATAATCAAGGTCGCTGTTATTGCAGCACTAGCTATTACAAAAATAATTACCGAAATAATAGTGGTAAGTCTAATTGACCTGTTGATTCTTTCCATCTTTAGACCTCCTTTCTTTTAATATCCTTCTACTCTTCTTACTTCTATAGATTTGATTCTAAAGTTGAAACAATATTGTCCCTATAATAAAATTTGATTATAGAATCATAAAATTATAGACTATTCCTTTATTTAACATTTTATGATATAAAATAATCATTTATATTAGAAAATACTAGCTATTTCAAAGTTAAAATCAATTAGTTATAGATTATATTTTATGATAATGTTGTTATAAATGTTTATTATTTTTTAGTTAAAGATAGTCATAAATGACCAATATAAAATTGACCACTAAAACCTAAAAAAAGCCAGAATATTCTGGCTTAATTAAAAATTCTAAACTATTTCATCTACAATATCAATATGCAAATCCTTCGATAAATCAATTACAAAGTCCCTATCTAGACCAATAAAATTTAAGACCTTAACTACCGGCCTTAACTTCATAGTCTCATTTACTTGGGTAACTACTGCTTCACAACCAATATTTAATTTAACCTTAGTTCCAATAGGGTAGGGAACTACCATTCTTAAAAATTTATCTAGTAATTGTCTATCCATCTTATTTTCTGTAAAGGTAGTATATAAGTACTCTATTACCTCTTTAACTTTAATTGAGCTACGATAAACTCTATCATTAATCATAGAGTCAAAGACATCAGCAATCGCCACAATTCTGGCATATTCATCGATATATCTTCTACTTATTCCTTTTGGATAACCAGAACCATATCAGTAAGTCTGCCGGGCTTATTTAAAATTTCTGGAGGAACTTTTATCTTACCTACATCGTGTAAGAAGGCACCTATCCCTAACTCCATTAATCGTTCCCTCTCATAACCTAGCTGCTTAGCTACTACTAAAGAGAGTACAGTGACATTGGTTAGATGAAAGAAGAGTTCATCTTGTAATAATCTAATGTCTTTAATACAATTAAGCAGCTTCCGATTGATGGTTATATTATCAATAATATCTGCAATTACTTTATATAGTTGATGCTGTTCTCCACCTTTTAGTCCAATATCAGCATCACTTATCTTTTTAATACAATCTCTAGCTATAATTATTGCTTCTTTTCTAATCTCCTCTGGTATTATCTCAATATCTTCTTTCTTTAACTCTTTTAATCTATCATCCTTAAGATAGATATGGTTAATACCAATTTTCTCTAATTTATTGATGTATTTCTTGTTCAATCTTCTTCCTGCACCTAATAGTAATTTACCATCTGCAGTATATATCTTCTTAGCTAATATGTCCCCTTCCTTTAAATCACCTATGCTAGCTAGATACATCATGATACCTCCTCCTCCCATAAAACAAAATTTACAGTTGAACTTCATGAGGAGTATTATTAAAGCCTTATCCATGATATCACAGTTCTTATCTCCTGTTTTAAGCAAATAGCAATTCCCTCTTAAAAAATCTTACTTACATTAGTATTTCTATATTTATAAAAAATTTCCTTCTTTCGAAGATTAGGATTTATGATTCATCTAGAAAATTCTTCTCCCCACTTTTCCTTAACTTTATCTTCACCTTTAAAGTAATCAACAGTACTATTTTTTTGATATACCTCTTGATAAGGTAGTATATTTATCTTATTTGAATCAGGATATTCACATACATCTATCCCAATGTCGGTTCTGATATCAAGGTATTTACAGGGCTTTTGGGTATGATTATATAATTGGTGAGCACCTTCAGGTCCTATCTCAAAAAATACAATATCACCTTCATTTAACTCTACAAATTCTTTTGGTGTTCTAAGCATTGCTTTGCCACTTAATATAATAAATATCTCTTCGGCATTTCTGTGAAAATGATATGGATAAGAGTATTTACCTGAATCAAGCAGCCTTAGGTCAAATTTTAAGTTTTGGGAGTCGACTATTTTTGATAGTTCTTGGCTGCTATGCCAAGCAAATTCAGTGACCTTTGCTTCTTTGAACTTATAGCTAATCTTCTCTTCATTAAAAATATGGACCATTATCTTCTCTCCTTTTTTAAGTTGATTATATCTAAGGTTCTTAATAATAAATATAAAATAAAAAGACTAGAGATAATATCTCCAGCCTTATCTATATTCACATCTCATATATCAGATAATTTATATGAATTTATCAATTCATCTTCAGTCTTCGATTTTGAACAAAAACATAAGCATACTAGACTATACTATATACTTTATCCTAAAAAGATAAATTTCCTTTTTTAATTGTAAAATTTATCCCTAATTCTCTCCTACTATCAATGATCAATTAATTTTAGACAGTCCTGCACTGAATAAATTTCTACTTAGCCCTTCCATAACTTATTGGTTTTTTCGAGCACCTCTTTATCAGCTAACTCCTGAGGCCATAGCTGTAAAGGAGCCCCTTCTCTCATAGCTGCTGCTACATTATAAAATATCTGTTTACTATCATCAAAACTTCTAAGCAACTGCTTTATCTCTTCTCTTTTGGTCTCACCATCATGGGGACAAGGGCTTGGAATTGGCTCAAATTCAGTGATCTTTTTCGCCTCACGGGTCTCCTGCTCTCTTAAGTAAAGCAGAGGTCTGATTACATAGATATCACTATTATCTAAATAACTCTTTGGCTCAAAGGTCTTGACCTGTCCAGAGTAGAGAATACTCATCAAGAAGGTCTCCACTGCATCATCATAATGATGACCATAAGCAATCTTATTAAAGCCACCTTCTTTCATAAATTTAGAGATTGCTCCTTTTCTAAAATAAGCACACTTTGCACAAGGATTTTTCGTAGCCTCATCGGTAATAATCTCAGAGATCTTAGTCCTTTCAATATAATAGGGTATCTCTAGCTTTTTACAGTAATCCTTCATCTCCTTAAACTCTGCATCCTCTTCAAAGCCCAAATCGATAGTTAAAGCACTTACCTTAAAATTAATGCCCATACTCTTTTGCAAGGTTGCTAGAGCATATAATAATAAAGAGCTATCCTTCCCTCCTGAAAATCCAACTAGAATATTATCCCCCTCTTCTATTAGCTCAAACTCAGCTATCGCTCTGGCAATCTTTCTAGTATAACTTTTTGGTAATGATAATTTCATAATTCAATCCTCCCCTAGCTATAAAAATATTGCTAAATTCCATCAATATAATATTATAACAGATTATAATCAGGAGTTTAAGAAAAATATAATCAGGGCAAATATAATAAAAATCAATTTATTTTTCAACTAAAATACTCTATTACAAATCATATTGGAAATAAAATTACTAATATCATTACATTAATGGAGAGAAGAGGCGTAATACTGAACTCCCTAAGGACCTATACCACTTAATATCCTCAAAATCTTCCATAGTAATCTCCTTACAGACCTTTAAGGTATTAAGAAAATCTTCTTTCACTTCCATAATAGTACTACAATTATGCATCCAAACTCCACATTCAAAGTGTAAGTATAAGCTCCTATAATCCATATTTATCGTACCAACAACTCCATAATCATCATCTGATATGTAGTTTTTTGAATGTATAAAGCCTGGAAGATACTCATAGATTTTAACTCCACTTTTAATAAGAATCCTATAATAGGATCTGGTAACTGCATGAACATACCATTTATCTGCACAATGGGGAGTAATTATACGAATATCAACTCCCCCCTTAGCCGCTGATGATAGTGCTGTTACCATCTCATTATTGATAATTAAATAGGGTGTTGTAATATAGACATATTTTCTGGCCTTGTTAATTAGATTAAGATAGACTATCTCCCCAACCGTTTCATCATCTAAGGGACTATCTGCAAAGGGCTGAATATATCCATCTGTATTCTTTGAATTATACTCTAATAAATTATTATCATACTTAAATTCTTCTAAGTTTTCTTCAATTTCTCTAAGATAATCCCACATAGATAAAAACATCACAGTCATACTCCAGACAGCTTCTCCCTTAATCATAATAGCCGAATCCTTCCAATGACCATGTTTTTCGACCTTATTTATATATTCATCAGCCAAATTAGCCCCTCCTGTAAAGCCAGTATGACCATCAATGATTGTAATTTTGCGGTGATCGCGATTGTTGATCATCGGAGACAATATAGGAATTAGGGGGTTAAAAACACAGCACTTAATTCCCAGCTCTTCAAGCTTTGCATCATATCCATAGGGTAGAGTAAATAAACAACCTACATCATCATATATAACTCGAACATCTACACCCTCTGATGCTTTTTCTATTAATATATCAAGTATACTGTTCCACATCTCACCTTCTTCAATAATAAAGTACTCTAAAAAGATATAATGCTCTGCCCTTCTTAATTCTTCCTTTAACTTTTCAAACTTCAGCTCACCACTTGGAAAGTACTTACTTATTGTCTTGCGATAAGGTGGAAAATGGCCATAATCTTGAAGATATCTTGACTGGTTAGCAGCAACTTTATTTTGGGATTCTATCTCTTCTAAAACAGACTCTTGGGATACTAATACCTTCCTTGTTTTATTCTCGATTGATATCATTTTATCTCTTGCACCTTTACCCAACTTCTTTCCACCAAAGAAGATATAAAATGTTCCTCCAAGGATTGGAAATAATAATATAGGTATAATCCACGCAATCTTATATGCAGGATTAATATGATTATTTATAATCCCTAATACTGCAACCATGCTGATAAGTATACTTGCTCCATAGAAAAAGACAAAGTACTCATTAAACTTTAAGATTATTGCTATCAAAACTAGTAACTGTACTAGTATAGATACAAATAAGAAAATAATTCTGTGAAACAAAATTTTTCTGACAAATTTCATCTTAATCATCCCTTAAAATTATTATTTAACTTCCATATATTAATAATTGATTCTTAACTTTCGTTAATTTAAGCTAAGCATAGAACTTCAAGATCTTTTAATTATAATCATAAGCTCAAGAATATTATAACTCATTATTGAAAAATATAGAAGTTAAACTAAGATCTTTCTTAAAAACTTCAAATTAGCTTTGATTGGGATTGAAGCTATATAAATATATAGCTCCAAGTATAGTAGATAACTACTCTCCCTTCTATCTTTATCATCCCCAATAGGCCTTTAAGATAGAAGGGATAATAAAAAGCAACCTCTTTAAGAAGTTGCCTAATCTCATTTAAATTTAATTTTCCGCTAGAAATCTCCACAGTTCATCTTGGGGAGCATTGGTAAATGTAACCTGCCCCTCTTTAGTATTGACTACTCTTTTCTTTTCGACAATTTTACCAATAATAGTAGCCTTAATTCCTGCCAATTCAAGTTCTTTAACCAGCTCTTCTCCACGTTCACTAGTTAAAATCATCATCCCTGAACCAATTAGCTGATAAGGGTTAATCTTTAACTTATCAGAAATAGCCTTAGTAGCAGGATGGAGAGGTACTAAGTTCTCCTCTAGCTCAAAGCCAACCTCTGCAGCAATAGAAAGTTCAAAGACCGATCCATATAAGCCCCCTTCTGTTACATCATGCATCGCATTAACTCCAAACTCTGCTCCAATCAATCCTTCAGAGATTACACTTAAATCCTTAATTAAACCTTGTCCTTCTTTTAATAAGCCTTCATCTATTCCTAACTCTACTAGTTTTTGATAATAATCATTAGCTAAAATAGCAGTTCCTTCAAGCCCTGACCACTTAGTTACTACGATATCATCACCAACCTTAGCACCAGAAGAGGTTACATACTTATCTTTGGTCGTCTTACCAATAGCAGTACAGACAACTAGAGGCTGAGTAACTATATCGGTAATCTCAGTATGCCCTCCCAAGATATCTATTCCTAAGTCTTGAGCAGCCTGATTGATATCTTGAATAATAGCTACAATCTCCTCTTTACTGGTAGTAGGAGGAATCAATAAGGCTTGTTGAATCCCAATAGCTTTAGCACCATTAGCAGCAATATCATTACAAGCTACATTGACAGCCAAGCTCCCCATCCCCTCTTTTACTCCAGTAATAGGATCAGTAGACATTACAGCTACAAACTCTCCAAAATCGATAACTGCTGAATCTTCTCCAATCTTTGGTCTAACCAGTACATCTTGATGACTTGCTGAAATTTTATCTAAAATCAGTTCTTTTAAGTTTCCAATATCAATCTTGCCTGCTTTCATTAACCTCACCTTTCACTAATTAATATCTATTTATCCTTACTAAGCTCTACTATATTCGTCTTTAAAAGCCCAAATATAAGGGGAACTGCAATCACTGCCCCTCCCAATGCCTGAGTTAAATTCCAAGAGATATTAGCCACTGGTACTACAAAGCTTTTAACCATAATCCCCTCTGCTATGTAATAACCTCCTACCATCCATAATGCACCGATAAGTATTGCCATAATATCTTTTGCTCTCAATTTAGTATGGGTCAATTTACGACTAGCTATCTTAGCAATAATATACCCCTCAATACCTTTAATAATTAAAGTAGGTAAAGCCCATTGACCATAACCTGATAACACATCTGCTAAGGCTGAACCAATCCCCCCTGCTAATAAAGCATACTTGCCACCAAATAAAATAGCCACTAAATAAATTATACTATCACCTGGATGAATATATCCACCTGTGGCTGGCATAGGTATCTTAATTGACATTGTTGCTACAGCTACTAGTGCGATTAATAATCCCCCTAAAGCTAAATGCTTAGTATTATTCATACTAGATATCCTCCTTTGATACTAACTGTGTTTTTTCTCAATAATAGCATAAAAGAGAAGGGTTGTCAAAACTTTAGCTAATAGCAAAACTGATACAATACATAGATATTACGACACTTTTCTCTTGATTTAAATGATAACGCTTGTCAATTAGACCGCTAATATGATATACTGTACTCCAAAGAAGAAATTTAAGGAGGAAATACTATGAACTTAACTTATAGAATTGCAATCAAGCTATTTAAGATGTTTTACGGTATTGGTTCTAAACCACAGATAATTGGAACAAGAAAGCTTCCTAAAGATCAGAGCTTTATTGTTGTATCTAATCATATCAGTAACTATGATCCACCATTTTTAACCACTTTATTGAATAGAAAGATCAACTTTATGGCAAAAGATAATCTGTTTAAGAATAAATTTGGTAGCTTTATACTAAAGAAATTAGGAGCTTTTCCAATTAAAAGAGGATGCTTTGATAGAGGTGCTATTAAATATGCTTTAGAGCTATTAAAGAATAATCAGATTTTGGGGATCTTCCCTGAAGGGACTAGAAGTACAGATGGTCAGCTACAAGAACCACAATTAGGGGCAACCCTGCTTGCTTTAAAGTCTAAAAGCCCTATTATTCCTATTGGTATTAAGGGAACCAACTCCCCTTTTAAAGAAAATATTATTGCTAATATCGGAGAGATGTTCACATTAGATGAGTTCTATGATAAGAAGCTTTCTAAAGAGGAGATGAAAGAAGCTGGTTCTCTAATTATGACTAAGATTAAAGAGTTACTTTAAAAAAAGAGAGGATTCTAATTAAATTAGAATCCTCTCTTTTTAAGTTAAATAGCATCCTTTAATCTATCCTGCATGAGCATAATCTTAATATGGAAATAGCTCACCTCTGTTGGCAACTCCTGTTTAATAGGGGTTAACTTCTCATCACCAACCTCTTTGATCTTCTCCACAATCATTTCTTTGTATTCATCGGGTACAAAGGACTCTAAATCTATCTCATAACCTTCTGTTGAGACCTTAATCATATGACTTTCTATAGTAGAAATGACCAATCCCCTTATTTCAGCTATCTCTTCTAAGGATTTACCCTCTTGATATAGATTATAACTGATTAGATGGCTTGGGACCTTCTCTTGATTGGACTGGTTTACCTTACTTTCCTCACTTCGATTCTGAATTTGATACTCTCTAATCTTCTCCAAGAACTGTTTACCATACTTCTGATACTTAATAAAGCCTACCCCCTTAACTTTAAGCATATCATCCTTATTTTGGGGTAACTTACTGGCAAACTCCTTTAAGCTACTATCCTGAAAGATAACATAAGGAGGTAAATCCTCTGCTTTTGCCAACTCTGCTCGTAAATCCCTTAAGATATCAAAAAGTTCATTCTTAACAAAGACCTTCTCGATTCTCTTTCTAATCTTGTGATATACCTTCTCTTCACCCTTTAAGACAGGCATAGCTTTTGGGCTCAATTGGGTCACAGAATATTTACTATTACTTAAGAGTACATATCCTTCGGCAATTAAGAAGTTAATCAAATTTTTAATCTCTTTGATCTTATAGTGACTCATAATACCATAAGTCGATAATTCATCAAATCCATTCTCTAAGACCTTCTGCCTTTTAGACCCCTTCAAAACAGCTGCTACAAGCCCTATCCCAAATCGCTGCTCAGTTCTATAGATACAAGATAAAATCTTTTGAGCCTCCACAGTTATATCCTCTAAATCCCCCTCACCATTACAATTAGTACAATTATCACAACTCTCTTTAGGGTTCTCTTCACCAAAGTAATCTAAAATAAAGTGCCTTAAACATTTACCTGTATAAGAGTAGTCAATCATCTTCTGGAGCTTATCATATTCATACTCTTTACGCTCTTCTGAGAGCTTAGACTGATCTATAAAGTATTTGGGTAGTCTAATATCAGCAGGGCTGAATAATAAAATACACTCACTGTCCTCCCCATCCCTGCCTGCCCTTCCTGCCTCTTGGTAATAAGCCTCTATATTCTTAGGCATATTGTGATGAATTACATACCTAACATTACTCTTATCAATCCCCATCCCAAAGGCATTGGTAGCTACAATTACCTTTAAATCATCATAAATAAAGCTCTCTTGGGTCTTCTTTCTCTCTTCATGGTCTAAACCTGCATGATACTTTCCTACAGAATATCCTCTATTATTTAAGAAGTTATATAATGCCTCAACTTCCTTTCTAGTAGCAGCATAGATAATCCCTGCATCATCCTGATTGACACTCAAATACTCTTCAATAAAGTCTCGCTTATTCTCACCTTTAATCACCTTAAAGGTCAAATTTGGTCGATCAAAACCTGTGACAAAAGTATTCTCTGTACTAATTCCCAACAACTCATTGATATCATCTCTAACCTCTTGAGTAGCTGTAGCAGTAAATGCCGTTACCAATGGTCTTGATGCAAGGTTATTAATCAGTTTAGGAATTAAACGATAGCTAGGGCGGAAATCATGTCCCCAGCTAGAGATACAATGGGCTTCATCTACAGCCAACATTGAAATATCTATAGCATTTAGCCTCGATAAGAAGTCTTCACTCTCTAGTCTTTCTGGTGCAATATAGAGAAGCTTATAATCACCTCGACGAGCCATCTCAATCCGCTCCTCTATCTCAATCCATTCCAAAGAACTATTAATAAAGGTAGCTGGAATTCCGATAGTATTTAAAGAGTCTATCTGGTCTTTCATTAGAGAGATCAGTGGAGAAATCACCAATGTTACCCCTGGAAAACAGAGGGCTGGTATCTGAAAACAGATCGATTTTCCTCCACCAGTTGGCATTATCCCTAAGGTATTATAGCCTGATAATATATTCTTGATTATCTTCTCCTGCCCCACTCTAAAGGATTGATAACCATAATATTCTTGTAAAGCCTGTTGAGCCTGTTCAAACATAAAAACAACTCCTTACATTTATTGAATAATCTAGTGTTAACCTTTTTCTTTGAAACAATTCCAAATTGCAGATCCTATCTTATAACTTCTAAAAAGATTGGGAATAACCTTTTTTAAAATCAGATCAGTTTTCTGTTATTTTAGACTATTTATGGTTTTTTATTCAAGAAAAAGTCTACTTTGTCAAGACAAAGTAGACTTTAAAATCAAATATAATTACACTCTTTCATAATTTTTTCACATTTATTCACAATAAACTCTCTCTGCTTAGCTGCTATCTCTTTAGAAGTAGATAATATCTTCTTATTTAGAACATGATCAATCTCTTGCTTAGTAAGCTGACCTAAATCACTAATTAAATCCAAGGTACCTTTATCTCTATTGATCATATCCTCATATAAGATAAGATGAGCCTTAGGATCATTTTGAGCCAATTTCAAATAATATTCTGTATTTCTATTCCATTTTTGAACCATGCGATTGACATTATTACCTAAACCCACTCCAATCATACTCTTCCAGACATCTACTGGATTTCTGACTAGCAGAATAATTTCAGCCTTAGGATAGCACTTTCTAAATAAGGTCAGCTCATCCTCTCCATACCTTACTTCCTTAAAGCCAATTATGTCATGGTTACCAGGATATTTAGTATAAAGAGTTTCACAAAAGACCTTGATACTATTTATAATAGCCTCTTCAACATACTCTAACTCTGGCATCATACAAGCAATCCAACGATTGGGATCTTCATTGTTCTCAAAATACTTCCTTCGCTGATCACTTAAATCTACAGAATAATGCTCTGCTTTTTTGTATATCTTGAAAAAATGGGTTAAAGCTCCATCCTGCTCCCCCCAAATCAAAGTCTTTGCTCTGGCATTAAAGATTCTCTGTAAAAGTGTCGAGCCAGTACGATGGGTAGCAGCAGATATAATTAAATCCAATTTTAGTTCACCTCCAACATATAACTTTTATAAAAAAAGATTCAAGTCCCAGACCAGACTTAAATCCTCTTTTATTGCATTACTCAATTATATGTTAGAGGGGAAAGAATAGTTCAAAATACCTTAGTCAGTCTACAATAAGACTTAAATACTCTAACTTAATCCTTCTTAATCTCTCACTATCTAATAACTATCTTCGTTCTAAGAGGAATCAATCGGTACAGCTGCTCTAAATCCTCTGCTCTCATTCTAATACATCCTTTAGATTTCTGTTCACTGACTGGAAGTTGATTGGTGCTACCGTGAATTCCATAGCCGCCACCCTTGGTCCAAAGATCAATTCCTAGCCAATAATCACCATAAATTTTCTGATCTTTACCAGATAATTTTAATTTATTCTTAATTCTAAACTCTCCCTTTGGGGTTGGATTTTCTCTTCCACCTACTCCAATTGGATAAGCTTTAACCTGCTTTTTTCCCTGCAACAGATAAATTCTTTTATCTAAACTATCTACTAATAGACTGTAAGGTCTAAAGGCTAAAGTTTTATCCTGAACAAATTTGCTTTTTCTTAGAATAGTATTAATAGTCTCTATTAAATTGAGCTCATTATTAATGTAATTTAGGCTATTAACCTTAGAGGGAAGTTTAACAAGATATTTTCCTAGCAGATCACTAAGACTCTCCGGCAGTTGCTGGTTATCTTCTAAATATAATAAGAGTGCTGTCCCCACCTTGTTCACTTCATCCTGCTCGGCAACATCCTCATCTTCTATCCCCTTTTTTTTCCAAGAGTTATCTTCAAGATAGCTTTGTATCTGTTGATAATTATAATCAGCCCTTAAAGAATTACTGCTAAAGCTTGGCTCATCTTTTATTACAGGCCTATAGCTATCAATTAGCACTACAACTAATACTACTAAGATAATAAGCAGTACAACTAATATCCCTAAGATATAGTTCTGATTATCCAATTTTGATAAGATGTTACTGCACCTCCAAATACAGATATTATTTCAATTGTTATTTATTATCTGTATTTAGATGATTTTTAACCATTAGCAGATAAAAGAAATTTTTGTTAGCCCTTAAATAAAAACCACTTCAAATGGAAGTGGTTTAGATAAATATTATTAATTAACCTTGTCCAACAACTCTTGGTCATAATTAATATAAATAATATTAATTCTATTTCTTGAAATCTCCTTGCTTAAGACATATAAAGCTAACTCTTTAACTTTAGCTAGAGATTTATTATCAACCTCTCTCAGGGCTAAATATCTTCGCTCTAACTCTTCAGTCTGTTTATATATCTTATCAACATATTTTGGTCCTAAATTGCACAATAAGGAATCCAATCTAGTGATATTATCTAAATTCTCTTTTAAACTCATAAGAAAAACTTCAGGGTGAACAGCAATGATCTTGCCTAGCAGTATAGAGATATATTCACTGTTAGCACCATCAGTTATTCTTCTTAATCTAACTAGAATATTAATAGTATCTAAATCTCCAGCCTTAGCCCCTTCTTCAAGAATAGCAAAATTATTAAAAATATAATCTATGGTATCCTCAGCATCTTTTAAATTAGTTACCTCTTCTTTAGGAAGTATCTCTAATAAACTTTTTTGACTAATATCAGACTTATGACTTAGATAATACTTATATCTCTGATTTAACCGATTCCAATCATAATCTTCTTTAGCACTTAGCTTTTGATTCCCAGCTAGAAAAATTACCAAAAACAGAACTATCAGCATAAATATTTGAACCTTGCTCTCAATTTTAAATAAATTCATCTCTTCTCCTCATTTAATACCTCTTATGATTTAAATTAATGGTAGTCATCCCTACTAAAGATTCATCACCTACTAAACTCTTAATTTATAATCTACCTTAGGGCTAGACTTCTTATTAATTACTCCTACAATAACTGGTATTAAGACAATTTGTATAAGGGCAGAATAAAATCCAGTTAAGAGGGTTTTTTTGCTAATTAAATTCATCAACTCCTCTATCTTAAAGAGATTAGTAGCTATCCACAACCCTGACAGAAAAACAATCCTTCCTCCAGTAATTGCACTGATTAAACTGCTTAATAGATTAAACTCTCGATAGATCATTCCACTTAATAATCCATAAACCCCTAATTTACAGATCAACAATAATAACAGTGGCACTGTAAGATCCTTAAAGATTAATAAACTCACTAATGGAGCTAGTACACCTAAAAAGCCCCCATAGCTTGGACCTAAGAGAAATCCTGCTAACAAGACTGTTATCTCAATTGGGAAAAATATATCAATAGCCAATCCACCTAGCTTCAAGAGATAAGCCACTACCAACCCTAACCCTAACAATAATCCACCTTTTATCAACCTCTTACTCTTCATCTAATTGCACCTCTATTCTTTAATTACTATTACCTAATTGGCTATATTAATTACAAGCTTCATTCTTATATCTAATCTATCTTGGTAATTTTCATCACCTTTGATCTCAACTGCTCTTAACTGTAAGTATTCAAACTCTTCTAAAGCAGCTAAATAGCTTAAAAAGTTAGTATAATCACTCTGTAGGTGGAGATTAATTGGCAGACTATCCTCTTTAAGAGCCCCTATCTCTAGATTAAAGAACTCCTTTTCAAAATTAAAGCTTAATTTATTTAACTTAACTACAAACTCAGTTAACTTATCTTTTTTCAAGGATATTATCTGATTCCCCTTATGCTTACTCGCTTTAGCAAGTTTTAAATCATTAGCGGCAATCCTTTCTTGAAGATCTACTAGCCTTTCTCTACTGTCTAATAAAGTATTTCTAGAAGGCTGATAAAATCTAATATAACAAAGATAATTGAATAAGATAAAGATAATAACCATGATAATTACCTTAGCTCTTCCTTGCTTCTCTACTGCCTTACTTAGTTTAACCTCCATCATACTCACCTTCCTACTTGGGTTATTTCACCTCTAATCTTAAACTTAATCAGCTTCAGCTTATCCTCTCTATCTTCTAAGCTATGTTCAATCATCACTTTTTGGAAATAAGCAGAGTTACTTATCTTGTCCATTAATTGAAAAAACTTATCACTTTCACTTAGCTGACCTCTAAATTCAAAACTCTTATCCTCATTAATAATAAAACTATCTATTATAAGCCCCTGAGGTAATAGCTCTTTTAACTTTTCCATCAGTGGAGTTAAATTAAACTGAGTTTTAAAACTATCCTGAGAATGAAAATTCTCTAATCGCCTATCCACTATCTCTAATCTGGCACTGGCTACCTCTAATTCATCGGCTACTGTCTTCTTCTTACTAGCTAGCTTGAAGTATAAGAAGATATTCAAAAATAATATCAATATAATTAAAAGCAAGATAGAAAATTCAAAAACTCTAAAGTTTCCTCTTAATCCCCTGCTCTTATAGTCTGCTGGTATAAAATCAATCATCTCCATCTCCCCTTAAGGCTAAGCCAATAGCGACTGTAAAGATATCCCTATTATCATTGTAAAGGCTCATATCCTCTTGATTTAAGTCTATCTCCAATCTACTCCCCCAAGAGATTTTACCTATCTCAACACCTATGATATTAGCTAGCTGTTGAACAAAACCTCTACATCTATTCTTAGCACCAGCTAATAACACCTTATTAACCTGATAATCCCTATACTTAATCTCAAAGTAATCTAAACAACGATAGACCTTAGTAGCTAAGGCCTTAAAGGTTGCTAATTGCTCATTACTAGAATTAAAATCATCTTCACCAGATTCTACAGTACGATTGAAGATAATTTCACCTTGATGAATAATAGAGACATCAGTAGTATTACTTCCTAAATCGATAATACAGCAGTTTTGCTGCTCCCTATCAGATAAAGTCTTAATAAAACGAGCCAATGCCATAAACTCTGCCTCTATAGCCAAGGGATGTAATTGCAGTTTTTCAAATAAATCTAAATAATCATAGATTATACTCTTCTTTACCCCCATGACTAAGACCTTATATCTACCATTATCTTCGGATAAGATTTCATATTGAAATGAGATCTGCTTTAAAGGCAAGGTAGCATAATACTCAAACTCTACAGGAAGTACCTTCGCTAAATCACCTTGGGGCATAACTGGCACCTCAATAATTGTCTTGGTTATTCTCTCACTACTGATTGCAGTTATCACCTTTTTTGCTCTAATCTCCTTCTTAGCAAGTACAGCCTCTAACTCTTTCTTTAATCTAGCAAAGTCCTTAATCTCTCCATTAACGACCATCCTATCATTCTCGATAAGTGCTAATCTCTTTAACTTGATAGCTTTAGTACCTCGCTCTATTTCAACTACTTTAATCAGCTTATCTCCAAAATCTATCCCCAGCACCTTGGGGTCAAATAAACTCTTTATCCTACTAAGCAATCTACCAACCCCCTTCTTCAATCACCTCAAGTTTAATTAATTTAATTGCTTATTATTCTCTTTAAGACCTTCTTTCTGCCTTGAAAGTTACCAGTAGAAATCACTTGATTTTTATCACCTTCAATAGTAATTGTAACCTCATAGCTACCATTATATCGCCCATTAACTATAACCTCTTGCCTAAAGCTATCAATCTCTCCTGCTTTAATCTTTACTCTTGCTTGCTCTATCCCAGATTCAGCCAGATATAGAGCCTGCAAGCTATCTTCCTTCTTCTCTAACAGAGCAAATTGACTATTAAGCACTTCAATAACCCCACCTATTAAAACCATCAAGGCTAAAAATATAGATAGCACAAAGATAGTAATAGCACCTTCCTGCTGTTTTAGCATCTTAATCCCCTCTTAAAAATTATCTTTTGTAGAAATTTTATCTACTACTCGATAAGTCTCTGTATTCTTCTTTAACATCAAATCTATAGTCAATAGCCCACTATTCTCTAGTTGAAAAGGAGACGACTCCACAAAACCAATTACCTTCTCCCCATTGCGATAGATAGCAGACTTATCAAAGAAGTAGTAGATCAACTCTTCATTATCTAGCTGCAATGTCAAAGTTGAATTATCAGCAACTAAGCTCAACTCTCCAGTCGCTCTTAAGTCTTGATTAATCTGCTTTAAAAAAAGTAGCGAATCTAACTGTAACTCTAGTCTATCCGTATCCCTTCTCCACAGATTACTGCCTACTAGCTGTAGATTATACAACAGCGACAAAATTACTGCCATTACTGTAATTACAATCAGTATCTCTACTAAACTAAAGCCCTCTTCTTTACCAGACATCCTGCTTTAACTGCCTCCTTAATAAGCAAAATCAACGCTCAGCAAATAGTCGCCTAAGCTCTAAATTTCTATTATCCCAAGCCACTTTAACTATCACCCAGTAACTACTAGCATCATTCTCCTCAAAAGTTATCTCCCGTTTAAAAGTCAGCTGTGGATACCACTTTTTAAAATTTCTTTCTTCTTCCTCTACTTCTTTAAGCTTTATCTGCTGAAGCCTTTTAACAAAGGGCTTGCTCCTATCAGACTCTATCAATTCAGCTTTAAAACTCTCAATACTCATCTTAGCTAAACTTAGTGCCTGTAGTCTAGCCCCAGTCCTCTCAACTAACCTATCATTGATTGCCCAAAAATCTAAGAGACCACTAACAATTATCCCTAGCACTACTAGAGCAATTAAAACCTCTATTAGGCTAAATCCACCTTGAGATTTAAACATAATCCACCTCTAATAATAAAGTAATTTACCCAGCATTATGCTGGGTAAAGATTTAATTTAGCTATCCAATTAAGGTAAGCTTGGCTTCTCTGCACTGCTTTGAATTTCGTAGTTAGAACTATCTACATAATAATATCTTCCCCCAAGCTTATTGTCATACCAGATAATATATTTAGTAGCTCCAAAGACATCGGCCTTCTCTCCAAATTCCTTGAATTCTCCATCAAAATTATTAGTATCCCACCTACCATCAGATAGATATTTATAGTTATTATCCTCTAAAGATAGATACTCTTGTAAAGCATCTGGCAGTAAATAGCTACTACCTCCATAACTAGGATAATTTTTATACTCTATCTTTAACACTTCATTAAAGCTCCTTAAGTTCTTCAATTGCTTCTTAACCACTGTCAGCTCTGACTTCTCTTGAACCTTTGCCCCATTGGGGATAATCATTGCCAATAAGATGGCAATAACCGAAATTACTATCATAAGTTCTATTAATGTAAATCCTGCTTCACCTTGAAATTGCTTGAACATACTAAGCTCCTTTATATATGGTAATTAACAAATTGATTATCTTAATAAGCTAAGGTTGGTATCTCCTTGCTCCTTTTAATCCTCTTATCTAGACTATCTACATAATAATACTGACCACCAATCTTGAAATCGTAATAGATTATATAAGTACTAGAGTTGAAAGAATCATCAGTAGGGTCATTATTGAAGTTCTTATCATCTAAATTATTGGAAATATATTTATAATTATCATCTACTGAAGCATAATCTTTAAGGACATCGGGAATATCCTTGCCCGTTACTGAATTGGGATACCTACCATATTCCCCCTTTAAAGCTTGATTAAAGTTATCTAAGAGATTCAAGTGATACTTAACCACAGTCTCATCAGCCTTCTCTTGGACTTTAGCTCCATTAGGTATTATCATTCCAATTAAAATACCTATAACTGAGATTACTATCATCAATTCTATTAAAGTAAAGGCATCTTCTCTTTTAAACATCTGATTCCTCCTTGATTAAATAATTATCTTTATTTCTATATCAATTAAATTAATTTACTAATCACTATCACTTAAACCTGATTGATCATTTGGTACATCGGCATCATCGTAGAGAAGATAATAAATATAATAACAAGCCCTAATAAGAGGATTAGAGCAGGCTCTAGCATAGACATAACTCCGTCTAAGCCCTCTTTAAAATCTTGCTCATAAAGTTCAGATATACTGAGCAACATCTCCTCTAGCTTCCCAGTCTCTTCCCCTGTTTTTAGCATCTTAAGTACCATTTTAGAAAAAAAGGGGTTGTCCTTTAATGTAGCTGTCAAACTCTTTCCACCTTGAATCTCCTTCTTGGCTTCGCTAATCGTCTTGGCAAGAACCGAATTGTAGATACTCCCACTTAAAGTATCTAAAGATTGCAGAATAGGAAGACCACTTCTAGATAATAGACTTAGACTTTTAGTAAAACGAGCAATCTCCATCTTGATAATCAGAGTTCCAACAATAGGTAACTTCAACAGTAAACTATCTACTTTATACCTACCTTCATCCTGCCGATAATAATAATTTAAAGCCAATATTATGAGATTAAAGAAGAGTATCAGCAAATACCAGTGCTCTGCTATAAAAGTACCACCTGCCAATAATATTTTGGTAAGTAAAGGTGGCTCTAATCTCATCTTAACAAAGAGATTAACAAACTTAGGTAAGATATTAGTCACAATAAATAGACCTACCACTATTGTCATTACCAAGATAATAGTAGGATAAGAGATAATAGAAAGCAGCTCCCTTTTAAATTTTCTCTCCCTGATAAAATATTCACTCATCTCATTTAAGACATAGGCTAAAGCTCCGACCTGTTCACCTGTTGCTACCATCTTTATCAATATTTCAGGAAAAATATCCTTCTCTTGCTCTAAAGCATCAGCCAAATACATCCCTTGCTCTACATTCTTTCTAATATCAGATAAAGCTGATTTCATTTTAGGATGATCTGTCTCTTCTGTTAATAACTTTAATGCAGCAACTAAGGGTATTCCTGACTCTATTAGAGTAGACAACTGGCGTGAAAAGACTGCTAGCTCCCTTAAATCTACTCTTTTAAACCTATTAAAGGGATAATCCCAACTAAGAGTAAAAAAGCTCTTGCCTTGCTCTTCTATCTCAACCACATAATAGCCTTGATTTCTCAAACGTCGAATAGCTATCTTTCTACTTTGGGCATTAAGATGGCCTGATAACACCTTGCTACTAGCATCTCTAACTCTATAATTAAATACTTTATCTATCAGTCTCACCCCTTGCTAAATCAATCAATGTCTAAAATTCATTAGTTCATCTACCATATCAATACTACATTCCAAGATAAATTCCTCTTTTAAATTACCTCTAATTATTGAGTAATGATTAATAAAAGGGCTAATTTGATTAATTTTTTATGATCTTAAGGATAATTTATTATTTATATTATTTTAATAGCTGGTATTATCTGATTCCACTGACCATCCTCTTCTCTGCTTTACATGATGAATTATTCATTAAATCCTCTAAAACCTTCTTACTCTGATAAGGTTTGATAAAATCTTGATAATCCTCTAAGGGGATCTGCTCACTGAACTCATCTAGAACTTTATATTCTAAGATCTTGATTGATATTTGAGTACAAGGATATTGATTGCAACTAGCACAATTCTCTAACTTCTTATCTAATACACAACTACGAACCTCACAAACTTTGTTGATTCTCTTTACCCCCTCAATCTGGATAGAACAACCATAACAATAGA
Organism: Orenia metallireducens; assembly: GCF_003001995.1. Classification (GTDB taxonomy): domain Bacteria; phylum Bacillota; class Halanaerobiia; order Halobacteroidales; family Halobacteroidaceae; genus Orenia; species Orenia metallireducens_B. The sequence continues at coordinate 82,800 of NZ_PVNB01000002.1, read as the reverse complement.
CCTCATCAGCAGAAATATCTAGACCAAAGTACTTTGACCATCCTTCACTTAGCCTTCTTTGATCACTTTTACTAGTGATATTCTCTCTATAAGCTAAGCAAAGATTACACTTGTGACCACAGCAGCCTATCATCTCTTCCATTTGTCTACTCCCCTTTTGGTGGTAGTTTTGATAATTAAACCTTCCAAAAATAATATACTTATCTCAAAGGATCTTTATACAAGATTTCTATACTCAATCCATTAATAAAGAATAACATCTGATAAATCAAAGGCAAAGAGATTAAAATATTAAAGATTTTATTTCAGCATTTTAATTTGACATCTATAACAATTGATAAATAAATAGAAAACTTCTTTAATCTCTAATATTACTTTTGACATAAATAAAATTGACCATAACATCACTAAAATCCTGCTGTTATGGTCAATTTATTTTTAGTTATTCAATCTTCTAACAAAGTAATCTTATTTTTTTCTATTTTACTCCTTCTTTAACTTCATTAATTCTTCTTTAGAGATATCAATACCTAACTTATTCAACTCTTCAAGAACCCTATCATAATCAGGATTATCCTTTAGCAACTCCTCTCCCACCACCTTTATAACCTCAATCTTATCACCATTACCTTCAACCTCTTCACTAATCTTAGCTACTAGCTGTTGATTAAGCTTAATTCCATCATCCTGCAAATCATTTAAGACCTTAATTATCTCTTTATTCTCACCTAGTAGCTCTTGAAATTTTTCGAGAGGATATTCAACTAATTTAGAGATATTTAAATCATTAAAGTCTTCACTTTGATAGAGGTTATAAGCAAATATAGCTATTGCAATAAATATTATCATAATTGATAGCCCAATTACTCTTTTAATCAATCTAAACAATGCTATCCTCCTCAATCTTTCCTTCTAATTCTACTTTAACTCCTCCAAGCTTAGCAGCAACAAAATTATAAATCCATCCCATTAAAGCACTAAATATTATTCCTAAAACAATATAAATGATTGGAGAGACTATAGCTAAACTTACTAAAGACATCTCACCCGCTAAAATTCCAAAAATCAAGGCAAATATAGCAAAGATTAAGGAGATAGCTGCTGCTATGGCTCCATAAATCTTGACAATTGACTTAATGTCAAAGCTCTTAACCTCTATCATCCTTTCCTTCCTCCCTTCAGATAGTTTGGACTCTAAACTTACTACTTCAGCCTTTAAACCACCGACTCTAGCTGCAAGAAAATTATAAATTTTAGCACCAATAAAGGTACCTATGAAAGCAAAAACAATTTGTACTAGGCCCAAGAACAATTCTGTTACATCTCCTCCAGCCAACACTACAGTTAAATTCAATAAAAAGCCAAGTAATAAAAAAGGCATTATTGTTAATACATATACTTTTGCTGCTGATAAAGCATCTACTTTCTTTAGTTCAACCATCTTATTCCTCCTTTCAAAATTAACTAAGATCTAGGTAAGCAATTTTAGAAAAATTGAAAAATTACTTTTCCATAACTGGTACTGTTAAACCTCCCTGAGGCATAATAATAGAACTATACTTCTTATTATATTTATCAGCTAGATAAGATAACACTTCATCTAGATTATTCATCTTCTTAGCAAACATTAGCTCTGTAATCTCTTGATTAAACTCAGAAATTAAGATAAACTCCTTGTTTAAAACCACCTTACTAATGGCAAAAGCTTTATGGCCACCAATTACAAAGCGTTCTTTAATTCTTTCTATATTATCTTCAGGTCTTGTGGCAGTATTTAGCCACTCTTCAAAGACATCCTCTCCCAAACCTGCTCGACATTCTGCCAAAAGCACGATTGTTCCTCCATCCTTAACAGCATAATCAGCATTGTCTAAAGCCTTTTGGGCCTGATAAATATTAATATCCTTTGGATAGCCTCCTGCACTGACTATTGCCACATCTACCTTCTTCTTAATTGGAACATGATACATCTGACTAGAGGTCTTAACACCCTGATACCAAGCTGCTTCTAAATCACCTGCTACTACCTCTACTATCTCTTTCTTACTATTTGTAACTACATTTAAAATAAAGTCTACTCCCACCTTATTAGCTGCTTCAATCATCTCTAAACTGACAGGATTATCCTCTATCTTAGGCAGATTACCAAGTAAATTGACCATATGGGCATGGTTTCTTTGAATGCTCTCCCTACCTGCTACTCCTGGTAAAATAGATTTACGCCCTCCTGAAAATCCTGCAAAATAGTGAGCAGTTATCACTCCAGTAGTAATCAAAAAATCTGCCTCTACAACCTCTTTATTTAACAATAAAGTATTTCCAGAGCTCAACTCTCCCAAATCAACTAAATTATTATCAGGGTCATGAGATATTAAACAATAATTATCAACTATCTCATCACCAAAGATTCTCCTATTCTGCTCTTCAGTATTGGGCTCATGAATACCTGTAGCGATAATAAAGGTAATTGCTTCTTTCTTAACCCCACCCTGCTCTAGCTGCTCCAATAATGGTGGCAACATATAATCATAAGGTGTCAATCTGCTGACATCATTGACTACTATTACTACCTTTTTAGGATTCCTCTGCTCTACTAATTTATCTAAGGATAAAGATTTAATAGGGTTAGCTAAGCTAGCTTTAACAGCTTTTAAAGGATCTGCTACCCCCTCTTTTTCATTGGGTAATAATGTCTCTACTTCTTCTCCTAACTTATCTAGACTTAATGCTAATTTTTCTTCTCCATACTTTAATTTCATACTCTACTCCTCCATCTTCTGTTTTTATTCTTTACTTAATCATCTATTTTATATTATATTTAGATAAAAATCATCATTTCCCTTCTTAACAAAGGGTCATAAGTGACTATTTAAGAATTGACTATAAATTTAGAAATAAACTATACCCGTTCCAAGGTACAGTTTAGCTAGCTTTTAAATAGGACTTAACTTTGATTCTTCATCTGCTCAATTAAAGCATCGATCTCTTCTTGAGACATTACCTCATCTCCCATAGCTATACCTCCTTATTAGCATTTAGCCTAAAGCATCACCATAAAATCTATTATTATCTAATTTATTCTTATTTTATCATAAATAAAATAATCATCAATAGGTTTTTACTATAAATAAAAGCTATGAATATTCAAGCTCTATCGATGTCTGCACTTAAAGTTAGACTTTATATAAATATTAAGACAGTAACGAGAAGAAATTTTTACTCGTTACCCCTCACTTATCACTGATTACTAAAGTTTCACAATCTCCCCATATAAATATAAATTTATATTTAAATTGTATATTCAAAGACCTATAAAATCTTAGAACTAGCTCTTTATAGTTAAGAATTCCTGCCACAACTTTTCTAACTCATCTTGTCTAAATTTATCCCTTAGCTCATGGTATTTCGGTACCAAATGGAGTTTTTTAGTATTATAAATATTCAAATGTCCTATATTCTGAAAGCCATCATCTAAACCAAGTTTGGCTGCCTGTAAATTATAAATACCTTTATAATCAACAGAATATCCCCTTCTTTGTAAGTAATCACTGAATTCTTTAGCTTTTTTATCCAACTCATCTACTAAGCTATTATTATTTGTACTTTCCTGACTAGCTGCCCCTGCTTTAGCCAATTCATCAGCTCGCTCATTCCATTTAACTCCTGTATGAGCTTTAACCTTATGCCAATTGATTTCTATATTGACACTATCCATAAAATCTTTAAAATTTTGAGTTAATGGCTTATTGGTCTTATACTCCCCAGTAGCCCATTTCTTAATATTCTCTAAATCATAGTAGATAGCCACTCTCTTAATCCCTCTCTGTTGACACCACCTAACTGCCTCTTGAGTAGCTACTAACTCTCCACCTACTTGTCTGGAATCTTGAGCATCAGGATCACTAACATAACCAGATAATTCATCAACAACCTTATCACCCTTTAAGACTACCAAGCCATAGCCTATATTCCCATCTAAATAAGAGCCATCAACATAGATTTTATACTCTTCTTCACCTGTTGGTTTAGAACTGAGATTAGCGCAATCCCATACTATTAATATCCTCTTTGTAATTGATTTTTGCTCTAACTGATTAGTTTTTAGAGTATATTCGTCCTTTTTAGGACTATAATAAAGGTTTACATAACCACAGCTTTCCCCTTCAGCTATAATTTCTAACCTAATCAAATAATCACCAATCTGCTTAATCTCACCATCTATCCCCTCTTCTTTTAGCTTTTTCAGAAATCCGTTGGCTTTAAGCTTCAACTGCTCTTCACATTTATAAGCCATTCTTCTACTCCTCCTAAAATTAAATTTAATATCACATTAATTATATTAAAAGGTGATAAATATATCAAATCTAAAAATAAGAGTTGATAAAAGCTAATTCCTATAATTGAGGGCTACTTAACCTTAGAAATCAATAACCTACTACTATTTAAATAGTAGTAGGTTATTTTAAATATTTATCTAATCCCCTTATAGTCTGTATTATTTATAGCAGAGATTATTACTTCTTCTATATCCTTTTTTATCTTAAAGAAGAAGGTAGTACCATTATTATCACTCTCAAACCAGATATCTCCTTGAAATACTTTGGTGATAATATAATAAACTACTGTTAAACCTAAACCTGTCCCATTATGACCTTTGGTTGAAGTAAAAGGGTCAAAGATACTATTTCGAATCTTATCTGGAATTTTATGTCCAGAATTATAGATACTAAATATAATATCTTCTCTTTGTACAGAGGTACTTATTATAATCTTCTTCTCCCCTGTTTTATTAGCTAAAGCATCTAAAGCATTATCAACTAAATGAAATATAATCTCTTTAAACAACTCTCTATCTAAGACCACCTCTATATCTGCAATTGAAGACTTCCAGTAGATATCCTTATGATCTTTAGAGATATCTGCTAGTATTTCTTGGCAGATATGATCTAACTTGACCTCTTCTAAATCTAGCGAACTAGGATCAGATATTTGAATAATGTCATTTAATAAGTCATTAACCCAACCTATCCCAGCTTTAATATGCTCAAAATAAGATTCAATTTCCTCCTGCTTTGACTTGATTTTACCAAGTTCTGCTACAGCCATAATCTCCTGTAATGGATTTCGAATCTCATGGATAACTCGAAAAGCCATCTCTCTGATATTCTCTAAACGCTCAAATTGTTTAACTTGATTTGAATATTTAGTAAGTTGGTTTAAATTCATAGCAATACAGATCGATCCTAAAAATTGACCCTCTATTTCAATAGGAAAGGATATAACCTCCATTACTATAGATTGGCAACCATTACTGATTATACTCTCCTTACTTATATATAATTTAGTATGTAAAAACTCTCCTTTTAAGATGAATTCACCCAAGATACTATTCCCATCCCTTTTAGAAATATAGCTTTTATAATCTTTAAAAAGATTCTTCCCTAATAAATCATCGCTCTCTAAACCAGAAATATCTAAAATTGTTTTATTGACATATAAGATCTTGCCCTCTGTATCAAATAATCCTATCCCTAACTGACTGAAATAAAGATCATAGTTCTGATGAAAGGCCTCAAGCAAATCCTTTAGTTCCCTAATTGGATTTAAAAAATCTAAGTTTAAGATTACCACCCCTTGAGAACCATCACTTAATTTAGCTGGAAGATGGCAATATAGGACATTTCTCTTTACACCATCCCACTTATATTCCAGATAACCATGGTTAGGTTCGCCCTTATCTAAAGTTTTTAATGCTGCAATCATTTTATCTCGAGGGTGAAAATAACTTAAATTTTGATTCCTTAATTGGTGGGGATCTGCAACCTCCCCCTTTATCTTGGTATACAGATTGTAAGCATGCCTATTTCCCTTTCGAATTCTATATTTATCATCAAGAATGACGGCTAATCCTGGGAAATTATTAATTAAAAAATTAAAAATTTCTTCCATTTAAATTCCCTCCTAATAGTTTTAACATATTATCTTTAGAATAATTCTAAAGATAATATGTTAATTGAAGCACTTCCATAGCAAAATTAATTTAGCTGTCTTTATTGGAATTATTTTACAAAACCTTATCTACTCATTAATATCTTCCAGAAAAACTTTAAATTATTACTTAAATAGAGCTTATTCCATTAATTTCTACTTTTTATATATTCTTTGAAGCATCTACTTATCCTTCTTTTTATTCTATATTTTCATTTCAAATTCATACTAACACTTCATTAATATAAAAAAATAATCATTCATTTCTATAAAGTGCCAAATAGATCTTTTTTGTATTAGCTAGATTACTTCTTCTACTAAAGGTTAAATTCCTTTGGAATAATCCTTATAATTCTTTTTTTCATAATCATGTATATTGTTTATATTTATAACTTTTTCACTTAAAATAATATTATCATCTATATATTGATAAAACTTTAATCTTGGATTAAAGTTAAGTTAAAATTGATAATTTTTACTATAAACTCCAAAACAAGATAAATTCAGCTGACCATGTATAATTAATAGCTTTTTGTACAGAATTATTATATAAATATCCATTATAAGGAGTTGGCATATCTATGATAAATAAACCTTTTAACTTGAATGTAGAAGTTAATAATTTAGTTAAAGTTCTATTGCTCATCTTAACTTCTATACTTGCTATATTAATAGGATTTTCTCTAGTTATTTATACACTTCCTTCACTATCATTATTAATTCCTATCCTATCTATAATTGCAATAAGATATAATAAATCTCAAAAAGCCGAACTGATAAAAAGGGCTCACCCATATATAGATAATTTTATCGATAGTTATTTTAAGCTTAACTCTATGGAAATTAATGAAACACACCCTTTTCCTAAAAGTATAAATAGCCTTCAATACCTATTAGAAAAAGAAGAGATTAAATTAAAGGAAGATATATTATTATCTTTAGTTTTTGAAAAGTTGCTATTACGCTTTATTGAAAGCAATTTAGATTATTCGTTTCAGTCTAACTTAGTAGAACTTCCTGAATTCAAACTCAAAAGTCTACACTATATATTAGATAAATTGAAGATAAAGACTAGCCGACAAGAATTATATAAACAGGTTAAGAATGCCTATCATAAAAGAAAAGAGGAAGATTTCAATAAGTTCTTTTTAGAGCAGAATCCAACTTTAGCTAATCAACCTACAATTAAACAATGGAGCAGAGCCTATATAGACACTTTCGAAAATAACACTAAATATATTCACTTTCTAGAAAAATTAATACTTAATAAAGGAATAAATTTAGAAAAAAAGGAATTGGAAAGCCAAATTGAAGGAGAGATAGAAAAGAGAATAATCGAAGGCAATGCTAAAAATATCTATCAAGCTATGGCTTCACAAAAAAGATCTTTAGCTCCACTAAAGATTGATAATATTGATGAGATGTCAGGGGAAGAATTTGAGAGAGTTCTCAAGCTACTATTTGAAAAAAGAGACTATAATGTACAACATATTGGAGCAAGTGACGACCAAGGGGCTGACCTAATTTTGAAAAGATTCAACATCAAAACTGTAGTACAAGCAAAAAAATCTAAAAACACTATAGGAAATACAGCTATTCAAGAAGTAGTCGCTGCTAAATCATTTTATAGTTGTCAAAAGATGATGGTTATTACTAATAGTACCTTTACCCTATCTGCTAAAAAATTAGCTAAAGCTAATAATGTAGAGTTATGGGATCGTGAAAAGCTTACAGAGGCCCTTAAATATACATCTATTAATTTAGATGAACTGAAGATAAAAGAGAATCCCTGCAAGTATTACATTCATTGAAAAGCTGGGAAGGCTAGTTCGAGTTTGAAAAATAATAAGTAATTATAAAGACCCCACTAATAAATTAGTGGGGTTGTTTGTTAACACTAGGGTTTTAATCCTAGTGTTTTTTAATTGAGATACTATGATTTTATAATATCCCAATTATTTGGTGGTTACTATAACTCATCATAACCTGTTAAAGGATTTTTCTCTGCTAATCTCTGCTTTTCCTTTACGTGAGATAATGAAAGCATTGATAACCACCTCCATTAATATTCTGTCCAAATTAAAAGTTATTAAACTGGTAATTTATTCAGAATATTATTGAGTAGATAATTTTTATATCTACTGCTGCCCAGCCATCATTTCTTCTACCTTCTCTACTGCTCTTTTAACTAATGACCCAGCTTCCCGGGTGGTTATATTACCCCAATCACCATCCTTGACCTTGTCAGCGAAACCTAACTCCTCAGCCAATTCATATTTAGTTTTATCGGACATAATTGTTTTACGTCCCATTGGGAAAACCACCTCCACTAATATTATGGGCAGATATAAAATATAATAAACTGGTAAATAATTGAATAGAATAAGCTCAGCATTAAATTTGACAACAATACCTAATCATCACACTCCTTCTATAAATATTACATTTATAAGACAGCCAATTTCCCTTATAATAAAGATAAGGATGGATAATTTGAATACTATCTTCTAGTTATATAATTTTTAATTTGCAAATACATAGGATTAATTTAAAAATCCTAAAAATAGAAAGGATAATAGTTTATGAAGAGAATATTACTCTTAATCTTGACAATAACTACAGCTTTCACATTATCAGCCTTTGCCCAAGATAATAATCAATTTGGAATTTATGGAAGCCCCCTCCAAACCTTAAATGGAAATAATTTAAGAGCTTCTATCTTTACTTATAGGGATGATGGTGCCAATATCTTCTTACCATCTGAATTAAATCTAACTACAGCTACTACAACTAAAACTAGCTCTATAGAAGATTATAATCTAATAAACTTCTCTTTCTTCAAAGAATTGAGTATTGGCAGAGGAGAAAATTATATTGGATTTGGAATTAAGGCTTTAAATAAAAAAGAAGAGAATGCAGCTACTAAAGGTTATGCACTACCACTATCCTTTAAAACTATACAACCATTACATGATAAGATAGACTTTAATGGAGATATTTCTATTTTTCCTATTGGTAATTATGATGTTAACACTGAAAATATAGAGTTTGGAGGAAAATTTTCAGGTTATAAGCTTAACCTAGGTCTTAAAGGACAATTAACAGATACTTTTAGTATCAAAGGTGGTTACTTAAGAGAAGGATACTATTATGGTGATGACCAAAGTCAACAGATAGCTGGCTATAATGAAGCCTTACATGGATTATACTTTGGTGCTGAAATCACATTCTAATGTAAAACTACCTATCTTATATAAGATAGGTAGTTTTACATTATTTATTGCTAATTTTAATATAATAATTATAATTACGAGTAACAATAAACTAAAATCATTAAAGGTAATCTGATATTAATCTAGAATATATCTCTTAAGCAAGATTAACCACTAAATCACATTAATATCATAGGAGGGATTTAATTGGCAGAAAGAATAGCATTAGTTGCCCACGATAAGAAGAAGGATGATTTAATTAAATTTGCTCAAAATCACGAATCAATACTGAAAAAATATGAGCTAATCGCTACTGGAACTACTGGAAGGAAGCTAAATGAAAACACAAACTTAGAAGTAATTAGAATGGCTTCAGGACCTTTAGGTGGTGACCAGCAGATTGGAGCACAAATAACCGATAATTTATTAAAAGCAGTTATATTCTTACGTGATCCATTAACTGCACAGCCCCATGAGCCTGATGTCAGTGCCTTACTTAGGGTCTGTGATGTTCATAATGTACCTTTGGCTACAAATTTAGCAACTGCAGATATGATCTTAGAATCTCTAAAAAATGAATAGTTTCACCTTAAAATCATGGAATATATTCCATGATTTTTTTGATTTGGTCTTACCTCTATCTTACATAAATTCCTGATATTGAAGATAACAATAAGTTTGAAGCTCCAATAAACTAATAAAAATAAATAAAAGGAGGTAAAAGGAGATGATAAATTTAATAACGAATACATATCCCAATTATTAGTCATGATTTTGATTAAGCTATTAGTAAAAATCATCCCAATCGACTTACCACCCTTCCCCTGGCCGCCAGTAGAAAAGAGCAGATAACTTTTTTGTATAAAATTGATTATATTGAGAAGAATTAAATATATAATCAGATTAATCCCCCCCTAGTTTCAAAGCATAAAACTCAATTCCCTTATTAAGGAGGAGTCTATTGATGTATGAAGATAAACTATTAAAAGAAGTTGCTACTAAATGCCCCGAATATGAAGCAATTACAGTTGCTCAAAATTTTGGAGCTTCTATCTTAAATAATCTAGAAGCCTTAGAGGATGCCAAATGCGATCTCTGTGTTAATTGGCAGGATAGCCATTGTGATATCTTCCAAAAACACCATAAGAAATATTTATAAGTCTTTTATTAACATATAAAAAGAGGATGGATTCCATCCTCTTTTTATACTAACTTATTTATTTACAACATCAGCAAATTGATTATTAATACGATATTTTTCTGTTAAATCTGTCAACTTATTTATTATATCATCATTTAACATCTCTTTTTTATATCTCCACTGCCAATTGCCTGAAGGAGCACCAGGAGTATTCATTCTTGATCCACTATCTAAAGATAATATATCTTGTAAAGGTGCAATAGCCATTACAGCTACTGAAGACCAGGCTGCTTCTAATAACCCCCAACAGATATCACTTGCTTCTATCTCTAGATACTCTTCTACATACTCCTTAACTTCAGTAGATATATTTAAAAACCATCCTAGAGTAGTATCATTATCATGAGTACCTGTATAAACAACACAGTTTTCATCATAATTATGTGGCAAATACTTATTCTTCTCCCCTGTATCAAAAGCAAACTGTAAAATCTTCATACCTGGAAATTCAAACTCATCCCTTAGCTCTTCTACTTCATCGGTAATCAAACCTAAATCTTCAGCAATAATCGGTAACTTACCTAACTTTTCACGGACAACATTGAAAAAGTCTGCTCCAGGACCCTTTTCCCAACTACCGTTAATTGCTGTCTCTTCTCCAGCTGGCACTGCCCAATAAGCCTCAAAGCCTCTAAAATGATCAAGACGAACAATATCAGCTTGTTTTAAAATAACCTTAAATCTATCTATCCACCAATCATAATCTCTTTCTTTTAACTTATCCCAATCATAAAGAGGATTTCCCCATAATTGACCAGTTTTGCTGAAGTAATCAGGAGGTACTCCAGCAATTTTAGTGGGATTTCTTCTTTCATCAAAATAGAATATTTCTGGGTTAGACCAAGCATCAGCACTATCAAAGGCTACAAAGATAGGAATATCACCAATAACCTTGATCCCCTTATCATTAGCGTAGTCTTTTAGCTTAGTCCATTGTTCAAAGAATAAATATTGCATAAACTTATGGAAATCTATATCATTTTTTAGATCATCTTTATACTTATTAATAGCAGCTTCTTCTCTAAACTTAATAGGATCTTCCCATTGAGTCCAAGACCTCCAATTAAAATGATCCTTTAACGCCATAAATAAAGTATAATCCTCTAGCCATTCTTCATTTTCTACACAGAAAGCCTTAAATTTACCTTTTTCAATATCAGAAGCTGCTGAATTGAATCTCTCAAAAGCCTTTCTATATAATGGAAACTTAAAATTGATCACTCTACCATAATCCACATAATCTTGGCTAAACTCTTCTTCTAAGATTAAATCTTCCTTTGATAATAATCCTTCTTCTTCCAGATAATCTAGGTCAATCAATAATGGATTACCAGCAAAAGCTGAGAAACATTGATAAGGAGAGTCTCCATATCCTGTTGGCCCTAAAGGACATATTTGCCATAATTTCTGTTTAGTTTTACTGAGAAAATCGATAAATTCATAGGCCTCTTTTCCTAAAGAACCTATCCCGTATTTTCCTGGCAAAGATGTTGGGTGCAAAAGTATTCCACTACTTCTTTTAAATTTCATTAAAATCCCCCCACTATTCTTCAAATTATAAATATAAAAATTTACTTCATAAAATATTTAGTAAATTTGACAACAAGAATTTAAAATTTCTGTTTAAATTAGTATCTTGTATAAATTTATGGAAGATACTGACCTTGAATCAATATTAATTATAAATGTTATTTAAATCAATAACAAGGATATTATTTAAAAACAAATAAATTTTACCTATTAATTTAAGATATTAGTACTCAAATCACCTACAATTAAGTTATGCAACTCTATGTTAATAAATTACCATCACACCATTTTTTTCAAGGGATCGTTTGCACGCTTTCTAGTACGCCTAATAATTACCTTCGTTATTTATATTTAGACAAAAATATTAAATATCCTGCGATAAATTTAATTATATTTAAAAAGAACTACTTATTTTAATCAATCTTTCACTATAGTAATCCAACTTTTAGAATAAAATTTCAGTTTAGGATTGGGGGATGTCTATAAAAAATTAAACTTTGTCAATAATTAGCTTGTTTATCAACTGAATTTAATTCTTTACCCCTTATATTTTGTTTAATTAGTTAAAGGTTTTGGTATTTATATTAACTAATATTATTAATATGTATAATAACATTTTTATCATTAGTTATTTGTAATTTACATTATTTATTATAAGTGATAAAATGAGATAATATTCTTACTATATAAAAATATTTAATTTAAATTTTTAACCTTTTTCAACAAATCTATCTAAAACTTCAAAAACTGATAGAATAAAGTATCGTAATATCCCATGATTCGATACTATCTATATCAAAATCTAACTAAAATAGATTAACTAATTAACTTAACAAGGAGGCAGATACAGATGAGAACCAAGTATTTAACAATTATTCTAATTATCTTAATCACTCTTATATTTAGCTTAAATACAATGGCTCTAGCAGCAGAATCATTAAGGATAGATTTCATCGATGTAGGACAAGCAGATTCGATCTTGATTCAGCTACCTAATAAGGAGAAGATGCTTATAGATGGAGGAAACAATGAAGATGGCGATTTAATAGTAAAGTACTTAACAAAGCTCAAGATTAATAAACTAGATTATCTAGTAGCCACCCATCCCCATGAAGACCATATTGGTGGGTTAGATAATATAATTAATAATTTTAAAGTAAATAAAGTTTATATGCCTAAAATCAGTCATACTTCTCAGACCTTTAGAGATTTATTAATTGCTATCAAAGAAAAAGGACTAAAGATTTCTATTGCTAAAGCAGGAGTATCTTTAATTGATAAAGGAGATGTACAGGTAAGAATCATTGGACCAGTCAAAGAGGATTATAAAGAGTTAAATAACTATTCTGCCATAGTTAAAATTAATTTTAATGATACCTCCTTTCTCTTTACAGGTGATGCTGAAGCCGAAGTTGAAGAAGAGTTAGTAACAAGTAAGATTGATTTAGCTGCTGATCTATTAAAGATAGGGCACCATGGAAGTAGCTCTTCTACTACCTTAGCCTTCTTAGAGAAGGTTAACCCTCAATATGGAGTTATAAGTGTTGGCAAAGACAATAAATATGGTCACCCCACTAAATTTACTCTAGAAAAGCTAAATAGAACAGGTGTAGAGGTATACAGAACAGACCAGTTAGGAACAATTATTGCTATTAGTGATGGACAAAAGATTACCTTTAATCACAAAGCACCCTTTATATCCACTACAAAAATCTCAAATAATAAACTCCCACTTACAATAAGTAACCTAAACCTAAAGGATGAGATTGTACTTATCACTAATAATGGTAGTGAAGATATCAACATCTCCAACTGGAAGTTACTTAGTTTAAGAGGAAAACAAGAATTTATCTTTCCTCAAGGAACTATTATCAAAGCAGGAGAATCTTTAAAAGTAGTAAGTGGTAGAAATGCTAGTAAAGGTAAAGGACAGATTATATGGACTAAAAGCTATATTTGGAATAACAACGGAGATGCTGCTCAGCTTTATGATTTAAAAGGGAACTTGATAGCAGAGTATTATTAGGAGGTGCTTAATGCTAATAATTGACCGTTTTGAAGGTGATTATGCTGTAATTGAAATGGGAACTAAAACTTTTAACTTACCACAAGAAGCTCTACCCAAAACTGCTAAAGAGGGCGATGTAATTGAAATTATAATTGATAAAGAAGCTAAAGAGGATTTAAAGAAGGAGATTGATGAGCTGGTAGATGAATTGTTTGAATAAAGATAGGGAGCAATTAATTGCTCCCTATCTTTATATTTCTAAATTTTATTTAAAAATTAAAATTTAATCCAGATATTAAGTTGTACTTATACTAAATCATTACTTAATATCTCCTAAATTAATATCAAAAACATGTTTTCCAAATTGACTCTCTACTACTAATTTAATTTTTTTATCTAACTCTCCATATTTTCTATCATCAGATAAAGACATCATAAATTGATAGTCCTTAAATATAAATTGTCCTGATAGCCATGCAAGATTACTATTAGACCCTACATCTTTTCGGAAAATTTGAGTAGGACTTTTTGCATTCACATACTCATCACCATCATACACTTCTATCTTTACATTGAAAAGTTCTGGCTTAAGTTCTTCTGCTTTAAAATCTTCAGTTTGTAAATTAACACTAATTGAAAACTCATCACTATTTATATATTTTTCTTTTGTTGCCTGAGATAAATTGAATCCTTGTTTACTAGCTTGCTGAGACTCTAGAATCAAATATAAATAATTTGTATTAAAACCTACATATCCATCGATTGAGTTATTATTAGTTGTAATTGTCTTACTAAAAAAATGACCTGTTTTACCTATTAGGTTCCAATAACTATCATTTTGATATTTTTCGCCTAAATTCATTGCTTCTGGAATTACCTCTTCTAGTTGTTCTTCAAATAAAATCGCATAACTATCAATAGAAATACTAAAAACAAAACATAATACAATAGTCAATATAATTAGCTTTTTCACTTTAAACACTCCTTCGTTAATTTTATTTTGAAAACTAATTTGTTATCTTATTTCAATATAGTAGTGATTTCTTAAAATAATAATTTCAATATTCTAGCTTTAAAATTAATGCATAATTTATTTATAAATTATGCAAACCTCAATTTTCCCTAAATGTATTTATTTTCGATAATAACATCAATTTCTTCTATATTTAATTTCTTTACTATTTTTCTTTTCTGAAAAATTATATTACTTTAAATACTATATAAATCATATTTTAGCTAAATATATTAAATGAACACTTAAATGCTCTGCTAATAACTAAAAACATTAGGGTATTCATTACAATTCTTATTAAAATGTTATAAGTTCCTTATTTACCATTATAATATAAAAAAAGATAATTTTCAAACAAATACTATAATAACTTTATTTTATACAAAAAAGCCAATATAATTATAGATACTATAAACAAGTAAAAATTTCGCAAATAATTACATAATAATTAATTTTATCCACTTTTATCTTTTCATCAACACAAAGAGGATATAATGAAAAAGTAACACAAATCGTTGAAGAAAGCTTTACTTCAATTTATACAACTTCCAAGGTATAGAAACTTATATTAATCTTTTAGAATTAGTCTATACTTTTACTAAAATTCTACCCTTTTGGCAAAAGAATTTAGCGAATTAAAATCTTCAAGTGTACAAGAAATAAAATCACGGTTAGCCCTTTATATTAGGGAAGAATTAATTTTAGACAGTTTCGTATCTAAGCTCGAAAGTACAAAAATATATTCGATTTTAAAGAGTAGTTTATACTACTTTATTAATAAAAGAAATATTGCTTAATTAAAGTTGTAAAGTAGTGAATAAGTAATTTAGACCTAAAAAATGAAATTGTACTTATCACCAATAGTGGAAGTAAAGATATCAATATATCCAAATGGAAGTTACTTAGTTTAAGGGGAAAGCAGGAATTTATCTTTCCTCAAGGAACTATTGTTAAAGCAGGGGAATCTTTAAAAGTAGTAAGTGGAAGAAATGCTAGCAAAGGTAAAGGACAGATTATATGGACTAAAAGCTATATTTGGAATAACAACGGAGATGCTGCTCAGCTTTATGATTTAAAAGGGAACTTGATAGCAGAGTATTATTAGGAGGTGCTTAATGCTAATAATTGACCGTTTTGAAGGTGATTATGCTGTAATTGAAATGGGAACTAAAACTTTTAACTTACCACAAGAAGCTCTACTCAAAACTGCTAAAGAGGGCGATGTACTTGAAATTATAATTGATAAAGAAGCTAAAAAGGATTTAAAGAAGGAGATTGATGAGCTGGTAGATGAATTGTTTGAATAGAGATAGAGAGCAACTGCAGTTGCTCTCTATTTTATTTAAAAGGAATACTCAAAACTAACCCCTAGCTGCCCCTTATATAAATCAGATTTATCTATATTCCATACTTTATTCTTGCTTGTTAAAGTAGACAGAGTTACTTTAAAGTCTAAATTACTATTTAATTGACTGTGATACTCTCCACCTAGTAAAGTACTAACATCATCTAGAGGACTGGTTACTACAAAGGCCTTAATACTAGAAAAATCATCAATATCATATTTAGACATAATAGCTAATAAATCCCTCGGTACTTGTAAATTTGCTATACTTGCTCCATCCAAACTCAACATTTCCCCTAATACCGATTCCAAAAAATCAGCTTGATCATGTAAGTACTCTGCTTGCACCGTAATTTTATTCACATCATTAAGAAAGAAACTATAATCGATACCGATTAAATAAGTTGGAGCTTTTTGCTCAAAATAATACCCTACTGCCCCATAAGCACCAACTGAAGCAATATCCCCTTTAGCACTAATACCTACTCTACTCATATCTTTATCAGTAGCATCATTGACATAGTTTAAACTCAAATCATATCCCTTATAATAAGTTCTTCCTCTAACTCCAACTTTAGTTTTACCTGTATTAGGGATACCCACAACACTTGTGAAACTAGTATTCCAATTAAAAGGGTAATATAACTCTGCTGCATCAACATTCTTAGCACTTGTATCTTCATCCATCGCCTCTGCTCCCAAGCTAAAGTCAACAGGGTTTAATAGGGAACCAAAGCTCCAAGAAATTGGTTGACGCCCTAGAGATAAATCAAAATTACTAAAATGATTCTCTAAATATAATTTTTTTAATCGAGTTTTAACTCCTCCATCACTTTGATTAGATAGATCAATCTCAAAATTTGCTTCGGTATCACCTTTGACAGGTAAAAACAATTCTAAATTGAGCTTTTCCTCCTGAAAAGTCTTTAGATCTCCATCATCACTAAAGACTGTATTGATATTAGCCTCTACCTTGCCCCCTACACTTACCTCTGCTAGAGCAGGTACAGAGTAGATTAATAAGAAAGATAATAGCATCAAGTTTAACTTTAATTTCACTATCACACCTCCCAGCTTCAACCAATAATCTTGGAAATTATCAATTGCAGTTTTGTAACTCTAGAATGGGACAATATAATGATAATACGACACTTCGTGTCAGAGATAGAGAATAAAGTATAGAGTATAGTTAAAGTCTTTTGTGAAATATAATTATTTATTCTCTTCCTTCAAGTCTTACAGACTTTTCGTGATTAATCCGCCACAGTGTCCTGAAGGGATGATAATCCTTGAGGAAGTACTCTTGGGTTTGAAGTTGACTATTATCTATACTCTACTAACTATAAACTGAATTAAAAAAGTATCGCATTATACCCATTAAGTTTAACTTTAAAATAATTCGCTCCTAAACTCACAATTACTTATTCCTTTATCTTCGTAAATTCCGTAAACTAAAGCTATTATCCGGAATATCAGCATCAAATTCAATCGAATTAACTCTATACTCAGTCTCAGTTCCCCGTTTTAGCTTATTATCTATAACTTGATGAGTTGCAAACCAGCGTCCATCAATTTTATCTACTTTTTTAGTCTCCATTATCTTTAATAATCTCCCACTTTGGGCATAGAGCTCTTCCTTTAAAGGGACATAACGCTCTTTATCAACCCAATCAACCCGTCGATAATAGGAGGCATCTTTTCCCTCCTTCTTGATTCCTTCTATTAGATAACAGGAACGCCCTTGATACTCTTTTTCACCTAAAATTTTAAAATCATATAGATCAGTTAATTTAGCGGATTCCATCATATCCTTATAAGAGAAGTCACTGCCCATCATCCCTTGCTCTAACATATGTCCAGAAATCTTAACTATATCCTCTGCATCAGGAAAGAACATCCACAGGTCATCTCCACGCTTTAAGAACTTACTTCCTCTATCTCGGGGATTGGTAAATTCCGTCATTCCAAGTTTAGAACCTTTAATCAAACTGCTCATCTTCTTAACCAGCTTTCTATTTCCTTTAGTAATAATCATCTCAGATTCAACCTTTGCTGACTTTAAATGATGATATTCATCTACCTGATTCATGATTTCTTCTGCTGTCATGGCAAAAGCTAAATTAGAGAGAAGAACCAAGCTGGTTAAAAGAGTTACTAATAAAATCTTAAATCTACTCATATATCACAGCCTCCTTTTTAATTAAAGTTTAAAGATAAAAGAAGAATAACCTTTAGGTAATCTTTACATTCTTAATTACTTCTTAGTGCTTCAGTTGGATCTAGCTTAGCTGCTTTACGTGCTGGGATAATAGCAGTTATTGCTGTAACTACCACACCTAGGATAAAAGCATAAAGAAGATTACTAAGATCAACTTCAGGTCTGATAATTGGATTCATCAATATATTCCCACTGACCCCTTTCATTGCCTTACTATAATCTATAATACCTGTAATCGCAGTAAGCTTAGTAATTAGTGCTCCAACAATTACTCCTAAAAAGCTACCTACCATACCCATTATAATCCCTTCTATGATGAACATAGAAAGTATCTCCTTACTTTTCACACCTAAAGCAGTCATCATTCCTACCTCTTTAGTACGTTCCTTAACAATCATTATCATAGTATTAATTACTACAAAGGCCCCTAGTATAACTAAAAAAATATAGATTCCATTATAAATTTTTTCTCCAACCTTTAACATACCAATCATACTATATCCTTTATCCCAGGGTATAATAGAATATCTTTGATCAGCAGATTTATCTTTAAATAGTTGCTCTACCTTTGCTAAAACACCTTCCAAATCTCTATAATTATCTGTTTCTAATAATAAATCTGTTGCCATATCAGGCATCTCCAATATTTTCTGTGCCTGATCTAAAGGAAGATAAAATAACTCTTCATCTAATAATTTTAACCCACTTTTTATCTTACCTACTATCTTAAAGGTTGACCCTTTAAAAGAAGCAAAGGAGGTTTGATACAAGATAGTGGTCTTATCTCCTACCTTTAAGCCGATTTTCTTTAATAAATCTGCTCCCATAACAACTTCGCGTTGCCCTCTTCTTACCATCCTACCTTCTACTAATTTATCTTTGATATTAGTGAATTCTAGCTCCTTACTTGCTTCAACACCCCAGCCCATCATTCTTATCATCTCATCCTCTGTACTGATTGCTGCTCCAAATTTGATACGAGGGATTACCCTCTTTATTCCCTTAATCCTCTTTAACTCACCCTCCATCGCTTTAATTCCACCACCATTGAATCCATCCACTGGATAATTTAAAGAGAGTAAGCGTTCCTTTTTCTGATATTCTTGGTCGATAATCTTGATATCTCCTGCTTGATATTGGATATGCAAGGAATACATATTATCTATAAAAGCCCCTACCAACCCCTTAACAAAGACAACCAAGGCTACTGACAGAGCAATTGCCAAAATTGAGATGAAACTTCTTAATTTATTACGAAATAAATTTTTAGTTGCTAAATCAATCAAATAACTCATTTATTTCACCCCCTTAATTATGAATACCATACATTGCTTCTATTGGGTCTTTACGCGCTACCCAACGAGCTGGCAGAATACTGGATAATAATGAAATAATTACCCCAAATGCAATTACAAAGATAAAGGCACTTAAATTCCAATAACCATATAAACGCCCCATAACTGGTAGTCCCCAATCTCCTACACCACCTAGCAAAGCTGTCAAATTAATTCCATAAAGATTAAAGTATAAAATAACTAGACTTCCTAGTAAGGAACCAAGGATTGCACCAATTAAACCTATTCCCATAGCTTCGACCATAAAGATAAAGATAATCTCGTTTTCCTTTAAACCTAAAGCCTTCATCATTCCTATCTCTTTAGTTCTTTCCAAAGAGGATAAAATGATAGTGTTCACAATTCCTACAGCAGCCATTAATAAGATTAAGGACATAATAGTTAATTTTTCTGCTGTTTCTGCTTTGCTCATTGCAATTACTTCTCCAGCAGAAGCACGCCAAGAATGAGCAGCTAACTTATTATCTAGAGACGCTAAGCTCTGATTCAAATCTTCACTTACCTGCTGGGCTACTCCATCCTCCTTTAATCTAATTGTCATTCCAGTTATCTTACCTTCTAAATTTAAGGATTGTTGAGCAAGGCTTAAAGGTAGATAGACTAAATTCTCATTGATTTTAGGATTATTGGTCTGTAATAATCCTGTTATCTTAAGGTCAATAGTATTAAAGGTATTGGTCTTGGTCTTAAAGATTAAGGTTAGATAGTCGCCTACCTTAAGGTCCATTAAATTAGCTAACTTCTTTCCTAAAATCGTTTCTTGCTTCCCTTGATTAAACATAGAACCCTCGATTATATAATCTTTAGTGGTAAATACCTGACTGTAAGTCATACTATCTATCCCACAAGCAAGCACTGGTAATTGATCAATCCCATTATTTAAATTGGCAGAAAATTTTAATTGGGGTGTAGCTGCTTTAAAATAGGGAATCTCTTTAATTACAGAGCTTAGATTTTCTGACTGAGCTATTAAATTTTTTAAGGGTAGCTTTTCACGTTGCTCCCAATATTCTTTATCAACTACTTGAATATGGCCAGTTTCTAAATTTATAATGTTAGCAAAGGATAATTCATTTAATCCAGTTTGAATTGAATCATAAATTAAAAACATAGCCATCCCCAAAGCAATGATAGAAGCAGTAATCAATACCCTCCGCTTATGCCTAGTTAAATTTTTCAAAGCCAACTTAGCTAAAAACATTCTTCCACCTCCGTAAATTCAGTTTACAGTGTACAGTTGATAGTTAAGTTCAAAAATAATTAGCTATTAACTCCTAACTTAGAATTCATTATTTATCGCTCTTTATTCTTTTGCCTTTTAGCTAACAACTATCAACTGTTCTTTCTATCTTCAATAATTTTCCCATCCTTTAAAGTCAATAATCTTTTAGCATATTCCATCACCTGTGGGTCATGGGTAGAGAAGATAAAGGTAGTAGTTAGTTTTTGATTCATCTCTAGCATTACTTCTAATACATCCTCACTGGTTTTAGAATCCAGATTAGCTGTTGGCTCATCAGCTAATACTAACTTAGGCTCTTTTACTAAAGCCCTAGCAATAGAAACCCTTTGCTTCTGCCCTCCTGATAATTCATTGGGCTTACGATTAATATAGTCTCCTAAACCAACTGATTTTAGAATATTTACCACTCTTTCTTTAATCTCTTTCTTCTCCACATCACCTAATAATCTTAGAGCCAATTCAACATTTTCATAAACTGTTAATACAGGAATCAAGTTATAGTCTTGAAAGATAAAACCAAGATTATGCCTTCTTAACATCGCTAATTCTTCTTTAGGTAATTTTTCAATCTCATCTCCATCAAAGATAATCTGCCCTATAGTTGGTCTATGCAAACAACCTATCATATTTAATAGGGTTGTCTTTCCTGAACCTGAGGGTCCTCCAATAGAGGTAAACTCTCCTGCTTCAATCTCTAAATCTATTCCTCGTAAAGCCTCTACTTCAACCCTCCCCTGCTGATAAATCTTTTTTACACCTTGTAGCTTTAATAAGGACATAATTTACTCCTCCTTCTTATTGAGATTGAGTTTAAGGCTAAGTCAAAATTTAAATCTTCTTTACTTAGACTTAAACTCAATCTTAGTTCTTAATTCCATTCTCAATTATTTCTAATATTTCATCAATCTTATCAAAAAATTTTTCAATATCTCCTTCTTCTTTGTAATTATTTGATACTTTATCAAGCATTCCCATAATCAGACCAGTTAGCAGATGCGCAGTTAAATCTAAATCAATTTTATTGTCTATCTCACCTCTTTGCACACCTTCAAACAATAGTTCCTTAAAGAAGCTATCACTCTGTTCAATTATACCCTGTAATATCTTCCCCTTAAAATCATTGTCATCCATCTTCAAAAAATTAACCCAGACATCGACTAATTTTAAATTTTCTTTATAATAATCAATCAACTTTATACAGATTATCTTCAATGTATCAAAAAAATTCAATGCTTTAAAATTATTCATAATCTCTTCTGAATAAGCAAACTCCTTTTCCATTAATAAATCTATTATATATTTGAATATATCTGATTTGTCAGCAAAATATTGATAAAAACTACCTTTGGCTATATCTGCCTTCTTTACTATACGATTAATACTTGACTTATGATAAGGATATTTGGCAAATTCATCAATAGCAGCTTTAATCACCCTCTCTCTTTTATCTTCTCCTAGATTAAAAAATGTATCTGTGGGCATCTTTACTCCTCCTTTATCCCAAATAGACTACTATATGACTTAATAGTCACATAGTAGATAAAATTTTTTAAACAGATAATATGACTCCATAGTCACATTATATTCCAAAAAAGCTCTTTTGTCAAACTTTTGCAATAGCAAAATGTATCCTATAGAGTATATAAGACATTAAAGATTTTTTATTTGTTCTATTATAATATTGAGCCACAGGTTTAAACCTGTGGCTTATCAGAAATAGTTAAATTATTAAACTTCTTTTTCATGTTCTATATAGACAAATAAAAAATCTAATCTATAGGTTACATTTACTATAATTTCTTTTCTTTATTCCAAAATTCTATTTTAAAACTTAAGTCAACCAAAACTCCCGAGGATGAAAACAAATCTATATTCTTAGTCTTTAAGTTTAAATTTAATCCTTTATATGCTAAAGCCAAGGATAAAAATTCACCATAAAATCCAGTTTTAATCATAATAGGCTTAACTAATAATTTATAATTAAAATAAGGATAAACTTCTTCACGATAAAAAATCCCTAATTGACTACGATGACTAGTTAAGAACAAATCATATTCAGGAGTTAATTCAGTAATATAATCTTCACACCCCCATCTTCGTTCATCTTTATCATAAGGAAAATTAATATTACTTACCCTCACATTATTCTCTTTAATAATAATTTCATTTAAAGACTGACTTTCAGTATACACATTATTCCACTTTATTTTACTATAGATATTCTCTGCTACTAAATTCAACTCTAAATTATCTTTTATCTCCCACTTAAAACTACCACCTAAACTATATCCAGAACTATCAAACTTATCAGCTAAACTCATTTCTTGATTCAGATTAGTATTTATAAACCTCTTAGTTCCAGACGCATAGTAATCCTTTTGATCCTGCTTAGCATTAATCTCTCCCGTATAATCTCTCCAAATTAATTCTAATCCTTCTAATATTTTACTATTGATTGTCAAACTAGTTTTATCACTAGATAAAATTTTTCCACCAATAATGACTCCTCCTAAAAGCTGACTTATACTCTTTAACTCTATATTATATTGTTCCTGACTATAACCATCATTTTCTTGCTGGTCTTCAATAAAGAAGCTAAGAGTTTCATCATTAGATGTAAGATTTTGTTCATTTTCTTTAATATAACCTATAAAAAACTTACCTCCAAATAATTCTACAAGAAACTCCTCTTCCTTATCATACTCTACATGAAAATCTTTACTTATATCTGTTGATAACTCTGAATATTCTTCCTCTAGCAAAGACATTAAAGAAAACTGATTATTATTAAAAAATATCTCATTTTTATAATTAATACTTATATTTTTGGCTTCTAAATTTATAGTCCCACTTAAAACAAATATACATATTAATCCAATCATTTTTTTCATTTAATCACCTTTATTATATAGTGTGAGTGACTAGTGTGAGTGTGAGAAGACCTTAATACAAAGCCACTCACACTGACACTATATAAACAGAAATTTTTTTCAGTTTATATATAGAAAGGTAGCCGAATATTCGACTACCCTCTTATTTTAAATGTTTACTGTGTTTGTAAATCTGATTGCTCTGGTACTAATGAAATAATTTCTCCATCACTAAAGTTAACCTGCGGTAATCCATCAGATGAAATTATCTCTCCATACAGTGTACCTTTATTGCTTCTTATTTCTCCTAGCTTAAGCTCATCAGCATAATCCTTAAAGTTAAGATTCAATCCTTGCTCGCTATATGCTTCTAAATGGAAAGGCTCTTCTGCTCCATACTTAGCTACTCCAGCAATATATTTACTTCCAAAGCTATACTTGAAGTCAGAAGTCAAATGTTGATAACCATCACGCATAATTTTAACAATTAAATGAACATCTTCATATCCTGTATTTACTAAATCACCAGTTAAAGTAACAGTTCCTGGCAAGTAATTAAATTTATTCTCAAAGTCCCAAGCAGTTAAATCGATATTGAAATCATTATAATCTAGATCTAAGGTTAAAGAACCATCAAATCTAAATCCTTCTTCAACTGAGATATCCTCATAACTTCCAGCAAAATTCACTATATCAGGTAATGATATGATTTGATATTCTCCATCTTCAAATCTAACCTCTTTCTTAACAAAATCAGCTTTAGTTGAACCAGTTAATTTAAATACTGCTGTGCTTAACACACCTTCAAAGTTCATATTATCTACTAAAACCCCTACCCCTTTTCTATCATGCACCTCCTGATAAGATGGTACATTAATAAAGTTAATATTGGCATTTCCATTATAGCTAAAGGCTTCAGAAGCAAATTGACCTTGATAGCTTACAAACTGATTAGGAGTTTGATCATCTTGCTTTAAATCTAAAGTAAGACTAGCATCTAAATTAATTGTTCCAATAGGTGGAATTTCAGTTGGAACTTCCTCTTCATAAAGCTCAGCAAATATATTATTCTCATCACTTAAAGTCTGACTATCAGTCATAGTACCTAAGACCTTGATGCTTCCCTTAGTTGGTATCGTTGTGTAATATTCATATCCCTCTTTAGATTCAATAATTATAATCTCAGGTTCATCATATTCTCCATACTCTGGAACATAACCTGTATTATCTCTAACCACAGTATATGATTCATTATTATTAACAAAGCTGATATTCCATTCCCACTTATCTAATTCTTCAGGATTAATAATTGGAGTACTCGCTACTACAATATTAGCTTTTATTTCTTCAATTTGTGCTTTTAAGTCCATAACATAGTCTGCAAAATTTGCATATTGGCTATGCTCTGCAAAATAATATGCTTCATAATCTCCAGCATACTGGTCATACTTAACAGTATCATTATAGAAATCTTGTTCATACTGCCAATAATCTTCTATATAATCCCCTGGATAAGCATCTTCACTTATATCTTGATAATATTTAATTTCTTGATATTTAGCATACTTAGCTAAATCAATCACATAATCTCCTGGACCAGATTGAGCTATCTCTTTCCAAAGCTCTTTGATTTGATATGAACTTCCATAACCTGTTTCAGGGTCCTCATAATAAACACTTGCCCAATAGTAATCATTTACCCACTCATCAATACCAACTATAGTTTCAGTCTCTTCAGCATCAACAGTAAAGTCAAAGGACCAATCAAAATTTTCATCAATGGCTGATGTATGCTTGTAGGTAAAGTCTGCTTTTGTAAAATCAAATTTTTCAATCTCGTAATGGTCATATTTCTCTAACTCTACTACCTCTCTACTTTCAACATCCTCTAGATTATTCATTGTAATTGTAACCTGCTCATCACTATTAACAAAATTAATCACCCAATTCCATTCTGCTAATTCTTGTGGATTAGTTACTGGTGCTTTGTTAGCTATAAAGCCTGTTTGAGTTTCAACATATTCAACAAAGCTATTATATTGAGTATAATTAGAAATATAATAATCTTTATAAGCTTCATATTCTCCTTCTACCCAATTATTCTGATCATAAAATGTATTAGCATAGAATTCATCCCAATAATCATTGAAATCGTTAAAATAATTTTCTAGTTCCCCCCAGTATATATCCTCAAAAGCTTCTAATTGAGTTAAATCAACAGTATATGTCCCAGGACCATATCCTCTTCTTTGATCCACTAAAATACCATGAGCTTTAAGTACATCCTTAACTCTCTCTAATCTATACCCCATAGCAACTAAATAAGGGATTACATCTGCTTTTAGATTAGTTTCTATCTTCTCAGCTTGAGCTTGTCCTGCTTGTTGTAGATTAACTCCATGCTGTCTAAGATTAGTTACAAAGGCTTTAGCATCATCTAATGTTGCTTCTGGCTTAGTCACTGATATTTCAACAGCACTAGACATCTTACTTGCTAATCCATTAGCATTATAAGCTTCTACCCAGTAATAATAAGTCCCATCACCCAATATTGTATCAACATATTCAGTAGTTTCTGTATCAGCAATTCTTTTAGCAGTTGTTACTTCTGACTCAGTGCTTCTATAAATGAAGTAATAAGCCGCATCTTCGACTAAATCCCAAACTAACTTAACATCACCATTACTATCTAAACTAGCTGTTAATCCAGTTACTTGAGCTGGTCCATTCTCTACATCAATAGAAATTCCAGATTCTGTTTGGCTTACATTAAATCCAAAGATATTAACACGGTCTGGCAAGATATAGATTCCTTCTTTTTTAACACTGTCCTCACCAACTTGTACAACTATATCCCATTTTCTTGCTGGAATACCTTTAAAGTTAGCGATCGCTGTACCTTCGCTTAAATCAATAAATTGTTCATAAACATCACGACGAGGATAACTGATAATAACTTTACTTTGATTTGAAGGCACCCATTCTCCAGTAATGCTTATATTTACCTTGACATCTCCATCTTGTAACTTAAGAGTAATAGTTTTACTAGTTACACCTTCACTAGAAACCTTTAATGTTTCACTTCCTTTATATGCTACATAATCATTACCATCAATGGTTTCAATAGCTTCAGCAACAACTTGATAATCTCCTGCTCTTAATTTAAAATTAGCTGTTTCATTAATTGAAGCTAATTCTTGTGAAGCTAATTCATTGCCATCTTTAATTATGGTGATTCTATAACTAGATAAATTAATCTCTTCACCAATATTCTGAATACCAACTCCAGAACTAAGGTTAATCTTAACTAACCCTTCTTTGGCTACTTCTGGAGTATCACCTTCACTACTACATCCTGTCATCAAAACTGAGGTAATTACTACTAACAAAAGTAATAACTGAACTCCTGATTTTTTTAATGCTTTAATCATTATTTCACCCCTTTTTTAGTTTTAATTTATTTAACCTCGATAAAAGTATTGGTTGACATTTGACTTGCTAAACTATGAACATTGTAGGCTTCTATCCAATAGTAATAGCTTCCACTTGTTACTTCAGTATCTATATACATAGTATCATCTATATCAGCAATCCTTCGAGCTGTATCAATATCAGCTGATTCACTTCTATAAACAAAATAATAAGCTGCATCTTCTACTGAATTCCAATTTAATTTAACATCCCCATTTGTATCTAAACTAGCAGTTACACCAGTTACTTGAGCTGGTCCATCCTGTAGTTCAATATCAACTGGAATTTCAGATTTAATATTTACTTTAAATTTAATGCTAACAACTCTATTATTTGGTAGGGTAATTTTTCCTATATAAATTCTATCCTCTATTTCATCAGCAATTACTTTTATTGCTCCATTGCCTAGAGAAGTTCCCGCTGCATTTTCCCAAGCAACTTGTACTGGATTTCCATTACTTAAACCATTAGTATCAAGTTTTTTAGGAGTTATACTTCCAGGTAAATTGATTTCTGTACCCTTCTCAACTATAACTTCTAATTCTGTAATAGCTACTATATAAATTTCAACATTAGCTTTCTTTACTTGACCTTCACCTTCATTCACCACTGTAGCAGAATCTTTAGAATTATCAGACAATTCTAAGTTTTGTACCTCACCACTATTTTCAATCTCTGCATTTGAAGCATTATCACCTAAACTAATCTTTCCTGTAACTTTAGAACCTACTTTATTTCTTACTTTTACCCCAGCAGCATTGACATTAACCTCAGCAACTTCAACTGGGTTTTCAACAGTTCCCTCATTCTCTATTTCTGCATTATCAGCAGTTACATTAATCCTTCCTGTAACTGTAGTTCCTGCTTTATTTCTTACTTTAGCCCCTAGAGCGTCTACACTAACCTCACTAACTTGACTATCTTCATTCTCTACCTCTGCTCCAATTGCACTATTACTTACATTAATCTTTCCTGTTATCTTAGAACCTGCTTTATTTCTCAATTTTACATTAGGTGCCTTTATCTCAATTCCACTGTCTGCATCATCTGCATCACCAATTGTACTATCTTCATTATCAACTTCAGCACCATCTGCATTTACACCTACAGTAATTTTTTTAGTGATTGTCTTCTTATTACTTACCTTTGCCCCAGCAGCATTAACACTTATCTCTACTATCTCACTGCTATCATTCTCTACTGCTGCATCATCACCACTTACCTCAATCTTTCCTACTACTTTACTACCATTTTTATTACTTACACTTGCTCCTTGACCTTTAACATTAATGTTAGTAACTTCACTCCCATCATTCTCTACTACTACATTATTACTTTCAACATTTAGGTTTTCAACCTTACTTCCAGCTCGATTCTTAAAAAAATAGCCAGCAAGTTTGATATTTACATCACCTAACTCTCCAGTATTATTAAAGGATTGAGTTGATGTTCCTTGAATAGAGACTAACCCTTGTATGCTAGCAATAACACTAGAGTCTTCAATGTTAGTAGTTCCATTAATAGTAGCATCATTATTGACTGTTGCATTAGGAGTCGCAATGATTAAATCACCTGTAATAGTACCCTCTCCACTAAGCTTTAAGATACCAGAATCACTGGTATTAAAGCTAATATTACCTGTAATAGTATAGCCAGCAAAATTGATATTTACTAGCCTTGTAGCAGACACATTAGCAGTAATATCTTTAGCTAAGATAATATCTGTAACACTTTCATTAGTTATTGCTTGATTTAATTCTTCTGCTGTCTCCACTATAGCCTCATTGTGTTTAACAAATACAGCTGTAACTATTTTATCTTTATCCATTAAGATTGTGGTCGTAGCAGAACTCTTATTAGTAACTTCACCTTTCCATTCAGAGAATTCATATCCTTGTCCTTCATCTGCTATAGCCTCCAAAGCTATCTTTGCATCTTTGTCCAATTGATGAACACCTTGTGAAAAATCCTTTACATTCCCTTCACCTTCAATTTCAATCGTTAAATTTACTTTATCTTCTCTTAACTCATCTAATGATTCAGATGAGCAACCAACAACTAAAGTAGCACTAACAATTAAACTTAAAAGTAACAATAATTTAGCGTTAATTCTCATTTTACCCCTCCTTTTTATTTGGTTGAAAATATTATACATCTATAATTATATTAAACTTAATATAACCTTTATAAAATACTTTGCTATTTGGGAGATAACTATAAAAATTTACGAATATCATTTAAGAAAAGTGTTACTTATATCATTTTTTAAATTCATCACATAAAAACTGCATTATTTAGCATTTGATTTTCTTAATATTATATATTAAACAAAATACTAAAATATCCTGCAAAATAATAAAATGTTTTGCAGGATATTAAGATAATATGTATATAATTATAAATATTTATAAAATTTATCTTTTATAGTATTTTTCAATCTAGCTATTCTATAGGTATGTGCATTTAAAATGAAACTTTATAGGGATATTGGGACACTTTTTACTTTGGTAGGTAGGTGTCCTGTGAACTATACTGCTTCCAGATTCCTGATTCCCGACAGAAAATAGAGCAAAGCTTATATCTGAAATAATGATAGTGATACTACTCAACCTTATAATTCACAAGGTGAATTGATATTTGAATATTATTAGGAGATTTCTAATGGTAAGCATCAATCATTTTGAGGAAGTACTCTTGGAGTGGTTTAACCTGTGGTGATAGCATAGATTTTGAAAAGAGATGACTCCTGTAGAGTACAGAAATCATCTTAATACTATTGCTGCTTAAGAATTTCTTCATTGGAGTAAACCTACATTAAATTTACTACAATATAGGGTTTTTTACAAAAGACATAGAAGAACCAAAATCAATAGTTCTTATTCTTAATCCCATTCTCCACTATATACAATAGATCATCAATCAAAGCTACTATTTGCTCTTCATCCCAAACTTCAATCTTATTAAATAGAAATTCAAAGGCTGAAAAATTAAATTGGATCAGAATAAATACTATTACATCTATATTTAAGTCAGGTTTAATCTCTGCTTCTTTTACCCCTTTAACTAACAATTCTTTCATAAAATCATTACCAGCAACAGCAGTCTCACCTAAAATCTCCTTTTTCAAATCATTACTACTATCTTTAATAAATTTAGTTGCTATAGCTTGTAACTTAGGATTATCTTTAGCAAACTTAACTCCACCTAAATAAAGCTCACGTAAATGGTGAAAAAAATTTAACTTATCCATATTTTCTACCATATAATCAAGATATTCTAATTTCCTTTTCCCTATAATATCTAGCATTATATATTTAAATAAATCCTTTTTCCCATTAAAGTACTGATAAAAACTCCCTTTTGCTATCTCAGCCTTCTCTACTATCCGATTTATAGTAGAATTATGATAAGCATAATTAGCAAACTCATCTATGGCTACAGCAATAATTCTATCCTGCTTCTCTTGAGGTAGATTAAAGAAAGTATCTGTTGGCATTTTATCACTCCCTTTTTATCTAAAATAAATATCTGTTCATAACAAACGAGTTAACCTTTCTTTATTCAGGTAGTAAGAATAATATAGTAAAGAAGTGGCAGATACTACCTGCTAACACAAATAGATGCCAGATAGCATGATGATATTTGAGCTTACGCCAAACATAAAATATAGACCCAATTGTATATAATCCCCCTCCAACAACTAAAAATATTAAACTCCTTGCTGTCATCGTCAACAGTAACGGCTTAATTGCAAAAACAATTATCCAGCCCATCACTATATATAAAACTGTTGAAAATACCACAAATTTCTTAACCCAGAATACCTTAAATATAATTCCAATAATCGCAATTGCCCAAACCACTCCAAAGATAGTCCAACCTAATGCTCCCTTTAGAGCAATCAAAGTCAATGGTGTATAAGTTCCAGCTATCAATAGATATATAGCAGAATGATCAAAGATTTCAAAGATATCCTTAGCTTTACCCTCAGGAAAGCTATGGTATAGAGTTGATGATAAATAAAGCAAAATCAAGGTGGAACCATAGATACTAAAGCTAACTATATGCCAGACATTTCCTGAAACATTAGCGAAAATAACCAATATAACTAAAGCTGCAATCGCTAAACCCAATCCAATCCCATGCAAGATAGCATTTGTAATCTCTTCACCTTTACTAAAATTCTCTATATTATCCATGCTATTCTCCTTTTTGTTTACTCTAAAATTTTTACTCATACTTTATAGATAAAACCAAATATCTAACTAATTCACCTTCTCTAAAAGCAGATACATTACCATATCCTCTTGCACATCAAAGGGTAACTCTAACTTAGGATAAAAATCATCATCATGTCCATAAACCTTTAAATTTCCTAAACTATATCTATTACTTATCTTCTTTAATTCAGGAATGGTGTAGGCACGATAATAACGTGTGTTTATCCGTTGATGCTTTCCTGTAATATTATCAAGAGCGATGATATTATCGACTACCGCTCCCTGTTCAATGTCAAAGCTGGTCTCTCTGATAAAGGTACTATCACCTTCTACTTCAGCCTCTCTACCTTGGTTTAAGGCCATATAATAGGGATTATAGCTCTGCACTAACAGCTTACCTCCTAGCTTTAATGCTTTAGCTACCCTTCTAATTATATCTTCATTCTCACTATCAGTAAATATTCCAAAGGAACCATCTAAGATAATTACCCCATCATAAAGTGAGCTCTCATCAAGGGTCAACATATCTTGGCAACGAAGTTCTAAATCTAAATCCCTCTTCCCTGCTTCTCTCTTGGCCATCTCCAATAAACTCTTAGAGTAATCAACTCCTATTACTTGATAGCCCAACTCAGCTAATAGAATACTATGGCGTCCATTACCACATCCTAAATCTAGCACTCGATCTCCTTTCTTTAAATCCAATGCTCTCTCAATAAACTCTAGCTCCTTCTTAGCTGAAGCAAAATCTATATAATGATAGTCATATCCCAACTTTTGCATCTGTTCATAAGCTTCAGCCCACCACTCTTTCTTATCTTCTGACATTATAAAACTCCTCTCTAACTATAAATACTTAATCCCATTATACAACCATTATCAGTTAATATTCAAGATATTAATCTAATCTCTTTTATTAGCAGAAAATTTGATTTAATTTAGAGAAAAAGCGATATTTAGAAGTTAGGTGGGTTGGGATTAGAAAAATCCAACTAGCTAACCATCCAACTCCTAACCACCAAAGTTAAAAATGTCGCAATATACCCATCAACAGATATGACCCATAATTAAAATACAACTAATTAATATAATCAAGGATAATTCCTGATAAATTTCTATACTATGAATAATATCTTTGCTAATAGCAATAATACCTCTAAAACCGTAACTAGATTAAATCAATAATCATTGATTTAATCTTAAAAAAATTATATAATAGTTAAAAATAATTACTAATATCAACTAAGGAGATGATAAGATGGAAAAAGCTACTTTTGCTGCAGGTTGTTTTTGGGGAGTACAAGCCCTGTTTGATAAGATAGATGGTGTAAGCTCTACTACTGTAGGTTATATCGGAGGACAGACCGATAACCCTACATATGAAGAGGTCTGTACAGACCAGACTGGTCATGCTGAAGCAATTGAAATCATCTTTGACCCTAATAAGGTTAGCTATGAAGAACTATTAGAGGTGTTTTGGACTAATCATAACCCTACAACTTTAAATCAACAGGGGGTTGATGTAGGTACCCAATACCGTTCAGCTATCTTTTATCATAACAAAGAACAAGCAAAAACTGCAAAAAAAGCAAAAGAAGCCCTGGATAATAGTGATAGGTATCAAAAGCCAATAGTTACTGAAATGACAGCTGCCACCACCTTCTACCCCGCTGAGAAATATCATCAAAAATACTTAGAGAAACGAGGACAGAGCAGTTGTGGAATTTAACTGATAAAAGAGTCTGCATTAATGCAGACTCTTTTATCCAAGTTAATAAGAATTTTAAAAACAATTACTACTCCTTTAAATATTCTTGCTCTTTTTTATTCCAAGTAAAGATACTCTGTAAAACTCCTACAGTGGGAAATACTACCAAGGCTATAGCAAGGTCAATTAAGGACTTCTGCAAAGATATATTTTCCATGCCTATACCTTTATCCATGATTAATCCTACCAAGGTATAGATTATGGCTGTACTAACCCCCCAACCAATTATTCCATGAACTAATATATACCTTAACTTCCCTTTAGCTCTAATCTGCTCCCAACGTTCTTTCTCTTTCTTATTCATCTTTTTACTCCCCTCATTAGTATCAAGAGTATCTTTTTAACCAAGTTAAAATATCTTTAAATACCTCTTCTCGATTTATCTCTTTTAATAGTTCATGCCTACTGCCTTCATATAATTTATAGCTTAAATCTTCAAGACCAGCTTTCTTATAATCATGATAGACTTCTAATACCCCTTTACCATCAGCTCCTACTGGATCTTTAGTACCTGAAATAATGTATATAGGTAAAAGCTTAGGTACCTTCTGTATATTTTCTAAGCTGTTAACTAACTTAAGCCCTGTTAATAGATCGATATAAAAAGATGCTGTAGAGACCACTCCACAGAATTCATCTTGGATATACTTATCAACCTCTCTCTGATCTCTACTAAGCCAATCAAAATCAGTTCTATTGGGCTTAAAGGCTTTATTATAACTAGCAAAAGATAACTTATCTAATAAGTAACTTTTCGCTCTTTTTCCTCTTAGCTTAGCTTCCAATCTTGCTATTATAATCCCTATCTCTCCAAGTAATCCTTGCCTTCCTGAAGTTGCTGATAGAATAACACCATCAATCTGTTGACCATATTCCATGATATAGGTTCTAGCTAATAATGAGCCCATACTATGACCCAAAAGAAATAGAGGAGACTCTGGGTATTTAGATTTTATCATCTTAGTCAACTGATATATATCTTTTACCACCAAAGACCAACCTTCTTTATCAGCAAAATAACCCAACTTGTCAAGATCAGCTGCAGTTCTACCATGACCTCGATGGTCATTGGCATAAACTACATAACCAGAATTAGTTAAGAACTCTGCAAACTCTTCATATCTACCACTATGCTCAGCCATACCATGAGCAAGCTGTACTACCCCTTTAAGCTTTTGTTTACTTTCAGGTGCCCACTTATAAAGAAAAATATCTATACCATCTTCTACTCTAAAAGTAAATGTTTTTCTCTCCATTACTTACCTCCAAACTAAATAAATTAACTATTATACCTGACTTCTTTATTTTTATATAAAATCCCTCTTTTTAATCATTAGCCTCCAAACAAATAAAAAAAGCCCCAAAACACTCCTAGAGTTTTCTGGGACTAGATAATCTATTTAACTTTCTCTTTTGTTCTTTCCTTACCTTTAATTATCTGTTTCCACTTACTCTTTTCTAACTCCTTAGGGCTATGCTTCTTACTCAATTCTAGGTATTCACGCTCCTTTTGTAACTTGCGATAATTCTTTAACCTTTGTTCATCCAACATTCCCTCTTCAATAGCCTCTTTTATAGCACAATTTGGCTCTACCTCATGGCGACAATCACTAAAATAACAGCCTTTAGCCAACTCTTCTATATCTTCAAAGTTATCTCTGCTAGCTCCTTCACCAGCCAAAAGTTCTGCCTCTTCCATACAATTTAATTCTATAACTACTCCACCATCTTTTAAGATTATCATTTCAGAGTTGATAGTCTCTCTTTGCTGATTGAGTTCTCCCTTTTGTGTGACTAGATAATTACTTAAAGTAGATTTACCCACACCTACAGCCCCTATTAAAGCATAGGTCTGACCAAACTTAAGATACTGCTTTAACTCTTCAACACCTTCTTTTCTCTCTATACTTATTAGATGAACAGGAGTTCCAAGGCTTATCAATTCAACCTCACTCTTCTTTAGTGCAGCATTATTACATAAGTCAGCTTGACTCAAAATTATAACTGGAGTACATCCACTCTCCCAAGCAAGAGTAATCTGTCTTTGTATATTTCTAAGATTCAACTCTTGAGCCAAGGATACTATGATAAAGAGTGTATCTATATTAACAACTAAAATCTGCTCCTCTAAGGTATTACCTAATATATTATTAGAGAGGCTACTCTGACGAGTTAAGATCCGTTCAATCATTGCTTGATTATCATCAACTAAAGATACTAAAACCCAGTCCCCTACAACAGGCATCTGATAATTATAGCTTCTCCTCTCTGCCAACTGCCCTAAAACCTCACCATCTTCTGTATAAATCTTATAAATATTCTGATATTTACTGACTATTCTACCAATCTTATTCTCTTGCTTAAGGCTAATTTGTTCAAGTTCTTGTGTAAAACTATCCTTCCATCCCAAAGCTCTTAACCCCAACATTCTTTCCTCCTTAATATATAACTTCAAAAAATTTTAAGGTACAATCATTTTAATCTACAGAAAACTATTCATTCTATGTTTAAATTTTAACTTATAATAACATTCTATTCCCGAATACTTAATCTGTCAATCAAATTATTTAAATAATTTGATTGACAGATTAAAGCTCTATTCTCCTATAAACCCCTGGACTGATTTCTCTATAAATATCTATATCTTCACCATTATTCTTATATTCTATAGCAAATTGCTGAGCCAATTGTACAAACTCTACAGGGCTAATTCCCAAATCCTTAGCTGCTGTAGAAAGTAACATCTCTACCGCATCCTTTTTCATTTCTTGATCCATTACTCTCCCCCCTCTTATATATCAATCTTACCCCTTTTTTGATTAATTATTACCTTATAATCAAAAATTATGATAAAATAAATCAGAAGACAGATAATAAATTGGACAATATATCATCTTTGAGGTCATTAAATCACCTGGCAATAATTTACATAATTCTTAAAGAATCAATATTTCTTAGTAAAATTGATTCTGCTATGATTACAAATTTAATCATCGATATTTAAATATAAAGTATATATAATTATACGTCTAAAGTAGCCTAAATGTGTTATCATATAGAGATATTAAGACAGTAACAAGTGATGAGAAAAGCTTCTTACTCCTTACCCGTCACCGATTACTAAAGTATCGCGATATACCCATTAAGCTTCAGATTAAATTAAAATATCTATATACCATAATTAACTATATAAGTATATAAATAAAAGAAGTTATGGTAAATCCCATAACTTCTTTACTTCAGCTTATCTGGATATTTTTTATTAATCGCTAAAATCTCATCTAAATTTTCAAAAAAGATATCAACAAGCTTAGGATCAAAGTGCTTTCCCCTCTCTCTTTTTATCAATTCTAAAACCCTCTTAATCTCCCAAGGCTCCTTATATACTCTCTTATGGCTTAAGGCATCAAAAACATCAATAAGACCTACAATCCTGGCAAAGATATGAATCTCTTCCCCCTTTAAACCAACAGGATAACCTGTACCATCCCAGCGTTCATGATGCTGATAAGCAATAATTGCAGCAGCCTGCAAAATCTTTCGTTTAGAACTCTTTAAAATATCATAACCAAACTCAGTATGCCGCTTCATAATCCTATATTCCTTTTCAGTTAATGCCTCAGGCTTTTTTAAAATGGCGTCAGAGATACCGATTTTTCCTATATCATGCATATAACTAGCCAGTTTGAGGGTATCTAACATATCAGTATCTAAACCCAATTTCTCCCCTAAAAAGCATGCATACTCTGCAACCCTTCTAACATGCTGAGCTGTCTCTTTAGATCTAGTTTCAGTCATCTCACTTAAAATCAATATTATCTCCTTTTGAGTCTCTACAATCTCCTGATTCATCAAGATATGGTCAAAAGCTGCTATAATATTTGTTGAGAATATCTCCAATAAGTTCTTGTCAAAATCGTTAAAATCATGCTCTCCTTTTAAGTACAGAATATTCTCTGTCCCCTTATTTGATTCAAAATAAGCAATATATTCATTGCCAAAAAAACAGCTATCTTTTCTCTGCCTAACTTGATTTAACCTCTGATAGGTCTTTTTAGAAACTACCTCTTTGACTGGCTTATTGACATAACCATAATATTGCTCAATTCCTCCTAAAAGGCAGAATTGCTCACCATCACTCTCAGCTGCAAAGCCTGAAGTATATAAGAAACTCTTCTCCATCTTCAATAAAGCTGATAGCTGAAATAAAGCTGAAGCAATAAATTCTTGTAATGACTTTTTTAAAAACTCTGGTCTAAATAAAGTAGCTGAGGATTCAATTATCTTCTGTAACCCTAGCTTACTTCTACGAATAGCATTCAAATCATTATAAGAACGAAAAGCAGTGATAATAGCAGTATATAGCTTTTGAGAAGTAAGCTCTGTCTTCTCTTTATAATCATTAATATCATAGTTTTTAATGACTTCTCTCTCAGGTGCTTGCCCTGGTTGTCCAGTACGGAGTATAATTCTGACTAAATTATTCCCTAAATCCTCTCTAACATACTTTGCTACTTTCAAGCCAGAATCATCATCCTCCATTACAACATCCAACAGTATTACCGCTATATCTAAATTCTCTTCCATTATCTTTTTGGCTTCACTACCTGAATAAGCACTGATAAACTCTATACCTTTACCTTCAAAACTGACACTCTTTAAGACCATCTTAGTCATCTTATGTACCGCTTCTTCATCATCAACAATTAATAACTTCCATCCATCTCTAAAATCATCTTGCTTAGTTTTAACCTTAGAGGAGAATAACTCTCTTTCTACCTTATCTTCAACCTCGGGTGCAAAAAAGATACCATCATTCTTTGCTATCTCTTGACTGGCTCTTTGAACAGATATAGTTTGATCTTTGGGTTTCTTAAACTCTTCTTTAGAGTTAAATACTATGTATTCTTCTTTACCCATCACCCATAACCCCCTTAGGTATCTCAATTATAAAGATAGTTCCATTTTGGCTAGAGCTTTTACACCTAACCTTGCCTCCTAAAGCACTAGTTACTAAATTATATACTAGATTCAATCCTAAACCAGTTCCCCCTTGACCACGTTTAGTTGTAAAAAAAGGTTCAAAGATCTTCTTGATATTCTCCTGTGGAATACCTTTTCCATTATCTTTATATTTCAGCTCAACCAATTGATTCTCCTCTCTTAGCTCTATATTTATTTCACCAAATTCCTTCTCTGCAAAAGCATGCATTAAAGAGTTGATAATCAAATTGGTAACAATCTGTGAAATGGCTCCAGGATAAGTATATAGCTTAATGTCATCACTACATTTTAGCTTAATAGTATGATTGCTCTTTTTTAATCTAGGCTTTAAGCTGATCAAAATATCAGTTAGATACCCTTTTAAATCAATCTCCCTCTTCTCATTATTTGTTTGATCTACAGCAACCTGCTTAAACTTACTTATTAGCTCAGAAGCATTCTCTAAGTTCTTTAAAACCATCTCTGTAGATTCAGAGGTTGACTCTAAATATCCCTCTAAATCACTTCTAGTCATCTGATTATTGTTATACAACCTTAGAATCTCCCTAGTTATCTCTTCAAGATAAGAAGCTACCGTTACCCCTATTCCCAGTGGAGTATTTATCTCATGGGCTACTCCTGCTACCAATCTACCTAAAGCAGCCATCTTTTCTGCTTGCATAAGTTGCTTTTGAGCATCATCTAACTCCCTTTGTCTTCTCTTTCTTTCAGTAATATCTCGAGCAAAAACTACAAAGATTGGTTCATCCAAACTACTTATAAAGGTAGCACTTATCTCTAACTCTACACAGCTTCCATCTTTACGTTTGTATCTGCTTTCAAACCTATCCTTCTCTTTATTTTTAATCTCAATAAGATGCTCTTGAATATCATCTTTACTCCTATTAAAATCTAAATCACTAATATTCATATTCATAATTTCAATCAAAGAGTACTTAAATAGATCAATAAAGGCTTCATTAACCTCCAATATCTCACCTTGATTATCCATTACCCAAAAGGCATCCATTGATGTCTGTAAGATCGTATTGGTTCTATTACCTTCTTTACGTAACTTATCTAAAAAGATTTGATTGTCCTGATAAGCCTTCTCCAACTCTCTATGCTTTATCTTACGGTCAGTAATATCACGAGCAAAAACTACAAAAATTGGCTCATCCAAACTATCTACAAAAGTAGCACTTATCTCTAGCTCTATAATACTACCATCTTTACATCTATATTTACTCTCAAATCTATCCTTCTTCTTAGCTCTGATTTCAGATAAATCTTCTTTAAGCTCTTCTGCTTCTTTTCTAATGTCTAAACTACTAATATTCATAGTCATTATCTCAACTAAAGAGTATCCAAATAAATCTATAAAAGCCTCATTAACCTCCAATATTTCACCTTGGCTATCCATTACCCAAAAGGCATCCATTGATGTCTGTAAAATCGTATTTATTCGATTCTTCTGTTTACGTAGCTTATCTAAAAATCTCTGATTCTCCTGATATGCCCTCTCTAACTGCTGATTCTTTCTCTTTCTCTCTGTAATGTCCCGAGCAAAAACTACTAAAAAAGGAGCATCTAAATCATTAATAAAATTTACACTTATCTCTAAATCTACATTACTCCCAGACTTACAAATATACCTTGCTTCAAAGCTATGCCTGTCTTCATTTATAACTTTCTCTATATAGTCCCTTTGCTGATTATCAGCCTCTAAATCCTTAATATTCATCTTTAATAACTCTTCCTTAGAGTAACCTAAAACCTTAAGGGTTGCATTATTAACTTCCAAAATATTCCCTTCAACATCCATAATCCAAAAAGCATCAATAGCAACCTGCAGGATTCTACTCATCCACTTTGGACTATTATTTAACTT
The DNA here is from genome assembly GCF_003001995.1 of Orenia metallireducens. GTDB lineage: Bacteria > Bacillota > Halanaerobiia > Halobacteroidales > Halobacteroidaceae > Orenia > Orenia metallireducens_B. The sequence goes on along the minus strand of NZ_PVNB01000002.1, from coordinate 42,485 downwards.
ATCTATAAAATCATCTCCAATTACATCTAGTTGATTATCCATAGTACAACTCCTTTCACTTAATTTAAACTTCTACCCAAAGCTATTATGTATAATTTAAACATTTAAATCATTTATTATATTGATATCTAAAAATAACTATTAACTATATATTACTACAACCAGACCTATAACCCTTTATTTTTGGCATATTTAATCTATAAGAATACAGCTAACATAATCCTTCTACTAATACTATAAAATAAAAAGAGCTCTACTTCTGTTACAGAAGTAGAGCTCTTTTTATTTTACTTACCTTACTCTCCAAAACCGTTTTCGATTAATTCTACAATTGCATCAACAGCAGCTGCTTCATCGGCTCCTTCAGCCTTAATAGTAATTTCTGTACTCTTGCTAACACCTAAACTCATAATCCCCATAATACTTTTAGCATTTACTTCTTGACCATCTTTACCCAAAGTAATATCAGATTCAAATCCATTTGCCTTTTGTACAATCAATGAAGCAGGTCTAGCATGAATACCAGTATCATTTTTAATTATTGTTTTCTTTTCTACCATGATTATCCCTCCTGTATATGATTAATAATAATCAATTAAAATTATATCATTTCTTTTAATAAATTACTACTTCATCTCTACCTTTAAGACTGCATCAGAACCGGCTGTTACTTGGCTATCAGCTACTACTGATAATTCCTTTACTGCATCCATATTTGTAATTAAAACTGGTGTGATAATAGAAGTTGCATTTTCTTTAATATAATCTAAATCAAATTCAATCAATTTATCACCAGGCTTTACCTTAGCTCCTGTTTCAACAAACTTCTTAAAACCTTCTCCCTTTAATTCAACAGTGTTAATTCCAATGTGCATTAAGATTTCAGCACCAGATTTAGCTTCAATACCTACAGCATGCATTGTAGGAAAGATCTGTTTAATAGTTCCTTCTACTGGAGATACTAATACACCTTCAGTAGGTTCAATTGCTAAGCCATCACCAACCATTTTTTGAGAAAATACTTCATCTGGTACCTCAGATATATCTAATACCTTTCCAGTCAGTGGTGCAAGTAATTCAACAGCTTTTTTCTTCTTAAACAATCCTAACATAAATAACACTCCTTTTCTAATATAATTATAAAGTTATTTTAGTTTTTTAATACTCTTAGAATCAAATCAGTAGCATTAATTCAAAAATCAATAATAGTATTTTTAATACTTCAATCTAGGTTCTTCTTTAATCTCTCTAAATGCATAGCTAAGTAACCCTTTTCATCATCTGGGACTACTATCTCCAATCTTTTATAAATCAAATCAGATAGCTCTTCAGCAATCTGATAAGATTGCTTCAAATCATCTTTAATCTTTTCTAGCAAAGGATTTTGATTGATCTTATTGGTCTCTATTCTTTCTAATGCAAATCTTAAATGACTAACTAGTCTTGCATAATTTAAACTATCATGAGAGATAGCAATTTCTAGTCTACCTTCTATAAAATCTATCATCTCTTTAATTAAAGAGGTATATTTTACAGCCCTAGAAACTCCTTGTTTAGTTCTAGCACCATGAATATGAAGAGTAATAAAACCAACTTCTCCCTCTGGAATAGGAATACCAGAACGCTCTTCAATCATCTCAACAGCCTTTTTAGCCAATCTATACTCTTCATTATATAAAGTCTTAGTTTCTGGCAAGAATGGATTGCTAATCTCCATCCCTTCTTTGATTCTCTTTAAAGCAAAAGCAATATGGTCTGTTAAAGCTATATGGATATGTTTATCTAGCTCTTCATTCAACTCTTCACTGACCATTGCTATTATCTCTGTAGTCAGACCTATAATCTCTTCATTAACAGTCTTTACCAATTGATTGTATTGCTCTTTCTTCTCATCATTTGCTGGAATAAACTCTTTATCTATATTAAGAGAATCATTTTCAATTATATCTCCTGCTTTTTTAGCAAATCCCAAACCTTTTCCAACTAAAATGACCTCTTTTGAACTATTATCTAGTTGATCTCCTTGAGTAACTAAAACTACATTATTATTAAAAACCTTCTTAATTTGATAATCTTGACTAGAATTTGATTTCATTAAATTTGACATTTCTATTTTCCTCCTATTTACAAAGAAGAACTTTTTAGGATAATCACGCTACTTTAATCTACTATGTAAACATTTATTTCTATATATAACTGTATTATACCTTTATCATCTACCACATTATACATTTTATAAATAAATCAGTCAATTATATAATCAAAATTTTTTAAATCCTTAACTTAATAACACTAGATTCTACTCAAAAATTATCAATAATTCAACTATTTTTGTAGTTATCACAATCTAAAATAGTAAGAAGTTATTGGTTTTAACCAATAACTTCTTTAATCAGGTATTGCTATTTATTAACAATAAGGTTTAAGTTGAAATCCTATAATAATTTCTTAATTTCATCTTTGATAGTTTCAGACTTTGGACCAAAGATTGCTTGAACAGCTCCTCCACCTGGTTTCATTACACCAGAAGCTCCTAGTTGCTTTAATGTATCGTCATTTACTTTAGAAGGGTCAACAGTTGATACTCTTAAACGAGTAATACATGCATCAATTTCTTCAACGTTTTCCGCTCCACCTAAGGCAGCTAAGATAGACTCAGCTCTATTGCTTCCTGATACATCTTCAGAAACCTCAATATCATCTTCTCTACCTGGAGTAGCTAAGTTCCATTTTCTGATAGCAAAACGGAATCCAAAGTAGTAGATAACAGCAAGTACTGCCCCAACTACAATTACTAAATACCATGGAGTCATACCTGGTAAGACACCAAAGGAGATAAAGTCAATAAGTCCACCAGAGAAGGTCATACCAATTCTAACTCCTAACATATTCATTAACATAAAGGATAATCCAGCAAACAATACATGAATTCCATATAATACTGGTGCAACAAATAAGAATGAGAACTCAATTGGTTCTGTGATACCTGTTAAGAATGATGTTAACGCTGCAGAGAATAAGATACCTCCAACAACCTTCTTTTTAGCAGGTTTAGCTTCATGATACATAGCTAATGCAGCTGCTGGTAATCCAAACATCATGAATGGGAATTTACCAGTCATAAATTTACCTGCTCCTTGATAAGTTGCAGAACTAAAGTTAGCAACGCCATCCTTTAACATAGCAAACCAAATAGCTTGGTCTCCTCTAACAACCTCTCCAGCTTTATTCACATATTCACCAAATTCAAACCAGAATGGTGAATAGAAGATATGATGTAATCCAAATGGGATTAGTGCTCTTTCGATGATACCAAAAATAAATGTAGAAAGATTAGTATTAGTTTCATTTGCTAAGTAAGATAATTGGAATAAGCCAGCTTGAATTGGACTCCAAATAGTTGGTAAAATTAATCCTACCACAAAAGAAACTGCAGCTGTTACAATTGGAACGAACCTTTTACCTGCAAAGAATCCTAAGAAGTCTGGTAATTCAATCTTATAAAACTTATTATACATAACTGCTGCAATCACACCAGAAATAAGACCTCCAAATACACCTGTTTGCATCGTAGGAATACCCATCACATTACCAAATGCTGGATTATTTGCTACCATCTCTGGAGTTACTCCTGCAACAATTCCCATTGTTTTATTAAGTATTAAGAAAGAAACAACAGCCGCTAATGCTGCAACACCATCACCACCAGCAAGACCGATAGCAGAACCTACTGCAAATAATAATGCTAAATTTGAAAATATAACTCCACCTGCATCAGACATTAATGGAATGCCTAAACTTGTACCAAACGCCAATAATAATCCTGCTGCTGGTAAAATAGCAACTGGTGTCATTAAAGCTTTACCTATTTTTTGTAATTGTTTGAATGCTTTCATTAGTAAGAATCCCCCTTTTGTTGTTTGAAATAACATCTTTCATAGATTAAAGTATTAGTCCTAACAAAGGATTCCTTATTAATACTTATCTTCTTATACCTTCATAAATTAAAACTAATCAATATTAAATTGTGAAAGTGTTAAAACTTGCTTACTAAAAATTTACTGCTTTGTGTTAGCTAACACATCAAAACTTTTCTCTTCCATGCTTTTTTCAGGGAAATTAAGATAACAACATGCTCACTAATATAATGCCTAATTTATGACTTTTTGATTAGTAATTTGTTATTATTAAAAAATTCCCAAAGCTAAAATTATATATTCTATAATAATTTTATATATAATAAAGAAAAAAGCTAGAAAGAAATATAAACTCCTTATTAAATTAACAGAAGTTCATATTACTTCCTAGCTAATGCCTGCTTATATCAGTTACACGCTAGTATTTGTATTCACTTTAATTAAATTATACATTTTTCATTACAACTTGTCAACAGAATATTCAAATTATTTATAAATTAATTTTTTAATTCTTGATTCAAATGTAACTATATGAATCTGCAATTTGATTTAAATGTGTCCTTATGGGACAGTGATTTAATCAAAGTCTGAGCTTAAATTTAAGCTTGAGTAAATGATAAAACATACTCTTAATGTTCCACTTAGAGTAAAAATCAAAGTAAGTCAACGTGCCTATTAAATTAGGAATTTTATCATAGAAAATTAGTCTTATTAAATAATTATAAGTAAGCGCTAATGCGCTTACTTATAATTATAATCCTAGTTTTTTACTAATTACTTTAGCTGTCACTTCACTAGCTTTAGCTTCAAAATCGCCTAAGTTTTTATCTTGAGATGATAAGATAACAGCACCTAAAATATCACCCTGCTTAATAATTGGTGAAATAAGTACTGATCCTAATTTATCCTCTTTACTTCTAAAATTAGCACAAAGATCCTCATCTTGGGCATTGTCTAAATTTATAGTTTTACGTGATTTCATTGCTTCTTTTACCTTATTACCTACTAAACGTTCATTATACTCTTGTAAATCTGATGAGGTATCTATAATCTTATCTGTATCCGAGATCATTACATTACATCCCGTTGTTTCTAGTAAAGTATCTATATAACCTTCTAAGTTACTTAACTCCCTTACTGGACTGTATTTTTTCAAAATTACAGTATCATTTTGGTCAACATAAATTTCTAGTGTATTACCATTATCAATTTTCATCTCAGTTCTGATCTCTTTGGGTATTACAACTCTACCTAAATTGTCAATTTTGCGGACTATTCCTGTTGCTCTCATTATTGTTACACCTCCTAGTGGTTTCTCGTAAATAGTATATTACTTTTATTTCAATTTTATGCTAAAGTAGATATATTTATTAAATTTGAATAAAGTTAATTAAAGTGTAATTTGCTTTTTTGCTAAAATTAAATTAAATTTTGTTTTATTTCCAACTTTATTCAAATAACATATCTAACGATACACTGTTCTAAAATTTGGATTCAACAACAAATTTCATAGTTCAGGTTAAGAATAACTAAATACTGAATATACTTAATGGCTTTTTGACATTTAATATTTATGACATAATTTTCAATTGAACAAATAAATACCTCCTTTTTTTAATACTTATTTTATCTTTTAACTTTCTAGTGATTTTAAATAGATTAATGTAATTTAGCTTTGTGATGTTCCAAATTCATCACTTTACTTCTTTATTAATATAATCTCCTTAGTAATTAATCTTATTCAATATTAACTAAATTATTCAAATTTATTTTTAATATAGGTAAGCATTACTAGTATTTTATTAAATAAAATAATTTATAATAAATAATAATCACTTTACTTAAGGAGCTGATATGAATAATGGAAAATACTATTAAAAACAATAATCTTATGGAGGAATTAATCGAACAAAAAATAACAGTTAACGAGTACCTAAGTGCATTATTTGATCAGCTAGAGCTTGATAGTAATTGAAAAGATCGATTTTAATTATTTAAAATCTAATAGTTAAATAAAATAAGCCTCTTCAAAGAGGCTTATTTTATTACTAAATTCTTCTATTCTCTTCTAATTGTGCATCTAATAATTCTCTATCAATAGTACTAAAATCAGGTTTTAAATCTATATAACCTTTTTGGGCTAAAATTTGACTAACCTCCGCTATACTTTCACGTTTTTCAGGAGGTAAACTGTTTACAAACTTCCATATTTCTCTCTCTGGAGCATTATACCTAAACTTTACTCCACCATACTTTAAAAAATGTTCTACTTCATTAGCCATATTATCCCCTCCTAAAAATATTCTCCCCAGCAATTAAGTTTTAATTCTAGGTAAAATCTAATGAAATTTTAAAAAATTAGCTTATAAGACCAGGATAATATTGGTTGATTTTACTAAGCTATAATTACAAATCACTTTCTCCTAATTCCCGTTCATATGTAATATAGTACTGTAAATTTCTAATAATAGAATTTATTAGCTCTTCATCACTTAAATCTTCTAATGTGTTATCTTGATTAGGGTCATCAATATAACTCAACCCATCCCCTTCTACAACAGCATTCAACCTATCTACCAGTGCCTCAACTCTAATCTCATTAAAAACATCAGGTGATGACTTAATTTGATTGATAAGCTCCCCCTTAAAATCCATCATTATCCATCTCCTTCTTTTTAGTTATATGTATTAAATTTAAAGTGTACTGTGGCTCATAAAAACTAGCTAATGATATTATTCCCTAAAATAGTTATTAGTTATGTATCAAAATAAAAATTTCATTCCAATAACTTCAAGCTAATTTTCTATAAATAATGGCTTTTAATGAAGTAGTTGATAGATATCTGTTAATGAAAAAAGTCTACTCAATTGAGTAGACTTTTAAATAAATACTATTTATTTTTCTTAATTAAAACTATACCTATTTGATTATTCAAGCTATCCTCAGGTAGCTTTAAATTAAGTCCTTCCTGAGCATTAAGCTTAATATAATAGACTCCTTCTCCTAAAATTTGTCCTTCTACAAACTTAGGCATTTGATTTAAATTAAAGGAGTTGTATTTATAAATATCGTTATTGACAGTAGCTAAATTATCAGCAATATTAGCTGTCATCCAATTTAAGTATATCTTATTGAAAGCTAACCCTGTATAACCTTCAATTACTTTAACTGGATCTTGAGAGCTTAACATAATTTCTTCCATTAACCCTGCTCCATATTGTTCTAATAGATAGTCAGCAAATAATGAAGCAGCTCCAGAAAACGGGATACTACCATCATGGTTTAACACACTTACTTCAGTAGTATTGTTTAAATATCCAAAGTCTTCATCATATACCCATCCATTACCTCTTTGCTTAGACCATCCTTTAGCTTCATAATCGATATAACCAGTAACTCTTTGTGCCAATTGAGCTAACCCTTGGTCGATCCAAGCATCATTAGCTATACGATTAGCCTTTGCTTTATCCAAGAAGAATACTAGGTGTTGATATTGATGAGCCATAGAGGTTAATAAAGTATTGATACTCCTATCAGCATTTAGATAGAAGATTAACTCTTGGTTACCATGAGCATATAAATCTGCTGGATCAAAGTATCCTGTTACAGGTAAATCATTGAAATCAGTTAATAATACTACAACCTTGTCTATTGTTTTATCTCTAGTCAATGTAGGATAAATTACATTATCAAACTCATCAGTTATTTCATCTAACTTCTCTAAATCAATATCTTTATTATTATCAACAAAAAGATAAATATGTTCTCCTACTCCCATTAAAGTAGCATTTACCTTATCTGCCTTAACATCATTAGATATTTTAAACTCCTTTTGATCACCTAAATTATAATCTGCTGTAGTAAATGCAAAGTTATCTCCATATCTTTTTACAAGATCATTTCCTTTCTTTCTTACATCATATTCAATCTTAGATAGTCTATCAATCTCATTACTTAAATCAAATTCTGGCTGTGAATAATTTGAATTTAAATAAGAAACTCCTAAGATTAACTCTTCATTATCTTTTAGATTCTTCAATTCTTCTGATATTTTTTCTATGTTTCTAGAAAAATCTTCTTCATTCTCAATAATAAGCTGTTTTACTTCTCCTCCTAAAAGATATACTGCAAGCTCTTCTTGCTCTTCTTTAAGGTTTAAATTTTTAACAAGCTTATCATAGCCCTCTTTAACTACTTCTAGAGTATACTCTCCTGCTGTTAAATCTTCAAAATAAAGCTCTTCTCCTTCTTCTTTAGCTACTATTTGGTTATCTTTCTTTAAAACTACCTCTGCATCTAATTCATTATTGTTTACATCAAATAAGCTTAAAGTTAGATCAACCTTCTCTATAATATCTTCCTTAGTTTCTACTACTTCTTCTTTAGGCTCTTCTTTAACTTCTGCTACTTCTTCATCCTTATTGTTTTCTGGAATATTAGTAGAATCATCCTTTTTAATCTCTACTAAATTAATCTCCTTAATTTCATTGCTCTCTTGTAAAACTACTTGTCCTTGATAATCCTCATAACCCTCAGCACTGGCTACTAAGGTATACTCTCCAACAGGCTTATCCTTAAATTGGACATTCTCTCCAATTTGGGTTTCGCTTCTACCTTCCCTACTAATCGTTACCTCAGCCTCAGTATTAAGTTTTACATTTAATGTAGAGAGCTTACTCTTACACCCTGTAATACTTAATGCTACTAATAATAATAGTACTAGAAATCTTTTCTTCATTAATTCTCCCCCTTTTTTTTAATCTATTTAATAATATTAAGTATAATTTACTTGACCAATCTTATTTTATTGCATAGATTTGACAAGTAAATATATTTTTTGATGATAATCTACTCATTACTATTTATAGTATATCTTAATGATAACAGAATGACAAATAAAAATAAAGGAGCACAGTAAGATTCTGTACCCCTTTATTAACAATTATATCATATTATTTTAAAGAAGATGACGATTTATTAATTATACAAACTTTTAGCCTCTTAATAATTAACTATTCAGCCTAATATCTCTTAACTATAAATTTAATTTTTGAGGGAGGAGCAGGAGTCATATAGCTCCCCTTTAATGATCTCTATCTAAAAAATTCAAGAAATTAATTATATTGTCCTGAGATTGATTGATTGCTAAATCATTATTAGCAGTTGATAAAAAGTTCATTACCTCATCACGCCCTGCCTTATAGCGTTCTTTGATAGTATTTTCAAAGATATCATCAAAGACTGCTTTTATCATAAGCATCTCTAGGCTATTAAAACCATGATTTTCCTTCTCTTTTTCATCAAAGACATTTAACATACAATGGGCTACCTTAAGGCAATAATCCGCATCAACTAGTCCATTAGCTCTATTCTCTTGGCTCAATCTCATTTATAATTCCCCCCTCAAAGCTATTATTTGTAATACTAAGGATTTATATTTTAAATAATTCAAATAAAAACAGATATCATTACGCAACCATCTTTATTAGGGATAACTGGCAGATTATAAGAATAAATCTATCATTCAAAATATTTCCATTAACAATTTAGCTCCTAATGTATATTATGTATTGAAAACGCAAGAAAAGCATTGTCTAAATAAGCTTTAAGTAAAATTCACTTACTAAAAGGAGGGATACATAATGGGTCTTTACGATGATAATATGATGATCATCTTCTTAATTCTCATCTTATTACTTCTTGGCGGAGATATGGGAATCAAGTATTAAGTAATTATTAATAATTAATCTCTATTATAACATTTAAAGGAGGGATATCCAGTGGGTGAATATGGTGAAAATAATATGTTATTTATCTTTTTAATTCTTATTTTACTACTTTTTAGCGGAGATATGGGAATGAAGTATTAGACTATTATTAATCTAACTTCTAAAGGAGGTGTACATAATGGGATTATATGATGATAATATGATGATTATTTTCCTAATTCTTATCTTATTACTGCTTGGTGGAGATATGGGACTAAAATACTAATTTAAAATTTAATAAAGGAGGAACTCTTATGGGATTATATGGTGGTAACCTACTTTGGCTTATTATACTACTACTTCTACCATTATTCTTCGGTGGTAGTACAGAACTCAAGCCTGGTTTAAAGCCAGGAGTTAAACCAGGCATTAAATATTAAAGCAAAAAGCTGGTCAATTGACCAGCTTTTTTCATTATTAGTCTTCAATTTTTTCAAACATATCCTTACTTACACCACACAATGGACATTCCCAATCATCTGGAATATCCTCAAAAGCAGTTCCTGGAGCAATACCGCTATCTGGATCTCCTTCTTCAGGATTATAAACATAACCACACACTGTACATTCATATTTAGCCATAGTTATCTCCTCCTTATATAATCTCTTAATCTTTATTGTAATCATTCTTTCCTATTTTTATTAATATAAAAATAATTACCACCCAATATTTTTATGTATATCTACAAATAATACTGTAATTATCTAAATATTAATAAATTAAAATAGGATTTAATAGAAATGATTACTAATAGTCATTATAATCTATTTAGCTATCCTTGTCAAGATATACTAGATTTGTCCATCATAAATCTCATCGATGGCGGTATTGACAATCTTTAAAGCATCTTGAAAGGAGCTCTTATACTTAATCTTCATCTTATCTAAATGTTTGGCACCCTTCTCTGTAATCCGATAATAGCGGATTGACCTCTTGTCAGGCTCATCCCACCATGCCTTTAAATAACCCTCTTCTTCCATCTCCCTTAATAAAGGATAGACCATTCCTCGTGAAGGTTTCCACCTTGTTCCCATCTGTTCATTAATTGTATCCAATATTTTTTGACCGTACATCTTGCCATATTTATCGACCAAATGTAATATATATATTGATGTAAAGGCAGTTGTACTAATTTTAGCTGGGAATTGACGATTTAACTTTCCTTTATAATCCATTTTTTCACCCCTTTTTTATAATAATTATTATGTTCATAAATGACCAGTTTATAACAAACCTCTACTCTATAAGTTAGCTAATAATTTAATAATTCCTGCAAATATATCCATTTCACTTTAGAATAAACTTTAAATTTAGGTGTTTATATAATACGCCATATAATGATATTACGAGAATTTGAGACTAAATCTAAGATTAAGCTTGGCTAAAAGATATGGTTTTAATGCTTTACTTAGGTTTATCCTTAATTTTAAGCTTAAAATGTCCTAATATACAACTGAATTTCACGTTGTAATTTAATATCTATAAACAAAATTTTATTTGGTTGATATTAACATAATTAACCTATATCAGGTTAAAAACAGGTTGAAATCAGATATATTCGAGAAAAATAATTCATTTAGTTGATTTTTATGATAAGTTTATATAAAATGTAGAATGTTCTGTTTAATAAGTACATAAGGAGGAACTAGTTATGTGGATTAAAAAGAGAGTATCAAAATATCGTTTTGCGAAGGTAAGAACTTATCAGGAGGCTTTAGAGAAGACTACCAATATTCTAAAGAATAAATTTGGTGATAATAAGGTCTTTTTATCAGAAGAGGAGGATAAACAAGGTAATAAACATTTCTTTTTAAAAGCAAATCTTAAGAAAGAAGAAGCAGAAAAATTTAATACCATTTATAATGAACTTACTTCTATCTTCTTCTCTGGAAGAGTAAACCAACCTATTGAGTTTTAAACAAAGTCCTTTCATTTTTGAAAGGACTTTTTTGCTGTTATTTTTTACTTATTATAAAGGGCTTAGCTAAAGACCAAACTATAAGAAAAGATAAAGGAGGATGAATAGATGGCTCAAGGACCTAAAGAAAAGCATTATAACCATGAAGCTAGTGATAATCCTGAGGGTGCTGGAAATGATTTTGTTCATGCTAAAAACATCTTAGAACAAGAACTTGGTTCTACTCAAGAACCCGAAGATATTCCAAAGGGATATGTAGGTACCCATAGTATGCCTGCATTATTTGGCTGGATAAGCCAAGAGTATCAAAGACAGATTGCTGATGATTTAGTAGAGATGGGCAAGAGCATTGAACCAAAAACCAAGAAAAAATAACTCTATTTAGAATAGACCAATTAATTGGTCTATTCTTCAACTTCACTGATATCTACAGTATCTCTTCCTAAATTATCCTCCCTTAAATCAAAGTAAATACTCTTATCAATAGGGTTATAGCTTGCTAAAACTATCTCTTTTATAGTATTAATATTATTCTCCTTTAACTTAACCTTTAGCCATTCTTTACTCAGTCCATGCTGCTTTAAATTAGGGATTATTACTTCTCCATCTATAACTAATTCACTACAAATTCCTTCTTCTTGCCCCGGTAGCTTTAAATCTCTAGGTGTAATAGACTTCTTATCAGCATTGGCTAAAACACTTAACTTCCCATCGGTCTCTAAAATAGCAAAATGGGCATCTCTAATATCAAAGATATTATTCTTTCTTAATTCTGAAAGCAGATCTTCTATATTAAATCTCGTCTTTCTCATATTACCCTCTAATACCTTACCTTGATGTACTAGGATTGTTGCTTCACCCTCTATAATCTTCCTTGCTCCTCTATTCTTTAAAGCGATATACTGCATTAAGAAGGTCAACAGTGCAAACAAGAACAATCCAATAAAATGTTGCCAAGTTCTTTGATTCAAATCACTTGCCATATTACCAGCTATAGAACCAAAGGTAATCCCATTAATATAGTCATAAAAGGTCAATTCTCCAATCTGTTTCTTTCCAATTATCCGTGCAAAAAAGAAGGTTCCATAAAAAGCTAGTACAGTTTGTAAAATAACCTCTATTACTGTTCCCATTTTTGAGTTTCTCCTAAGTATTTATTATCTACCACTAGGATAAACTAAAATAAGAAGATTTATTAATTAAAAATCAATAACTGTAGACCCTATTGCCATACCTTTTAGCAAATGAAACTTTATATAGAAAGTGCGACACTTTTTAATAGCCACTAGCTACTGGCTACTAGCCTCTAGCTTTATAAGTTCTTAGCTAATAGCAGATTTATCACGGAGGGTTTATGATTTTCAAACCCGTAGGAGAGGCCAGAAACTAGTAGCTAAGCTGTCTCAATATCCCCATATAGCCTTATATTTCTAAAATCACGAACCTATAATAAATCTATCCCATAAAACTTTTGAACCTATCTTTAAGGAGGAACAATTGATGTCTTTAACTATTCAAGCTATATTGACTATACTATTTATTGTAATTGGCTTTGCTATTTTATATTATCTTTCTAAAAAGGAGATGCTCTAATAAAGATTATAAATTCTTCAGCTTAACAAAGACCCCACTAAAAATTAGTGGGGTCTTTGTTAAGCATATTTTAAATGTTAATAGAGATTCTAGCTGTTGCTTACTATAATTAAAATAGAATATATCAAAATAGCTATGCATAAATATATATCATAACTTCACCTACTTGTGAATAGTAAAGGAGGCAATTATATGAAATTAATAGAGTATCTAAAGAAGAGTTCTCCCAAATTACTAGATGAAATTGCCAATAATCATAATATCTATTACGCACCAACATTCTCAAAAAACTGGTTAAGCAATCAGTTAAAGAATAAATTATCTGATCATAGCTACTTTCAAAAACTAATAAGTACAGAACTATCACCACAAGCAACTAAGGTCTTAAAGACTCTAAGCTCTACAGACTCCCTTAATAAAAAAGGGGTTAAATTTAATGTATATCAGCAATTGAATCAATTGGGATTAATTTATGAAGGAAAGGGTTTTTATTACTTGCCACAGGATCTAAAGGAAATTATAGAGGAGAACCTTAAAGTAAAGAAATCTTCTGTAAATGTCAAAGAACAGATTAGAGAAGCTGATACTAGCTCCAAACTTCTTAATCGAGAAGATACTAATAAAGACCTTATAAGTAAAGATGATAATAAACTAGTTAAAAGGGATATCAAAATGAAGGTGCCTGAATTATTAAATCAAAGTATCTCAGTGGACAAAAAGCCTGATATCAATTTCTTTATCTATACAGTCTTGCTCTTAGGTTATGCTCACAAGTTATCTGAGAATAGTAATATTAGCAATAAGGATATACAGAATAAACTATTTTCTTATCTCAATGAAATCAACTTAACTGATTTTAACACCGAAGAACTCTTAGATTATATATTAGATTATAGCCATAAACGCAGGTTAATCTCTCTAAATAACCTTAAGTTAAGAAATAACTTTAATAGATGGTTAAATACAGATTATTCAGAAAAGATTCTAGATTTTCTAGAACTCTTCTTCCCTCATAATGTCAGAAGGATAAGAGAAATAGTCGCAGTCTTAATTCATTATCCCTTAAATAAAGAGATTCCTATAAACTTTATCGTAGAAGAATTGAATTTTGACATCGAGGAAAAAGGAAATTTATTGAATTTATTGAATATATTTAATATAAGAGATAATAATCTAAGTTTGACCCCTTTTTGTTGGAGAGTATTTAGTAATAGATTGACACAAAATTCTAAAGAGATTCATATTATAGAGGAAGAGGTAATTATCAATCCAGAGCTTGATTTAACTAAACTATGGATTATATCACAAGCTGCTTCATTAATAGAGATTAATGACAATCTAAAGTTCAAATTAGATGAAGGAGGTTATCTGATGAGTAAGAATTTAGAAAGAAAATATCCAAACTTGAAGGAACTGAGGTTAAAAAGACTGAAAGGGGAATATCAGAACGTCTCAGATGAAGAATGGAAAGAGATGCTAAACAGATTCAAACTAGAACATAATATTACTGGTAATGAGAGTTTAAGAATCGATTTGGCTTATAGTACTCTTCATTATCCTATCTAAAATTGAGTCTAAGTTTAAACTCAAGTACTAATAGAACTTAACTTTAATTTTGGACTCAATTATAATTGAAGATTTATTCAAAGCTAAAGGAGAAATTTCTCCTTTAGCTTTTATTTATCTGCTACTATCACCAAAGGAAAGGAGTCTAGGCTCTGATATTGACTATAATTAAAATCACCATAAAATTTAACTCTACTAAACCCTGCCTCTAACAATAGCTCCTTTAATAAATCTGACTTTAAAGGATAAAGTAAAACTGAATTTTCAAACTCCCCTCTAGGAGTAGTCAGGCGAGTTTGAAAGTCCACCTTCCCCTCCTTAAACTCATAATTTCTAATCAATTCTACAATAGAATCAGTGGCTGTTATAGTCGGAAGACTCTTAATCTCTTTAGCTAGGACTCTATCATAATTAACAATCTGTAAGATCAATTTACCATCTTGCTTCAATAAACCATAACTTTTATTTATCAGCTCTCTTATCTCCTCTTGATTATCTAGATGTACTAAGGAATTGCCTATACAACTGATCAGATCAAAACTTTCCTGGGAATATAAGCTATCTATATTGAGCATATCATCTACTCTAAAATCTATCTTGACCTTTTGCTCATAAGCCTTCTCCTTAGCTAAATTGACCATCTCTCCACTCAAATCAAGAGCTGAAAGCTGATATCCTTCCTTAGCCAAGGCTATAGCATAATTTCCTGTTCCAGTAGCCAAGTCTAAAATTTTTCCGTTATCTGGGAGATGATCCATTATAAATTTCAGCTTCCCCTCCTTTAAAGGGAAGATATAATCATAGTATCGACTGAACTCTTCATAAAATTTCATCTTAACACCCCTCTATAATTTAATTTTCTAGCTTTTAGCTGTTAATAACTATTTTAAGTATTAGACTACTTTTTTATCAATTATGTACTAAATTAATAGCAAAATTAATTTAATAATATAGAAATCTTATCAGACTTTTTTTGATCTTTGATAGGTAGTTGGCTTTGACCTAAGCAACTACCTACCTACTTACTATCCCTCAACTTTAATTTAATAATAACAGATAAAGAAAGTATTTACTGTGATTAGGATCAATTTAACAGTCCTATAATATTATTTCCTAAATCCAAATGCTCTTCTCCAGCCTCATTAATCCTACCCACCATCATAAAAATACCATCTATCAATTCAACTACATTAGTAAAATGACTTTCTAGCTGCCAAGCTACCCTATGGTTCTTATTCATATGTAAATCAAGTTCCTTGATTCCACCTTTAGCTTCAGCTAATTGTTTATATATCTCTCTAGTGCTATCAATAATCTCTTTCAACAAATCACCTGTTCTTAAGGATAAGTTCTTAACCTCTTTAGCTACAACTGAAAAACCTGCTCCTGATTGCTCTGCTCGCGCAGCTTCGATAGTAGCATTTAAGGCTAACATATTGGTCTGGTCAGCAATCTTTTTAATCTGCTCTACGAATTTAGAAATATTGTTAATCTCACCATGTAGTTGATTAAACACCTTATGGAAATCATCTAACCTCAGCATCGAACCCTTTAAATCATCTTTCATACTCTTTATAATCTCTTCTTCAACCCTATTCTCCTCTAAAACTAGAGCTGCTTTATTATTGATCTGATTGACCTTGCCAATTATCCATCTATCCTCTTCTTCCATCTTTTCTACTTGATTTTTCAGATTATCCTTATAATCATCAACCTTATTTTGAATGTTCTCCTGTTGAACTAACTTATCTTTTAGAAGCTCAAGCTCCTTATCTTTAGCATCTAACTCAGACCTTAAAATTATTTTTTCTGATTCTAATCTTTTGATTTCTGCTTTTAACTTACCCCTTCCTAGCATCTTAGCCATCTCCTTTATCTTATAGACTTATAAATTTATATAATTCTGAGTTGTTTACTTGGTTTTATTCTATAAAAAAAAAGACGTGCTGTCAAGATGCTTGTCATTATTTTAGATAATTTAGTAGATAAATATAAAATTGATTAATTTTTATACCTTGTCTTAAACAATAAATACTTTAGAGAGACAAAACTCTAATCTCATATTTGATAGTAGGAATAGTGGTCTTTGCTAACTGGAGATCATCTAAAAAATCATAGCTTTTCTTCAACTTTAAAGGAACTATTTTCTTTAATTCTTCTTTCTTATAAGTAAATAGGCTATCTCCTATTCTAGCTTCATGATAGATTATCACTTCTGTCCACTCCTCTATAGTTATTTTGAAATTTATTCAATATTAGATATTAAGAGAGCTTTATCTTGATATTTAGAATAAACTCTCACTTCTTCTATCTATAACTACATATTTGAATTTTATTCTAAAGTTGGATGACTATAATATTTATTTATATGTGAAGTATATCATAGATATTACCAATAATCTCAGTTATAATTAATATAAATAACCTGTTTAAAGTAAGTCTTAAATCAAGGAGGCTAGATTAATGTTCAAAAAAGAATTAATTAACAGGATGAAAGATTATTTTGGCAATGATCAGCGCAGAATAGACCATGCTTTGCAAGTAACTGATTATGCTGAAAGGTTGATTGACTTATACCAAGGAGCTGACATTAATTCAGAGGTAATTATCTACTCTGCTATCTTACATGACATCGGTATTCACCAAGCTGAAAAGAAGTACAATAGTGTTGCTGGTAAGTATCAAGAACTAGAAGGTCCACCTATTGCTAAAGAGATACTTATGGACTTCAATATTGATCAAGAGATAATAGATGAAGTCTGTCAGATCATCGGTCATCATCACTCTCCTAGAGCTATTAAGACCAATAACTTCCAACTACTTTATGATGCTGATTGGTTGGTCAATTTACCTGATGAGTATGATTTAAAAAATAGCAATAAGCCTTTAACAGAGCTTATAGATAAGCTTTATCTAAGTGATGTCGGTAAGGACTTAGCTAAGAAACTATTTATCAAATCATCTTCTTAAATGCTATTTAAAAATCCATTTCAGTAAATTTACTGAAATGGATTTTTAAGTTATCTCTAAGTATTTTGGATAAAAAAGATTATTATTTAACGTAAAGAAGTTGGAACTACTAATTGTTGTCCAGTATAAATTAGATTAGGATTCTCTAAATAATTAAACTCTACAATAGTATCTACTTGTGTCCCATACTTTCTAGCTATTGAATGGAGGCTATCACCAGGTCTTATTGTATAAATTATAGCCTCTGGAGGAGATTGCGGGATGATAAGAACTTCTCCTGGATAGATAGTATCTTGCTTAGAGATAGGATTAAAGGCCACTATATTAGAAACAGTTGTATTATACCTACGAGCAATTGCAAAGAGGGTATCACCACCCTTAACAATATAGCTAAAGGTTCCTAAGGGAGCAGTAGGCATTCTATTCACTCCTTCCTAAAGTGATTCCGATTATAATCTATACTATTCAATTTAAGAAGGATTAGATACTATAAAATCTATTTTTAAACAGATGATAACTGCGTAGTGAGTGGATTTTGCTACAAAAGGTCTTGTTTAGGGGTGCCACAAGGGATAGCATCTGAGATTTTATCTACTTTTTTACAAGTATCACAATATACCATAATATCTAGTTTAATCTTAAATAAAGCAATAGATCCGAATAAAATATTTAGCATTATAAAACAGGAGATTTAAAAACAAAACTGAAATGATATTATGGGAAGTAAATGATTCTAACTAATTTTTCAAGGAGGATATATGATGAAAAGAAGAGTTATTATTTATTTATCTTTAGCCCTATTAGTGGCTAGTTTGACTGTTTTTGCCCAGGGATTTTTTGTAATTAAATCAGATAACACCAAGCTTATGGCTCGACCTCAGGGTAAGAGCATCACTACACTATCAGAAGGGACTGAGGTTAAAGTAATCGAATCTAGTGGTAAATGGAGCAAAGTACAGATAGAAGGTTGGGTTTTAACGGATTCAATTGTAGATCTTACCGCTTCAAAAGAAGAACCTATAATAAAAAAAGATAAACCTGCTAATAAAGAAGATAATAGCACAGCTAACAAAATTAAAAATGAAGAAACTAAAGCAAAGAAAACTGAAGTAACTAATAGTAGCTTTATCTATGATAAGATCAAGCTAACTAGATCCTTTGGCTATACTAGAGTTCAAGGAGAAATAACCAATTATTCTGGTATTTATTTAAAGGAAGCTAAATTTAAAATTACTTTATATGACTCAAATAATGAGCTAATTGGAACTGGCTATAGTAGAATTAAGAAATTATCAGCAAATGAAACTCGTTCCTTTGCTACTTCTATCGATTGTGACCCAACTCAAGTCAAAAATTATAGGATAGAGTTTCAAAAATAGCTAAACAACTATGCCTGTAATAATCTATTATTAGAATATTCTCTTTAGATAATGGTAACCATAATAATAACTCGAAAGGGGGATATTATGAATCTCAAATCTATCTTCAAAATGAAGAAAAGGTTTGACCAAATGCTATTAGCTAAAGACCCTGAATTATTCTATTCTAAGATAGTGGCTTTAGCTACTGGAGCTTTTGTAATAGGCAGACTAACTAAAAAATAGTTTCTTTACAATGTAATACCTTCTTTCAAGTAAGAAAAAGGCAGGGATATCCCTGCCTTTTTAAAATCAATATATTCTCTCTTAACTAACAGACTCTTTTATTTTTTTAGCAATCTCTACTCCAAATTCATAACAACTTCTTAATTGATTTTTATCAGGAATATATACAACCTCTAAGGGCTCACCTATCAACTCAATCTTGGCTCTTTCTAATCTTTCAACAATTCTTTTGGTTGCACCTCCGCGCCAACCATATGATCCAAAGACTGCCCCAAGCTTATTTTTAAATCTCAGCCCTTCTAATTCTTCCAATAAAGGTACTAATTCAGGAATTATCACATTATTAATAGTGGAAGAACCAATAATAATTGCCTTAGCATCAAGAAATTCCTTAATAATATCATTCTTATCAGACTTAGATTTGCGATAAAAATGAACTTCTATACCTTGGTCTATTAAGCCATCAGCAATCTTTTTCGCCATTAACTCTGTACTATCCCACATGGTTTCATAGACAATAATTGCTTTTTCCTTTGTCTTTCCTTCAGCCCATTCTAGATACTTTTCAATTATTTTATTTGGTTCTTTGCGCCAAATAATCCCATGAGCAGGTGCAATCATATCTATTTCAAGATTCATTTCCTGTACTTCTTTTAACTTTTTAAGTAAAATACTACTAAAAGGAGTTAATATATTGGCAAAATACTTCTTAGATTCATTCATAATCAAGCAATCATCTACTTGGTCATCATATAATTGAGAGGTACAAAGATGCATTCCAAAGGCATCATTAGATAATAATAGCTTTTCCTCTGGAATATATGTAAACATGCTATCAGGCCAATGTAACATTTGTGCATTAACAAAAGCTAAATTCCTTCTTCCAATATTAACTGTATCTCCTGTATTGACTATTTTGAAATTGTATCCATCTCCATAATGCTCAACAATCCCCTCTTTACCTTTAGGTGAGCAGATTACAGTGATATCATCTCTTAATCTCTCCATCGTTCTAGGAAAGGATGAAGAGTGATCTGGCTCAACATGGTTAACAACATAATAATCAATCTCTTTAAAATCAATAACCTCTTCAATGTGTTCAAAAAATCTATCGATAAAGGGTTTATATACTCCATCAACTAATAGATTCTTCTCATCCTTAATAATATAACTATTATAGGTAGTACCTTGATGGGTACTGTAGGCTGGACCATGAAACCACCTAAGATTCCAGTCCCTTGCTCCAACCCAATAAATACCTTCTTTGATTTGAAAAGTTGACATTAAAAACACCTCTGCTCTGCTTATTTTCTTAAGCATAGTTTAACCTAAATTTCCTGTAATATACAAATAAATCTTTAAAATGATTTTTCCACAGCTTTTCACAGCAATGTGTAAAATTGAAATTAAATTTTAACAAGTTAATGCAACATTTCAAGTCTAAGATTAAGCTCAAAATTAATTAAATTATAAAAATACTATTTTAATGATTTACTTAGACTTATGCTTATAAAAGTATAGCAATATACCCATATAGTCTTATATTTAAATTAAATCAAGATAAAAAAACCTACCTTATTTAAGGTAGGTTTCAATTAAATAAATATCTATTAATTATGACTTCTGACTATCCTTAATATGTTTAGCCAACTTCTGATCTTCTCTCTTAATATGTTCAATCAACCAGCCTGTTACCATCTTATTTAGCTTCATTAATGAAGTTACCTTTACATTAGAATGTTTATAATCTGCGATAACCTCTTTGACCTTATTTTCAAATTTATGATGTATACCCTTATGATTCTCATAATCAGGATACTCATACTTTCGTTGTATCTCTTCCTCTTCTCTAAAGTGCTTATCAATATAGTCTGCCAAGAAATCCATTACTTCTTCAATATCCTTTTCACTGCTTTGATTCTTGTAAGCATCTAACAGATAATTTGCCCTTTCAAAGATACCCTTATGCTGCTCATCAATCTTCTCTACTCCAACCTTATATTTATCACTCCACTTGGTCACAGCCACCTTATCTTCTAAAACAAAGCTAGAGACTAAAGATTTCAAATCATTTGCCTTATTCTGAAGCTCATTAGATGAATTATTAATCTCTTGAGACATATTGTCTATATCCTTGGCTGCTACAACCAAAGCTTCACTATCATTAGCGAGATCTTGAGCTCCATAAGCAATCTGTTCAATCTGAATTGTGGTCTCTTCACTGGCCTCTTCTATCTGAGTAAATATCTGGTTAGTATTCTCTGTAATAGATTGACCTTCTTGGGTCTTCTCTTCTACCTCTTTAATAGCCTCAATTACCTGCTTGGAGTTCATTCTGGTATTATCAATCAGCCTCTTAACATTAACAGTAGCCTTAGTAGTCTCTTCAGCTAACTCTCTAATCTCTTCTGCTACCACTGTAAAGCCTTGACCATGCTCCCCTGCTCTAGCAGCCTCTATTGCTGCATTTAAGGCCAACAGATTTGTTTGGTCGGCAACATTAGTAATCAACTCTATAATACCACCTATCTCTTCACTATTGCTATTTAACTCCTTGATTAGGTCAACAGTTGCTTTAACCTTTTGATTAATCTCTTCCATCATACTAACTGTCTTTACCATGTTCTCTTTACCAGATTGGGTCTGAGCTGTAGATTCTTCAGCAAAGCTGGTTACCTCTTCCCCACTAGCAGATACCTCCTGGATACTAGCAGACATACTCTCAATTAGTTGGTTGGTTGTCTCTATAGCTGCATTACCTTCCTCAGTACTAGCTGATAAGATCTCACTATATAATAATAAGCTCTCTGCATCCTCTAATATCTTATTCACCAAAACACTCTGCTCTTTAACACTCTTATTGAAAGCCTGATAAAGCACTCCAAACTCATCCTGCTTCTCAACATCTAATCTAATAGTTAAATCCCCTGTAGCTAACTGCTTTAACCCAAAGGTAACTTTAGCCAAGCCTTTGCTTATATAATTAGAAAGTCTTAGCATAATAACAGTAAGTAATACAGATATAACGATAAATGTAATTACTATAGCAGTTAAGACCTCCATCTTAAGCCCTGCTAAATCAACATTTTTTTCTTCTAGAAAATTATTAAACTGCAAGTTCACTACTATTCCAATACTCAATAATGTAACAATTAATCCTAAAATTATACTTAATAAGATTTTGTCTTTGATCTTTAACTTATTAAAATACATACCATCCCACCTTTTTAATTTAAGTTTTATCTTAATTCAATTAAGAGTTATCTATAATATTGACCTAATTATATCCAAATTCCTGCAAAATCTCTGTTATTTAGCTCACATTTTTTATTTAATAATTATCTCAATTACTAAAATAACTTCTTATAAAAATTAGATACTGACTGGACTTAGTAATTTTAAATCTTAAAGATCTGAATTAATTCTTGTAAGTCCTGAGCCATTTTAGTCAATTCCTGAGCAGAATTAGCTACTTCACTAGACATATTTACTATATCTTGAGAAGAACTCATTAATTGCTCACTGCTTTCTGCCAAGCTTTGCGCAGATAATGTTGTTTGCTCAATTTTAGTAGAAGTTTCTATACTATATTCTCTAATACTTTCAAAGCTTTGATTTGATTAACTCTTTAGATTTTGCTTGAGCTTCCTTCTGGCTTAAACTCCCTTGTTTCTCTAACTTATGATAGTACTCTAGTATTCCTAAATTAGATTCTACAAGCTCCTTTAATTTAGACCTCTTCTCTTCATATAATTTCTCCTTCATAAAGGAATAACTAGATAAAGAAATTCCAATTATACTCAATAAGACTATTAGTAATATAGAAATAAGTAATTTAAGTTTAATACTTTTCATATCTTTAAATAACTTCAAAATAGCACCTACTTTCTTTTAGAGAAATTTATATTTATTATTGAGTTAGCTACTCTAATTCCTATCAAAAATATATTCCATACCTTTTTGTACTATTATGTATTATATTTCGACAAAGAAAAATTAACTCCTCTTGGTTATCTATAGTATTTTTCTCTGATTTTTTGAATAAACTGGTATATAACTAATAAAGAGATAGCTAGATTGCAATCTAGCTATCTCTTTATTAGTTATATTATTACAAATTTTCTACCCAATTTTCCACCTGCTTCTCAGCTTCAGTATTTATATCTCCATCCCATTTAAAACCTTCTGCTAAAACATTTACTCCTAAATCTTTTAATTTATCCTCTAATATATCTACAGCTCCACAAAATTCTGGAAAAGATTCATCTCCAGTTCCAAAGACTGCTCCCTGTTTAGCTGATAAGTCAACCTCATCTAAATTATCATAGAATTCATAAAAATCTTCTTGCAACTCTCCTGAACCCCAAGTTGATGAACCCAACAAAATTAAATCAAATTCTTTAAGCATCTCCACCTCTGCCTTAATTACATTAATTCGTTTAACCTCATATTTGTCTGTAAGTACACCTTCTACTATCTCTGACAACTCCTCAGTATTTCCCGTAGTTGAACCATAAACAATAATCGCTTTTGTCATATGTATCTCCTCCCTTTTTAAATACAGTGACAGGTGACCAGTAACGAGTGACAAGTAAAATAATAATCATTATCAAATCTCTTTACTCTTCCTGCCAGTTCTGCGAACTCTTCGTGCGGAGATATAAAGTTTCATATTTTTGAGAAACTTTATGATCACGGAGAGTTTTTTGAAACTCGCAGGGGAAAAATTCCCGATCTAATTTTTCCTATCTTAATTCTTTGACTATACATCTTATTTATAGCTACATTCTTCAATCCTTAACTTTAGCTCAAAGATTTCTCCCTACGAGTTCTGCCAACTCTTCGTGATGGAAAAATTCCCGATCTAATTTTTCCTATCCACTCTTATTGGTGTAAAGGAACAATAACCAATTTCATCACTATTTCTTTTAATCTCTTCCCATCTATCCTCTGGAATTACCTCTTTAGCTGTTGGATATAGAATGTAATTCTCTTTAAAGATATGGTCTCTTAGTGTTAAAATCAAATACTCTGCCTGCTGATTTAACTCTTCTCTAAAATCATCAAAATCTATCCCTTCCACATGTTGAGCTAAATAGTCAATCCTCTCTTTTCTAGGCCAAAGGTCTTCATGCTCCATCTTCATAATTCTTGTTGGTCCTGTAACCCCTGTCTGGTCTACCTCTGGAAATAAGGCTTCTTCCTCCCGCTTATGGTGATTCTCTGTCTCTAATAATAGGTAGGCTATCTCCTTTAATTCATCAAAAATAAAGTTATTAGTATCATAACTATCTAGCTTCTGAATTGCTCGATTTACTTCTTCTAACCTAGTTAAGACCTTTAATATCTCATCATGCTCAGCAATTAAAATCTGTAAAGGATGACCAACTTCTACTTCGGCTTTTAATGCTGTTAGCTCTTCTGCCATTGCTTCAATATGTGCTTCACATAAGTGGCGTAATTCTGTCTCTGGCAAGCCCTCATTAATTAGCTCCTGCTCTGCTTCAGATAACTCTTTAGGGCTAATTCTTTCTAGTAATGCCCTAGCTTCTTCTTTTACTTCTGCAATATTCTCTCCTGAATTCAATCTTAGCAATAACTCTTTTAACTCCACTTTATTTCTGCTCATCAATATCCCTCCTTTAAATAATCATCTATCTAAAATTTGATTTTTCAAAAATAATTCTTTCTTTGTATATTCATTATAACTTTAATTAATACTATCAGTATGTGATTTCAATCAAATTTTCAAAAAAGGGGAGGTTTTTTAATGTCAGATCAAGATGTAAAGAATTCTTATGAACGAAGTGCTAAGAGAATGCAAGGTAAATCCCAAGCCGATAAGACTATCGGTTCCCAATTATCAAATAAAGACTATAATGACCCTGAAACCCATGGAGATATTCACAATAATGTAAAAGTAGATTATAATGATTTTGAAAAGTCACCTTCGATGGAAGAGGTACATAAATGGCAGAGAGAACATATTGCAAAGGATGACCAAGGTAAAGATGGGTATCCAATGAATGTTATTATTGACCCTGCGATGAGAGAGATGTATCAAGTGGTCAATAAAGCAGAGATGACAAATGTCTTTGACCGTTTTAGTGAACAACAACCGATTCAATGTAAATTTTGTGTAGAGGGACTTTCTTGCCAATTATGTGCTAACGGTCCTTGCCGTATCCATCCTAAAGCCCCTCGTGGAACCTGTGGTGTTGATGCTCATACTATGGTTGCTAGAAACTTCATGTATCGCCATGTTACTATCGGTACCTCAGCCAACATCTTCCATGCCCAGCAAGCTGCTAGAACTCTAAAAGCTGCTGGTGAGCATCCTGAGAGTGGATTAAAGATTCGTGATCCAGAAAAATTGAAGAAGTATGCTGAAATGGCAGGACTGGACTCAAATAAATCTATTGAAGAGCTAGCCGTTTCCTTTGCTAATTGGGTTATAGATGATATCCACAGCCCTTATCATATTGAATCTAAAGCTGTAGAAGCCTTTGCTCCTGCTAAACGTAAAAAGCTATGGAGAGAGCTTGGACTATTCCCAGGTGGTGGATATAGTGAGGTTGCTTATTCTCAGACTCAGTGTATGACCAACTTCAACTCTGACCCAATTGAGTTCTTATTGAGATCTGTTCGTTTAGGAGTTGCCAATGAATATCAAGGGTTATTCCTATTGGATATTCTCCAAGAAATCCTGATGGGTACTCAAGAGATAACTAAGAAGAAACAGAATATGGGTCTTTTAGATGAGAATATGATTAACATTGTAACAAATGGTCATATGCCCTTACTTTCTCATGTTGCAATTGATCTTGCTTCTAGTGAGCAGTGGCAACAAAAGGCCAAAGATGCTGGTGCAGAAGGTATTCAAATTCTTGGTCATGTCTGTGAAGGACAACAACTGATGAACTATGAAGGTACCCATAACCAAGCAGGATACGGAGGACAAGAAGGGGAATGGTTGAGCCAAGAATATCTATTGGCAACTGGTGTAGTAGATATGTTCATGTTCGACTATAACTGTACTGTGCCTACTATGCCACTCTTTGCTAAAAAATTCGGTACTAAATTATTAAGTACCCACCCTGTAATTAAGTTACAAGGAACTGAAACTTTAGACTTTGTTCCAGAAAAGATGAAAGAACAAGCAGAAAAAGCCTTAGAAAAAGCAATTGAATCCTTTAAAGAACGTAAACAATCTAATAAAGAAACTTATATCCCACCACATACTTCTGACTGTATGGTTGGATTCAGTACAGAATCGGTCAAAGAAGCCCTTGGTGGGGACTTTAAACCACTAATTGACCAGATTGCCAATGGTAATATCAGAGGTATCGCTACTATTGTAGGATGTACTACTGCTCGCTATGGTCAAGGTGGAAGTAATATCTTTAAGATTACTAAAGGATTGATTGAGAATAATATCCTAGTTCTGTCTGGTGGATGTACTTCTGCTGTGATGGAATATACAGGATTAACTGATCCTAAAGCTGCTAAGGAATGTGGTGATGGATTAAAAGCTGTCTGTGAACAGTTGGGTATTCCACCTGTATTGAGTTATGGTGCTTGTGTCGATATCGGTAAGATGACTCAAACTGCCAAGGAGATTGCTGATACCTTAGAGGTAGATACTAATAAACTACCATTAGTTATTGGTGCACCAGAGTATCTTGAACAGAAGGCCGTTGCTGATGCTTGTACTGCTATTGCACTTGGTTGGTTGGTACATGTTGCTCCAGTACCTTCTATTACAGGTAGTGATGTAGTAGTTAAGACTCTTACTGAGACTACAGAAACTCTTGGATTAGGTAAGGTAGTAGTAGAGATGGATGCTGAAAAGACAGTCCAAATCTATGTAGATCATATTGAGAAGAAAAGAAAAGAGTTAGGACTATAAAGAAGAAAAGAAGTGGAGAATCATCTCCACTTCTTCTTAATTTCTCTTCTTATCAGTTACTAAACCTGCTATCATTAATCCATCTTTAGGTACAGAAAAAGGCGGTGCATAGGATAAATCAAGATCAATCAACTCAGCTGCCTTCATTTCATTGTGAATAGCTGTAGCTAAGACATCTACTCTCTTATCTACCCCATCTTTACCAACTATCTGCCCACCTAAGATTCTACCACTATCTTGTTCTACAACCAGCTTGATATTAATCTTAGTATAACCAGGATAATAGCCAGCATGATTACCTGCTTTAATTACAGAACTGACCACTTTATACCCCTTCTCTTCTGCCTCTCTAACAGTTAACCCTGTACATCCAACAGCTAAGTCACAGACTTTAGTAATTGCTGTACCTAAAATACCTTTAAATTGATCCTCTACTCCACATAAATTACTACCTGCTACCCTACCATGCTTGTTAGCAGTAGAACCTAGCGGCACCCAAATTGGCTGACCAGTAATCAAATTGATACTCTCAACACAATCTCCTGCTGCATAGATATCAGCAATATTGGTCTCCATCTTGGAGTTAACCTTGATTGCTCCTGTATTTCCACACTCAATCCCTGCCCTCTTTGCTAGATCTGTATTTGGTCTGACACCAATGGCTAAGATCACAAAATCACAGTCCAACTCTTGGCCTGATTCTGTAATAACTCGTTTTACACTCTTATCACCTTGAAACTCTACAACTCCATCGCCTAAAATTAGCTCTACCCCTTTAGCTTCTAGATGCTCAGCGACTATCTCTGCCATATCAGCATCGAGATTGGTTAAAAGTTGGTGGGCTTTCTCTACTACACTGACCTCTATACCATACTCTAATAAGCTTTCAGTCAATTCTAAACCAATATATCCACCACCAATAACCACTGCTTTTTTAGGCTGATTTAATTGGATATAATCAATGATTCTATCAGCATTATGGACATTTCTTAAGGGAAAGATATTATCTAAGTCTATCCCTTTAATCTCAGGAACAATAGGGCTTGCTCCAGTAGCAATTAATAGTTTATCATAGCTTACCCTCTTAACTTCATTCCTTAAAATATCCCTCACTACTATCTCTTTTCTATCTACTAGTATATCTTCAACAGAATGTTGAGCTTTGACCTCTGCCCCTTTTTTAGCTTCAAACCTCTCTGGCGTATAAATAATAACACCATCTCTTGCTTCAACTATATTAGATATATAATAAGGGAGTCCACAACCAGAATAAGAGATATCACTATCTCTTTCAAAGATTACAATCTCAGCTTCAGGATTAATCCGTTTGGCTCTAGCTGCCGCACTAGTCCCTGCAGCAACTCCACCAATTACTACTATTTTCATCTTATCGCCTCCTCAACTATATTATATCCATCAAGTAGATATCTAAGAATCTAATTTACTTAAATACTTTATATTATACCTTCTATAATAAGAGTAATTCTCCTTGCTATATAGCTAAATCCTTTACTATAACTATTCAACTCTAAAATTCGATACTTATAGTTAGGTTTTAAAAGAAATTAACCTTTTTAAGTTTTAGAATATTTTGATTTTTTCTTGATTCTATTTGAAGGAATAACAATTTTATCCTAGAATTATAAGTCTATTCTCTAGGTAAAGTTCAATAATTTAGGAGGTAGATAAGATTGGGTAAGTCTGAAACTGAAAAGGAAGTTAATCAAAAAAGGATAGAAATAGAAAAAAGAATAGAACGTAAAATAGAGACTGAAATAAAAAAAGCTCAATATCAAGTGAAACGGGAAATAAAACGAGAGCTTAAAAGGCTTAAACAAATAATTAAATAAGAACAACCAAAAATATATTATTGCTTTACCTAGAGTCTCACTAGCCCATTATCATATCTCAAATATAGGGACTTACTTCTTCTTATCTTCTTTCTCAACTTTTAGGAAGCTAAACTAGATAAATTCAGTTTAGAGAATCAACTAAACCACTTAACAGAAATAAATGACAATAAACAGGACTATAATTATTTTTATAGAAAAATTAATATAATTGATTTTTATTTAAGCAACAAGATTTAAGCTAAAACTAAATTTAATAACATCTAAGATAGGAGTGATTAATATTAATAAGAAGATAATTTTCTTAATAATTTTTTCTTTTCTACTGATAGCACTAACCGCTTGGGCTAAACAGATATTCTTCATTAAAGTAAATCAAGAGAAATTAAGAATTGAACCAAATGGAAGAGCTATAACCACCCTTCCTAAAGATACTCAAGTTGAGGTAATTGGTTCAACTGACAGATGGATTAAGGTCAAGGTTGAAGGTTGGATATCCAAAGAATCTATATCTAATAATCTATCAGAAGATACAGATGGGGAAACTATAAACCCTGGATTTGTCTATAAGGATATTAAGCTAAGAGGAAGTAATGGTAGAATTAATATTACTGGCAAGCTGACCAATCAGACAGGTAAAGACTATCAATCAACTACTTTTATTATTAAATTATATAATAACTTAGGTTCTGTTATTGGAACTAACTATATCCAGCTTAATAACTTTGCTGATAAGCAGACTAAATCTTTTAAGTTGACTACAGCTGGCTACTTATCACAAGTAAAAGATTATGTTATTAAATTTGAAAGCGGAATCTAAAAAATGGCTATTTTAACTTAATTCTAAAAATCCTATTACTAATAGAGGCTATATTATCATAAATCCCTATCATTTCTACAACATAGGGATTTATGAATAGATAAATAACTTAAGATCTTGACTTTACTAAAGAAAGGAAGAGTTGCTGATGATAAGAAACAGTAATAAAGATGACCTTGATAAAATAGTTCATCTCTGGTATGAAGTATCCTTGAAGGCCCATGATTTTATTGATAAAGAATATTGGAAAACATCACAGCAAGATATGAAAGAAAAATATATTCCACTATCTGATACTTACATTATAGAGGAAGATAATCAACTACGAGGATTTATCTCAATGGTAGATAATTATCTTGCAGCACTATTTGTTGCTAGCAACTTTCAAAGCAGTGGTTATGGAAAAAGGCTATTAGACCATGTCAAAAAGAATAGAGATTATATAGAATTGAAGGTTTTTAAGAAGAATAAAAAAGCTTATAACTTCTACTCTAATAATGAATTTATTATAGAACAAGAGTTATTATCTGAAGATTTAAAGGAGAAAGAATATTTAATGGTATGGAGAGCTGAAAAGTAAGAAAATCTTAAAGAAGGGATGATATAAATGTTTATTGATTTAAGCCATTATTTCGAAAATGATATGCCAGGTTTTAAAATGAAAAATGAAGATGGTACTTATACTAAATATACTGCAAATATAAAACCATTTTTAACCCATAAAGAATCAAAACCCAAATATCAGGGAAAAGCTTCTTTTGAGATAACAGAAATTTCATTTCAAACTTCAATCGGTACCTACCTTGATTCACCTTATCATAGATATCCAGCTGGTAGAGATATTAGTGAAATTAAAATTGATGAGGTAATTCTTCCAGGAATCGTTATAGATGTTCGGGGAAGAGATGAATTTAAACCAGTATGTCTAGATGTTATTCCCAAAAATTTAGAGTTAAAAGGTAAAGCAGTTTTATTTAATTTTGGATGGGATAAATATTGGGGTAAAGACAAATACCATTCATATCCTTATATGTCAGAAGAATTAATAGCATATTTAATCGCTAAAGAAGTACGGCTTGTGGGGGTTGACACATTAAATATCGATAGTTCAAAAAAGATGAACCGCCCTGCTCACACCTTATTTTTGAAGAATGAAATTTTGATAGTAGAAAATTTAACAGGATTAGAGAAATTACATAATAAGATATTTAGATTTTTTGCAGTCCCTTTGAAAGCTAAAGGTGTTGCTGCTTTGCCAATTAGAGCTTTTGCGGAAACTTTAGATTGTCCTGTAAAGAACACATTATCAAAACAGCTTGAATTTATAGAAAAAGATGATTCGGAAAACTTATCAAATTAATACTTGGTTATCCTAATATGATATTCATAGTATATCACTCCTAATATGCGATTAGCTAAAATATCTTATACAAGTTATAATAATCTTAATAACTTTATACTCAGGAGGAAGATAAAACAATGGATGAAAACATTAAATGGTACCATGATTTACAAATAAGAAGATTATTAGATAATATAAGTGATAATAATATGCAGGGCTTTTATGTCAAAACCCGCAAAGAGTTGCTCACTAAAGTAAACGAACTTATTCCAAAGGGTTCTGTTGTTGGAGTTGGAGATTCGATGACTTTATTTGAAACTGGTATTATCGATCTGTTAAGACAAAAAGATTATATTTTCTTAGATAAATATCAAGAAAATTTAACAAGAACAGAGAAAGATCAGCTTTATTCAGATGTTTTCAGTGCTGATTCCTTTTTATGCAGTACAAATGCAATTACAGAAGAAGGCGAATTATATAATATTGATGGGTATGGCAATAGAGTGGCTGCAATGATCTTTGGACCAAAACAAGTTATAATTGTAGCTGGAAAGAATAAAATAGTTAAAGATTTAGAGGAAGCCAAAAATAGGGTTAAGAATATAGCAGCCCCTATTGATGCCAAAAGACTCAATAAAAATACTCCCTGCACTAAAGTTGGCTATTGTGTAGACTGTAATTCAAAAGATAGAATATGTAATAACATCACAATAATCAAAAAACAGCTAAAAAAGGACAGAATTAAAATTATTATAGTTGATGAAAATTTAGGATACTAAATTTAGCTAATACATAGCTGTTATAAATTTTATGACTAACAAAGATATAAGGAGTGATCTAATTGGCATATCCTGAACCTACTGTTGGAGCTATCATCTTTAACCCCGATAATAAAATACTTCTATGTAAATCAGATAAGTGGGATAACAAATATGTAATTCCTGGTGGACACATTGAATTAGGTGAAAGTATAGAAGATGCTCTAAAAAGAGAAATTCTAGAAGAAACAGGGTTAGAAATATATGATATCAAACTAATCAGTTTAAAAGAGAGTATCTATAGTGATACTTTTCATAAGCAAAAACACTTCATATTTATCGACTACATCTGTAAAACCGATTCATATAATGTAATATTAAATGAAGAAGCACAAAAGTATGCTTGGGTAGACTTAGATGCAATTGATAACTATAAACTAGGAGGATTTACTAAAGAACTATTAATAGAATTAAAGAAAAAAGAGAAATCTGAATATAACACAGAAATTCTTTATAATTATTAGTGTCTAAGATAAATTATTTACAAATTAAAAATAATAAGCAATAAAATCCTAAGGGTTTTATTGCTTATTCTAATTTAAACTTCCTATTCACTACTATATTTCTCCCTCTGATCTCAGTCTAATAATATGGACAAGGACCTCTACCTGGAACACAGATAATCTGCCCCTCTCTAAGCCTATCTGGATTAATACCTGGATTTAATCTTCTTAATTCCGCTACTGTTGTATTAAAGTCTCGTGCTATCGTATAAAAAGTATCTCCTCTTCTAACTACATACTCTCTTGATCCTCTAGGACATCTACCAGGTCGTGGAGGTCTTGGTCTTGGCGGTCTTGGACGGCGATACATTCCCATCAAATCACCCCTTTCTTTAGTTTAATATACATTATTATATTCAAACTAACCTAACATGTTAATTTATTCCATAATAATTTGTAAATTAATAGTTCCTGCAGATGAGATTAATCAGTAATAAATTCAAAATATAAACAAAGTACTTTATAGATAAAGTATAGTATATATTTATCTTGAGATTTTTCCAAATTATACAAAGGGATATTAATATAAATGAAGAAATAAATACCATAAACCAAGATGGAGGAGGAAAATATTAGTGAGTAAGAAAATTCTAATGTTAGTAGGAGATTATGTTGAAGACTATGAGGTAATGGTTCCATTTCAAGCACTACAGATGCTAGGTTGTACTATTGATGCAGTTTGTCCAGATAAAGAGAAAAATGATATTGTAAAAACAGCTATTCATGATTTTGAAGGAGCACAAACTTATAGTGAGAAACAAGGACATAACTTTACGTTAAATGCAAGTTTTAAAGATGTAAATCCTGATAATTATGATGCTTTGCTTCTTCCAGGAGGCCGTTCTCCAGAATATATCAGGCTAAATGAAAGGGTTATATCTTTGGTTCAATATTTTGCTAAACAAGAAAGACCAATAGCTGCAATTTGTCATGGAATTCAAATCTTAACTGCAGCTAATGTATTAGAAGGAAAAGAATGTACTGCTTATCCAGCTATAAGACCAGATGTGATAAATGCCAATGGAACTTGGATCGACTGTGCAGTTGATAAAGCTCATGTAGATGGTAATCTTGTAACTGCTCCTGCTTGGCCAGCACATCCAGAATGGTTAGCTAAATTTTTAGATGTCTTAGAAATAAAAATTGAATTATAAGTTGATTATTAACCTCCTAAGGATTATCCTAGGAGGTTTTCTCTATTTCATAAATTCTCTCTTATTACTTGCTGCCCCTGCCAGTCTTTTGCCCATTCTCTTTTGTAACAAAGTTGGCATACAAGAATCCTTATTATTTCTTTGCTTCAAATACTAATTAAATCAGCTTAAAAAAGCTTTTCTTAATATTGATGAATAGATCTACCATTATTTTATTGTTCATAAAAAAACACCCAGCTCTTGCTGAGTGTTAGTTCCTACTCTTATTATATATTCAATTATAAATCCAATCTTCCTTATAACCATTACAATACAGATTTTGAATTATTGATTTAACTGTCATTTCATCCCAAATTATAGTTATATTTTAACCTGCATTGTTTTTACTAAGCAACTCAATACTTCATATTAATAATATTAATTAAGCTGTTTTGAGATCTTAGCTCTATAAATTTCTAAATCTCTAATCATATGCTGAGATGCTATCTTTACTACTTTCGAAGTATCTGGGCTATTTATTTTTGATTTATACTTCTCTATTAGCTTATCTATCTCAGCGACTTTCCTAGCAACTTTCTCCATCCATTATACCTCCTTTTACATTTAATCACTCTTCAACATATGAATTAATAGCCATATATGTTAAAGGTTATTGTATAAGAGAAGGTATAAAAAGACACCTTAATCAGGTGTCTAAGTAAATAATTATACTATAAGATTATATACTTAGACTAAATAATACCTATAACCATACAGAAATCTTGAGTTATAAAAAATAAACAGGATAGAATATTCTAAATATAAATATCTATTTTTCTGTTTAAATTTAATATATTAGAATTTTCTACTGTAAATCCTTTTTACAAGTAAGTTATCACACTTCGTATCCTTCCATAAGATTTTCTTATCTTTCTAATCAAACCTATGCTATCTATAATCATCACTAAAACTGATTATATTTAATTAAAAATTAACATATAGTTAATATTAGGTTAATAGTCTTAGTTTATATTAAAACATATAAAAGGTTTTAAATTTAAAGAACATTTTATATATAAGCCAAAATTCTATAAGATTATAAGGAGGCATATGTATGCTAAATAAAACTGACAACAAAGAATCAAAACAAGCAGCTTATTACTTAGCAAAGAATGTTTCAAAAAACAGACTAAACAACATCAAGAATATAGATATGAAAGAACTTGTAAATAATAATCTTGAACTAGAATCCATATAAGAGATACATTAAGAAAAGGTGGTTTCTATTGTGAAGAACCTATCTTTGATGAATTATGGAGCGGACTTCTCATTGAAGCAGCATCTATTAGTTAACCCCCTATTTGGGGGTTCTTTATTTTTGGATTATTCTTTTATTAGCTATAAAATAGAACCCTTAGTAATAAAAAACATTTTCAAATATTTAAATCAGTATGATATAATACAGTTGCAAGGTTGTGCAAAAAGTAATTCTATTCTATAGCTTAGCGATTTGCTAAGTTATTATTTATACTTATTTGGGATATTTTTAACATTAATGTATTATGCCGGAAATTAATATTTAATGTCAAAAAAATGAGTAAACCAATAATAAATAATTGTAAAACTTTTTTATTTTAGCTTAGTTGTGAAGATTGTGATATGGTGAGAGACTGTGTTAGAGGTTTAGTTCCCTCCCTTACCCTACTTGGTGAGAACAATAAATATACTATTAATTATTAATTAGTATGGCTCCCATTCTTAAAGGAGGACTTTATTAAATGAAAAAAGTATTCTTAAGAGGTCTATCAACAGGATTAATTCTTCAAATAGCCATCGGACCTGTCTTCTTCTTTCTAGCAAACCTTGCACTTCAAAAATCTTTAATCGATGGATTATTTGCAGTTGCTGCTGTAACAATTGTAGATTACTTATATATAGCACTGGCTATTGCTGGAATAGGTAAATTATTAGAGAAGAAAAAAGTCAAAAAAACTTTAGGAGTTATTAGTTCCATTGTTCTTATTGCTTTTGGATTTTATATGGCTATAAATATTCCAGAGACTATTAATATTAATTTAACTATAAGTGACCCTTCATCAAATCTATTTAAAAGTTTTATTTCAGCTTTTTTATTGACCATATCCAGTCCATTAACAGTTCTTTTTTGGACTAGCTTATTTGCAGCTAGATCAGTTGAATATTCCTTAAACAAAAAAGAGTTAATGGTCTTTGGATTGTCAGCAGGTCTTGCTACACCTCTTTTTCTTAGCCTCTCTATCTTTCTTATAACAATATTAAAGACATTGATTTCACCATTAATCGTCCAATTAGCTAATATGTTAGTTGCTTTGATTTTAATAGGTTATGGGATATTAAGAATTATAAAAATTATATTGACTAATTCTTTTAAATAAATATTAATGATTTTTTACTCAATGATGATGATAGAAATATTAAAAGATATAAGAAATTTAAAGATAAGTATAATTGTTATGGAGTATTCGAATTAGATGAAGGAGCAATATTAAGGCATTTTGCTGAAAAAAGAATTGACGAACTAATAAAAGATTTTGATAAATTAGAGTATGAAAAGGTAGTATATACAACTATGAATGGAAATAAGTCAAATGGGTTTAATTACATAGGAAAGATTTAAGTGAGAGTGTAGAAGCACCATCTAATGTCTTAAGAAAAATTTTCAAAAGGAGTTAAAGATGGAATTACTCAGTATGCTTTTAGTTGCATTTATTATAGGCTTATTTAAGATTAGAACTAAATTAGGAAAGATAATCTTAACATTACTTACAATAGTCTTTACATTTACTTTATTTTTATTTATATCCTTTTTTGCTATAGGAAATATCTATGGACCTGATCTAGATGCAGTATCTTATTATTTAGGAATAGGAGTTATAATTATCAATATTGTAATCTGGATTATTCCACTAAAAAAAGAAGGAGATTAGAGGAGAATAAATAATATATCTTAGTCACCAAATTTATATTGTGGTAAGTTAATACATATTGACAAGTTTTAACTTTTATTTATACTTAATTCAGATATTTTAATATTAGTAATTAGGAGTCTATACCTACTTATTTTTACATATATAATAAATCAAATACTTAAGGGGTGTTAATAATGAAAGTTACTTTACAGAACCAAAATAATAATCTAATCAAGGAAGTACCAATCGGCTTTTCATGGACCACATTCTTTTTTGGTTTCTTCCCTGCTATATTCAGAGGAGATATCAAATGGGCAATAATCATGTTCCTAGCTGCTTGTGTTACTGCGGGAGTTTCAGCTCTTGTTTTCCCTTTTATCTACAATAAACTCTATATCAAGGATCTTTTAGAAAAAGGCTATCTTCCGGCTGATGAATATTCTAAAAATAATTTAAGTACTAAAGGAATACACTTTGCTAATCCTATCCAAGAAATAGAGACTGGTATTAACTAGTAATAAATAAGATCTAAATAAAAGTTGATAACAATTAAGGCTAACTTAATTAAGTTAGCCTTAATTTGAATTATTTAATATTACTTTTATTATAAGAGGTTCTTATATCCCGCCCCTACTCTATTTAGAATTAGATGCCATTCAATTTTGAGATGATTATAGAAATAAAAACTAGGAGGATAATAATGACAAACAAATCAAATTCTAAAAAATGCTATCTATATGTTCTGGATACTTTAGCTGACTGGGAAATTGCTTTCATAACTGCAGAGTTAAATAGTCGCAGATATTTTGCTAAAAATACAAAATTAGAGCTTGTAATGATTGGAAATACTTTGAAGCCAATTAAGACCATGGGGGGAATAACTATCACTCCCGATAAGGATATTAATGATGTTAAATTCCAAGCTGGAGATTTACTCATCCTTCCTGGAGCAGATACATGGATGGATGAGAAAAATAAAAAGATATTAGAAATTGTATCAAATCTAATTAATAAGAAGATTATAGTTGCAGCAATTTGTGGTGCTACAGTAGCCTTAGCTCAAACTGGCTTATTAGATAATAAAAAACATACAAGTAACGATCAGGACTTTCTAAAAATGTTCTGTCCTGATTATATTGGAAGTTCTCATTATATAAATGCCCCAACAGTGGTAGATGATAATTTAATAACTGCCTCAGGACTTGCTCCATTGGAATTCTCATACGAGGTATTTAAAAAGATAGAGGTAATGAAAAAGGATGCATTAGAAGCATGGTATCAATTATATAAAACTAAAGACTCAAAATATTTTTACAAATTAATGGAATCACTAAAATAAATCAAAAATACCTAACAGCAAATATAAGTAAGAGCTAAGCAGAAATGTATTAAACCCAATCCCCTACTCTACTTAGTGAGTGAAATAATACAGTAAGTTTATTAAATCAAAAGGAGAAAATAATGATGGCTATAAAGGAAGTATTAATGATCGGAAATCCAAAGTTACGAGAAAAATCTTCAACTGTGACTGATTTTAACAAAAAATTACTAGAAATCATTCAAGATCTGAAGGATACACTAACAGACCTTCAACTGAAAAAGAATCTAGGTAGAGCATTAGCAGCCCCACAAATAGGTCATATGAAAAAGGTAATCTACTATAATTCAGATAATAAAGAGATAATTATGGTTAATCCTAAAATCATATGGAAGAGTGAAGAAACCTTTAATGTCTGGGATAGTTGTTATAGCTTTAATATTGCTTTTTTTGTAAATATTACAAGGCACAGAAGTATCAAAGTTAACTATCAAAATAAAGAAGGAAAAGAAATAACTAAACAATTTAATGATGATTTATCAGAATTATTCCAACATGAGATTGACCACCTCTATGGCAAGCTAGCCACTGATTATTTAGTTGATAATCAAAAAATTATAATGAGAAATGAATGGGAAAAGAGATATAAATAAGATTAAAGATAATAAGATATTTAGAATATGATTTGCTTCTTATTTGCCTTATTTTACTATTAAATATCGTTATATAAAAAGGATATATAATACCCAACCCAAGAGCAATACTGATATTCTGCTTATTACATATTTGAGTATATCAATGATATATTAAAAGCATATTAATATTAACAACAGGTTGGAAATGGATTTATTGACATTTACTTTTAGCTGCTTTATCTCTAAAGATATAGTATATCTGAGCGTTAGCTAAATCATTTCTATGTTCTTTTATAATTTCTTGAGCAATCTCTTCAACTTCTAGAGCTTCACTATAATTAGGCATTTACATTCTCCCCTTTTTGTTCTTACCTTCTTTCCACATCCTTTTTAATAAAGCCAAATCTTTATTGGTAGCTGGTCTTAGGCTTAGACCAGCTACTTAAGATGAATAATACTAAGGTGGCTCCTCCTCTCTTGTTTTTGGTTTTTGCCTTGAGCTATTCCATGCTCTAGGCTACACCAAGTTAGGAGTTATGAGCCTGTCCTTCTCTGCCACTTGTTCCTTAGTGGATACAGATAGTAGATTAGCTTTATACATCTATAGTAAACTTTTCATCTCTTTCTTCAATCTCAACACCCTCAATAATCTCTCCAGTTTCAGGGTGAATAACTTTATTACCAACTACTTTAACCATATTTTTCAATGCTTGCTTATCAATTTGCTCTTTAACCTTAATAGCATCTATCCCCACTACCTTAAGGAATTTTAGTAATTTCTCTTCATCATAATTCCATTTAGCATTCTGTTTTCTAAATTTTAATTTACCAAATGGCAGGGAATGAGTTTTAAGATCTTTATTCTTTTCCTTTAACTTCATAGCATATTCAGTCAATAACCCTTCAAAAAACTCTATATCATTATCAATCTTAGAACTCTCCTCCTCTAACCAACTATCAATCATTATTTTTCTCTTTTCTGCTAATTCTTCTTTTTCTCTCTTTAAACCCTTCAATTCCCTTAACTTCTCCAAAGCCCAATCTGCCTTAGCATCATCGGTAATGATAAACCTCTCTTGGCTTTCTTCAACTCTTTCTTTAATTTCACTCATCTTACTCACCCTTTCTTAAATTATCTTAATCAGTAACTATTAATAGTATTGCCGGTCCCTCCATCTCAATATCTTCTTTTTGTGAATAATCTACATCTTTTTTCTATTCCTATCCTTTTGGATAATTCTCCTATTAACTCCTATTTCTTTAGTAAATAAACTTATATTACCTTCAAATTCATTTTCAAATAATCTATCTATCTCATCCATGTTTGCTTCCAAGAACAGCCCTCTTTTTCTAAACTCTGTTAATATTATAAACCACTTCCACCTTATTGTTGATATTTTAAACAGAAAATGAAAAAAATTTAAACAATAGCTTTGTTGAAATTTATAACGTATATAGTATAATCTAAGATAGGAGGTGTTAAAATGTTTAACACTAGTAAATTTAGAAAACTCATAGAAAAAGCCAGAGGAGATAGATCTAACTCAGAATATGCTAGAGAATCTAATGTAAGTAGAACTTATATTTCTCAATCTATAAATAAAAGTCTAGAAAAACCTCCTAGTCCTGAAATATTAAAAAATTTAGCTAATGTAGCTCGAAATAATATAACATATAAACAATTAATGGATGCAGCTGGTTACTTAGAAGGAATAACTGAAGACAATCGCCAAAACCCTAATAATAAAATTGAACCAGCAATCTCTGATGATCCTGAACTATTAGAATTCTGGGATGAACTAAGTCAACGAGAAGATTTACAGCTATTATTTGAACAGACTCGTGACCTTCCTAAAGAAGCTATCCAGGATGTTATCAATATTATTAGGAGAATTGAGAAAGATGGACATAAGCTAAATAATTGATACTGAGGGAATCTATATCGCCTTAATGAGCATCTGCCTAATAAACCTTACGTTCTTGAATTGGACATGCAGCATAGTAAGATGGAGAAAGCTGCTGATTTGATGGCTGTACAGGCTCTGAGGGCTTTGGGGAGATAGTTTTAAATATTAACTATGTGTGATATTAAATTACTTTCTAGATATGTTAATATATGGATTGATATTGTTCTGTAATATCGAATTAGAGGGAGGTAATATATATGTACTTATTGGCTATATTGTTTCCACCTGTAGCGGTTTTGCTATGCGGTAAGCCTTTTCAAGCATTTTTAAACTTTTTGCTATGTTTTTTACTTTATATACCAGGAATGATTCATGCTATTATGGTAGTTAAGGATAAAAAAGATGATAAAAGATTTAAAAGATTAAACAGATAGGAAAAATTAAAATTAATAAAAACTTAGCGATTTGCTAAGTTTTTATTAATAGTTATTCGGGATATTTTTAACATTAATGTATTATGTCGGTAATTAATATTTTATATCGAAAAAGTGAGTAAGACAACAATAAATAATGTCAAACTTCTTTATTTTAGCTTAGTTACGAAGATTATGGTATGGTGAGGGATTGTGTTAGATTTAGTCCACTCCCCTACTCTGTTTGAGGAGAAAAGTAATTGTGATATTGATTAGATGGTTATTAAAGTAAATATTTCCGACATACTTCGCAAAGACTCATCAATCAAAGGTATTTGCAACATGATATATCGGGAATATAATAGTTATCAGACATTCCTAGATTGTTTTAATTACTGATAAACTAATGATAAATAAAGTATTGATATAAATTCAAATTAGAGTCTATTTCTAAGAAGTGAGGTGTTTTATTTGGGATTTTCTTATGTAGGATTAATAATTGTAGCAGTAGTGCTGTTACCAAACTTGTTATTTGTAATATTTCCCCCCAAAAATATTCCTAATAGGTTACAAGATGTTAATTTATTGTTCACTATAATTGAGAGAATGGGAATAATTGCTTTTATAGTTATTCTCCTAACTTCAAATGTGAGCTTTATTAATTTAAATTTTAATTTATTTTTACTATTAATGATATTGTGTATAGTAATATATTATGTTTTATGGTTACGTTATGTTTTAAAAGGACAAGATTTTTCATTACTGTTTACGCCTTTATTATTTATTCCAATACCAATGGCTATTTTTCCTGTATGCTATTTTTTATTTGCTTCCTTTTGGATAAATTCAATTTATTTAACAATTACCACTCTGATATTTGCAATAGGGCATTTTGCAAATAGTTGGAATAGTTATTTACATATGATGAATTAAAAATAAAATTATAAGGAATGATATCATGAAAAAGAAAATTATTAGTTTAACCTTAATTATCATTTTTCTATTTACTTTTGCAGTAACTGCAGAAACTTTAACCAAAGAAAAGATACTAATTCAGTTGAAAAAAATATCCCAAATATCAGATGATAAAGATAGACTGTTAGCTTATGATACATTTATAAAAAACCTAGCCCTTCAAGATGATTCACTCAAAGGCAAGGGTAAATGGATCTCACATTCTAAAACAGATCCCCTCACCGATAAGCAGATAATAATCTTTAAGCTAGTAGATGAAAATCCAAATATTTTATCAAAAAAAACACTATTTATTAGATATCAAAATGGACAAACTCAGCTCTTCATTTCATGGAATGAATATTTAGGTGATAATTTACTAGTGAAATATAGATTTGATAAAGAAACAGTAGAACAGAGAAATTGGCTTTTATCAGCAGATGGTACTGCTACTTTCTACCCTGGAAACCCTATCGAATTTATTAATAAAATCATGAAAGCTATTCAACAACTACCGACTAGAAGTCGGTAGAATGCTTTTGCGACTGGAAGTCGCGTTTAGGCTAAAGCCCACTAAAGGACTATAGCTAAAGCTAT
>NZ_PVNB01000001.1 GCF_003001995.1 Orenia metallireducens | reverse complement strand
AGCTGTTAGCCAAAACATGGCGGTGTAGCTCAGTTGGCTAGAGCATACGGTTCATACCCGTAGAGTCGGGGGTTCAAATCCCTCCGCCGCTACCAAACTTGAATTTAATAAACGTATATATAGATTAAAGACACTATCTTTTTAGATGGTGTCTTTTTTAGTATATTCACCTATATAAGTATATAAAGTAACAAATTAAGCTAGAAGAATATATTTAAATCTCTATTTACAGGATAAATATGGAAATAAATAAGTTTTACTGTCTTAATTTTTTGAACGATTATCTCTGTTTATCGACAAAATCTCCTCCTTGAAAGATGTATAATAAGGATAAAATTTACAATTAATGTAATAAAGAGGAGGAATTATTTTGGGAAGTTTAGAATTGCCTATTTATCAAAGAAAGAGTGATTTCACAAATAAAGAGTCCAAGAAGAGTTCTTTTTTTATAACTTTAAATAGTATACCTTATATGAACTTGACTCTATCTTTAATCGCCTTTTTATTTGGACGAGCTACTATTTTAGATGGATTGACACCTTTTGGATTTGTTTATTTTGCTCTGTTTTTATATCAGGTTAAGAAGAAAATAACAGGGGTTTCAAGATTATTATTTATATTTAGTGGAGTGGCAATAGGATATATGGTTCAATTAGAATTTTTGGCTGTTAAATATATTATTAGTATGGTTATACTAGTAATAGCTAGTAATTATTTAGATGACTGCAAGCCATTAAAGTATTCTTTATTAGCAGGTTTGAGTGTTTTTCTATGTCAGATTCCTGAGATAGTACTCAGTTCTTCTACTGCTAATATAATTTTAGTTACCTCTGAAGTTCTTATTATATTTTTAATTACTCTATTATCTTTGAGAATATTACCAGATTTTTTAATTTATTTAGAGAATAAAAGTCAAAAAAATATAATGATTTTGATTTTTGCTATTATAGTAAGTGCTTTATCGATTGGTGGGTTGCCTGTTGAAGAGATTGCTTCTATCAACTTAGTACGGGTAGCTAGTATCTATTTAATTATGATTATAGCTTTAACTGCTGGCACAAGTTTAGCTACTGTAGTTGGGGTATTATTAGGGTTCTTTTATAGTATTTCTCATTTAGATAGTACCCCATTGATAGGTAATTACGCTTTAGCTGCATTAATTGCTGGTAGTTTTAAGAAGCAGAAGAAATTAGGGATAATCTTAGGTTTTATCTTAAGTAAT
This sequence comes from Orenia metallireducens, assembly GCF_003001995.1. Taxonomy (GTDB): domain Bacteria; phylum Bacillota; class Halanaerobiia; order Halobacteroidales; family Halobacteroidaceae; genus Orenia; species Orenia metallireducens_B. The sequence continues at coordinate 344,980 of NZ_PVNB01000001.1, read as the reverse complement.
ATTATTTATCTTATCTTTATTAATGAAGCAATTTCTATTATGGTCTTATTAAAAGAGGTTTTAATTGCTTCTGGGCTATTGCTAGTAACTCCTAATAGTTTATTACCTGCCTTAAACCTTCTGATTGATGATAAGTATAGAGGCTTGAGATTGGAGGAGAGAAAATTACAGTCCTTTATTTCAAATAGAATGGAAGAGTTTTCAGATATATTTACAGAGTTATCGAGTTCTTTTGTTGAGTTAGGTGTGACTGAACAAGAGGAAGTGAAGAATATAGGCTCTTTTCTAGACTTATTAACTGATAAAGTATGTTCTAAATGCGATTTGTATAACTCTTGCTGGAATAACTCTTTTTATAAGACTTATAATTCTTTATTTGATCTGTTATTAATAGCTGAAAATAGGGGTAAAGTAACAGTAGATGATTTAACAAATATCATGACCATCAGCTGCTCAAGAAAGATAAAATTAGCAACTGCAATTAATGAATTTGTTAAGATGTATGAGCTTAATAATTACTGGAGGTCTAGATTAGAGAGTAGTGAAAGAATCTTATTAGATCAGTTAGTCGGTATGTCTCAAGTAATAGATAAATTATCTAAAGAATTTAAAGTTGAAATTAGAACAGAAGATGAGATAGAGAATAAGATATACTCTATTTTAGAGAATAATGGATTTATGATTAAAGAGGTTCTAGCTACCAACTATAATAATGAGGAGCTAGAGTTTACCATTAGAAAGAATAGCTGTAACGGAGAGAGTACTTGTGCTAAGAAGATGATTCCTTTGCTTAATAGTAAACTTGATTTGAATTTAGAGATGATTTGGAATGAATGTGGTGCAGAGCTTGGTAAAAGAAGCTGTATCTGCCAATTAGCTCCTGGGGCCAATTATCAGTTCAAGTATGGAGTAGCTACTTTAAGTTCTAATCCAGATGTTTCAGGGGACAACTATACCTTCTTTAAACAAAGAAATGGTAAGTTTATCTCTATTTTAAGTGATGGAATGGGGGTTGGAGCTAAGGCGTCTCAAGAAAGCGGAACTGCTGTTAACTTATTGCAGAAGATGTTACAGGCTGGTCTTGATTATGAATCATCATTACATATAGTTAACTCGGCTTTAGGTCTTAGATCTTATGAAGATTCCTTTGCAACTGTTGATCTATTCAACGTTGACCAAGCAACTGGGCAAGCTGAATTTGTAAAGGTAGGGTCAGCTTCTAGTTTTATTAAAAGAGGTTCAGATATTAGTATGATTAAGTCTACTTCCTTACCAATCGGTATTTTGAATAAAGTTGATATAGAACCTAATTCATTACAGTTACAAGATAAGGATTTAATTATTATGATGACCGATGGGGTCTTAGATAGTAACCAGCATCTAACTATTAAAGAAGAATGGGTGCTTAGAATTCTTAAGAATAATCTGATTAATGATCCTCAATCTTTGGCACAATATATTCTTGATAAAGCCCAATCAGAGAATGATAGGCTTAAAGATGATATGACTGTACTTGTAATTAGGGTTGATAAGTGTTAAGATAGAATAAATAATTAAATTAAGCAGGAAATTATATATTTTTGTAGAAATTAAAGGTGTATGGAAGCTTTATTTTGGGATTTGTTTTTTTATAAACAACTTTGGTATCAAATAGCTTTTAGAGGGGATATAGAAGAGATGTCTTTGCTAACTAAAGTAGAATCTACGATAGAGAAATATAAATTAATTAATAATGGGGATAGAATTTTAATAGGGGTATCAGGGGGGCCTGATTCCCTTGCTTTATTACATAGCTTAAAGAGATTAAAGGAAGAATATAATCTATATTTACATATTGCTCACCTAGACCATATGATTAGAGGAGAAGCATCACTAGAGGATGCTAAGTTTATAGAAAATGTAGCAAGAAAATGGGGTATTGCTATTACTAGGAAAGCTTGCGATGTTAAGGCTTATCAAGAAGAAAAGGGATTATCTCTAGAAGATGCAGCCCGTCAAATCAGGTACAGATTCTTTTTTGGGTTAATGGAAGAGCTGGATATTGACAGAATTGCCGTTGGACATAATGCTAATGATCAGGCTGAAACTGTATTAATGAAGTTTCTGCGTGGAGCTGGATTAAAGGGGTTAAGTGGTATCTATCCTAAACACGGAAAGATAATCAGACCATTGATTGAAATTTCTAGAGAAGAGATAGAGGCTTATTGTGAAGAGTATAACTTAAACCCAAGAATTGATAAGAGTAATCTAGAAACTATATATCTTAGAAATAAACTTAGATTAAATTTAATACCTTTATTAATAGAGGAATATAATAATAATCTAGTCTCTACATTAAACAAAACTGCAGATATCTTAAGAGAAGAGGAGAACTTCTTAGGGCAGTATACAATGGGGAAGTTAGCTGAATTAACTATAAATAAGAGTAGTGGTAAATTAACCTTAAATTGCGAAAAATTATTAGAATTAAATTTAGCTATACAAAGAAGAATTATTAGAGAGGGTATTAAATTTTTAAAAGGAAGCTATCAGGATATTTATTATGAACATATCGATTTAGTTCTGGATTTGATTAAAAATTCTGAAACTGGAAGTCGGCTTGATTTGCCCCAAGGAATAATAGTTAGATTGAATTATCATGAGATAATTTTTACGACAGAAGCTATTAATAGCATTAATTATTTTAAGCAGAGGTTATTATTAGGGAGCAAAAGAATTCCCCAAATAGATTTAGAGGTTAAAGCAGAGATTGTTGATAAAATATTCCCTTGGAAGAAGACTCTTAATAATCCCAATATTGCTTGTTTAGATTTTTCTAAAATAGGTGAAGAGTTTTATTTAAGGCAGCGTAAAGATGGAGATCGCTTTTATCCTTTAGGAATGACAGGGAGTAAGAAGGTCAAAGACTTTTTAATTGATGAGAAGGTTCCAATGAATCAAAGGGATAAAGTGCCGGTTTTTACGACCTTGGATGATGAGATTTTCTGGGTAGGTGGACTCAGGGTAGATGATAGATTTAAAATCACAGATAAAACAGAGAAGATTCTAATAATTGAAATTATAAATTAAGGAGGAGTTATAGTGCTAGATGGAATTATTGAAGAGATATTAATTAAAGAAGAAGAGTTAGAAGAGAGGATTGCTCAATTAGGAGAAAAGATAACTAATTATTATAATCAAGATGATGAGATAGTTATGGTCTGTATTTTAAGAGGCGGAGTAATGTTTATGGCTGATTTGGCTCGCCAAATTAAATTACCAGTAATTCTTGATTTTATGGATGTTACCAGTTATGAAGGTGGAACTACTACTACAGGAAATGTTAGAATTATCAAAGATTTAGAAGAGAGTATTGGAGATAAGCATGTCTTAATTGTAGAGGATATTATTGATACTGGTTTAACTTTAAAGCATGTAATTAATATGCTAAAAACTCGTAATCCTAAGAGTATCAAGGTTTGTACTTTATTGGATAAGCCAGAACGTAGAACAGAAAAGCATGTAGAGATAGATTGGAATGGATTTGAGATTCCAAATAAATTTGTAGTAGGTTATGGGTTGGATTATGAAGAAATGTATAGAAATGTACCTTTTATCTTTGTTCCTAAGCCTGAAGTGTATGAAGGTTAGTATATTTTGAAAGGTTTTATAATTAAATTAAGTTATTTAAATTAAAAGAATTTTGAGATTGCTTAGTTTGCTATAACTTCTTTAATATGGTATAATAAATAATTGTGAAATTATATGATTTTATTTTTGTGTGTTTGGGGGAAGGAGGATTAATAGTTGAAGAAATTTTCAAAGAGTATAGGTTTTTATTTGATAATCATAGCAATCGGTGTTTTAATAGCTCAATATATTATTGCGCCTAATCAACCTAGTGAAGAGATTACTTATAGCGAATTTATAAATAAAGTCGAAGCAGGTAAAATTAAGCAGGTTACAATCATAGGTGAAAATGTAATTCAGGGAAGATTAGAAGGTAAAACATTTAAGATAAATATCCCTGGAACTATTGAAAAGGTTGAAGAGATATTAAGGGTTAATGAAGTTGATATTCAGACAAGGCCTGAGCCAGAACCACCTTGGTGGACAGGTGTCTTTGCTTACTTATTACCAACAGTAATTCTAATTGCAGCTTGGATCTTTATCATGAATAAGATGCAAGGTGGGGGCAACAAGATGATGTCCTTTGGTAAGAGTAAGGCAAGGCTACATGACAATGAAAAGAAGAAAGTTACCTTTGATGATGTAGCTAACTATGAAGAGGTTAAAGAAGAGTTAGTTGAGGTTGTAGAATTTTTAAAGAGTCCTGAAAAGTTTAATAAATTAGGTGCTACGATACCAAAGGGGGTATTATTAGTAGGTCCTCCAGGAACAGGTAAGACTTTAATGGCTAGAGCTGTTGCAGGAGAAGCTGGAGTACCTTTCTTTATTATCAGTGGTTCTGATTTTGTGGAGATGTTTGTAGGTGTTGGTGCCTCACGTGTTAGAGATTTATTTGAGCAAGGTAAGAAGAGTGCACCATGTATTATCTTTATTGATGAGTTAGATGCTGTAGGTCGTCAACGTGGAGCAGGTGTAGGTGGAGGTCATGATGAACGTGAACAGACTTTAAACCAATTATTAGTTGAGATGGATGGGTTTGAAGCTAATGAAGGAATTATCTTGATGGCTGCAACCAATAGACCTGATGTGTTAGACCCTGCGTTGTTAAGACCAGGTCGTTTTGACCGTCAAGTCACTGTTGACCGACCAGATTATAAAGGTAGAAGAGGAGTTTTAGAGATACATGTTAAGAATAAGCCCTTAGCTGATGATGTAGATTTAGGTGTATTGGCTCGTAGAACTCCAGGTTTTACTGGTGCTGATATGGAGAATCTAGCTAATGAAGCAGCTATTTTGGCTGCTCGCCGTAATAAAGATAGAATTGGTATGTTAGAGTTTGATGATGCTATTGACCGTGTTATTGCTGGTCCTCAGAAGAAGAGTAAGATTATCAATGATAAGGAAAGAGATATCGTGTCATATCATGAGACTGGTCATGCTTTATTAGGAGAATTATTAGAGCATGCTGATCCAACTCATAAAGTTACTATTATTCCTCGTGGTAGAGCAGGTGGATTTACTATCAACTTGCCAACAGAGGATAAAAGCTTTATCACCAAATCTGAGTTATTAGACAAGGTTACTATGTTATTAGGAGGAAGAGTATCTGAAGAGGTATTTCTTGATGATATTAGTACTGGTGCTCAAAATGATTTAGAACGTTCTACTAAGATTATTAGAAATATGATTACCGATTATGGAATGAGTGAAAAGCTTGGTCCTTTAACTTTAGGGCAAAAGCATAATGAGCAGGTATTCTTAGGTAGAGATATTTCACGTAGCCGAAATTACAGTGAAGAGGTTGCTTCACAGATTGATAAAGAGGCTAGAGAGTTGGTAGAAAAGTGTTATGAGATGGCTAAAACTATCTTAACAGAGAATAGAGACATGGTTGAAGATATGGTAGCTGAGTTAAAAGAGCAAGAAACATTAAATAGAAGAGAGATTAAAGCGATTATTAGTAAATATAAGCCTGGTTTTTATGATGATCTTAAAGAAGATTATTGGGATTTAGAAGATAAAGATAATAATGAAGAAGAATAAATTTTAGCCGCTAGCAATTAATTGCTAGCGGTTTTTTTAAGGAAATTATAGTCTGAAGTCTATTGGTAAGTTAGTTTGAGCTTAAGTTTGAGTAAAATATTAAAACTTAAGCTAAGTTGCTATTAGGCGATTATGTGTTTTTTAATTATTCTTGACTAATAAAAAAGGTATGTGTTATAATCAATTCAAAAGAGAGTCATAAGACTGGCGGATAATTATGGATATAACCATAGTGGATTATGACATATATATGGATTAGCCGACCGCCTGGGCAGATAGTAAGAAAAGACTATTTGCTCGGGCGGTCTTTTTGTGTTTGCTAAGTGTAGATTCAAGTATAAATCTATTAAAAGTGGTTTTAAAGGATAAATAGCCAAAAATAATGAAATATTAAAAGTAATGATAATTTAAAAGGAGGAGATAAAAATGAGTTATAAGTCTGATATTGAAATTGCGCAAGAGGCTAAGATGTTACATATTAAAGAGATAGCTGCCAAGCTGGGGTTAAGTGAAGAGGATATTGAATTATATGGTGATTATAAAGCAAAGATTAAGTTAGAGACTTATCAGAGGTTGATGGAGCAAGAAAAGACAGCTAAGTTAATCTTGACTACGGCAATTAATCCAACTCCAGCAGGAGAAGGGAAATCAACTACTACTGTAGGGTTAGGTCAGGCTTTAAATAAGATAGGAAAGAATACTGCTATCGCATTACGTGAACCCTCTTTAGGACCATGTATGGGAATCAAAGGCGGGGCAGCGGGTGGAGGTTATGCACAAGTTGTACCTATGGAGGATATCAATCTACACTTTACAGGTGATATTCATGCTATTGGAATAGCTCATAATCTACTGTCAGCAGCGATTGACAATCATATTAAACAAGGAAATGAATTGAATTTAGACCCAACTAAAATTAACTTTAAGCGGGTAGTAGATATGAATGATCGTGCCTTAAGAGAGGTAGTAGTAGGTCTTGGAGGAACAGTCAATGGTCAACCACGTCAAGATGGCTATATGATTACAGTAGCGTCTGAGGTAATGGCTATCTTATGTTTAGCTGAGGGAATATTAGATTTAAAAGAGAGATTGGGCAAGATGGTTGTAGCTTATAGTTATGATGGAGAAGCTATTACAGCTAAGGATTTAAAGGTAGCTGGTGCAATGGCGGCTTTATTAAAAGATGCAATTAAGCCTAATTTAGTTCAGACTCTAGAGAATACTCCTGCCTTTATTCATGGTGGTCCTTTTGCAAATATAGCACATGGTTGTAATAGTGTTATGGCTACTAAGTTAGCCCTTAAAACTGCTGATTATGTAGTTACAGAGGCTGGATTTGGAGCAGATTTAGGAGCAGAGAAGTTCTTTAATATAAAATGCCGTTTTGCAGATTTAGCTCCTGATGCAGTTGTAGTGGTAGCTACCGCTCGTGCTTTAAAGCTACATGGTGGCGTTAGTAAAGATGAATTAAATGAAGAGAATTTAAGTGCACTAGCAGCAGGATTGGAGAATTTAGAGAAGCACATTGAGAATGTACAGAAGTTTGGAGTGCCTTTAGTTGTAGCTATCAATGAATTCCCAACAGATACAGAGCCGGAATTGAGTTTAATTAAAGAACGTTGTGAAGAACTAGGTGTAGAAGTAGCCTTATCACAAGTTTGGGCTAAAGGTGGAGAAGGTGGAATTAAGTTGGCTGAGAAGGTATTGGAGTTAATTGAGCAGCCAAGTGATTTCAAAGTATTGTATGATGTTGAAGATTCTATCGAAGAGAAGATAGCTAAGATTGCTACTGAAATCTATGGAGCAGCTAAGGTTAACTTTGCAGCTCAAGCTAAGAAGGATATCAAGCAATTAGTTAAGGATGGCTTTGATAAGATGCCAATCTGTATGGCTAAGACTCCTGTTTCACTATCAGATAATCCTGCCTTAAAAGGAAGACCGATGGGCTTTGAAGTAACAGTAAGAAAGATCAATGTATCTGCAGGAGCAGGATTTTTGGTAGCATTAACTGGAAATGTAATGACGATGCCAGGATTGCCTAAGCGACCTGCTGCTGAGAATATAGATATTGACGAGAATGGAAAGATTACAGGGTTATTCTAAAGCAGTGATAGGTGACGAGTAAGTAGTTAAGAGTTAAAAATATTGGTAATTAAATGATATTTTGGGTTGAAAGTGTTAGAGTTAACTAGTATAATAATAACGAGTTTAATTATTATAAGCTCAAAGAACAGTTGAATATTTCGCTTGGATCCCAAGGGACTGAGACGGTTAAGTGGAAATTAGGATAATTATACCTAGTTGTATCTAGTTATGTTTATAAATAGCCCTCTTATCCCCCTTGTGGATACGGGGGCTTCTTCTATTTAGGGGGTAAATTTTTTTGAATAAGAAAAGAATACTTATTATTGGAGCTGGTCTTATTGGAAAGAGTATAGGTTATCTACTAAAAGAGAAGGGGTATAGAATTTTAGTAACCGATCTTTATCTTCTACCCAAGCAGGGGCTAATTTGGTAGGCGAGTATACCCCTAAAATTGTTCAAAGAAGAGAAGAACTTAATTTTTAAAGATAAGCGAGCTAAAAAAGATATTAAATGGGGTGAGAGAATGAGAAGGGATTGTACAACAGTTACAACCTTACAACAGAAGAAAGAATCAGGAGAGAAGATTACAATGTTGACAGCCTATGATTATCCAACAGCCAAGCTGGTTGACAAAGCAGGGGTTGACATTGTCTTGGTTGGTGATTCTTTGGGGATGGTTGTTTTAGGATATGAAAATACCCTAGCGGTTACTCTTGAAGATATGATTCATCATAGTAAAGCCGTAACTAGAGCAACTGAAAGGATCATGGTCGTTACTGATTTACCTTTTATGGCTTATAAGATAGGTGATATCAATCAGACTGTTCAGAATGCTGGTCGTATTATTAAAGAGAGTGGAGCAATGGCGGTGAAGATGGAAGGAGGAAAGGAGATAGTAGAGGAGATTAGAGTGACTATAAATGCTGGTATTCCAGTAATGGGACACTTGGGTCTTACTCCGCAATCTGTCAATCGATTTGGTGGATTTAAAGTGCAGGGTAGAGAAGAAGTAGCTGCCAAGAAATTACTAGAAGATGCCTTAGCTTTAGAAGAAGCTGGTGTTTTTGCTGTAGTGTTAGAGTGTATACCAGCAGAATTAGCAAGAGAAATTACTGAACAATTATCTATACCTACTATTGGTATCGGGGCAGGAAAAGATTGTGATGGTCAGGTATTGGTTAGTCAAGATATGTTAGGAATCTTGTCAGATTTTACCCCTAAATTTGTTAGAAAATATGCTGACTTAAATCAGCAGATGAGTGTCGCTTTTAGAAATTATAAAGAGGAAGTTGAGAGTGGGAGTTTTCCTAATCAGGAGGAGAGCTTTAATTGATGTAGGTTTTTAAGTCTGAAATGAGATTTGAATGTAGTCTTTATATATAGATATTACGACACTTCGGTCGAGTTGACAGTGGTTTACACGAAGAGTTTCGTTCTTTAAACTTGTGGAGACGGTGTACAGTTTACAGTTAAGGTCTTTAAAACCGAAGAAAATTATTGTTTGAACGAAGCAAAAATTGAATTAAAACTTAAAGACAATCAAAATCTTAACTAGAAAGTCTAATATTAATAATAATTAAGACTTTGATTGCTGAGAGAGTGGGCTGCTTTTGCCACGGAGAGTCTTGGTCTATAGACTCGTAGGTATATTTTCTTCTAGACCTTTTGGTGACTTTTAGGGCAATGCTAAAAGTCACTCGGGAAAAAGCTGATAAGCTTTCCCGAAAAATATTTTAATAATATTGCTTACTTTTAAAAAAGTAAAAAGTGTTGCAATATCACCATAAAGTTTCATTTAAAATTACATATTTTTAAGAAGAGTATTTAAGATGGAGTGAGAAGTTGAGTTGTATAACCGCAAAGGAGGATCTATATGGAAATCTTCAAGACTATTTCTGAGATTAGAAAGTATGTTAAGCAAGAGAGAAGAGCAGGCAAGACTATTGGGTTTGTTCCCACGATGGGATACTTACATCAGGGACATTTAACCTTAATGAAAGAAGCCAAAAAGGACAATGATATTGTAATCGTCAGTATCTTTGTTAATCCAACCCAGTTTGGTCCAACAGAAGATTATGAACAGTATCCTCGTAATTTAGAATATGATGCTACTTTGGCTAAAGAAGTAGGGGTAGATATTATCCTTGCTCCAGAGGTTGAAGAAGTTTATTTGAAGGGTGCTGTTACTACAGTTAGAGTAGATGGATTAACTGATAGGCTCTGTGGAGCTTCTAGGGCTGGTCATTTTGATGGGGTTTGTACTATAGTAAGTAAGTTGTTTAACATTGTTAATCCTGATAAGGCTTATTTTGGTCAGAAGGATGCTCAACAGGTTTTGGTTATTAAGAAGATGGTAGCGGATTTAAATTTTGATTTAGAGATAATAACTGTATCTATTGTTAGAGAAGCAGATGGTTTGGCTATGAGTTCAAGAAATAAATATTTAAATCAAAAAGAAAGAGAAGCTGCTCTGGTATTGTATAGGTCTTTGCAACTGGCTGAGCAATTAGTTGCTGCTGGAGAAACTGATGCTAAGCTGATTAAAGAAGAGATAATAAAGTTGATTAATCAAGAACCTTTGGCTAAGATTGATTATGTGGAGATAGTAAATCAGGACAACTTAGAGGATATCAACAAGATTCAGGGTGAAATTTTAATTGCTTTAGCTGTGTATATAGGAGAAACAAGGTTGATCGATAATCTGATGTTAGAGCTCAAGTGCTGATTTGTTTAATTAATGATTTTATGGAGGTATAACTTATGTTGAGAATGATGCATAAATCAAAGATTCATCGGGCAACAGTAACTGATGCCAATTTAAATTATGTAGGGAGTATTACTATCGATGAAGAGTTGATGGAAGCAGCTAATATTTTTCCTAATGAGAGAGTACAGGTTGTAAATAATAATAATGGTGAACGATTAGAGACCTATGTTATTGCGGGCAAGAGAGGTTCAGGAGTTATCTGCCTGAATGGAGCAGCAGCTAGAAAGGCTCAAAGAGGGGATGCTGTAATTATAATCTCCTATGCTCTAATGGATGAGAGTGAAGCTAGAGAATTAAGCCCTAAGGTTGTGTTAGTAAATGAAGATAATCAGATTGTTTCTTAGTCTGATTAGGGATTGATACAAAAGATAGATATTATGACGCTTTTTTATTAGCTACTTCTTCAGGGCTAAAAACCAGCCCTTTGTGATAAATCCGCTGCTGGCTTCTAGCCTTTAGCTTTTAAGGTCTTAGCTAATAACCAGTAGCTATAAGCTAGTAGCAAAACTGTCGCAATATACCCATTGTGCGATAAGTATCAATTTACAATGAGTGGAATTATCAGATATTAATCATTAAAAATTAAGGAGGAATACTAATGAAGTTTACAGTAAGACAATTAACGATAACTGGAATACTAGGAGGAATATCCTTATTACTAGGCTCAACGCCATTAGGCTTTATCCCAGTCCCTACTCCAGCAGGAGCAGCGACTATTATGCATATTCCAGTTATTATTGGAGCGATTATGGAAGGACCTTTAGTAGGAGGATCTGTGGGCTTAATATTTGGCTTATTCAGTTTTTTACGTGGTGGTGCAGCATTATTTTCAGACCCGATAATAGCTATTCTTCCAAGAGTATTGATTGGTGTATTTGCTGCATATGGTTATAGGGCTGTTAAGAATAATCTAATGGGAACAAGTATAGCGGCTATAGTTGGTACTTTAACCAATACTATTGGTGTATTATCCTTAGGAGTAGTCAGAGGTTATTTACCTAACTGGGAGACAGCAGCTACTATTGCTGTTACTCATGGGATTCCAGAGGTTATAATTGCAGTGTTGATTACTGTAGCTATTGCCAAGGGAATACAAAAATCTCGTTTAGTGGCTTAAGACTAACAATTTAATAGTGGATATCAAGAGGAGGAAGATAGTTCCTTCTCTTTTTCTATTTAAAGTGAAAAATTATTAATCAAAATAATTGTTTTATGGTATTCTAATAAAAAGGAGGTAGGAGAATGAGCAAGTTTTATACCAGTAAAAACAATAATTATGGCAAAGAGATTAATTATGAAGAAGTTACTAATTTATTCAATAGTTTAATTTCTGCTAAAGGATATGGAGTTTTATTAGATTGTGTTGTTCCTCAAATCCGTAATGCTACCTATCCCCATGGGATTTCTAAGCCGATACCTTTCTTAAAAGCAGTAAACTTAGAGCATAAATTAATGTTGGTGATGGTAGAATATAAACTTTATGTACCAGGGGCTGAAAATGACCAAGAGTTGGCTCTGGAAATAAATAAAGCTGATTTTCGGGTTTTCAAAAAAGAAGATGAGATTAATTTTTTATATCATGATGATAAGGTAATTGAAATTAAATTACATAATTCCTTTGATTTTTCTTATGATTTAGATGATGAAGAGGTTCTTCCTACATTATTATTTATTGATTGGGTTAGTAGTCCATTTATTTGATATTATCAATGATTTATGGAGTGTGATTTAGGAAGGATTAAGTTGAGTTTAAGGTTGAGTAGATTTAAGAGCATAAAGTAGATAGTAGATTAAACTTAACCTTAAACTTAGATCAAACTGATATAAATATAATTATTCTCAGAAAAGCTGTTAAATAGCCATTATTAGTAGATTATTGACTATAAATTTATAGTTTAACTTTTGAAAATTATTCTATCTGTGTTATAATTAATTAAATAAGAGTACGGTTACAATATAATAGTTATTTATAGGTTTGGAGGAGAAAAAATGTTAGAAAAAGATTATAATTTAATTATTGAGCAGTTGGTAGAATGGATTAGAGATAGGGTAACAGAGGCAGGATGTAGTGGAGCTGTAGTTGGCTTAAGTGGTGGTATTGACTCAGCAGTAACGGCTACCTTATGTAAGAAGGCTTTTCCAGATAATACTTTAGGTCTGATTATGCCTTGTTATAGTAATCCACAAGATGCTTTGGATGCTAAGGCGGTAGCTGAAAAATTTGATATTCCTTATAAGGTAGTTGAGCTAGGCTCTACCTTCGATCAGTTACTAGAATCAATTGAAGGTAAGGCTGATGTAGAGAAGAGCATGGCTGTTGCTAATATTAAACCTAGACTGAGAATGACTACCCTCTATTATCATGCTAGTATCAATAATAGTTTGGTAGTAGGTACTGATAATAGAAGTGAGTTGAAGGTTGGTTACTTTACCAAGTTTGGTGATGGTGGTATTGATATCGCACCTTTAGGTAATTTAGTTAAATTAGAGGTTAGAGAAGTAGCTAGACTTTTAGGAATTCCAGAGCAGATTATTAGCAAAGCTCCATCGGCTGGACTATGGGGTGGACAGACTGATGAATCTGAAATGGGGATTAGTTATGAAGAATTGGATAAGTATATCTTAACAGGGGAAGCAGAACCTAGAGTTAAAGAAGTTGTTGATGATTTGGCTGCTAAGAATGCCCATAAGCTAAAGAGTATACCTATTCCTTCATTTTAAATAATACATATTGATTTTTATAGGAGTGAACAAAATGTTCACTCCTATTTTCTTTTCATATTATGATAAATATGTTATAATATTTTCATATTATAAAAATGGAGGTTTAAAGATGGCCCAGGCATTAGTTCAATCAGTGGATAGAGCATTAAGGATCTTAGAATTGTTAATTGAAGAGAATCAATCGATGAATTTAAGTGAGATTAGTGAAGAGGTAGATTTGAATATTAGTACTGTACATAGGCTGTTAAATACATTAATATATAGGGGTTTTGTTGCAAAAGAAGAGACTGGTAGGTATAAGTTGGGGGTGCGTATCTTTGAGATTGTGAGTTTATTAGAGGATTCTTTAGATTTGAAGGCTATAGTTCGTCCTTATCTAAATGAGATTGTAGATGAATGTAATGAAACTGCTAACCTCGTTATTTTAGACCGAGGTGAGGTTGTGTATATTGATCAAGTTGAATCAACTAATTTGGTCAGAATGTTTGCTAATATTGGAAGCAAGGGGCCTGCTCATTCTTTGGGAGCAGGAAAGGTCTTATTGGCCCATTTAGATGAAAGGGAGTTAGATAAGATGTTAAAGGGGATGGAATTGACCCAGTTTACCTCTGAGACCCTCACCGAGGTTGAAGAGTTGAAAGAGAATTTAAAGCAGATTAAAGTACAGGGTTATGCCATTGATTTTGAGGAGATGGAAGAAGGGGTTAGGTGTGTAGCAGCACCTATTAAGAATGGTGATGGAGAAGTAATAGCAGCTATCAGTGTCTCTGGTCCAAACATTAGAATTACTGATAAGTTTCTATATAATAAATTAATTCCATTAGTAACAAGTAAGGCTATAGAGATTTCCAAAAATATCGGCAGCATAAGAGTTAAAGGCTAATTGTATAATACTTTGTATATGGAGGAAAATTAAATGGTAAGAAAAGAAATATTGATTTTTGAACATGAAAAGGGATTGCATGCTAGAGTGGCGGCTTTAATAGTTCGTGAATCTATTCAACTTCAGAATAAATACAAAGATAAATTATTTATAGGTAGAAATGAAGATGATCTTCTTCCAGCAACGAGCTTGATTTCGGTTATTTCTAGTAATATAAAGTATGGAGATAAGATGGTATTAGTCAGCAAAGGTGATAATGCTGATAAGTCTATAGTTAAATTTGCAGATTTTTTAAAAGGTAAGTTCGATTTGGAGGATAAACAGACAAGGGATGAGATTGATCAGGTTCTTCAAGAGACTACTTTAACTATGGATAAGGTCTTTAATAATATTGCTAATGGTGTAATTGTTGTCGACCAAGAAGGGATAATCACTAGTTTCAACCCTGCTGCTGAAAAAATTATAGGATTATCGGCCAATAGGGTAATTGGTGAAGATATAAATTCTGTTATCTATAACTCTAAGCTCAAAGAGATAATTAAATCTGGTCAAGCTGAGCTAGGTAAGAGGCAAGAGATTAATAATGCTACTATTGTTACCAATAGAAATCCGATATTCTCCAATGGCAATATTATAGGAGCAATTGCTGTCTTTCAGGATATTTCCACTTTAGAAAGGTTATCAGGAGAATTAAAAGAGGTAAGGGCATTAAAAGAGAGGCTTCATTTAATTTTAGAATCGGTACAGGATGGGATTTGTGTTGTAAATAAGGAAGGAGCTATCGAATATCTAAATTCAACCTATGCTAAGATGTTAGATATAGATATAGATAGTGTAGTTGGTCAGAAGTTAGAAGAGATTAATCAGGACAAGGCTTATCAGCAGGTCTTAGAGACTGGTGAGAGTATAACAGGTGTTGTAACAGAGAAGGATAAGGATCTAGTTATTATCTTTAACATTTATCCAATACAGGTTGATGGAGAGATTGAAGGGGCTGTTTTAGTAGCAAAGAAGAAGATAGAGATAGAGAAGTTGGCTGATCGTTTAAAAGAACTATCTGCTAAAGCAGAATATTTGGAGCAGGAATTGAAGAGAGAAAGGGAGCTAGATTCTTCTTTTGAAAGGATCATTGGAAGAAGTGGAGTTTTAAAGGATTCTTTAGTTAGAGCATCTAAAGCGGCTGAGACGACATCGACAGTTTTAATTAGAGGTGAAAGTGGCACTGGCAAGGAGTTGGTTGCTGAAGCGATTCACTATGCTAGCAATAGAAAGGAGAAACCTTTTATCAGAGTTAATTGTGCAGCTATTCCTTCTAATCTGATAGAGAGTGAACTTTTTGGACATGAAAAGGGATCCTTTACTGGTGCTATTAATAAAAAGATTGGTAAATTCGAACTTGCTGATGGTGGTACTATCTTTTTAGATGAGATTGGGGAATTATCTGTTGGATTACAGGTTAAATTATTAAGAGTATTACAGGAGAGAGAATTTGAAAGGGTTGGAGGAATAGAGAGAGTCTCTGTTGATATCAGGGTGATTACAGCTACCAATCGAAATTTAGAAGAGATGATTCAAGAAAATAATTTCAGAGAAGATTTATATTACCGTTTAAATGTCATACCTATTATCCTACCGCCATTAAGGGAGAGAAAGGATGACATTCCTCTGCTGGTTAATCATTTTTTAGATAAACTATCGGAAAGGCTAAATAAGAGAGTTGATACTATTTCCCAAGAGTCTTTAGAAATATTAACTAACTATTCCTGGCCTGGTAATGTTAGGGAGTTGCAGAATATAGTTGAAAGGGGAATTAATTTTACCGATAGTCAGGAGATTACTATTGATGATTTACCTGATTATATAAGAAATAATTATAATAATCAAAGGTCTTTAATCAATCTTACTTCTGCCGGTGAAATAGCTAGTATAGAAGAATATGAACGAGAAATTATTAAGAGAGCTTTGGATAAATATAAGAGTTTTAATGCTACTGGTAAAGTTTTAGGAGTTACTCATAAAACGGTAGCTGCTAAAGCTAGAAAGTATGGGTTGGTCAAGGATTAGTTGGTAAAAAAGAACGGAAGGTTGGTAAAAAGTATCAACTAAATCATTTTATTAGATCGAGAAAAATTATATACTTTGATTTTAGAACATTTTTAAGATGTTATTTGCTTATTTATGATCTTTGGTATTTATTATTTATAAATATATAGCTTTCTCTAATCAATTCTCAAATATACTCTTTTTTATATCTTTTTTCAAACAAATAGATCTATTTTTAGTACTTTGGCATGAAACTTGCATTAAATAATTAGTGTATGACCATAAATATAATTTTGTTAAAATTTTTAAATTTAAAATATAAATTATTTGGAGGTATTGAAATGGTAGAGAAAAAAGTTGTAATTAAAAATGAGACAGGTATTCATGCACGTCCAGCATCTATGATTGTTCAATTAGCTAATAAGTATGGTGCTGAGGTTACTCTTGGAAAAGATGGAAATGAAGTTAATGCTAAAAGTATCATGGGAATTATGAGTTTAGGTGTTAGTAAGAGTACTGAGGTTACTGTCAAAGCAGAAGGCGAAGATGCTCAAGACGCAGTTAATGCATTGGTTGAGTTATTAGAAAGTGGTTTTGGAGAATAAGAAAGGGGCTGACAGTAATGAGTAAAGAGCTAATGGGGACAGCAGCTTCTCCAGGAATAGCAATTGGTAAGGTTTTAATCTTAGAAGAGGAGAACCTTGATTATCAAAAGAAGACAATTGAAGATGTAGAAGGTGAAAAAGCAAGGTTACATGATGCCTTGGAAAGTTCTAAAGAACAATTACAGGTTATTAAAGATAAAGTTGAAAGAGAGATGGGAAATGATAAAGCTGAGATCTTCCAAGCCCATTTATTGGTATTAGCAGATCCAGAATTGATTTCGGCTGTTGAAAATAAAATTGAGAATGAAAAGATAAATGCAGAGGCAGCTTTAGATGCTACTGTAGAGCAGTTTGCTACTTTATTTGCAAACATGGATAATGATTATATGAAGGAAAGAGCAAGTGATATCCGTGATGTAGGAAGTAGAATTTTAAAGAATTTATTAGGGATAGATAGTGTAAATTTAGCTGCTTTAGATGATGAGGTAGTATTAATTGCTGATGATTTGACTCCTTCTGATACGGCTCAAGTTAATAAAGATAAGGTTTTAGGTTTTGCTACAAAAATTGGAGGTAGAACTTCTCATACTGCAATTATGGCACGCTCTTTAGAGTTACCTGCTGTGGTTGGAGTAAGTGAGATTTTAGATATAGTAGAAAATGGAGACCAAATTATCGTTGATGGGGTAGATGGTAATATTATCATTAATCCTAGCGATGATCAATTGGCTTCATATAATAATAAAGCTAAAGAGTATGAGCAGAGAAAGGCTAGATTGGCTGAGCTTAAAGATTTAGCTGGAGAGACTAAAGATGGACATAGAGTCGAGTTAGTAGCTAACATAGGGACTCCTAAAGATGTTAAAGGTGCTCTAACTAATGGTGCTGAAGGTATTGGACTATTCCGTAGTGAGTTCTTATATATGGACAGAGACTCTTTTCCTACTGAGGAAGAGCAATTTGAGGCTTATAAAGAGGTAGCTGAGAAGATGGAAGGTCCAGTTGTAATCAGAACTTTGGATATCGGTGGGGATAAGGAGTTATCATACTTAGACTTACCTGAAGAGATGAATCCATTCCTTGGTTATAGAGCTATTAGAATCTGCTTAGATAGAACAGATATCTTCAAAACTCAATTAAGAGCTATTTTAAGAGCTAGTGCCTATGGAGAAGTGAAGATTATGTATCCAATGATTTCGGCATTAGAGCAATTAAGAGCATCTAACGAGATTTTGGAAGAAGTTAAAGTAGAGTTGAAGTCTGAAAATATCGATTTTAATGAAAATCTTGAGGTTGGAATGATGATTGAGATTCCAGCAGCAGCAATGATAGCTGATATCTTAGCTAAAGAGACAGATTTCTTTAGTATTGGTACTAATGATTTAATTCAATATACAACTGCTACTGATAGAATGAATGAGAATATTTCCCATCTATATCAACCATTCCATCCAGCATTACTACGTTTAATCAAACGTGTTGTAGAAGCAGCTCATGCTGAAGGTAATTGGGCAGGAATGTGTGGAGAGATGGCAGGAGATAAGAGATTAGCACCTTACCTTCTAGGAGTAGGATTAGATGAATTTAGTATGAGTGCAGTTTCTATTCCAGAGGTTAAAGATCAGATTAGAAATATGACTTTAGAAGAAGCTAAAGAGATTGCTCAAAAAGCATTGACCTTCTCAACTGCTGAGGAAGTTGAAGCTTTTTTAAGTAATATATAAACATACAATTTTAGAATTACTCCTCAAAAAGCAACTGTGCAGGCAGTTGCTTTTTTATAATTATTTTGTATATTCTATTTAATCACGATATAATGATAGGTAATAACTTATAATAAGAAGGTGACCATTATGTTTTTAAGGTTATTATTACTATTTACTATAGTTCCTATGGTTGAATTATCAATATTGATTAATTTAGGTGGGTATATAGGTCCCTTGCCTACATTAGCTTTAGTGGCTTTAACTGGAGTAATAGGTGTCAGTTTAGCTCGTCAGCAAGGATTTATGATAATAACTAAGATTAAAAGTTCACTAGATAGGGGAAAATTGCCTGCTGATAGTTTAATTGAAGGGCTGTTAATCCTAATTGGAGGAGTAATGCTATTAACTCCAGGGCTATTGACTGATATCAGTGGTTTTATGCTGATTATACCCATTACTAGAAACATGATTAGTGATATAGTGAAGAGTAAATTTAAGGTGCATATTAATCAGCGTCATAGCTCTTTTAGTCAGCAGCATAAGGGGAGTAATTACTCTGAGGTTAAACATCAAGAAGATGATGAATGGGAAGATTTATCTGATTCAATAGATGTAGATTATGAAGAGGTAGATTAGAAGAAGCTGGTATAATACCAGCTTCTTTAAATTTCAAATTGTTCCATTAATTCTGTTAAATGTTGAGCCATATCAGCTAATTCATGGGAAGAATTATTGATATTTTGAGACATAGATTGAATTTCCATAATAGAATTACTAACATTAGTGCTCTTTTTAGTCAGCTCTTCAGTAGAGCTGGAAGAACTCTGTATAGAAGAAGAGGTCTGTTTAATAGAGTCTTGAATCTCCTTAAAGGATTCTCCTGCTTTTTCAATAAGTTGATTACCTAGCTCTACTTTTTTAGAAATATTAATAATTGAGTCTAAACTTTTTTGAGAATTCTGCTGTGTCTCCTTAATTAGTTTAGAGATTTTATCTGTAGCTTCACTAGTATTTTCAGCTAAATCCCTAATTTCATCGGCTACAACTGAAAAGCCTTGTCCAGCCTCTCCAGCGCGAGCAGCCTCAATTGCGGCATTTAAAGCTAATAAATTAGTCTGTTCGGCTATGTTTGTGATAAAATCAATTATCTTACCAATCTCTTTAGAGTTTTTATCTAAATTTTGGATAAGCTCTACACTATAGTTGATAGAATGATTAATTTCATTAATTTGTTTAATAGCATCTTTTAAATTATCATTTCCTGTTTCAGTTTGAGAGGTAGCAAGCTCTGATAATGAGGAAATTTCCTGACTATTTATTGAAATTGATTCAATATTATTGATTATATTGGTAATTGTATCTACAGATTTATCGGTGATATAATTCTCTTCTGCAGTGGCTGATGATAACTCTTCACTATAAGCCGATAACTCTTCAATTAATTCTGAAACCTTTTTAATTAGATGTCTGATCTTCTTATTACTTTCATTAAAGGTTACACTTAATTCCTCTAACTCATCATGGCTATTAATATTTAACTTGTGATTAAAGTTACCTTTAGCCATCTCATTCAATCCATTTAGTATTTTTTTAACAAATTTAGATAAATAATTGGAGAACCTAGCAGAGATAAAGGTAGATACTACTATTACCAAGATTAATGATATTATTAATATTTTTATAATATTTGATTTAAATTGATCTATTTTTCCATTCTGTTTATCTAGATATTTACTAATGATTGATTCATAATCTCCACTTCCAATCCAATAATCTGTACCTTCAATTGGAGAGACATAGAAGAATTTCTTTTCCAATTCTCCTGTTTTTGGATGTTCCCAGAGTGAAACAACATAGTTACCGCCTTCTTTAGCGGCTTCAACCAAATCTTTGATAACATATTGATCTGTTCCATCAGCTCTTTTTCTAGTTAAATTCAACAAATTTTTTCCTACTAAGGACTGATTAGCGCCATGACCTACAACTTTTCCCTTATAATCATACATATAGAAGTATCCTGCTTCTCCAAATTGGACTGCTTCTGAGATTTTTCTCATTTCTTTTAATAATTCTTCTTCAGACATCTTATTCTTATTCTCATTATAAAACTTACTTAGACTTTGAGCGATGGTTTCAACTGCAAATTTGCTCCCTTGTTTTTCCTTTTCTAAAACTACATTTTTGAATAAGTCTTTATCGTTTTGAGTCAACTGACTAATTTGATAATAAACTATTCCCCCTACAAAGCCGATTGTTAGCAGAAAGGTTAGTACCATAGTGAGTAAAATTTTAGTTTTTAAATTTAGCTTTTGATAGATCATCATATATTAAGTCCCCCCCTATTCTTAAATTATAGAAATTTTTATTATTGTATGTAATATTTTCACCATTATTATAAAAAAACCTTTTATTTCAAAGGATAAATTTAAATAAAATACAAAAAAATAAAAATGAATAGCTGAGATATATTTCAGCTATTCGGTGGGTTTAGATAAAAGAGTCTTAGATCTTATTGTTTAGATTTTTTAGTATCAGATTTGTTTATTACTAACTCCTCTGATACTTCCCAATTAGTGGCTGGTTTTAAAGATTTTATGGACATATTTCTTTGCCTTGTATTCTCTTTTTTATTCAGCTTTTCAATTCCTAATAGCTTTATAAGAGATATCTCTTCATTGGATTTGATTAAAGAATATACTTTTATAAATATATAAGATAGGCTATAGAAAGCTACAAGTAACAATCCTGCTATAAGTCCTGAGCCTTGTCCTGGAACTAAAGGCATGCTAACTATAATTGCTATTAAGAAAAATAGTGCAAATAGAGAGGTAGTAGGATATCCTCTAAGTTGACAATTTCCTGATGGTGGGCATCCCTTATTCTTTCTAAATTTATAATGGGTAGCCATTATAATGACATAGACAAAGAGTAAAGAAAAGCCTCCTGAGCTTACTAAAAATACATAAATTTCACTAGGGAGTATATAAGCTAAGCCTACACCTGCAAGCATACTTATTCCAGAGAATATTATCCCGCGAAAAGGGATATCGCCTTTATCCTTAAGCCATGAAGGAGCAGAACCCTCCTTAGCAAGAGATCTGACCATTCTCCCTAGCCCAAACATAGCTGCCAGCATTGTCGATAAAATTGCTATAATTAAGATGATATTTATAATATTTGCAACCCAATTAATCCCTACTCTATTTAAAGCAGCAACAAAAGGTCCAACTTCCTCTGTTAGTCCAGCCGTTGGAATCAAAGGAAGCAGTACAACAATAGCCAAAGAGTATAGTCCTACTAACCCTAATACTGTATAGTTAATGGCACGGGGAATGGTAGAGCGAGCATCTTCTGCTTCAGAGGCAGCTAGTCCAATCATTTCAAAACCTGCATAGGTGAACATAACTATTAGCATACTGCCTGCAATCCCTGATATCCCAGTAGGGAGTAATGGTTCAGTGGTTAAAGCACCTAATCCAATAGCTGTTTTATTTGGGACTAATCCCAAGATAAGTGCTATACCTATTAATATAAAGGCTACAATAGCTGATAGTTTGATTAAGGCTAATCCACTTTCTAAAGTTGTTAATATTTTAGCCCCTAAGAGGTTTAAGAATGTTACTCCAATAATGATTAATATAGATGTTAATGATAAGGAGCTTGTTGGTAGCCAAGATTTAATTAATAATGACGCTGCTGTAGCTTCACTGGACATAGCTAGAATCAGACCAGTCCAATAAACCCAGCCTACAACAAATCCCACTAAAGGACCAAACATTTGTTCAGCATATGTTCTAAAAGAGCCAGGTAGTTGTTCTGCAACAGTCATCTCAGAAAGGGCAGTTAGTATAATATAAACTAATACTCCTACCAAAAGATATGAGATTATTATACCAGGTCCAGCTGTTCTAATAGCAATAGCTGATCCTAAAAAGAAGGAACCGCCTACTACAGTTCCAAGGGCCAGCATAGTAAGATGCCAAACTGATAACTCACCTTCTTTAGACATATTAATACCTCCTGTATAAAAATTAGATTATATCCTATAGTATATCCTACTAAGCCTTGATTATTAAAAGGTGATAGAAAGCTATTGATTTATAAAGATAACTATTAATTACTCTTGAATATAAAATGATTGAATAATTAGTTATTTAGATAAAGGTGAAAAAGTGTTTGTATATAAGGCTAATTAATGAGATATAATATTTATTGATAGGTTTCAAGCAAAATAAAATAGCAGTAGATCTTTGATTTTTAAACCCAATTATCTAAGTTTCATTTGCTAATAACTAGAAGATTATTTATTTTAGCCTTAATAGCTAAAAATGTATTAGTTTAGATGATTAAAGTATGAATTTTAAAATGATAATAAAAATTTTTAAAAACATTGACATCAACTTGACATATATTCTCTTGTCTGTTAAGATAGAAAAAAATAAAACAGAATCTAAGGAGGAAGTAGCGATGAGTAACTTTACTAAGGAAGATATTTTGAAAAAAGCTGAGGAGTTAGAAGTTAAGTTTATCAGATTACAGTTTACTGATATTCTAGGAGTAATTAAAAACGTAGCGATTACAGTTAATCAATTAGAAGATGCATTAGATGGTAAAATTATGTTCGATGGTTCATCTATTGATGGTTTTACTAGAATTAATGAATCTGATATGTATTTAAAACCGGATTATGATACATTTACGGTATTTCCATGGAGACCAAAGGATGGTGCAGTAGCAAGATTAATCTGTGATGTATATATGCCAGATGGAACTCCATTTGAAGGAGGACCAAGAAACGTATTAAGAAGAGCTTTAAAAGAGGCTGACGAGATGGGTTATCAAATGTATGTTGGACCAGAACCGGAATTCTTCTTATTTGAAAGAGATGAAGAAGGAGAAGCAACTACTATTACTCATGATCAAGGTGGATACTTTGATTTAGGTCCTATCGATAAAGGTGAAAATACTAGACGTGATATCGTATTGGCTTTGGAACAAATGGGCTTTGAAATGGAAGCTTCTCACCATGAGGTTGCTCCAGGACAACATGAGGTTGACTTCAAATATGAAGATGCCTTAAAGACTGCTGATAATATTGCTACTTTTAAATTTGTAGTTAAGGCTATTGCAAATGAGCATAATTTACATGCTACATTTATGCCAAAGCCAATCTTTGGAGAGAATGGTTCTGGAATGCATATGAATCAATCTTTATTCAAAGATGGAAAGAACGCATTCTATGATGAAAATGATAAGTTAGGTTTAAGTCAAGTGGCTTATTATTACATAGGTGGATTATTAAAGCATGCTAAGGCTATTGCAGCTATTACTAATCCAACTGTTAACTCTTATAAGAGATTGGTACCAGGATATGAAGCTCCAGTTTATTTGGCTTGGTCTGCTTCTAATAGAAGTGCTTTAGTTAGAATTCCAGCTGCTCGTGGAGCAGGAACTAGAGTAGAGATGAGAAACCCTGATCCAGCTGCTAACCCATATCTAGCTACTGCTGTTATGTTAAAAGCAGGATTAGACGGAATTAAGAATCAAATTGAACCACCTAAAGAGGTTCTTGAAGATATCTTTGAAATGACTTCAGCTGAAAGAGAAGCAGCGGATATTGATAATCTTCCAGGTAGTCTTTTTGATGCTATTCAAGAATTATTAGCTGATGATTTAGTTAAAGATGCTTTAGGAGAGCATGTTGTAGAGCATTTTGTAGAGGCTAAAATGATTGAATGGGATGTATATAGAACTCAAGTACATCAATGGGAATTAGATCAATACTTAAACGTATTTTAATCAAATTGATTAAAATAACTAAGATTAAAGCAGATTGCCTAGGCAATCTGCTTTTTCTATTTGAATATATTCACAATTATATCATAAAAATCTTTGATTTTTTATGAGTGTAATGGTGACTACTTTGTAAGTAATCAATAATAAGTACTAATTAACCCTTAAATAATCATTAAATACCTGTTATAATAGATGCAGTAATTAACGAACCGAAAGGGGTTTAAATAATGCAAATTAATTTAGTATTAATAGTAATAACTGTTTTGGGGCTGATTGCTAAGAACAATTCTCTGATTATCTCTGGAATAGTATTATTAGCTGTCAGGTTCCTTAAAGCAGAGCAAGTTTTGAGTATTATTGATAACTATAGTGTTAAAATAGGCATTATTCTAATTATGTTGGGGGTCTTAACTCCTTTGGCAACAGGAGATTTAAAATTGGAAGGGATAACAGAAAATCTATTAAATCCTCTTGCGATTTTAGCTCTAGTTATGGGAGTATTAGTAACTCAATTTACTAGAGAAGGGCTATGGTTGATGGAGAATCAGCCAACTGTAACGGTTAGTTTGGTTTCTGGTGTTATTTTAGGTGTTGCTTTCTTTAAAGGTGTTCCAAGTGGGCCTTTAATTGCTAGTGGGATTACAGCAGTTGTTTATAAGTTGATTTCTTTATTCTTATAAAGGTAGATTGGGGAGTAAATTTATAATAGGGAGTGGAGTTTGATGAAGAAGGTCTTGATTGCTTACTCTAAAGATGAGAAGATGCTTGATATAGTAGACGGCTTGAAGGTAGGTTTTGAAGAGCAAGGGGTTAAAGTAGATAGAGAAGTTATTTCAAAGAATTCAGCTAAAATTTATTTTGGTAGATATGATCTGGTAATGGTCGGTAGTTTTAATTTAGGGCTATTTGGAGGAAAGATAGATTCTAAGATAGATTTATTTTTACAGAATGCTAAGATGACTACTGGACAGGATGTTGTTGCTTTTGTACAAGAAAGATTTTGGGGAAAATCTAAAGCTCTCAAAATTTTAATGAATAAATTAGAATCTTTAGGGTGTGTTGTAAAGGATTTTAGAGAGTTATCAGATAAAGAAGCTGGTCAACGTTATGCAAAAGGATTTAAATTATAGTCTTGAAAAAATTAGGGCTAGAAGGTATAATTAATTATTGTTGTATTATAATATTTTGATAAATGATTGTTATTTATTAAATCTTAATAAATATAGAAAGAGGTTGGTATCTTGCCGCAAGAGGTAAAGATTAGAATTAATAGTTCACAGCTTGAAGGTTTAGATAAGAATGAGATTGCTTTTAAGACAAAAGGTTTACTTTATAATAAAAAGGGGATTTATTACTTAAAATATAAAGAAGATTTGGAAGGCTTAAAGGGTGTCGAAACTACTTTAAAGATTAAAGAAGATGAATTAACTTTAATTAGACAAGGGCAAGTAAGAATGATACAGGAGTTTGTTCTTGATAAGCAGAATAACTTTGATTATCATACACCTTATGGAACTTTAAGTTTTCAGGTTGAGGTAGAGGAATTGAATATAGATGTAGATTTTTTTCAAGGTGTAATTGATCTAAGCTATCAATTATATAATGGAGAAGAGCTGATAAGCAAGAATCAGTTAAATATAATTTATAAGGAGGATTAATATGGCTCTGGTGCAAAAGTTAGAGGAGAGATTGATAACAGAGATAGAGCAGGCGATTAATAATGCAAAAGAGCTGAATATCGAGAAGCTACCTAAGATTAAACTAGAAGTACCACGTGACTCAGCTCATGGTGATTTTGCAACAAACATTGCTATGGTTCTAGCTGGACAAGCTAAGATGGCTCCGCGTCAAATAGCTGAGATAATTAAAGAGAACCTAGCTGATGTAAAATTGATTGAGAAGGTTGAAGTAGCGGGACCAGGTTTTATCAATTTCTTTTTGAGTAATCAATGGTTATATGATGTATTAATAGAGGTTGAGAAACAGGGTGCAGATTATGGTAAGGTTAATGTAGGTCAAGATAAGAGGGTACAAGTAGAGTTTGTAAGTGCTAATCCAACAGGACCCCTTCATGTAGGTCATAGTAGAGGAGCAGTTGTTGGAGATGTAATGGCTAACTTGCTAACTGCTGCTGGCTTTGATGTTATTAAGGAGTACTATATCAATGATGCTGGAAATCAAATGAATCTTTTAGGGAAGTCTGTTGCAATTAGATATCAACAGCTATTGGGAGAAGAGGTTGGATTTCCTGAGGATGCTTATCAAGGTGATTACATAAAGGAGATCGCTCAAACGATTATTGATGAAGAGAATGATAAATACTTAAAAGATGCTCAAGCAGAGAATTATGATTATTTTGGAGAGCGTGCTTATCAGATATTATTAGCTAATATTGAAGATGATTTAGCTAGCTTTGGAATAGAGTTTGATAAGTGGTTCAGTGAGCGGACTTTACATCCAGATGCTATTAATGAAGTTGTTGCAGATTTTAAAGAATCTGGGTTTATTTATGATAAAGATGGGGCATTATGGTTTAACTCTAGTAAATTTGGTGATGATAAGGATAGAGTAGTAATCAAAGAAGATGGTGCTCCTACCTACTTAGCTGCTGATATTGCTTATCATAAGAATAAATATGACCGTGGTTTTGAAGAGGTTATCAATGTTTGGGGTGCAGATCACCACGGATATATTGAGAGAATGAAAGCAGTAGTTGAGGCTTTAGGCTATGATAGAGAGGCTTTACAGGTTATCTTAGTCCAACTTGTAACCCTATTACGTGATGGTGAGCAGGTACCTATGTCAAAGCGTGCTGGTAATTTTGTTACTATGCGTGATGTAATTAAGGAAGTTGGAAAGGATGCTGCTAGGTACTTCTATGTAATGCGTAGTACCGATAGCCATCTAGACTTTGATTTAGAGTTGGCTAAAAAAGAGTCTAGTGATAATCCTGTTTACTATATTCAATATGCTCATGCTAGAATCTGTAGTATCCTAGAGCAACTCAATAATGAGGAGATAGTTTTACCTCAAGCAACTAGCTTAGATTTAAGCCCGTTAACTGATGAGGCTGAGATTGATTTGATTAAGAAGTTAGCAGATTACCCAAATGAGATAGCAAAAAGTGCAGAGAGTAGAGCACCACATCATATAGCCCGTTATGCTTATGATTTGGCTGCTACTTTCCACAAATTCTATAATAAATGTCATGTCTTAATTGAAGACAAAGCTTTGCTGGAAGCAAGGATAGTTCTAGTTTTAGCTACTAAACAGGTATTGCTTAATGTATTAAACTTATTAGGAGTATCAGCTCCAGAAAGCATGTAATATAAAGGCAGTGATGAGTTAGAAGTAACGAGTAATGAGTAAAGGTTAAGAAGGAATAATTTGAATTAAAGTCAATTGATAAAATGATAATTAATGGGTCAAATATCTTTAAAGGCTTTACTCGTCACTGCTCACTTGTTACTTGCTTCTATTTACGAATTTGGTGGAGTTTAGAAGGACAGAATAATATCTAAGGAGGAATAGTTATGAATCAAATGTTAATGGCAACTATAAGTGGATTGATTGTGGGAGCTTTGTTTGGCTTTTTGAACCTACCTATTCCTGCTCCACCAAATTTAGCGGGAGTTTTGGGAATTATAGGAATATATCTAGGGTTTATACTCATTAAGTCTTTTACGTGAAGAAAAAAGGCTAGAAAATTAGGGGTAACTGTCTCTAAATTTTCTAGTCTTTTTATATGGTAGAAGCCAAGATAGACGTCTGACAAATAAGTTGGGTTGCTTGTAAGTGTGAGAAGTAGTGACCTCTTTTATTACTTATTGTTCAGTTTTAGATTAATTGCTCACACTAATATAAAGGAGGAGAATGTATGACAAAGTATATTTTTGTAACTGGAGGAGTTGTATCGTCTTTAGGTAAGGGAATTACTGCAGCATCATTGGGAAGGTTATTAAAAGAGAGAGGTTTAAAGGTTGCTGTACAGAAGCTAGACCCATATATAAATGTTGATCCAGGTACTATGAGTCCTTATCAGCACGGTGAGGTATTTGTTACTGATGATGGAGCAGAAACTGATTTGGATTTAGGCCATTATGAAAGATTTATTGATATAGATGTAAGTCAAAATTCTAATGTTACTACTGGTCAGATCTATTCTACAGTACTTGCAAAAGAGCGTAGAGGGGATTATTTAGGTGGAACAGTTCAGGTTATACCTCATATTACTGATGAGATGAAATCTAGAATCAAGCGTTTAGGTGATGATAAGGAGATTGACGTTGCTTTAGTAGAGATTGGTGGTACTGTAGGAGATATCGAAGGATTACCTTTCTTAGAGGCTATTCGTCAGTGTAAGAGTGATTTTGGTGCTGATAATGTAATGTATGTACATTGTACTTTAGTTCCTTACTTAGCAGCAGCAGGGGAACTTAAGACAAAACCAACTCAACATAGTGTTAAAGAGCTAAGAAGTCTAGGGATTCAGCCTGATGTAATTGTCTGTCGTACAGAACATGAATTACCTAAAGAGGTTAAAGAGAAGATTGCACTGTTTTGTGATATTGATAAAGATGCTGTTATCCAAGCTAAAGATGCTAGTTGTATTTATGAGTTACCATTAATTATGGAAGAAGAAGGATTGGCTAGAATTGCTCTAAAGAAATTAGGACTTCGTTCTAAGGTATCTGAGCCTAATCTATCAGAATGGAAGAAGATTGTTAGTACAATGAAGAATTTTGATAAGAAGACTACTATTGCAATTGTAGGTAAGTATGTAGAGCTACAGGATGCCTATATAAGTATCTCTGAATCATTACAGCATGCAGGTATTAGTAATGATGCAGAGATTGAAATTAAGTGGGTTCATTCAGAGGATATTGAAGAGGGTAATGCCGATAGTCATTTAGCTGATGTAGATGGTATCTTAGTTCCAGGTGGATTTGGAGATAGAGGTGTAGAAGGAAAGATAGAGGCTATTCGTTATGCTCGTGAGAACAAGGTTCCTTTCCTAGGAATCTGTTTAGGTATGCAATGTGCAGTAATTGAATTTGCTCGTAATGTCTGTGGATTAGATAATGCTCATAGTGCTGAGTTTATCGATACAGAGTATCCAGTAATTGATTTGATGCCAGAGCAGAAGGATATTGAAGATATGGGTGGAACAATGAGATTAGGTTTATACCCTTGTAAATTATCCAAGGATTCTATTAGTCGTGACTTATATCAAGAAGAGGTGATTTATGAACGCCATCGCCACAGATATGAGTTTAATAATCAGTTCCGTAAGCAGTTAACTGAAGCGGGATTATTATTATCTGGAGTATCTCCTGATGATAGATTAGTAGAAATCATAGAGGTCCCAGAACATCCTTGGTTTGTAGCAAGCCAGTTCCATCCAGAATTCAAATCTAGACCAAATAGACCCCATCCGTTATTCAAAGGATTTGTAGAAGCTACAATTAAATAATTTTGATTATTAAAAGCGAGAATCTTCTCGCTTTTTTTATTTGAATGCATATTTTTATTATTGCTAATTACTTTTTACTCTTTACTCGTCATTGTCTTATAAATAAATTTATTTTCTTGCGTATATCCATGGAATAATATGTCAATAATATTACTAACAAAAGATATATGGAGGAGATAATTATGAAAAGAGCTATATTAATTTTAATGATATTATTAAATGTTCTTATTTTGAATAATAATGTTGAGGCTAAGGAGATAACTGGAGAGATAATTGCAGTAAATGCAAAGCAAGATACTATATTACTAAAGTGTACTGACAATAGCATCAAAGAGTATAAAGTTAAGTTAAATGCAGAGCTTTCTTTAAACAATAGGAAGGTTTCCTTATTGGCTTTAAGGCCAATTACTCCTGATACATTTCAGTATGCCAAGGTTGATTTAGACAACTCTAAAGAGATAGTAGCAATAGCAAGTTTTTATAGTGTAGTTGATATCAAGGTTAAGGAGATTAATAAAAATTCGATTATTTTGCAGAATTTAAATACTGATGAAGAGGTGACATATACATTAGATTCAGAGGTAGAATTGATACGTAATAATTTTAAGGCTGATTTATCTGAATTAAGAGTTGGTGATAAAGGGATAGCCATCTTTGGTGTTGAGAATAGGCTAAATAAATTGGTTTTATATCATTATGAAGTCAGTGGAATGCTAACAGATATAGACTATCAAAGTCGCAGCATCACTATTAATATAGGTACTAGATTAAAGCCTTCTTTCAAGACTTATACCTTAAATAAAGCTACTAAAATAATCACTACAGCAGGAGAGATTGATTTAGATTCATTAATGGAATATAGCTGGATTAAGTTAGAGATTGGTCAAGATGTAAGGACTGTAGTGGCAAGGAGTATATAAGGAATCTATGAAAGATATTTTAGCATTATTGAATAATATTTTTATTTATATAAAAGGATTTCACTATCTGTGTAGAGAATAATTATCAAGGAAGGAGTGGAAAGGAGGGGGAGCCAATAATGTTACTTCAATGTAATGCTACTCTGGCCTGGAGATGTCCTCTTTGCGGAGAATTAGAATTAAATCAAATCAGTATCTTTGATTTTTCTGGAAAAAATAGATTAGAAATAAAATGCGGTTGTGGATATACTAAACTAGTATTTGGAAAGAGTAGTTCTAAAAAATATTGGTTAGAATATATTTGTGTTGTTTGTGAATCTACCCACAGGGTTTCACTTACCCAGGGGGAATTTTGGGCAAACAGGGTTAAAAAGATTAAATGTTTAGATAATGGAGCCGAACTAGGGTATTTAGGACCTTATGATGATGTCAAGCGATTGGCAGACCAAGAGGAAGAATATTTAAAGTTAATGATAGATAAGCTGGAATTTGAGGATTATTTTAATAATCCTGAAATTATGTTATCTGTCTTAAATGAACTACATGATATTGCAGAAGCTAATGGATTGGTCTGCCAATGTGGAAGTTCAGATATTGATATAGATATGTTACCTCGTGAAATAAGATTAACTTGCAATAGGTGCCATGGTGTAACTAGAATAAGTGCAGAGACTAAAGAGGATTTAGCATTTTTAAGGAAGATAAAGCAGATTAAAATTTTAGAAGGTGTAGTAAGTGCCTTAGAAGGAATAAATTTGTAATAGATTAGAGATGGATTTTAGAAAGAGATATAATTAAGAACAGAAGAAATTGTATTAGTTGGTAGTTAAGGGTGGGTAGTCTGTTGTTAATGGCATTGAGTGATTATTTATTGCTCACAGATTTTATTTCATAGATTACTCACCAAATAATATATTTTGCTATTATTGCGATTTTAATTCTTTAACAGTTTACATACTATTTTATTTAGAAATAGTTTTTTATAAAAGATATTTAATTTGATATATTTTTAATTATTGTTTGACTCTATACTTATTATAAGTCATAATATAAGAGGAGTGTATAATTATAATCAGTATATTAAAAAACTTTACATAAGGCATTTGTTTAGAAGGGCTTGTGATTAATATTACTTAGTAAGGGTAGTGTTCCAAATATTATAGTCATATCGTATCTATAAAATTTATTTTTATACGGGTTACTTCTTCAAAAAATGTCGAAAAAACTGAAACTAAAGAAGGATTTTTGTTCTTCTTTATGGAATAATAAGTATTGAAAATTTTAAGGAGGTTATAAGATTATGGCATTAGTATCAATGACTGACATGTTGAACAAAGCAAAAGAAGAGAAGTATGCAGTAGGACAGTTTAATATCAATAATTTAGAGTGGACTCAAGCTATCTTAGAGGCTTGTGAAGCTAAGAAATCACCTGTTATCTTAGGAGTATCTGAAGGTGCTGGGCGTTACATGGGTGGATTCAAAACCATAGTAAATATGGTAGCAGGTTTATTAGAAGATATGGACATTACTATCCCTGTTGCACTTCACTTAGACCATGGAACAAGCTTTGAAAGCTGTAAAGCAGCAATTGACGCTGGATTTACATCTGTTATGATTGATGCATCTCATCATCCACTTGAAGAGAACATTGCTACTACTAAGAAAGTAGTTGACTATGCACATGCAAATGGTGCATCTGTTGAAGCAGAATTAGGTACTGTAGGTGGAGAAGAAGATGGTATAATTGGAGGCATTAAATATGCTGACCCTCAAGAATGTAAAGAGCTAGTTGAAAAGACTGGTATCGATGCATTAGCGCCAGCATTAGGTTCTGTGCATGGTCCTTATGAGGGAGAACCTGATTTAGGTTTTGATGAAATGGCAGAAATCAGAAGTCTTGCTGATATTCCTCAAGTATTACATGGAGGAACTGGTATTCCAACTGCTGATATTGAAAAAGCAATCAGCTGTGGAACTTGTAAAATTAATGTAAATACTGAATTCCAACAAGCTTGGACAAAGATTGTACGTGAGGTAATCGCAAATGATACAAAAGTATATGACCCACGTAAAATCATTGGACCAGGTAAAGCTGGAATTATTGAAGCTGCTAAAGAGAAAATCGATACTTTTGGTAGTGCTAATAAAGCTTAATTTACAAAAATATATACTATTTTTTCAAAAAGGTGCAGAATTTGTTCTGCCCCTTTTTTCTGTTTAAAAATAATAAAAGTTATACGTCTAATGTATATAATTTTATATTATTTCAATTAGATGGAATTTTATAAATTAATTAATAATTTATCAATAATAAGGGGGATAATAGATAATGCAAAGAGAATTGGCAATTGAATTTGTTAGAGTAACAGAGGCAGCAGCCCTTGCTTCAGCAAGATGGATGGGCAGAGGAGATAAAGACTCTGCAGACCAAGCAGCAGTAGATGCTATGCGAGGAATGTTTGATACTATAGATATAGATGGAGAGGTAGTTATTGGAGAAGGAGAGATTGATGAGGCTCCTATGCTATACATTGGTGAGAAGATTGGAACTAGAGCGGGGGAGGTTCCTAAAGTTGATATAGCAGTAGATCCTTTAGAAGGAACAACTATTATTGCAGAAGGGCGACCTAATGCCTTGTCAGTTTTAGCAGTAGCTTCACATGGATCTCTTTTACATGCTCCAGATATGTATATGGATAAGATTGCTGTAGGTCCAGATGCTAAAGGAGCAATTGATATCGATGCTTCTGTAGAAGAAAATATTAAAGCTGTTGCTAAGGCAAAGGGTAAGGCTATTGAAGATATTACAGTAGTAATTTTAGATAAGCCTCGTCACCGTGTAGAGGATGGATTGATAGAGCAGGTAAGGAGGGTTGGAGCTAGAATTAAGTTAATTAAAGATGGAGATGTAGCTGGTGCTTTAGCTACTGCATTACCTGATACAGGGGTAGATATAATGATGGGGATTGGTGGTGCTCCTGAGGGGGTATTAGCAGCTGCTGGATTAAAATGTATAGGTGGAGATATGCAGGCTAGATTGATTCCTAGAAATGATGAAGAGATAGAGCGGGCTAAGGAGATGGGAATTGATAATGTGAATGAGGCTTTGAGGTTAGAAGACTTGGCTGCTGGTGATGAGATTATCTTTTCAGCTACTGGAGTTACTGATGGTGAGATGCTAAAAGGGGTTAGATTCCAAGAAAATAATGCTATTACTCACTCTTTAGTTATGCGTTCTAAGACAGGAACTATGAGATTGGTTGAAGCAATTCACTGTTTAGACCAAAAGCCTTTACCCTTTGATCAGGAATTTTAATTGACTGATTGATAGATAAAATGATATAATTAATGGTGAATTTCTTAGATAATGAAAAACAGTAACTTATTGACAAATAGGAGGAGTAGAGTTGTTAGAATTATGGATTATCTTTTTAATATCAGCAACAGTCATAATAATTGCTGGAACTAAATTATCAGATTATGGTGATGTTATTGCTGATAAAACAGGATTAGGGCAAGCTTTAGTAGGAAGTATTTTAGTAGCAGGTGCCACATCTTTGCCTGAGGTGGTTAGTAGTGGTACGGCATCTTTTATAGGTGCTCCTGATATTGCAATAGGAAATGTTTTTGGAAGTAATACCTTTAATCTAATGATTCTGGCTTTAGTAGATTTAATACATGGGGCAGGCCCATTTATGCTTAGGGTTCATTCTAAACATATCTTATCTGCATTATTAGGAATGTTATTAGCTGGATTTGCTACTTTGTTTATCTTAGTTAATAAATTAAGTGATTTTCATGTAGAGTTATTTGGAGTAGGTTTAGGTGCTATTGTAATTTTTTTGACTTATATAATTGGAGCACGTTTAATATTCCGTTATGAGAAGAAGAATAGGTTAGAGGATGAGCTTGAAGAAGAGTTAATAGAAGATGGTACATCATTGAAGAAGGCGATAATAGGTTTTGCTGTTGCCGCTATATTTATAATAATTTCTGGTATATATCTATCATCCTCAGCAGATAAAATTGCTAAGATAAGTGGACTTGATGCAACCTTTATGGGTAGTATTTTAGTTGCAGCAGCAACTTCATTGCCTGAAGTAGTTGCTTCTATATCAGCAATTAGAATCAATGCTTATGATATTGCTGTAGGAAATGTTTTTGGAAGTAATATATTTAATATGGTAATCATTTTAGTAGCAGATATATTTTATAAGGAAGGCTCTATATTGTCTGTGGTATCTTTAAACCATACTATAACAGCTACTTTAGGGCTAATATTGAGTGGAATTGCAGTAATTGGTCTCTTTTATCGTTCCAAAAAGACT
Source organism: Orenia metallireducens (assembly GCF_003001995.1). Taxonomy (GTDB): domain Bacteria; phylum Bacillota; class Halanaerobiia; order Halobacteroidales; family Halobacteroidaceae; genus Orenia; species Orenia metallireducens_B. The sequence goes on along the minus strand of NZ_PVNB01000001.1, from coordinate 309,997 downwards.
TTCTTAACGGTAGGTTGGGACTCTATTGCAATAACAGGAGTTTATCTTTTTGGAGTATATTTGCTTTTTAAATTGGGAATTAATTTTTAGAGAGGGAGTTATTCTTAATGAATATTACTGAGTTGGAAGGGAAGACTATAACAGAATTATATGAAATTGCAAAAACTTTAGGAATCACAGGTTACACTAGATTAAAGAAAAAAGAATTAATTTTTGAAATATTGAAGTCTGAAACTGAGAAGGGAGGTTTAATCTTTGCTGAAGGGGTATTAGAGATACTTCCTGATGGATATGGATTTTTAAGACCATCTAAGTATGTTCCTAGTACCGATGATATCTACATATCAGCTTCTCAAATACGGCGTTTTGATTTAAGAAATGGAGACGTAGTCTCTGGACAAGTGCGACAGCCTAAAGAGAATGAGCGTTATTTTGCTTTACTTAGAATAGAGGCTGTTAATTATCAAAATCCTGAATTAGCTCAACAACGACCCCATTTTGAAGATTTAACCCCTTTATATCCACAAAAGAGAATAACTCTAGAGCATGATTCTAGTGAGATTTCTAGTCGTTTAATAGATTTAATAGCTCCAATTGGAATGGGACAACGGGGATTGATTGTTGCTCCACCAAAAGCAGGTAAGACTGTATTATTAAAAAAGATAGCTAATAGTATTACTACTAACTTTCCAGAATCGAAACTGATGATTCTATTAATCGATGAACGACCTGAAGAGGTCACTGATATGCGCCGTTCTGTTGATGCAGAGGTAATCTGCTCTACTTTTGATGAACCACCGCAAAATCATATTAATGTATCAGAACTTGTCTTAGAGAAAGCTAAAAGATTAGTAGAACAGAAGCAGAATGTTATTATTTTATTAGATAGTATAACTAGGCTGGCTAGAGCTTACAATGTAACTATTCCATCAAGTGGTCGTACTTTATCAGGAGGATTAGACCCAACAGCACTTCATAAACCCAAAAGGTTCTTTGGAGCAGCTAGAAATATTGAAGAGGGTGGAAGTTTAACTATCTTGGCTACTGCCTTAGTAGAGACAGGAAGTAGAATGGATGATGTGATTTATGAAGAATTTAAAGGTACAGGAAATATGGAGCTACATTTAAGTCGTAATTTAGCACAGAAGAGGTTATTTCCTGCAATCGATGTTAATCTTTCGGGTACTAGAAAGGAAGAGCTATTATTATCAGAGGCAGAACTTGATACAATGTGGAAGATAAGACGGAATATGAATAATAATCCGACTGAGATTATTGATTCCTTCATCAAACAATTAAAAGCAAGTAAAAATAATAAGGCAATGTTAAAGTCTCTACAGAAGATATTTTAAATCTTAGATTTGTGATAACTTGTAGTTCTAAATTATAGCTACTTGAGATAATTTTAGAGGTGAAAAAATGAAGAAAATTTTAATTGTTATCAGCCTATTTTTGCTGATAGCACCACTACCAGATGTTGAAGCAAGGACGAACTTAGACTTAAATTCTGACAGGGTCAATAAGCAATTAACTTTTTTTAGATACAAGGTAAAGGTAGGAGATACGCTTTGGAAGATAAGTAAGAAGTTTAATGTTGATTTATCTCTTCTTCTAAATCTTAATCCTGATCTTGCTAATAAAAATATGATTGTAGTTGGACAGAAATTAAAAGTCCCCCGTGGTAACGTTATCATTCATAGGATAAAAGCAGGAGAGACAATTTGGAGTATTGCCCAGGCACATAATACTAGTAGCTATGAGTTGGTTAAAGCCAATAATCTCAAACATCCTAATTTGATTAAAGTTGGCGATTTATTAATTGTCCCAATTGACAAGTCTAGAGATAAGGGTTATTCTGCTAAAGGGGCCTATTACTCAAAGGAAAGTAGTACCAATAAGAGATTAGGATTTATCTGGCCAACAAAATATAGAAGAATTACTTCTCCCTTTGGTAGACGGTGGGGAAGAATGCATAAGGGTATAGACATTGCTGCTCCAAGGGGGTCTTTAGTTAGAGCTGCTAAAAGTGGAGTGGTCACACAAAGTAGATATCTTTCAGGATATGGTAAAGCAATCTATATTGACCATGGTAATGGAATTTCCACCCGTTATGCTCATAATTCTAGATTATTAGTAAGAGCAGGAGAGAAAGTTTATCAAGGGCAGATAATTGCTTATTCTGGTAGTACTGGTCGTAGTACAGGACCTCATTTACACTTTGAAATTAGAATCAAAGATAAAGCTATAAATCCATTGACTTATTTAGATTAGGTTGCAATAGTTTTTTAACTATGTTATAATGTAAAAGTTGAAATATTGACCGAGTACTTATTAAGATGGCAAAGGAAAGAGGTGAGCAAAATGAAAAAAGAAATCCATCCAGAATATACAGATGCAACTATAACATGTGCTTGTGGGGAAGTTTTTGAAACTAAAACTACAACAGGTGACATGAAGGTGGAGATTTGTTCCAACTGTCATCCATTCTATACAGGTAAGCAGAAGACATCTGCTAAAGGTGGAAGAATCGCAAGATTCAAAGAGAAATATGGAATTGGCGAATAATAAAGGTAGCAGGGCTAAATGCTCTGCTATTTTTTATATTCAATGTAATTAGTTTATATGGAGTGATAAATGTAAAGTGAGTTCTTAGTTCATATTTACTGTACCCTTTGTTGAGAATCTGCTAATTAGCCATAAGCATAGTTTATATAGTTGACTAATAATTATAATCCCTTATTTATTCTAACTTTTAAATCATGTAATAAAGTGATAGAATTATATTTAGAAGATAAAAAATTCAGTATAGGGGGGAAATAGATGTCTAAAACTCAATATGGTGGTCAGGCTGTTATTGAAGGTGTTATGATGAGAGGTAAAAGCCATGTAGCTATAGCAGTCCGTAAAGAAGATGGACAGATAGTCTTAGATAGAAGAAAGCTGAAAGTACTAAGTGATAAATTTAAATTTTTAAAATGGCCTATCATTAGAGGGGTAGTAGCCTTATTCCAATCATTAATTTTAGGTCTACAGGCTTTAACCTTTTCTGCAAATCAGTTCAGTGAAGAGGAAGAAGAGTTAACATTTTGGGAATTAATAAGTTCTATGGGGGTTTCTTTTGGTCTGGCAATAGGACTTTTTGTGGCATTACCGGCACTATTGGTATCTTTTTTAGAGAATAATATTACTTCGGTTTTATTATTGAATTTAAGTGAAGGTATTATTAAGATTTCTTTCTTTTTGATATATATAGTAGCTATATCTAGGTTAGAGGATATTAAGAGGGTCTTTCAATATCATGGAGCAGAGCATAAAGTCATCCATAATTATGAATCCAAGTTGCCTTTAACACCAGAGAATGCCCAAAAATTCTCTACTCTTCATCCAAGATGTGGAACTAACTTCTTACTAATTGTAATGATGATGAGTGTACTATTGTTCTCATTTTTTGGAAAACCGACTTTAGTCAATAGAATTTTAATTCATATTGCTTTATTACCAGTTGTGGCTGGTCTCTCTTATGAATTGATTAAACAGGCAGGAAAGAAGAAGGTAAATAGATTATTTAAATTAGTAGCTCTACCTGGTCTATATCTACAAAAATTAACTACTAAGGAACCATCTTTAGAGCAGTTAGAAGTAGCTATTAAATCTTTAGAGACAGTATTAGAGGAAGAACGGGAAGTGGTTTAGACTTAAGTTTTGCGATAAAAGAAGATATTTTAGGAAGTATTAGAATAGGGGAATATTAAGACAGTAATGAGTGATGAGTAACAAGTGACGAGAGGAGATTTTTACTCGTTACCCGTCACTCGTCACTCATTACTAAAGTGTCTTAATATCTATCTATTGTTCTACTTCACTTCGATAAGATTTGTGGTATAATAAGATAGAATTATTGTGGAAATGTATTGAGGAGGTTTATTAATGAAGAATTGGATTGACAAATTAGAAGGTGTTGTGAAGCGTTATAAAGAGATAGAAAAGTTATTAAGCGATCCAGAGGTTATTAATGACCAAGAAAAGTTCCAGAAGTTATCTATGGAATATGCTGATTTAAGAGATATAGTTGGAAAATATAAGGAATATAAAGAGTTAGAGGAAAATGTAGAAGAGGCAGAAGAGGTTTTAGAGATTGCTGATGATGAAGAGATGATTGAATTGGCTAAGATGCAGTTAGATGAAGCACAGCCAAAGATGGAAAAATTAGAAGAAAAATTACCATTAATGTTAATTCCTAAAGATCCTAATGATGATAAGAACGTTATTGTTGAGATACGTGGTGGTGCTGGTGGTGATGAGGCAAATATCTTTGCTGGTGACTTATACAGAATGTATAGCCGTTATGCTGAGAGGGCAGGCTGGAAGACTGAAGTAATGAGCTCTAGTCCCTCTGAAATGGGAGGCTATAAAGAGATTGTATTTATGATTGAAGGTAAGGGAGCTTATAGCCGTTTAAAGTATGAGAGTGGAGTTCACAGAGTACAAAGAGTACCTAATACAGAGTCTAGTGGTCGTATCCATACATCAACTTCTACAGTTGCGGTATTGCCTGAAGCAGAAGAAGTTGATATTGAGATCAATGCCAATGACCTAAAGATTGATACTTATCGCTCTAGTGGTCCAGGTGGTCAGAGTGTTAATACTACCGACTCTGCTGTTAGAATTACCCATTTACCTACGGGGTTAGTAGTATCCTGTCAAGATGAAAAATCTCAACATAAGAATAGAGATAAGGCAATGAGAATTCTTAGAGCAAGGTTGCAGGAAAAGATAGAAGCAGAGCAACAAGCTGAAGTTGCTGAAGCAAGAAAGAGCCAAGTCGGTACTGGTGATAGAAGTGAAAGAATTAGAACATACAACTTCCCACAAGGAAGGGTGACTGATCATCGAATTAATCTAACAATGCATCAATTAGATGCTATCCTAGATGGTGATTTAAATGAGGTAATTGAAGCCTTAACTACAGCAGACCAAATAGAGAAATTGAAGCTGGTGGACTAAGTTGGAACTTCTAACGGTTAAGGAGATACTTGATAGAACTGTTAAACATTTTCAAAATTATGAAATTGCTAGTGCTCGTTTAGATGCTGAGATTTTATTATCAGAGGTATTGGATATGGAGAGAATAAATCTCTATGTCAATTTTGATAAGCCTTTGACTAAAGGGGAAGTAGATAAATATCGTCAGTTTGTAATTGCGCGTAGTAAAGGTACCCCTGTTGCTTATATTATTGCTAAGCAAGAGTTTATGTCTTTAAATTTTAAGGTTACTGAGGCTACCTTGATTCCACGACCAGAGACAGAGCATTTGGTGGAGGTTATTTTAGATAAGATTAAAGCTGTAGGCTTAGATAGAGTTAAGGTTGTTGATGTAGGAACAGGAAGTGGAGCAATTATAGTTAGTTTGACTAAGCTAGCAGAAAAAGAGATAGAAGCGATAGCGGTTGATATATCTGCTGATGCTTTAGATGTGGCTAAAGAGAATGCTGATAATTATGAACTCTTAGATAAGATAGATTTTAGATTAGGTAGTTTATTAGAACCTGTTAGTGAAATGGTAGATATTATAGTCTCTAACCCACCCTATATCCCTACGTCTGATATAAAGGATTTACAGAGGGAAGTCAAAAATGAACCAATAACAGCTCTAGATGGTGGGCAGGATGGATTAGATTTTTATCGAGAGATTATTAATCAATCATTAACTAAGTTGAATACAGGTGGATTGATTGCTTTTGAAATAGGGATTAATCAAGCTGATGATGTAGCATCTTTATTAGAGAATAATAACTTTGATAATATAAAGATAATTAAAGATTATGCTGGAATCGAGAGAGTGGTTTTAGCTACTAAGGAGTAGATCTCAATTTTGAGGTCTACTTTTTTTATCCTTAAGACTACAAATTTTAAATTAATTTAATCTATTCAATATAAAAAGAAGGATAATATTCAGGCGTGAAGAAATAAAATACTTAGATAACAAAAAAAGTAATAAAAGAAAATAAAATCAATTTATAGTAATATAGTCAATAATTATTCTGTTATTTATAGTAAAGATTGAAGTAAACTTTTGATTTATACTGTCTTGCTTAATATATGGAATATAATATCTATATTTTAAACTATAAACTTTCAAATTTATCCTTATTCAAGGGTATTTTTTCGAAAAAACCACCGGAAATACCTAATAGTGACCTATTATTCTAATATAATAATTGAGTATATTAGTTTTTTATTTAATGTTATATCTATTAGAGACTTAGGAAAACGATTTCCAAAGTAGTTCGGTTCAATAATTATAATTTTCACAAAAGTCAAATATTTACATGTGTTATAAGAGATATAAATTTTTATAAGGAGGTGATTAAATTGATTGTTGATAATTAAATTAGAGGCTCTAGGTAAAGCGAAAGACATAGTGGAATAAGGCTTATAAATATATTAAGGAGGAAATTATTTTGAAGAATAATTTAGGGGAAAAATTAAAATCAGTTGGTACTATTTTCTTGTTGGTTTTTTGTATAACCAGTTTTTTTGGAGGATGGACTTCATCAAAAGTTTTGGCTGCAGAAAGTACTTTAGAGATTCAAGAAAATGAAACTGGTTTTGTAGAAGTCGATGGTTCTATTGAATCAGAACATTCTAGTTATACAGGTAATGGTTATGCCAATACTCTAAATTACCTTGGAAGTTATATAGAATGGGTGATTAATGTACCTTCTGCTGGTAGTTATGAACTTCAGTGGAGATTTGCTAATGGTGGTTCAGCTAACCGTGCAGCTGAAGTCTTAGTTAATGATAGTAAGCAGATTTCTGATATTGATTTTTCAGCAACAGGGGGTTGGTCTAGTTGGTCAACAACTTCTTTGGTAAGTGTAAATCTCCAGGCTGGGGATAATAGTATTCGATTAGTTGCTAAAACTGATGATGGTTTAGCTAATATTGATTGGATTGAGATTACTGGAAATCAACCATCAGCAGGTAACGGTGACCAAGCTTCTATTGAACTAGAAGAAGGGGACATATTACTTGCGCCCAATGATTCTATGACATTACAGGAAGCAATTGAATCAATTCAAGCAGGCAATACTATCTATTTAGAGGATGGTACTTACGCTCTTTCACAGACAGTTATTATAGCAGAGGGCAATGATGGAGCCTCTGGTGCTAGAAAGAAGATAGTTGCTTATAACAATGCAACGCCTGTTCTAGATTTTTCAGCTATGGCAGAAGATTCATCTAATCGTGGTATTGTTCTTTCTGGTGATTACTGGCACATTAAAGGTGTTATTATCCAAAATGCCGGTGATAACGGGATGTTACTTGCTGGTAATAATAATATAATAGAAGAGTGTGTTTTTAGATATAATAGAGATTCAGGTCTTCAAGTTAGCAGAATTAATAGTAATTATGATGATATTAGTGAATGGCCATCGAATAATTTGATTCTTAACTCTGAATCCCATGATAATGCTGATAGTGATCATGAAGATGCTGATGGATTTGCACCTAAATTAACAGTTGGAGAAGGTAATATATTCCGAGGATGCGTATCACATCATAATATTGATGATGGTTGGGATTTATATGCTAAGTCGGCAACAGGTCCAATTGGGGTAGTAACAATAGAAGATTGTATTGCTCATGATAATGGATTGTTGAGTGATGGTAATACATCAGGAAATGGAGATAAGAATGGCTTTAAACTCGGTAGTTCTGGTATCTATGTGAACCACATTGTTCGTCGTAGCATTGCTTTTAATAATGGGAAGCATGGTTTTACAGATAATGGGAACACCGGTAGTATTAAGTTTATAAATAATACTGCTTATAATAATGGTGATCATAATTTCCATACGCGTGATGGTGCTAGCCATGTATTTATCAATAATATTTCTTTTGCTGGAGGGCATAATGATAGAATAGTAGGAGATATCTCTGCTCCAAATGCGCTTACAGAAGACGATATTTATTGGTATTATACAGCAGATGAATCGGACTTTATCACATTAACACCTGGTATAGATTCTGATCCTACTAGTAATGGATTTCTACATCTTAAGTCTGGTAGTGATTTGATTGATGTAGGTGTTTTAGCAGATGGTATTGAATATAATGGTTCAGCTCCAGATTTAGGTGCAATTGAATCAGATTAATTATTCATTGTAGCATATTATTAATGAATTTAGCTGAGGAATTCTAGCCTATATCAATAGGCAAGGATTTCTCAGCTTTTTTATTTAAGATGATAGGTATAAAGAGCTTTTTTGAGATTAGTAGGAGCAATGGTGAAGTTGTATTAAGAGTTTACTTTTGAACTTATAGCCAACAACAGGAGGTCAGCAAATCAAAATTATATTCTCCTTATATAAGATTAGTCAAAGCAGTTTCCTTAATTCTTAAGAAGAGAGCTAGAATAAATATAGTTGGGATTATACTTCCTTTGAATAAAATTAAATTTAGTAGGTAATAGTAACTATAATCTAATCCCTCTTAACAAATCTTTAGAAATATTATATACTATAATAAAAACTGAGCTCCAGTTTTTATACTATTAGCAATTAGTGTTGAGTGTAGATTGATCCAAAAAGATTCGGTCTTTGCTTCACTTATACTGACAATTGTAGTATTAATAGAAGTATGAAAGAGGGTATATTATAATGAGAAGCATTAAAGGAACTAAGGTGTTCTCAGAAAAAGAGATTAAAGATGCAACAGAATTATTAAGAGCAGGAGAGTTAGTGGCGTTTCCTACTGAAACAGTATATGGTTTAGGGGCTAATGCTCTTGATGAAAGAGCAGTAAAATCGATTTTTACTGCTAAAGGAAGGCCATCGGATAATCCTTTGATTATACATATTGGAGAAGAGAAGGATATAGAGAATTTAATAAGTGAAGGAGTACCTCAACTTGCTAAAAAATTAATGGATAAGTTTTGGCCAGGTCCTTTAACTCTTATTCTACCAAAATCACAGAAAGTGCCAGAGGTTACTACAGGAGGCTTGAATACAGTAGCGGTTAGAATGCCAGATCACCCGATAGCGCTGAAGTTAATCAAGGAGACAGGATTACCTTTAGCAGCACCGAGTGCTAATTTATCGGGAAAACCCAGTCCTACTTTGGCTGAACATGTGATTGAGGATTTGGCTGGTAGAGTTGCTGGGATTATAGATGGTGGTCAGACTGGTCTTGGGGTAGAATCGACAGTAGTTGATTTATCTAGAGAAGTACCTATCCTGCTAAGACCTGGTGGAGTAACTTATGAAGAACTATTAGCAGAGTTAGGTCAAGTGCAGATAGATCCTGTAGTTAAGAGTAAATTTGCAAATGAATCTAAAGCAGCAATCTCTCCAGGAATGAAGTATAGACATTATGCCCCCCAAGCAGAGGTCATATTAATTGAAGGCAAAGAGGATAAAATTAAGGATAAGATTAAAAAATTAATCAATGCAAATGAAGATAAGAAGATTGGAGTAATGGTAAGTAAAGAACTAGAAGATTATTACTCAGGTGTTAATGTCAAAATCATGGGGAGTAAAGATAACCTAATAGAGATTAGTCAGAGTATCTTCAAGTTATTAAGAGAGTTTGATGAAGAGGGAATTGAGAGAATTTTGATAGAGGGTCTAGAGTTGAAAGGTTTAGGTTTAGCGATTATGAATAGATTGAGAAAGTCGGCTGCCTATCAGATTATTGAAGTCTGATTATTGATAGGTCATTATAGCTTATAGTATTTAGTACTATTAAAATTTAGATATAACTTCTTTCCTATTAGAATATATATATAATGTTTTAAATTATATATCGTCTGCTTAATGGGGAGGGTTATAGTGAATATTATAGAGGTAGTTGCTTTGGGAGTGGCTTTAGGAACAGATGCTTTTTCTGTTTCTGTAGCTATTGGTACCAAAAGATTGAGATTACTATTATTATTAAAATTTAGTCTGATTATAGGTATATTTCATGTTATTATGCCTTTAGTAGGGGTAGAATTAGGGCTCTTTTTACATAATCTTTTTGGTAATTATTATTTTGAGGGTACAATAGATAAGATTACTACAACTATCGGTTCTGGGGTATTGATGATTTTAGGTATGATAATGATTTATGAGAATTTTAAAAGTGATCAAGTCGATAGCAACTTTGATCTATATGGCTGGTCTTTAATTATCGTGGCTTTAAGTGTCAGTATTGATGCCTTATCTGTTGGATTTAGTTTAGGTATGTTGGATGCCAATATAGTTTTTAGTTGTATGATTTTAGGTTTTATTGCTACTGTGATGGTTATCTGTGGTTTGACTTTAGGAGATAAGATAGGTAGTTTAGTCAGTGGTAATGCTGAAGTCTTAGGAGGAGTTGCCTTGATTTTATTAGGAATCCACTTTTTATTATCTTAGGTTAAATTTATTAATTAACAGGGAGGTGATCTTTTGAAGAAGACTATTTTATTGGTATGTACTGGAAATACCTGTAGAAGCAGTATGGCAGAAGCACTACTTAGGGACTTATTAACTAGGTATGGCAAGGGCAATTATAAGATTAAATCAGCAGGTATCTCTGCCTTTGAAGGTGGAGATGCAGCTTATCAGGCAATTAGGGTTATGAAAGAGGAAGGAATAGATTTAAGTAATCACCAAACTACACTATTGTCACAGCAATTAATAGAAGAATCCGATTTAATCTTAACAATGACTCAAAGGCATAAACTGGTTATTTTAGATGATTATCCTGATTCTAGAGAGAAGGTCTATACATTAAAGGAATATGCAGCTAGGGTTGAGGATATTGAGAATGAGACCAAACAGATAGAAGAGCTACACCAGATAATAGATAAGAAGAGAGAAGAATTTATCTTAGAGTATCAAGATGAGATCGAAGAGCTAGAAGATAAAAGAGAAGAGTTGCTTAGTGAACTTGAGGGGATAGAAGGAAGGATTGCTGAATTAGAGGATGAGTTAAACCAGAGGGTTTTAGCTGAAAAGAGGGAGTTGGCTAGATTAAAAGAGAGGATAGGGAATTTAGATATCTCTGACCCTTTTGGACAACCTATCTCAATTTATAGAGATTGTGCTCAGGAGATTAAGGCTGAATTGGAGAAGATTGTCGAAAATCTAGAATAATAAGCAGGATAATACTATGAATTAGAGAATAGTTATTAGAGAGTTAACAGCTAAGAGTTCATAACTGGAGGTATAGAAATGAAGATTGCATTAGGTAGTGATCACGGAGGAATAAATTTAAAGAGTAAGATTAAAGAGTTATTAGATGAAAAGGGAATAGAGTACCATGATTTTGGCCCAGATAGTACTGATTCTGTAGATTATCCTGATTTTGCTAAAGAAGTAGCTTATAGTGTAACTAATGGAGAATATGATAGAGGTATTTTAATCTGTGGTACTGGAATTGGTATGTCAATTGCAGCAAACAAGGTAAAAGGAATTAGAGCTGCTTTATGCCATGATGTATTCTCGGCTAAGGCAACTAGATTACATAATAATTCTAATATCTTAACTATGGGAGAGAGAGTTGTTGGTAGTGAGTTAGCTTTAGAGATTGCTAGAACTTGGTTAGATACTGGGTTTGAAGGTGAGAGGCACCAAAGAAGGATTGATAAGATTAGTCAATTAGAGGATTAGAGGAGAGTGATCTAATGAAGAATTTAATGAAGATTGACCCTGAATTATTTGAAGTAATCAAAAAAGAAGAGAGTAGGCAGAAGGGGAATTTGGAGTTAATTGCTTCAGAGAACTTCGTTAGTGAAGCAGTTTTAGAAGCTATGGGGACGGTATTGACTAACAAGTATGCTGAAGGATATCCAGATAAGAGATATTATGGTGGATGTGAGTATGTTGATATCGCTGAAAAGCTAGCTATTGAGCGAGCAAAAGAATTATTTGGAGCAGAACATGCTAATGTACAACCCCATTCAGGTTCTCAAGCCAATGCAGCTGTCTATTTTGCTCTGTTAGAACCGGGAGATACTGTACTGGGAATGGACTTAACTCATGGTGGTCATCTAACCCATGGTAGTCCTGTTAATATGTCAGGTAATTACTATAACTTTGTGCCATATGGAGTAAACCAAGATAATGAAAGAATCGATTATGATTTATTAAGAGAATTGGCACTAGAAAATAAGCCTAAGATGATTGTAACTGGTGCAAGTGCTTACTCAAGGGAGATAGATTTTAAGAAGTTTAGAGAGATAGCTGATGAGGTAGGGGCTTATTTGATGGTCGATATGGCTCATATTGCAGGATTGATAGCAGCAGGATTACACCAAAATCCAGTAGAGCATGCCCAGATAGTAACTACTACTACCCATAAGACTTTACGTGGACCTCGTGGTGGGATGATCTTATGTAAAGAGGAGTTTGCCAAGCAGATTGATAAAGCAATCTTTCCTGGGATTCAAGGTGGTCCTTTGATGCATATTATTGCAGCTAAAGCTGTCTGCTTTAAAGAGGCATTAAGTGATGAGTTTAAAGAGTATCAAAAGCAGGTTGTAAAGAATGCTAAGGTTTTAGCTAAAGCCTTAAGCCAAGAGTTTAGGATAGTCTCTGATGGTACAGATAACCATTTAATGTTAGTAGACTTAACAGAGCATGATATTACTGGAAAGAAAGCAGAGCATACATTAGATGAGGTAAATATCACTGTGAATAAGAATACTATTCCTTTTGAAACCAGAAGCCCTTTTGTGACAAGTGGAATTCGTATAGGAACTCCATCTTTAACAACTAGAGGGATGAAGGAAGAAGAGATGAAGAAAGTAGCTAAGATGATAACTAAATTATTATTAAATATTGATAATGAAGAGATTAAAGCCGAAGTAAGAAGAGAAGTCGAGGAGTTGGTTGAAGAATATCCATTATTACATCAAAAATAGGAGGAAATTTTAATGAGTAAAGTACATATTATTGATCACCCATTAATTCAACACAAATTGACACACTTAAGGAAAGAAGAGACTGGACCAAAGGAGTTTAGAGAGTTAGCTAATGAGATTGCAACTTTAATGGCTTATGAAGTAACTAGAGATTTACCTTTGGAAGATGTTAAAATTAAAACTCCAGTTATGGAGACAACAGCCAAGGTGATAGCTGGAAAGAAATTGGCTGTTGTACCTATCTTAAGAGCAGGCTTAGGAATGGTAGATGGTATGTTCAATCTAATCCCAGCAGCTAAAGTTGGGCATATTGGGTTGTATCGTGATCCTGAGACTTTAGAGCCAGTTGAATACTACTGCAAGATGCCAACTGATATTGAATCAAGGGAGTTGATTGTAGTTGACCCAATGTTAGCAACAGGAGGATCAGCAGCTGCAGCAATTCAATTTGTTAAGGATAGAGGTGCTGAAAGTATTAAGTTTATGTGTTTAGTAGCGGCTCCAGAGGGTGTTAAAAAGCTACAGGAAGCACATCCAGATGTAGAGATTTATACTGCTGCTTTAGATGATAGATTAAATGATCATGCTTATATTGAGCCTGGTTTAGGAGATGCAGGAGATAGATTATTTGGAACTAAGTAATAAAAACAGGGCTTTTGCCCTGTTTTTATTAGTTTAAGCTTAAGTATTAGCATTAGGGATAAAAGTTTATAATTATTTTGATTTGTTTAAATTTAGACTTAATAAAGAAAGGGGTTATTTTTATGCGTCCATCATGGGATAATTATTTTATGGAGATGACTGAAGTTGTAGCAAAGCGGTCTACTTGTTTAAGACGAAAGGTAGGAGCATTAATTGTTAAAGATAAGCGTGTGCTCGCTACAGGGTATAATGGAGCCCCTAGTGGTTTAAAGCATTGTGCAGAGACAGGATGTTTACGTGAGCAGAATAATGTACCATCAGGAGAGCGTCATGAGCTATGTCGAGGCTTGCATGCAGAACAGAATGCGATCATTCAGGCTGCCTTACATGGAAGCTCGATTAATGAGGCAACTTTATACTGTACCCACCAGCCTTGTATCCTCTGTACAAAAATGATTATTAATGCAGGAATCAAGCAAGTGGTATTTAAGGGAGCCTATCCAGATAAATTGGCTTTAGAGATGATGAAGGAAGCAGGAATTAAAATAGAAGAGATTAAATAGTTTTCCATAAATTTATAATTGAAAATTAGGTTAAAATTTCATAAAATAAGGTTAGACTTGATTAATAGCAAAAGTTTTAGGCTTAATTTTAGAGGGGCATAATTTATTATGCTCCTCTATTAATGTTAATTATTTTCATTAAAAAATAAATTTAAATTAGAGAGGGGTGGATAATATGTTCATTTATCCATTACTAGTAGCATTATTAATTAGCTATTTAATGGTTCCTCAAGTAAAGCGTTTAGCCTTTAGCTTAGGAGCAGTAGATAAGCCTAACAAGCGTAGAATCAATGTTAAGCCTATTCCTAGTTTGGGAGGGATTGCTATCTATTTGGGCGTATTATTCGCCTTAATCTTGACAGGATTCAGCTCTGAATTTTTAGGGATTATCGCTGGAGGAACTTTAATTGTTATTTTAGGTATTTTAGATGACTTGTATGAGTTATCTGCATTTGTTAAATTATTGGGTCAGATTGTAGCAGGATTAGTACTAATTGGATTTGGAACTAGAATTGAATTTATCAGCAATCCTTTTGGTGGTATCTATTATTTGGGATTGTTAGGAGTACCAATGACATTAATCTGGATTGTAGGTGTGATGAATACTATCAATTTAATTGATGGGATGGATGGTTTAGCAGGAGGAGTGACAGTGATTGCTACAGCAACATTAGCTATCTTTGCATATCAGCAAGGGCAAGTATTGACTGTTATCCTGGCTCTATCAGTTATTGGAGCTACTTTAGGATTTCTAAAGTATAATTTCAATCCTGCTGAAATCTTTATGGGTGATACAGGAAGTATGTTCTTAGGTTTTATGTTAGGAGCGATCTCAATAGTAGGTACCTTAAAGAGTGTAACTGCTATAACATTATTGATTCCTATATTAGTTTTAGGTGTTCCTATCTTGGATACTTTATTTGCTATTTTACGCCGTAAATTAAGTGGACAGCCTATCTTTAAAGCCGATAAAGGGCACTTACACCATAAATTATTAGAATTGGGATTAAGCCAAATTCAAGCTGTTACAATAATTTATTTAATCAGTATCTTTTTAGCTATGATTGCGATTGGTGTTAGTGAGGCAGATTTAAATCAATTGATATTCTTAACTGCTAGCTCTGTAGGATTTATTTTACTAGGAGCTATTAAATTAGGGATATTTAATGTAAAATCTAACTATATAAATGACATCAATTTAAGCAATTAAGCAAAATTAAAGCATAGGATTAATAATTTAATATAATTTCTAGTCAAAAATCTAGGTATTTAGATAAATACCTAGATTTTTTTGTGATTCATTCTCTATAATACCCATAGATGAAATATTTTATTGAATAAGTATCTTATTATAAAAAAACTTGACATTTATGATATAATTTTTTATAATAAGATAATAAAACTGACTAGTCAGTTTTATTATCTTATAGTTTATTTTTGTATTAGTTATAAGTGAATAATAGAGATTCAACTAGTTAATATAAGGATACTCATGTCAAGTAATTGTTAAAGTAGTGCTAAGTCTTAGTTGCTAATATTTATTAAAGTAGGTTCGTTTTATATGACAATTTTAAGTAAAGTTTACTTACTTAAAGAAACTTTACAATATTATATTTTTGTAGTATAATGAGAAATGAATTAAAAAGTGCCTAATCTATAAAGAGCGGGGGAACCATTTTTGGGGTGAATCTAACGATAAATTTAAGTGTGAGGTTAAGTAAATGTTAAGTGTTTGTAACTTATCTTTGTCCTTAATCTTAAATTTTTTATTTAGTAGGGTATCCTCTACCCGAATCCGACAGCTAACCTCGTAGGCATATGAAAAGAGGGGCATACTTCTCCACAGGTATTACTATATGTTCCTGTGGTTTTATGTATATTTAGAGATATATTGTGTAAACTAGAAAGGGATAATTTTGATTTTTACATACTCATTATTAAGTACATAGGAGAATTGTAATGAAAGAAAATATAGGTATTCTTAAAGCTTTAGCCTTATTATCTCAAGTAGGTATCAGTATTATAATACCTATAATTATTTGTGTTTGGTTTGGTAATAAATTAGATCAATGGCTAGGTACTAATGCTATTTTTTTAATCATCTTTACTATTTTAGGTGTTATAACTGGATTTAGAAGTGCTTATAGATTACTTATGTCTACTGAGAAGGATAGGAAGGGATAAGTTGTGAAGGAATTAAGAAAAACTGAGTTTTTTGTGATAAAATACACTATTATATTGAATCTGTTTTTAGCGGTAATATCATTGATTTTTTTTGACAAAAGAACTGCTTTTGGATTATTAGTAGGATCGGTAATGGGGATTGTTAACTTTCATTTATTAGCTATTTCTCTACAAAAATCAGTAAGCTTTACACCTACTAAAGCCCAAGCATATATGGTGGTACAATACATATTTAGATATATACTCTGGTTTACTGTTTTTTATATAGCTTTAAAAAGACCAGATGTCAATTTGTTGACAACAATTATTGGTATGTTAACTATCAAGTTTGTTATTTTAGTAAGTAATATCTTTAAGGTTTTTCCACAGAATCAAGAGTTAACTAGAAAGGAGGGGAGTTAATTAGATGGGATTTATCAATAATTTGATTGATAAGATGTTTCTTGAAGACGTAAACCCTGAGGCTTTTGCTCCTAAAGTATATGAAGTTGCTGGTCTTCCAATTAAATCTACTGTTATAACCACTTGGGTAATCATGGCTATTTTAGCTATATTCGCTTGGTTATCAACTAGAAACTTAAAAGAGAAGCCAAAAGCTTTGAGTTTACAGAATTTTGCTGAATTTATAGTTGATTCAATTCAAGGTTTAGTAGATAGTGCAATGGGCTCTGGAAAACAGAAGTATGTCCCTTATATAGGTACATTAATATTGTTTCTAGCCTTTGCTAATCTAATAGGCATTGTTCCAGGTAGAGACTTATTCAATTTATACACACCAACAGCAGATTTAAATACTACTTTTGCTTTAGCATTAATTACATTCATTGCTGTTCATGTCTCTGGAATTAGAGCCAAAGGTATTGGTGGTTACATAAAAGATTATTTTGAACCAATGCCCTTTTTAGTCCCATTAAACATAATTGGAGCAATAGCAGACCCAGTATCTTTATCCTTCCGTCTATTTGGTAATATGTTAGGTGGAGTAGTAATTATGGGATTGCTATATAGTGTAGTTGGTATACTTATTCCAGGTATAGCAAGCCTTTACTTCGATGTTTTTGCTGGTGTATTGCAGGCTTTTATCTTTACAATGTTGACAATGACTTATATTGCAACAGAAGTTGACTAATCTCTCCATAGTTTAAGAAAGGAGGGTTTCATTTGGAAGAGATATCTAATCTAGTAGTCTTTTTATTAGAATGGTTAGATCAGTTTGATGCTAAGACTTTAGTATCTGCAGCAGCAGTATTGGCAGCTGGTTTTGCTATGATAGCAGGAATTGGTCCAGGTGTAGGTCAAGGATATGCTGCAGGAAAGGGTGCTGAGGCAGTAGGTAAGAATCAAAAGAACACTAGTAATATTACATTAGTAATGTTATTAGGAGCAGCTGTTGCAGAGACTTCTGGTATCTTCTCTTTGGTAGTAGCTTTGATTTTACTTTATGCCAATCCATTAGTAGGAATGGAAGGAGTTGCTATTGTTATAGCGGCATCTGTATTGGGAGCTGGTTTATCTATGATAGCAGGAATTGGTCCAGGTATAGGTCAAGGATATGCTGCAGGAAAAGGTGCTGAACGTGTTGGTCAAAGACCTAAATATCAAAGTGTTATTGTTAGAACAATGTTATTAGGTCAAGCAGTTGGTCAAACAACTGGTATTTATGCATTGGTAGTTGCTTTAATATTGTTATTTGCCAATCCATTAATTGGTTAATTATAAAATAAATATTATAAAGGAGGATATTAATTATGGATGGATTATCTTTAATTAAAGCTGCATCTGCTATTGGAGCAGGATTAGCTATGATAGCAGGAATTGGAGCAGGAATTGGACAGGGATATGCTGCAGGAAAGGGTGCTGAAGCAGTAGGTAAGCAACCTGAAGCTCAAGGTGATATTGTTAGAACTATGTTATTAGGTGCTGCAGTTGCAGAGACAACTGGTATTTATGGCTTGGTAATTGCTTTAATCTTATTATTTGCTAACCCACTATTTGGATAAGAATATTTGAAGATGAATAAATATTTATTCATCTTCCTTTAATTATTTTGGAGATTTATTTTTTGTTACATAGTGGTCGTGAAAGGGGGTAACAATAATTGATTTCTTTAGATTTAACTACATTTGTTCTTCAACTAATTAACTTTATGGTATTATATTTTGTGTTAAAACGCTTCTTATTCGGACCAATAACTAATCTTATGAATGATCGTTCTGAAAAAATTTCAGACCAGATAGATCAGGCTATTGAGCGTGAAAATGAAGCAGAACAGTTAAAAGCTGAATATCAACAAAGGTTACAAGATGCTAAGGCTGAAGCTCAAGATATAATTGAAGATAGTCGTCGTAGAGCTCAGAGAAATAAAGAAGATCTTATTAATGAAGCAAAATCTGAAGCTAACCAGAAGATTGAAAGAGCAGAGCAAGAGATTTCTCGTGCTAAACAACAAGCTGTTGAAAGCTTAAAGGATGAAGTGACAAATATTTCAATCCAAATGACTAAGCAATTATTAGAGAAATCTATTAATACAGAATTACAAGAGAAGACAATTGAAAGCTATATTGAAGGAATAGATAAAGATAAGTTGGGTGAGCTAGGATGTTAAGAAACCAAATTGCTGAAAGATATGCTCAAGCTTTATTTGATTTGGCAATGGAAGAGAAAGCTTTAGAAGAGACTCAAACTCAATTTCATGGAATTGTTGGTGCCATTGATAGCAATGATGAACTTAAGCAATTACTTAGCCATCCTAAGCTTAGTAATGGTCAAAAGAAAGAAACATTAACAAAGGTATTTGAAAAAAACTTATCAAATTATCTAATGAACTTTATCAAAATATTGGTAGATAAGGGTAGAGTAGATTATCTACAAGCAATCTATCAACAATTTAAGAAATTAGTTGATATTCAAGAAGGTCGATTAGAAGTTCAAGTTATTTCACCAATTGAATTATCAGCAAAATATCAAGATAAATTAAAGTTAAAATTAGAAGATACCACTAAAAAAGAGGTTGCCTTAAAATTAAAGGTTCAACCAGAGTTATTAGGTGGATTGGTTTTAAAGATTGGTGATAAGATAATTGATGGAAGTTTATTAAATCATCTTAAAAAGCTTGAAAATAAATTAAAAGGTTTAGAAGTAAGCAAGTTAGGGGTGAAAATAGATGAATCTTAGACCTGAAGAGATTAGTTCTATAATTAAAGAACAGATAAAAAATTATAATGTAGAACTAGAAGTAAAAGGTGTAGGAACTGTACTTAATGTTGGTGACGGAATTGCCAGAATCCATGGTTTAGAAGATGCTATGGCTGGTGAATTATTAGAATTTGATAGTGGTGTTTATGGAATGGCACTTAACTTAGAAGAGGATAGTATAGGTTGCGTTATCTTAGGTGATGAGTCTAAGATTGAAGAGGGCGATACTGTTAATAGAACTAATAAAATTGTTGAGGTTCCTATTGGTCAAGAGTTAAAGGGGCGTGTTGTTAATGCCTTAGGTGAACCTATTGATGGTAAAGGACCAATTAATAGTAATGAAACTAGACCAATTGAGTCTGAAGCACCTGGAATAGTAGATCGTCAACCAGTAAAACAGCCATTACAAACAGGTATTAAGGCAATTGACTCTATGGTACCTATTGGTAAGGGACAACGTGAATTGATTATCGGTGACCGTCAGACTGGTAAGACAGCTATCGGAATTGATACAATTATTAACCAAAAAGGTAAAGATGTAGCGTGTATCTATGTAGCAATTGGACAGAAATCTTCTACAGTTGCTCAAATTGTAAACAAATTAGAGGAAGCAGGTGCCATGGAATATACAACAGTAGTGTCAGCTTCTGCTAGTGAGCCTGCTTCATTACAATACTTAGCTCCTTATGCTGGTTGTACTATTGGAGAAGGGTTTATGTATGAAGGAGAAGACGTACTAGTTGTTTATGATGATTTATCTAAGCATGCTGTTGCTTATCGTGAGATGTCATTACTTTTAAGAAGACCACCAGGACGCGAAGCTTATCCAGGGGATGTATTCTACTTACATTCTAGATTATTAGAGCGTGCTGCTAAGTTAAATGATGAGTTAGGTGCTGGTTCTTTAACAGCTCTACCTATCATTGAAACACAAGCAGGAGATATTTCGGCATATATCCCTACAAATGTAATCTCTATTACAGATGGGCAGATATTCTTAGAAAGTGAATTGTTCTTCTCTGGTGTTAGACCAGCGGTTAATGTAGGATTATCTGTATCTCGTGTAGGTGGTAATGCACAGATTAAAGCGATGAAATCTGTTGCAGGAACATTAAAATTAGATATGTCTCAATATCGTGAATTAGAAGCCTTTGCTCAATTTGGTTCTGATTTAGATGAATCTACTCAGAAGAAATTATCTCGTGGAGAGAGAATAGTAGAGGTATTAAAACAGGATGAAACTAGTCCATTAGAAGTAGAAGATCAAGTTATTATTATTTATGCTGTAACTAAAGGATATTTAGATGATATTCCTGTTGAAGATATCACAAGATTTGAGAGAGAGTTTATTAAGTTTATGCAGGCTACTCACCCAGAAGTTGGAGAAGCTATTGTAGAAAGTGGTAAACTAGAAGAGGATACAGAAGAGAATTTAAAAGCTGCAATTAAAGAATTTAAAGATACTTTTGCTACTAGCAAAGATAGAGCTACTGCTTAATTAATCTTCTTTTGCTAGGAAAGTGAGGTGATTTAACGATGGCAAGTATGCGGGATATTAAGCGGCAGATTACTAGTGTTGAGAGTACTAAAAAGATAACTAGAGCTATGAAGATGGTTGCTGCTGCTAAGTTGAGAAAATCCCAAGAAAGAGCAGAAAATGCTAAGCCTTTTTTTGATAAAACTAAGGAAACTTTAGCTGATATTACAGCTAGAATAGATGATGATTTACATCCTCTCCTTGAGAAGCGTGATGTGAAGAAGGTAGGGTATGTATTTATTACTGGTGACCGCGGATTATGTGGTGCGTACAATAGTCGTGTGATTAAAGAGGTTGAAAAAGGTTTAAAAGAGACTGAAAAAGAGACTGAAAAAGAGACTGCTTTAATAACTATTGGTAAAAAAGGAAGGGATTACTTTAAGAATAAAGCAGAGATTATCTCTGAATATATTGAAATTGAAGATAGTCCTGGTTTCTCTACAGCCACCAACATATCTAATGAACTGGTAGAGCTATATACAGAAGGTATTTTAGATGAAGTTCATTTAGTTTATACTGAATTTAATTCTGTAGTTAGTCAGAAAGTAGAGAGATTACAACTATTACCGATTGAGCCACCAGAATCAGCAGAGGTCAATGACTCGGAAGAAAGCTATCTTTATGACCCATCAGCAGAAGAGGTTCTATCTGCTGTATTGCCACAGTATTTAAAGAATGTTATCTTTGGTGCATTAATACAGTCAAAAGCTAGTGAGTTTGCTTCTCGAATGACAGCAATGGACTCAGCTACTGATAATGCTGAAGATATGATTGATAAACTCAAGTTATCTTATAACCGTGCTCGTCAAGCGGCGATTACTCAAGAATTATCAGAGATTGTTGGAGGGGCAGAAGCACTAGAATAGTGGGTCAGGACTGAAGTTAAAGGAGGTATTAGAATGAGTGGAGAAAATAACTCACCTCAAAATATTGGTCGAGTGGTAGAAGTTATCGGTCCAGTAGTTGAGGTTGAATTTAGTAATGAACAGTTACCTGAAATCAATGGTGCGATAAAGATTGTAGATAAAGAACATGATAGAGAAGTAGTTATTGAGGTTATGCACCAAGTTGGTGATAACCGTGTAAAAGGTGTATCTATGAGCTCTACTGATGGATTAAAAAGGGGGATGGAGGCTATCGATTTAGGTGGTCCTATCTCTGTACCAGTTGGGGAAGAGTGTCTAGGTCGTATCTTTAATGTATTAGGTGAAGCAGTTGATAAAGCTGGAGAGGTAAAGACTGAGAAGCGTCTTCCAATACATAGAGAAGCACCAAGTTATGAAGAACAAGATACATCAACTGAGATTTTTGAAACAGGAATTAAGGTTATTGACCTGTTAGCACCTTATTCTAGAGGTGGTAAGGTAGGTCTGTTTGGTGGTGCAGGTGTAGGTAAAACAGTATTAATTCAGGAGTTGATTAATAATATCGCTACTGAGCATGGTGGTTTCTCTGTATTTACCGGTGTAGGTGAGCGTACTCGTGAAGGTAATGACTTATGGTTAGAATTCCAAGAAGCAGATATATTAGACAAGGTAGCCTTAGTTTATGGACAGATGAATGAGCCACCTGGAGCAAGAATGAGAGTTGGACTAACTGGATTAACGATGGCTGAATACTTCCGTGATGAAGCTGGTAAGGATGTATTATTATTTATAGATAATATCTTCCGTTTTGTGCAAGCTGGTTCTGAGGTATCGGCATTATTAGGAAGAATGCCATCAGCGGTAGGTTATCAACCAACTCTAGCGACAGATGTTGGAGAGTTACAAGAGAGAATTACATCTACTAAGAAAGGGTCTATCACTTCGGTACAGGCAGTGTATGTACCTGCTGATGACTTAACAGACCCTGCTCCAGCAACTACTTTTGCTCACTTGGATGCAACTACAGTACTATCAAGACAGATTGCTGAAAAAGGTATCTATCCAGCAGTGGATCCATTGGATTCTACTTCTACCATCCTAAGTCCAAGTACTGTAGGAGAAGACCATTACAATGTTGCACGTCGAGTTCAGGAGACTTTACAGAAATATAAAGACTTACAAGATATCATTGCAATCTTGGGTATGGATGAATTATCTGAAGATGATAAATTGGTTGTATCCCGTGCTCGTAAGATTGAACGTTTCTTATCACAGCCATTCTCTGTAGCAGAGCAGTTTACTGGTATGCCAGGTAAGTATGTACCAGTAAATGAAACTGTACGTGGTTTCAAAGAGATTTTAGAAGGTAAGCATGATGACTTACCAGAAGAAGCTTTTCTTTTTGTCGGTACAATAGATGAAGCTATAGAAAAGGCTGAAAAAGCAAAAGGTCGTGATTAATCATGTCCACAGTGAAACTTAGTATCATTACACCAGAAAAGGTGGTCTATGATGGAGAAGCATCTATGGTAACTGTAAGGACTATAGATGGTGATAGAGGATTTTTAGCAGAACATCAACCTCTAGTTACAGGTCTAGATATCGGTCAGATTAAAATTAAGAATAATGACCAGGAAAGGATACTAGCATCTAGTACAGGTTATATTGAGGTAAGACCTGAAGAGATTAGTATCTTGGTTGATACTGCTGAATATTCTGATGAGATTGATGTGGACCGAGCCAAATCTGCTAAAGAAAGAGCGGAAAAGCGATTGTCTAAAGATAATAGCTCAATTAATTCTAAAAGGGCTGAAATCGCTTTAAAGAAGGCTATGAATAGATTAAAAGTCAGTAAGGGCAAAAACTTTGAGTAAGAGAGTAAAATCTCTTGCTCTTTTTTTATTTAAGTGGTAAATTATACTGTAAGAGATTTGATAAAACTTTATAATTAAATTTGAATATATTGTTATAGATATTGTGATACTTTGAGACTAAGTCTAAGATTAAATTTAAGTTTGATTAAATAATAGAACATTAGAATAATTTCTTACTTATACTTAGATTTAATCTTAATATTTAATAAGTGTCACTCATACAGTGTTATATTTAAGTTTTATTCCAAAGTTGTATGATTATAATATCAATACTTACGGAATAATGATAAATGAAAAAAAGAAATTCAACGGGGTGAAGTCATGAGTGAAGATAAAGATATTCAGCAAGAGGCTATAATGGAAAATCAGGGTAAAAGTGACTTAGAACAGAGGGTTAGTGCCGGAATTAATGGTGGCTTTGAGCTAAAAAAAGGTGAGAAGAATAGATTTTTAGGTGAGTTTAGAGAAAGGGTTTTAAAGGCGTTAACCTTTGAACAGGTCGAAGAACCAGGAACATATCCAGAAGTTTTAGAAGCTATTAAGAATAATGAAGCAAAGAAGCTGATAATTAATCGAAAGGTAGATATGGATAGAGCCAAGGATTATATTAGATTAGCTAGAGAACATGATTTATCCTTTAAAAAAGTAGATTCACCTGATTTCAAAGGTGATATAGGTCTAGTTGTGGTAAGTGACCATGCTGTTAATCAGAGTGATATTATTATTAAGGATAGAGTAACTAGTTTGAAAGAACAAGGGCTACCAATAGAACTTATTAATGCTACAGGGGAGAAGGTATGTGAAGAGTGCTACCAGATGATTAAGGAAAAAGCACCAGAAGAATTGGAAAATTATCGAAAAATGAACTGGTTAGATAAGATTATAGGAAAAAAATGTCCTGCTAATCATTAATTACTTAATCAAATTTTATTATTAAAGAAGGAACTTAAGTAAAGAACCAAGAAGATAATTATTGATTTGTGATAAATTTAATTAGGAGGAATAGGATGAGTTTTCTAATAGTAGATAGAGTAAATAGACTAGAAGGTAGGCTCAGTATTAGTGGTGCCAAAAATGCTGCCTTACCAATCGTTATGGCGGCATTAATAGGAGAAGGAGAAAGTATTTTAGAGAATATTCCTAATTTAAGAGATATAAATAACTTAATTAAGATATTAAATTCTTTGGGAGCTAAGACTGAGTATAGTAATAATAGACTAAAGATTAATACAGATACTATTAATCGTCTAGATATTCCTTATGATTTGGCAAGGAAGATGCGTGCTTCTTATTATGTTCTTGGTGCATTATTGGCGCGTTGTGGACAGGCTGCTACTTCATTGCCAGGTGGTTGCGAGATAGGAAGTAGACCTATTGATTTACATCTTAAGGGTTTTAAAGCATTAGGTGCTAAGGTAAATATAGAGCATGGTGTAGTAGAAGTTAAGGCAGATAAATTAATTGGAGCTAAGATTTATTTGGATTATCCTAGTGTAGGTGCTACATCAAATATTATGATGGCAGCGGTTAAGGCAGAAGGGCAGACTATCATTGAAAATGCTGCTAGAGAACCAGAGATTATAGATTTAGCCAATTATTTAAATGTAATGGGAGCTAAAATTAAAGGTGCTGGGACAGATATTATCAAGATTGAGGGTGCTGATAAATTAGAAGGAAGGGAATATACTATTATTCCTGATCGAATTGAAGCAGGAACTTATATGATGGCGGCTGCTATCATAGAAAGTGATTTGTATATAGACAATGTACTGGTAGAGCATGTCAAGCCATTGATTGCTAAATTAAGAGAGATGGGAGTTATAGTAAAGGAAGATGTCAATAGTGTTAGAATAATATCAGAAGGTAAATTAAAGGCTGTTGATATGAAGACTTTACCTTATCCTGGATTTCCTACAGATATGCAAGCACAGTTTATGGCTTTGTTGACCCAAGCTGAGGGAGCTAGTATGGTAATAGAGACCGTCTTTGAGAATAGGTTTGGTCATGTTGATGAATTAAAGAGGATGGGAGCAGATATCAAGATAGATGGTAGGTCTGCTATTGTTAAAAAATCGAATTTGACAGGAGCTAAAGTTAAGGCAACTGACTTAAGAGCGGGAGCTGCTTTAATTATAGCAGGATTGGTAGCAGAAGGGGAGACTGAGATTGGAGATATATACCATATTGAGCGTGGATATGAAAATATATTAGGTAAGCTAAGTAGTATTGGTGTAAATATTAGAAAAGTTGATTGTTGAAGTTTAACTTAATAGTATTAAAAAAGCAACCATAAATTTATGGTTGCTTTTTTAGATGGAAGATATGAGTTGGTATTCTCTAAAGCTATTAAGCAAAGTATAATTAGTTAACTGTAAATTAATTCTATAATATCCTAATACTCTTCTTACATAAATATTAGTAATTAGCTTATTAGGAGGAGGGGGATTGAAAAGAGTAATAGTGTTTATTGTGATTTTAAATTTAATATCTATAATTATTATACCAAGTGGTATTATGATATCTTTGAATATATTCAAGTCTAATCAATATAAAATAGATATCTATAATATTAATACAGAAGAGTATATGAACTTAGATTTAGATGAGTATCTTAAAGGGGTAGTTGCTGCTGAGATGCCAGCCGGATTTGAGATAGAGGCCTTAAAGGCTCAAGCTGTAGCAGCTAGAACTTATACTTTAAAAAAATTAAAGTCCAATAATTTAACTACCAATAGTAATCGTGACCAGGCTTGGCTGTCTAAAGAGGAGTTAAAGAAGAGGTGGGGGAATAGATATATCTTCTATTGGGCAAAAATATCAGCAGCAGTTGAAGAGACTAAAGGTTTGGTATTAATGTATGACAATAAATTGATTAGTGCAGTATATCATTCAAGTAGTGGGGATTATACAGAAGATGCAGTAGCTGTCTGGGGTAATTCTGTACCTTATTTGAAGAGTGTACCTAGTAATTATGAGCAGTTATCACCTTATTATAGTAAAGATAAGTTTTATTCTATTAAGGATGTTTGCCGCGTCTTAGATGTTCAAAGAAGTGATATAAATAATATTGAGATAATAGAGAGGAGTTCTAGCAAGAGGGTTTTAAAATTAAAGATAGGAAGCAGGGTATTTACTGGAAGAGAATTAAGGCAAAAATTAGGATTACCATCAACCAACTTTATTATTAAAAAAGAAGGTGAATTTCTAAAGTTTAAAACCTCTGGATATGGTCATGGGGTAGGTATGAGCCAGTATGGTGCTAATGGCATGGCTAAGAATCGATATAATTTTAAAGAGATATTATCACATTACTATCCACACACACAACTAAAAATATTCTGGTAATTTATTAATCATATGTATAAAGAACTCACTTCTGGATACCATAACTTTGGAGGTGAGTTTAATGAGTAAAAAATTTGAAAAATGGCCCTTTTCTGTTATTTTGGACAAAAAGAAGAGTAAATTGAAGGATCAGATTAAAGGCTTAAAGTCCTGGAAGTGGGTTTATCTATTTGTAATTATCTTTTTTATGGTCTTAGGAGGTATTTATGCTTTCTATCAGCAAAATTATTTCTCCTTAACAGAGGAGCCCCACTTTGAAAGAACAAGTAGTAGTGAGAAGGAAAAGAGTGTAGAGATAATAAATACTGAAGATGACTTAGATAATTATAAGTTAAATAGGCAAGAGATTGTTATCCCTTCAACTCTAAATCAGACTAAAAAAAGTAGTGTTCAAAGCGAAGAAGATGTTCCTGCTATCAAGGTTACAGCTAAAGCAGCAAATGTTAAAGCTTTTGGTAATTTAATTAGACCTATTGATAGTGAGATTAGCTTATCTTGGAATGAACCCTATAAAGATAGAGTTCTAGATGCTTGGAAATTTAATGGTGGGGTAGATTTTAAAGCAGAAATAGGTACTAAAATTAAAGCAGTCCAAGCTGGGATAGTAGAGGATGTTATTAAAGATGATTATCAAGGAACAACTGTTATCATTAAACACAATGATACTTTCAAAACCCTATATGGAAATCTACAGAGTTCTTACTTAGAAGAAGGGGAGAAAATCAATACAGGCCAAGCACTAGGGGAAGTAGGAGATAGTGGATTAACTGATGAGAGTAAGCTTCACTTTGAAGTAATCAAAGTAGAGGGTGGGGAAGAAAATAGAATCTCTCCGTTACAATATTTAAAATAATTTACTTTTTTTAGAATATTTGTCCTCCTTAATATCATATGTATATATTAAGATTTGAACTTTTAAGGAGGACAAGTTAATGAAAGATTATATTTATCGTCGAGTAATGGAAGTTAGTGAGTATATAATTGAAACTAAAGCAACAGTAAGACAGGCTGCAAAAGTATTTGGAGTCAGTAAAAGTACAATTCATAAGGATATTACTGAGAGATTGGATAAGATTAATCCTCAATTGGCTAATGAAATCAAAGAAATTTTAGAGTATAATAAATCGGAAAGACATTTTAGAGGTGGAGAGGCCACTAGAAAAAAATACTTAAAAGAGAAAATTTCTAACTAATACAGAGAGGTTGGTAATCATACCAATCTCTTTTTTTTTAAAATTAAATTAATATAAAGGATTTTTGCTTTAAATGTATAATTCATTAAATAAGGTTAATCGAGAAAGGGGGGCTTTATGTGATTAGAGGTCTATACACAGCTACAGCAGGTATGGAGAATGCTTTAATAAAGAACAACACTATTTCTAACAATCTAGCTAATATCAACACAACGGGATATAAGAAGCAGACAACAATTGAAAAATCTTTTTCTAATAAACTATTAAATAAAATTTATAATAATGTCACTACTATAGGAAAAGTCGGTACTGGAGTAGGAGTAGATAGAATATCTAATGATTTTGATGAAGGTGCTTTTACAGAGACTGAAAATACTTTTGATTGGGCAATAAAAGGTGATGGTTTCTTTGCAGTTCAGACTCCACAAGGAATTAGATATACCCGTAATGGTAACTTCACAGTAAATAATCAAGGACAAGTTGTTACTCAAAATGGACATTTAGTTATGGGAGAAGGTGGTATATTACAGATTCCTAGTGGTACTAAAGTCAATATAGATGCCAATAACTTAGTAGTTGATGGAAGAGTCTTAGGTAGAATTCAAATTGTAAGCTTTGCAAATAAATCAGGCTTAATTAAAGAAGGCGATACCTTATTTAGGAGAGGACCAGAAGTTGGTGGTACCTTTAGAGCTACAGGAGAGGTAGTACAGGGGTATTTAGAAGATTCTAATGTCAATGCTATTCAAGAGATGGTTAGAATGATCGACAATAGTAGATTATATGAGGCTGATCAGAAGGTAATTCAAGCTCATAATGATACTTTAGGTAAAGCTGTCAATGATGTAGGTAAGGTATAATAACTATTAGTCGAGATATTAAAAATTATTTTTGAATTAAGGTTAAAAAAAATATATTAAATTATTATTAAGGAGTGGGTAAGAAGATGCTTAGATCATTATGGAGTGCCTCATCAGGAATGAGAGCTCAACAGCTCAATATGGATACAATTTCTAACAATTTAGCAAATGTTAATACTAGTGGATTTAAAAAATCTAGAGTAAGTTTTCAAGATTTAATGTATCAAACTTTACGCCAAGCGGGAACACCAAATAGTCAGGGTTCACAAGTACCTACATCTATAGAGATTGGTCATGGTGTCCGTCCAGCAGCTACTCAAAAGTTATTTGGACAAGGACCATTACAATCTACAGAAAATCCCTTAGATTTAGCTATAGAAGGAAATGGCTTTTTTCAGGTGAGTTTGCCAGATGGAAGTACTGGCTATACCAGAGATGGTTCTTTTAAATTAGATAGTAATGGTCAAGTAGTAACTTCTGATGGTTATCTATTACAGCCTGTAATTACTATTCCAGCCAATGCTAAAGAGATTATGATCAATGAAGAGGGGATGGTTTCATTTCTAGAACCAGGGAATGATGAACCTCAGGATGCTGGACAGATCGAATTGGTTAATTTTTCAAATCCAGCTGGACTAACAAGTATGGGACAGAATATCTTTAAACCAACTGCTGCTTCAGGTCAGGCTATGCTTGGGATACCAGCTCAAGATGGTTATGGTTCTATTGCTCAAAGATTTTTAGAGGGTTCAAATGTTAAGGTTGTAGAAGAGATGGTAGATATGATTGCTGCGCAACGGGCTTATGAAATTAATTCTAAAGCCATTAAAGCATCTGATGAGATGCTTCAACAAGCTAACTCACTAAGAAGATAGGGGTTAAATAATGAGAAATAGGATAAGGATTTTAAGCTTGTGCTTATTACTTTTGATAATGACTACAGGTGCTTTAGCTGCTAATAATGGGATAGTTATCCCTAATAGTGTTAGGGTCAGGGGAGTAGATATTAAATTAAGTGATATTGCCTCTATAGATGGAGATGCTACCTTTAAAAATAAGGTAAAGAATATTATTTTAGGACAAGCACCTCTACCTGGATATCAGAGAATTGTTTATCGAGATGAGGTAATTTATGCTCTAAAGGCCTTAAAGATTAATTTAACTCAGTTAAACTTAAATATTCCCTATCAGTTTACTGTTATATCTGATTATAGACAGCTATCTATTGATAAGCTAATTGATTTAGGCAAGGATTATATCTATGATTCTTTACCCTATAATCAAAAAGAACTTGAGGTGGATGTAATAAATCCTCCTCAAGACGTAATGGTTCCTTATGGGGATTTGAGATTAGAGATAGGTGAATTTTATCAGAGGAATTTAGTAGGTACTAGTACTATTCCTGTTGAAATAATAATCGATGATAGGGTTTATAGAAGGGTCTATATACAGTATAAAGTAGGTATTTTACAGAAGGTCTTTGTTGCAAAAGAACAGATTCAAAAAGGTCAATTTGTTAGTAAAGATTTATTTGAAATAAAGAAGAGACTGATTAATACATTAAATCACCAATTTGTTGATGTTAATGCCGATTTAAAGGGCAAGAAAATGAAGATATCTTTAGATATTGGAAGACCTTTATTAAAGAGTATGGTGGAGATGCCACCATTGGTAGAGAGATGGAAAGAGATAACTATTGTTGCTAGAGTTGGTGGTGTCGAGGTGACTACTGTAGGTAAGTCCCTACAAGAGGGGAATATTGGAGATATGATTAAAGTTCAGAACATAAATAGTAGAAAGACAATCAAGGCTAAGGTTATTGCTAAGAATACAGTAGAGGTTTTGATTAATTAAAGAGGAGTGAAATGATGTTTAAACGGGGATGGTTAGTTAAAGGTATATTAGTTATGTTATTAAGTTCTTTGCTCCTACTAAATAATAATGTTCAAGCTAACTCTTTATGGAATGATAATTCTGAATCATTATTTACAGATGATAAAGCAAATGAAGTTGGAGATCTATTAACTATAATTATTCAAGAAAGTACTACTGCCAGTCAACAAGCAAGTACTGATGCTTCTCAGAGTAGTCAGGCTAATGTAGGTGCTGGAACTGGTATCTTAAACTTTATCAGAGCTTTTGGTGTCAATCAAAGTGATACTAATAGTGCTACTGGTACAACAAGTCGTAGTGGTAGTTTAGATACTAAGATAACGGTACAGATTGTAGAAGTCTTACCTAATGGTAACTTCAAGATTAGTGGTAAAAAACATATTACTATAAATAATGAAAAGCAAGAAGTAGAGATGACAGGGATTGTTAGACCAACTGATATTACAGCTGATAATACAATTGATTCAACTTATGTTGCTGATGTTACTATTAACTACCAAGGTAAAGGAGCAATTGGTGACAAGCAAAAACCAGGTATTATCAATCGGATTTTAGATTGGTTCTTCTAGGGAGAGGGGATAAGATGGAGAAGATAAAAAGCTTTTTTTATATAATATTAATTATATGTTTTCTTAGTGGTTCTGTTTTAGCCCTAACTCCTGACCAGGAAAGTCTTAATGACCCACTAGTAAGGATTAAGGATATTACTAGAATTAAAGGGGTTAGGGATAATCAATTACTAGGTTATGGTTTAGTAGTTGGGCTAAATGGAACTGGTGATGGTAATAATAGTCAATTCACAGTACAGTCAGTAGCCAATATGTTAAGGAATTTTGGAGTAATAGTAGATCCTGAAGAATTAGGTATGGATAACGTTGCAGCAGTTATGGTAACAGCTAAATTACCTCCTTTTGTTCATGAAGGAAGTGAGATTGATGTTACCTTATCTTCTATTGGGGATGCTGATAGTTTACAAGGTGGAACCTTATTAATGACTCCATTATATGGACCAGCAGGTAATGAAGTCTATGCAGTAGCACAAGGTTCTGTCTCTATTGGTGGTTTTAATGAAGGTGGAGGCGGAAATCAAGTAAGGCAGAATCATACAACAGTAGGTAGAGTTCCTAATGGTGCTTTGATTGAAAAGGAAGTTCCTATGAGCTTTACAAGCAATGAGCATGTTACTTTGGTTTTAGCTAACCCTAATTTTGCTACTGCACAAAGAATTTCTGATGTAATTAATGGAACCTTTGGCTACACACCACAAGGTGGCTATTATGCTCAAGCTATTGATGCTGGTCAAGTTGAGATCAAGGTGCCTAATTATTATGAGAATAAAGTCGTTAACTTCATCTCTAGACTTGAGCAATTGGAGGTTAGACCAGATACAGAGGCCAAAGTCGTTATTAATGAGAGAACAGGAACAATTGTTATGGGTCATAATGTCCGCTTATCAAAGGTGTCAGTAGCCCATGGTAATTTAACAGTAACGATTGCAACTCAAGAGAATGTAAGTCAGCCTGATCCATTTACAGATGGTCAAACTGAGGTTACTGAAGAGACTGATATTGATGTATCAGAAGAAAATAGTAGGTTGATGGTCTTACCAAAGGGATCAAGTATTGCTGATGTAGTTAAGGGGTTGAATGCTGTAGGTGCAAGCCCTAGAGATATTATTGCTATTTTGCAAGCAATTAAACAATCTGGTGCATTACATGCAGAATTAGAAATTATGTAAGGTTGTGATTATCTATGAAAATAAATTCTGATTTCTCTATCAATCAATTGCAGATAAAGCAGAATAACCTAACTGATGCAGAGAATAAATTTAAGAATCTATTAGCTAAAAAAACAAATGAGTCTGAGAAAGAAAATAAAGAAACAGAAGAAGACAAAGAGCTAAAAAAGGTCAGCCAAGAATTTGAGGCTATCTTTGTAAATATGATGTTTAAGCAGATGAGAAGCTCTGTCTTTAAATCAGGTTTATTAGATGGTGGAATGAGTAGAGAGATTTTTGAAGATATGTACTATAATGAAGTCTCCAAATCTGCTGCGGAAAGTAATGAATTAGGAATAGCAGAGGTGATTTATCAGCAACTAAGTAATAAATCATGACTAATAGCTATATTTATATAAATATAGGTGAAACTAGATAGTAAGGTACTGGTCTTATAAGAAGGGATGGGATTTTATTGCGAATAACCTTAAAGGTAATTGCTATATTGCTACTATGTATTGCTTTATCAAATATAGCTATAGCTAAAACAGAGATCATGTCGTTATCAGAGGTTAGATCTGGGATGAAGGGTACAGGAAGAACAGTATTAAAAGGTAACAAAATTGAAGAATTTGATGTAGAGGTTGTTAGTGTACTAACAGATCAGCCTGGTCAGGATTTAATTTTAGTCAAGACAAGTGGGGATGTAATCGATAGGACTGGTGGGATTGCTTCGGGAATGAGCGGAAGTCCAGTTTATATCGATGGGAAATTAATTGGGGCAGTAGGTTATGGATGGCAATTAGCTGACCATAAGATTGGTATGGTAACCCCAATAGAAAGTATGTTAGATATTTTTGAGTTGGATAAAAAGATAGAGAGTGAAGACGTTATAAATTTAAAAGAGCCAATTAAAATAGGTGACAGAGAATATAAGAGAATATACTTTAGTGAAGATTCTCAAGAAGTAGTCGATAAGGATACTATGTTAGCTACTGCTGTGTCTACTCCCTTGATGGTTAGTGGAATTAAAGGAAGAGCTAAAGATAGATTAGCTGAAAGTTTAGATGATTATAAGCTAGTCCCTGTTAATGGAGGAGGACTATCACCATCAGTAGAAGACACTGATTTAGAGCCAGGAAGTGCTGTGGCTGTACAATTGGTTAGGGGAGATATTAATGTATCGGCTATTGGAACGGTCACTTATCGCGAAGGGAATAAGATTTTGGCCTTTGGACATCCTTTTTTGTCTAAAGGTAGTGTGAACTATCTATTATCTTCAGCTTATATCCATCAGATGGTAACTAGTATCAAGATGCCTTTTAAGCTTGGTTCACCAGGAGAGCTTAAGGGAATTATTACTCAAGATAGAACTGCTGGTATAGCAGGTAAGGTGAATGAATTTCCTAATGTTGTTCCTTTGGAAGTTAATGTTTTTGATCATAATTTGAATAAAAAAGAGAAATATAATTTACAAATAGTACAGAACGAAGATTTAATAGAGGGCTTGGCTTCTTCGGCAGTATTACAAGCAATTGATAGTACCATAGATCGAACAGGTGAAGGAACGGCCAAAGTAAGTATAGAAATTTTGGGTAATAAATTACCTGATAATATTATTAATTTAGAGAATTTATACTATAGTCCTAATGATATTGCGGCGACATCTTTAAGTGATTTTCTACAATCTCTAAGTCTAATTCTTCATAATCCTTTCACAAAGGTCAATTTAGCCAATATTAAATTTAATGTTGATATCGAGAAAAGGGCTAAGGTTGCTTTGATAGAAGAGATTAAATTAGATAAAGAGAAGGTAGCGCCTGGTGAAGAGGTAGAAGCTGAGATAACATTAAGACCTTACCGTGATAATTTAATAACTAAAAAGGTTAAATTAGAGATACCAGATGATATTAAAGCAGGAAAATTTGAGGTACATGTCTTCAGTGGGCAAGAAGCTAATTTGAATCGCTTTACACCACAAGAAGAAGAAAAGAGCTCAAAATCTAATCTTGTTAAAAGTTTAGATGAACTGATAGAGGTTTATCAAAAGCATAATAAGAATAATCAATTTGTAATTGAGTTAAGACCTTCATACACACCACCAAGCAATAGCCATTTAGAGAACTCTGAAGAGAAGGCTAAAGATGAAGAGGTTCAAGAAGCAGAAGACGTTAAAGAAAAATCCTTCGAGTTTGTAGAGAAAGCTGTTGAGACAGATTATGTGTTAGAAGGGACATTAATGGAAAAAATAGAAGTTATAACTAAAGAAGAAACTGAATAATTGCTAAAAAAGCTCCTCGATTAGAGGAGTTTTTTTAATATGGTAAGATGTTTTAGCTATATCAATAAATAACTGGCAGATTCTATTGCAAGAGTTATTAAAATGTAATATTATTAAATTAGTTTGGATTAGACTGGAGGAAGATAATAATGAAGTTGAAGATTTTGCAGTCTAACAAGGTAAAGGTTATAATGTTGGCGATCTTATTCTTTGTATTGTCAACTTCATTATATCTGTTATATACCAATAGTAATCTGTTATCTGATAAGGTGAAGCTTAAAGTTATAAATCTTTTAGATAAGAAATTAGAACTGGATACAAAAATTGAAGATATAAAAATTAAAGGAATAAATAAGATTGTAATTGAGGGGGTTATTATTAAGGGCGATGATGCTAGTAAGTTATTAGAGGTTGAAGAGATAGAGATTAGTTATAGTATTAAAGACCTTATCTTTAAACCCTTCAATCCTTTAAAGAGTATTACAGCCCTGAGAATTATTCATCCTGATATTATGATTGCAAAGAAAGAAGAGTGGAATTTCAGTTCTTTAACTGATCAATTTGCTTCTGCAGATAATACAGAGAAGAATAGCAGCTTAGGACTTGATTTTCCTATTTATATTGAGCAAGGGGAGCTTGAATATAATACTCCTCAATTGCAGGATAGCTTGACCAGGATTTCTGGACAAGTATATTTAGCTGAAGAGATTAAATTTAACTTAAAAGCTAGATTAAATTCCATATCAGAAGAAGATTTAGAGCTACAAGGGAGATTAGCAGGTGATAATTATCAAGGAGAGCTTACTTTTGATAGGGTCAAGCTATCTAGGATAAAAGATAAACTGGATATTTCACAATTAGCAGATACCAGCTTAAGTGGTGATATAACAGGTAAGGCCGAGATTAAAGGGGTGTTAGGTAATGTCCCTAATTATTTTGTTACTTTATATTTAAATAATGGAGCTATCTCTAAGGATAAAATTGATCTAACAGAGATAGAAGGTTATTTTGGAATTAATAAGTATGGGATTAAGGTCAATAGATTAGCTGCTAAGTATAAAGATTTTCCAATTGAAGTGGCTGGTGAAGTCTTTAATTGGAAGAATTCTCAGCTAAACTTAGAATATGATTTAACTGATATCCCATTAGAAGAGTTGGCAGAATTATTACCCTATAATAATGATCTAGAAGTAGAGGGTAATGCGAAGGTTTCAGGTATTGTTAAAGGAGAGCTGATAAATCCTAGTATAACTGCTAAGGTTACGATGGATAAATTATCAATTAATGGTTCTGCTTTGACTGAATTTAATAGTGAATTTTATTACAAGGATAAGGTAATTAATTTAGAGCAATTAAGCTTTAAATATGGAAAGGGTAGTATTGATGGGAGAGGAACCATAGCTGTAGATGAAGGGCTAAACTATATTTTATCTACTGATATTAATGATATAGAGTTATCTGATTTGGAGAAGCTTTTTGATTATCAATTAGATGGGTCAGGTATTATTAATGCTAATGCTATGGTCTCAGGTGCAGGCTTTGATAAGGAGCAATTAAATATTCTAGGTAATATCACTTTAAGAGACGGCTCTGTTAAAGAATATCTCATAAATAGCTTAGAAAGTAATTTCTGGTTGACTGAGGGTAAATTATTCTTAAACCATACAGAGTTGATCTCAAATGATACTAAAGTTAACCTAGAAGGACTGGTTACTTTGGATGGGAAGCTAAATTTATCTTTAAGAGGGAATAATATCAACTTAAAGGAATTAAATAAGTTTCATCAGGTAAAAGAGTTAGCTGGAATTATTGATTTAAGTGGTGAGGTAAGAGGAACAGTTACAAAACCTGATTTTAAAGGTAAGTTTATGATTAATAGCCTAAGCTATGATAGCTATAATATAGGTAGTGTCTTTGGTGATTTAGGTTTTAATGATGATAAATTGAGGTTAGAAGATGTTCGATTGCTCACCTTAGCAAGTGAGATATCAGGAAGTATAGACTTTACAGACAATACCTCTAATATCATTTTAGATACAAAAGAGGTTGGAGTAGAGAGGATATTAGATATTTTAAACCTTGACGTACCTTTTTCAGGTACTGCTAAAGGTAGGACTATAATTGAATCTATTTATCCACACTTTGCTTTAAAGGGAGAAGTATCATTAAGTGATGGTAGGATTTATGGTCAGAACTTTGATACTGCTACTTTAGATTATGCTTATAGTGATGGTAAGTTTATTATTGATAAGCTAGAGACTAAATATAATGACTCTATTTTAGTGACTGATGGAAATTATATAAATAATCATTTGGAAATCAATTTTATCAGTGATAAACTTAACTTAGAGGATATAAATTATTATGATTTAAAAGAGATTGGTATAACAGGAGATGGTGAAATAAGAGGTAGGGTATATGGAGATCTTTCTGATTTAAAGGTAATAGCTAAGGTTGAGAGTAGCAATATTAAGGTTAGTGATGCTAATTTAGGTGACGTTTCAGCAAAGATTAGTTATAAAGATCAACATCTATATCTAACAGATTTATTATTAGAGAGTTTAGATAATGTGTATAAGATGAGTGGAAGCTTGGATATGGAAGAGAAAAAGATTGATAGTATATTGCTAAGTGTTGAACAAGGGGATATTAGTTATTTAAATAAATTTATACCTTATGATTTAAACTTGCCTTATAAGTTTGTAGGTCAAGTTAGAGCATCAGGCTCTATTAAAGAGCCAGTATTTAATTTAGATTTATCTGTATCTGATAACAATAATGTAGGTTATTTAGATATAAAAGGAGATTATATAGTTAATAATGATGTTGATATTGAATTATTAGCTAAAGAGTTTGACTTTTCTCCAATTAATAGTTTAGGATTAATCCCTTACCAACTAGAAGGTAAGATTAACTTGACAGGTCAGCTTACTGGAACTTTAGATAAATTGAGTCTTAACTCTAATATTAAGGTAACTGATGGTAAGGTCAATCAATTTTCTTATGAACAACTTCTTGGTCAAGTTAATTTAATAGATGGTAACAGGATTAGTCTAAATCAGACTTTACAGATTAAAGGAAATAATGTAGTAAGGGCTGAAGGTGAGATTCCATTGAATTCAACTGAGCAGATCAATTTTGATTTAAGTCTAAAAGAAGGAAATCTAAGTCTATTACCCTTAGCATTATCTGATATTAAATCAGCAACTGGCAAGGGAAGGGCTGATATACACTTATCAGGTAATTGGAAAGCACCTAAATTCACTGGTAGTGCAGAGGTTGTTTCTGGTAATATCTCTTATCCAGAGGTATTAGATAGAGATATAAGTAACCTATCTGGAAAGGTTGATTTGACTGGTGATAAGATTATCATTAAGGGGGTTAAAGGTGATTATGGCGAAGGAAGCTTTGATATTAAAGGTGATATAGCTCTAGATGGTATTAAACCATCAGATTATAATATTAAGTTCTCTGGAAATAATATAGCCTTTGAACATGGATTTGTAAAAGCAGTGGGTAATGGAGATATATCAATTACAAGTTCTTTTGCTAAGCCTTTAATCAAAGGATCATTATTAGTTCATGATAGTCATATTGATTTAGGCTTTGATTGGCCAACTTCTAAGAAGGAGAATCAAGAACCATTAGTTCAACCAAGCTTTGATTTAGAGCTTATTCCAGGAAAGAATGTAAGGGTAGGTAATGACAATATAGATATTTTAATCCAATCTGGGAATTTGAATTTAAGAAATGGAGAGCAAGGATTAGAGCTAATTGGTAGATTGGAATCTACCAATGGTCAAGTCAGTTATTATAATACAGATTTTGAACTAGAGAAAGGTACTGCTAGTTTTAATAAATATGACTTGATTCCTAATCTCCAAGTAAGAGCTACTACAGAGGTTGAAGCTACTCCAGAGATAAAGGCTAGAACTGGATTTAATAATGTTAAAATCTATCTAGATTTAAATGGAATGGCTACTCAGATGGAGCCTGATCTTTACTCTAAGCCAGATTTGGCACAGGAAGAAATAATTCTTTTATTGACTAGCCAAGGAGGAATTGGGAGTTTCTTAGAGAAAGACTATGAGGGAGCGTTAAAAACTGAAATGTGGAGACTTATTGATGAGAATCTCCAGCTAGAATTAATCTCCAAATTAGAAAAATCTTTTGAGAAGTCTTTAGATTTAGATCAATTTAGAATTAAATCGGTTTTAAGTGGTGATGTGAGAATCCAATTATCTAAGTTTCTTACAGATAATTTAATGTTAAAATATGAACATGTTTTTGGCATAGAAGAAGAGCACACTTATGGTTTTGAATATCATTTTCCTTTAGGATTCGATACTTTAAGAATTAATGGTCAGTATGATAGTGAAGAAGAATATCAATTAGGATTAGAAGCAAGTTTTAATTTCTAAAGATTTTAGTGGGTTTCATTTATTAAAGAGATTATTGTATTATAACTCTTATAGCTATGAAACTCGCTGATTTTCTGATTAATTAATTATTTATGATAAAATTAAAGCAAGGGGGAGTTTCTTATGTATAAAAAGATAGGAGTAATAACCTTATCTTTAATCATGATAATATTAAACAGTGGTTTATTGATGGCAGAAACTATAGATAATAAGAATGTTATTACTGCCATTAAAGTAGTAGGTAATAAAGAGATTAAAGATGAAGAGATTTTGGAGAAGGTGACTACAAAGGTTGGTGATGAGATATCTAATCAACAATTACAAGAAGATATGAAGGCTATCTTTGATTTGGGATATTTCTTTGATATACAGGTTTCTTTTAAAAATCATGAAGGTGGAGTAATGTTAATCTTTGAGGTGATTGAAAATCCAAAGTTATCTCAGATAAAGATTGATGGAAACACTAAAATTTCTACTGAGAAGTTAAAAGAGATCATTGGAATTAGATCAGGTCAACTGTTAAATTTAAATGAATTAGAAAATGCTAAGCAAGAGATTGAAAAGTACTATCGAGAAGAAGGATATATTTTGGCTAAAGTTGTAGATTTAACAATTAAAGAAAAAGACCAATTATATATTACTATAAATGAAGGTAGACTTAATAATATAGTTATTAATACTGATGGTCAAACTAAGGAGTATATTATTAGAAGAGAGCTCTCTATTGAAGAGGGGCAAGTCTTTAATATTGATCAGGTTTGGAAGGATTTAAGAAGTATTTATAATTTGGGCTTCTTTGAGGAAGTAAAGCCTGATTATCAAGCAGTTGAGGGTGATCATCAAGCTGTTGATTTAGTAATCAACCTTAAAGAAGGAAAGACTGGTACCTTTAGTATTGGTGGTGGATATAGCTCAGCATCTGGATTGACAGGTCTGATTGATTTAAAGAAGGATAATCTTTTTGGTCGTGGACAGAGTGTTAAGTTAAATTGGGAATTTGGTGGTAGTACAAATACCTATGAGGTAGGTTTTTATCA
This sequence comes from Orenia metallireducens, assembly GCF_003001995.1. GTDB lineage: Bacteria > Bacillota > Halanaerobiia > Halobacteroidales > Halobacteroidaceae > Orenia > Orenia metallireducens_B. Next base: position 269,497 of record NZ_PVNB01000001.1, on the reverse strand, counting down.
ACCTTGGGTATTTGGGACAGAAAACAGCCTTAACTTTAACTTATATAATACTGTTAGAGAAGATAAAAATGATAATGATGTTAAAGAAAAGGGTGGTAGTATCACAATAGGAAGAACTATTGCTCTAGATACAAAGGCATACTTGAAGTATAATTATGAGGATAGTGAATATTTAGAAGAAATTGATGATACTGGAGAGTTCTATGAGGTTGATGAAAATATCCGAAGTTTAACTTTAAAGACAATTCGTGATACTAGAGATAACTTCTTAACTCCTAAAAATGGAGGGCGCCAAGAGTTATCTATTGAGGGTGCTGGGAATATTTTAGGAGGAGATGCAGATTTCGCTAAGTATTATACTGATATTCGTAAGTATATTCCTTCTGGAGAGGATAATAACTGGGCTTTCCGTCTAAAGCTAGGAGGAAGTAATGGCGATTTACCTGAAACTAGAGAATTTTATTTAAGAGAGAGCTTATTAGATGGGGTAAGAGGTTATTCTTATGACCATTATAAAGATCAAGACGGATTTGAAGGAGATTCTATCTTCTTGACTAATTTAGAATATAGAATCGGTATTGCAGAGAGTATAACTGGAGTAGTCTTTGCTGATGCAGGAAGAACCTTTGATGACAATCAATTTAGTCTAAATGATATTAAATATTCTACTGGAGTTGGAGTTAGATTTAATACTCCAATCGGTCAATTAGGCTTAGATTATGGTTATGCTCCAGAAGGGGATGACGGTGATAAGAGTAGCTTTAGTTTTAGAATAGGTAGTATATTCTAGAAAGGGGATATGTTTATGAAGAAGAATTTAATTTTTGGTCTATTAATATTTGCTATATTAGGTGTTATAATTATGATCGATAATCCAGTAGGTGCTCAAAATGATAAAGCCACACAGATTGCCTATGTGGATATGCAACAGCTCTTTGCTAATCATCCAGATAAAGCTGCTTCAGAAGAGAAGTTGAATGAAGAAGCAAAGCGATTACAGAAGGAATTAGAAGAAGAAGCTAAGAATATGACCAAAGAAGAGAGACAAGAAGTATTAGAGAAGTACCAACAACAGCTTAATACTTTGGAAAGAGATTTAGTGGCTGAAGTAATGAAGGATATCAATGACAGAATAATAAAGATAGCTAAAGATAAGGGTATTACTGTAGTGGTTGAAAAGCCAGTAGTTATTTATGGTGGTTATGATTTGACTGATGAGGTCTTAGCAAGCTTAACAGCTACTGAAAAGACTGAAGATAATACAGAAGAATAATAGAGTAAACAAGAAACTATAATATATATTATAGTTTCTTGTTTACTCGTTAACTTTAAATATAATATTTAGAAAGTAGGTGTTTTAGGTGTCTCGACAGAACTTGAGAAATGCTGGACTAACTTTTTTAATGGTTTTAGTATGCTTAGCTGTTTTGGCTGGTCAGGCTGTTGAAGGCGAGAGACCTAAAGGCTCAGCTCAATCTGATATAGGATTGGTGAATATGGATAAATTAACTCAAGGACATCCATTAACTGAGCAGATTAATCAATTAACAAAGCAAATTGCTAACTATCAAGCAACTTTGAATAATGAGAATGAAAATCTAGAAAATTTAAAAACAGATACAGAAGATTATTTAGGAGATTTCAACTCTCAATTGAATAAGAGACTAGAATTAATTAAAGATAATTCCATGAAAGAAATAGCCAATAAAAGGGAAGAACTAAATAATAAGTTAAAGAGTTACCATCAACAACTTAATACTGATCTTTCTAATAAATTAATGGCTAAAAAGGAATCTTTAGAGAAGAAATTACAAGGCGAAATTTCTTCTCTAAATGATAGTTATCAGAAAGAATTGGATAAGCATAAGGAAGCTTTAAACCAAGAATATAATGATAGAATCATTAATTTAAGATTAAAGTTAAAGTTCAATAGCTTATCTGAAGCAGAGCACAATCAATATTCAGCAGAATTAGAAGAGCTAATGGCAGAGAAGAATAATAAATTAGCAGAGAAAGAAAATTATTATAATGAAAGGTTAAAGAAGGTTGTGCAAGAGAAAGAGTTGGAGTTTGCAAATGAGATTAAAGAATATCAAAAGAAGCTAAAAGAAGAGGCTGAAAAGAAGTATAAGCAAAGAGAAGAAGCGATAAGAGCAGAGTTAGCTGATTATTTAAGTACTATCGAAGATAATTTGGAGAATGACTTAAAAGAAAGAGAAGAGCTATTAAGAGAAGATATGGAGCAAAATTTAGTCTCAGCTGAGAATAGATTAATCTCTAAAGTACAGAATAAGATTAATCATTTAAAAGATGAACTAGATAGTTTGGAAGAAAATAAAGAAGAATTGATGGAAAAGCGTTCTAAGGATATTGATAAAATTATTAAAGAGGTTGCTAAAAGCAATAAGGTTAGATTGGTTATAGCAGATTCTTTACAAAATGTAGATGGAACTGACATAACAGATAAAGTATTAGAAGAGATAAAACTGGGGAGGTGAAGTGATTGAAGAAGATAGTTCTAGCTTCTAGCCTTCTATTGATGGTTATGCTTTTAATAACAGCTTGTGCTCAAGAGCCTGAGGTAAAGATAGAAAAGGAATTGGTAAAATTAAAGGTTGGGATCATTGACCAAGATAGAGTTTGGACTGAAAGTGCAAAGGCTAAGCAATATCAACAAGAGCTAAATGCTAAGATTGAAGAGGTTCAACAGAGATATCAAAAGGAGATAGAGGGTTTAAGCCAGGAAGAACAGGTAAATAAATATCAAGAAACTTATCAAGAGATCAATGATTTAAGGGATGAATTAAAAGAGAAGTTTCAAAATGAAGTTAAAGTTGTAATAGAAGAAATTATTAAAGAGCAAGAAATAGATGTCGTCTTGAATAAACAAGATGTTAAGCATGGTGGGATTGATCTCACTGATAAGGTAATTAAAAATTTAGAATAAAACTATAATATCAGTCCTTTTTCTCTTAGGGCTGATATTATTTTTACATAAATATTTTTGTAGTCTAGCAGAAATCGAGTTATAATAAACTTATATCAACAAAGATATAAATTGAGCCAAAAATCATAGTAAAGATTATTTTTATAGATGCTTTGTTTAGGAGGGGCATATGATGAAGAGAACTTTAAGAGAGATTGCAAAATTAGTTAAAGGAAGAGTTATTGGAGATGAAGATATAGAGATAGATGGGGTTGGAGGGGCAGAGAATGCCAATTCTACTGATATAACCTTTGCTTTAAATGAAGAGTTTCTCCAATTAGCTCAACAGAAGGCGGGGGCAATTTTTGTAGTAGAGAGCTTGGCTGTTCAGAGGAGTTCTAAGCCTTTAATTATTGTTGATAACCCCAGATTGGCTTTTGCAAAAGTTGCTAAGTTATTTGCTTTTAAGCCTTACTATCACCCTGGGATAAGTAAAAATGCTTATATCGACGATAATGCTGATATAGGAGAGAATGTATCTATTCATGCAGGTGTGACAGTGGAGTCAGGGGCAAAGGTTGGTGATAATGTAGTTTTAGCTCATGGTGTATATATAGGCCATAATGTTATTATTGGTCAAGATAGTATCATCCATCCCAATGTGGTGGTAGAGTATGATTCCCAAATAGGAAAGGGGGTTGAGATTCACCCTAATACTGTAATTGGTTCTGAAGGTTATGGATTTGAACCAGCTAATGATGGTTATGTGAAGATTCCTCAATTTGGTAATGTGGTTATAGAGGATGATGTAGAGATTGGTTCCAATGTTACTATAGATAGGGCAGCAACAGCATCTACGATTGTGGGAAAAGGGACTAAGATAGATAATTTAGTTCATATAGCCCATAATGTAGAGATTGGTTCTGATTGCTTAATAGTAGCCCAAGTTGGCATTGCAGGAAGTGCTAAGATTGGAAATAGGGTAACTTTAGCAGGTAAGAGTGGTGTAGTAGGGCACTTGACTGTAGGTGATAATACTACATTAATCTCCAATAGTGTTATTACCAATGATGTCCCGCCAAACTCTGTTATTTCAGGATATCCAGCCCATGACCATCGCTTGGAGAGAAGGATTAAGGTGGCGCGGAAGAAATTACCTGATTTACTTAAAAAGGTTAGAAAATTGGAAGAAGATATTAAGAGTTTAGAAGAAAAATTAGAAGAGGAGAGATAAGGTTGAAAAGAATAGGATTATTAACTTTAGTAGTAATGGTTTCTTTGATGGCGACTCCTATAGCTAATGCTAGCACCTTTGGTGTTAATGGATTGGTGACTGTTCCAACAGCTAATATGCTTGATTCTACTGAATTAAATCTGACTTACCAGCATATTGGAGATGGTGATTTAATATTAGGTAGCTATGGGCTGAAAGATGGTTTAGAGATAGGTGGAGCAGCTCAGTGGCCTAATGGACTTGATGATGATGGTGAAAATTATCTGTTAGTTAAGGTGAATGTGCTAAAAGAAGATGCTAATTATATGCCAGAGATGTCTTTAGGAATAGTTGACCGAAATCTCTATTTAGTTGCTAGTAAATCAACTGATTTTTACGGGATTAGGGCTCACTTAGGGGTAGCTGATAAGGATATGATTAAAGATAGGGTCTTTGTAGGGATAAATAAGGTCTTAAATCCAGTCACTATTTCTAGTGGAGATGGCTCCTTTAATGTACCTACAACTACAGTAGCACTTGAATATAATGATGGGTTTAATTTAGGTGCAAATTTTGATTTTGGTTCAGGAATCTCTGCTAATTTAGGGGTATTGGACTTTGATGACTTTATTTTTGGAATCAATTTTAAAAATAAATTTTAGTCTTGAAAGCCTTTAACCTTTGGTTGAAGGCTTTTTGTCTTTCCCTAATTTGCTAAAAGGGGATATAGGTATTTGTCGGGAATAATATATTATATGATTGCCTTTAGATATAATTGGAGATGGATTTAATAGGGATATTGCGACAGCTCGATATTAGGTGGATAGATGGTTTGGTAGGTGGGTTAAACCTAACTACTTAACCCCTAACTACCCAATTACCAAAGAACAAAGTGTCGCACTGTCTCTATATAACCTTATATTTAAATTTGATTCTAAAGATGACAGAATATTGAGCTTTTACAACTGACTTATGAAATTTACTGCTGAGAATAGGAGAGAAGATATTGATGAGATCATATTGCAGAGAGATAATCTTATTAATCTTGTTATTGTTATCATTAGTTATTGCTGGGTGTAGTGATTCTACAGATTTAGGTGATGATTATGGTTATATTAGAGGGCATATCACTCTAGCCAATACCCCAATAGAGTCTGTAGCTACTCAATCTTCAGTTGAAAAGTCTAAGAATAATATCAAAGGATTAAGAGGGAGCACTCAAAAGAATAATTATGTTGCAGATGAGATTATAGTCTCTTTTAGTAAGTCAGCAGACATTAAGAAGATATTAAAGAAATATAGATTGAGTGTAAAGAAGAGTATCAAGAGGTTAGGTACTAAGACCTTAATTGGAGTGGGAGAAAGGGATATTAATGCCTTAATAAAAGAGCTTAATAATGAGCCAGAAGTTGCTTATGCAGAGTTGAATAGAATAGTTAGCATTATGGGAATAGGAGTTAATGACCCCGATTATAGTAATCAACAATGGAATTACTCAGCAATTAGTCTCCCTAAAGCTTGGGAGATTAGTACTGGTAGTACAGAGGTGACAGTAGCGGTAATCGACACAGGGATTGATTTAGACCATCCTGATTTACAGGGACAGTTAGATTTAGAGAATAGTATCAATATTCTTAATTCAGATCCTGAAAAGGGTATAATTGATACTAATAGCGATGATGATAATGGTCATGGGACTCATGTAGCTGGAATTATTGGAGCTACCACCAATAATCAAGAGGGGATAGCAGGAATCAATTGGAAAGTAAGTATTATACCTATAAAGGTTTTAGATTATTATGGAAACGGAAGTATTGATAATATAGCAGCTGGTATTGAATGGGCAGTAGACCATGGGGTTGATATGATTAATTTAAGTGTTGGTGGAGATTTTGATTCTCAGATATTGAAAGACGCTATAGATTATGCTCATGACAAAGAGGTAACTGTTATTGCTGCTTCAGGTAATGACGGGGAGGAGGATTACTTACGTTATCCTGCCGCTTATGAAAATACAATTGCTGTAGGTTCAATAGACTCTTCCTTAGACTTATCCAAGTTTTCTAATTATGGATTAGAACTGGATTTTGTGGCTCCAGGAGGAGGGATTTATTCAACTGTTCCAAATGGAAATTATTACGATAAGTATACTGATACAAGTTCTTCGGGCTATTATGCAATTTTTAGTGGTACTTCTATGGCTACTCCCCATGTAACAGGTGTAGCTGCTCTGCTTTTGGCTCAGGCTAGAGCAGAAGGGAATAATTTGACCCCAGAGCAATTAAAAGAAGAGCTGAGGTTAACTGCACAGGATCTAGGGGATAAAGGCAGAGATGATCAGTTTGGCTATGGTTTAATCAATGCCCATGCTGCTCTAGCCGATGCTAGGATTACTAAAGCTAAGGTCTTCACAGGTGAAGAAATTGATTATCTCAATTATCAAATCAAATTAAAGAGTGATATAATAAATGTAAGTGAAAATGGTACCTATGAATTAAAGAATAATGATGAAGGAAATTACTATGTATACTGTTGGATAGATTTAGATCAAGAAGGAGAAGAGGGTTATAATAAGATAGATAAAGGAGATTATTTTGCTAAAACTTCAAGCCTACTAGGTTCAGGAAATAATACTAATTTAGAGCTTAACTTAATTACTGAAGCTGATTTTAAAGAATTAAAGGTTATTGATTAGTTTGGGATTAAGAAAATTTATTGGGTAGGGTTATTTCTCTTTATTGGACTTTAGAGAGAGTAGCCTTATTTTTATTAAAGATATAGTGTCTTAAAAGGATTCTTTTAAATAAATTAGTACTTGTTGATTTTTACCTATTAACAAGAGAAGGTAAAAGTCGAAGTCATATCTAATATATATAATAAGTTTTCATTTTTTTCTTTAATAAAGTTAAAATTTTGAAAAAATTATGAATAATTAAAGGTATAAGGAGAATCAATGTATGAGTAGGTTTAGAATTACTTTAGTAGATAGATATCTGATCAGTGAATTTTTAAAGCCTTTTATCTTCTTTATCTTTGCTTTAACTATTATTATGATTAGTAGTTTCTTATTTGAATTAACAGATTTGATAATCATTAAGAAGGTTCCAATAGATGTAGTATTAAAGCTATTGCTATATAAATTACCTGATGTGATGGTACAGAGTTTTTCTATCTCTGTCTTATTCTCTACACTATTATCTATGAGCCAATTTGTAAAGAATAACGAATTTACGGCTTTAAGAATGGGAGGAATCTCTTTACACCGTTTAATCTTTCCTGTGTTGATAATTGGTCTGTTAGTCAGTGGCTTAACCTTCTTTATCAACGAAAAGGTCGTTCCTTGGACCAATCATGAGGCTGAGAATATAGTTAGAAGAACTATTTTACAAAAAGGTTTACCTAACCTACAGGAAGGTGTATTCTTTAAGATAGATGATAGGTATTTTTATATCGATGATATCGAGGAGAGTACTGGTAATTTAAATAATATTATACTCTATGAGCTCGATAAAGAGGATAAGTTTCCTTTAATTATTACTGCTAATAAAGGTATATTTAGGGATAAAATCTGGAACTTAAAGCAAGGGGTTATGCATGAATTTGATGAGGAAGGAAATCTAGTGGGGCAATCTGATTTTAACGAACTTAAATTGAATATAAATGAAAAAATCAAGGACTTTTATGGTGAGCAAAGGACTACTTCAGAGATGAGCCGAGAGCAGTTGAAGAAGGATATTAGAATCTTTCAGGATAGTGGTATCAGTGTTAATTCATTACTGGTAGACTATCATCTTAAGTTATCAAAGGTATTTGCCAGTGTGATCTTCATCTTAATTGGAATACCATTAAGTATTAAATCAAGTAAAGGGAAGGCCTTTGGATTAATAATAAGTATAGTCATTATCTTTAGCTATTATATTTCTATATCCTTCTGCCGTTCTTTAGGGAGAAATCAGATATTAACTCCTTTAATCGCTGCTTGGTTGCCCAACCTCGTCTTTGGAATAGTGGGAACATATTTAATATTAAAGGAAGAGTATTTTAAACTAAAAGGATAGATATTAAGACAGTAATTAGTAATGAGTAAGAAGTGATGAGAAAAAATTAATTGTTAGCAATAACTTATCATTCGTCACTAAAAGGCTTTAGCTCTAAGATAGAGGTGGATAGATATGAAGATAATAAAGATAGTTGATAAATATTTAATTGCAGAATTTGTTAAACCTTTTCTCTTTATGGTCTTTGCTCTGACTGTAATTATGATCAGTAGCTTTTTATTTGAGTTAACTGACTTTATAATAATTAAAAAGATACCTAGTAGTGTGGTAGCAAATCTATTATTATATAGAGTACCCCAAGTAATGGTAGATAGTCTATCGATGGCGGTTTTATTCTCTACTATCTTATCTTTAAGTCGTTTGGTTAAAGATAGTGAGTTTACGGCATTGAGAATGGCTGGAATCAACTTTTGGAGATTACTTATTCCACTATTAATTTTAGGACTTTTAATTAGTGGGCTGACATATATAATGAATGAAGAGCTAGTCCCATGGTCTAATACTAAATATCATAATATTATCAAGTATTCTATCCATAAAAAAGATGACCCTAGACTCCATAAGAATGTATTCTTTAAGTGGGAGAATAGATATTTCTATCTTGGAGAGGTCAATGACCAGAATAAGCAGATAAATAAAGTGGTGGTCTATGAACAACTAGAAGAAAGCAATAAATTAACTACCTCAATAGAAGGATATGTTGATGGAAGCCGTTTATACTTAAAGGATGCTATTGTTTATAGTCTAGGAGAAGATAATTATAGTCAAGAGATGAATAAATTTGCTCATCTTGAATTTAATATCGGTAAGGATGTAAAAGAGTTCTATGGTGAAGAGAAGAAGAGTAATGAGATGAATAGAGCTGAGTTAGAAGAAAGAATTGAATTATTTAAGGCTAGTGGTAAGGATATAAGTAAATTATTAGTAGAATATCACTTAAACCTATCAGAGGCTCTAGTATCTCTAATCTTTGTTCTAATTGGAGCACCATTGAGTATTAAATCTAATAAGGGGCGTATCTTTGGTATTATAGCCAGTTTAATTATTATTTTTGTCTATTATGTGATTCAATCAATTAGCCGTTCTTTGGGGTTAAATGGTATATTACCTCCCTTTTTGGCAGCATGGTTACCAAACATCATTTTTGCGGTAATAGGACTTATACTAATCTTAAAAGAAGATTATATCAATATTAGATAAGAGGGAGTGAGGAGAATCAAACTAAATATCCTAAAAGTTGTATTAATAGTTATAGTTGTCGTTTTGTTTACTCCTCATTCTTTTGCAGAAAGTAATAAGGGTAAGCTTACAGCTGATAGAGTCCAGTATTATCGTGAACAAGAACTAATAATAGCTACAGGGCATGCCAAGCTAGTAGTTGATGATGTAGAGATCAGTTCTAGTAGTATGGAGATAGATTTAAAGTCTAATATGTTAAATGCAGAGGGAAAAGTGCATCTTAAGAATGAGGATGGGGAATTTGATAGCAAAGAGCTAGAGTATAACATTAAGACTAAGGAAGGAATATTTATTGAATCTGAGGGAATTATTGTAACTGAAGAGTCTCAAGACCCAATCTATGTAAAAAGTGCTAAGACAGAGTATAGTAATGACCAGACAAAGATTGTAGACAGTGAATTTACGACTTGTGATCTGGAAGAACCCCATTATCATATGAGTTCAACAAGTACTGTTATCTATCCCGGGGACAAGCTGATAGCTTACAATGTTGTACTATGGGAGTTCAATGGAAAAGTACCTATTCTTTATTTTCCAATTGTAGTATATTCCTTTAAAGATAAAAAACCAATGGAGGTTGAGGTTGGTAATAATAAGGATAGAGGATGGTTTATTAAGACTACTCATCATTACTATCTCAACTCCCATTATGATAACCCTGTATTAAATATGTTAGCTGGAGATTTTGGACAGTATTATATTGATGGCTATAGTAAGTCAGGTTTTGCTGGAGGTTTTAAGCATGCTTATCGTACCTTAGAAGATGACCATGCTTATCTCTATTTTTATCTAGACCAAGATAAACAAAGATCTGAGCAGAGCCCTTGGATTACTATGGAGCTTAATCGTGAACAGAAATTTAATGGTGGTAGGGATAAGAGAGAACAGAACTTAGAGTACAGAAATTATTATAATAGTTCTTGGACAAGAAGAGAACAGGGTCTTTATTTAGATTATGATTTTGACCAAGATTTAGCTTTAGAAAATTGGGATACTAGGGTTGGATTGGATTATAATAAAGATAAGACCCATGATAATAGAATCATCTTAAACTCATATTTTGATAAATTAAGAAATAAGAGTACTGATGATTATATAGGTCTTGATGTATATTATGACCTAGATGATAAAGAGAGTGGTAGGTTTGATTCTGAAGCTGATATTAACTTTGACTATCAGCATAAATTTTTATCAGAAGAGAAGTCAGATGATACTTTAAAGATAGATTTAGATTATAATCGAGAAAAGGATAGGTATCAGGGAGAAGATGAAATTAAGAATGAATATGGCTCTAATTTCAATTATAGAGGATACATTAAGCGTAAAGAGAATATAAGGGATGATTATTATAATATAGACTTGAGTTATGATAGAATTGATAGAAGCAATTGGACTAGCTATTATGCCTACAATGATAGATTACAAAAATATCAAATTGACCTTAAACAATATAAGAGATACTTTACTAATACTTTATATTTAGATTATGATCTTGATTATAAATATTATCAATATGTGGATTATGATGATAGTCAAAGAGATGGAGATGCTTTTGAGTATCTCACTACCTTGAAGCTTGCTGAAAATAAAAGGATTTATGAGTGGTTTATTGAAACAGAATTGAAAGAAGGAGATATTAGAGAGCCTTCAAGGAGTAATAATATAAATGATAGCTTAACCGAGACAGAACACTATAACCTCCCTAAGGCTGAATTCACACTTAAGCCTGGTCGAATTTGGGATGCTAAGATACTAGATCCTTTGGAAGTCAGTGCTGGAGGCGTAAGGAGATATTATTACAAATGGAAGGATGACCCATATCCTATTAAAGAGCATGGATATTATAAGCTGGATTATAGTGATTATTGGAGGATTAATAATAGTAATAGATTGAGATATAAAGAGCAATTACAGCAAGATATTTATAGTACTAACCAACAACGCTTTAGTTATGATAGCCAGTTGGTATTACAGACAAATTTCTTAAAAAATTGGGAGAATAGGCTAGAGCATAATTATCGGATGACTCAAGGCGAGGTAATGGAAGGTTTTGAAGAGGCAGAAGAGGATGAACATAATATAGAGTGGGAGTTGGATTGGAGAAAGAATCAAAGTAGATTTAAAGTTGAGACAGGATATGATTTGTTGGCTGAAGCAGGAGAAGAGTATGATCCTTTAAAGGTTACCTTCGATTATCTATTGAATGATAATTATACAATTAAGAACAATATCAGATATGATTTAAATGAGATGCGTTTTGATAAGATTGATACATCTATAATTGTAGATTATCTTAATTTTGATTATCAATTGGATTTATATTATTATTATGATAAAGTTGATGACAAGTTAAATGGAAAATGGGATACTGAGTTAGATTGGACATTTGGTGAGAAAGATTGGGAATGGACAATTAAGCTAGAAGGCAGTTATGATTTTGAAGATGGAGAGTATGATAAAGCCAACTTCAGTGTTGAAAAGATGTTACATTGTAGAAGGGTAATATTCAGTTATGATTATATGGAAGAGGAGATTGCTTTTAAATATCAAATCTTATCATTTCCAAACCATGCTTTTGGAATTAAATCTGAAAAAGGGCAGGTATCAGTTGGTGATGGTAATTTAGGAGGGGTTTTAGATGAAGAAAATTAAAATAATATTAGCTATATTATTTATAAGTTTAACCTTTGCTAGTCTATCTTTCTTTTATTCTAATGAGAGTCAAGAGGAAGATGATACTTCCCCTAATTATCAATATCAAATAGATAGTCCCCGGGTTATTACCTATAATAATGGGGATAAGCGCTGGGATATTACTGCTAATCAAATCCTGATTCCAAAAGATGAAGATAAAAAGAAGGAGACTGAAGTTATTTTAAAGGATATTCAAAAAGGAGAATTATTTAATAAGGGAGAGGTTGAATATACCTTAGATGCTGAGGAGATAGTCTATTTTAAAGGAAGTAAGGATATAAAGCTAAAGGGGAATATTAGATTAGATAAGGTAGATGGTGAAGAGATTAGAACTGAAAAGTTAGACTGGCTTGATAAGAGAAAGGAATTTGTTACTGATAATGATGTCAAGGTTACCCTTGATGATGGAGAGCTATTTGCTAAAAAGATGAGAATGGATGTAGAGAATGATATCATAGACTTTTCTGGTAATGTAGAGATGGAGTTTGAGCTTAAAGGGGTTGGCTCTGATGAGGATTAAACTGGTTATATTGCTTTCTCTGATGCTCCTTTTTTCTGTTACAATAAATGCTGAAGAAGCAAAAGAAGGGGTAGAAAAGAGCGAAAGAGCCAAGCTAAAAGCTGATAGATTGAGATATAAGAAGGATGAGAATCTATATATAGGTAATGGTAATATCAGATTGGACTATGATGGAAATCTGATTACATCCAATAAATTGAGATTAGAGCGTGATGATAATATAGCTTATTTTAGCGAAGATGTTTATTTACAGCGAGAATCAGGTGATAAAATTAAAAGTGATAAGTTAGAATTTGATATAGATAATGATATTTTAGTAGCAGAAGATGATGTAAAGCTTGATTCTAAAAAGGATAATAAGCCTTTAAAGCTAAGTAGTGAGTATTTGAAGGTCTGGACTGAAAATGATAACATGGAGGCAAAACAGAACGTGTTTGTTCTCTATGATGGTCAAGAGATTCAAGGAGAGAGTCTAAATTATGATGGGCAGAAAGATGAGATGTTAGTTAAAGAAGATGTGGAGCTAAAGGAGGACGGACAGTGGCTTAAGAGTGATAAAATTATTATCTATATTAAAAAGGGAGATTTTGATGCTACTGGAAATGTTCAAATGGAATTTGACATATAATAACAAGCAAAGATATAGTAGGGAGCATACTCTACTATATTTTTTTAGATTTATACAAAATTTTTGAGTTTATCTTCTTTTTTTGCTATAATATTTAAGGATGTAGTTATACAATAGAGAGAGATTATGACACTTTTTTATTAGCTACTCCTTCAGGGCTAAAAACAAGCCCTTTGTGATAAATCCGTTGCTGGCTTCTAGCCTTTAGCTTTTAAGGTCTTAGCTAATAACCAGTAGCTATAAGCTAGTAGCAAAACTGTCGCAATATACCCATAAAGAGATACTATTTATGCCTAAATTTAATTAATAAAACATGTCATTTCAATAATTTTAATAATATAGAGTTATTAGGAGAAACTAATATGATAGTAGATAGATGCAAACTTGTCTTTTTAGTAAAGACAAAATGATAGAATAGGAGTGAATATAATGTTTCTCCTAAACTCTGATTTTAGAAAGGATATTTTGCTTCTTTTGGTCGTGACAATCTTTTTGGTCTCTTTAACCTCGATTATAATCGGATATTTAGCAGATTACTATTTTGGTGATACTATCAGTGGTCTATTAGGAGAATATGGTGAATATGACCTTGCTTTAATTTTGGACAAAGAGGCTAAAGAGAGGGCTAGTGAAGAGATAGAGGATATTATTGAGAATAATTTTCCTGGTTCAGAGCTTATTTTAGGTGTTGAGGTAGTAGGAAAGACAAACTTTTTTATTAAGTTGGCTTCTAAATATAGAAATAGAGATATTTACATAAAAATTGGTGATTATTTTGAGAATGTTTCAGGACTTAATAGTGTATCTATTATGACAGAACCTCGAATAACTATTAGAGGTTTAAATAGAGAGGTTAGAGATTTAATTGAGGATCAGGTTGATGGTTTAGCAGGGGTTGACTTTAGCTTTCCAGATGGCGATAAATTGGAGATTATTATCAAGAAAGCAGAGTTAATAGAGTCTGTGACTAAAAAGGTTCAAAATGTATTAAATCAGTATCAAGTGCTTTCAATTCGATTTCCAATCACTCAAAATGAGGATGAGATTCTAGAATTGAGTGATGAACTGGTCAGAGAGCTTAATAAGAGCCATCCTAATTTGATTGAAAATATTACTACAACAGGTGTAAGTGACTTAGATGCCTTGGTCAAGACTATGACTGAGATGAAGAGATTCTTAGAAGGATATGCTACTAAGGTCACGATTGCTCTTCAAGAAGGGATAGAGGCTGAAGAGGGTCAGAGGTTTATAGTTCCAGCCAAGGGAGATAGGCAGGTGATCTTAAGGGTTACAGCAGCAAAGAATCAAGTAGCTAGGGCTGTTGTTGAAAAAGGTGATAGTAGAGAGATACTGACTAATGAAGCTTATTTCTTTAAGGATGATCAATTAGGAGATTTGGTAGGAGAGATTCAAGTTGACAATCCTAGACAAGAGTTGGCCTATGCAGTCAGCGAAACTACTAAATTATTGCCTAGATTGGACTCTATCTTCCAAACAGCTACTGGCACAGTCACCAATTTAATTAATACCCTAGCAGTCTTTAAAGATTTAGAAGACTCTATCTTTGAGCTTCAGGGGTTGAACCAGCAGTTAAAGGTCTACAAAAAGGATATAGATAAGATAGAACTTGATAGTTTACGAGATGCTGTTAGTCGATTAGATAAGGTTTTAACCCGTTTGGTTAAAATAGTTAGAGAGCTAAACTTTTTTAAGGAGATACTTCAAGATATTAATTTTAAATTAAAAGCAGTGGCTGAGAGTGTCAGTCAGAGAACTGATGATATTTCAGCAAGCAATCTATATCGAGCAGATATAATTGAACTAGAAAAGACTATTCTTGATTTTTCAAATAGATTAGATACTAATACTACTAAGATTATACGTTATATTAATCAATATAATCCTATCTTAGAAGAGTTAGTTAAATGGCAAGAGGATGTGAGAGGGTTCAATAATTTTATTAATAAGGTTGCCGAAATTGATAGAGAAAGCTTAAAGGATACTTTGGGTAATATTACTGATAGAGATCTGGTCTATAAGGTTGGTGAGCTAAATAGCCAGAGCTTGCAGCAGGATATTGTCGGTTTAAGAGAAGACCTTGCTGAATTAAAAAAAATAGATTTAGCAAGTATTATTAAAGAAATAGAATATATAGACAACTCTTTACCAAAACTAAAGGATGAGGAGATCACAGATAGCATCGATTTAATTGATAAACATATTCAGGGGCAGGTTATTCCAGGAACTCAAATAACACTATTATTACCTAGTCAAGGAGTTAAATTGAATCAGCTTAAGAATGAGATTAAGAACTATATCTCTAATCAGATTACTATTTATAGCTCTCAAGCAGGTTTGATTAGCCCTGATTTGCGGGGTCAAATCTCTCAAATATTAGGAGAAGTTAAGGGTTTATTGACTGCCTTTACAGCAATCATTTTAACTTTAACCTCCTTGATTTTTGACCATACCTTAATCATTAATTCCATTAAAATACATGGGGGAAGCTTTGATAGGAAATGGTATTCTGATGAGGCTAATTATTATGGTTTTATAGTTGGTGCTTTGACTTTAGGTACTGTCTTTTATTTAAGTCAAGCAAGGATTCCCTATGTACCAAGCTATACTAGCTTCTTATTTGGAGGGGTTTTAGGGATCTTTACTGTCAATAAAGCTGAGGTTATGAATAAGATATCTGATGAAGAATTTAGAGCAGGGCAGGCTTTGGGGTTTACTTATGGTGAGATTATGAGAGAGATTATAGTTCCTTCAGGTAAGCCTGGTATATTGAAGTTTTTAAACAGGAAGAAGACTTATTTTTAATTAGTGTTGGTGTCAGCTTGAGTTTACTTATAGTCAGTAAACTTTAGAATCAAATTCAAACGGGTCTTTATGGATATTATGACATTTTAAGTCTAAGATTAAGTAAGCTATAAAGTTATTATTTTAATCATTTACTTAAACTCAGACTAATCAATCGGGAGGTAGAATGTTAGAAGTTAAAGGTTTGATTAAAAGATATGGTCATAAAGAGGTTTTAAAAGGGGTTAATTTTAAAATCAATCAAGGAGAGACTGTAGCTATTATGGGACCTAGTGGATGTGGTAAGTCAACTACCATCCGCTGTTTAAACCGTCTGACAGAGCCTGATGATGGAAAGGTTATTTTTAAAGGATTATCCATTATGGAGCTGCCTGAGGATAGATTGTTAAATTGGCGTAAAGAGGTTGGTTTTGTCTTTCAGAAATTTAATTTAATTGATAGGTTAACGGTTTTAGAGAATGTAATGTTACCTTTGATTAAGAGTGGTCTTAAAGCAGAAGACTTAAAAGAGAGGGCCATCTTATCTTTAAAGAAGGTTAGAATGGAAGATGAGATAGATAGCTACCCAAATGAATTGAGTGGGGGACAAAAACAGAGAATTGGTATTGCTAGAGCTTTAATAGTTGAACCAAGTCTGATGCTATTAGATGAGCCTACAGCTTCTTTAGATCCGATTTTAGTTAAAGAGGTACTAGAAGTGATTGAGGATTTAACAAGAAAGAAGGATAAGATAGTTATTATTGTAACCCATGAGGTATCCTTTGCATTAAAGGTTGCCGATATAATCTTATTGATGAATAATGGAGTAGTAGTAGAGCGGGGTACTCCTGAGGATATATTTGAAAATCCAATTTCAGAGGTTGGGAGAAGATATAAAGAATTGTTAGATTATTATTAGGTTTTAGTCTAGGTTTAAGATTTAATGGTTAAATTTTGTTCTTAGAGTTAAACTTAATTTAGATTTGATTTATTGCTATGCAGGATGTTTTTGTTGTTTGTTGAACTAATATAAGGTTAAAGGAGGTAAGAGTTTGGATAGGAAGCAACATACAATAAAGAAAGAGTTTACTTATACAGGTATTGGACTCCATACTGGCAAGAATGTTACTATTAATTGTAAATCTTTAGGTGTTAACCAGGGTATCAGATTTAGACGGATAGATTTGGAAGGTTGTCCAGAGATAAAGGCTGGTATTGACAATGTAGTATCAACACAGCGTTGTACAACTATTGGTAAAAGCAGTTGGGATGTTAATACTATTGAGCATTTGATGTCGGCATTAAATGCATTAAA
The DNA here is from genome assembly GCF_003001995.1 of Orenia metallireducens. Lineage (GTDB taxonomy): Bacteria > Bacillota > Halanaerobiia > Halobacteroidales > Halobacteroidaceae > Orenia > Orenia metallireducens_B. The sequence goes on along the minus strand of NZ_PVNB01000001.1, from coordinate 252,102 downwards.
GATAGACAATTTATTAATTGAAATTGATGCAAATGAGCTTCCAGTTACTGATGGGAGTGCCAAAATTTTTTATGAGCTAATAAAAGAAGCAGGAGTTCAAAAGCAGAAGGAAGATAAAGAGGTTTATAAAATTGATCAAGCAATCTATGTCAAAGAAGGAGATCAGGCTTTGATAGTGTTACCTGATGATAATTTAAAGATAAGTTATACCTTTGTCAGTAACCATCCTTCTTTGCAAGACCAATTTGCCGAATTCACTATTGATGAGAATACTTATTATAATGAAATAGCTGCTGCTAGAACCTTTGGCTTTTCCCATGAGATTGAGAGATTACAGGAGTCTGGTTTAGCATTAGGAGGCAGTTTAGACAATGCTATTTTAGTTGGGGAAGATGGTCCAATTAATGAATTGAGATTTAATAATGAATTTGCAAGGCATAAGATTCTAGATATTTTGGGAGATATCAAATTAGCACCAGAATTTAAAGGTCATATTATTGGAATTAGATCTGGTCATAGGTTAAATTCTATCTTGTCTAGAAAGCTTAAAGAGAGATTATTGAAATAGGAGGAATGAAAATGTTAGATATCAATGAAATTCAGAAAATTTTACCACATCGGTATCCATTCTTATTGGTGGATAGAATCTTAGAGGTTCAGCCAGGAAAGAAGGTTGTAGGCTTAAAGAATGTAACTGCAAATGAACAATTTTTTAATGGGCATTTTCCAGGCCATCCAATTATGCCAGGAGTACTGATAATAGAAGCAATGGCTCAAGTTGCAGGGGTAGGCTTATTAACTACAGTAGATAACCCTGAGGAGAAAGTACCATATTTTGCACGTATTGAAGATGCACGGTTTAAGCACCCAGTTAAGCCAGGAGATCAATTGATCTTTGAAGTTGAAGTAGTTAAATTAAGACGAGGAATTGGTAAGGTCGCGGCTAAGGCTTTAGTAGATGGAGAAATAGTAACAGAGGCAACTTTAACTTGTGCGATACAAGACAAATAAAAGGACAAAGGGGGGGACCAGATGGAAAAGACAAAGGATAATAAGGTGGTACATTTGAATAAGAAAATTCATAAGACAGCAGTCGTTCATCCAGGTGCTAAAATAGGAGAAGGTGTGGAAATCGGTCCCTATGCTATCATTGGGGAAAATGTTGAGATTGGTGATAAGACTAAAATTGAGCCCCATGTAGTCATTCAAGGGTGGACTAAAATAGGTAAGAATAATAAGATTTTTAATGGTGCATCTATTGGTCAAGAACCACAGGATTTAAAGTTCCATGGTGAGAAGAGTTTTCTAGAGATTGGAGATAATAATACAATTCGTGAATTTGCTACTATACACCGTGGTACTGAAGAGGGTGGAGGTTTGACTAAGATTGGTGATAATAATTTAATCATGGCATATTGCCATGTTGCCCATGATTGCCAATTAGGTGATAGAATTATCATGTCCAATGCTGTTACTTTAGCAGGACATGTTATTGTAGAAGATTCAGCAGTGCTTGGTGGTTTGGCTGGAGTACATCAATTTGCTAGAGTTGGAAAGATGTCTATGATAGGGGCAGCCTCTAAAGTGGTTAAAGATGTTCCGCCATATGTATTGGTAGATGGACATCCTGCTTGTGCTAAGGGGATTAATATTGTAGGATTAAGAAGAAATGGTATCAGTCCTGAGTTGAGAACACAGATTAAGGATGCTTATAAGTTGTTATATAGATCAAATTTAAATATCTCTCAAGCAATTGAGAAGATGGATCAAGAACTAGATAGTAATCCTTTAATCGAACATTTCTTAAGGTTCTTAAGAAATGCTCAACGAGGAATTTGTAAATAATATAATGATAAGTTATGAGTGATAGGTAATAATTATTTAAGAGTTTACTTATCACTCATACTTGTTAATAGTTACTGTCATTCAACTTAATTTTATATTCTATTCTAAAGTTGGGTGATTATATTGGGAGGTTGATTATGGCTAGAATAGGTTTACTAGCAGGCAATGGCAATTTACCTGTTAAATTTGCTTATGCTGCAGTGGCAGCAGGAAATGAAGTTATTGCTATTACTCTCACTCCAGAAGCAGAGGTTGATGAACTAAAGAATGTAGCAACTAAGGTCTATCAGATTAGTGCTGGGCAATTGGATAAAATCATAAATATTCTCAAAGAAGAAGGAATTTGTGAGGTTATAATGTTAGGTAAAGTAACTAAAGAGCTACTTTATCAAGGGATAGAACTAGATCAGAGATTTATGCTCTTACTTAGTAATCTAAAAGAGAAGAATGATGATTCAATTATGCTAGCAATTGTTAAGGAGCTAGAGTCTGCTGGAATTAAAATCAGTGATCAGACTAAGTATATAACAGAACTATTACCAAATAAAGGTCTCTTAACAGCACTTAAGCCTGATGCTACAACATTAGCTGATATGGAGTATGGATTTAAGATGGCAAAGGAGATAGGTCGTTTAGATATTGGACAGACTGTTGTTGTCAAGGATAATGCCATTATGGCTGTAGAGGCTATCGAAGGAACTGATCAAGCTATTTTAAGAGGTGGTAAGCTAGGGCGAGGTGAAGTGGTCGTAGCAAAGGTAAGTAAACCTCAGCAAGACTTTAGATTTGATATTCCTGCTGTTGGCTTAGATACTCTGGAGAAGCTGATTGAAGTTAAGGCTAAAGGGTTAGTGATTGAAGCCAAAAAGACCTTTATTGTCGATCAAGAAGAGTTTATTAAGAGGGCAAATCAAGCAGGAATTACAATTATGGCAATGAGTAAAGAATAAATTTTTATTTTTAATTATTAACTATCAATTGTTAATTGATTTATAAGGTGGGTGATTAAATGCCAAAGATAATGGTAATAGCTGGTGAAGTATCTGGTGATATGCACGCAGCTAAGGTAATCAAAGAGATGAAGAAGCTTCATTCTAACCTTGAGTTTATTGGAATTGGCGGTCGACGTATGGAGTCAGAAGGTGTAGAATTAATTTATGATCCTACCAAATTAAGTACTATTGGTTTTATTGAGGCAATTAAGCATTTAAAGTTAGCCTATAAAATTTTGAATAAATTAGATAAAGCTATGAAAGAAGAGAAGCCAGATGTGATCTTATTAGTAGATTACTCTGGCTTTAATATGAAAGTGGCTAAAATAGCCCATAAACACAGAATTCCTGCTGTTAATTATTTTGCACCTTCTGCTTGGGTTTGGGGCAAAGGAAGAGCCAAAACGATGGCTAAACGCCAAGTAAAGATTGCGTCGGTCTTTCCTATGGAAGAGAAGGTGTACCGTCAAGCTGGTGCAGATGTTGAGTTTGTGGGTCACCCTATTTTAGACTTGGTGGAGCCTGAACTGTCTAAAGATAAATTTCAAGAGTCTTATGATATCAATTCTGATAATAGGATTATAGGGTTATTACCAGGAAGTCGTCAACAGGAAATAGAAGGATTATTAACTCCTATGTTAGAAGCAGCTCAAGAGATTAAGAAGAGTTATGAAAATATTCAATTTCTACTTCCCTTAGCAGATAGTATATCTAGAGAAGATATTAAAGAGAGAATAGAAAGCTATAATCTTGATATTAATTTAATTGCTGGTCATTCTTATGAGGTAATGGAGATAGCGGATTTATTATTAGTAGCTTCTGGAACAGCAACTTTGGAGGCAACCTGTTTTCAAACTCCAATGGTGATTGTCTATAAAACATCTAAGACCACATATTGGTTAGGAAAGCTGTTGGTTAAGTTGCCTTATATAGGTCTGCCTAATATCATTGCTGAGGATGAGATAGTACCAGAGCTGTTACAAGATGAAGTAACTGGTCAGCGAATAGCTAAAGAAGCAATTGCTATACTAAATTCACCAAAAAGAGTAGAGAGAATTAAAGCAGAGTTAAGAGATGTTGTAGTAAAACTAGGAGAAAGCGGAGCAACCAAACGAGTGGCTAGTTTGGTGCTAAGCACAGGGGGTATTATTTAAATGGAATTAGCTAAACGTGTACTTAGATATTTAAAGCCCTATAAAGGTAGAATAGTTTTAGCTGTTATTTCTATGATTTTAAATGCTGGTTTAAGTATTCTGTTTTTTGACAGATTTCAGGATTTAATCGATACAATGATTCAAGGACTAACTACTGGAGAAACAACCTTAGTGCAGTTGAATTGGATTATTATTGGTATATTCTTTATATTTCTTTTTAGAGGTATCTTCCAATATGGAGAGAAGTATTTTACTGCTTATGTCTCTCAAAATGCTGTCAAAGATTTAAGAAATAATCTATATCAACATTTACAAAGTCTTTCTTTAGATTTTTACACTAAAAATAAGACTGGAGAGATTATGTCCCGTACAACTAATGATGTTGGCAAGCTAGAAGGAGCTATAGCTTCAGGAGCTATTGGGATATTTAGCCAAATGTTCACTTTGCTTGGAGGTATAGGAAAGCTATTATATGATAATTGGAGCTTAACTTTAATATCCTTCTTTTTGTTTCCAGTGATTGGCTATGTAATTGATGTTTTTAATAAAAGAATTAGAAAGGTAAGTAAGAGAGCCCAAGTTAAAATAGGTAATCTCTCTGATGTTTTACAAGAGACTATTAGTGGAATTAGAGTAGTAAAATCTTTTGGAAGAGAAGAATATGAGTATGACCGTTTTGAAGAAGAGAACTATGCTAATTTTAGAGCTAATTTGAAAAACTCTCAATTAAAAGCTACATTAACACCAGTTACAGAGTTTTTGGCTGCAATGTCCTTTATTGTTGTATTATGGTATGGAGGGCGTCAGGTAATAGCAGCAAAGATGACACCTGGAGAATTGGTTGGTTTCTTCTCACTATTAATGTACATTACAAATCCTTTAAAGAGTATTACTAGGTTATCAGGAACTATTCAAGGTGCTTTAGCAGCTGCTGAAAGAATCTTTGAAATTATTGATATTCAACCAACGATTAAGGATAAAGTAGGAGCTAGAGAATTAACTGAAGTTGACGGGTATATCCACTTTAAAGACTTAGTCTTTAGTTATAATAATGATGAATTGGCTTTGGATAAAATCAATTTAAAGGCAAAGCCTGGACAAGTAATTGCCCTAGTAGGCTCTAGTGGAGCAGGAAAATCTACTTTAGTCAATATGATACCACGTTTTTATGATCCAGATAGTGGAGAGATAACTATTGACGGGGTAGATATAAGGGATATTACTATTAAATCATTAAGGGATAAGATAGGAATTGTTCCTCAGGAGACTGTTCTGTTTAGTGGAACAATTGCTGATAATATCCTCTATGGTCGCTTAGATGCCAGTGAGGAAGAGATTATTAAGGCTGCTAAGGCTGCCAATGCCCATGATTTTATTGAAGCATTTCCTGAGGGTTATGAGTCAGAGATAGGTGAGCGTGGTGCAGGGCTATCTGGAGGTCAAAAGCAGAGAATTGCTATAGCAAGGGCTATTTTAAAGGATCCAAGTATTTTGATTTTAGATGAGGCTACTTCAGCCTTGGATACAGAATCAGAGGCTCTAGTCCAAGATGCTTTAGATAGACTGATGAAGAACAGAACAACCTTTGTTATTGCTCATAGGCTATCTACTATTTTAGATGCTGATAAGATTGTTGTAATGGAGAGAGGAAAAGTAGTAGAGATGGGAAGCCATGAGGAATTGTTAGCAAAAGATGGACTTTATAAGAAGCTATACGAAATACAGTTCAATAAGTAGGTGATGCTATGAAAGAGGGATTGAAGTATGAATTAATTCCTCAATTTGCTTATCTTTTAGAGAGAATTACTAGTGGTACTTTAAAGGTAGAAGTAAAGAATGAAGATAGACTTTTAAAAGCAAAGAAATCGGGCAAGTCTGTTATTTTAGCCTTTTGGCATGGACAGTTATGGTTTCCTGCTTACTATCTTAAGAATCGTGGTTATGTAGGTTTAGCCAGTCAAAGTAGAGATGGAGAGTATATTAGTAGAGTATTCAAGAAGATGGGTTGGGAGATGGTAAGAGGCTCAACTTCTAAGGGTGGAGCACGTTCTCTTTTAAGGTTAATAAAGAAACTAAAATCAGGAAAGAATATAGCCATTACACCTGATGGACCTAGAGGTCCAAGGCATCAAGCTCAAGCAGGGATTGTTTATTTGGCGCAGAAGAGTAACAGTGTTATAATTCCAGGTGGGGTTGCTTTTTCTAAGGAGAAGGTCTTTGATAGCTGGGATAGATTTCAACTGCCTCTACCTTTCTCCAAGGCATCTTTGGTTTTTGGAGATAATATTGAGGTTAAAGAGGATTTGGTTGAGAATGGGCTAGAAGAGTATAGAAAATCTGTTGAAGATGGCTTAAATAGTGCAGTAGAGACTGCAAAGAATATGTTAGGTGAAATGATATGAAAATAGAAGAGTACTTGTTAGATGTGATTAATGGTAAAGAAACTGGACTTATAGCTAAAATAATCTTAATAATATTAACTTTATTATCATTTTTATACAAGGTAATAATAACTTTAAGAAAGTTAATGTATAGTTGGGGAATAAAAAAACAAAAGAGTTTATCAGCTAAGGTCATTAGTGTGGGCAATATAACTGTGGGCGGTACTGGGAAGACACCAGTAGTTCAACTGTTGGCTAAGACTTTAACGGAGAAAGGTCATAAAGTTGTTGTTTTAAATCGAGGTTATAAGGCTAATTTTTCTGATAAGGTCGGCTTAGTCTCTAATGGCACAGAGATTTTAATGGATGCTGACCAAGCTGGTGATGAAGCTTATATGTTAGCAAGTAGCTTAACAGGGATACCAGTTATTATTGGTTCAGAAAGAAGTCAGACTGGAGAATTTGCTTGCCAAGAGTTTAACCCAGATTTTATTATTTTAGATGATGCCTTTCAGCATTTACAGGTTGCTAGAGATTATGATTTAGTGGTAATTGATGCTACTAATCCCTTTGGCAATGAACATCTGTTACCAAGAGGGTTATTAAGAGAGCCCTTAAGTTCTTTAAAGAGAGCCCACGTCTTCTTTTTAACTAAAGTAGATCAGATTGGGGAGACTAGACTAAGAGATATTAAAAAAAGGCTCATTGAGATTAATCCTGCAGCTATGATAATCACTACTAAGCATAATCCAACCTATTTGCGTAGAATAAATAGTAATCAGCAGAATGAAATTAATTTGACTGGTGAAAAGACTTTAGCAGTCTCTGGTATAGGCAATCCTAAAGCCTTTGAACAGACCTTGCGTGGTTTGGGAGCAGAGCTAGTTGATAAGATAAGATTTGCTGATCACCATACTTATACTCATAAGGAGATATTAGAGATATATACCTTGGCCAGTGAAAAGAATGTTGATAGAATAATTACTACTGAAAAGGATGCTGTTAGTATTAATGATGACTTATTAGAGGAGATTGGATTAGAGATGATATCCTTTGAGGTATTGGGAATAGAGATAGGAATTATTGATTCAAGTTATAAGTTTGATGAGCTGATTGATAGATTGGAGGTAGCAAAATGAGAGTAACAGCAATTATACCAGCACGTTATGCATCGACTAGATTGCCAGGTAAGCCCCTTAAAGATATCTGTGGCAAACCTATGATTCAAAGAGTATATGAGCAGGTTAAGCTCTCTAGTACGTTAGATAGAGTGATTGTAGCAACTGATGATAAGAGAATTTATGATGCAGTCAAAGCCTTTGATGGAGAGGTAGCTATGACTTCAGCAGAGCATAAGACTGGGACTGACCGTTTAGCTGAAGTAGCTAAGGGGCTATCTTCTGAGATAATAGTTAATGTCCAAGGTGATGAGCCTTTAATCAGTCCTGAAATGATTGATCAAGCAGTTAGACCATTATTAGAAGATCATACTATTAAGATGGGAACTCTAAAGCAGAGGATAGATTCTAAAGAAGAGTTAGAGAGCCCTCATGTAGTTAAAGTAGTAACAGATCGAGATGATTTTGCCCTTTATTTTTCAAGGTCTCTAATTCCTTATCCTAGAACTGATGTTGATATTAGATATTATAAGCATATTGGACTCTATGTTTATCGTAAAGAATTTTTACTAAACTATGCCAAGATGGAAACAACAACTTTAGAGCTAAAAGAGTCTTTAGAACAGCTAAGGGCTTTGGAGAATGGTTATAAAATCAAGGTTGTAGAGACAGAACACCAAGCAATTGGTGTAGATACTGAGAAAGATTTGGAGAGAGTTAGAGCAATGTACAATGACCAATGAGCAATTTACAATTAAAATCTATGTTTGAAATTGTAAATTGTTAATTGTAAATTATAATTTGGGGGTATTAACATGGTTAAAGAGGTTGTATTAAATGATAAAGTAATCTTTGGTAATAATCGTCCTTTTGTCTTATTGGCAGGACCTTGTGTTATTGAGGGTGAAGAGAGGGTACTTAGAATTGCTGAGAAGGTAAAGGAGATTACAGAGAGATTAGAGATTCCTTATGTTTTTAAGAGTTCTTATGATAAAGCAAATCGTTCTTCAATTGAATCCTTTAGAGGACCAGGCTTAGAAAAAGGATTAAAGATATTACAGAAGGTTAAGGATAAGTTTGATTTACCAGTTATCTCTGATATACATACTATAGGTCAAGCAGAGTCTGCTGCAGAGGTCTTAGATATTATGCAGATTCCAGCATTCTTATCTAGACAGACAGATCTAGTGGTAGCAGCAGGTAAGACTGGTCGAGTAATCAATGTCAAGAAAGGACAATTTTTAGCACCTTGGGATATTGAGCAGGTAGTCAAGAAGATTGAAAGTACTGGCAATGAAAAGATTCTATTAACAGAGCGAGGAGTAAGCTTTGGTTATAATAATTTGGTTGTAGATATGCGTTCCTTCCCGATTATGAGAGATACAGGATATCCAGTAGTCTTTGATGCAACTCATAGTGTACAATTACCTGGAGGAGCAGGAGACTCTTCAGCAGGAGAGAGGAAATTTGTTCCTTACTTAACTAGAGCAGCAGTAGGAGCAGGAGTAGATGCATTGTTTATGGAGGTACATGATGAGCCTTCTAAAGCCTTATGTGATGGACCTAATATGGTCAGTTTAGAAGATTTAGAAGAGCTTTTAATCAAAGCAAAAGCAATTGATGAGATAGTTAAAGACATTTAATAGATAATTTTTAATGGCGAGGTTACCTCGCCTTAACTTATTGATTATAGAAAAAAGGGGTGCTTTCAATGGATATAAACAATCTAGATATAACAGAGATAAAAAGTCAGGCCATAGAGGTCTTAGAGATTGAAGCGGCATCAATTTTAAATTTAAAGAGATCTGTTAATGGAGAGTTTATAGAGGTAGTCAAGGAAATCTTAAAATGTAGTGGAAGAGTAATTATGACTGGGATGGGCAAATCAGGGTTTATTGCTAAAAAGTTAGCAGCAACTTTATCAAGTACAGGAACTCCCTCCTTCTTCTTACACCCTGCTGAAGCTATACATGGTGATTTAGGGATGGTGACTAGTCAGGATATAGTAATTGCTCTATCTAATAGTGGAGAGACAGAAGAGGTTATTAGAATTTTACCTGTTATTAAACGAATTGGAGCAAAGCTAGTCGCTATGACTGGTGGAAGAATCTCTACTTTAGCAGAGACTGCCAATTATATCTTAGATACAGGTGTAGAAGAGGAGGCATGCCCTTTGAATTTGGCACCAACGGCTAGTACTACGGCAACACTAGCCTTGGGAGATGCTTTAGCAATCTCTTTACTATGGGCAAGAGACTTTCAGCCTGAAGACTTTGCACTTTACCATCCAGGTGGAAGCCTTGGTAAGAAGTTATTATTAACAGTAAATGATGTTTTACATATTAGAGAGAGAAATCCTATTGTCAATCAAGAAGCAACATTAAAAGAGACCTTATTTATGATGACCTCATCTAGAATGGGGGCTGCTAATATTGTTGATAGTCAAGGAAAATTGGTAGGTATTATTACAGATGGTGATATAAGACGCCAGCTAGAAGAGTCCTTTAATCTATTAGATAAGACTGCTAAAGAGATTATGAGTAAGAGCCCATCAACAATTACTAAAGATAAACTAGCCGCTGAAGCCTTAAAACTGATGCAAGAGAGAGAAATCAGTGATTTACCAATAGTTGATAATGATTATAAGCCTGTAGGATTACTTAACTTCCAAGACTTATTAAAAGCTGGGGTACTTTAATAATTTACAATGTACAATTAAAAAATGAGGCAAGTAAATTTTGTCATTCTCTGTGTTTGATTGACAAATGATATATATACCCTTTAAAATTAATATAGGGCAAGATATAATTTAAATTGATAGTCTGATAATAGTATAATAAAGGTATAGGGGATGGTTAGAGTGGACTCAGTTTTAAAAGAGAAGGCTAACAAGGTAAAATTATTTATTACTGATGTAGATGGTGTGTTGACTGATGGTAGAATTATTTTAGGAAATAATGGAGAAGAGCTTAAATTTTTTCATGTTCATGATGGAAAAGGGATTCAACTGGCTCATGAAGCTGGTATCAAAACTGCTATTATTACAGGAAGAGAGTCAAAGTTGGTAGAACGTAGGGCTGAAGAATTGAGTATTAAAGAGGTCCATCAAAATATCAAAGATAAGATTAAGGTCTTTAATAATGTGTTGGATAAGTACAATGTAATAGAAGAAGAGGTTGCTTATATTGGTGATGATGTCAATGATTTGGATATTTTGGAGAGAGTCGGTTTATCCTTTACTCCAGCCAATGGTGTCAAGAAGGTAAAGGAAGTAGTTGATTATATTACAACTAAAGAGGGTGGACAAGGAGCTGTAAGAGAAGCAATAGAGTTAATTTTAGAATATCAAGATGAATAATGTCTGTTAAGAGGTGTCTATTATGAAGGATAGGTTCTTTTATTGGCTTTTTAAGTCATTTAAATCAATGATTAACCTGATACCTAGGAAGGTTAATCATTTTTTTGCTAAGTCATTTGGTAATTTATTATATTATATTGTAAAAGACCGTAGAGAGTTGGCTGTTAAAAACATTAAACTATCTTTAGGTTATTCTAGAGAAGAGGCTGAAAATTTAGCTAGATTGGTCTTTCAGGATGTGGCTATTAAATTTGTAGAAACTATTGCTTTCGAAAATTGGACTGATAATGATTTTAATAATAAGATTGAGGTTAATGGGTTAGAATATCTAGAAAAAGCCTATGAAAAGAACAAAGGTGTTATTATATTTACTGGTCACATAGGAAATTGGGATTTATTGGGTCTCTATTTAGCTTGGCTAGGTTATCCTATAAATGGAATTGCTCGGATGTTTAAAAATCCCTACATTAATAAAGAGATTCTAAAGATTAGAAAAAGTAGAGGGGGAAAGGTCTTTGATAAGAGAGGTAAAGGGGTTAGAGGGGCTTTTAAATCCTTATTAAAAAAAGAGCTACTCTTAATTTTAGGGGATCAAGATGCCCATTCTAAAGGAACCTTTGTAAAGTTTTTAAATAGACCTGCCTCTACACCTACAGGACCAGTGGTTTTTGCTCAAAAGACTGGAGCAATAATTCTTCCTGCTTATATGGTTAGGCAAGGGGAGAGTTATCGTTTGATTATAGAAGAAGGGCTTGAAGTTGCCAAGAATGCCAGTGAAGATGAGCTAAAGGAGAAATTACAAGAGCTGGCTCACTCGTTAGGAAATCAGGTAAGGGATTATCCTAATCAGTGGCTATGGCTACATCGTAGGTGGAAGACAAAGGACGAGGGGGCTTTATAGTGAAGAAGTTAAGTAAAAAGTATCTTGTAGTTGCTTTTTTAATCTTAATAATTCCTTTAATTATCTTTGCTACAAATAACTACTCTCAAAAGCCAGAGGTCAAAATTTCACCTAAGTCTTTACAGGAAGAACAAGAAGCTGAGCCTCGTCTGGAATTAGAAGAATCATCTATAACCTTATATAGTGAAGATGGTATTACTAGATGGGAGTTGGGGGCAGAATCAATCCAACAATTTGAACTGGGAAATCAAATTACATTAAATCAAATTCAAGCTAAGGTTTATGAGGAAGAAAAGGAAGTAATCAATATTATAGCTGATAAAGGTAAGGTGGATATAGAAACAGGTTTTATTGGATTAGAGGGTCCTATAACCATTAAGAGTCAAGAAAAGCTACTCAAAGCCGATAATCTAAATTGGAATAGTGCCAAAAATGAGTTGATAGGACTAGGTCATGTGTTAATTGAACAACCTGGATTAAAGGTTAGAGGTGAGCGATTTATAAGTCAGGTTGATTTAAAGAAACTAGAGATATTAGGGAATGTAAAAGTTATTTCTCAAGAAATGGGTGAAGGTAATGAAGAATAAATCCTTGATTTTAAGTTTATTTATATTGACCTTATTGTTTACATCAGTTAATCTATTGGCTCAAGAAGAAGAGACTATATTAATGGCAGATAAATTGATAGTTGATGATATGAACTCTGAGATTATTGCTACAGGAAATGTTGTATTAGATAGAGATAATTTAAAGCTAACTTCTAATAAGTTGACTGCAAATCAAAACTTAGGTGAAATAAAGGCTACAGGGGAAGTTGTTATTCAACAAGAGGGAAGTAAGCTAACTGGTCAAGAGTTAACACTAAATAATAAATCTAAGCAAGGGGTATTAACTGGTAATCCTAAGATGGAAAATGAGGGAGCTACTATAACTGGCAATAGATTCGAATTTAATTTGGATACTAATAAATTATTCGTCTATGGTGGAGCCCATATTGTAGATGAAAGTCAAGATTTAATAGCAGATGCAGAAGAGATGGAGTATAATGATGTATCTCAAGAGGTGATATTAACTGGTAATGTTTATGCAAAACGTGGAACACAGACAGTGAATGCTGAAGAGGTAATCATTAATTTAAAGACTAGAAAGATGATTGCTAAAGGGAAGACAAAATTTGTTATTCCTAGTGATGAGAAGGGTGATTGATGATGGCAATTAAGGCTGAAAATTTGATTAAGACGTATAATAAGAGAGATGTAGTAAAGGGTGTAAGCTTTGAGGTTAACAAAGGTGAAATTGTAGGAATTCTAGGTCCCAATGGTGCTGGTAAGACAACTACCTTTTATATGGTTGTAGGCTTAGTAAGCCCTAATCAAGGGAATATTACTTTAAATAGTAATGATATTACCCCGTTACCGATGCATAAACGTGCTAGAAAGGGGATTGGTTATCTGGCTCAAGAGGCATCGGTCTTTAGAAAGCTGACAGTAGAACAGAATATTATGGCTATCTTAGAGATGATAGATCGTCAAGAGGATAATCATGAGATTTTAGAGTCTTTACTAAAAGAGTTTGATATTGCCCATATCCGTAAACAGAAAGGCTATATGTTATCTGGTGGTGAAAGAAGGAGAGTAGAGATTGCCCGAGCTTTAGCAACAGACCCTGAGTATATCTTATTAGATGAGCCTTTTGCTGGAGTAGATCCAATTGCTGTTAGTGATATTCAAGGTATTGTCTCTCACTTAAAGAATAGAGGGTTGGGGGTACTCATTACTGACCATAGTGTTAGGGAAACATTGGCAATCACCGATAGAGCATACATTATGCATCAGGGGAAGATACTATTATCAGGTACTTCTGAAGAGATTGCTAATAGTGAAACGGCTAAGAAGTTCTATTTAGGTGAAACATTTAGTATGTGAGGTGGCAGTAAATGAAGATTATTTATCGATATTTATTGGTTGAGTTGATTCAACCATTTCTTTTTGGGGTCTTTGCTTTTACGAGTATCTTCGTTGGGACAGATGTACTGATTAGCTTAGCTAAGATGATGTCTCAATATGGAGTTCCATTGTTAACAATAGTAAAGCTATTCTTTTTAAGTTTGCCACAGGTAATTGTATTAACCTTTCCTATGTCTATGTTATTGGCTACTTTATTATCCTTTGGGCGTTTATCAGGTGATAGTGAGGTTATAGCTTTAAAGGCAGGAGGAATTAGCTTTATTAAGATAGTTACCCCAGTATTGATAGTTGGATTATTGATAAGTGGACTTACTATCTTTTTTGATAATAGTTTAGTACCAGCCAGTCTAAATACCTATGAAGAGATTGTTTGGAAGCTCAAGCATGGTACAGTTAGACCTAAGACTCAAAAAAATTTAGTAATATCTCCAGTTGATAGTCAAACAGGCAAGTTGGACTATATCTTAACAGCTGATAAGTATGATGGTAATACTCAGATGTTAGAGGGAGTAACCTGGCAAGATTATGAGGATGGAAAGCTAGTTACTAGTATTCAAGCCAAGAAAGCAGAGTGGTTAGAAGAAGAGTGGGTATTTATAGATGGGACTATTTATACAATTACTGATAATGGACAAGTACCTCAGACTACCTTTAAAAGATTCAATATGAAGAGTAATTTGGATAGAACTCCAACTCAAATTACTCGTAATCAGAAGGAGCCTGAAGAAATGACCCTATCAGAGTTGAGTGAGCATATAGAACTTATGGAAGAAGAAGGGCGAGATGTTAAAGAGTTGAAGGTGGTTTATCATCAAAGGTATGCAGTTCCTTTTGCTTGTTTTATCTTTGCCTTGGTAGGAGCACCCCTAGGTTTACAGCCTAATCGTTCAGGCTCTTCTATCGGATTAGGATTGAGTATTATAGTTATCTTTATCTATTATACGCTTATGACTATTGGTTCTTCTATGGGTGAAGGTGGAAGTATAGCACCTTGGCTAGGAGCTTGGATTCAGAATATAATCTTTACTATAGTAGGAGTTGGATTGATGTATAAAGCATCCAGATAAATAATAGTGTACAGTTTACAATGTACAGTTGACAGTTAAAATATCAAAAACTTTACGTCTGTTTATTTTTAGGGTTTAAGTGGTTTTAAACTTAACTGTATACTGTAAACTGCCCTTAGAAAGGGGATATAGTATGTATGGGATTAAGTTACTATTGTCTCTAATTATTGTAGCAGGAATTATAGCTTATGTTGGTGATAAGATTGGAATGAAGATAGGAAAGAAGAGGTTATCCCTTTTTGGGTTGCGCCCTAAGCATACTTCAATAGTGATTACTGTAGGTACAGGTATCTTGATTGCTCTAGCTTCCTTAGTACTCTTAATGGGAGCCTCAAAGGATGTACGAATGGCATTATTTGATATGGAAGCAATGCTAGAACGTTTATCTGTCTTAAATCAGAGTTTAGCATCTAAAAATAACGAGTTATTAGATTTACGAAGGGATATTGACAAGAAGGTCAATGATTTGCTTATCTTGGAAGAGGATAAAGATAATTTAGAAGCAGATTTAACTAAGGTAAAGCAGGAGTATCAAATTGTCCAAGAGAGCAAGCTAGAGTTAGAAGATAAAGTGGAAGAATTGAATCTGCAAAAAAGCTCTTTGACAGAGCAGGTTGATAACTTAGCTTATAATATCAGTCTATTTGGTAGAAGGTACTTATCGTCATTGACTGGAGATATTATTTACCAAAAAGGTGAGATTATAATTGAAGAGGTAATAAATTTAGAAGAAGGCTTAAATAAGGCAGAGGATAAGGTCAATAAGCTCTTAGAGCAAGCAGATGTACTGGCTAGACAAGCAGGTATTGAAGTTAGAGGAAAGGAAGGGAGTATTACGTATAATAACCAAGAACTCAATGGATTATATGAGATTTTAAAAGATAAGAAAGATAGAGTTATCTTAAGGTTAGTAACTGCTAAGAATACCTTTAAAGATGAAGCTTTAGCTATTAATTTTGATATTTATGAAGATTATAAAGTCTATCAGCAAGGAGAACCTATCTTGGTAGGTGAAGTACAATCTACTGATAATTTATCCTCTATTGAAAGAGATTTAGATTTCTTGTTAGAGAATTTAAAGAGAGAAGTTATTAGTGATGGACTTTTAGTTGATTCCAAAGGTGAAGTAGGAAAAATTAGTCCAATTACCCTTTATCCTATAATTGATAGACTTTTAATGGAGAATAAATCTAGCAAGATTCAAGTCATAGCACTTAATGATATTTGGCGTAATGATAAGTTAAAAGATAATATAGAATTTAAGATACTAGGTGATGATAATGATAATTGGAATTGACCCAGGAAAGGATAAATGTGGTTTAGCCGTGATAGATAAAGATTTGAATGTTAGATTTAAGGCGGTTATAAAGAGCAATAGCCTCATAGATAAATTAAAGGTATTAAAGGATGATTATCAGCTTCAAGTTGTCGTTTTAGGAAATGGGACTAAAAGTGATGATATAGCTACTAATTTAAAGGGAGTCTTTAAGAAGATTTATATTATTGATGAATCTCACTCTACTTTAGAAGCTAGAGAGTACTATTGGAAGGAGAATCCTCGGCGAGGGTGGAGAAGGTTACTGCCTACTTCAATGCAAACGCCTCCAGAGCCTGTTGATGACTATGTAGCTATTATATTGGTTTTGAGATATTTGAATAAAATGTCAAAAAGGAACTAGGTATTTTTACCTAGTTCCTTTTTTCTTATTTAAATTTAATCTAGATATATAGTAGCGTTTAGGTATATTGCGACAATTTCGGAGTTAGGTGGGTAGGTAGTTGGATGGTTAGATTTTTCCTAACTATCTACCCCCAAACTACCTAACTACCAAAGTAAAAAGTGTCGTAATATCTCTCTATTATCTAAATTTTATTAACTAAAAAGAAAATAGTCTGATAATTCAAAATATAACAAAAAAATCTAGGTTATAATTAGTATTAAAATAAAATAATCTCACTTTAGGTATAATGTATTAAATTATATATAATTTAATACATTATAATAAAAATACTAACTATTTATAAAATTAACTAATTATTTATTTTAATTTATTTTTTTTAATAAAAAACAGAATAAAATAAAGGAGTTTGGTTGATTGCATAGAATTAAGTTAATAGAAAAATTTTATTATATCAAGGCAAAGAAGGAGGTGAACCCCGATAAGCCGCAAATTGAGTTTAAAATGATAATTTATTGAAAAAGCTAGAAAACAATTATTATAAGAACATAAGGGGGAAAATAATAATGAAAAAGATTTCTTTATTACTTACGTTTGCTTTAGTTATGGCTTTAGCTGTACCAGCATTTGCAGTTGTAGATAATGTGAAGATTACTGGAGAGGTTGAGACTGTTTTTGAGATTGGTCATTATGGTGAAAATGTAGATAAAACTGCTGAATTATGGGCTGATGGTGATGCTTTAGATATTGATTTACCTGTAGTAGGAGATAACAAAGATTCTGATGATTTTCCTGCTGAAAGGGCATTTTACCAAACAATTGGTCTAAATATTACAGGAAATGTTGAGAATATCAACTTTGACTTAGCTGTTGATACTATCACTAATAGTTTTGCTGAGGCTACTCGTGTACCTTATAGCAATACTGGTTATGATTTAGGTGAAGGTGATGATACAAATCAATTCAAAATGGATACTGCTTTATTAACAGTAACTAAGGGTGTTTCTACACTTAAAGCAGGAGATTTTGCTGATTATGATGTTGATTCTTATTTCATTGATGAAGAAGATATGGAAGGTGTAGAGGTAAGTACAACTATTGCTGATTATGATGTTAGAGCTTTTGTAGTAGGTGAAGATGGTGACAAAGGTGATGACTACTATGGTGTAAGTGCTACTAAGAACTTTGCTAATGGTAGCTATACTGGAAAGCTATATCATGCAAGAGCAGAGGAAAAGCTTACTGATTTAGCTGTAGCTGCTACTTATGATGTAAATGAGTTATTTACTGTTAATGGTGAAGTAGTATTTAACAGTTCAAAAGATCAAGCTGACGAGACAGAAAGTGATTCTCTAATCAACTTAGGTGCTAAGTACAAAGCTACTGATGTAGTAACTGTACGTGGTGAATTTGAAACTGTTGGGGATAAATTTAAAGCTGCTCCTCAAGCTGATCTTGAAGAAGATAATGACTACACTAAATTTAATCTTGGTAGTGACTTTGCATTAAATGCTAATAATACTCTAAAAGCTGACTATACTGTAGTAGATTATGCTGATAATTCTGAAAAGAAAAATACTATTGAGCTAGCTTTAGACAATACTACTGGAGCATTTACTAACACTGCTTCTGTAGAATTTACTACTAATGATAATTACAAAGAAAACACTGATGTAACTGTTCTTACTTTAGGAACTGAGTATGCTATGAGTGATATTTCTACTGTAAATGCTAAATTAGTAAATAAATCAACTGATAAAGCTCATGATGATGGAGATTTAAGCTATACTTATTTAGTAGCTGGTTTAAATCAAAAATTATCTGATAATATTAGCTGGAATACAGAAGCTCAATTCATTACTGGTGAAAAGAACAATGTAGATGGAAAAGGTAATTCTGTAAAAACTAAATTAACTGTTAGTTTCTAATTTAATTCTATTAAGATTAAACCCTCTAGGGAATCCCTAGGGGGTTTTTTATTTTAGGAGGTTAAGTAATAATAGTTCAATAAAATTAATATAAATAAAGAAATAATAAAATTTTATTTCAGATTTTATTATCTATAAATTTTTGTTTGAAATAAATGTACAAATATACATATTTATACATAAAAGCCTCTACAAAAAATTTAATATTAAATAATGATCTTTGGATTAATTTAATATTATTTGATTAAGATTGTAACCTTAGGTTTTCTTAGAGAGATATATTTAATTATTCTTTTTAATGAAATATTTGACATGGTTAAATTATTATTGTATTATAATTATATAAGTCAATTTTAAGAGGCAATATAACTTATTTTTAAGTGAAGGTAATTAAAATTTTACTATATAAAAGGTGTTTTAATAACCAGACTTTAAAATTGTAAAGTTTTAATTACTTTAATAATTTTAGAGCCCAAGAAGGAGGTGAAATCCCTATAGGCCAACGAGTTTTTTGTAGTATAATTTTAGAAAGTTATTAAAATTTAAATAGCTTTAAATAACTTTTATAAGAACATAAGGGGGAAAAACAACAATGAAAAAGATTTCTTTATTACTTACGTGTGCTGTAGTACTATCTTTAGCTGCACCAGCATTTGCAGCTGTAGATAATGTGAAGATTACTGGAGAGGTTGAAACTGTTTTTGAAATTGGTAACTATGGTGGAGATTCTGATGAGGTAACTGGTTACTTATGGGCTGACGATGATGTTTTAGATTTAGATTACGATGCTAATGATGATTCTGACAAAGATGATGATGATATGCCTGCTGAGAAAGCATTCTATCAAAATATTGATTTCAATATCGCAGGAAATGTTGACAGCATCAACTTTAATTTAGCAGTAGATACTATTGCTAATACTTTTGCTGACACTACTGGTGCTTTTGGTCACCAAGCTGAAGGTGATGAGCAAAATATTGAAATGGATACTGCTTTATTAACACTTAGTAATGGTTTTGCTACATTGAAAGCAGGAGATTTAGAGGACTATAATGCTTCTAAATACTTCATTTATGATGATGAAGATATGGAAGGTGTAGAAGTAACTACAGCTGTTTCTGATTATGCTGTTAAGGCTTTTGTATTAGGTGAAGATGATGAAAATGGTAATGATTATTATGGTGTAACTGCTACTAGAAACTTTACTAATGGTAGCTTTACTGGAAAGTTATATCATGCAAGAGCAGCTAAAAAAGTAACTGATGTAGCTGGAGCGCTTACTTATGATGTAAATGAGTTATTTACTGTTAATGGTGAAGTTGTATTCAACAGATCAGAAGATCAAGCTGACGAGACAGAAAATGATTCTTTATTCAACTTAGGTGCTAAGTACAAAGCTACTGATGTAGTAACTGTACGTGGTATGTTTGAAACTGTTGGAGAAGATTTTGAAGCTCCTTTAAATGACTTAGAAGAAGATGATGCTTATTATGATTTATTTAATATTGGTGCTGACTTTGCAGTAAATGCGAACAATACTTTGAAAGCTGATTATACTGTAGTAGATCATGCAGATAAATCTGAAAAGAAAAATAGTATTGAACTAGGTTGGGACAATGTAAATGGAGCATTTACTAATACTGCTAGTGTAGAATTTACTACTAATGATGATTATGCAGATAATACTGATGTAACTGTATTTGCAATAGGAACTGAGTATGCTATGAGTGATATTACTACTTTAACTGGTAAATTAGTTAACCAATCTGCTGATGATGATTATGACTTTACTTATCTAGCAGCTGGTTTAAACCAAAAGATTTCTGATAATATCAGCTGGGATACAGAAGCTAAGTTCATCACTGGAAATAATGAAGATGAAACTCTTGATGGAGAAGGTAACTCTCTAAAAACTAAATTAGTAGTTAGCTTCTAATCAAATCTATACAGATTACTTAAACCTCTGGGATACTTTTATCCTAGGGGTTTTTTCTTTTTTGAGTTTTTAAATAATTGAATATGTGTATACTGCGATATTTTTATTTTTAAAATCTTATCTATCAATTATCAACTTTACACTATACATTGGATTTTATCCATATACTTACCAGAAGGGTTTATAACTATCCCCTAGAATATAAATATTATATGAAGATAAATGACAATTAATTACTTAAATTTAAAAAGAATGGATAAACCTTCTTAGAGGATTTGAGCAGGGACTATTGAATAAGTATATTTAGACGGAGATGATTTGAAAAAGAAAATAAATTTCATACTTTTACCACTTGCTATTAAATCCATTTATGTTATAATTAACTTGTAAAGGTTGATGATATTTGATCTTTTTAAGTGATAAACAATTTATTCTATGAAATTATTTTAGAGATTGATTGTTGAAAAATCACTAAATTACTAATCACTATTTTCCAACAATGAGTTTCTAAGATTAAGAGACTTTGAGTCTCAAATATATTTTTTACCCTCTGATGTCGAATTTTGTCGAAAAGAGGTTTTGTAATTATCAACTGTACATTATGTATTGTCAATTTTTCTTAGCCTGTGTTTAAGCTTTATCATCTTAGATCAACTTATTCTGCTCAAGAAAGGAGGTGTCCCCCGTAGAGCCTTCAGTTGAAGATGATGAACTTAACAAGGATACTTTAGTAGAAGACTAACATAATCAAGGGAGTAAGGAAGAGCTGAGGAAACACGGCCACTCAACTTCGGAACTACCCCTAAGTTATGTAGTAGAAGCTAAGCTATCCAATATATTCTAAGCAAAATACTACTAAACAGACTAAAAAACAACCTAGGGGGAATATTAATAATGAAAAAATTAATCACAAGCTTTTTAACATTAGCCTTATTATTTACAATGTCAGTACCAGCAATAGCAAATCCATTCAATGATGTACCTGAAGGACATTGGGCTTATGATGCTATTCAAAAAGCTGCTCAAGCAGGATTATTAGAAGGATATGGGGATGGAACTTATAAAGCTTCTCAAGATTTAACTCGTTATGAAGTTGCTGCTTTAACAGCTAGAGTATTAGAAAAAGTGGAAACTAAAGATAATGAAGTAAGTGCAGAAGCTGTAGAAGCAATTACAGCATTAGCACAAGAATTTGATGCTGAATTAGCTCAAATTAATGAAAAATTAGCTAACTCATCTGCTGTAACTATCTCTGGTAAGACTGGAGTAGAGTACAAAGATGTAGAGCTTGAAGGAAATGGTGTTAAGCCAGGAGAAGATGGAAAATCAGTTGTTTACAAAGATCCATTTACAAAGGACTTAGATGATGATGATAATGATTATGTAGATGCAACTGACTATGATGATGATGATATGATTACTGCTGAAGATTACTTCAAGCAATTTGCTGACTTAAATGTAAATATTGAAAAGGATGGAGTAATTGCTGACTTAAATATGTTAGCAGTTGGAAATTACTTTGGAAACTTTGGCAATGATGAGGATGGAATGAATGAAGCTAATGTAGAATTAGATGAAATTTCTGGTTCTATTACTACAGAAGATTTTGTTGCTACAATTGGTGATGAGCAAGGTCTAGAATGGAAAAACTACCTATACTTCAATGATGATGATATTGATGGTGTAGTATTTAATTCAGGAAATTCTCAAATCGCATTAGGTCAACGTGGTGATACAAGAGATATCGCTGTAAAACAAGATAACTTATTAAACTTACCTGTAAATCTATTTGTTGGTGTTAGAGATAATGCTGAGAGAAATGTAGTTGCAGGTCTTGATACAGCCTTTAACTTAGCTGGTGTAGACTTCACAGGAGACTTAGCATTTAGTGATAAGGATATGAATGAAAGAGTAGCAAGATTAGGTGCAAGTAAAGACTTAGGATTCATTAAATTAGAAGGTAATGTTGAATCTACTGAAAACTTCACAGGTATTCAAGTAGATACAGATGAAGATGATGGATTTGAAAGTACTAAGAAAGGTTTTGATCTAAAAGCTACTAAGAATATAGATAAAGTAGAAGTATCTGCATTATATGAAAACTACGAATATGCAACAGAAGATGAAGAAGAGATTACTTTAGCAGCTCAAGTAACTGAAGATAATCCTTATACAATTTATGGTGTAAATGTCTTTGGTGAATATGAATATGCAGTAAAATCTGAAGAAGAAATCAGATATGTAGAAGCTAATAAAGAATTAGGAAACATTACTGTAGCAGGTATCTATGATTATGATAATACAGATAACTTAGCTGATAAGGTATTAAGTGTAGGATATGGTACAGAGTTTGATGTAGCAGGAATCAAATTAGCACCAACTGCTCAATTAGCAGCTATCTATGATATCGATAATAACCAAGCAATCAATAAAGAAGCTGGAATCGATGCATCTTACCAAGTTAATGACAAGTTAAATGTAACTGGTGGATTTGCATGGGCAGACAAAGAAGATAGAGTAGATGATGGAATGGAAGGAGAATTCACTACTGCTAAGGCAGGATTAGGATATAAGGTAACAGACTCTGCTTCAGCAACAATCAACTTCGAGAGAGCTGATTATGTAAATGCTGTAGATACTAATGAAGACTTTAGTGTAAATAGCATTAGTGGTGGAGTAAGTGTTAACTTCTAATTGTACCTTCAATCTAAAGCCTCTGGATTGTCCAGGGGCTTTTTTTAAATAGTATAACCTCAATATTTTTATGGGAGCATAACATATAATTTAATATTGAGGAGGTTTTGAGGTAATGTTAATTTTCAGTGGCAGAAATCTTTTTATGATAGAATTATCGGAAATGAAGGAGAATTAGATAAAATTAGGGAATATATTATTAATAATCCATTAGATTGGTTTTTAAAGGATGGTAACCAAAGAACTTAAAGGAGGTATTTTAGATGAAGAAGTTGTTTATTGTCTGTCTAGCTTTAGTAATTTTGGCTTTGCATACTCCCTTGGCTATGGCAGAAACAGTCAAAATAGATACTAAGATGGTAGAGGTTGACGAGAGTGAAATGATAAAGTTGGCAAGTCAGGAGAAGTTTGATGATTTAACTACTGTCATGAAAAAATTAGTTCAACTCCATATATCTACTGAAGAAGAGGTAGTAGAGCTAGAGCAGATTAGTATCGTTGACTTTGAATATGGAGAGGGTGCTAAGATAAGGATTTATTATCAAATTGATTAGTCTTTTAATAAAGCCAAGCGACTAATCGCTTGGCTTTATTAAGTTATTTAGGAGATTTAAACTAAAATTTATCTGTTATATCATAAAGAGAGATGGCTTAGTGTATTAAATTACATACAATATGTTTTTTAATTATTTTGTTATTTGGTCCAAAATAAGTTTTAAATAATAATAAAAAGAATAGAAACTATTTAGAAGATTAACAGGAAAAAGGGGTATGATTAGAGAATAGTATATTATAGAATTATTATGCTTAAAAAAGGAGGTAGATTAGATGAGTAGATATAGAGATAAATTATTTATCGGTATTTTATTAGTAATTACTTTTATTATTATCTTTACAGGAACTAGTTTTGCTTATAGTTTAACTGTTAATTCTGATCATGGCACTGTAACTAAAAATCCAAATCAAGCTGATTATCCTGATGGAAGCAGTGTAGAGTTAACAGTTAATCCTGAGACAGCTTATGAATTTGCTCATTGGGAAGATAATTTAGGTAATGTTTTAGGTTATCAAAATCCTATAAACATAATTATGGATGGCAATAAGACTATTACTGCAGTTTATTCTGAGAAATATACTTTGACTAGAAGTACTGATTATGGAGAGATAGAGGTGACAGGTTCTTATCCCAACTTACATTTGAAGGCTGCACCTAATCCAGGTTATGAATTTGATCATTGGACAGGTGATGTTGCTTTTGATATCAATTCTCAAGAAGGTGATATCCTTATGGATAGTGATAAATCTGTAGGGGCAACGTTTGTTCAAGGGAAAATAACTGACTTTGAGATTGGTCCAAGGCATATTGTAAAAGAGGTAGATGTTAGAGAATTTGAATTTAGACCTGAAGCTAGGTTAGAAGGTTATAACAATGATGTAACTATACTTTTTGAATTCAGTGCTGATGCCCCAAATATTTATGTTATTAATACCAGTAATGATTTACTTGAGGCTGATGCTAATAGTAGTACTGATATAGACTATGATGAGACTAATGGAAAGGTCGTATTTAAGAATGCTTTTTTCAGTGATATGCCGATTAATAATACGTATGAGGTTAGACTTGGTAGCCAGCAAGGACCAGTATTATCAACCTTTACAATCAAGTCTTCCTATGCATCTCCTAGAATTGATGTAAGGGTTAAAAATCATTCTCAATATGGAATTCTCGATCCAGACAAGGTGTATTACTTAAAAGATAAATCAGATTTAATAGTAGATGTTACTGCTCAATCAGGTATTGCTGATCAACGATTTATTAGATCAAGTCAAGATACTGAACCTGATACTTTAAATAGGTCTATCAGTTTAGATACTACTTGGAGAACTATTAATGATCGAACTGATATCAGTAGTGTATTGAATCAAAGAATAACAAAGACAAATTGGCAAATAGATGATGTTAGTCCTTTTGCAGAAGAATTAACTAATTTACCAGCTGGTAGTGAAATTAATGTTATAGCTGTAAGGATGAAGGCATCTGCTTTTGGTGCAGAGACTCCAACAGACCATACCTATTATTTTGCTTTAGATGTTGATGATAATCCTGAAATAGTTAGTGTAAATCCTGGTGTATCCTTTAAAGAAATACTAAATCAAACTACTGATGCTCAAAAAATTGAGATAGTTAAAGATACTAGTTCAGAGTATTCTCAACCAGAGATTAAGATTTCTTTTAATGAAAAATATTCAGGCTTTGAGGGTGAGCTTGTATCAGCTGAAGATTTGATTGAAGCTAGAGGGGTTAAGGTCAATGATAATATGACTATAGATAATATAGTAAATGACTATCTCCATGAAACCGATAATCAATTTGATCAAACGGTAGATGTACATTTTAGAGTAATTGACTATAATTCAGATACAAAGACCGTTACTATATTCCCTTATGGAACTTTAAAAGAGGGTAAATATGTTGTTAGGGTTACTGCTACTGACATATCAGGAAATGTAAATGATACTGATACTCTTACCCCTGGGATCACTGGTTTTACCTTTATGTTAGAGGTTAATGAAAATAGACCAATAATTAACAATATAACTTTGAAGGATAATAAGGACAAGCAGGTTGATAAGGTGATTAGTACTAATGGAGGTAAATTGTACTTTGATGTTCATAACTCTGAAGAAGTAAGATACCAAATTAGGTCAGGTGCTGATGTAGGAAAGCAGTGGACTTATAGGTATAAAAAAGGTTTAGATAAAAAGACCGATTATATAGAAGAAGATTTGGTTAATTTGATACCATCTCTTGAAGATGAAACCTATGAGGTAATAATTATAGCTGATGATATTGAAATAAGTTCAGACTTGATTAGTGAGATTCAAGGTATAAATTTAGATAGCACAAATGATGATATAGAAGGTGATATTAAGACCCAACTTGAGAATGCAGGTATAACTATAGATGATCAGCGAACTCAAATTAAAGCCTTTAGATTTAAAGTCGATGGAACTGCTCCCCAGATTATAAGTAAGATACAATACTATAATGATAAGACATCGACCTTAGAAGATACAAGTAATGGTACCTTTGGTGACATGCCTGTATTAGAACCACAGTTCCAGCTTATTATCAGTGATATATCTAATATAAATGATTTTAAACAAATTGAGTTTGTAAAAGCAGGTGAGATTGGAGGGGTAGCTGGTGAATTACTTAATTCATTAATTCCTCTAACTGTGAATACAATTCCAGCTAATATATCAGCTACAATGCAGACTGAGATCAAAGATGAGATAGCTCAGGATAAAAAGGTTTATCTTATTAAATTTAGACCTAAATCTTCATTAGCTAATGATACTGAATATGATTTAAATATAAGGCTACAAGACGAATGGGGAAATGAATCAGATGAAATAAAATTCCCAAGTTTATTTCACATTATAAATGAAATGAATGTGGAATTTAATATTAGTGAGGGAGAGACATTAAGTGTCAATGAAGCTTCTACAATAAGAATTGATTTTGCAGAGGATAATAAGGTTAAGCTTACAAGTTTAACAGTAAATATTGATGAAAAAACCATAATTAAAGGTGGGGATCAAGTAGTTGAGACTAAAAAGGATTATTATATTAAAATAATTACTACTGATCAAGATGGTAGTGAGGTTTTAAGTAGAGTTATTATCTTTGCTAAAACTCCACTCTCTAGTGGGTCAACAAGTGGAATGCTCCATACAATAACAGTTTTAGCAGAGGATAAATATGGTGAGCTTCCAGCTAAGAAGTTATCCTTTACAGTAACGCCTAGAAAAGGTTTTGGTTTTGGACGCTTATTGATTTATTAAGGTAGTATGGGACAAAGGAGGGGTACTAATGAAAAAGCTATCTATATTAATCTTATTAATTATGCTAGCTATGAGCTTATCTGGATGCTTGGTTTCGGACAAGTCCACTAAATCAACAAAGGAGGATGGTGAAATTTCAGCAGCAGTAGCTGATAAGATTGAAGCTTTTTTCCGTTATAATGAATTTGACAGTCCTAGAGATGATTGGGCTACAGAAGAGGGTGAGGTTGCTTGGGATCCAGAGAATGATTGGACTGTAGAAGATATTATGTTATTATTTAATAGCAACCATGGTGAAAATTATGAGATAGTTACTCTTCGTGAAGATGGTATTAGTTATGGAAAGTCATTTGATAAATTAGAAGACGAGCTGGTAGAGATGGGGTCTATCTTTATCAGACAACCAGGCGTTTATCATCTAGGGGTATATTATCTAATCAGTGAAAAATCTAAAAGTGATATAGAGTATCAATATAAGCATTATTATAATATTGATTTAGATTTAGAGACTAGTTTATTGTTGAAGGATGGAGTGCAGTCGAAAAATTTGAGAATAATTCCAGAGGGGCAAAATTCCGCTAAAGCTATAGCATATTTTTTGGTCTATGAAAAGAATGAAGAGATAGACCCTATGGTTACAGATTATGGAATAATCACCTTTACATTTACTAGAACTGATGGAGAATGGTTGATTGATCGTTTAGTGATTGATTATAAAGATGTAGATGATGCTCCTGAAGATCAGATTGAAGATATTCCAGATTGGGTACAGGCTGCAAGTGATATCTAGACTGAATTTAATATTAGTTTTAGTAATATTGTCAGTAATTAATTATAGTTGCAATCTGAGAGCAGAGAGTAATAGTTATTATATGTTAAAGCTAGATATAGGTGAATATAATAGTAACATCTCTGAGTATATCAGCCTTGATTATAGTCAAACTATCAATGATTATGACCTTGAATTTGAAATGGATTTGGACAAGAGCTACTTTTTTACAGAAGGAATAGTTACAGATGAAACAGATTGGGACTACAATAACTATCTCTTTAATGTAATACAGGGTAATAATAAATTAAGCTTAGGTATGACTTCAGTCCCTTCTTTTTCTAAATTTTTATATGGAGGAGATTTGTTAGGAGCCTATCTTAAAAAAGATAATTATCAAATCTGGTATGGAAGTAGTAGTAATAGTCAAGGGTTTAGGGTTGATAGCAATCAAGAAATGGGAATGATTTGGCGAAATGATGGTAGAAAAGTAGGCTATTTAATTGATGATGAATCTGGAGATAAGAATCATTATTTAAGTTATGCTGATAGATATACTTTAAATAATATAGATCTCTATTTAGAGTCTATTGTAGGGCAGAATAGTAGAGATGACCTGTTAGGAGAAGCATTCTCTTTAAGCTTAGACTCTTATTTATCAGATATTAATTATAATATTAATTTAGATTATCAATCAGCTGATTTTGAAGCACTTAAATCTAGATTTGATTCAGGAAATGGGAAATATAATATTAGTTTAGAAGGATATAAGAGTTTAGGGAGATATTTATTAAGGAGTAATTTGGGGTATGGAGAGAATAATCTATCAAGAAGAAGTAGCTGGATTACTAAAGATTTTGATTGGGGATTTGATATTGATTATTATGGAGATATTAATGGAGTATATGGTTTAAGTGGTAGCTATAAGAGAAGTAATGAATATAGAACTGCTACAATGCTTAATACTTTTGTAGAGGATAAAGCTGAGTTGGCTTTTAGTTATGAAGGTAATCAATGGAGCTATAATTTATCTCTAAGTCAGAACAAGGATAGTTATTTAGCTAGTGGGTTTGAACTAATAGATAAAGAAGCTAAAATATCTATTAACTATGACCCTGATAGTAACTATTGGTTAACCTTTGATTATAATATCAACGAGAAAAGTTATAGTAATTTAAGAAGATATTATAGTTTGAAGCTAAATTATCAACGAAGTTTTTTCAATAATCTAGATTATGATTCAACTTTAGAATTAGAGGATAAATATGGTTTGAAACTCAACTTACAGCAGACGCTGTTTTATGAATTTAATGAGAGCCATAGTTTTGAAGTAGGGCTTAATTTAAAGCAGTATCTAGAGTCAAGTAAGTATTTATATAAGAGCTTAATTTTAAAATATAAATTGAGTTTTTAAGCTAAATTAATAATCTTTTATTTTATAAATCTACTTGGGTAGTATATACTGCCTAAGTAGATTTTTTCTTTTTTATAATAAATTTAAGATAAGTTCCAGCTATTACTTGGAGCAAATAGCCTTTAAAACTTGAATTTTACTAAGGAGTTTAGTAAGATAGACTTATGCGTATAATTAATACTAAATCTAATCATTAGAGAATTTACTAGTTGTATAAATATAAATTATTTGCTTTTATAATTAACAATGAGTACTTATTGTTAATTATTGCTAGAAAGGGTGAAAGACCTTGAAGAAAGTATTATCTTATGTATTACTAATATTAGTCTTATGTGCACCAGTTGTACAAGCTAATGAACAGGTTCCAATTACAGTAGATGCTGAGGGATTTGTGATATTAGATGAGGAGTCGCAAATGATTCAAGCTGAAGATAATGTAGTCATTCAAATGGGAGAAGATTATATTAAAGCAGATAAGGTTGAAGTTGATTTAACAGCTAAAACTATTAAAGCTTCAGGTAATATTCTCTTGGTTCAAGAAGGCAGAGAAGTCTCTGGAGATGCTTTAGAGTATGATTACATTAGTGAAGAAGGAAAGTTTTATAATGCTAAGGCTGCAGAAGAGAATATTAAATTTAAGGGAAAGGTAATTAACATCTTAAAGGATGAGATGGTGATGGAGGATACAGATTTAATTCCTGGTTACCATGATTATGATGATTACCATTATAAATTAACAGCTGAGAAAATTGATGTATATCCTGATGGTAAAGTTGTGGCTAAAGGGGTTTATCTATGGATAAAGGGTAAGAGGATCCTTCCTCTACCTACCTTTACTACTACATTAAGTTCAGACCCAACAGAACAGAGAAAGTATGCTATTCCTGAGCCTAAATTAGGATATAATAGGGATAATGGAGCTTATCTCGAAGTTAATTATGATCATTATGTTGATGAAAAGTTAGAGGGATTTGTTCATTTTAAGGCTACAAGTAAGAAAGGAAATCAATTAGATTTAGATTATGATTATGCACCAAGTGAGAACTTTCAGTTTAAGCCTGATTTAAGTTATGATCAAGAGATAGGATTAGATGGTAGTGTCAATTTGATAAATAAGATTGGTGGAGTTACTAGTAATCTTAGCTATAATGCTTATATTGAAGATGATGAGGATGACCCAGATTATAAGGATAAAGAGTGGTTAGCAAGGTGGGATTTGACTACTGATATTTTTGGAGTTAAATCTGGATTGCACCTAAGAAGGGATGAGGATGACCCCGAGACTGGAAAAGAGATTACCTTCGATAAGAGTTGGTCAGATTATTATTGGCAGTTACGTGCTGGAGCAGATAATGAATACGACTATAAACCACAGTTTTCTTTGGGGATTAAGAATAAGGATTTAGGAAATGGAACTTTACTCTCTACAGATCTTAGAATAGCTAATATCTATGAGCGAGATACTGATGTTGAGACTTCTAGAAGAGGGTTTGATTTAAGATTAAGAGATAGCCAAGTTGGGGTAAGTGATAATACTAACCTCTATTGGAATGGAGGTCTATCTGCATCTGAATATGGAACAGGTGATGACTTCCAAACCTATGATTTCAATCTAGGTATTGATCAAAAGGTGGCTTTTCTCGATTTTAATCTAGATTATCAGTATTATAATGAATTTGGACAGACTCCTTTTGAATTTGATTTATTGACAGATGAGGATGAAAAGATTGGAGAGAGAAATTATATTACTGCAAGTATTGGAAGTGATTTAGAGTTAAATGATGATTTAGATCTTGAATGGAATGCCTTAGTTCGTAAGAGTAATTATGAAGGTGGAGATGATTATAATTATTATCAATTCAATACGAAAACCTCTTATCAAATTAATGAGTATAATAGTATCGCTTTAGGATATAACTATGTAGGAACTGTAGGAGAAACACCTATTGAGGATGAAGAGGTTGAAAGAGATGACTTATATAATGAGGTTAGTGTAAGTTATAACTTTCAAACAAATCAATTGGAATTCCCTTATTGGGATGTAGAAATAGAGGCAGGGTATGACTTTATTGAAGATGAGTTATCTACTTTGAAATATTCTCTGACTAGAGAGTTTGATTGCTTCAATACTGGAATTGAATATGATCAATTAGAAAAGGATATTCGTTTGAATCTTGAATTGAAGTTTTAATAGAGAATTAGATAGATTAAGTGGTGGGAATCTTCTCATCACTTAATTTGTTTTTAATAAAATGCTTATTTAAGGAAAAAACTATATATTGGTGGAATTAATTTCTCATATTACTTAGCTGATATTGAAGAGATAATAACTTTATTATATAATTAAAAAGAATGACCTTATATTAACGCACTATCCTAATTGAAGTTTAATATAAAAGTTCTCTTTTGAATTACTCAACTATATAAGAAATGATAAATATTGGTTTAACAACCAACTTTGTGATTAACAATAATTTAAGATTTTAATTAAAACATAAAAATTAAATATTAGAAAACACTTTGAAACCACGAATTATCACGAATATACACAGATAAGAGAATTAAAGATAATAATTAATATTTTAAAATTTTTTAATGCTTTAGATCTTTTATTAGTGCTAATTAGTGTCCATTAGTGGTAAAAATAAGGTTTTAAAAGTTGCTTTAACAAAATTCGCGGAAGAAGCATTTTTAGTTTAATCTGTTAATGTCTAATTCGTATGATTCGCTTTAATTCGTTGCTAAATTAATTTGAATTATTTTTCATGTTTTATATAGTAAAGAAAAATCTTATTTTTCTATTAGTACAAGGTGTAATTTTAGTAGTTATTTCAATAAAAAGGAGTTTAAGTATGTCACTAGCTTATTTTATTTATAATCTTTTAGTACTTATTATTTTATTATTATATTCTCCTGTATTAATTTATAGAATTGTAACTAATAAAGAAGATATATCTTCTTTATTAGAGAGATTTGGTTTTTTGTCAAAGAAAAGAATAAATAATTTTAGAGATGAACAGGTTATTTGGGTTCATGCTGCTTCAGTGGGGGAAGCAGGTGCTGCTAGCCCTGTTGTAGCTGAGTTAAAACAGAGGTTTCCTGAATATAAAATTATCTTTTCTACTATGACCAATACTGGAAGAGATATGGCAAAAAAAATTATCAAAGAAGCAGATGATTTTATTTATATCCCCTTTGACTTTTTTATGATAGTAAATAAGGTGGTAAAAGCAATCAACCCTGAACTTGTGTTGATTATGGAGACCGAGCTATGGCCTAATCTAATAAGATATAGTAAAAAGCAAGGTGCTAAGGTGATGCTTGTCAGTGGAAGAATAAGTGACAGTAGCTTTAAGCAATATAAGTATCTAGGCTCTTTACTAAAAGATATGTTTAAGCAGATAGATATTTTAAGTATGCAATCTAAAAAGGATATGAATAGAATTATAGAGTTAGGAGCAGATAAAGTTAAAGTCTGTAATAATGGTAATACTAAATTTGACCAAGAATATGGTAAAGTTAACTCTGAAGTTAAAGAAGCTATTTATCAAGAGTTTAAGCTTGACTCCAAGCAGCCTATTATCGTTGCTGGCAGTACCCATGATAATGAAGAGGAACAACTAATTCCTCTATACAAGGAGTTAAAGACAAAGTTTGGCGATTTAATTCTATTATTAGTGCCTCGTTATATTGAGCGGGTCGAAGAGATAGAAAGTCTCTATAAGCAGGAGGGTATCAATACCATTAGAAGAAGTAGAATAAAAGAGAGGGATTCAGCTAGAGAATCAGTTATCTTAGTGGACACTATTGGAGAGTTAGCCAAGCTATATGGTATTGCAGATTTAGTATTTGTAGGAGGAAGTTTGATTGAACGGGGGGGTCATAATATATTAGAGCCAGCTTCCCAAGGGAAACTAGTCTTTTTTGGACCACATATGTTCAATTTTAAAGACAGTACTAAACTACTATTAGAGAATAGGGTAGGTATTCAAGTTTCCAATGTAGCAGAGTTAATTGAGCAGATGGAATATTACCTTAGTAATCCTGATATTTTAGAAGAACAAAGTAGACAAGCTATAGAGATGATTAATGATAATCAAGGAGCTTCTTGGCGTAATGTTGAGTTAGCAAGTAGATTATTAGCTAGAAGAAAGGAATTAAGTAAATGAAGATACTATTGATTAGGTTAAGCGCTATTGGAGATGTAATTCATGCTCTACCAGTTGCCAAAGCTACTAGAGAGAGATATCCCGATGCAGAAATCACTTGGATTGTAGAGGATAAAGCCAAGGATTTGCTGATAGGTAATCCAAATATAGATAATATCATTATATTACCAAAAGAAGAATGGAAGAAGGAGTTTAGGAATCAAAAGTGGTCGACCTTAAAGAAGGCACAAAACTTTTTTAAGAAACTAAAAAGACAGCAATTTGATATAGCTTTAGATGTACATGGGTTATTTAAGAGTGCTTTAACAGCCTATTTGAGTGGAGCTAAAAGAAAAGTTGGTCCTGCTAATGGAAGAGAAGGTTCTACTCTTTTTTATCAACAGAAGGTTAAACTACCTACAGCAGAGATTCACCAGATAGATAGAAACCTTCAGATAGCCCATGGAATAGATGTAAAGGCTGATACTGTAGCCTTTGATATAACTCTTTTGCCTGAAGAAGAGAAAAGGGTTGCTCAGCTGTTAGAAGAGTTCAGTATAAATGATAGAAAAAGATTGGTCACTATTAATCCCTATACTAGCTGGAGTTCTAAAAATTGGTTGGACCAGCGTTGGGCAGAAGTAGCTGATAATTTAATCAGAGATTTAAATTGTGAAGTTATCTTTACTGGTAGTCCTGCTGATAGAGCTGGAGTCATTAAGATTATAGATTTAATGGAGGAAAGAGCACATAATTTAGCTGGTAGAACTGACCTTAAAGAGCTTGCAGGGATCTATGATAAAGCAGATTTATTTATTGGTTGTGATACTGGACCGATGCATTTAGCAGTAGCAATGGCAACCCCTGTAATTGCTCTATTTGGTCCCACAAACCCCATAACTCATGGTCCTTATGGAGAGAATAATATCGTGCTTAGCAGTGAGAGTAAATGTAAATGTTGTTGGAAGAGGGTCTGCCAGCATAATAAGGAATGTATGAAGGCTATAAGTGTAGACCAGCTGCTAAAGGCTGTTAATCTGATGTTAAGGAGTGGGTCTTAATGAATGACAATATAAGTAATGCCAACAGAATTCTGATAATAGACCTCTTATATCTAGGAGATTTAATCTTTGTTACTCCTTTTATTAGAAATTTAAGAGAGAAATTCCCCACAGCACAGATAGATATGGTAGTTAATTCTAACTTTTTTGATATTATGGAGGAGAATTCCTATTTGGATCAGGTCTATGCTTATAATAAGAACTGGAGTATAAAAAAAAGCTGGAAATTTGCTAGAAGGTTAAGTCAGAACAATTATGAATTAGGTCTTAACCTCCATGGTAATTGGAGAACAGCTCTATTGTTGAAAGTAATTAATCCAGCTTATACTATTGGTTTTGGTGGTAAAGGAAGGGGTATTTGGCTTAATCAAGAACTGCTTCCTGCTAAAAACATGCATATGGTAGATGTTTACCTTAACTTTTTAGCAGAGATAGGATTTGAAAGCATAGATAATCAAGGGGTAGAGTTAGAGATTAATCAAGAAGCCAGTAAGAATATGTTAAATTTCTTACAGGAGCATGATATAAAGGATAAGGATAGAGTAGTAGGGCTTAATACAGGAGGTAGCTGGCCGACTAAGCAATGGACTAAAGAGGGCTTTGCTCAGCTAGGAGATAGATTAGAAGAAGAGTTACAAGCTAAAGTTATATTCTTTGGTGGACCTGGAGATGTAGAGAGGGTAAATGAGATAGTTGCTATGATGAAAACTAAACCAATTATTGCTACTGGAAAGACTACTTTAAAAGAATTAGCTGCTTTAGCAGCAAGGTGTAATTTATTTATCAGTGGTGATACTGGACCAGTCCATGTGGCAGCAGCAGTTGGAATACCGACAATAGCCTTATTTGGTCCTTCCGATGAGCAGAAGTATCGTCCCTATGGTGAGAAGCATAAGGTTATAGAGAATGGTATTGACTGTCGCCCCTGTGGACACCACCATTGTCCTTTAGAGCATCATAAGTGTTTAGAGGAGATTAGTGCTGATGATGTATTGAGAGCAGTGATGAGTAAACAGTGAACAGTAAGAAGTAAGTAGCAATAATGCAAAATATAATAAACTTTAATAAAGAAACTCAAACTATTACTATCAACCTAAATCAAATCAGAGAGAAGGTTATAGTAATAATGAAGCAATTAAATGTACTCCAGATTCATTCAGCTAAAGTACTAGGAGGAGGAGAGATACACTTATATCAATTACTAAGAGAGTTATCTAAAAGGGGTCATAATCTTACTTTGGCAATTAAAGAAGATCTAATTACTAAGTTCTCTTACTTGGATATTGATATTAGATTTCTTCCATTAAAGAATGCTTTAGATTTTATTTCAATTTTTAAGTTGGTTAGGATTATTAAAGAGAAGCAAATAGATATTATTCATGCCCACCGTGGCAAGGATTATTGGTTAGCTATTATTGCTGCTACTATTGCTAAAAGAGCTAAAGTTGTTATTACTAGACATATTTTAAAACCATTAGGAAAGACTTATCTTCATCATCATTTATATAAGAAAGTAAGTAAAATTATTGTTGTATCTAATGAAGTTAGAGAAATCTTAATTAGGGAAAATAAAATTTCTTTAGAGAAGCTAGAATTGATTTATAATGGTGTTGATCTTAGTGATTTCAACTATAATAAATTCTATAATAATAATTTAAAGCAAGAGTTTAATATTGATAGCAATGATATAGTAGTAGGAGCGATTGGTAGACTAGGAGATAATAAAAACCAAGAGTTTATCCTAGAAATAGCTGCTAAATTAAAAAATCAGATATCAAATATTAAGTATTTAATTGTAGGTCAAGATAATAGTCCAGATAAGTCTTATAAAAATAGTCTAGAAGAAATGATTAAACAATTTAATTTAACAGATCAAGTTTATTTAACAGGTTTTCGTGAAGATATTCCAGCAATAATAGATATTTTAGATATACTAATCATCCCATCTAAAAAGGAGGCTTTTGGGATAGTAGCTATTGAGGCTATGGCGATGAAGAAAGTAGTTGTAGCTACAAAGGTAGGTGGACTAAAGGAGATTATTGAAGATGGGAAGACTGGTTTTTTGTTGCCTTTAGAAGTGGAAGATTTCTCTGAGAAGCTTAAACAACTGGTTGAAAATTCTAATTTAAGAATTGAGATGGGAGAAGCGGGATATAATCGAGTCCTAAATAAGTACACAATAGAAACTATGATAAATAAGACTGAAGAGGTATATTATGATATGTTATCTAAAGACTAATAATAGGGGTTAAAAACTATTTTAATATTTATCTTGAGTTTTATTATTATCTTAAAAAAAGGAGGGGGTATAGTGGATAATCTTGGGGCATTAATCTTGACTTATAATGAAGAAGATAATATTGAAGAATGTTTAGAAACCCTTAATTGGATTAATGATATAGTTGTGATAGATTCCTATAGTAATGATAATACTGTTGAGTTAGCTAAAAAATATACCCAGCAGGTCTATCAAAGAAAGTTTGATGATTTTGCTTCACAACGTAACTTTGGATTGGAGCAGATAGAAGCGGAATGGGTCTTAGTAGTAGATGCTGATGAGAGGGTTACTCCAGCTTTGAAAGATGAGATTCTAAATAGGTTAAATAGCCCACAAGCAGAAGGTTACAAAATTCCTAGAAAAAATTATTTTTTAGGTAAGTGGATTAAATATTGTGGATGGTATCCAGATTATACTCTCCGATTATTTAAAGCTCATAATAGATATAGCGGTTTAGTCCATGAAGGTGTCAAGGTGGAAGGCAGAGTGGATAAGTTAAATAATGCTCTGATTCATTATACTTATCGTGATTTGAAGCATTACTTAAGTAAGATTAATCATTATACCACCCTTGATGCTGAGAAAAAATATAAAGCTAGTAAGAAGATAGGAATAGCTTATATTATCTTAAGACCTATAGTAGAGTTTATTAAGAAGTTTATTTTGAAAAAAGGTTTTTTATTGGGAATGCAAGGATTTATATTATCTGTTCTATCATCTTATTATCAGTTTTTAAAGTATATTAAACTTTGGGAGAAGAATCAACTTAAATTAGGGAGAGAAAAATGATGAAAAAGATACTTTTTTTAAATACTTGTATGGCTTGGGGAGGAGGAGAAAAATGGACCTTCGAAACAGCTATTGAACTTCATAAAAGGGGATATGAAGTGACTATTGCCAGTATTCCAGAAAGTGAATTGTATCAGCGTGTTGAAAAAGAAGGTGTAACGACTAAGAAAGTTTTAGTCAAAGGGAGTTTATCGGTGTTAAATTTAGCTAAACTATTTTCTTTTGTCAATTATTTAAAGAAGGAGAAGATAGATGTTATATTTTTAAATCTTTCTCAAGATTTAAAATTTGGTGCCTTAGCAGGGAAGTTAGCAGGAGTAGATAAAATTATTTATAGAAGAGGTAGCGCAATTCCTATTAAAGATAGATTTTATACTAAATTTCTATTAAAGGATTGTGTGACAGATATAATAGCTAATTCAAAATCAACTAAAGAGACGATATTGAGAAATACGTCACACTGGCTTGATGAAGATAAGATAGAGATTATTTATAATGGGGTTAAGTTGGATAAAATCAGAAATATTAAAAGAAGTAATATAAGAGAAGAGTTTGGAATTGATGAAGATATGACTTTGATTGCTAATGTTGGCAGGTTAAATATTCAAAAGGGGCATAAATATTTAATTGAGGCAGTAGATTTGATAAGATCAGAGATAGAAAGCTTTAGGGTTTTAATAGTTGGAAAAGGTGAGTTAGAAGAAGAATTAAAAGAAAAAGTAAAAAACCTAGATTTAGAAAAACATATTATCTTTACTGGCTTTAGAACCGATATCTATAATATTATGTCTCAAATCGATTTCTTATTGCACACTGCTTTGTGGGAAGGTTTTGGTTTTGTTATTGCAGAAGCTATGGCTGTTGGAAAAGCAGTAGTTAGTACTGATGTTAGTAATATATCTGAAATTATAGTAGATAATAAGACAGGATATTTAGCTGAAAGTAAAAACCCTATGGATATTGCTAAAAAGATATTGAAAATGATTAATAATCAGAATAGAGATGAAATGGGTCAATTGGCTAAGCAGGTAATAGAAAAAGAATTTAACTTTGTTGATAAAGTTAATAAATTGGAGAATCTTTATTTCGATAAAAATTAAAATACTATTATTAGTAAGAGGTGAAAGTGGTGTCTCTAAAATTAGAAATAGGAAATAAAGTTGACTATATTCGAGAAGAGACTAGTAATGATAATCAGTTATTATGGATTAATGAGGGTTTTGAAAATAGAGATTTTAGGAGATTTATTGAAGAGATTGAAATTCAAAAGGATGGAGAAAAGATATATGATGTTCGTAATGCTCTAATTCATTTTCAAGCTGATGATATTCCTGGAATTAATGAAGATATTATAATAAAGAAATTCAATTTGACTAGGAGGTATGATAAGCTAAGATTCTGTTTTTTAGACTCTAAAGCAGTTAGATCCCTTAAGTTGGCTTTAGCTTTAGAAGAAGTTGGTCTAAGAACTCCTAAGCCCATTGCATTATTAGAGAGAAGAGGTAGATTTAATAAGATAATTTATAGTTACTTTATTACTGAATATATTGATTATGATTATAACCTATTAGATATTTTAAAAGATGATAATCATCCTTTAAGAAATAAAGTTAAAGATTGGTTGCCTCAGATTGCTAAAGATATTAAGGGGATGCATGATGCAGGTATAGTCCACAATGATTTACATGCGGGAAATATTTTAGTTAAGGATATAGATAAAAGTCCTAAATTTTATTATATAGATTTAAATCGTGGTAGAATAAAGAATAACTTAGATATTAAGAGTAGAATGAAAGACTTAGCTAGATTTAAACTAACAGAAGATGAACAAAGAATATTTATGAAATATTATGCTCCACAAGAATATCAAAGAATCTTATCATTAATGATTAAGCATAGAGATAAGAGAAAGAAATTCCTATATTGGAAGAGACAGATTAAGCAGTTATTTAAGAAATAGTATAATTATTTAGGGAGGATAAAAGATGAAGATTAGTGGTTTTTCTATGGTAAGGAATGCAACCAAGTTATATTATCCAATTAAAGAGGCTATAGAATCTATTTTACCTATTTGTGATGAATTTATAATAGCGGTAGGTAAAGGAGATGAAGATGATTATACTAGAGAGAGAATAGAAAGTATAAAAAGTGATAAGATAAAGATTATTGATACAGTTTGGGATGAAAAAGATTTTAAGGGTGGAAGAGTAAATGCTATCCAAACTAATATTGCTTTAAATGAATGTAGTGGGGATTGGTGTTTTTATTTACAGGCTGATGAAGTTGTACATGAAAAGTATTTAGCAGTTATTAAAGATAGATGCCTCGAGCTATTAGATGATGATGAAGTAGAAGCCTTAGTCTTTGATTATCGTCATTTTTGGGGTGATTATGAACATTATCATAAGAGCCATGGCTGGTATAAGAGAGAGGTACGGATGATTAAAAACAATCTAAGCATTAAGTCTCATAATAGTGCCCAAGGCTTTAGAAAAAATGGTAGACCAGTTAGGGCTGCTCATGCAAATGCTGAAATATTTCATTATGGATGGGTAAGACCACCACACTATATGCAAAGTAAGAAAAAGGCACTAGATAGTGTTCATTGGGGTAAAAAGAGAGCAGAAGAATATTATAATCAAGCAGCTGATGAGTTTGATTATGGACCACTGAATAGATTGCCTGTATACAAAGGGACTCATCCTAAAGTAATGGAACAATGGATTTCTAGAATGGACTGGAAGTATAAATTACAATATAGTGGAGACCCTGATTCAAGACGAGAATTGCATAAACACGAAAAGAAGAAGACAAGAATGATTACAGCAATGGAGCAATGGCTAGAAAGAAGGTTTGGGGGTAAAATATATCTAAGTGGGCATAGAAATTATAAGTTGTTAGGGAATAAGTAGTTTTTTAGGAGATGGGTCAAATATGATTAATAGCTCAGTTGATTTATCAATTATTATCAGTATTTATAAAAAAAATAATTACTTAGAATTGGTATTAGAATCTTTAAAGCAACAAACATGTAAAAATTTTGAGGTTATTATTGCAGAGGACAATGATGAAGAGGAATTAAAAAAATTTATAAAGCAAAAGAGGAAAATATATAATTTTAATATAAAACATGTTTACCAAGAAGACAAAGGATTTAGAAAAAGTAGGATATTAAATGAAGCTATAAAAAAAGCTGAATCTAATTTCTTAATATTTATTGATAGCGATTGTATTTTACATAAAAAGTTCTTAGAAGAGTATACTAAAAGGAAATCTAATAATATTTGTTTGTTTAGTAGAAGAGTTTTATTGGATTCTAAATTAACTAATGTTCTATTAGAAGAAAAAAACATAAATTATCTATCTTTTATGAAAATATTACTTTCTAAGAGTAGTCATATAGAAGAGGGTTTATACTTTCCTTTTGATTTTAATTTGATCAAACGTAAAACTGTAATGATAGGTTCAAATTTTGGTGTTTCAAAGGATATTATTTATAAAGTTAACGGCTTTGATGAGGATTATGAGGATTACGGATTTGAAGATACTGACCTTCAGTGGAGATTAGAAAAGATAGGTGTTGAATTTAAATCATTAAGAAATAAAGCAATACAATATCACCTATTTCATGGTAGGAATGGTCAAAAAGAAGCCTTCAATAAGAATAAAAAGATATATAAGAAAAAGAAAGAAAAAGGAGATGTGTTTTGTCAAAATGGACTTATAAAGAAATAATAAATTAAAGGAGATTTTATGGAAAAAACTTTTAACCATATAATTATTCTAGGGTTTTTAATATATTTAACGGGAACTTTTATATCATTAGCAATAATGAATTTAGGTTTAGGGGTATCATTGTTAGCTTGGGTAATAAAAAAGGTTATAAATAAAGAAGTTAAAATAAATCAAACACCTTATGATAGATATATAATTTTATTTTTGATTGCTTTACTCTTCTCTTTTGTTGATAGTTTAAATCTTGTTAATAGTCTAGACTATCTTCAAAGATTCTTGATTCCGATTATATTATTCTATCTGCTTGTTGATGTAAATCCAAGTTTAAAGGTTATTAGAACTTTGTTGGTAATTTTATTTGCTGCAATATTATTCTCATTAGGTCAGTCTTTATTACAATTTTATTCAGGGGTAGCTAGGGTTCATGGAAATATTTTTGTAATGGAATTTGCTAGTATACTAAGCTTTTTTCTCTTATATTTGATTAGTTATATTTGTTGGGGTAGAATTTCTTTAATTCCTAGAATAATATTAGGTTTGTTAAGTATTATTGGGATATCATCCTTGATTTTTACCCAAACTAGAGGGGTTTGGTTGGCCTTTCTAGCTAGTTTAGTTTTAATAATTTTTATTAAAAATAAAAGTTATTTATTATATTTTTTAATTTTAGTCTTAATTTTTGTAGCAGTAGCCCCTCAGATTATACCTAACCAATATATTAACCGTTTTATTAGTATCTTTGATTTTAAAGAGAATAAAAGTAACGTAACTCGCTTAAATTTATGGCGTGGTGCTTTGTTGATTTATCGTGATCATTGGGTTAATGGTATAGGACTAAATAATTTTAGTGAGGTTATCATTAAAGAACCATATTATCAAGAACCCATGGTATCAACAGCTCATGCTCATAATAATTTTTTGCAATTAGCTGCTGAAACAGGAACTATAGGTCTGATATCTTTTATTTTGTTATTTGGATTTATACTAAAAGATTTATATGTTAATTATAAGTTAGAAAGAAATTATAATTTAAAGCTATTTTTCTTGGCTAGTTTAGGGACAATAATAAGCTACTTAGCCCATGGTTTAACAGAGTATAATCTAGAAGATAGATTTGTAGGAAGGTTAATTTGGTTTATTATAGCTATTAATCTTATTTTGGGGCAAAGTAAGGAGAATAATAACCAAGGGAGAGGTTGATTTGAATATTTTTTATGTATTTGGGAGCCCTTGGCCAAGTCAAGGGGCGGGAATAAGTTTCTGTACTTTTACTTGTTATGGATTGGCAAAAGCCAGTACAGATTATAATATAAGGTTATTAGTAACTAAAAACACTGAAAAAGATTTTAACGAGGTATTAGAAGAATACTTTGATTTAGAACCTATTAAAAACTTTAAGATTGAATTTATAAGTAATCATGGACTACTAGATAGAGTAACTAAATTCTATCTTGAGTCATTTAATAGGATAAGAAGATTAGCTAAAGAAGGAAAGGTAGAAGCAGTGATAACAAGAAAGGTTGGTTTTCTTCCTTATTTATATTTATTAAAGAGATTATACAATATAAAAGTATTTTTTGAAGTTCATGATTTTTATTTTGATTTAAAGCTAAAAGGAGAAAGAAGTAATATTAAGAAAAGTCTATTTGAAAGATGGTTTTTACCTAAAGTTGACGGTGTTGTTTGTCACCAAAGTCAATTGATAAAATTATATAAGAGATATATGCCAGATCAGAATTATTGTTTAGCTAGAACTGGCATTAAGGAAGTAATTAAGAATCCTAATTTATGGAAAAATAAATATTTAGGTTATGTGGGCTCATTAGATAAGAGAAAGAGAGTAGAGGATATCTTTCAGGCTTTAAATAAAATTAGTGATGATAGTCTAAAGTTATTAATTATCGGGGGTAAAAGTCAGAAAGTAATAGATAAATACCTAGCTTTAGCTAAATGTTTAGGGATCGAAGATAGAGTGGAGGTTACAGGTTGGATTAGTAGAAACGATTTGGAGAAGAGGTTAAAAGAGATTAAAATAGGCATTACACCTCTTGCAGATACTTTTTTTAATAGGTATTTAACCTCCCCAATGAAGATTTTTAATTATTTTTCCCATGGTATTCCAGTGATTTCAACTGACCTCCCAGCACCTAGAGAAATTATTACAGAAAAAGGTGGCA
The DNA here is from genome assembly GCF_003001995.1 of Orenia metallireducens. Taxonomy (GTDB): domain Bacteria; phylum Bacillota; class Halanaerobiia; order Halobacteroidales; family Halobacteroidaceae; genus Orenia; species Orenia metallireducens_B. The sequence continues at coordinate 208,862 of NZ_PVNB01000001.1, read as the reverse complement.
TATTTTATGAAAATGGTGATATAGATGGTTTGGTAGAGGCAATTAATCAGCTTAATTTATCTAAAGAGATTTTTGATAGCTACTCAAATTACATAATAGAGAAGTCTGAAGAATTGCTCTGGGAAAAAAGAGGAGAAAAAATCATAGAGTTTATCAAAAATTTCTAAAATCTATTAAAGTTTTGGATTGGTTAATATTTTGATTTTAATAAGATTATTTTTATAAAAAATTGGATTATAATTTAATAATATACTATTACATGTTATAATAGTATTGGTTGATTTGGATGTATATTGTAATTAGAGTAAATTGTACTTTGCTAATTAAGCAGGAATTTATAATTAAATTATTGAATTATAATAAACAAGAATTAATTTTTAAATATTAATTAGAGATTGCAATATTAAATTATCTTATAGGAGGTTTATGATGCGTAGATTATTATGCTTTTTAATCGCATTTGTATTCGTTATTACTATTATGCCACAGGAAATAATAGCATCAGAGTATAAGCTGACTGTTGATGATCAGCTTTATATTTCTGTTTGGGGTCATGAGGACTTAAAACAGGAGGTAAGTGTTGGTCCTGACGGGAATATCTCATTTCCATTAATAGGTGATCTTAAAGCAGAGGGATTAACTCTTACTCAACTGACTGATATAATTATTAAAGATTTAAAGGAGTATGTTAAGATTGAACCTTCTTATGTTAATGTAGTTTTGAAAAGCTATAGAAAGGTTAGAGTAATGGTCTTAGGTCAAGTTGATAAACCAGGAACTTATCAATTAGAACCACAAAGTAGGGTTTTGGAGTTGATTTCTCTTGCTGGTGGTCTAAATGAGACTGCTGATTTAAATAATGCCAAGTTGACTCGAGGTGAAGAGACTCTAGCTATTAATTTGAAGAATTTACTTTCTGGGAAGAGTACAGAGATGAATTATCTCTTAGAAGAGGGGGATGTTCTTTATATAGGAGATGAGTCTATTGAGGTTAATATCGTAGGGGAGATTAGTAGTCCAGGAAGGTATAAATTAAAGCAAGGAGCTACTATCAATGATTTGATTGCTCAGGCAGGCGGAGTAACTACAGATGCTTCTAATCAGGTTAAGTATGTATCAGAAGGGGTAAAAGAAGAGTTGAATTTAGATAAGATAGTTGCTTTTGATACAAATAGTAATAAGTTATTAACAGATGGTGATAGTGTATATATTGAGAAGGGAAAATATAGCTTAAGAAAATCGTCCTTTTGGACTAATCTTTTCTTCTTTGTGGGAGGACTAAATGGAATAAAGGATCTAACAGAATAATTTTATAACCTAGTTATATAAAATTTAAGTAATTATAGTAGTTGGGAGGAGAAAGATGGAACAGTTTGAGCAAGATATGATAGAGATAGATTTACGTGAGTATTTTAATATAATCTGGTACCGTAAGTGGTTTATTATCGGTGCAATGATAGTTGCTCTATTAGCAAGTTATTTTATCAGTATCAACATGACTAAGATATATCAATCCTCTACTCTAGTAATGGTCAAAGAGGATAATGGTATGGAGAATCTATTCAGTGATCAGTTATCCCTAGGGATGGGGAAGAATGATAAGGTAGGTACTTATACCGAAATTCTAAAGAGTAGAAGAATTTTAAACAAGGTTATTGAAAAATTAGATTTGAGAAGTATAGAGACAGGTGAATTAATCTCAACTAAAGAATTAAGAGAAGTAGTTTCTATTGCTGGTGGAGAAAATAATTTAATTACTATCACAGTAAACTATTCAGATGCAGAGATGGCTAAACGGATAGCAAATACTCTGATAGAAGAGTTTAGAGAAGAGAATCGAGAGATGAATAGTGTTGAATTAAAGGGAGCAGAGAGTTTCATCAGTACTCAATTGGAAAATACTGAAAGAAGATTGGCTGAATTAGAAAATCAATTGTTATCATATAAAGAGAAACATGGGGTTATTCTCCCTTCAGAGCAAGGAAAGGTTACTTTAGAGAGATTAACTGAGGTAGAAACTGCTAAGGCAAAAGCAGAAGTGGAATTAAAAGAGAGTAGAGTCAGTTTGACTGATGTAAATAAGAAGCTAGCTGAAGAGGATAAAGAGATTATATCTACTAAGGTTATAACTGATAATCCAATAGTCAAGAATTATCAGCAGCAATTGGCTAATTTGGAGGTTGAGCTTGCGGGATTAAGAGAATCATATACTGATAAACACCCTAAAGTATTAGAATTATTAAAGCAGAAAGAAGAGATTAAAGCTCGCTTAGAAGAAGCGGTAACTGAAGTAGTTAGCTCTAGAACTAAGACGATTAACCCACTTTATAGTTCTCTAAGAAATAAGATGATTAGCTTACAGACTAATATCATTGCTACAGAGAGTCAGCTGCAGACCTATCAAGTGCAGATTCAAGAGATAAAAGAAGAGTTAAGTGCTTTACCAGAAAAGGAGCTTGCTTTAGCTAGACTACAAAGAGAGAGTAAAGTAACTGAAAGCATCTATACTATGCTGCGTCAGAAGAAAGAAGAGACACAGATCCAAGAGGCGATGAAGACTTCTGATATCACAGTGGTGGATCCGGCGATTGCTAGTGAACTTCCCATTAAACCTAATGTTAAGTTAAATATGGTGATTGCTATGATGTTGGCAATATTTATGGCGGTTGGAGTAATCTTCTTAATTGAATATCTAGATACCACAATCAAGGATGAAAGTGACGTAGAGCGCTTGACAGGATTGCCTGTATTGGGGATGACTCCTCACTTAGATATGATAGATCATTCTCAAGGCTATGGGAGGGGAGAATAAGATGTTTAATATATTTAAAAAGAAGACGCAAAAAGATAGTCGAAGCCTGTTAAAGACCCGTAATAATGAATTGATAGTTAAGCATAATCCCAAGTCCCCTGCTTCTGAAGCTTATCGGTTTATCAGAACCAATATTAGCTTCTTAAGCCCTGATAATCCTTTAACTAAGATAGCAATAACTAGTAGTGGACCCAGTGAAGGGAAGTCCTTAACTATTGCTAATCTGGCTATTTCTATGGCACAGAATGGAAAGAAGGTCATTATTATAGACGCAGATATGCGTAAGCCGATGCAGCATAAATTCTATGACCTACCAAACTTTGAAGGTTTGAGTAACATCTTGACCAATGAGATTGACTTTGAGGATGGCTTACGAGAGACAGGAATCGATGGCTTACAGCTTATAACCACAGGAACAATTCCTCCTAATCCTGCTGAATTATTAAATTCTAAGCGTATGGAAGAAATAATTAAAAGAGCAGATAAGGAAGCTGATATGGTCTTTATAGATACACCTCCTGTGATTGCAGTAACTGATGCTGCAGTCTTATCTAATAAAGTAGATGGGGTAATATTGATAGTAGCTTCTCATCAAACCGAAGAATCGATGATAGTTAGAGCTAAGGAGCAACTTGATAAGGTTAATGCTAATATTATTGGAACTATAATTACCAAGTATCCTGTAAATAGCAGGGGAGGATATTACGATTACTATTACTATTACGGAAACAGTTTTAAAGGATAGAGAATAAATAATAAAAAATAAAGGATAAATAATAAAAGTAGAATTAAGAAATCATTGAATTATGATTGTATCTTTTATTTGTTTACTATATAACTATTTTTTATCAATTATTTTCCGATATTCATTATTCAATATGATTTATTATTTTCAAGGAGGTGTTATTGTGATTGATATCCACACTCATATTCTGCCAGGTGTAGATGATGGTGCTAAAGAGTTAAATGAGTCATTAGAAATTGCTCGTGAAGCAGAGCGACAAGGAGTTACTACTATTGTAGCTACTCCTCATTATATGGAAGAAGGATACGGAATTAGCCCTAGTGAAACTAAGCAGCAAGTAGCAGAGCTGCAAGCAGAGATTGAGAGAGCTGGGATAGATGTCAGAGTCTTATCAGGAGCAGAGGTTTATATTATGCCTAATTTAGCCAAAAGGGTTAAAGAGGGAATGGTAACGACTATTAACGACAGTAGTTATATTTTAATAGAGTTTCCCATGACTAAAATACCTGATTATACTGATGACCTACTTTATGATTTGAAGGTGATGGGATACACTCCAATTATTGCACACCCTGAACGGTATAAAGAGATACAGACAGATCCTAATCGACTATATTATTGGATAAAGAGTGGTGTTTTAGCACAGCTTAATGCAGGGAGTTTATTGGGAGCCTTTGGTTCTAAAGTAAAAGAGACAGCAGAGCTTTTGGTAGACCTTAATATGGTACAATTAATCGCTTCTGATCTTCATTCTAATACTAGGAGAAGGGAATGTTTAGAGGATGGCTTTACTAAATTAGAAGGGAGGATTGCTCATAGAGCTGAGCTTTATCTTCAGAATGCTGAGGCGGTTATAAATAATGATAATGTTAGAGTCAATGGTTTATGCAAATACGAGAAGAGAAGAGGATTTTTTGATAGATTAAAGAGAAAGTTGAGTTTTGGTTGATGATAATTACTATATATTACATTTATTTCATAGATATTCTTATTTTTTTATTTTTATTCAAAATAACTTGAAAATAATCCGTTATTTGTTATAATAATAACAGTTAATTCATTTTTTTACAAGTAAAAAATTTAATAATAAAGCAATTTATTCTTGGTAAAATACGTTAGATAATAGGTAAATTGTGTTTGCTAGTTATTTCTTAGTTAATTTTACAAATTGATTTTTTGATAGCTTATATAAGTTTTGGTATTATAAGATTGAGGGGGGCTAAGTGTGAGGAGTTATTTTTTTATGTTTTTGTCTAGTTTGGCTATGTCTTTGTTACTAACACCGTTAGTTAAGAGGTTAGCTTATAAAGTAGGGGCAGTAGATCATCCTAATCACAGGAAGGTTCATAGTAATGTTATGCCTAGATTAGGAGGATTGGCTATATATATATCTTTTATTACGAGTTCTTTTATTTTCTTAGATTTTAATTCGAATTTCAAGGGTATATTATTGGGGTCTGCTATCATAATTATTGTGGGAATAATAGATGATATAATTGGTGTAAAGGCAAAGATTAAGTTAGTAGGTCAAATTTTAGCAACAATTCCTCTCTTAGCTTATGGATTACAGATTAACTTTGCAAGTGATATTATTTTAATAAAGGTTTTTGGGACAATATTAACGGTGTTTTGGGTTGTAGGATTAATCAATGCAGTTAATTTAATAGATGGATTAGATGGTTTAGCAGGAGGGGTATCTTTAATTGGGGTTTTATCTCTTGCTATGGTAAGTTTAATACAAGGGAATTTATTAGATGTGAGTTTGTCCGTTCTCTTAGCTGGTGCAATCTTAGGATTTTTAAAGTATAATTTCAATCCTGCTGAGATATTTATGGGAGATACAGGTAGCATGTTTTTAGGGTATGCTGCAGCCAGTATTTCTTTGCTTACAATAGGTAATAGTACAGAATTAGTTACTTACTTGATTCCAATATTGGCATTAGGTGTACCAATTTTTGATACAAATTTTGCTTTTTCAAGGCGGTTAATTAATGGAAAGCATCCTTTTACTCCAGATAAAGAACATATTCATCATAGATTTATTAATTTTGGATTAAATCAAAAACAGACAGTATTGACTATTTATTTAATTTCATTGGTTTTTGGCTTAACATCTATTTTATTGGCTAGATACAATAGTTTAACTAATCTATTGTTGATCTTTTCAATCTTAATGTTACTCTTCTTATGGTTAAAAGAGTTTGGAATTATTAGACTTGGCAATAGTTTAAAAGCAGAGCCAATTGAAATTCTTGGTGAAATTAGATATAAATTAGTTGAGTTAGAGAAGGTATTTGATGATGAGCTGGAATTAGCAGGTTTTCATAAGGAGATAGGTCAGTTAGAAGAACTTGTGGCTAAAGTCCCTAGTTTTGTTTATAGTCAGACTTTTAATGAGTTAGCAGCTACTAAAGAGCAAAGAACATATAAAACTTTAAGAGATAGGGTTTATTGGCTAATTGAAATTATCGACTATATTGTTGATAATTATCAGTATAATAAAGAGAATTTGAATTATATCTTTGATAATGAAAAGAGTAATTTGTTGAATATCAATTATAATCTTAAGGTTTAAAAGATAGTTTACAATGTACAATTAAATTCAAAGAATAAAGAGCTAAAATAAAAAAATTTTAGCCACGAATTAACACGGATTCACACGAATAAAGGACAAAAGATTGTTAAGGTTTTGAATCAGAATTTAATCAGCGTCCTGATATATAGAACATGAAAAAGAATTTAAATTAATTTAGCAACGCCCTGAGGTAATTTATCCGAAGAAGTACTCTTGGGGTGCGAATTAATGCGAATCACACGAATTAGGATATTAATAGATTAAATTAAAGATTTAAAAACTCTTGATTTTAATTCGCGTCAATTCGTGAGATTCGTTGCAAAAAATCATTTGAGCTTGTTGTATTACTATAACTGTTAATATGAAATCTTTATCGGTTTCTATATAGATTTTCAATAAATAAAAAATCAAAAGAATATTGGACAGGTTTGCACAGACTAAAAATAGACGAATAAGTTGGTTTTTATATTTAGACAATACAAAGAATAGATTAGGATAAATAAAGGGGTTGGCTAGTAATGAGTGAGCAAATATTAGTTCAAATATTAGATGAAATTAAGAATATTAATCAAAGGTTGGGTTCATTAGAAAATAGATTTGATGGATTAGAAAATAGATTGAATTCAATGGAAGAAAAGTTTAATATGATGGATAGTAGACAGAATGAAATGTATCAGATTTTGCGAGGTCTTGAAGAAAATAAAGAGGTTAATAAGGCTAAGGTTGATAAGATAGAGGTTGATTTAGAGGAACTCAAAAATCATGAGCATACTATAATTTTAAAGGCTGCTCCGGAGAAGAGAGATTCCGCAAATAATTAGTGGTTGGAAACTGTTTTACTATAAAACGAAAAAAGTAGTGATTGAAGCTTTAAAGTTGACGGTTGATTGTTAACAGTTGACAGTTAAAAAGATAGTTAAGTATAAAAGTGTTCCTTCTGGAAATTATAGCTAATATGAATATGAATTTTTAGGAGGAGATTTTGAAGTGAGTAAAGAAAATAGCATTGTATATAATAGGGCTTTTGATTTTTCAGTAAGAATAGTGAAATTATATAAGTATTTATGTGATGAGAAAAGAGAGTATGATTTAGCTAGACAGATATTAAGATCTGGTACAAGTATTGGTGCTAATATTAGAGAAGGGATTGAAGGTCAGAGTCGAAGAGACTTTATTGCTAAACTTTCAATTTCTTTAAAAGAAGCTGGAGAGACAGAATATTGGTTAGATTTGTTTGAGGCTACTGAAATTTTAGAAGAAAAATTTGTTACTTCTATGATAAGTGATGTTAAAGTATTAATTAAGATGTTAAATAATATTTTAAAAACCACTAAGCAAACCATCAATTAGTTGACAGCTTATAAAGATGGTTGATAGTTGAAGGTTAACAGTTTACAGTTAAAACCTATAAAACTTATAGAACAAAAGAATTAAAATTTTGGTTGCAAAATTGATTTTTATGTACTTATTATTGGTTTAGATTCTTTTGAACTTAACTGTCAACCGTCAACTGTTAACTGTAAACTAAAAATAAAGAAGGTTGCAGAATATTAGGAGTTCATAATAAGAATAGGAGGAAGCATAGTGATCACACCATTAATCATGGCTGGTGGAGTTGGAAGTAGATTCTGGCCATTAAGTCGTAAGGACAGACCGAAGCAATTTCTTAACCTAGTAGATAAGGACCGGAGTATGATTCAAGCTACAGTAGATAGAATCGGTAAGCTAACTGCTCATGATAATATCTTCATTGCTACTAGCCAAGAGTATGTAGAGAAGATGCAGGAGCATCTACCAGAGATTCCAGTGGAGAACCTGACAGTAGAGCCGATGCGTAGAAATACTGCAGCTTGTATTGGATTGGCTGCTCTTTATATAGAGAGAAAGGACCCAGAGGGAGTAATGGTTGTTTTACCTTCTGATCATCTGATTATAGATGAAGAGAGATTTCTAGATACTGTACAAGCTGCTGTTGAGGTAGCTGAAAGAAAAGATAACCTAGTTACAATTGGGATTGAACCAAGCCATCCTGAAACTGGATATGGCTATATTAATTATGAGAATAAAGTTAATGAGATTAATGGACATGAAGTTTTTGAAGTAAAAGCTTTTACAGAGAAGCCCAATCGAGAGCAAGCAGAACGCTTTTTAGAAGTAGGAACCTATCTCTGGAATAGTGGGATGTTTGTCTGGAAGGTCTCTACTATCCGTAAGATGTTTGAACTTCATATGCCTCAGTTACATCAAGGATTAGAAAGAATGAAAGCAGCAATTGGAACAGTTCAGGAGGTAGAAATTCTCAAGGATGAATTTGAGAAATTAGCTGATATTTCGATAGATTATGGTATAATGGAGAAGGCAGAGGATATTTATGTGATTCCAGGCTCCTTTGGTTGGGATGATATTGGTAGCTGGCCTGCTCTAGAACGTGTAGAGAAGAGGGACAAGCATGGTAATGTAATTCGTGGACATCATATCGGGATTGATACTAAGAATACTATTGTTCATGGTAATGGTAAAATTATTACTACTGTGGGATTAGATGATATAGTGATTGTTGATACTGAGGATGCTATTTTGATCTGTGATAAGAAGCGGGCACAGGAGGTTAAGGAGATTAGGAATTTGCTTAAGAGTAAGGGGTTAGAAGATTGTCTTTAAAAAGGAATGTTTAAAGTAAATTTATGATTATTTATAAGTTACAATTTAATAATAGAAAGGTATGTAAAAATAAAAATTAAATGGTTCTTCCACGACTTTTGTGAAAATAATTTAAAATCAAAAGAATTATTAGACGCAGATTTACGCAGACAAAAGCGGACTAAAAAATAAGAAATGAAATAATAAAAGGTTTTAAATCAGATCTTAGTCAGATTTTAGTCTGCGTCAAAAAAGATTTTGATTTATATCTTTTATAAAAATTATTAGTTCAACTTATATAAAATAGGCATTAATCACAAAGTTCGTTGTTGAACCAATTAAATTAATGAAAGGATTGTTTAAGAAACAGAAAAGCTTTCTAAATATCTATAAACTAAGAAATAAAAGCAAAAGGTTTGAGTAGTAAAAGAAAATCAAGTGATAAGGAATAGATAAATATTTATCTATTAAGAGAGTGGTGATATATTGAATCATTTGCATATTATGGCTTGTGACCGTAAATTTTTAATTCCTTATATTAAATTTATAAACAATAATTTTAATGAAAAAGAACATTATTTTTTTATTATTAGTAATATTAGTAAAGAAGAAATTAACTTTTTCAGTGAAGAGAATTTTTTTATACTAGAAAACAAAATTCAAATTTTTAAACTTCTTAAAATAGTATACAAAGCTAAGTCAATTTATTTACATGGTCTATTTAATAAATGGATAGTGATATTTTTATTTTTACAACCATGGTTATTAAAAAAGTGTAATTGGATAATGTGGGGTGGAGATTTATATTACTATAAAAATAGAGATAAAACATTAAAAAGTAATATATATGAGGTTATAAGGAAGAATTTAATAAAAAAGTTAGGCAATATAACTTCTTTAGTTCCTGATGATTATAAAGTAGCCCAAAAAGTATATAATATGAAAGCTAAATATAATTATGGCATGTATATAAATCCTATAAAAAAAAGTTATTTAGACCAGCTATTAGACAATAATTCTATACGGGAAAAAAAAAGTTTATATATACAGATAGGTAATTCTGCTGATATAACTAATAATCATTTTGAGATTTTAGATATGTTAGAAAAATTTAAAGATGAAAATATAAAAATTTTTGCACCACTCTCCTATGGTGATCAAAAATATGCTAAGCGAGTGAAAGAATATGGAGAATTAAGATTTAAAAATAAATTTATTGGTATGATGGAATTTTTACCTGCCAATGAGTATTCTAACTATTTATCACAGATTGATATTGCAATATTTAATCATAAAAGGCAACAAGGTTTAGGAAACATATATGCGTTATTATATCTTGGCACAAAAGTTTATATAAGAAATGATGTAAGCACATGGAGCTATTTAAATAATAGGTTAGATTTTGATATATATAATACTTTAGATATAAAGAACATTAATTATGATAAATTCAAAAAAAATGATAAGAAAGAATATAATCAAAAAAAAGCTGTGATTTTTTTTGATGAAAATTATATAAAAAAGGTTTGGGAAAAAATTTTTAATAAAAAAGGTGATTTCAATGAATAGTTTTTATACAAGAGAAGAATTGGAACAGGTGGGATTTAAGTCTTTAGGGAGTAATGTTTTAATAAGTAGAAAAGCAAGTATATATACCCCTGATCAAATCAGTATAGGGAATAATGTAAGAATTGATGATTTTAGTATATTAAGTGGTGAATTAACTATAGGTAACTATATTCATGTTGCAGCCTTTTGTGGATTATTTGGAAAGTATGGGATTGAATTAAAAGATTTTTCTGGATTATCATCTAGAGTAACTATATATAGCGCTACAGATGATTATTCTGGAAGAACTTTAACAAATCCAATGATTCCTAAAGAATATAAAAAAATAAAAGCTGGAAAAGTAGTTTTAGAAAAACATACAATAGTTGGTGCGAGTAGCATTATATTGCCAAAAGTAGTTGTAAGAGAAGGGACTTCTATTGGAGCAATGAGTTTAGTTAATAAAAGCACAGAAGAATGGAAAGTATATTTTGGAATTCCTGCTAAAATTTTAAAATCTAGAAAAAAGAATTTATTAGATTTAGAAAAAACTTTTTTAAATAGTCAAGGTGATATTAATGAAGAAATTTAAGGAACCTATATTTGTAACAAAATCTTTTTTACCGCCAATAGAAGATTATAAAAAAGAAATAAAGAAGATATGGGATAGCAACTGGCTAACTAATAATGGGCCATTGCACAATGAATTTAAAAAAAAGGTTAGTGAGTATTTAAAAGTTAAAAATTCCACATTATTTGTTAATGGGCATTTAGCTTTAGATATAGCAATAAAGTCATTGAATTTAAAGGGAGAAGTTATAACTACCCCCTTTACTTTTGCATCTACAACACATGCTATAAAAATGAATGGATTAAAGCCAGTGTTTTGTGATATAGAGTTAGTTTCTTACAATATTGATGTGACAAAAATAGAGAAATTAATAACAGAACAAACTTCTGCAATAATTCCTGTACACGTGTTTGGGAATCCTTGTAATGTAAAAAAAATAAGAAAAATAGCACAAAAATATAATTTGAAGGTTATATATGATGCAGCTCATACATTTGGGGTTGAGATAGATGGAAAAGGAGTAGGTAATTTTGGAGATGTTTCTATGTTTAGTTTGCATGCTACCAAAGTTTTTCATTCTATTGAGGGGGGAATTTTAACTTATAATAATAATAACTATAAAGAGAAGTTTGATTTATTTAAAAATTTTGGTATAACAGGTCCTGAAAAGGTAGAAGTTGTTGGATTAAATGCTAAGATGAATGAATTCCAAGCTGCAATGGGAATAGTTAATCTAAAATATATTGATGATGAAATAGAAAAAAGAAAAAAAATAGCTTATGAGTATAGGAAATTATTAAAAGATATTAAAGGTATAAAAGTATTAGAAGATATAGAAGGAGTAAAGCATAATTATTCTTATTTTCCTATTTTAATTAATGAAAATGAATTTGGGATAAATCGAGATGAGTTGTTTGACAAATTAAATGAGTATAATATTTTTCCGCGGAAATACTTTTACCCTTTATGTAATGAATATGATTGTTATAGGGATGATTATAACATTAAAGAAACTCCTAATGCTAAATATGTAGCAGATAGAATAATTACTTTACCAATGTATTCACAGTTAAGCATAGATAATATAGAAAAAATTGTTGATATAATTAAAGGAATAAAAAATGAATAAAAATAGTTTGCTAAATAAATTTTTATCATTTTCAGTTGGAGATTGGTTAGGGGCTGTAATTGGTTTTATAAGTACTCCAATTATTACAAGATTGCTTTCCCCTGATGAATTTGGAAAAGCTTCAATGTTTATTCTAGCTGCTAATATTATTTCTATTCTTGTAATTTTTGGAACAGATCAGACGTTTGTTAGATTTTTTTATGAAGAAGATGAGGAAGATAGGGGCTTACTTTTGCTTAATACCCTTAAGTTGCCTTTTGTTCTATATATTGTTATAGCTATAGTAATGGTTATATTTGCAGACAAGATATCATTAATGTTATTTAATGAGGTAAATAGGTGGATAATTTATATCCTGATTTCTGTAATATTTTTTCAGTTTTTAAATCGATTTGCATCTTTATTAATTAGAATGCAACAAAAAGGATTATTGTTTTCTATATTAAAACTCCTAATAAAATTAGTCAATTTAATTTCTATAATAATATTTGCATATATTCTTAAGAGAAATTATAAGATAATGGTTTATTCTCATACAACAACATTTATAATAGTGACTATTGTAGCCATAATATTAGGGCGTAAATATTGGGTTTTTACTGAATATAGTAATAGAGATTTAAAGAATGGTTTTAAACAAATAGTTAAATATAGTTATCCCTTGTTTTTCACCTCTCTTATTATCTGGTTGTTCCAATCTTTTGATAGAATTGCTATTAAATATTGGGGCAATTTTTCAGAATTGGGATTATATGCAGCTGCTTTCAAGATTGTAGCTATTTTAAATATAATTCAATCTTCTTTTACAACATTTTGGACACCTGTTAGTTTAGAGACATATGAGAATGACCCTGAAAATAAAGCTTTTTTTAGAAAGATATATAATTTAATTTCATTAACTATGTTTATGATTGCAGTAGTAACTATAATGGTCAAAGATATTGTTATATACTTGTTAGGTTTAGAATATGCAGATGCAGCAATGATTATGCCTTTTCTAATATTTATACCTATAATGTATACTATTTCGGAAACAACTGTAATAGGTATTAATTTTGCAAAAAAGCCAAAGTGGCATATTCTAATAGCTGTTATTTCTTGTCTAACCAATTTAACAGGAAATTGGTTGTTAGTACCTAGTTTTGGAGCAAAGGGCGCTGCTATTTCTACTGGAATATCATATATAGTTTTCTTTACCTTAAGAACTAATATATCACTTAAGTATTATAAAGTAGATTATAAATTAAATAAGTCGTATTTCATATTATTTTTATTAGTTTTATATGCATTTCATTCAAGTTTTTATAACTGGAATATTATAAACTTAATTATTGGAATAATGATTTCAATAATTATATTAGCATTAAATTATAGCTTTATTAAAAGGGGTTTTTTAAATAGATTTATTTAAATTTTATAAGAGATTATTTTATAAAAAACCAATAATTTTAATAAAAAGGATGAATAATTTTGAAAAAGGTATATATTTTACATGAATATGGAGAGCCTAGACATTTTAAAGCAGTTGATTATTTAAAAGAAAAAGGTAAATTAGATGAGATAATTTATTTAGAATTTAATGTAATAAAAGCCTTTATGAAAGGGATAATAAAATTTGAGATTAATAAGTCTTTAAGAGCTATTAGAAATTTGATTTTAATTATTAAGCTTTTATTCCTGAGAAATCAAAATATTATACTAGGAATGGCTCCTTATGATAAATTTATCTTTATAGCAAATATTTTAGCTAATAAACATGATATATTTTACTTTACTTCTTGGCCATATTGGGGGAGAAATAAACAACCTAAAAATTATTTAATTGGGAATAAAATTATTTATAAACAGTGGGAAAGGTTTTTACAAAAAGTAAAAAAAGTCACTGTGACAAAAAAAGCAGGGGAAGAATTAAAGAGGAATGGTTTTGGTAATTTTATTTATAATATTCCTCATTGTGTTGAAGTTGAGAGATTTTATCCTAGGAATGATTTTTTGGAATTTAACAAGAAGGAGTTAAAAGTATTATATGTTGGAAGATTAGTAGAAGAAAAAGGATTACAATATATAAAAGAAGTTATATATTTACTTTCTAAAGAAGACTTTGAATTTAATATAGTTGGAGATGGACCAGATAAGGATATATTAGATGAGGTTTTTTTATTATCTAATGTAAATTATTTTGGTAAAGTGAAAGATAAAAATAAATTAGCAAGAATTTTTAGAAATAACGACATGTTGATATTACCTTCATATGAGATAGATATTTGGGAAGAGTTATTTGGTATTGTTATTATTGAAGCAATGGCCAGTGGTTTAACTGTTATCAGTACGGATTGTATTGGGCCTAAAGAAATTATAGATAATAATATAAATGGATTTTTAATACCTCAAAAAAATTCAGTTATATTAAAAGAACGACTTGAAAAGGTATATAATAATCGAGATTTATTAAATCATTTGAAAAAAAATGCTTTTGAAAAAGCTATGAAAGAGTACAAAGTAGAGGTTTGTGCTCATGAGTGGGAAAAAGCATTAGGGATTAATAAGTAGTAAAGGGAGGATACTAGATGGAACAGCCATTGATATATATTATAATTTTAAATTATAATGGTTGGCAAGATACAATTGAATGTTTAGAATCACTGCAGCAAATAACATATAGTAATTATAAAGTAGTAATAGTTGATAACAATTCTACTGACAAATCTATATTTAAAATTAAAGACTGGTGTAATGGAATTCTTGAAATTAATAGTGAATTTATTAATTATAATAAAAGATTAAAGCCAGTAAATTATATAGAATATGATAAGTTAGCTGCCGAAAATGGTGGTGAAGAAAGCAAAGAGAAACAAATAGAGAAAATTGATTCTCATAGAAAACTAGTTATTATAAATTCAGGAAAAAATTTAGGTTTTGCTGGTGGAAATAATATAGGAATTAACTATGCTTTAAAAAATAATGCTGATTATATTATGTTATTAAATAATGATACAGTAGTTGATAATAAATTTGTAGAACCATTAATTGATAGTTTTAAAAATGAAACTAAGATTGGAATAGTTGGGGGTAAAATATATTATTATGATAATTCCCAAGAAATTGCTTTTGCTGGAGGGAAAATGAGTTTAATTAAAGGAAGTGGTTATCATTTTCATGATAATAGATTTAAGAATTCTACTGAAGTAAGTTTTTTAACAGGGTGCTTATGGTTGATTAATTCAAATATTTTTAAAGAAATTGGATTGATAGATGAAAACTATTTTTTATATTTAGAGGATACTGATTTTTGTTATCAAGTTCAAAAAGCTGGATATAAGCTAATCTATAATCCAGATAGTGTTATTTATCATAAAGAAGGTAAAACTACAGGAAAATTATCATCTTTGTCTTTATATTACTCTAGTAGAAATAGACCTTATTTCGTTCATAAAAATACTGATAATTTTTTTATAATTGTTTTATTTTGGTTATTTTATATTTCTACTAGAATTTTCAGGATTATTAACTATGGTAAAAAAAGAAAATATATTATTAAAGGAATATTTGATTTTTTTAAAGGACATAAAAAATATCAAAAAATATCAAAAAATATATAGTAATATTTGTTGAGGTGATTAGATGATAATATATTTCTCTATACTAACATTGGGATGTATAGCAGGTTATTTTGATGTATTTAAAAATTTAAGAAAATATAGAAAATTAATTTTATATGCTATAATAATTATATTAACTATTTTTGTAGCATCAAGGTCAAATACTCCTGATTATTTAAATTATAAAAAAGCGTTTACAGAAGTATCAACTAATATTAGTGATGTATTTATAGAAGCAAAGAAAACTAATATGGAAGTGGGATATATTTTTTTAAATATAATATTTAAAAATATTATTAATAATTTTGAGTTATTTTCTTTTTTTATAGCTTTTATCACTATTTTTTTGACTTTTAAAGCATATGAAAAACTTTCTATTTACCCTTTAATAAGCATACTAATTTATATTTCTTATTTATTTTTATTACAACCTATGACTCAAATTAGAAATGCATTGGCACTGTCAATAATATTAAATGCTTTGGTATATGTAGAAAAAAAGCAATTATTGAAGTATATTTTAATGGTTTTTTTTGCTTCTTTATTTCATATTAGTTCTATTATATTTTTACCAGTATTCTTTTTTAATAAAATAAAATTAAATAAAGAAGTAAGTTATATAATTTTTTTTAGTTTAATTATTCTATTGTTGAGCTCTAATTTTAATATTTTAATATTAAAGTTTGCTAAAATATTACCAAGAGAAAATATAATTTCAAGGAAAATTATATATTACTATTATAGTCAATCCTATGGGTCTGGGCTAGAAGGATTTTCTGTAAGGGTATTACTAAGTATGTTTATTTTATTTTTGACTATATTTTTTGAAGGAATATTAAGAAAAAAATTAAAATATTACAACCTTATTCTTATTTTGTTGTTTGGGTCCTTTTTTTTCAGGTTATATAGTAGTCATTTTAGTATTATGTTGAGATTAGCAAATGTTTTTGGGGTTATTGAACCAATAATTTTACCTTCTTTTTTACTTTTATTTAAAAATAGATTTTTAAAATTAATTTATATAATGTTATTAGATGCATATTGTTTTTTCTCAATGTTTTCAGTTTTAAAAGCAGACCCTAGATTTTTAGAATATAAAAATATTTTATTTTAAACCAAATATCAAAATAGTATCTTAATGTTTGGTTTATTTAACTACTAGGAATAATTATCATATCTAGATATCTTAGCTTTATGTTAATATTTTAGACATGAAAATTAAATGAATTAACTAGCTATTTGTGATTAATTTTCCATGTTGTTTGGGAGTTATATACTCAATATTTATAGTAAATATATCATGATTTAATAAATTCAAATATATTTAAACTAGTTTCTTTAATAAATTATAGGCTATATAATTGACTTCTTCTTTTTTCAAAGCAAAATGAAATAATTTTATGAATGCATTATTATCAGTAATTACTTTATTATTAAATGATTGTATTAGTTGTAATCTTATTACTTTATTTGGTTTTTTATAAAATATTTTGTTATTAAAAATAAAGGAGAATTAATATGAGAATATTAATAGATGATGGTTTGACTTTATCTAAAAAGAAGTTAACAGGTATAGGTTGGCATACTAAAGTTTTAATTGAAAACTTAAAAAGAAGTGGATGTGAAATTGACATTCCATCGTATGGTAAGTTTTTTTTTAGATTACCCTCTATATTTAAAAGAGTGGCTTACATTTTTTATTTTTCTAGAAAAGAATTACACAGAAAGGATATAGATTGCATTCACTATACAAATTTTTATGTTCCTAAGAAAAAAACAAAAATTAAGAAAATTACAACAATTCATGATTTTACAGTGTTTAATTTTCCAGAAACTTTATCAAAATTTTATAGATATTATGCAAGAGTATCTATTGAAAATGCTATAAATTATTCTGATGCAATAATTGTACCATCAAAGAGTATAGAAGTCGAGTTAAAAAGAAGGTTTAATATAGCTGATAACAAAATTAATGTTATATTTCAGGAAGTAAGAGAAAGTTTTTTCGAAAAAAGACAGAAGTTATTAAAAGCAAATGTTCAAAAAAATAAAAAGGAAAATTTCTTTTTATATGTAGGTGTTTTAGAAAGAAGAAAAAATATAAAATTTCTATGTAAAGCTTTTGATAAGTTTCAAAAACAAGACAATAAAGATACTAAGTTATATTTAGTTGGAAAAAAAGGTCTTGGCTATGAAGAAATCAAGAAATATATAGATAAGAACGATAATATAATATATAAATCATATGTAAGTGATGAAGAATTATTATCTTTATATAAAAATGCTATGGCTTTTGTTTTTACATCTTTGTATGAAGGGTTCGGGAAACCAATAGTAGAATCAATGTTTTTTAATATTCCCATAATAGCATCAAATATTCCAACAAATGTTGAACTTAATAGAAGGCATGGAAGTAAGATGTATATGTTTGAGTTAGATGATATAAATGAATTATGTAGTAAGATGGAGGAAGTATATAATTTAGATATAGGTGATGTTCAATATTCAAATTTAGAACTTTATCATCCTAAAGAAATTGCGAAAAGACATAAGCTATTATATAAAAGAGTATTAAAAGGTTAGGATGATTATTATGAAAAAAATATTAGTTATTACGTCTAGAGTTCCATACCCTCCAGTTGGCGGGGATAAATTATTATTTTATAATCAATTAAAATTTTTGTCAAAGAATTATGATGTGGATCTATTATTTATTAATGAAGGAAGTGAAGATTTTAGATCATTAGATCATCTTAAACAGTTATGTAATCAGGTTGTTGATTTTAATTATGATAGATTAAAATTTAAAATTAATACAATAAAAGGATTATTTTCAAAAACACCTTTGCAAATTCATTATTATTACTTTAAAGAAGTGCAAAAATGGATTGATGATAATTATAATAATTATGATTTAATATATAATTTTCATATTAGAACAGCAGAATATATTAAAGAACTAGATATTCCTAAAGTTATCAATTTAGTAGATGCTATTTCACTAAATTATAAAAGGGCAATAAATAGGGCTAAAGGTCTATGGAATATTATTTATAGAACGGAAATTGATAGGGTTTTAAATTATGAATTAGAGTGTATAAATAAATTTAATAAATCAATTTTGGTTTCTAGTTATGATAAGGAATATTTAGTTAAACAGGGAGCTAACCAAGAAAGGATTAAAATAATACCAGTTTCAGTTAATGATAATTTACTAAATTTAAATAGTCAGCAAGAAAAAGAAAGAATTGTCTTTTTAGGGAAGATGAATTATCAACCTAATATAGATGCAGTAAAATATTTTACTAAAGAAGTATTTCCTAAAATTAAAGAGCAAATCAAGGAAGTTGAATTTTATATAGTTGGTGCTTATCCAACAAAAGAAATTGAGAGTCTATCTAATATAAATGGGGTTACAGTTACAGGTTTTGTAGATGATCCATATATTTATTTGCAAGAAGCTAAAGTTATTATTGCCCCTATGATTTCGGGGGCTGGAATTCAGAATAAAGTTTTAGAAGGAATGGCTGTTGGTAAACCTGTAGTTACTACTAGTATAGGAATTCAAGGTATTATGGCACAAAATAAGGAAAATATTTTTGTAACGGATAATTCTGGTGAAATGGCTTCTTTAATAAATAATCTTTTAAATGATAAGAATTTAAGGATTAGTATAGGTAATAATGCAAGAGATTTTATAAAAGATAATTATACTATAGATAGTATAGGGAAAGAATTAAAAGACCAAATTGAAGGTTTAATTTCTAATAGTTAATAATTTAATTTTTGAGGAGGCTAACAATGAAAGGCATAATCTTAGCAGGTGGAAGCGGAACTAGACTTTATCCATTAACAAAAGCATTATCAAAGCAGAGCTTACCAATCTATGATAAACCGATGATTTATTATCCATTATCAGTATTAATGCTATCAGGAATTAGAGAGATATTAATTATCTCTACTCCTAGAGATTTACCAGTTTACGAGGAAATGTTAGGAGATGGTAGCCAAATAGGTCTTGAACTATCATATAAAGTACAGGATAAGCCAAGAGGATTGGCAGATGCATTCATCGTTGGGGAAGAATTTATCGGTGATGAGAATGTGGCTTTAATCTTAGGAGATAATGTATTCTATGGTCAGAATTTTAGCCAAATGTTACAGAGAGCTGCTTCCTTAGAAGAAGGGGCAACTATCTTTGGTTATTATGTTAAAGATCCTAGTAGCTTTGGAGTTGTAGAGTTTGATGAAGATGGTAAAGTGTTATCATTAGAAGAGAAACCGGATAAGCCTAAATCACATTATGCAGTACCAGGACTTTATTTTTATGACAATACAGTAGTAGAGAAGGCTAAGAATTTAGAGCCTTCACCTAGAGGAGAGCTAGAGATCACAGATATCAATCGACTCTATCTAGATGAAGGTAGTCTGATGGTAGAACACTTTGGGCGAGGGATGGCATGGTTAGATACAGGAACCCATGATGGATTATTGAATGCTGCTAATTTTGTAGAGGCAGTTCAGAAGAGGCAGGGGCTTTATGTGGCTTGTATAGAAGAGATTGCTTATAGGCTAGGATATATTAGTGATGATGAATTGCGGGAATTGGCTAAGCCGCTGATGAAGACAGAATATGGGAAGTATCTTGTATCAATTATAGAAGAATAAGATAGATAATTAACCACAGAGTCACAGAGGAAAGGAGTTAACACAGAGAAGTAAGTAAAATTAATAATAAAACTCTGTGAATCCTCAGTGTACTCTGTGTCTTGGTGGTAGACTTTAAATTATAAAGAATAGAAAGATAACCACAGAGTCACAGAGAAAAGGAGTTAACATAGAGAAGTAAGTAAAATTAATAATAAAACTCTGTGAATACTTAGTGTACTCTGTGTCTTGGTGGTAGACTTTAAATTATAAAGAATAGAAAGATAACCACAGAGTCACAGAGGAAAGGAGTTAACACAGAGAATTAAGTAAAATTAATAATAAAGCTCTGTGAATACTTAGTGTACTCTGTGTCTTGGTGGTAGACTTTAAATTATAAAGAATAGAAAGATAACCACAGAGTCACAGAGGAAAGGAGTTAACACAGAGAAATAAGTAAAATTAATAATAAAACTCTGTGAATACTCAGTGTACTCCGTGCCTCTGTGGTAAATTATTTTATTGGTTATTATAATTCAAAGTTTGGGAATAATAACCACAAAGTCATAGAGAAATGGAGGATTTATTTAGGTGAATCAAAATGAGATAACTTCTAAAATAATAGGAGCTGCTATTGAAGTGCATAAAAGCTTAGGACCAGGTTTATTAGAGAAAACATATGAAGAATGTTTATGTATAGAGTTAGAAGAGAGCGGATTAGACTATGAAAAGCAATTATTATTACCTATTAGATATAGAGATAAAGAATTAAGAGATGCTTATAGAATAGATCTAAAAGCAGGTTATTGTTGAATTAAAAGCTGTAGAAACGCTGGCAAATATTCATAAAGCTCAATTATTAACATATATGAAGTTATCAAATAAAAGTTTGGGATTATTAATAAATTTTAATGTTGATTTATTAAGAAATGGAATCAAGAGATTAATTTTATAATTAAAAGAATGGGAACATTAACTACAGAGTCACAGAGGTAAGGAATCAACACAGAGAAAGAAAAATTAATAATTAAAAACGTTATGGATACTCAGTGTAGTATGTTTTTCGGTGGTAGGATATTTTATTATTGAAAAGCAAAGCTAACCACAGAGTAACGGGTTAATACAGAAAAAAATAAAAATTGTTAGTAAAACTCTGTGAAAACTCAGTGTTCTCTGTGTCTCAGTGGTAAAGTAGTTCAGATATTACTGAAATTAGTATAATAATATTTTAATGGAGGTTTAAAATGGGGAAGTTTAAAAAGATAGAAACTCCAATTAAAGATTTATACATAATTGAACCAACTGTCTTTGGTGATCACCGTGGATTTTTTATGGAAAGTTACAACAAGAAAGAGTTTGTTGAGATAGGTCTTGAGATGGATTTTGTTCAAGATAATCATTCTAAGTCTAAGAAAGGTACATTGCGTGGGTTGCATTTTCAAACTAAGTATTCCCAAGGAAAACTTGTTAGAGCTATCAAAGGGACTGTCTATGATGTGGCTGTCGATTTAAGAGAAGGGTCAGAGACTTATGGAGAGTATTTTGGAATTATTCTTTCGGAAGAGAATAAGAAGATGTTTTATATTCCAGAAGGGTTTGCCCATGGATTTGTAGCTGTAACAGATGAAGCAGAGTTTATGTATAAGACTACTAACTATTATCATCCAGAATATGATGCGGGGATTATTTGGAATGATAAAGATATAGCGATAGATTGGCCTTTGGAGGAGTATAATATTAAAGAAGAAGATTTATTGTTATCTGATAAAGATAAGAAATTACCGAAATTAAGAGATATAGAGAATTAACCACAGAGTCACAGAGTAAAGGAGTTAGCACAGAGAAAAGAAATAAAACTCTGTGAATTCTCAGTGTTCTTAGTGCCTCAGTGGTTAAATTTTTTATGTATAAGGAGGCTGTTATGATATTTTTAACTGGTGCCAATGGTCAGTTAGGCCAAGATTTTCAGAAACTTTTTAATCAGCTGGGAGAAGAATATATAGCTACAGATTATATTGCAGACAATGGTTGTATATCATTGGATATTACTGACTATCAGGTAGTGAAGAAATTTGTAGCAGGTAAAGAGATTGATATCATTATCAACTGTGCTGCCTATAATAATGTAGATAAGGCTGAGGAAGAAGAGGATAAGGCTTTTGCATTGAACTGTGATGCTCCTAAGAAGCTAGCGGAGATTGCTAAGGAGAAGGGAGCAACTTTTGTAACTTATTCTACAGATTTTGTATTTGACGGAACAAAAAATTGTCCTTATAAAGAAGAAGATAAGATAAATCCCCTTTCTATATATGGTAAGTCAAAGGCTCAAGGAGAGCAAGCAGTGTTAGGTGCCTATGATAAATCATTTGTGATCAGAACCTCTTGGGTATTTGGTATAGGTAATAATAATTTTAATAAATCTATTATAAATTGGTCTAAAAGTAGAGATGAACTTAATATAGTAGATGATCAGGTTTCTGTTCCAACTTATTCATGGGATTTAGCGGTTTATTCTTGGGATTTAATTCAAACAGGTAAGTATGGATTATACCATCTCTCAAATAGTGGAGAGGCGAGTAAGTATGAGCAAGCTAAGTATGTTTTAGAAAGTATAGCTTGGAAAGGAAAGTTAGGTAGGGCTAAAACAGTCGACTTTAATCTTCCTGCTAAAAGGGCTGAATATAGTAAGCTAGATAGTTCAAAAGCGGAAGAGGTTATTGGAAGAAAGATGCCTGATTGGAAAGATGGGATTGATAGATTTCTGAAAGAATTGACTGATAATGGAGAATTATAATAAAAAGATAACCACAGAGTCACAGAGAGAAGGAGTTAACACAGAGAAATAAATAAAATTAAAAATAAAAACTCAGTGACTACTCAGTGTACTCTGTGTCTCAGTGGTAGATTTTACGTATTGTTAAATTATAAAAATTAAAGATTAACCATAGAGGCACATAATAATGGAGTTAACACAGGGAAAATATTTAAAATTAATAATAAATCTCTGTGTAATCTCAGTTTACTCTGTGACTCTGTGGTAAAATTTAAAGAAATCAGGAGGTTTATATGAAAACATATTTAGTAACTGGTGCTGCTGGATTTATCGGTGCCAACTTTACAAAATACATGTTAAAGAAGTATGAGGATATTAAGATTGTTATTCTAGATAAGCTGACTTATGCTGGGAATTTAGGTACGATTAAGGACGAAATTAAAGATGATAGAGTTGAGTTTGTAAAAGGTGATATTAAAAATAGAGAATTAGTTGATAACATCTTTTATAGAAACAATATAGATTATGTTGTTAACTTTGCAGCTGAATCTCATGTAGATAGATCGATTGAAAATCCTCAAATCTTTCTAGAAACTAATATTCTTGGAACACAGAATTTATTAGATGTAGCTAAAGCACATTGGATGCTAGGAAAAGATGAAGGTGGATATCCGATTTATAAAGATGGAGTAAAATATTTACAAGTTTCCACAGATGAAGTTTATGGTTCATTATCAAAAGATTATGAAGAAGCGATAGACCTTCTTTTAGAAGATGAAGAGGTTAAGCAGGTAGTTAAAGATAGAGTTAATTTAAAGACTTATGGTGATAACTTCTTTACAGAAGAAACTCCAATTGACCCAAGAAGTCCATATTCATCTTCAAAGGCAAGTGCTGATATGATTGTGATGGCATATGCAGAAACATATAAAATGCCAGTTAATATTACTCGTTGTAGTAATAACTATGGACCATATCATTTCCCTGAAAAATTAATCCCTCTAATTATTAAAAATATTCTTTCAGGTAAGAAATTGCCTGTTTATGGTGATGGGAAAAATGTAAGGGATTGGTTATATGTAGAAGACCATGCTAAGGCTATTGATATGGTTGTAAACAATGGTAGATTAGGTGAAGTATATAATGTAGGTGGTTTCAATGAAGAGCAAAATATTAATATCGTAAAACTTACTATAGATACAATTGCTAAGATTATGAAAGAAGAGCCAGAATACTCAAAAGTATTAAAGACAGATTTAGAAAATATTAATTATGATTTAATTATTTTTGTTAAGGATCGTCTTGGGCATGATATGAGATATGCTATTGATCCTACAAAGATAGCGACAGAACTTGGTTGGTATCCAGAAACTAATTTTGAAGATGGTATAGAAAAGACTATTAGATGGTATCTAGATAATCAAGAATGGGTAGAAGAAGTAGCGAGTGGAGATTATCAAAAGTATTATAAACAAATGTACGAAAACTAAAAGCAGTAAGAGGTGAGAAGTGATTCTATTCACTACTTACTTCTTACTTTTGATTATTTAAAGGAGTGAACATACATGAAAATAGCAGTAGCAGGAACAGGCTATGTAGGGCTATCCAATGCAGTTCTTTTAGCTCAGCATAATGAGGTAGTAGCCTTAGATATCATACAAGAAAAGGTAGATTTAATCAACAATAAAAAATCACCAATAGCAGACCAAGAGATAGAAGAATATCTGGCTACTAAAGAGTTAAACTTAATAGCAACTTTAGATAAGGAAAAAGCTTATAAAGATGCAGAATTTATTATAATTGCTACCCCAACCGATTATGATACAGAAACAAATTACTTTAATACTAAGACCGTAGAAGGGGTTATCGAAGATGTCCTAGAGATAAATCCTGAGGCTACAATGGTCATTAAATCTACAATCCCAGTAGGTTATACTAAGTCTATTAAAGAAAAATATGACACTGAAAATATTATCTTTTCACCGGAGTTTTTAAGAGAAGGAAAAGCCTTATATGATAACTTATATCCGTCTCGTATAGTAGTAGGAGAACAGTCTCAGCGAGCAGAACGCTTTGCAGAGTTATTGGCTGAAGGTGCTATTAAAGAGGAGATTCCAGTTTTATTTACAGATTCTACAGAAGCAGAAGCGATTAAGTTGTTTGCTAATACCTATTTGGCATTGAGAGTCTCATACTTTAATGAGTTAGATACCTATGCAGAATCAAAGGGGTTAGATACTAAACAGATTATTGAAGGTGTTTGCCTTGATCCTCGAATTGGTGGACATTACAATAATCCTTCCTTTGGCTATGGGGGATATTGCTTACCTAAGGATACGAAGCAGCTTAGAGCAAACTATGCTGATGTACCGAATAATATCATTCATGCTATAGTTGATGCAAATAGTACTAGAAAAGATCACATTGCGGAGATGATACTGAAGAAAGATCCTGAGGTAGTGGGAGTTTATAGGCTAATAATGAAATCAGGTTCTGATAATTTTAGAGCTTCAGCTATACAAGGGGTTATGGAGCGAATTAAGGCTAAGGGGATAGAAGTAGTTATCTATGAGCCGACTTTAGAAGAGGAGGAGTTCTTCCATTCAAAAGTAGTTAGAGATTTAGAAGAGTTTAAAGAGATATCAGATGTGATAGTTGCTAATCGAATGAATCAAGAGCTAGAAGATGTAGAGGAGAAGGTATATACAAGGGATTTATATCGGAGAGACTAAAGAGTAGTTGATAATGTATAGTTGATAGTGGACAGTTAAAATCAAGAAATAGAAGAGTGAGTTGAGATGAGAGTTGCGAGTTTTTACTTGTAGCTCTTATTTTTATTATTAAACTAAAAGAAGAAAATAAAAAATTAGCAGCGAATTAAAATGAATCACACGAATTAAAGATTAAAAGACTAAAGTAAGATTTTAAAAGGTTTTGACCTAAATTCACATCTATTCGTGTAATTTGTTGCAAAAGATATCTTTAAGATTTTTATTTGAAAATCTTCCCTCATAAAAGTATGATTTATTGGTAAAATATAGATGATGGGAGGAATGTACTGTGAGTAAGATAATACATAAAGATTTATCCTATAGAATAGTTGGCTTAGCAATGGAAGTCTATAACGAGTTAGGTTATGGATTCCTAGAAAAAAGTTAGAGTATGAAAGATTAGTTAATATGATGAATTAGTTAGTAAGTTTTAATATTCTTATATAAATTTTTTGTTCTTAATTCGCGTTTATTGGCGTAATTCGTTGCTAAAATTATTTTTTGCCTTATACTATATAGAAATCGATAAAGATTTCATATTATAAACAACTTAAAGTCAAAAGAATATTAGACGCAGATTAACACAGCCCCCTGAAGGAAACGACCTCTGTTGACTGAGGAAGTACTCTTGGGGTGATAAAAACGGATTGAGATAAAAGATTATTAAGATTTTAAATCAGAACTTAATCAGATTTTAATCAGTGTCAAAAAAAGCATTTTAAGAATTCAAATTCTTTTTCGTGTTATATATATAAACTGTGTTAAGTAACTTATTGATAAAAGAAAAGCAGTGGGTTATAATAAGACTAACATAAGGAAGAATATGGAGGTTGAAATTATGAAAGAATTCAATGTAACAGGAACCTGCATTCCAGATAAACATTATATGGTAGATATATCGAATAAACTAGCTCAGATAGAGAAACTGGTAGAAAAGGGAAGATACTTTACAATTAATAGACCTAGACAGTATGGAAAGACTACAACTATCTATTTACTTGGGAGAAGATTGACTAAAAGGGGCTATTTAGTAATCAGTATCAGTTTTGAAGGGATGAGTAGTAAAGTTTTTAACTCCGAAGAGAGCTTTATAAAGAGTTTTTTGAGGGAAATTAAAAGAAACTTGAAGTTTAAAAAAGAAATTGATTTACTAAAGGTATTGGATAATGATGAGATAGAGAACATAGGTGAACTTAGCTATTTGCTAACTGATTTAATATTAGAGAGTAATAAAAAAATAGTATTAATGATAGATGAAGTAGATAAAAGTAGTAATAATCAGTTATTTTTAGATTTTTTAGGTATGCTGAGAAATAAATTTTTAATGGCACAAAGAGGAGAGGATTATACATTTCATAGTATTATTTTAGCAGGAGTTTATGATGTTAAGAATCTAAAACTTAAATTAAGGCCAGATGATGAACAGAAGTATAATAGCCCTTGGAATATAGCAGTAGAATTTGATGTAGAGATGAGCTTTAACTCAGTAGAGATAGCTACAATGTTAGAAGAGTATCAAGAAGATCAGAATATTAAGCTAAATGTAGAAGAAATTGCTCAAAAGATATATTATTATACTTCAGGACATCCTTACTTAGTCAGTAAACTAGCAAAAACAGTTGATGAATCACTAAAAGAACAAAATTGGATGGAAGCTAATCTAATAAAAGCAATTAAAATACTATTGAATGAGCAAAATACAAATTTTAAAAGTCTGATTAAGAATATAGAAAATGATAACGATTTATATCAACTTATTTATAAAATAATTATGGATGGTGAAAGAATAACTTATAATTTAGATAATCCTATCATTCAATTAGGGGAATTATATGGTATTCTAAAAAACAATAATGGAATAGTGAAAGTTCACAATAGAATTTACGAACAGAGAATATATAACTATATGAGTTCAAAAATAGAAACTAACCTCAATAAGATAAGTTATAATTTTAGAGAAAATTTTATTAGAGCAGATGGCTATTTATATTTCAAGAAAATATTAAAGAAATTTCAACTCTTCATCAAAGAGCAGTATAGTGATAAAGATCAAGAATTTTTAGAAAGAAATGGACGATTAATCTTTCTTGCTTTTATTAAGCCGATTATTAATGGTAAAGGCTTTGACTTTAAAGAAGTTCAGACCTCCCAAGAGAAGAGATTAGATGTAGTAATTACTTATCTTGATAAAAAATATATAGTAGAGTTAAAGATTTGGCGAGGAGAGAAATATCATCAAGAAGGATTAATTCAATTAGTAGATTATCTGGATAAACAGAGTGTAGAAAAGGGATATCTAATAAGCTTTAATTTTAACAAAAATAAAGAATATAAAGAAGAAATGGTTAAAAAGAATGGTAAAGAGATATTTGCTATCTGGGTATAAATTAAATTTACAGCTTACAGTGTATGGTTTACAGTTAAGAACTTGAAAATCAAAAGAAAATATTAGGCACAGGCTTACACAGACAAGCGATGCGAGAGTTACAGGTTTTTACTTGTAGCTCTTATTTTTATTAGAGAAGAAAGATTAAAAAGATAAAAGAATAGTTTAGCTACGAATTGTACGAATTAAACACAAATAGAAAGCAGAACCTAGTTTTTTGTTTGAAATGGTTTTAAATTGATTTGTGAAGATTAGTGGCTGAAAAAATTTTATTAGTTCTTAATAATTGCTTCTTAAATTTGTGAGTATCTGCACTTGAATAATCCCTTAATATTTTATCATCTTTCTCCATATACTAAAGCTAAAATTACAGTATTATGGAGGTATTTATGAACAAGCTTAAGGTTATGTCTATCTTTGGTACTCGCCCAGAAGCAATTAAAATGGCGCCTGTGATCAAAGAGCTAGAGAAGAGAGAAGAGATAGAATCGGTTGTGACAGTAACGGCTCAGCACCGAGAGATGTTAGATCAAGTGTTGACTTTATTTAATATTAGAGCGGATTATGATTTAGATATTATGAAGGCAGGTCAGAGTTTATCTGAGATTACTGCTAGAATATTAAAGGGCTTAGAGGAGATTATTATCAAAGAGAAACCTGATTTAGTCTTAGTCCATGGTGATACTACTACTAGCTTTGTGGCAGCTTTAGCAAGCTTTTATCAGCAAGTATCAATTGCACATATAGAAGCAGGCTTACGGAGTTATGATAGATATTCTCCTTACCCTGAGGAAGTTAATCGCCATTTGATAGGGGGATTGGCTAATTTTCATTTTGCCCCTACTTATGGTGCTAAGGAGAATCTACTAAGAGAGAATATTAGTGAAGAGAATATATATATTAGTGGCAATACCGTGATTGATTCTTTACTGAGTGTTGTGGATGAAGGCTATAGCTTTGATAATAAGCAATTGAATCAGATTGATTTTAACAATAAGAAGGTGATTCTTTTAACGACTCACCGCAGAGAGAATTTAACTGGTGGGCTTAGAAATATCTTTAATGCAGTTTATGATTTAACTTTAGCTAATCCTGAATTAGAGTTTATCTTTCCTATGCACCTTAATCCTAGAGTGAGAGAGGTAGCTAATGATATTTTGGGTGGTTTAGAAAGGGTACATTTGATAGAACCCTTGTCCTATAAAGAATTTGCTAATTTGATGGCAAAGGTCTATCTAATTATGACTGACTCTGGAGGCATCCAAGAAGAGGCACCAAGTTTGGGGAAACCAGTCTTGGTATTACGGGATACTACCGAAAGACCAGAAGCAATAGCAGCAGGTACCGTTAAGCTAATTGGGACAGAAAAGGATACGATTAACTATGTAGTCAATAGCTTAATTAATAATGAAGAAAAGTATAGCCAAATGGCTAGTGCCATTAATCCTTATGGAGATGGGTTGGCTAGTAGAAGAATTATGGAGATGATTCTGTATTACTTTGGCTATAGCAATGAAAAAATAGAAGAATTTATTGGTGAAGAAGAGAGGATTTTGGAGATGAATCTTTAATTAATATAGTGAGTAGTTGAAAATTGGTAATTAGTTATGATTAATTAAATTAAAATTATGATACTGACTATTGTAAGTATGAAGATATAGATAATGACAGTTTAAAGTAGAATCTAAGACTAAAGTTCAAAAGCTAAAGATTAGCAACGAATTAACACGAATCTTACAAATTAAAGAGTAAAGGATTAATTAATATTTTAAATCAATTGGTCTCATTTGCGTAGATTCGTGAGATTCGTTGCTGAAAGTTATTGTTTAAATTTTTGGTTAAGAAGTTAAATGTATTAAATTAGTAGAATATTTAAATTCTATTCTAGAATTGTTTATCTATATTAACTGTTAACTATAAACTAAAAATAAGGAGTGAGTTGATGAAAGTAAGAAAAGCAGTAATTCCAGCAGCAGGTTTAGGAACTAGATTTTTACCAGCTACCAAGGCACAGCCTAAGGAGATGCTACCGATAGTAGATAAACCTACTATTCAGTATATTGTCGAAGAAGCAGTGGAATCTGGAATTGAGGACTTGATAATTATAACTGGAAAGCATAAGCGTGCTATCGAAGACCATTTTGATAGAAATCTAGAGTTAGAGATGGCTTTAGAGGCTAAGGGAAAGAAGGAGTTATTAGAGACTGTTAGGGATATCTCAGATTTGATTAATGTTCATTATGTAAGACAAAAAGAGACTAAAGGATTAGGACATGCTATTTTATGTGCTAAAACCTTTATAGGTAATGAACCTTTTGCAGTTTTATTAGGTGATGATATTGTCAATGCTGATAAGCCTGTAACCAAACAATTGATTGAAGAGTTTGAAGAGAAAGAGTCTACTATTATTGGAGTACAGGAAGTACCTAATAATTTGGTACATAAGTATGGAATTGTAGATTACTCAGAACAATATGATGATCTCTATAAAGTTAGAGCATTAGTGGAGAAGCCTAATTTAGAGGATGCACCTTCTAATATTGCAATTTTAGGAAGATATATCATTACACCAGAAATATTCAACATATTAGAGAATACTCCACCAGGTAAAGGTAATGAGATTCAATTAACCGATGCCTTACAGAGTCTGATGAATAAAGAAGAGGTTTATGCAAAGGTCTTTAGTGGAAAGAGATATGATATAGGAAATAAATTAGGATTTTTAGAGGCTACTATTGAATTTGCTATGGGGCGTGATGACATTAAGGATGAGTTTAAAGAGTATTTGAATCGGTTCATCCAAGAGAATAAAGATATATCAGGGTAAGGTTAATCAAAGAAATCAGCTTTTAGCTGATTTCTTTTTAGTTTAAGTATAAGCCTGAGCCTAAATCTTAAGTATAAGTATTAAGAACAAGCAAAAGTATAGGAATAGGTATGAGTATTAAATTGATATGTTTGGGAAGGATATTCTAATTATTTATATTAGAAATCAAAGGAGAATTAAAAATGTATCAATTTTTTACTGATTTACCAGTTTGGAAGGTAGCAAATGATATTTCAGTAGAAGTGTTTAAGATATCCTCTCTTTTACCAACGCAAGAAGACTATGGTTTAACCTCACAAATCAGAAGATCTAGTAACTCTATAGGAGCTAATATTGCTGAAGGATTTGGAAGAAAGCATAAAAAGGATAAGATGAATTTTTATATCTATTCAAGAGGTTCCGCTTATGAAACTATTCATCATTTAATATATGGTTCTAAGGTAGGATATTTTGAAGAACAGAAGGTAAAGAATTTAATTAGAAAGTTAGAGGAACTAATTTATGAAATTAACAAGGTTATAAAAACAGTTGAAAGTTGGAAATCTAAATCTTAAACTTATACTCTGCCTCCTGTTACCAATAATTATTCATTGTTTTACTAGGCTGAGCACGTTATAATAAGAGTACAAACACCTAAAAAGAACTGGAAATGAAAGGTGTGGTAGTATGTGGATTAAATTAGAAGAAAAGCATTTTAAAGTCATAGCAATAGGGATAATCTTATTATCACTAATAAGTTCTGGAATATTTGCTTATTATAATCATCCAAGTCAGCAAGAGACTAAAAAAACTCAGGATGCTCAAGCTGACTATGATTTAGAGAAATTGTTGGATGAAGCAAAAGCCTTATACTACCAGGGAGAGTATAAGGCGAGTATAGATAAGTATAAGCAAATTTTAGACTATGAAGATAATAAGATTGCAAGAAAAAATTTAGCATCAGTTTATGAAACTTTAGGTGAATATAATTTAGCTGTTGAAGAATATGAGGCACTATTAGAGAAAGAAGAAGATGTTGAGAGTAGATTGGATTTGGCTATTGCTTATTATAATTTAGATAAAATTGGTAAGTCTAAAATTGAGTTGGAGAAGATATTGAATTCAGAATCAGAAGATGAATTTATTTTAAGAGATACTAACTATTATTTGAGCCTAATGTCCTTTAAAGAAAAAGATTATCAGCAAGCAGAAGAATATGTTAAAGTTGCTTTAGAATATGATAAGTTTGCGTTAGGATACTATCAACTAGGAGAGATAAATTTTGTTCAAGAAAGCTATAGTATTGCTATAGATAATTACAGGAAAGCACTAATAACTGACGGAAGTCTCAAGGGTGTAAATAGAATGATTGCATTATCTTATTTGAATTTAGGTCAGGATAGAGATGCAGTTATGTATTTAAAAAGAGCAAATAAAGAGAATTCCAGTGATAAAGTAATTCAAGAGAATTTAGAGCGAATAAAAGAAGCTCATCCTGAATATTTTGATGATAAAGATTTAACATTACCAGAAGAGCGGAAGAGAGAGATTCCAAAAGAAGTCACTTTTAAGGAGATAGAACCTATTGAAAGCCCAGGAAGAGAGTTGAAAATAGGAATTACTGAAGATGAAGAAGAGGTTTATTTTAGAGTAGGTAGTGACTTTGTTATTAAAGAAGGAGAAAAGATTATTTTAGAGGGTAAAAAATCAGAGCTTATCAAAGCTACTATAAGGGATGGCAAGTACTATCTAGTAGCAGGTGAAAAAGAAATAGAATTTAGTAATTCTATTCAAGTAAGACCTAAGGAGTATGCTCCAGTACTAGTCCATAATATAATTTATGGTAGAGGTTATTATTGGGGAGGGATTGAAGACCGTCAATATCGTGGATCATTAGAGTTAATTCCTCAAGAGAATGGGATTACTGTAGTTAACTTAGTTCACATGGAGGAATATCTCATGGGGGTTATCCCTTCTGAGATGTCGGCTTTATGGCCTAGAGAGGCTCTAAAGACCCAATCGGTAGCTGCTAGAAGTTATACACTAGCTAATTTAGGTAAGCACTCTGATGATGGATATGACTTATGTTCTGACGTTCACTGTGCTGCCTATCGAGGAATTGCCCGTGAACATCCTAACTCTAACCAAGCTGTATTAGAGACAGCAGGTGAAGTGATGACTTATAATGGCAAGGCAGTTAATGCAGTTTATAGTGCCAACTCTGGAGGATATACTGAGAATAGTGAAGATGTCTGGAGATTTGAAATAGGTTATTTAAGAGCAGTATCTACTGAAAAAGAAGATTCTAGATTTCCTTTAAGCCCTGTAGAATTAAAGGAATGGTTAAGAGAGTCACCAGATTCCTATTCTAAAGCATTCCAATATACTAAGGAGAGCCATTACCGCTGGCAACGTAATCTATCAATAGAGTATCTAGAAAATAGCTTAGATATTAAAGAGATTAAGAAGATTGTGCCTACCTATAGAGGGAAAGCAGGGAGTGTTAAATCTCTATTAGTAGTGGGTGCAGAGGAAGAGAAGGAGTTCACCTATAACTTACGTTCTAAATTTGGTGGTTTACGGAGCAATCGTTTCTGGATTCAACCACAATATCGTGATGGTAAGCTAGTTAGCTTCCTATTTTACGGTGGTGGTTGGGGACACAGTGTTGGTATGGACCAAGTTGCAGTAGCAGCAATGGCAGATGATAACTATCAATATTTAGATATATTAAAGCATTTCTATACTGATATTACAATTGAAGATAGATATTAGAGAGAGCCAAAAAGACTACTTTTTTAAGTAGTCTTTTTGCTATTTATGGGTAAATAAGTATATCAATAAAGTTTATTAACTATAGATATGCAACCATTAAGTGAAATTTAATGGGTATATTGTGATACTTTTCACTTTAAAAAGTTAGTAAAATCATTAAAATATTTTTCGGGAAAGCTTATCAGCTTTTTTCCCGAGTGACTTTTACCATTGACGCAAAAGTCACCAAAAGGTCTAGAAAAAAATTCAACTCACTCAGCAATCAAAATAATGAACATTATCACTTATTAGACTCTCTAAATTAAAATTTCATAATACTCTAGATCCTAGCTCAATTTTTGCTTCGTTCAAACAGAAATTTTTTCGGATTAAAAACCTTAAAATCCGTTTAATTGTCAATTGTACATTGTTAATTGTAAATTTAAAAGTGTCGTAATATCTCTATATAGCGTCATACTTAAATATCACTATAAGGTCAGATGACTATGTTCTCTGATTTTCTATATCTAAGAAAAATATAGAGGAATTATTAGATTTTTATAGAATTTATAAATTATAATTAAAGAGTTTCTTTTTTTAAGGGAAAATTTTATTGACAGAGAGGAGTTTATAGGATGACCCCTAAGATTAATTTTCAGAAATATCTAAAAATTTATCCAGAGACATCGGGCTTGTATCCTGAAAAGTTAAAGGATATTGGCAAGAGGTATCACCAGAAAGGCTACTTAAGTAAAGATGAACTATATCAATTGGCCCATCTCAACTCTACAAGAAGCTCCTATCATGTACATAGGAATCCAGTAGGGCGAGTGGAGAAGATTACAGAGATTGCTTATAAGATTGATGATGAATTTGCCCAAGTTATACTATTTAATAGTTTGAAGGGGGTTGGTACACCAACTGCTTCTGCTATTTTGACCAGTTTAAATGATAAAGAGCATTGTGTCATCGATACTAGAGTATGGGCAACCCTCTATCGAATGGGATATTTTGATAAAGAGAAGGAACAATTTAACCCTGATGATTATTTAGCTATTATGAAGATAGTCAGAGAATTAGCTCAAGAAGAAGGGATGACGACTGCTGAGATTGGCTATGCTCTTTTTGCTTATGATGTTGTCCATAGAGAAGGTAATTTACATTGATTTAATATAATTTAAGAGGAAAGATCTAAGGCTTGTGTCGAATAATATTAAGTAATACTTTAAAAAGGGGTGAAATTATGGAAAAGAAGCAGATATTAACTTTAATGATGGTTATTATACTCTCTTCTTTAGTTTTATCAGGCTGTTCTGAAAACAGTCGTGGTACTTTTGGTCCAGCTTGGGATGTTGCTTATAAAGTACCGATAACTAACAATGAGGGTAAGACAGCAAAAGAGCTAGTAGAAGATAATGAGGATATTGTTAATAATAATGGATTAATACAATACTCAAAGACAGAAGAGATGGATATTATTGATGTGGGAGGGAAGCTGACTGAGGTTGCTTTGCCTAGCGTTAATAAGACAGTAGCTTTGCCTTTAATTCAATTAGATAATGTAATTAATAATAATCAGGATATCACTATACCTGCTGGAGTAAGTTCTGATAGTGGGATAACAAGTACTATCATTATTGATGAATTTGATAGTATTGACTTCTCAAGTAATAGTGAAGATGAGAGTAATAATCCAATAAATCGGATGGGGATTATGATTACTGCTCCAAATGGTTTTGATATTGATTCAGTAACTTTAACCTTTAAAGATGGTTCAACTCTCTTAGGAGATGTAAGCTTTACTAATATTACTCAAGGAACAAGCAGTGTTCAAAAATTTATTGATCTAACTAATAGTAGTATAACTGGTGATTTAACAGTAGAGCTTAGTAATCTTAGTACTTCTGGTGTCTTAAATAATGATGGTGCCATGAATTTAGCTTATAGTATCGATAACGCAGAGATTAGTAAGGTAGTAAACTATACTAATTTAGCTGCTACTGAGGTCACCCAATCTACAAATGTAGCATCTGTAGAGGCTGGTTTGGAAGCAGTAGCTTTTAATAGTGGAAATCTTGATTTAACTATTCTTCCGCCTGAAACTGAAACTAGTGGCTTAAATTTTGCAATAGAACAGTTAAGCATAGGCACAGTATCCGATGGTTCAGCTGATAATGAGATTAGTTTAGATTTAACTGGTCAAAGCATCGATTTAATAAATGGAATGGAGATTGATTTTAATCTGATTGTTTCGGGAACAAATGTCACTTATGATACTACTCAAAGTATTTCAGTAACTGGTGGATTCAGTTCTGATACAGAAATAGCTAGTGTTACAGTTGATAACAATTTATTCGATTTCACTGATGCAAATCAGGCTTTAGATGAAGAGCTTTTAACAGAGGTGCCTGAGGATATTGATAGTATCTCTTTAAATGGTGCCATTGCTAGATTTGTAATTGACGGATATGATATTGAGAATCTGCTTATCAATTTAGATAATGCTGAGTTTAGAGCTATCTATGAAGATGGTAGTGAAGCTACTATAACTCTATCCTCTATTAGTGGAGGGAGTGCAGTGATTGATAGTACTGATAAGGAGCTATCACTATTGAATGATAGTGGGAATGACTTTTTAGATTGGTTACAAGGCTTAAATCATAAAGAAGATATAACATCTATAAGACTTCTAGGAGATGCTAGAGTTGAAGCTACTGGTTCAGTTACTATCGATTCAGCTGATCAGCTGAATCCTAAAGTAGAGATAGAGGTTCCTTTTGATATTACTCTTAATAAGGATATAGAGGATAGAGCTATCCCCGAAACTGTCGATGATTCACTTAGTGATGATGATGTAGAGCAGATTGATAATTACTTTAAAGAGGGACAATTGATCATTGAAGATTTTAAAAATGATTTGCCTGTTGACGTAGAAGTAATTGTTTATTTAGGAAAAGTTGATGAGTGGGAAGGCAAAGATTTAGATGAGTATCTTGACAGTTTAAGTGAGGAAGAAAAAGAGAGCCAATTAGATAAGTTATATAAATCTGCTAACAAATTTAAAACCTTTACTTTAACTAAACAGGATAGTGGAGAGAAAAAGGTTGTAGATTTAACTGCTAGTGATGCCGATTGGTTAACTGATGATAATTTATATGTAGGTGTTAAATATAAGGTAACAGGTGACAACATTGTATTAAAGAGTACCGATGAGGTAACTATCAATAATCTTTATGCTAAATTAGTAGTCAAAGTCAATCAAAATAAAGAATAAAGTAGGGGGTGAAGAATAAATGCTTAAAACGATCTTAATAATGTCATGCTTTTTATTGGTACTGGTGCTAACATTTGATAATGATATAGAAGCTGCTTCTTCAGCTAAAACAATTGGTCTTGGTGATGAGTTTGCTACGTTGGTAGGAGCTGATGCTCTTTATGGAAATCCTGGAGCAGTCAATGCTACTTCAGATCGATTTACCTTTGAATTTGGACTAGCAGGTAGCCTGTGGAATAACTTGTTGGTCAATGAATATATTGATGAAGAGATGAAGGATGAGCTGTTAGCTGATGTTGAAGATGGATTTTTAGGCGGAGGAGAGTCTAATACTGGATTAAAAGTAATCCTAGGACCAGTAGCTATCAGTTCAGAGGGTAGAGGTGTTGGTTTATTTGATCTATCCTATGATGTAGCTGAGCTATTATTAAAGGGAAATGAAATTGATAAACCCTATGATCTTAATGGTAGTATAGGTTCTGGAGCAGCTTATGGTGATCTTGGGATTAACTTCTCTATCAGCCCTGAAAGCTTAAAAGAGAAGTTGGATTTAAAGGATTTAAGAATAGGACTTACCTATCATCACTTAACTGGAGCAATCTTCTCTTTAGAAGGTGATGGAACTACTATAATTACTTATGATGAAGAGGGGGATCCTGTAGTTAGGGGTGATGGATACTTTGTAGCAAAGTATAATGAACCAGATGGTATCAATGATAGTACAGCAACAGGTTCAGCCTTTGATTTTGGGGTCTATGCTAACTTAAATGATAAGTATAGTCTTGGGTTTAGTGTGATGAATCTAGGAGCTTTAACAGTAGACGGGATTCATGAGGTTAGATATGAGTATAATGAAGTTACAGAGGAGTTTGAAGAGGTTGGAGATAGTGAAGTCGTTAAGGATGAAGAACTAAAGTATAAATTACCAGCTATTATTCGCTTAGGTGGCAAGATGAACTGGACTGAAGACATTGATTTATTTGCAGATTATTCATATACAAGCTATAATGATGGTCAAAAAGACCATAAATTTGCTACTGCAACGGAGATGACATGGTTAAAATCCTTACCTTTAAGAACTGGAATAAGTTATTCTACCCTTGAAAAGGACTTTGACTGGTCAGCCGGAATAGGTTTAGATTTATGGGTCTTTGAAGCTGATTTAGGAGTTTCTGATTTAATGGGATTATTCAATGATTCCAAAGAGGTTGAAGGTGCTTTAAATCTTAAAATAGAGTTTTAAAATAAAGAAGAGGCAGATTGCTAGCAATCTGCCTCTTCTTTATCTTTATTAATCAATAACTATAAACCTAAAAGGCAAGAGCTAAATAGTAACGATAAAAGCTTTGCTATTGATTATCAGTTATTAGTGGTTTTAGTTATATTAAAGATTAAATAAAAGAAGTTAATAAAGTGTTTTAAAGAAAAATTATAATAAATTAATATATTTTTAACAAGGGAATTAATGTAATTACATAGAATTAATATAGGTAATCGTGAGATTAGAAGATGGGAGTGGCTATTATGTTGCAAAAAAGACTATATATAGTATTATTCGTAGCTATAATAATGATTTTTAACTTTACACTATCAGTCTTAGCTACAGATAGTGTTGTCGTTGAGACTGAAGGAAAAGCATATTTAGGTGATGATGGTCTAGTTAATGCTGAAAAAAAAGCCATTAATGATGGATTAAGAAGGGCAGTAGAGCAAGCTGTAGGAACTTTTATTAGTTCTTCAACTATGGTAAAGAATGCCCAGTTAATTGAAGATAAGATTTTAAAGAGTAGTCAAGGATATATAAAAGGGTATCAGGTAATCAATAAATCAATTGAAGATCATATCTATATAGTAAAGGTTAAAGTTGAAGTTGGCAGAAAAACTTTAGCTGGTGACCTAGATGCTTTGAAGTTGAATATAAAAAGGATTGGCAATCCAAGAATTATGGTTTTACTCTCCCAAAAAGTAGAGGATTATTATGTTGACTTACCAGATGGTTTAGCTGAAACCGAGATGATGAAGCAGTTCATAGAATCGGGATTTCAAGTAATAGACCGTTATAAGGTTGACTCATTAATCAATAGAGAAGAGCGAAGGACAATTATCGCTGGAGATTATGATTTGGCTGTTAAATTAGGTTCACAATTAAAGGCTGATTTTGTTGTGATAGCTAATCTTAGGTCAAACTATATTGACTTAAGAAAGACCCTAGATGGTATTGCTGGTAGCTTGAAGTCATATAATTCTCAAGTAGAAGCCCGTGTCATTAATGCATCTACAGCACAGGTGATTGCGGCTGTAACTGGTGATGGTAAGGGTGTAGGTGTTAATAAGGAGATGGCTGCTAAAAAATCAATTATAGAAGCTACAGAGAATATTACAGAAGAATTGATTGATAGGATAAGTAATGATTTAATTAAACAAGAGAAGACGATTCAATTACAGGTTAATAGTGTTAGCTCTTTAAAACAATTAAGTCAATTAAAGAATTCTCTACCTACATTATCTGGAGTAATTAATGTGTATTTTAGAGAATTTGCTAATGAGTTGCTCACCTTTGATATAGATTTAGAGCCTAGTGTAGAGGTTTTAGATATAGCAATAGAGTTGGAAGAAAAGCTTCCCTTTAGTTTTGAGGTTAAAAGTATGTCAGAAGCAAAGCTAGTTTTAGAGATTAGATAATTAAGTTAAGGGGGTTGTATAGAAATGAGTAAGAGAATTAATATCTTGTTAATTACTGTGATGATACTGTTGATGATGACTCAATTCTCCTTTGCAGAGGGGTTATTTGATGAAGATGATAATACAGTTACTGATTGGGAAAAGTCAGTAG
This sequence comes from Orenia metallireducens, assembly GCF_003001995.1. Lineage (GTDB taxonomy): Bacteria > Bacillota > Halanaerobiia > Halobacteroidales > Halobacteroidaceae > Orenia > Orenia metallireducens_B. The sequence goes on along the minus strand of NZ_PVNB01000001.1, from coordinate 168,999 downwards.
TAAAGGCAACTGGGTATGGCGTTGCTCCTGATTATATTACAAATGAGGCTCAAGCAAAGATTATGGCTAGAGAGGCTGCTATTACAATGGCGCAAAGGAGGTTGTTAGAGACGATTAAGGGGGTTCAAATAGATTCTGAACAGACAGTTAAGAATGCTCAAGTTCAGTCTGATATCATCAATAAGAGGGTAAGTGGTATGGTAAAGGGTGCTCAGATTATTGAAGAGAAGAAGGTAGCCGATAATGTATACCAGGTTATAGTTCAGGTTAAATTCTATGGAAAAGACGGCATTATGAAAGCTATCTTTCCTAGTATAAGTGAAGAGAGTACTGAAACCTCTGATAATAATGATAGTTCTGATCTAGATTTTAATAATGACAGTCATGATTATAACAATTCAGAAGAAGTTGATACTTTGGTGCAGAGTGATTATACAGGAGTGATTATTAATACACTGAATATAGATGCCAAACCAGCTTTAGCCCCAAAGGTTTATGATGAGAGTGGAAGTTTAGTTTATGGTATAAGTAAGATTCAAAGTGATGGTGTTATTACTCAGGGGATTGTAGGCTATAATAGAAGTTTGGCAGATGCTAAGGCCAATCCAAGAGTGGGTAAGAATCCATTGATTATTAATGCTATAGAAGCTAAGGGAAGATATGGGACTGATTTAGTCTTATCACAAAAAGATGCTAGAACATTAGATCAAGTAGGAAGAAGTAATGGAGTTTTTAATAACTGTAAAGTAGTTATAGTTTTAAATTAAGTTTAATTTTGAGTGTTTTATTTTTAGTTGACTTAAATTATTATTAGGGGGTTAGTCAATGGAGATTAAATTGAATATTTTGCTCTTATTTATAATTTTATTGGTACTAGTTATATCAACCCCTATTGATGCTAAACAGACTTTAGTCGCGTTGATTCCTTTTAATAATTCTGATTTAGGGTGGAATGGTTTAGATAAAGATAATATTTTGGAAGGGGTTACACAATTAGTAACAGATAAATTGGTTCAAGCTGAAGGGGTTAAGGTTATAGAAAGAAGTGACCTTGAAAAGATACTTTCAGAACAAGAGTTAGGAAGTAGTGGATTAATCGATTCTACTAATGCTGCTGAATTAGGGAGAATATTAGGGGTAGATGCTATAGTGATAGGTACATTGACTCAGATGGAGATTAAAGAGAAAGCAGAGATTGCTTTTGGTCCCTTTAAGACTTCAGGGGTTGAAGCCAAAGTAGTGTTGACAGGAAGATTAGTCGATGCTAATACTTCAGAGATTATTACTTCTTTTAATGGTGTTGGCCAGAGAGCGGACCGTTCTTTTAAGATTTCTAGTTTTAATGGTCTAAGCTTTGGTAGTGAAGCCTTTAAAAAATCAGCTCTAGGCAAGAGCATTGAAGAGGCTACTGATGATTTTGTAAATAATATTGCTAAAAAGATCTCTTCAATTGCTTTGCTGAGGGGCAGAATTATTAAAATAATAGGAAGTAAGCTGATTATCAAAGTTGATAATACCGATAATTTAATAGAGGGTAATTATGGAAAATTAATCAGGATGATAGAAGTTGAAGAGTTGGAAGAAGCAGTAAGTATGCCCCTTGGTAGAGTTAAGATTATTAGTATCAGCAAAGGAGCAGTTATTGCGGAAGTTATAGAATCTGAAGATCTACCGTTGAAGGGTGATATTGTTGAGTTTGAGTAATGGAATCTTTGGATTAATATTTTCTAACATAAAGTTGGTACAATATACTTTTTATTAGTCATTATGATGTAGCATGATTTAATAAATTGAAGGGAGGATTTATGTTGAAAAGATTAAAAGTACTTATGTTATTACTTGTGGTCTCTATAGCTGTAATAGGTTGTCAGAATGATAAATTTATGAATTTAAGGGGTAATGTAACTGATAAGTTCACAGGAGAGCCTTTAGCTGGAATTACTGTAGAGCTTGGAAATAAAGTTGTCAAGACGAATGATAAGGGATATTTTATCTTTAATAGTATTCCTGTAATTGATAATCTAGATAAAAAAGATAGTGTAATCAGCTTGAGTGGTAAAGATTATCTTAGTAAAACTAAGCAGCTTCTCTTAGAAGAGGGAGATAAATCAATTTCTATTAAATTAGAACGAAGTTATATGAATTTAAGTGGTCAGGTGATTGATAGATTTAAAGGAGAGGCTTTAGCAGGTGTTACTGTTGAGCTAGGCAATCAGATGGTTGAGACTGATGCCAATGGTTATTTTAGAATTGAAAGAATTCCTGTAATAGATAATCCTTCTATTGAAGATAGATTGGTAAAGGTCAGTTCGCCAGGTTATAGGGTCTGTACTAAGGTGATTACACTAGAAGGAAGGGATAAAATATTTAATGAGAAGCTTGCTCTTGAGAATAAGAGAGAGGCTAAATTCTTTTTTGTCAGTGATAAAGGAAAGAGTAAGAGCATTTATATGACAGATATCTATGGTAAAAATGTAGTAAGATTAACCGATGATAAGGGTGATGATTGGGCTCCTAATTGGTCTGCTGATGGGGAAGAGCTTCTGTTCCTATCTAATAGAGATAGAGATACAAATATTTATGTAATGGATATAGATGGCTCTAATCTACGGCAGATTACCTTTACCGCAACAGATAAAGAGAGTCCAGTATGGTTAGATAAGAATACTATTTTATTTGCCTCTAATCGAGATGGTGACTTTGATATTTATAAGAGTGATTTAACAGGTAGTTATTTAAAGAGGTTAACTGATAATAATTATTATGATAGTCAGCTTGCTTATTCTCCTAAATATCATTCGATTGCATATATATCAGCAACGACTGGGGAGAAGAAGTTGCATGTGATGCAAGAGGATGGAGCTTCTAAAATCTTATTGAATAATGGATTTGGTACAGATTCTGCTCCAGCTTGGTCAGGGGATGAAGAAGAGATTATATTCAATAATTATAGTTCTGGCAAATCGATATTATATCAAATTGCTCCTAATGGGAGTTCCTTAAAGAAGATAATGAAAGTTAATAGAAGGATCTATAGTTATGCTTTTTGGGATAGAGATGAACAATTAATCCTATATGTAAGTGATGGCACAGAGGGTAAGGAGATTAATTTATTTACCAAACAAGAAAAGAATAGAAAGGTCATGTTTGCACCAAAAGTAAATTATAGTGATCCAGAGTGGCAAGATTAAGTTTATTATAAGTTCTTTTATTAACATAATAGAATCACATTACAGGCTAGTGATAGGTCAATAGTGTTAAGTGATGATTAAGTATATCATTTGTCGTTACTTTATACTATTACTTGTTACTGCCTGTTGTTATATCTGCTTCTAGGTTCGTGAACCTAGAATAAAATTTAACCATGATGTTATCGAGAGAAAAGGTGATATTTAGGAGGTGGGTGGGTAGTGGTTAGGAAAATCCAACTACCTAACCATCCAACCTCTAACTATCTAATAAAAAACTGTCGCACTATCTCCATTAAGTTTCATTTTGAATTCACATACCTATACATAATAGTGTATTAAATTATTATATTATTGAATTTAGAATTATTGGATAATAGTTGTTGGATTAATTAAATTTTATAATAATGGAGGATTTACTGTTCTTTGTGTAGAATATGCAATAAATAATCATATTCAAAAATAATTAACTCAGTATAATAAACTGCTGAATAGAGAAAGGGGAAATTTAAAATTGAAAGTCATGAGAATTATTTCGGTAATTTTAATGATATTTATGTTGGTTTCTTTTGTAGGAACTGATTATGCTCGTGCTCAGAGTATCTCTGCTAGTTCAAGTGGTTCAGATGGAACGGAAAAAGGAATAATTGGAGCTTTGGTTATCTTAGGAGTGTTTGGGATTTATAAGGTAATTAAAAATCATCGTGAAGAGCAATATCAAAACCACCTAAGTAAAGGAGAAATGTTCTTAGAAAAAGAGGAGTATGGCTTAGCTATTAAAGACTTGTCTCAAGCTAAAGATATTAAAGACAGTGCAGAGGTTAATAAATTATTGTATAATGCTAAAGAAGAGTATAAAAAGTGCCATTATCAATTAGGAAGTGACTATTTAGCAGAGGGAAATTGGGAGCTTGCTTATAATGAGTTTAAGAAGGTTAAGATTTATGATAATAATTATTTTGATACCAATGAAAAATACAACTTAGCATATCAAAAGCTTAGAGAGTTAAAGCTAAAGAGAATAGGGGTAATTGATTTTGAGGATACAACCTATAGATATAACTTAGGAAGTAGAGCAACTAGCCTATTTTCTGCTCAATTATTAAATAGAGATCCAAAATTTATTGAGATAATAGAAAGAAAACAACTTAAGGCTATTTTAGAGGAGCAACAATTGGGGGCAACTGGACTGATTGATTCAGCTACTGCCAAAGAGATAGGAAACATTTTGGGTGTTGATTACTTAGTAGTAGGTAAGGTCCTAAGTGGAAATGTAAATAAGGATGAGAGTTCTGAGTATGTTGAAACTTGGGATGGTGAGAAGAAAAAAAGATATCATGTACAGAAACAGGCATATACTAAGATTATATTTAAATTATTGGATGTAAGTGATGCTTCTATTGTCTTAAGTAAGACAGTTACTAAAAAATCCAATTATAGTGAATATTACTATAGAGATGAATCTATAATTATTCCTTCTGATGAAGAGATGATCGATAGAGTATTGACCAATGCTGTAGATGAATTTGCTCAAGATATATATGAGAAGTATGAACTATAAAAAGAAGTGCAGTTATGCACTTCTTTTTTGATTAACTTTTATATTTTTGGATATATCATAATAAATAATGATAACTAGGATATATTAGTATAAGTATATGAATCTATATTTTAATTTAAATCTGTTTTTATAGATATATATTTCAATACTTTATTTTTTTGGTATTTAGGTAGTTAGGGGGGAGGTTGTTAGGTTTAACCCACCACCCACCTCTTATGAGTTGGAAAAGATAACTCTACGTGTAAAGTATTCCTAAAAGGTTGCATTATCCCTATTAATTTTCATTATATTGATAGTAGGTTTTCAAGTTAATAATCAATATTGATTTGACAATTCTCTCTGAATATCGTAATATATAAATATAGTAATGTAGTTATTAGGAGGTACACAAGTGGAAAATATCACAAAGGAGATGGAAATATTAGAGGCTAAAGCTAAAGTCTTAAAGGCTTTGTCCCATCCCATTAGGTTATGTATAGTTAGAGGTTTGATGGAAGAAGAGGGATGTAATGTGTCTAAGATGCAGAGCTGTTTAGAGATTCCTCAATCTACTCTATCTCAACACCTTGCTAAATTGAGAAATTTAGGAATTTTAGAAGGAGAAAGAAATGGAGTAGAGATTAATTACTATGTAATTGATGAAGATGCTAAGAAGATAGTAAAGACATTGTTTTAAGTTTAAGTTTAATTATCTTTTTAGACTAAGATTTAGGCTTAAACTTAAATTTTATAGGTTATATTCTAAAATTAATATATATTGATATATAAATTCATTGAAGGAGGTTTTTAATAATGGGCAAGAAAGTGTTGATTGTTGGTGGTGTTGCTGGTGGAGCAAGTACAGCTGCTAGATTGAGAAGGGTTGATGAAGAGGCTGAGATCATCATTTTTGAAAAGGGTGAGCATATCTCTTTTGCTAATTGTGGTTTGCCTTATCATATTGGTGAAGTAATTAAGGAACGTGATAAGTTGTTGGTGCAGACTCCAAAAGCTATGGAAGCTAGATTTAATATTGATGTACGGGTAATGAATGAAGTATTGAGTATTGATAAAGAAAAGAAAGAGGTTAAGGTGAAGGATTGGGCTAAAGGTGAGGTTTATACAGAAAGTTATGATGCTTTAGTCTTATCTCCTGGTGCTGACCCAATTAAGCCACCATTAGCAGGTATTGATAATAAGAATATCTTTACTTTAAGAAATATTCCTGATACTGATCAGATTAAAGAGTTTGTTGATAATAATAAACCTGAGCATGCCGTAGTAGTTGGAGCTGGGTATATTGGAGTAGAGATGGCTGAGAACTTATATCATCGTGGTGTAGAGGTATCAGTAGTAGAGTTAGCTCCACAGGTTTTAGGACCAATTGATGAAGATATGGCAGCTATAGTCCATAATCATATGCGTAGTAAAGGAATAAATCTATATTTATCTGATGGAGTTAAAGCCTTTAGAGAAGAAAATAATAAGACTATTGTAGAGCTAGAGAGTGGAGTTGAGATTGAAGCTGATTTAGTAGTGATGTCTATAGGGGTTAAACCAAGTACTAAATTGGCTAAAGACGCAGGATTAGAGCTTGGAGAGACTGGTGCTATTAAGGTCAATGAATATTTACAGACCTCTGATGAGAGCATCTATGCTATTGGAGATGCTATTGAAGTAGTTGACTTTGTAACTAAGGAGCCTGCCCATATTCCTTTAGCTGGCCCTGCTAATAAGCAGGGAAGAATTGTAGCTAATAACTTATCTGGGAAGAAGGAAAAATTTATTGGGACTCAAGGTACAGCTATTGCTAAGGTCTTTGATTTAACTGTAGCTGCAACTGGAAATAATGAAAAGCAGTTGAAAAAAGCTGGGATTGATTACCAGGTTTCTTATACAAATTCTAAGAACCATGCAGGATATTATCCAGGTGCTATCCCAATGACTATTAAGATTATCTTTACTCCTGACGAAGGTAAGTTATTAGGTGCCCAAATAGTTGGTTATGAGGGAGTAGATAAAAGAATAGATATCTTAGCTACTACAATTAGATTTGAAAAGACTGTCTTTGATTTGCAAGAACTGGAGCTAGCCTATGCTCCACCTTTTGGTTCTGCTAAAGACCCAGTAAATATGGCTGGTTTTGTTGCAGGAAATATCTTAAATGGGATGGTTGATATAATTCATTGGCATGAGCTTGAAGATTTAAGTAAAGATACTATTGTATTAGATGTAAGAGAAGAAGTAGAGGTTCAATTAGGAAAGATTGATGATTCAATCAATATTCCCCTTAACAGTTTAAGAAATAGACTAGATGAATTAGATAAAGGTAAAGAGATTGTAGTTTATTGTGCAGTAGGATTGCGAGGCTATATTGGAGCTCGAATCTTAATGCAGCATGGATTTAAAAAAGTTAAGAATTTATCTGGGGGATATAAGTTATATAAAGAGATAATGAATGATAAAAAAAAAGTATTAAATGACTGCAATACTCCTGATTGTGATAAGTTAAACACAGCTTCTAATCCTGAAGAAGGTCAGCTAGTGGGAAAGCAGCTAGCAGATAAGCAAGGTGGCAAGAGGATCAAACTTGATGCTTGTGGACTACAATGTCCTGGTCCAATTATGCAGGTAGCAAATAAGATGAAAGAATTAGATGAAGGTGATATATTGGAAGTTATTGCTACAGATCCAGGATTTACAGCAGACATTGGAGCATGGTGTAAGAGTACAGGAAATAAATTATTAGACACTGGTCAAGGTGGTCATAATTTTAGTGCTACTATTCAAAAAGGGCAAGGTAGAACAGTAATTGCTACTGAGAATACTAAGAATAAGAAGACTATGGTTGTCTTCAGTGGAGAGCTAGATAGAGCAATTGCTTCCTTTATCATTGCTAATGGTGCAGCAGCGATGGGCAGTGAAGTTACATTATTCTTTACTTTCTGGGGATTAAATATTTTAAGGAAGAAGGAGAATATCAAAGTTGAGAAATCTATGATGGATAAGATGTTTGGCAAGATGATGCCCCAAGGAAGTGAGAAGCTACCATTATCCAACATGAATATGTTTGGGATGGGACCTAAGATGATTAGAAAGGTAATGAAGGATAAAGGGGTTGATTCCTTAGAGGCATTAATCGGGCAAGCAAAGTTAAATGGTGTTAGATTGGTAGCTTGCCAAATGTCTATGGATGTAATGGGAATCAAGAAGGAAGAGTTGATTGATGGTGTAGAGATTGGAGGAGTAGCCAGCTTCTTAAGTGATGCTGAAGAATCAAATATGAGTTTATTTATATAGAGAAAAGGTGCCTGTTGGCACCTTTTTTCTTTGTAGTTGAGTTTTTAATTAGATTATATGGGTATATTGCGACAGTTTTGTTACTAGCTTATAGCTACTGGTCATTAGCTAAGACCTTAAAAGCTAAAGGCTAGAAGCCAGCAGCGGATTTATCACAAAGGGCTGGTTTTTAGCCCTGAAGGAGTAGCTAATAAAAAAGTGTTTTAATATCTCTCTAGAGTATAACTATTAAATCTATTAAATAATCAAGATAAGGAGTATAATATAGATAAGAGGAGGGATTATATTGTCAAGAATAGATAATTATGAATGTCCTAAATGTGGTAATGGAAGCTATGAAACTGACCAGTTTGCAGCTACTGGTGGAGGATTATCTAAGATGTTTGATGTACAGAACAAGAAATTCACAACGGTGACCTGTGCTAGATGTAAGTATACAGAATTATTTAAAGCTGATGCAAGTATGCTAGGCAATCTATTTGACTTCTTTACAGGATAGTCAGCTGATTTTTTTAGTAGAATAACCTTAGCGGTATTAAAGTATAATAAATTAAGTATTAATTTAAATTTTTAGCAGGAGTTATTATTGTTATTGAGAATAATAGTAATAGTTACTAATTATCTGATAAGGAGGTAGATTGGATGATTAAGTTATATCAATTTGAAACTTGCCCTTTCTGTGCAAAGGTACGCAATAAGTTAGATGAGATGGGATTAGAATATGAAAAGATTGAAGTTCCTAAAGATAGGGAAAAAAGAACTAAAATCAAAGAGTTATCAGGTCAAATTAAGGTGCCAGTAATAGAAGATAGTGATGGAACTGTAGTAAATGATTCAGCAAAAATTATCGAATATTTGGAAGAAAAGTATAGTTAGTATCTTTAAGTTGCCTCAATTGAGGCAACTTATTTTTGATTTAAGGTAGAATCTAATTTATAATTATTTATATAGTTATGATTATATATCTAATGAAAGGGAGAGACGCTATGATTAAAACAGTTAGCTGGTTTGCCTACTTTTGGTTATATCAAATTGCATTATTAGGTTCACTATTAAAGATGAAGTTACTGGAGTTGAAGGGAAGAAATGAGTTAGTAAGAAATTATACTAATAAAGTAGCGAAGGCTTGGGCTAAGAGCCTAGTGGATTTTACAGGCAGCGAGGTAATAGTCAAAGGGAAAGAGAGGTTACCTGATGAGCCAGTATTGTTTGTAGCTAACCACCAAGGTTCCTTTGATATACCTTTATTATTAGGTTATATTAATAAGCCGATAGCTTTTATCGCCAAGTGGGAGCTTAGATATATGCCTTTTATCAGTAGTTGGATGAAGAATATGGAGTGTATTTTTATTAAGAGGAATGATTTTCGTCAGACTTTAAGGGCCTTTAAAGATGCAGGGAGAGTATTTGAAGCAGGGCAGTCTTTAGTTATCTTTCCAGAAGGAACAAGGAGTTGCTCCAATAAATTGGGGGATTTTAAAAGGGGAAGTCTAAAGATAGCTTTAAGGGAGAATATTCCCGTAGTGCCGATTACAATTAAAGGGTCTTATAAATTAAGGGAAGCAAATGGTGGATTGATAAAAGGTGATCGGGTAGAGCTGATAATTGGAGAGACTATATATGTCGATAAGCTAAGTAAGGAAGAGAAAGATGATTTGACCTTGATTGTAAGAGAGAAGATAAAAGATAATTTATAATTAATAATTAATATGACTTTATAGATAATGGTACAATTTTTTATTAGGTAGTTAGGTATAGAGGTGGGTAGATATTTAGGGGTTAACCTATCCACCCAGTAACCTTATAGCTATTATCTACTGAGTTTTATTATCAATAAAAGAAACTAGCTGTAAACTATCAACTGTACACTGAATATCTGGAGTGTTAGCTATGGAGCTTAATATTATACATGTAGATATGGATGCCTTCTATGCTTCCATTGAGCAGAGGGATAACCCTAAGTTAAAAGGTAAACCTGTGATTATAGGAGGAAGAGGCAAGCGGGGTGTTGTCAGTACAGCATCTTATGAAGCAAGAGAGTATGGTGTGTATTCAGCAATGCCTATTGTCAAGGCACGACAGTTATGCCCTCAGGGTATTTACTTACAGGGTGATCATTTGAAATATAGAGAGGTTTCTGGTCAAATTAGAGAGATTTTTTATAGATATACAGAGTTGGTAGAGCCTCTGGCTTTAGATGAGGCTTATCTTGATGTAAAGGGAAATCATAAAAATAGTATTAGAATTGCCAAAGAGATCAAAAGAAAGATAAAGAAGGAGCTTAAGTTAACAGCTTCTATTGGAGTTAGTTATAATAAATATTTAGCAAAATTAGCTTCTGACTTTAACAAACCAAGTGGCTTTAAGATAATTTCCCCTTTTGAGGCTAAAGAGGTCATCTTTCCTTTAGATGTAAATAATTTATGGGGGGTTGGTCCTAAAACTGCTCAAAGATTAAAGGAGCTTGGCTTTTATAAGATTTCTGATATAGCTAAAGGAGATAGAAGTTTACTGATAAGAGAATTTGGGAAGAGAGGTTATCAGTTATATAAACTAGCTCAAGGTGAGGATTATAGAAAGGTTACTCCACCTGGTTTACCAAAATCTTTAGGCAAAGAGACTACTTTTAGGTATGATACAAGAGATAAAGGGGTGCTAAGAGGTTATCTAAAGGATTTGAGCAAAGAGGTAGCTAACAGAGCAAGTAATAAAAATGTTAAGGGTAAGACGATTACTTTAAAAGTAAAATATGAAAATTTTGAAGAGTTATCAAAAAGCAGAACTATTGAAGGGAACATTTCTAAACAGGAAGACATTTATCGATTGGCAGAAATATTGCTTGAAGAGGTTGTTTTAGATAAGAAGATAAGGCTGATTGGTATAACTTTGTCGAATATAACAGAAGATGGAGTTGAGCAATTGAAGTTATTATAGCTTTGGTTATTTACTGAATACTAATGATAAAAAGATTAGAGATTTATTACTATTTTTAGAACAGATTAATTTTTTATTTGACATTTTTCAAGAATATGATATAATAAAAATTGTTAAGAGAGGCATTTGTTACTCTTACATAAAAATTAGAAATTATGAAGTCTTATAAATTAAAAATTAATTGCGTCCATTATTATAGATTTATTAAAAATTTGAGGGCAAGGTTACACTTTGTGAGATCCCCGGTTAACATGTTATTTATGTTAATTGGGGGTCTTTTTGTATTGTAATGGCTTCATAATCATATTCTAATTAATGGCTAAAGAATTGTGATTTTATAATATTCTATTTTTCAGAATAATTGGAATATTTAGGTAATTTTTTCAGTAAAGAAGTTGCTCTAATTACAGTCAATGAGTATTATAGTGTTTACAGAACTGTCTTTTTGGAAATAATGTAAACACCGCTTCTTTTTTAAGAAGCATATTATATATTAAAAAGATAACTTTATAAGAGGGGGAGAATTATGGCTAATCAAGAACCAAAAGTAGCATATTTTTGTATGGAGTATGGTATTACTAGTGACTTTAAAATTTATTCTGGAGGATTAGGAATCTTAGCAGGGGATCACATGAAAGCTGCTTATGATCAAAATCGTGACCTAATAGGAATTGGTATGTTATGGAAACAAGGTTATAATGAACAGATTATTAAAGAAGGAAGACCTTACAAAGCTTATCCAGTTGAGACAGAAAAGTATGATTTCTTACAAGATACTGGTGTAAAGGTAAAAGTAGAAATTAGAGAAAGAGATGTTTGGTGTAAGGTATGGAAAGTAGATTGCTTTAACAATGCTGATTTGTATTTATTAGATACTGACTTACCAGAAAACTATGCTGGTGATGAGTGGATTACAGATAGACTTTATGGTGGATTTAATGAGCACAGAATTGCTCAAGAGATGGTATTAAGTATTGGTGGAGTAAGAGCTCTTAGAGCTTTAGGTATTGAGCCTGATGTTTACCATTTCAATGATAGCCATCCTGTATTTGCAGGAATTGAGTTATTAAGAGAGAAGATGGAAGATGAAGGTATGTGGTTTGATGATGCATTAAGAGAGGTTAGAAAGAATGTAGTATTTACTACACATACTCCAGTTGCAGCTGGAAACGAAGTTCATCCACATAAATTATTAAAGTATATGGGTGCTTATTTACACTTAAATACAGAACAGATGGTAGCTATTGGTGATGCTCCATTCAGTATGACTGCAGCAGGACTAAGATTATCTAGAAATGCTAACTCTGTTGCTAGCTTACATGAGCAAACTGCTAACGAGATGTGGAGCCATGTAGATGGTGCTGCTCCAATCGTAGGTATCACTAATGGTGTTCATAGAGGTACTTGGACAGATGAGAGAGTAGTTAGTGCATTTGAAGGTGGAGATACTAATAAGATTTGGGATGCTCACCAAGCAGCTAAACAAGACTTATTAGACTTAATTGAAGAGAGAAATGGAGTTAAGTTAGATCCAAATAAATTATTAATTGGATTTGCTCGTCGTGCTGCTCCTTATAAGAGAAGTGACTTTATCTTCAGTAAGCCAGAAGTTATTGAAGAGTACTTAAAGTCTGGTGAAGTTCAAATCGTATTTGCTGGTAAAGCACATCCATTAGATAATAAAGGTAGAGAGATTGTTGCTAGACTTATTGAAATGGCAGACAAGTATTCTAATAGCGTAGTATTCTTAGAAGACTATGATATGGTTATTGGTGCTGCATTAACTAGAGGTTGTGACATCTGGTTAAACAACCCACGTAGACCTAAAGAAGCAAGTGGTACTTCTGGTATGAAAGCTGCTATGAATGGAGTATTAAACTTAAGTATCCTTGATGGATGGTGGCCAGAAGCTTGTAACCATGGTGTAAATGGTTGGGCTATCTCTCCAGACGGTGTAGAAGCTAAAACTGCTGAGGACTTCGAAGGTTCTTATGACGAAAAGATTGCTCAATTAGACGAATATGATGTAAACAATCTTTATGATATATTATTAAATCAAGTATTACCTACTTACGCTGACAAAGAGAAGTGGGTAGGAATGATGAAAGAAAGTCATAAAGATACTTATGTTAAATTCTCTGCAGATAGAATGTTAAACGATTACTACAGATTAGTTTACGCTCCAGAAAACAACTAATAATGTTTAATATCATTAGACTATTATAATAAATTTAAGCTTAGAAGGATGCCTATTTTGAATTTATTCAGGATAGGTGTTTTTCTGGTGCTCATATGGAAAAATATTGAAAACTATATTCTTCTATATATGACACGAAAAACAAATTAATTCAGCAACGCCCTGAGAAGGACCATAAAAATTAAAATCCCGCGAAGGGTTAGCTACTCAAACCCGTAGAGATTTATCCGAAGAAGTACTCTTGGGGTGAATTAGATATTAAAAGACTAAATTAAAGATTTAAAATCTTTTGGTTTAAATTCGCGTCTATTCGCGAGATTCAGCCCAGGACTACTTCTTCAGGAAGAGCACCTTCAGGGCGCGTTGCAAAAATAATTTTAGATTTTTAGAATTAAGCATTTTGTAAAATTGTATCTATTATGTTATAATAAAGATATAGAAAGCATATAATTTTATAAGTGATTTTCTACTATAAGACTATAAGAGAATAAGGAGGTCGAAAATCATGAGAAGTAAAGTAAAGTGTCAAGATTGTGGTAGTGTGAACTATACTATTGTTGAACATTGTTCAAATTGTAGTGGGGATTTGAAACAAAAAGGTGGATTAAAATCTAGGCGTTTAATCAGTTCAATTCTTTTATCTTTAAATTTTCCATTTATAGTTTGAGTTTATTTTAGATCAGGAGTCAGCTTGTATACAAGCTGACTCCTATTTATTATAGGTGTCTAATCCTAAAGTGAAGGCAATGGGGATATTAAAACATTTTTAGGTGTTCGATAGATAGGTGGTTGGATGATTAGGTTAAACCTAACTACCTCCTACGAGTCTAAAAAGATGACTCTTCGTGTAAACCACCCCTAACTATCCAACCACCAAAACATAAAGTGTCACATTATCATTCTATAATGGCATAGTTAGACTTTATTTAAAAATTGGATGATTATAGAATTATATCTTTATTTAGCTTTTGATATATTTAATAATTATGTTTTAAGCATATATTAATAGGTTATACATAAAAATATTCTTATAGTATAAATTAATTTTAACTACTAAGATATCTATTTTATTTGATTTCACTTTCTATTTAGAATATTAGTTGCTAACTTTCAATATATTCTAGATATAATATTATATTCTGGTAATACTAAGGTATAATGTATTATTTTTTACTCAAAAATTGATATTTAGATTTTATCGATCTTAACAGGTAGATAATCTATTTATTAGAATTTTTATTGTATCCTGTAACCTAAGTTTTAAGTGAATTATAAAGGAGTTTTTTGTAATAATGTCTAATCTTAAGTATAAGTAATAGTCGCTTATTCTTAATAATTTATTAGATTTATATAATTATTTAAAATAGAGGTGGTAAAGTGAATAACTACTTGGATAGATTTTCTGAATCTGAAAGAGTCTATTTGGAATATAGCGATGAACAGCTAGGTTGTCAATATACACCTGAGAAAACAATGTTTGCTGTCTGGTCACCCAACTCTGATAAAGTAAGTTTGGTATTATATGGTGAGAACTTTGATGAAGAAGAGGCTGACAAAGTATATGAGATGGAAAAGAAGGAGAATGGCGTTTGGACAGTAAATGTTTCTGGGAATCATAAGAATAAATTTTACCAATATAAAGTTGAGTGTGATGAAGAGGTTAATTATGCTGTAGATCCTTATGCTAGAGCTGTTTCTCAAAATGGAGTTAAAGGAGCAGTAGTTGATTTAAAAGAGACAGACCCAAGTGGGTGGGCAGGAGATAAAAGACCGATTTTTGAAGAAATTGAGGATGCAGTTCTTTATGAAATGCATGTAAGAGATTTCTCTATCTCTGAAAATTCTGGAATGAAATATAAAGGAAAGTATTTAGCATTTACTGAAGAAGGAGCTACATTAGCAGGTACAGATATTAAAACTGGAATTGATCATTTAAAGGAGTTAGGAATTACTCATATTCACTTATTACCCATATTTGATTATGGAAGTGTAGATGAGAGTAAAGATGAAGAGTATAATTGGGGCTATGATCCAATGAATTATAATGTACCAGAGGGTTCATATTCGACGGATTCAACAGATCCTTTAGCTAGAATCAAAGAGTTGAAAGAGATGGTCTTATCTTTACATAAGAATGGAATTAGAGTTGTAATGGATGTTGTCTATAACCATACTTATGCTACCTTGACTTCAAGTTTTGGTAAGTTGGCTCCTGAGTATTATTATCGTTTTAAGGATAATGGAGAATTCTCTAATGGTTCAGGTTGTGGTAATGAAGTTGCCTCAGAGATTCCTATGGTACGTAAATTTATCGTAGAGTCTGTTAAGTATTGGGCTGAAGAGTATCATATTGATGGATTTAGATTCGATTTGATGGCTTTACATGATAAAGAGACGATGAAATTAATTGAGAAGACTCTTAGGGAAATTGATTCTAATATTCTAATTTATGGAGAGCCTTGGATGGCTGACTATTCTCCATTACCTGGGGAGCTTCAAATGCGCAAAGGGGAACAGAGAAATTTGGGTATTGGAGTTTTTAATGATAATTTAAGAGATGCAGTAAAAGGAAGTACTAGAGGAGAGGATAGAGGCTATGCGACTGGAAAGATTAGCAATATAAACCATGTAAAAGAGGGTATTGTGGCAGCTATAAACTCTTTTGCTGCTAATCCCAATGAAGTTGTTAATTATGTTTCAGCACATGATGACTTATCATTATGGGATAAGATTGAGAAGAGTAATCCTGTAGATAGCCGAGCAAATAAGGTTAGGATGAATAATTTATGTAATGCTATAGTCTTGACCTCTCAAGGTATTCCCTTCTTACATGGGGGGGTTGAGCTTTTAAGAACAAAGTATGGAGTTGCTAATAGTTATAATTCACCTGATGATATTAATCAGATTGAGTGGGAAAGGAAGACTAAGAACTTTGAATCCTTTGCTTACAATAAAGGTTTAATTGAATTAAGAAGGGAGCATCCTGCTTTTAGGATGAGAGATTCTGAAGAAATTAGGGAGAAGTTAGAATTTTTAGAGGCTGCTGATGGCATAATTATCTATCAATTAAAGGATAATGCTAATAATGATAGCTGGAAGCAGATAGTTGTTATCTTTAATCCAAATCATGAAAGTAAAGAGGTAATACTGCCTGAAGATGATAAATGGAATGTAGTCGTTAAAGAGGAGAGAGCTGGGACTGAAGTATTAGAGGTCATTGATAATCAGAGAGTAATGGTACCTAAGATCAGTACAATGGTATTATATAAATAATTATAGGAGGAGTTAAATATGGGAACTATGAATCAATTTATTGTCTTTAAGTTAGCTTCTGAAGAGTTTGGAGTAGAGATTAATAAGGTGCAGGAGATTCTTAAACCACAGCCAGTCACTAAATTGCCCCAAGCAGCAGGTTTTATTGAAGGAATTACCAATCTTAGAGGAGATATTATCACTATTATCGATTTAAGAAAAAGATTGGACTTTCCCCTTAATGATCAAGGGGAGGATAGGATTTTAGTTGTTAAGATTAATGATATAGACGTTGGCTTTGTTGTAGATGATGCTTCTGAGGTAATTCGAATTGAAGAAGAGCAGATTGCTGCTCCTAAGAAAGGAATAGCAGGAATTAAGACTGAATACTTAGAAGGAATTGCTAAGTTAAAAGAAAGGTTAATTATTATTTTAGACCTTGATAAGATTTTAAGTACTGAAGATCAGATTAAGATAGAAGAAATAGCAGAAAACCATCAATAATAAAAGCTCCCAACTGGGAGCTTTTATTATTGATATATGGATTTAATCCTAAATAAAGTAAATCAGCCAATTTGTAAATTTATAAATTTTATTGTATAATTAATTAAAAATATTTATCATAGGAGGAGAGCATGGAGAAGTTATTAGCAGTGTTAGAGGCTTATAAAGAAAAAGCTATAGAGCGGAAGAAAACTTATAGTTTAGATCCAAGACCTTTAAGTAAAGAAGAGGTTGAGGCTGTTATTGAAGGTCTAACTTTAGATAATTTAGCGGAAGAGAATTTTGTTATATTTGAAGAAGAGAGTTTAGATAAGTTACTTTTGAGATTGATCTCTCAAGAGGTAAGAAGGGGAACATTCCCATCTTCTTATGCAAAGGCTGAGGGATTAGCTAAGTTTGTTAGAGGTCAATTAAGCAGTGATTACTTATCTAAAAATGATGCTTTAGAATTATTAGATAAGATGCAAGGGGGAGCTGCTGCTGTAGAGCTAGTTACTTTATTAGAAGAAGGTTACTATACTGAAGAGATACTAGATATACTTAAAGATACAGTATTGGTTAACCCTTCTGAGTTTAATAGATTAGTAGCTTTAGCTGAGGATAATAGTACAGTTAAAGATGTAATTAAGAGTTGGGCAGAAAGAAAGTTTGCTCAAGGCTGGAAGCTAGCTGACAAATATCAAGGGCTATCGATTAAGGTAGGAAACAATATTACTACAGGACATTTAAGTCCATCTAAGAATGCTGATAGTAGAACTGACCATCCACTACATGCACAGTTTATTATGGATGGTAGAGAAGATGAAGCAGACTTTATGGACAGGTTGAAAGCATTAAAAGAGAAGAATGAGAATATCTTCTTTGTAGCAGGTTCGGCACTAGGGGAAGGTTCTTCTAGAAAATCTGCTACTTATACTATGTTACAGGTCTTAGGTAAGCCAGTTGATGGTGAACCAGAGAAGAAGGCTGGAGGAGTAGTTGTTGCTAAGAGTATGGCTCCAATCTTTAAAATCTCTTTAATGGCATCTGCTATCTTACCAGTTATCTGTGATACAGATAGTATTAATGAAGGAGATAACTTAGAAGTAGATATAGAGAATAAAAAATTGATAATTAATGGAGAAGATGAGATAGATGTTAAGTTACCGATTCCTTTCCAATTAGATAAGATAGCTGCTGGAGGAATGACTTACTTTGATGCAGGTAATGAGTTACAGAAGTGGGCCGTTCAATATTGTTTAGATCATGATATTGATTTTGACCAGAGTAAAGTTCCTGCACCAGTAGAAAAAGAGGAAGAGAGAGTACCACAGACTCTTGCTCAAAAGATTGTAGCGATGAATAGATTAGATGGAAAGGATACCATCTTAGCAGGAGAGACTGCTGAAGTAAAAATCAGAGGTGTATTCTCCCAAGATACTACTGGTCCAATGACCTTAGAGGAGTATCAATTGATGGCAGGTGGAGACTTTGGAGCTGAATTTGTAGTACAGAGTTTATGCCATACTGGAGAATGTCCATCTAGTGAAGATAGAAACAGACATAAGTTCATTGATGAATTTGTGACAAAGCGTGGTGGAGTCTGTCTAGAGACTGGAGAAGGTATCATTCATACTATTGGTAACCGGTTTGTATTACCGACAGATGTAATTGTAGGAGGAGATTCTCATACTAGAACCCCAACTGGAGTATCTTTCCCAGCTGCTTCTGATATTATTGCTGGAGCAATGAAGTATGGTAAGCAGACTATGACTATGGACGAGTCTGTTAGAGTTATCTTCAAGGGGCAGCCTAAAGAAGGAATTACTGCTAGAGATTTAGTCTCTACATTGGTAGTTTATGCTGATAAGACTGTTGGTAAAGATATTTATACTGGTAGAATTATCGAGATGGAGGGTGTAGAGTTCTTAGATGCTGATGAGAGATATATCTTGACAAATGCAGTAGCAGAGAGAAGTGCTTCTGCTGGTACTGTTCCAGCTGATGAAGTGACAACTGAAGCAATTAAGAGTAATTTAGAGTACTTGAAATCTAGACCTGATGCTCAAAAGTCACCATCAGTAAAGGATACAATCAAAGCTATGGAAGAGTATCTAGCTAATCCAGTTCTACTTAAAGGTGATGACGATGCTGATTATGCAGCTACTATCGAAATTCCTTTAGGAGAGGTTACTGAGCCATTAGTAGCTAAACCACATCATCCTGATAATGTAGCACCTTTATCAGAGATAGCAGGAGTAGAATTAGACGAAGTATTTATCGGTAGCTGTGTCGGTGGGGATTTAGAGAGCATTAGAGCAGCGGCTAGAATAGTAGAAGGGCATAAGATCCCTCATGAAGTTAACTTTGTAGTCTGTCCTGCTTCTAGAGATATCTATAATGAACTAGCTAGTGATGGTAGTCTTGCTAAATTAACAGCAGCTGGAGCTACTATTACTATGCCTGGCTGTGGATTATGTATGGGTAATAAGCGTAGAATTGGTGCTGGTTCTACAGCATTAACTACTACAACTAGAAATTATCAATCTAGAATTGGACCAGCTGACTCTCAAACTTACTTAGGTAGTGCCCATGTAGCAGCTATAGCAGCTATTTTAGGTAAATTCCCTACAGTAGAAGAGTACTTTGATATGTTTAAGTAAGACTGATTTTGACTCTAAGATTAAGTATTAATAGATTAAAGCCCCTCTTGTTTAGCAAGGGGGGCTTTGACTTATGTAGATATTTTGGGATTAATAAAAAAGTTTGCTCACTTTTTAAAGTAAAAGTAGTGTAATATCCCTATAGTCCTCTTATCTATTAAAATATAATAATTATAATTATAGGGCAGAATTAATAGCAATGGACAGCTTGAAGATTATAGTTTAAAATAATACAAAAGGAGTGTAGGGATGTTAGAAGAGAAGGTCATAGTCATTACTGGAGCAGGAAGCGGTTTAGGCTAAGTTTAAGTTCAAGTATAATTCTTAAACTTAAACTTAGGTTTAATCTTATAATTTATAATGAGATTAATTCTAAGTCTTTGGGCAAATCAGCTAGATTTATGACTAGTTTTTTAGAATCATTATTCTCTTCTATTTGGCAGATAAAGCTACAACCATTATTAAAGTTTAGTTCGAGGTTATTATTATAGTTGACTTCCAATTTGCTTGGTAGGTTTAATTTATTAAAGCCAATTATCATCAGATCTGGTGAAGTGACTACTCTATAAGAGGATTCAACACCGATAATTAGTTTAAATATCTGGCGGATATGCTGTTCATCATTAATTTTTTCTAATAATTTGCTCATATCTAATAGAATATCTTCTGAATTATTCAGTATGTTTTTAAGCTGGGCAAGTAGGTGATTATTATTCTTGATTTCCTTGTTAGATTGATTGAGCTTTAACTCTTTGAGATTATCTATTTCCTTTTGGACAATTAGATATAGATCATCAACTTGACTACCTTCATAAAAGGTAATTCTTATATCTGCATTATTCTGCTTATTACAGTTAGTTATTCTGTCTATAATAATTTTGGTCAAATTGTCAGAGAATAATTTGGTTTTAATCCAAGCCAAGACTTTATCAGCAAAGTGATAATAATCCTCTTTTAGAGATTCTGGCAGCTTTTCAAATTTACTTAAGTCCCTTTGTTGTATTAGCTTACTACGATTAGTAAATTGTAGGATTATATTATTATCTTTAATTAAATCTTTGAATCTATGGCAGATAATAAAGTTTAGTAGTGGTATATCAAAGGAAAGATAATCTGCTTTAACCAAATCCAGTAGCTTAATCAGATTATCACTATTTAAATAGTAGTTACTATTATTTTCATTTACAGATTTTGAGTTATTATTGATGGTCAATCCTTTGAGATAGTCTTGTAAGAATTTTGGATTTAACTCAAAGTCTTCACTTAAATCCTTGAGTCTATAATAACAAGTCATAGTTAACTCCTCCTTTATATTAGATTGCTTTTGACAGGAGACTTATAATTTAATTATATTACAGTTTTTTAGAAAAACAATATAATATATGTAGTTGCTGATTTTATTATGAGACTATTATATCAATTAAAGTTTAGAAAGGGTGATAAAAATGAATTTTTCTACTGTATTTAATCAGACATTAATCTTATTTTTTCTTCTTTTATCAGGATTTATTATTAAAAGATTAAAGGTTGTTGATGAGCATCTTAGTAAGAACTTAACCAATGTTATTATCTATCTGACTTTACCAGCTTTAATTATTGATTCTATGAATTATGACTTCACTTTAGAGCGCTTAAGTAACTTAAAAAATATATTTTTGATAACTTTGGGTATCTACATAATTATGATTTTATTCTCTTATTTAGTAATCAGGCTATTGCCGACTACAGATAAAGAGCGTGATATCTTTCAATTTATCTTAATCTTCTCTAATGCAGGATTTATGGGTTATCCTGTAGTTGCTGTTATCTTTGGTTCTGAAGGATTGTTTTTAGCAGCGATTTATAATCTACTCTTTAATGTGATAATTTGGACTTTGGGAGTAATGATTATGAGCCGTAGCCATCAGGAAGATAAAGGGATTAATTTTAGTGAGCTACTTAATCCTGGGATTATATCGGTAGGAATTGGCTTTCTTTTATTTGTATTCTCCATTAAGTTACCTATAGCCATTGCAGAGACTTTGGAGATATTAGGTCATTCAACTACCCCTTTATCTATGTTGGTAGTAGGTTCTATATTGGCACAGGTTAAGTTGACAGAGATCTTTTATAATTGGAAACTATGGGCTGTTAGTGCCATTAGATTACTTATCCTACCTATTGGTGTACTGCTTATCTTAAAAGCCTTACCAATAGAATTAAATCCATTAGTTTTAGGTGTATCGGTAATCTTAACAGGAATGCCTGCTGCTGCTAATACAGCTATCTTTGCCCAAGAGTTTGGTGGCGATGCGGCTTTAGCTTCTGAAGGGGTATTTTTAAGTACATTATTATCAGTGTTAACAATTCCGTTGATAGTATATCTATTGTAGTTTAGAAAGGGAGGATTATGCTTTGTTAAGTAAAGATAAATTGGGCTACTTATTTATTATAGTTGCTATGCTAATTTGGGGTAGTATTGGGCTATTTGTCCGTTGGCTTCCTTATCCGTCAGAGCTAATTGTCTTCTATAGAGTATTTTTTGCTTTTTTATTTTTATTACTTATGTCAGTTTACAAAAATGATATGCAAATATCTTTAGAGAAAAATAATAAATATTTACTGATAGTTTCTGGAATAGTACTCTCTTTAAACTGGGTATTCTTCTTTCAAGCAATTAAGAATACAAGTGTCGCTAGTGCTACTTTAAGTTATTATACTTCTCCAGCCTTGCTTGTGTTACTATCAATTTTATTTTTAAAAGAGAGGTTAACTGGGAGAGGAGTGATATCCTTAGCTTTAGGGTTCTTAGGTATATTTATTATGATTTTGATCCCTAACAAGAATATAACTTTAGAAGGTATAACAGGAATAGGTTATGGTTTAATAGCTGCTTTTTGTTATGCTTTATTCACCCTTCTTTCTAAGAAGATCGATGGAATCTCTGTTCGACACTTAACTTTAGTGCAGACAGGTATCTCTATGCTTATATTATTTCCCTTTGCTTGGCAGGGAGAGTTACCAAAGCTCTCTTCACTTTTCTTATTAGCTATTATCGGAATTATCCATACAGCACTAGCTTTAATCTTATATCTAAAGGGATTGAGGTTGAGCAAGGTTCAACGCGATGTAGGAATATTAAGTTATCTTGATCCTTTAAGTGCAATCTTATTTGCAAGGGTCTTTTTAGGGGAGATACCTACTATCTCAACTTTTATTGGAGGAGTACTTATTCTAATTAGTAGTTACTTGGTGATTGGAGAATAGTTTATTTTATTATTTGAAGACTAGATATCCTAATGAATAGCATATTGTTAAAATTTATCATATTTGATTAAAAATGATTAGCTTATTTAGAATTAAAAAACTCTAATTACACATCCTAATCTTGAAAAGGAGGAGGATAATCAACATGCAAATTAGAGATATTATGACCAGTAACGTGTCCACTGTTGCTCCTAACTCTACTGTCAATGAAGCAGCACAGATTATGAAAAATCTTAATGTAGGTGCTGTTCCAGTTACTAATGGAGCTCAACCTGTTGGTATTATCACAGACCGTGACATTGCTATACGTAATACTGCTGCAAATGGAAATGCTAATGATCAAGTACAGAATTGTATGTCTGGAAACTTGGTCTATGGTAATCCTGAAATGAGCGTAGAAGAGGCTGCTCAGTTGATGGCAGAGAACCAAATCAGACGATTACCAATTGTGGAGAATGGAAATTTAGTTGGTATTGTTGCCTTAGGAGATTTAGCTGTCCAAGATAAGAGTGATATGGAAGCAGGTAATGCATTATCAAGTATTTCTGTTCCAAGTAAACCTCAGAAATGATCTATTTAGCTCTAGTCCCTACTCCCAGGAGTAGGGATTTTTCCTTTTTCAGTTCTAATTGAAGAATTAATTGACAAATCCCTTTAATTCTTATAATCTAAAGTTTAAAGTAATTTATTATCTTAGGTTTCGCCTAAAAGGCGACCTACCTTTTTCAGCCCAAGACTACTTCCTACGGGGCGTCCATAGATAAAAAAGTAGGCAAAAAATCATTTAAAAACAGGGAAAACGCTAACACCTATAACTAAAACTTGAGTAATTAAATTAATTAAAGTAGTTCTATGATGAACTATTTCCTTTTTAATAGACCGCTTACTTTCCCAACGAAACACGCTATACTTATATAAGAGATATTAAATTTATTTGGAATTTTTGATTTTAGAATAGCATTAGACTATAACTTAAATACCGCTTATGTTTCTTAAAAAAGTTCTTAAGTCTAAATTTTTAAAGTGAAGCAATATTTCTAAATTGTATCAATATAAAATTATTAATTAAATTATTTATAATAAAGGAGTTATCAACATGAAAACCTTATTAACTACATTAAATTCTAAATACATACATTCATCCTTAGCTTTACGGTATATCAAGAGCTACTGTGAAGATGAGTTTGATATTAATTTGGAGGAGTATACAATCAATCAGCATAGTGATGATGTTGTAGCTGAGCTTTATCGTCAGCAGGCTGATATTATCGCCTTTTCCTGTTATATCTGGAATATAGAGCAGACTTTAGAGATTATCAGTCTTTTAAAGAAGGTACAACCAGATGTAAAGGTTTTATTAGGAGGACCAGAGGTATCCTTTGACCCAATCAAAACAATGGAAGAGAATCCTAGTGTGGATTATATTATTTGTGGTGAAGGTGAGATTACCTTTAAGGAGTTTTTGAACAAGTTAACTACAACTGGAGATTTATCTATAGTAAAGGGTTTGGTCTATCGGGAGGATGATAAGATTATCAAAAACCCTCCTCGACCAGTTATCGATAATTTAGATGAGATACCATCTCCTTATCAGAGTATGGAGGGCTTAGAGAATAAGATAATTTACTTTGAATCTAATCGGGGTTGCCCTTTTAACTGCCAATATTGCTTGTCATCTACCTTATCTTCAGTGAGATATTTCTCTTTAGAGAGGGTAAAAGAGGAGCTATTAAAATTTATTAAGGCTAAGGTCAGACAGGTTAAGTTTGTAGATAGAACCTTTAACTGTAATCCAAGGAGGGCTTTAGAGATATTTAAGTTTTTATTAGAGAATAAGCCAAGTGACCATGAGATGAACTTTCATTTTGAGATAACAGCCGATTTATTGAGTGATGAGATAATTGAATTTTTAGCTAAAGTACCTCAAGGATATTTCCAGTTTGAGATTGGGGTACAGTCTACCAATTCAGAGACCTTAAAATTAATCGATCGGAAGATGAACTTTGAACGATTGAGTGAAGTGGTTAGAAAGTTATCTAAGCCTAAGAATATACATTTACACTTGGATTTGATTGCTGGACTACCACAAGAGGATTATCAGAGCTTTAGAAAATCCTTCAATGATGTCTATCAGCTTAGAGCAGGAAGGCTGCAGTTAGGGTTTTTAAAGTTAATCAAGGGTTCTGGCTTGCGTATAAGAGAAAAAGAGTATGAATATATCTATACTCCAATGCCACCTTATGAAGTTTTAGCAAATAAGAAGATAAGTTATAGTCAGATGTTAAAATTAAAGATGATAGAAGAGGTCTTAGAGACCTTTGGCAATTCCCATCATTTTGATTATAGTGTCGAGTTTATTGAGAAGAACTTCTATGAGAGTCCCTTTGATATGTATGAGTCTTTGGCTGAGTTTTGGGAGCAGAAGGGGTATTATCGATATTCCCATAAGTTAGAGAGTTTATATGAGTACTTACAGGAATTTTATCAAGAATACTGTCAAGATAAAGAGGAGATCTTCAATGAAATATTAAAGTTTGATCTATTGTTAGGAAGGAGAAAAGTAGATTTAGCAGATTTCTTAAATAAATATGAAGTTGAGGATTATAAGTCTAGATTTAAGGACTTTATCAATGATGAAGAGATGGTGAAACAATATCTACCTGAATTAACTGACTTAAGTTCGAGACAGATACAACGGCAGATTCAAGTTGAGACCTTTAAATATAATATTTTCGATATTATTAATGACTTCACTAAAGATATAAGAGAAGATTATACAGTTATTCTCTTTAATTATTATAATAAGGAAAACCTTTTGAATAAAGCTCTATTTAAGGAGATTGATCTTTAATATTTATTTATTCTATCAGCATAAGGTGTTAACTTAATAGATTATTATATGTTTTTATATAATTCTCAATAAATATCTGTATCTTAGAGGATTTATAGATTAATAATAGAATTATATAAGTAGAAGTTAAATTCTAAAATTAGTAGTAAGAGTTAAATTTTATTTAGTATATAGTCTTATAATTGATTAAGAAGTGGTAAGATTTAATTCTGCTTATAACAGTTCTAAGATTTAAGGCGATATACTTTTTTGTAATAATAGATCTACTTGTTTAGATGTAAGGCAATTTTTTATTTATGGCGATTTATGATAACTTTGTTAGCTTTAATATTAATCTTTAAGGCTTGAGCATAGAAAAAGCAAGGACTTATAAGAAATAATAAGTTTTACTAAGCCCTTATTGGACTAGACCAACAAATTTACAGACTTGCTATAGAGGAGGGGGCAAATTATGAACAAATTTAAAAAATTTATAAAAAAGTTGAAGATAAGAGATAATAAAGTGATTAATGGATTATTAAAAACTTTGACCAAGGTACTATCTAGTACAACGATTGTTAGACAGGTACAAGTAGGATTTTTGCTATTGATAGTGGTAAGTCTATTAACTGGAGGAATAATTTGGCAGAACACCAATCAAATTAGTGAGAGAATTAATGAATTAAATAAAAGAGTAATACCAACTGTTAAGTTAAATTCAGCGATATCTAGGGATTCATTTTTAAATCAGCTTAATATTTATCGGATATATACTGATTTAATGAGTCGAGAGGCCTTTGAAATTTTAAATAAAGATGACTCTTTAAAGAACCATCTTGATAGCTTGAGAGAACATATTAATGATGAGAAAATGCTCAGTAAAATAAATGAAGTTAGTGAATTAAATAATGAGTTTAAAGATGATGTTCAAGAATTATTAGAATTTGAAGGAAATGGTATTCGAAAGAAGATGAGATTGAAAAAGCTTGATGATCTTGTCCTCAGTATTAATTTAGCCAACCTTGATTTAAATAAAGATAGTTGGGAGCAATTAGATCAAGATATTAAGCAGGTAATTAACTATACTGACATCATTAAGGGAAGAGTAACTGTAATAGTATTATTGAGTCTTTTAATTGGAACTGTATTAGGAGTTATTATTTCTTATGGAGTTGCTAAGTTGACTACTATAATTAAGGAAAGAACAAATGAGGCTGTTAGTAAAGTAAAGACTGTGACCGAGACATCTCAAGAGATGGAAGGAATTGCTGATGAGGTTGATAAGGAGATTACCCAAGCCTTTTCAGTGATTAAGGATTTAATTTCTGGAAATGTAGAGGTGGCTGCTGCTGTAGATGAAGTATCAGTATCTTTACAGGAGGTTCAAGAAGGGGTTAAGCAATTATCTCAACAGGCTAAGCTGATCTCAAATGCTGGTAAGGATACTTATCAGAGTATAGAGAATACAAGTCAGAAGATAGAGTCAGGAACTAAAATCATTCATGAAACTGCTGATACAATGCAAGAGCTAAGAAAGAGTGCTGATAAGATAGGAAAGATCTCTGATAAGATTATGCAAATTACAGATCAGACCAATTTATTGGCATTAAATGCCGCTATTGAGGCTGCAAGGGCTGGTGAGCATGGTAGAGGATTTGCTGTGGTTGCAGAAGAGATTAAAGAGTTGGCAACTGAAAGTATAGAGGCTACTAAAGAGGTTAAAGGGATTACTAAAGAGATTGAAGGGGTGGTAGAGACTGCTGTTGCTGTAATGAGTAAGTCTAAGGATAGCTCTCAAGAGAGTATTATTGATATCTTTGATGAGATTAATAATTTATCAAAGCAAGTTGAAGATAAGATGAAAGCAGTAATGTCCTCCTCTGAGACCCAGGTTATCTCTAGTGAACAGCTCAACACAGTAGTTGAAGAGATTTCTGCTTCCAGTGAAGAGGTATCTGCTCAGACTGAAGAGACCTTGAATTCAGCTGAAAAGATAAAGGATTTAATGACTGAAGTAACTCATGCAATTACCAACTTATATTTTAAGATTAAAGAAGGTTCAGAGGTCTCCCAAGAACAATTGGAGGCTATCAATCAGGTAGTAGAAGCAAATAAAAGATTGAAAAAATAATCTATAATATTTTAGGCTAAGGTATTGAAATAAAGATTTAAAGTAGATATAATTTATAATAAGGTTACAATAGAATATAAAGCTAGGGGTGCCTAATTTTATAGGCTGAGAGGGGATTTATCCGATTATCTCCAACTCTTCAACCTGATCTGGTTAATACCAGCGTAGGGAAGCGATTTTAGATAGATAAGCTTGATAATAGATTGGGCTTCTTACTTAAAAATGCTCCCTGCGTAGGGAGCATTTTTATTTTATGAAGGAGGGAAAAATGAGAATAAAGGTAAATGGTCAAGAAGAGAGTTTAGAGCAAGAGATAAGACTGACAGAGTTTCTAAAGTCAAAAGGTCTAGAATTGGACCGCTTAGTAATTGAGTACAATAAAAGAGTTGTGAATAAAGAAGAGTGGGAAGAGATTCTTTTGAAGGATCAAGATAGCTTAGAGGTTCTTAGATTTGTAGGAGGTGGGTAAAATGGTAGAAGATAAATTGGTAATTGGTGGAGTGGAGTTAGAGAGTAGATTATTTACAGGGACAGGTAAATTTCCTAGTAAAGAGGTTATTAGAGAGACCTTAGAAGCATCTAACTCTCAAGTAGTAACAATGGCTTTACGCAGAGTAGATTTTGATAATCCAGAAGAGAATGTGATTAATTATATTCCTGAAGATTTTACTTTATTAGCTAATACTTCAGGAGCTAGAACAGCAGAGGAAGCAGTCAGAATAGCTAGAATTGCTAAGGCGGCAGGCTGTGGCAATTGGATTAAGATTGAGGTTATCTCTGATAACAAATATCTAATGCCAGATAACCAAGAGACGATTAAAGCAACAGAGATTCTTGCTAAAGAGGGTTTTGTTGTACTTCCTTATGTTAGTCCAGATTTAATGGTAGCTAAGAGGTTAGAAGAGGTAGGTGCAGCAGCAGTAATGCCTTTAGGGGCTCCAATTGGCTCTAATCGTGGTTTAAAGACTAAAGAGTTGATTAGAATCTTAATTGATGAGATTGAGTTGCCAATCATTGTGGATGCTGGAATAGGTAAGCCTTCTCATGCAGCAGAAGCAATGGAGATGGGAGCAGATGCAGTTTTGGTTAATACAGCTATTGCTACAGCAAATGATCCAGTTAAGATGGCACAAGCCTTTGATTATGCTGTGCAAGCAGGAAGAATAGCTTATCTGGCTGGACCAGGTGCAGTCAAAGATTATGCTTCAGCTTCATCACCATTAACAGGGTTTTTAAAAGGAGAGTAGTTATGAGTTTTTATGAAGAGTATAGAAGGGCAAAGAATATTGATTTGGATAATTTTTTTGCTAAAGTCAATAGATATGATGTAGAGAGGGTTTTAGCTAAGGATAGGTTGAAAGAGGAGGACTTTTTGGTATTATTATCGCCAGCAGCCAATGATTATTTAGAGGAGATGGCTCAGAAGGCTCATCAACTAACGGTTCAGAACTTTGGTAAGGTGATCTTCTTATATGCTCCTCTTTATCTAGCCAATTACTGTGTTAATCAATGTGCCTATTGTGGTTTTAATGTAAAGAATGGATTTAAAAGGGATAAGTTGACGTTAGAGCAGGTTAAGGAAGAGGCTAAAGCTATTGTGAATAAAGGGATTAAAGATTTAGTAGTGCTAACAGGTGAATCAAGAAAGCATAGTCCTGTTTCATATATCAAAGATTCTATAGAGATTTTAACAGAATATTTCTCCTCTATTGCTATTGAGGTCTATCCAATGGGGACTGAGGAGTATAGAGAGTTAGTGGACGCAGGAGTTGATGGGTTAACTATCTATCAGGAAACTTATAATGAACAAATCTATGATCAGGTACATATTACAGGTCCTAAGAAGGACTATCGATTTAGGTTAGATGCTCCAGAACGGGGCTGTCAAGCAGGTATGAGACGAGTCAATATCGGTCCTTTATTGGGTCTTGATGACTGGAGAAAAGAGGCTTTTTTCGCTGGCTTACATGCTAATTATCTACAGAATAAATATTTGGATACTGAGATTAGTCTTTCTTTACCAAGGCTTAGACCTCATATGGGTTTTTTTGAACCAAACTCAATTGTAGATGACCCTGCACTGGTACAGATTATCTTAGCTTATAGGCTTTTTTTACCTCGTTTAGGAATCAGTTTATCTACTAGAGAGAGTGATAAATTAAGGGATAATCTACTACCTTTGGGTATCACTAAGATGTCAGCAGAGTCATCAACAGCAGTTGGGGGTTATGCCGAGAATAGAGGGGTAAATCAATTTGATATCTCTGATGATAGAACAGTTGCAGAGGTAAAAGATTTGCTTCTAAATAGAGGCTATCAGCCTGTTTTTAAAGATTGGCAACAGATATAAGGCATAGCAGTAATCAGTGACGAGTAACGGGTGGATGGGTTAAAGTCAAAACATAAAAATATTATAAATTATACTTTAGACTTGGATATCTATAGTATAAGAGGAGAATTTAAATGAATGATTTTGAGAAGTCGTTAGCAGGTTATATCGGAGCAGAAAATTTAGAGAGGATACAAGGTGTTAAAATAGGAATTGGTGGTGCAGGAGGACTTGGTTCTAACTGTGCCTTTAATTTAGTAAGAAGTGGTTTTAAGCACTTTGTTATTGTAGATTTTGATAAGATCGAGTATTCTAATTTGAATCGCCAATTCTATTTCAGTGAACAAGTAGGTCGGGCGAAGGTATTGGCTTTAAAGGAGAATCTTTTAAAAATCAATCCTGATTTAGAGGTTGAAGCTATAGTAGAACGAGTAAGTAGTGATAATATTAGTCGATTCTTTGATGACTCTGATATTGTAGTAGAGGCCTTTGATGAGATCAAGAGTAAGAAGCTGATAGTAGAGCAATATATCAATTCAGATAAATTTCTAGTCTCTGCTTCAGGTTTGGCTGGTTGGGGAAATACTGATCAAATTCAGACTAAGAGATTCAATGATAATTTTTATATAGTAGGTGATTTTATCACAGAGATAAATGATGATAATCCACCGTTATCTCCACGAGTTAATATAGTGGCAGCTAAACAGGCAGATTTAATTTTAGAGGCTGTATTGGAGGGAAGAATATGAATAAGATAGATAAGTTGACTACAGATTTATATGGTATTACTGCTGAAAAGTTTTCTTTGGGAAGAAGCAATATTGAGGTAGTAGAGGAGATGATTGCTGCTGGAGTTAAGATTATTCAGTATCGGGAAAAGGAAAAAAAGATGCTCTATAAATATGAGGAATGTCAGAGGTTAAGAGAGTTGACAAAAGAAGCAGGGGTAACCTTCATTATTAATGATGATATCCATTTGGCTTTGGTAATAGATGCAGATGGTGTACATATCGGTCAAGAGGATTTACCTCTAGAAGAGGTACGAAAACTGCTTGGTGAAGATAAGATAATAGGTCTGTCAACCCATTCACCTCAAGAGGCTGAATATGCTGTGAAAAGGGGGGCAGACTATATTGGAGTAGGACCTATCTTTAAAACCTATACTAAAGAGGATGTTTGTGACCCAGTAGGTTTAGAGTATTTAGAGTATGTTGCTCAGAATATTGAGATTCCTTTTGTAGCTATCGGTGGGATTAAAGAGCATAATGTAGAACAAGTTTGGGATTTAGGTGCAAGATGTGTCTGTATGGTAACAGAGATAGTGGGAGCAGAAGATATTAGAGCTAAGATAGCTAGTATCAGAAGTAGATTGTAGTACATAGAAATTAATATAGATAAGCAACTGCATAAAGAATTTATAAATTTATACCAGCGTAAATCCTATTTATATTTGCTTGATTTAATGATTATGATATTAATTATAATCAGCCATCCTTCTAGATTTAGTTTTTATTTATCTAGATGGGTGGCTGATTTTTTATTCTACCTAATCCAATTTGTTTTTATAATTAAGCCAAATTATTACTAATCTTTTTCTAAGCATATTACAAAAAGAGCTAAGTTTATTCTATTTATCTATCTGTGTTGAAATTATATAATTAAGATGTAATATATAAGGGTAATAAGTATATTAGAAAATTATAAGTTACTATAAGAGAATAATTTCTATAAGTTGATTCAATCTTCCCCTTTTAGAAAGAATCTTAAAAATAGTGGATAGAGTTATTACTATCTACAGTTATATTTGCTTTTATAATGCTATATAGGTATAAGTCTATAAGTTGTTAAATCATAAGATCCTATATTGTACACCTATTTTTAAATAAGGCTACAATATGGGATCTTATAATTTATTGATGTGATTTTAATCTCTATAGTTAATCTTATTATCTATATATATAGATAATAAGATATATAACCTTGATTTTCAGGGGATTAAATTACTGAGTAGTCATAATTTAAACATCTCTTATAAGGCTTGATAATTACTTATGGATGTTTGAATTTAAGATATAAATACAATCAAAATAAAAAGATTAATTTTAGGAGGTAGATTAAATGAGTAAAGTAAAAATTATTGGAGAAAGTTTAGCAAATATGCCATGGGAGGAAAAGCCAGAAGGTTATGAGCAAGTTGTTTGGCGCCATTTAGCTAATCCAATTACTGATTGGAATCCAACTCCATCTGCTGCAAGAGTTTATAATAGTGCAGTAGTTCCTTTTGAAGGAGAGTTTGTAGGTGTCTTTAGAATGGATCATAAGAATGGAAGAGCACACTTACATTTTGGAAGAAGCAAGGATGCATTAAACTGGGAGTTTGAAGATGAAACTATTAATTGGGTAGATGCAGATGGCAATGAGGCTGAACCTGGTTATGCTTATGACCCGCGGGTAGTAAAGATTGAAGATACTTATTATATCTTATGGTGTAGTGAATTTCATGGACCAACAATTGGTGTAGGAATGACTAAAGATTTCAAGACCTTTACAAGATTAGAGGATGCTTTTGTTCCATTTAACAGAAATGGAGTTTTATTTTCAAGAAAGATCAATGATCATTTTGTAATGTTAAATCGTCCAAGTGATACAGGGCATACTCCTTTTGGAGATATTTTCTTAAGCCAAAGTAAGGATATGACTTATTGGGGTAAACATCGTCACGTCATGTCTAATGGTGGATCTGGCTGGTGGCAAGGTACTAAGATTGGTGGTGGACCTGCTCCAATTGAAACAACAGAGGGTTGGCTAATGTTCTATCATGGTGTTTCTGGAACTTGTAATGGCTATGTCTATAGTATGGGGGCAGCTATTTTGGATATCGATGATCCAAGTAAGGTGCTTTATAGAACTCGTGATTACTTACTAACTCCTGAAAAAGAATATGAAACTACAGGCTTTGTACCTAATGTAGCCTTCCCATGTGCAACCTTGCATGATGCTGATACAGGAAGAATCGCTATCTATTATGGTGCTGCTGATACTTATACTGCTGTAGCTTATTGTGAAGTAAATGAGTTGGTTGAATATATTAAAGCTAATTCTGAAGTTTAATCGATTATTAAGAAAATTATATTTTTAGATCTTAGCGATCACTTATATAGAATGACCAAATATGAAGATGTATTAGCCACAGATGAATACAGCTACTATGAAGAAATAGCCTTGGACTATAAATAAGGATAAAAACTAAAAAAGATAAGTACTTTCTTAGGTAAATTAAACTTAGATCTTGTATTTGTCTGTGGCGAGAATTTTAAGAAAATAGATAAAATTTCACAGAATATTTTTTATATTGTGACTTTTAGGATAATAGATTGATTAGTTCATTTATAAGATCAAATCTTTATCAATTTATGTATAGCCTTAATTCACTTTAGAGTAGTGATAGTAGGTTATTATACAGAAGATGGTAAGTTTTCATATCTTTATCGAATTAATATTCAATTAATTTTTTATTTTAAAAATTAATTGAATATTTTGAATAAATCGATTGATAAATTCAATGCTTATGCATGTTATTGAATGGGTGTTATAGGGCACTATTCAAAATAAGTTAAGAGATAAATAAGTGAATAAATCTCAATGCCCTATTTAAATATAAAGTCTTTCTTCTTAGAGTGTAAGTGCAGATAAGATGATAAGTAAATAGGAGTTTATACTCTACTCTAGTTGTATAATTCATTAAAATATCTGATTATAAGGGGGAAAATTTATGGATAAGAAGTTATTATTATTGGGATTGATAATATTGTTACTTATGATAGTAACAAATGTAGCATTTGCTGCAGAGGTGGTTTTAGATGGATTTGAAACAGGTAGTTACTTTGAAAAGTCAGAAAATATTCTTGCTGCTAATTTAAGTACTGACCATGCTACACAAGGTAACAATTCATTGAAAATTATTTATGGTGATATTTCTACATCTGGAAAAGCATTTTCTCAAAATACAAAAACAAAGGGGTGGGCAGGAGCAACAGCAATTAAGTTAGATATTTATAATGATAGTGATAATGCCTTCAACTTTGCTATGTCTATAAGTACAGGTGATAATTGGAATTGGAATGAATCAAAGACTATTTCTGTAAAGCGTGGAACTAATACAATCACCCTTCCATTAACTCCTGAAAATTGGAAGAATAATGGTAGTGGGTGGCAAATGGGGGCTGAAGTAGATCTAAGTAATGTTAAGGGATATGGGTTACTGATATATCCTGCAGGTATGGCTCTACCTTCTAATGCTATCTATGTTGATAATATTAGACTAGTAAAAGAAGATGCTGAAGAAAAAGTTGTTGAATTAGAGAGCGTTAAAGATCATTTCAAAAAAGAAAAAACAACTCCAAAGTCTTCTTTTCTTTCTAAATTTAATGTTAGTGGTAATGTAGAGGTAATTACTACTTCTGAAAATGTTCCTGCTGGAAAGAAACTTATCAATGGTATAATTGATTGGACTTCAACTAATGGGGAAATAGATAAATTAGCAGTAGATACTGGTGAATTTTCTTCTGTTAGTGAATATATTCATGTAAAAAATAATACTGATGGTAAATTCAATATTAATTTGGCTACAGATACTATTGATTTTGATAAGTATTCAGGCTTTAGATTGAAAGTTTATAAGCCAGTTGGTAAAGATATTACAATTAAACCATATGTTCAACATGGTTCAGATTGGAAATGGTCAGATGTTGGAGATATAGATGTAGAAGCAGGTTCTTGGCAGATTATTAGGATTAATAAGTCTGATTATGATGATGTTGATTGGAACAATATTAAACAATTTGGTTTCGAAATCGGTAGTGATTATGATGGTAGTGGATTATATATTGCCGATGTTTTAGCAATTGAAGAAGACTCCTATGGAGGAACTGAAACTACTGTAGAACGTGAAATAGAGTTGAATATTGCTTACAAACATAATCAAAATTGGGAGGTAAATTCAACCATTAATATTTCTGATAAAGGTCTTAATGATCCCATTATTGATTTAGGAGAAACAGAAGTAATTGGTAATATTGATGGGACAAAAATTAGAACCTTCTACAAAGATACTGCAGAAGATACAGGAGAGACTATGAAGTTATTTGCTGGTAGTGAATATGATGATGCTGCAGGTATTGAGGTAAATACTTTAGTTGGTCTGAATTCAATTCATACAGCAGTAATAGCACCAATTAAGGTAAATGAAGATGGAGATATTCCATGGTCAATGAATGAGATTGAGTTTGATATGCCATTGATTCTTAGTGAAGTCAGTATGCCAGTTGGAGATTATTCTACAATAAAGGCAGGTGGAATTTTACAATCTGATACAGATAATAATGAGGATGCTACAGCTTTTGTTAATGTAGAGCATAGTTTTGTTAGTGGTTTGAGTTTAACTGGGGAAGTAGCAGTTAGTGATGGAATATTTGAAAAAGAAAAAGAAAAAAGTGATTCTAAGTTTGAATCTATGGGTTGGTATGTTAAAGCAGAACAGAGCTTAGGTTCTTTATATTGGCAACTAGAAAGTAAAAGATATGGTGGTAATCTATTCAAAAATTACGCAGATATAGACCACAAAAATAAATTAGAATATGAAGGTAAAAATTATGCTAAAGCAGAGTATACTTTCTCTGAAAATGCTAAAACAGGTTTAGAGTTTAATAATTCATTTAATGGTTTGTATAAAGCTGAAAAGGAAGAGTATTTAAATGACTGGAATGAGCTTAGTCCAAAGTTATATTTTGACGGTAAATTGTTACCTAAGTTAGGTATATATGCTTCTTTAGAAGGTAAATGGGCTAATAAGTCTTATTGGGGTATAGAGGATTATTATCTAGATTATGAAAAGGCTTATATTAAAGCGACCCCTTCTTTAGATATTGAGAATTTAACTGGAAATATAGAGTTTTGGTTAGAAAGTGATAAAGACCCTGTAGAAGGTTCTGAGGATGAAATCAAAGAACACTTCCAGAAACCCAACTTCAAATTTAATTTAGGTTATCAAATATCTGAAGATTTAAAAACAGATATTAATTTATGGTTGGAAAGTAGTAGTAATGAAAATACTTTTGATAAGCCAGCTCTTAGAACTAGAGCAAATTATCAGGTAGTAGATGGATTTGATATTACTGGAGAATATACAGTAAGTAGAGAGGATAAAGATGCTGACTTTAAGCAAAACTTCTATGCTAATATTAATAAAGAGCTTAGTGCAGGAAACTTAGAATTTATTTATGGTAAAGAAGTTCTTGATGATGATAATGAGTTATCAAATCGTAAAACCTTAGATAAATATCAAGTTAAATATACAGTTAGTTTCTAAATTACTGCTCAACAGAGTCCCGATTGGTTTTTGGGGCTCTCCTAAATTTATTTGGTGTGATGAAGGATATCTAAAACTCGAGGAGGAATCTAGATTGAAAAATATCAAATCGATTATTGTATTGGCAGTGTTGGCTATGGCTCTTTTATTACAAGGGTGTAGTAGTGATACAACTTTAGAAAAATATAAATTAACAATTGGTATTAATGGGAGTGGAACAGGTACAGTTACTCCAAATGGTGGAACTTATGAATATGGTGAAAAGGTAAAAGTAACAGCTGAGGCAGCTGATGGGTCAACATTCAAAGGATGGCAAGGTGCAGGTTATGATGGTAATACTAATCCTACAATTACTGTAATCATGGATTCTGATGTTACTCTTACAGCAGTATTTGAAGAGGTTGTTGGTGGAAATACAGGAGGAAGTATAGAACCTAAGACATTATATGATTTTGAAGATGGTGTTGATGGTTGGAATGTAAAGGCTGATTGGGCTGACTCTGAAGTGACTCCACAAGTATCAACAGACTGGTCTGCTGAGGGAAGCCAATCTCTTGCTGCTAACGTTACTTTTGATGGAAGTCAATATCAATTGATTATATATCCATATCCTGCTTTAGATTTAAGTAGTTATTCTACTTTATCAGTAACTGTTAAAAGCACTGTTAGTGGTGCATATAGTAAATTATATGTAAAAGATGGAACTAATTGGGAGTACTATTCAGTAAATGCTGAAGGAGCTGTAAGTGATGAGGAAACTACTTTTACTATAGACTTATCAGATTATGATTACAGTGATAATATTAGGGAGATCGGTATAGAATTCATGTCCTTACCTGAAGATAATTCTACTGGAACGCTATACATTGATAATATTATTGGTGAATAAATTTAATTTTTAAAAGATTTAAAAACCCCCTATACAGAATTTCTATTATTATAGTAGAGTTCTGTATAGGTTTTTTAGTATCTGCCTGAGAAACATCCAAATCAGTTAAGTTCTAAGGATTAGTTTTTAATACTTTCTAATAGTAGGAGATACTAACATCACTAATAAAATTTATAATTATTAACTAACATGACACCATATCTAACTAACATAATCCCATTTAAAATCAGAGTAGAGATCATTACAATGTAAGTAAAGTAAGTAATTAGATAAGTACAAAGCAAACTTATAAAGTAACTAAATTATAGGAAAATTTATTACTTATTTTGATTAGGAGGTAGATACATGAATCAAGATTTATCTTTACAACAGGTAGAATTATCAACTAGTGCAATGTTGAAGAAAGTACTGATTTTGGCTTCTCCAGCAATTGTAGAAATGTTATTAAATACTTTAGTAGGAGTAGTTGATACTATTATGGTAGGGCGGGGGATTGGAGCAGAAGGTCTAGCTGCAATCAATTTAGCTAATCAAATTGTATTTCCGATAGTCTTTATCTTTTCTGCCTTTAATGTTGGAACGACAGCTATAGTCTCAAGATATATTGGGGCTAAAGCTAAGAGTAGAGCAAATAAGATAGCCAGTCAATCCTGTATCATCAATCTGGTAATTGGTTTGATTTTAACTGCTTTAATGTATCTTTATCATCAACCACTAATGGCTCTATTTAATGCAGAGCCTGAAGTAACAGCAATAGCTATTGATTATTTAAAAGTAGTAATTTATAGCCAATTTTTTATGTTCATTAGCTTTTCCTTAAGTAGTTCATTTCGTGGAGCTGGGGATACTGTGACTCCTATGGCGATTAATGGGGCTATTAATATCTTAAATATTATTGGTAACTGGTTACTTATCTTTGGAATTGGAATCTTTCCCGAGCTTGGAATTGTAGGGGCAGCAATTTCGACTACATTATCTAGAGCAATTGGTGCTATTGTATTTCTGATTATTGGTTTTAGTGGTAAGATGAAGATTAAGTTGGTTTTAAGATGGTTTAAATTAAAGCTGACTATATTTAAGAAATTATGGAGAATCAGTTGGTCGGCTGCTTTAGAACAATTATTTATGCAAAGCTCCTATGTTGTTTTTAACTATTTGATTATTGGTCTAGGTACCATTACTTATTCAGCCTTCAATATTATAGTTAGAATAGAATCAATACTCTTTATGCCGATCTTTGGCTTTTCAATAGCGACAACAACCTTAGTTGGTCAATATTTAGGAGCAAAAGGTAAGAAAAATGCTATCAAAAGTGTCAATACAGCTACAATTTGTGGTGGGGTTTTAGCATTTATAGTTGGGATTAGTTTTATTATATTTCCCGAAAAGTATATTAGTATTTTTATTGAAGAGCAGTCAGTTATTAAGACAGCAACATTACCATTAAGATTAACAGCAATTCAACAGATAGCTAATTCTTTTTTTATTATTTATTCGGGGGCTATTCGAGGGGCAGGAGATACTTTATCTATTATGGTGATTAATATAGTACGTTTGTGGATATTATTAATTCCTTTAACCTATTTAATTATCAATTATACACCCTATGGCTTAGTTGGTCATTATATAATAGCTGATATATGTATGATATTAATTACTTTTATAACTTATCTCTATTTTAAATCTGAGAGATGGATGAAAGTAGAAGTATAATCTTCTTAATAAATTTATATTACAGCTCATCTAATTATTGGGAGTTTATATGATCAATCGTAAAGATATTGCTAATTATTCTAAGTATATTACAAAGAAAGCTAAGTTTATTCTATTTATTTATATTTATTGAGATTATATAATTAGGTATACAAGAAGATATTATTAATAATATAAGGATATAATTTTATAAGATATTATAAGTTTTAGAAGAAGGAAGTATTTTAGCTTAAAAAGATTGAAAAGTAGATAGAATTTATTGTTTTTTAGTATTTTTGACTTTTAGATATTAATTTGGGTATAAGTATATAAGTGACTAACATCATAAGATCCCAGATTATACCCTTATCTGTTTTAGATAAGGGTATGATATGGGATTTTTAAAATTATTCGCAATTAATTCCATTGTTCTATAGCTGAATAATTAATATGGGTATTTTATTTACTATAGTCTTATCGATTTATAAAACTTTAATTGTTCAGTAATTTAATAAGATAAGGGGGAGTATTTTTGTGTCAAAAAAGAGATTATTAGTAATAGTTCTAATTCTATCTATGTCATCCTTAGGAATCTTATTTACTGGATGTTCTAAGCAAGAAGATAATAAAGCAGCAACTAATCAAGAAGGAAGCGGTAAATACGCTAAAAAGTATACTTATACTATTAATAGTATGTATGCAGGACAGCAAAAGGATAAGAACCGTTTTTATGACTTTATCTCTAAGAAGTTCAATATTGAGCTTGAAATTCGACCTGTTAACTGGGGGGATTGGAATGAAAAGGTAAGAATCTGGGTTGCATCTGGAGATATGCCCGAAGTATTAAGAATGGATCTACAAGGTTATAATTATCCAGAATTTGCAAGCTGGGCGGAGCAAGGTGTATTTAAAGAATTACCGGATGAGCTACTTAGTAATTATCCGAATTTAAAGAGATTAAATGAGCAATTAGTTAGTGATGAGTATGTAAAGGTCAATGACAAACGTTATGCATGGTTAGCTTCTATTCAAAAGGCGGATTATAATAATGTTTCTACAATGAAATTCTATTATAGAAAAGACTGGGCTAAAAAAGTTGGTATCTATCATGAAAATAATGAGTATACCTTTGAAGAGCTAAAGGCAATGGCTAAAGCCTTTGTAGAAGAAGATGTAAGTGGAACAGGTAAGACTAGTGGTATTGGTGGTATTGGTTGGGCCTTTCCTTGGTTTGCAGGAATTTACCAGACCAACCCAAGTTGGGAGGATTATACCCTTAAAGATGGTAAGTATGTCTGGGGACCAGGAGAGCCAGACATGGTTAAAAGTATAAAGGAAATCAAAGAATGGTATGATAGTGGAATCCTATGGAAGGATCAGCCTATTGCTCAAAATAATGATGCTGCAAACAAATTTATCAGTGGACAATTGGGAATTTATTTTAATAATTGGACCTCATATAGTTTATTTGAGGAGACTGTTAAGCCTTTTGAGGCTGCCAATCCAGGTTTAAAAGCTGAGGATGCTATTGCACCTATGTTTGTGAAAGGTCCACAGGGAACGCCACAGGAAAGAAAGATTATGGCAATTCAGGGTACAGATTATTGGTCTGCTACTATGTTTAGAGCAGATATGAGTGATGAGAAATTAAAGAGATGGCTAGAAGTTTGGGACTGGCTGGCTAGTGAAGAAGGTAGAAATTACACTCATTACGGAATCAAGGGGGAGGATTGGAAGTATGATGAAAATGGAAATGTTATACCCCTATGGCCGGAGAAAGAAGATGGTACCCTGCAAGCTCCTAGTGATATTAGAGCAGATTGGGTAGGAGTTGTTAATGATAGTCCAGAATGGGAATTTAGCAATCCTGGATATGGTGATTATACAAGAAAGATTATAGCTGATGTATATGATAG
This sequence comes from Orenia metallireducens, assembly GCF_003001995.1. Taxonomy (GTDB): domain Bacteria; phylum Bacillota; class Halanaerobiia; order Halobacteroidales; family Halobacteroidaceae; genus Orenia; species Orenia metallireducens_B. The sequence goes on along the minus strand of NZ_PVNB01000001.1, from coordinate 128,042 downwards.
ATTATCACAAGAGGATGTTTATTTAAAACCAACTGGAAAGGAACAGTACAAGGTTAATTTCTTTAGTGGACCAATGAAAAACAGATATGGTGCTTTCTCTCACAAGGTAAATGACAAGATTACTGAACTTATTGTTTCATCATCGGCTGATGATATTGAAAAAGATTGGAATGATTTTGTTAAGAGTATGAGACCTAAGGTACAGAAAGTTGTCGATGAATTAAATGAAAATTTACGATAAGTAATTAATTATAGGATATCTAAAGGAATTAGCTTCTTTAGATATCCTGATATAAGAGATATTATCTACAGTAATTTTGTTATTATCTGAACTTTTTTAATTATGTTAACATAGTCATATGAATTATTTATTACTTGCTATTACATTTAAAATTATTTTGAGCTTTAATATCAAAATATTCTGTCGATATTATTAATCAATATAAATAGGGGGTGTTTTTGATAATGAAAAATTTATATAACATAATGGCTTTATTTCAGGGGGATAGTGTTACTGATGTAGGTATCAATAGAGAAGAGTATGACTCTTTAGTCTATGGATATGATTAAATGGTTTATTTGCGCAAAATTCATAAAGTTTGGCTAAAATTAGTTAAGTCTTTATAAAATAACAAAAGCTAAAATATATTAAGATTGGTTATTATTATTTGCTCATATAAAATTTAATAAAAGATAAGAAATTATTTAAAATGGGGGGGATTATTTTGAAAACTAAAAAGGTATTATTAATATTGCTTACATTAGCTTTAATTTTTACTTTAGTAGGCTGTAAATCAGAAGATGTAAAAGATATAAATCTTTCTATTAACAAGATTGGTCAAGGAGAGGTTGTAACTGAAGGAGATATAGATAAGGACAATGGAGTAGTAACTTTAAAGGCTATTCCAGCAAAAGGTTGGGAGTTTAAAGAGTGGACTGGCAATTTAGAAGGAACTGAAAATCCAGTTCAAGTAGTAGTTGCTGATAACATGGATATTGCAGCAGTGTTTACCAAAACAGGTGAAGAAAGTACTATTAAATATGAAGCGGAATTAGGTATATTAAATGGTACAGAGGTATCATCGGATAATTATGGATATTCTGGGGATGGTTATGTAACTTCTTTGGATAATGAAGGGGATGCTGTAACTGTTAAGGTTAATATTGAAGATGAAGGAATGTATGATATTATCATGGGCTATAATGGTCCTAATGGAGAGAAAACAAATAATTTACTTATTAATGGTGTTACAAAGGGAGAAGTAAAGACACCTAAGACTACAGGGTTTACAGAAATATTAGCTGGTAAGGTCTGGTTGGATGCTGGAGAAAACAGTATAGGAATTGGCAAAAGCTGGGGATGGATTGATATAGACTATTTCAAAGTTAAGAAAGAAGAAAGCTCTCGAAATGAGCTAAACCCAACTAAAGAATTAGTAAATCCTAATGCTAGTAACGATACTAAGGCTTTGATGAGTTTTCTTGTAGATACTTATGGTCAGAAAATAATTGCAGGTGCTCAAAATTCAGAATCAGCAACTTGGTTAAATGAAAATATTGGTAAAGAGCCAGCTGTTTTGAGTTTGGATCTGATGGATTATTCTCCATCTAGAGTTGAGTTTGGAGCAAGCACAAATGATGTTGAAGAAGCTATAGATTGGTTCCAAAAAGGTGGAATTGTGAGTCTATGCTGGCATTGGAATGCTCCTAAAGATCTTATAAATGAAGAACCTGATAAACTATGGTGGAGTGGTTTCTATACTAAAGCAACTACTTTTGATGTTGAGTATGCTATGAACCATCCTGAATCAGAAGATTATCAATTAATCATTCGTGACCTTGATGCAATAGCAAAACAACTTAAAAGACTTCAAGATGCAGGTGTCCCTGTTTTATGGAGACCATTACATGAAGCTGAAGGTGGTTGGTTCTGGTGGGGAGCTAAAGGTCCAGAGCCGTTAAAGAAATTATGGAAGTTAATGTATGATCGTTTTACTAATTACCATGATTTAAACAATCTTATCTGGGTTTGGACTGCAGATGATGGTCAGGAATCTCCGGAATGGTATCCTGGTGACCAATATGTGGATATTATAGGTGCTGATATCTACCTAGACTCTCATAACTATAGTCCAAGTACAGCAAAGTTCTATAATTTAGTTGACATGTATCCAGGTAAATTGGTTGCTATGACAGAAGATGGTACAATCCCTGATCCAGAGCTTCTTCAAAAGGAAGCAGCAAGGTGGTCTTGGTTCTCTTCATGGTCTGTAGATCTATTATTAAGGGATAATACTCTAGAACATATTGAAAAAGTATACAATGATGACTATGTAATTACTTTAGATGAGCTTAAAAACATGGAGAACTATCCTTTTTAGAAATTTAGCTAATTCATTTTTTTACAAATTTAAGTTATATTTTAATATTATTTAACAATTAATTTATATGGATACACTTGTTTAGTTAAATCTCTGATAAATTAAGTGTGTCCATGATTTTATACTAGCATCATAATATATATTTTGGAGGGATTGAAGTGGCAATTATTTATAATGCAGAAAAGAAGGTATTTCATTTACAAGCAAAGGATACAAGTTATGTATTTGAAATATTAAATACTGGTCATTTAGGCCATCTTTATTGGGGGAAGAAGGTCAAAGCTGATCTTGATTTAACCCATTTGATTAGAGAACAGAGTAGAAAAGCTTTTTTAGCTTCTGAACAAAAGGAGTTATCTTTAGATCTGATTCCTCAAGAGTATCCTACTTATGGTTATACTGATTTTCGTCAGCCTGCTTATCAAGTTAAATTGGAAAATGGATCTAATATCTCTAATCTGAAATATTTATCCCATGAAATTATAGCAGGAAAAGAAAGATTAGAAGGATTACCAGCAACTTATGTAGAGGATAGTTCAGAAGCAGAGACGTTAAAGGTTACTTTATTTGATGAAGTAGCTAATTTAAAAGTGGTCTTATCTTATACTGTTTATCAAGATTTTGATGTAATTGCTAGGTCAGCTCGTTTTATCAATGAAGGAGAAGAGAATATTAATTTAGAACGAGCATTGAGTACTAGTGTAGATTTTAGAGATGCCGATTTTGACTTTTTACATTTATCGGGAGCTTGGTCTAGAGAGCGTCATGTTAAGAAGCGTCCGTTAGAGCAAGGGCTGCAAGCTATTGAAAGTACAAGAGGGGCAAGTAGTCTTCAACAGAACCCTTTTATTGCTTTAACTAGAAAGGATGCTGATGAACATCATGGTGAAGTTTATGGATTCAGCTTTGTTTATAGTGGTAACTTTTTAGCACAGGTACAGGTTAACTCCTATAAGCAAACAAGAGTTACTATGGGAATTAATCCTTTTGATTTTAATTGGTTATTAGAGCCTAATGAGACTTTCCAAACTCCAGAAGCAGTAATGGTTTACTCTGATCAAGGGTTAAATAAGATGTCTCAGACTTATCATAAACTATATAGAACTAGATTAGCTCGTGGTAAATTTAGAGATAAGGTGAGACCGATTTTGATCAATAACTGGGAAGCGACCTATTTTGATTTTGATGAAGATAAGATCTTAGATATTGCCAAGGATGGTAAGGAATTAGGGCTAGAGTTATTTGTTTTAGATGATGGCTGGTTTGGAAAGCGTGATGATGATAGTACATCTTTAGGAGATTGGTTTGTTGATGAAAGAAAGCTACCAAATGGTTTAGGAAGCTTAGGTAAGAAGATCAATGATTTAGGGATGGAGTTTGGTTTATGGTTTGAGCCAGAAATGATTTCGCCAGAAAGTGAGTTATATCGTGCTCATCCTGATTGGTGTATCCATGTACCTAATAGAACTAGAGGGCAAGCAAGAAGCCAGTTGGTCTTGGATTTATCTAGAGAAGAGGTATGTGATAAGGTAATTGAAATGGTTTCTGATATATTGGATAGTGCCCCAATTACTTATGTAAAATGGGATATGAATCGTAATATGACTCAGATAGGTTCAGCTAAATTACCTGCCCAAAGACAAAGAGAGTTACCTCATAGATATATGTTAGGGTTATATAGAATCTTAGAAGAATTGACTTCGCGTTTTCCTGATATCTTATTTGAAAGTTGTGCTAGTGGTGGGGGAAGATTTGATCCAGGAATGTTATATTACATGCCACAGACTTGGACTAGTGATGATACTGATGCAGTAGAGCGATTAAAGATACAGTATGGAACTAGTATGGTCTATCCAGTAAGCTCAATGGGAGCCCATGTATCAGCAGTACCTAATCATCAATTGGCTAGAGTTACTCCTTTAAAGACTAGAGGGAATGTAGCAATGTTTGGTAACTTTGGTTATGAATTAGATTTAACTAAACTTACAGTTGAAGAGAAAGAGCTAGTTAAAAAGCAGGTTGCTGAATATAAAGAGGTTAGAGAATTGGTTCAACAGGGAGAATTTTATAGATTAGTAAGTCCTTTTGAAGGAAACAATGATACGGCTTGGATGGTAGTTAGTGAAGATAAAAAGGAGGCTTATGTAGGATTTTATAAAGTTTTAACTGAGCCTAATGCTCCTTATTATACTCTGACATTAAAAGGTTTAGATCCTGAAAAGAATTATCGGATTAAAGGAATGGATAAAATCTATGGCGGAGATGAGTTAATGTACGTAGGTCTAAATCTGCCTAAATTATTTAATGGAGCAGCACCTAGTGATTTAGATATGATAGGAGATTTCCAAAGTACTATCTGGAGATTACAAGTTATCGAATAATAAATAGTTTATATAGGAATTGATAAAGGTTTCATTATATATTTGAAATTTAATTATCAGATAACCTAAATAAGTTGAATGGGGTGATTTTATGTCAAATAAAAAATTTATGACGACAATCTTGATTGTAGTTATAGCTTTAAGTAGCTTATTAGTATTTGCTGGCTGCTCTAAGCAAGCTGCTGATGATGTTTCTACTAACAAGTCTGGAGATGGCAAGTACGCTAAAAAGTTTACTTATACTATTAATAGTATGTATGCAGGCCAACAAAAGGATGGAAACCGTCTTTATGACTACATCTCTAAGAAATTTAATATTGAACTTGAGATTAGACCAATTAACTGGGGAGATTGGAATGAGAAGGTAAGAATTTGGGTTGCATCTGGTGATATGCCAGAAATATTAAGATCCGATGTGCAAGCTTCTACTCATTCAGAGTTTATTAATTGGGCTAAGCAGGGTATATTTAGAGAACTACCTGATGAGTTGCTTAGTAAATATCCTAACTTAAAGAGATTAAATGAAGAGTTAATTAGTGATGAGTATGTAAAGGTTGATGGTAAGCGTTATGCTTGGCTGGCTTCTATTCAAAAGGCAGATTATAATAATGTTTCTCAAATGATGTTCTACTATAGAAAAGATTGGGCTAAAAAAGTTGGTATCTATCATGAGAATAATGAGTATACCTTTGAAGAGATGAAGGCAATGGCTAAAGCCTTTGTAGAAGAAGATGTAAGTGGAACTGGTAAGACTATCGGTATTGGTGGAATCGGTTGGGCCTTTCCTTGGTTTGCAGGAATCTATCAAGTTGATCCAAAATGGGAAGGTTATATATATAAAGATGGTCAGTATGTATGGGGACCAGGAGAGCCTGAAATGGTTGAAGGTATAAAAGAGACAAAAGAATGGTATGAAAGTGGAATCCTATGGAAGGATCAACCTATTGCTCAAAATAATGATGCTGGAAATAAATTTGTTAGTGGAGAACTGGGAATCTACTTTAATAACTGGACTTCATATACCTTATCTGAAGAAATTATTAAGCCTTTTGAGGCTGCAAATCCAGGTCTAGAAGCTGAAGATACTATTGCTCCTATGTTTGTAAAAGGTCCAAAAGGCACACCGCAGGAAGGAAAAGTTTTAGGAATTCAAGGTTCAGATTACTGGTCTGCTACTATGTTTAGATCAGATATGAGTGATGAAAAATTAGCAAGATGGCTAGAAGTTTATGATTGGTTGGCTAGTGAAGAAGGTAGAAATTATGTTCACTATGGAATTAAAGGTGAAGATTGGAAGTATGACGATGCTGGAAATGTTGTGCCTCTATGGCCTGAGAAAGAGGATGGAACACTTCAAGGTCCTAGTGATGTTAAAGCTGATTGGGCAGGAGTTGTTAACGACAGTCCAAAGTGGGAATTTGAAAACCCTGGATACAGTGAATATACAAGAAAGCTTGTAGCTGAGGTATATGATAGGTTAAGACAAGATGATGTTTATCTAAAACCAACAGGTAAAGAGGAATATAAAATTAACTTCTTTAGTGGACCTATGAAGAATAAATATGGTACTTTCACTCAAAAAGTAAATGATAAAATTACTGAACTTATCGTTTCATCATCAGCTGATGAGATTGAAAAGGATTGGAAGGATTTTGTTGAGAGTATGAGACCTAAAGTACAAAAGGTTGTTGATGAATTAAATGAAAATTTACAATAATTGACTTAACTATAAAGATATCTAAAGGGATTAATCCCTTTAGATATCTTTATATAAAGCATATTAGCTGTTGGGGTAAGTCTGTTTTTAAAGCTTTACCTTTTTAATTATAGTTATAAGTTATTGAGTAGCTAAAATTTCTAAAACAAGGGGGAAGAGAGATGGTGAATGCTAAACTAATTACTGTTGATTGTAATTTAACAGCAGAGACTAAATCACTTTATAAATACTTACAGAATATCAATGAAAATCAAATCTTATTTGGACACCAAAACACTACAACCCAAGGAATGACCATTAATAAATTAGATGGTACTCAATCAGATTGTTATGATACTATAGGTGATTACCCTGCTGTTTATGGTTGGGATTTTGTAGATGGCTGGGATTTTGCTGAGCATGTAACTAAGGCTTATGAGCGTGGTGGGATCAATACCTTTAGTGACCATATGTTTAATTTTGTAACTGCTAAAGACTTCTATGACACAACTAAGGCTGTAGCTGAAATCTTGCCAGGTGGGAGCAAGCACCAAGAGTATAAGCAGTATCTTGATAGAACATCAAATTTTTTTAAAAGTCTTAAGGGCAAGGATGGAAAATTAGTACCTATTATTTATCGTCCCTTCCATGAGAATAATGGTAGTTGGTTCTGGTGGGGAGCAGATTTTTGTACAGTAGAAGAGTATAAGGCGATATTTAGATTTACTGTAGAGTATTTAAGAGATGAAAAAAAGACTCATAATTTATTGTATGCATACTCTCCAAATGGACATTTTGATGGTGTAGAAGATTATCTAGAACGTTATCCCGGTGATGATTATATTGATGTAATTGGGATGGATTCTTATGGGTTTGATTTAGAATGGCAAAGTAAATTAATGAATGATTTAGAGATTATAGTTCAAATTGCTCAAAATAGAGGTAAAGTAGCAGCTTTGACAGAAGTAGGTATAGCTGATAGTATGAAAGCTATTGGTGAAGAGAAGAGAGATAATTGGTATATGGATTTATTAGAAGCAATCAAGTCTAATCAACAGGCTAGGCAGATTAAGTTCTTACTAGTGTGGAGAAATGGAGCACCAGACCATTTTTGGGTACCTTATGGCGAGCATGAGATGAAGGCTGACTTTATTAAATTCTATCAAGATAGGGCAACAGTATTTAATGGTGATTTAGATTTTGAAAGGGTATATAAGAATTAAAGATTGAATTCTATTAATCTTATAGGAGGTAATAAGATGGTTTATTGTCCAGCAGAGGATAGATATGATAAGATGCAGTATAATCGTTGTGGGAAGAGTGGCTTAAAACTACCAGCTATCTCATTAGGACTGTGGCATAATTTTGGTGGAGTAGATAGTTTCGAAAATAGTCGCGCTCTAGTTCATAAAGCTTTTGATTTAGGGATTACTCACTTTGATTTAGCCAATAATTATGGACCACCAGCAGGTTCAGCTGAGGAGAACTTTGGTAGAATTTTAAAGAAGGATTTAGCAGATTATCGTGATGAGCTACTCATTTCTACTAAAGCTGGTTATGATATGTGGCCAGGGCCTTATGGTGATTGGGGATCTAAAAAGTATTTAGTAGCTAGTTTAGATCAAAGTTTAAAGAGGTTAGGTTTAGACTATGTAGATATATTCTATCACCATCGACCAGATCCTAATACACCACTTGAGGAGACAATGGGAGCACTTGATTTAATTGTTCGTCAAGGAAAAGCACTCTATGTTGGGATATCCAATTATAATGCCCAAGAGACCAAAAAAGCAGTAAAGATACTAAAGAATTTAGGGACACCTTTATTGATTAATCAACCTTCTTATTCTATGTTCAATCGTTGGGTTGAAGATGATGGATTATTGGATCTTCTAGAAGAAGAAGGAGTCGGTTCCATAGTATTTTCTCCTTTATCCCAAGGTCTATTAACTGATAAGTATTTAAAAGAGATTCCGCAAGACTCTAGAGCAGCAGGTTCCAGTCAATTTCTTACTAAGAATGATATTACTGCAGATAAACTAAATAAGATCAAAGCATTGAATGATATTGCAGTAACTAGAGGGCAGAGCTTAGCTCAAATGGCTCTATCATGGGTTTTAAGAAAGGGAAGAGTAACTTCTGCTTTAGTAGGAGCAAGTAAGTTATCTCAACTTGAGGAGAACGTTAAGATTGTAGAAAAGTTAGCTTTTAATGATGAAGAGTTAAAGTTAATAGCTGATATCTTGAAATGATAACTATCTTAAATTTTAAATTATAGGTATGTGAATTCAAAATGAAACTTATGGGGATATTGCGACACTTTTACTTTTTAAAAAGTAGACAAATTATTAGGTTCCGCCTAAGGGCGGGTTACGTTTTTCCTTGATGAAAAAGTAACCAAAAAATCAAGAAGAAAATTAAACTCACTACGCAATCAAAATATCAATTATTATCATTAATTATATTCTTTATTCAAAATTTAATTAAACCATAAATTCCAGTTCAATTTTTGCTTCGTTCAAACAAAAATTTTCTTCGGTTTTAAAGACCTTAACTATCAACTACACACTGGGGTTTAAAAGTGTCGCAATATCTCTCCATAGCGTCATAGTTAAATTTTATTCTAAATTCACGAACCTATATAACAGAAAAAATTAAGGTTAATTTTGTAAAGGAAGTGATTAATAATGAATCTCTTTGATATGCCATTAGAGGAGCTTAAAAATTATAAACCTGACTTGACTAAAGAGAGTAATTTTGAGGAGTTTTGGGAGAAGACAATTGAAGAATCAAAGGATCAACCTCTAGATGCTAAGCTTAATTCTGTTGATTATCCAGTAGAGCAAGTAAGGGTATATGATGTCTTTTTTGATGGCTTTAAAAACTCTAGAATTTATGGAAGATATGTACTTCCTAAAGAGGCTAGTAAGGATAACAAAGTTCCAGTGATAGTAATGTACCATGGTTATAACTGGAATAATGTAGTGATTAGTAATGTATTGAGTTTTTCATTAATGGGTTATGGAGTATTACTTGTTGATGTTAGGGGACAGGATATAAAGAGTCCTGACCATAACAATTATGACAATGGTGGAGCAGCAGGCTGGATGACTAAGGGAATTTTAAATCCAGATAACTATTATTATCGTTATGTCTACATGGATTGTGTTAGGGCAGTTGAGTTTGTAAGTAAAAGAGAAGAGATTGATAGTGATAAAATTGCCGTAGAAGGTGGAAGTCAAGGTGGAGGATTAGCTATTGCAGCAGGAGCTCTGTCTGATAAGGTAAAAGCTGTGATGGCAGATATTCCATACTTATGCCATTTTAGAAGAGCTGTAGAATTGTATGAGGGAAGTCCTTATAGCGAAATCTACCATTACTTTAAGCTTCATGATAGTTTGCACCAAACAGAAGAGCAGGTCTATAAAACGCTAAGTTATTTTGATGGTATGAATTTAGCAGCTAGAATTAAAGCAGATGTGCTAATGAGTGTAGGATTAGAAGATACTGTTTGTCCCCCATCTACAGGTTTTGCCCTTTATAATCATTTGGATACTAACAAGGAGATTAAAGTTTATCCTGAATATGGTCATGGTGGGTTTAATCAGCAAGGTGAAGAGAAGATAGTATTTTTAAAGAAGCGCTTTGGATAAGAAGAAATTTTGTAATTATAAAGATTTAGAGGACAAGCTTGTCATAGATTTATAAATCTATAAGTTAAATATAGGACTATATGGGTATATTGCGACACTTTTTAAACCAGTGAATAATTAATAAAGTATAAATAATAGTTAAGATTAAAACCACTAAACCTTCTAGAAAGATGAGTTTTTATTTATTCACTATTATTTATTATTTGTAAAAGTGTCGTAATATCTCTCTAAAGTTCAATTTTCAATTCACACATCTATAGAAAAAGAGCTAGGTTATAAATTGAGAATTTTATTGTAATCTAAAAGTCTTTTAAGTAAAATATAAACATAACTAAAAAAGGGGTGTTCAAATATGGGGCTTGGGAAACTTATTGGAATTCATAGTCCTTTTTATAGAATTTGCAATATGATTTATCGGTTAACTATCTTAAACTTTTTATGGTTTTTCTTTAGTTTACCTCTAATTACAATTGGTGCATCAACCACAGCTCTATTTCATGTTATTGATAAAATAATTGATGATAAGTCTATTTATTTATTTCGTGATTTCTGGAAGAGTTTTAAGAATAATTTTGTACAAAGTCTCTTAATTTCTGCAATAATATTTATATTTATATTTATTTTATTGATGAATATTTTAAATATTAATTTACTTGGTTCTATTGCCAAGGTATTTATTATAGTTCAATTTATTGCATTGATAGAGTTACTTATTTTAGTCATTTACGTATTTCCTATTCTCTCTAGATATTCATTAAAGACTATTGAAGTATTAAAAATGGCCTTCTTTATGGCAAACCGTCATCTGTTAACTACTATTTTATCTTTGTTTATTCCTATTATAATCTTCTTTTTAGTTTATTTAAGTCAATTCTTTCTATTTTTTTCTATCAGTTTATATTCCTTGATGAGTATGTATATTATAAAAAAGGTTTTTAACAAATATGAGCTAAAGCAGTTAGACAGTCAGATTAATTATTGAATTATATTTATTTAAAAGGAGTGATTTTTTTGTATAAATATAAAGTAGTTATTATTGATGATGAACCTTGGATTTTAGAAGGAATCTTTCAAACCTTTGCTTGGGAAAAATATGGTTTTAAAGTTATTAAGAAATTAACGAGTTCGATAGAAGGGCTGGATATAATCTTAAATGAAAAGCCCGATGTTGTTTTTACTGATATAAGGATGCCAGAAATCAGTGGAATTGAGTTAATGAAGTTAGTCCGTAAAGAGGGACTAGATACAGAGTTTATTATCATTAGTGGTTTTGATGACTTTTCTTATGCTCAAGATGCTTTAAGGCAAGGAGCCTTTGATTATCATTTAAAACCTATTAAAGCGAATGTAGCTGAGAAGATATTGGGGGATTTAGCTAAAATCTTGGAAGATAAAAGAGCTGATACCCTGACTAAGCAATTTGAAGAATTAGTAGAAGGAGAGGCTAATATAGAGGAGAAGTTAAAGAAGTTTGGTTTTAAAGAAGAAAGTACTTATTATCAAGTTATAGTGGCAATTGGTGAATCAGCTTCCTTAGAAGGTGATTTTATTTCATTTCCTGAAGGTATTACTCCCCTTAAGATAAAATTAAGTGATAATAAATATTTTTATTTAATCGGTACTGATTGTGATATTTATAAAAAGATTAAATTAACTATAAAAGAAAATATCAATGTAGGAATTAGCTCCTTAGCAAAAAATCTTGCTGACCTTGGGAAATTATTTCGGCAGGCTAATCAAGCTGCTTATAATAAATTCATATATCAAGAGAATGGCATTTATAGATATCAAGAGCAGAATATAGAGAAGATTAACAATATAATAGAAGAGATATTTTTACAAGTTGAAAATAAAAATTATAATGGAATTGAATTTATTTTAGATAGTTTTCCCAGTGTAGCTGAGGATAATGAAATGTTTATAAATGATATTGTTTATTTCTGGAATCAGATGGTAGCACACCTTAATGAAAATCTGTCAGATGAATTACAGAAGATAGATTTAGAGTTTTTAGAATATGAGAATATTATCGATAGATTTGAAGATATCGAATCTCTCTGTCAATATCTCAAGGATACTTTTATCTCTTTAAATCAAGGAGCTGAAATTATTGAAGAGGGAATTGATAATAAGAGTTTTAGAGCTATGATAGAATATATTGAAGAAAATTATCACAAAAATTTATATTTAAAGGATCTTGCTAATAAATTCTTCTTTAATCATACTTATTGCTGTCATTTATTTAAGAAGTTCACAGATAAGACCTTCTCTCAATACTTAACTGACTTAAGAATGAAAAAAGCAAAAGAGTTATTAAAAGATCTATCCCTTAGTATTTCTGAAGTAGCTAATAAAGCTGGTTATAATGATTACTATTACTTTAATAAGGTTTTTAAGAAATATTATGGAATCACACCTTACCAACATAGAAAGGGAATTGAATAGTTTATAGGGCTTTTATTTATAATTGACCTAGCTAGTTATCTTTTATGAGGGGGAGAGATATGAAAGAGTTTAGGAACTTTAAATTAAGGAGGCAAATTGCTTTTTTAATTGGTATTGCAATTGTTTTAATTGTTATGATTAGTTTCCTTTCTTATATTAATTTATACTATACAATGAAAAAGAAGGCTAAAGACTATACTACTAGTAGTATTAATCAATTAGAAGATAATTTAAGAATTATTAAGAAAGATATCAAAAATGTAGGGAATCTAATCGCTTATAATAGAGTTGTTCAAGAGTTTCTAACTTATGATGAGCCTCTGTATAAAGTCAGATTGAATAATTTTATAGAGAATATGTTCAATTATATAGCAAGTTTAAATGATAGTATTATTGATATAGCAATTATTAAAAAGAAAGGTAGTTTAAGTAGCTTTTTTCTGCATATTGATTATCATGATTATATGAAACTAGAAGAGCAGTATAAGATTACTAGTAAAGATTTTACCAAACCTATGTTTGTGACAGATATGGAGAATGGCAGAGATCATCTGTTTTATATAATGCCTATTTTTAATATTTATGATAGTTCTTATGTAGAAAATAAGATAGGGACTATTATAATATATTTTAATATTAATGATATTAGGAGTCTTATTAAGAAGCTTGCTATTTCAGATAAGACCTTTTTTGGAATTACAGACCAGAATGATAGGATTATAACATCCAACTTAGAAGAAGAAGAAGGAAATCTCTTTGAGAAGTATGGTTATTACATTGGTAGCGAAGATAGAATGCCAATTATTCAAAAAAAGTATATATCTGATCTTAATTGGAATGTTATTAGTATTATCCCTACTAAAGAAGTCACCAAAGAATTATCTTTTTTCAGATTATTGATTTTAATAATTGGGCTGATTATGGTGGTATTATTATTAGCTATTGGCTTTGTAATTAACCGTAATATTACAAGTCCAATCTCTACTATGGTTGATTCTATTAATAAAATTGGTGATGAACATTTAAAACAATATATCACAACCCCTATAGCAGAAGAAGTTAAAGGTATAAAGCATCAAATAGATTTAGACTTAGAGGGCGAAATAGGCTTTATTGCTAAAAATATAAATAGAATGCTTTACAAGATAGAGACTATAACTCAAGAGAATATTAAGAGTCAAAAAAATTTATATGAGATGAAGTTGCACAAAAAGCAGGCACAAATTTCTGCATTACAAAGTCAAATCAATCCTCATTTTTTATACAATACCTTGGAATGTATGAGAAGTATAGGTTATGTCTATCAAGTTGAGGAGATTATTGATATATCTACAGCTATGGCAGAGATATTTAGATATAGTATTAAGGGAGCAAATTTTGTTAATATAAGTGATGAGATTGAAATTATTGAAGAATATTTAAAGATTATGAATATAAGGTTTAGAGGTAAATTTGTGATTGATCTAGAGATTGAAGAGGAGTTACTAGATAGGAAGATGCCTAAGATGATCTTACAGCCTATTGTAGAAAATGCTATTTATCATGGCTTAGAATCAAAAGAAGGTAGAGGAAAATTGACTATTGAAGGAATATCTACTCAAGAGAATATAATTTTTAAAATAAAGGATAATGGAATAGGGATTGCTGCTGATGAGCTAAAAGTTTTAAAGGATTATTTAAAGGGTGAGTTTGAAGATGATATCCATACATCTCAGAAGAGAAGTATTGGCATGTTAAATATTAATAGAAAAATAAAACTCTTCTTTGGGAAAGAGTATGGATTAGAGGTAGATAGTAAGAAGGATGTGGGTACGGAAGTTATAATAAGACTGCCTTCATAGGTTCATGATAAGGTATCTAAGCTAGTTACAAAGAAACCTAAAGCTTATACATTTAATCTTAACTTAGAAAAAAGTATAATTAACTTATAAGAAGTTTATCGCTAAATAATAACTAATATAAGTCTAAGAGTTCATCGACCTATAGGTTCGTGAATCTAGAATAAAATTTAGCCATAATGCTATATAGAGATAATGCGACACTTTTTATAATGATAAATTTACTAGCCACAGGTTTCAACCTGTGGTGATGATGACATGTTACACTACGGGTTAAAACCCGTAGCTAAAACTTAAAGTGTCGTAATATAACCATTAAGTTTCATTTTAAATTCACCACCTATATTAGCTCTTAAAAAGAATTCTAGAATTGGTATTATTATTTAGCGTAAACTAAGATTAAATTTTATATTTTTAATAAAATTTCAGCAGATTATATGCAGAGTATATAAGGATATAAGAATATAAGGATATAATTCCTGTATTAAATTTATTTGTTTTGATAGAACAGATAGTATTTTAGATACAGGAATTTTAATTTTTCAATTAAAATTTATCTTTCAAAAGTAGAGGATAGATTATAGCTAAAATTAGCTTCAAATAGAAGAGATGCAGATTAGCAACTAAACATGCTGCCGATAAGGTTAACAAATTAGCAGCTACTAAGGAGTGATTATTTCAAATCAAAATATTAGTGGAATTAAGTATGAATTAAACAAAAATATTAAAAGGGAGGTAGGTAAAGGATGAATGCTTTACCAAAGTTAAAAACAGGTGATTTAAAAGCGAATACATCAACTCTTCTAAAGAAGATAATCAGATATAAGTATTTTTATTTGATGTTATTGCCAGGATTATTGTATTTATTTATCTTTAAATATATTCCTATGTATGGAATACAGTTGGCTTTTAAGAAGTTTATGTTCAATAAGGGGATTACTGGTAGTCCTTGGGTTGGATTAGAGAATTTTAGGTATATATTCTCAGAAGCTGAGTTTTGGAATGCAGTTAAAAACACAGTGATAATTGCTTTTATGAAGATAGGGCTAGGTTTTTGGATTTCAGTTGTTTTAGCTATTTTAATTAGTGAATTAAGGGCTCCTAAATTCAAGAAGAAACTACAGGTAGTTTATACATTTCCTCATTTTTTATCTTGGGTAATTGTATCTGGTATTGTAATTAATCTACTTAGTAATTCTGGAGCTATCAATAATTTATTGTCTATATTGGGATTTGAAAGGATATCTCCTTTGACTGATAAGGGAATATTTAGATACTTACTTATTTATTCTGAGGTATGGAAAGAAGCTGGTTGGGGGACTATTTTATATTTGGCAGCCATAACAGGAATAGATCCAACTCTATATGAAGCAGCAACAATAGATGGTGCTAATCGTTGGGAGAAGATTAAGTATATCACTTGGCCTAGTATTAAAGGGTTAGTTGTCGTTATGTTACTATTAAGTATTGGACAGCTGATGAATGCAGGATTTATGCAGATCTTTAATATGTATAATCCTACAGTTTATGATGTTGCAGATATTATAGATACCTATGTTTACAGGATTACCTTTGAAAGGGCACCTGATTTTGGGGTCAGTACGGCAGTTGGTATGTTCAAAGGAGTTACTAATTTAATCTTATTATTGACAGCTGACAAAGTGGCCAAGAAGATGGGGCATTCTGGAATCATATAGAGGAGGTTTAAAACTATGAAAAAGAAATTTACTAAGACAGATTTAGTAATAGGTACACTTTTAACTTTGTTTGCTATTGCTATCTTGTATCCCTTTTATAATTCAATTTTAGTTTCTTTAGTACCACAAGATGTTTATGTAAAGACACCTTTTATGTTATTTCCTAAAAAGATTACATTAAGTGCTTATCAATTTGTATTTAGCTCTAAATCAATAATGAATGGATTTTTGGTAACTTTATTTGTAACAGTAGCAGGAGTAATTTATAATATGTTCTTAACTGTTACAACTGCTTATGCTTTAACTAAAGATATACCAGGAAAAAAATTAATTATGCATCTAATTATCTTTACAGTTTATTTTGGTGGTGGCTTGATTCCCTATTATTTATTAATCAAAAACATAGGGTTGATGAATAATCTTTGGGTTATGGTTCTGCCAATAGGTTTTTGGCCGATGTATATGATTATAGTTAAAACATTTTTTGAAGAGTTGCCTGAAGAATTAGAAGAGTCTGCTAAGATAGATGGGGCTAATGATTTAGTAATATTATTTAAGATTATATTACCATTGTCCTTACCAGTATTAGCTACTTTTGCTTTATATTATGGAGTAGAGCGTTGGAATGAATGGTGGCATGGAATGTTATTTATTCAAACGGCTAGTAAGCAACCTTTACAGTTAGTGTTGAGAAATATTGTACAGAGTGCTGGTGAGATGACTCAAAACTTACCTGCTGGACAAGAGAAGAAGGTCTTTGCTGAAGGTGTAAAGATGGCTAGTATTATAGTGACTATGTTCCCTGTAATGTGTTTATTCCCATTTTTACAGAGATATTTTGTAGAAGGACTTACAATAGGAGCAGTAAAGAGTTAACTTTTATTAAAATAATGGCTTTAAAAAATAATCTTTTGTATCTCTTTTGAGGTAGGAAAGATTGTTTTTTTTATAAATATAGATAATATACTATATTTAGTCAACTGATTATGAACTAAATTATATTAAGCAACATACAGGAAAGCTTTTTTGGACAAATGATTTGTAAAAATATCAAGAAAGGATCTGATAAGATGAAGGAATTAAAGGTCTTTATCCAAAAATTAAAGCCTAAAGCTAATAATAGTAGAGATATTTTAGTAAATTCTTTGATGAATTTATTATCTGGTATAACTATCTTCAGACAGGTTCAGGTGGGGTTTTTAGTATTGGTATTTATCAGTTTGCTAACTGGTCAATTAGTTTGGCAGAATACTAATCAGATTAGTGATAAGATCAATAAATTACAACAAAGAGTTATACCAACTGTTAAGTTGAATTCATCAATAGCTAGAGATTCTTTCTTAAATCAGATTAATGCTTATCGGGTATATAGCAATTTGATGAGGTCAGATGATTTGGAGATTAATCCCTTAAATAATTATATTGATAATTTAAGAGAATATGTTGATGATGAAGAAATATTGATTAAACTAGATGATGTTAGAGAATTAAATAATAATTTTAAAGATGATCTTGTAGAATTAGCCGAGATTCAAGGAGACACTATTATAAAAAAGATGAAGTTGCAAAAGTTAGACAAACTTATTCTTAATATTAATTTAGCTAATTGGGATTTAAATCAAAAGAGTTGGGAGCAATTAGAGCAAGATATTCAACAGGTAATTAGTTATAATGATAATATTAAAAAAAGATTAATTATAATAGTCATCTTGAGTCTTCTAATTGGAATTACATTAGGAGTGATTATCTCTTGTGGAGTTGCTAAGTTGACTAGTATAATTAAGGAAAGAACACATGAAGCTGCTAATAAGGTAAAGTCTGTGACTGATAGATCTTTGGAGATGGAGGTGATTGCTGATGATGTAGATCAGGAGATTAGTCAGGCTTTTGCTGTGATTAAGGATTTAATCTCTGGAAATGCAGAGGTAGCTTTTGCTGTGGATGAGGTATCAATATCGCTACAAGAGGTTCAAGAAGGGGTTAAACAATTATCACAACAGGCTAAGCTGATTTCCAATGCTGGTAAGGATACTTATCAAAGTATCGAGAATACCAGTCAGAAGATAGAATCAGGGACTAAAATTATTCATAAGACTGCTGATACAATGCAGGAGTTGAGAAGAAGTGCTGATAAGATAGAAAATATTTCTGATAAGATTATGCACATAACAGATCAGACCAATTTATTGGCTTTAAATGCTGCTATCGAAGCTGCAAGGGTGGGTGAGCATGGTAGAGGATTTGCTGTAGTAGCAGAAGAGATTAAGGAGTTGGCAACTGAGAGTATAGAGGCTACCAAAGAGGTTAAAGGTATTACCAAAGAGATTGAAGAGGTGGTAGAGTCTGCTGTTGCTGTAATGAGTAAGTCTAAGGATAAGTCTCAAGAGAGTATTATCGATATCTTTGATGAGATTAGTAATTTATCAAAACAAGTTAAAAATAAGATGAAAGCCGTAGTTTCATCTTCTAAGACACAAGTTATCTCTAGTGAGCAACTTAATTCAGTAGTTGAAGAGATTTCGGCTTCTAGTCAAGAGGTAGCTGCTCAGACTGAAGAGACCTTGAATTCAGCTGAAAGGATAAAAGGTTTAATGACTGAAGTAACTCATGCGATTAGCAACTTATACTTTAAGATTAAAGAAGGAGCAGATATATCTCAAGAACAGTTGGAGGCTATCAATCAGGTAGTAGAAGCAAATCAAAGATTGAAAAAATAATTTATGATTAAGGATCAATTTAAGGAAAGTCCCTCTAACTTTAAGAAGAGTCTTTACTATTTAAAATTTTTAGGGAAAAATAAAATTTTCTATTCTACCTATATTAAAGAAGGATATAGAAAAGGCTAAATTTAAAGGTTTAAACAGTTATCAAATGGTTTTTGCGCAATTTTTTGCGCAAAAAATCGAGCAAAAATAAGGAAAAATAGAAAAAATACTTGCATAATCTTTTGCAATATATTATAATAAGATTAAGTTAGAGGGGAATAATAAATAATTTAATAAGTGAATATTACCTTAAATAGTTTGATAAATCGAACTTGCGCAAAGTTTGCGCAAGAAAATAAAAAGTAGGAACAGGTGATAATTATGAAAGTCACTATACAAGATATAGCTGATAAGGCAGATGTATCTCCCTCTACTGTTTCAAGAGTTCTTAATAACAAAGGAAGAATTTCTGAAAAAACGGAAGAGAAGGTATTGGCTATTGCTCAACAGTTAGGTTATAAATCTAGAAACAGTAATGGTAAATCTGAGGAATCTAAAAATATAGCTATAATCTTTAATAATAAATTGAATCAAAATTTAGCACTTAACCATTTTTATAGTTATGTAATGGAAGGTGTAGAAGTAGCTTTAAAGGATTACAATTACCATCTTTTCTTCAAGACTATTACAGCAGAAGATACCATAGCAGATATTAGTAATTGGATTGATGAAAAAGAGATTGCTGGTTTAATCTTTGCTGGTTATGAGATTGATAAGGATTTGATTTTAAGTGTTAAAAAGAAGGGTGTTCCAGTAGTTTTAGTTGATAATGATTTATGGGATGAGAACCTTGACTGTGTAGTCAATGATAATGTAAATGGAAGTAGAAAGATTATCAATCATTTAATAGAATTAGGGCATAAAAAGATAGCATTTTTATCAGGTCCTTTAAGTCATGTTTCATTAGATGAGAGATATATTGGATATAAACAGTCTCTTAAGCAGGCTGGAATAGAAAAGAAAAATGATTTCATCATCTTTTGTGAACCAAGCTTTGAAATCGAAGATGGCTATGAGGCTATAAAAGAGATGTTTAGTAGAGTTGAAGTTAAGCCTACAGCAATCTTTGGAGCTAATGATAAATTAGCTATTGGAGCAATGAAAGCGGTACAAGAGTTGGGATATTCAGTTCCTAAAGATATTTCTATAGTAGGCTTTGATGATATAGATATGTCACAGCATTTACTTCCTTCATTAACGACTGTGAGAATCTTTAAAAGAGAGATGGGTCAGATGGCTGGTAAGAGGTTATATGAATTAATTAATGGGATTGCAGTAAACCCTATGAAGTTGGTTATCTCTGTAGAAACTATTATAAGGGATTCTGTTGCAGAAGTTGATGAAGAATAAGGATAGCTTACTAATAAATATTATTTTATATAAATTGCTATAAGATTATAAGGGTATAATTTTATAAGAATATAACATAAACAAGAAGTAAGTAATAAAGGACACTTTACAATTATGTTAGCTTCATATCTTATAATAACTTCACCTTTAGATAATATAGAGGTGTATGAGCTAAACAGCTTAATTCTTATTTTGTAATTATTCAATATCCCCTAAATTGCGAATGAAATATAAAATAAGAAGTGCATAAGACTATAAGAGTATAAGTCCACCTTTACTTCTATCTTAAAGAGATGGTATTAATGCTATCTTTTTAAGATAGTCATAGAAGGTGGTTTTTTATTGAATTTTTAAGTTGTAAAGTGTTAGAAGCTTTAAGTAAAATTCAAATAGGAGGTAGGAAGGAATACTATAACACTTGTTAACCTCTAGCTGTAAAATCAAATTAAAGAAGGAGATTATTAATGTTTAACAAAAAAATATGACTTTAACATTAACTGTAGTCTTAGCTATTAGTTTAGTAGGTTGTTCTGGTGCTAATAATACTGCTGATACAGGTGCTTATCCTGAACAGATCAAAACATCCTTTATCTCTGGAAATGATCCAGATATTATGGTAATAAAACCAGGTTCTGGATCAAAAGCTTTAGTAACTTTCAAAGATGCAGGAAGAGGTTTGGATTTAATTGATATTTATCAAGAGAAAAGGTGAAATGATAGGTTTTATGAATCTAAACAGTTAACCTTGGTATTACTGGTGGTGCTTTAGATTAAATTTTGATAATTATTTATAGTAATTAATTTAGGAGGCGACATAAATGAGCAAAGTTAAAATTATAGGAGAAAGTTTAAAAAATATGCCATGGGAAGAGAAACCAGAAGGTTGTGACCAAGTTGTTTGGCGTCATTCAGCTAATCCAATTACTGATTGGAATCCGACTCCATCTGCGGCAAGAGTTTATAATAGTGCAGTAGTTCCTTTTGAGGGAGAATTTGTAGGTGTCTTTAGAATGGACCATAAGAATGGAAGAGCACATTTACACTTTGGCAGAAGCAAGGACGCCTTAAACTGGGAATTTGAAGATGAAACTATTAATTGGGTAGATGCAGATGGTAATGAGGCTGAACCAGGTTATGCTTATGATCCTCGTGTAGTTAAAGTTGAGGATACTTATTATATCCTATGGTGTAGTGAATTTCATGGACCAACAATTGGTGTAGGAATGACTAAAGACTTCAAGACCTTTACAAGATTAGAAGATGCCTTTGTTCCATTTAATAGAAATGGAGTATTATTCCCAAGAAAGATCAATGATCATTTTGTAATGTTGAATCGTCCAAGTGATACAGGGCATACTCCTTTTGGAGATATCTTCTTAAGCCAAAGTAAGGATATGACTTATTGGGGTAAACATCGTCATGTTATGTCTAATGGTGGATCTGGCTGGTGGCAAGGTACTAAGATTGGTGGTGGACCTGCTCCAATTGAAACTACAGAGGGCTGGTTAATGTTCTACCATGGTGTATCTGGAACTTGTAATGGCTATGTCTATAGTATGGGGGCAACTATTTTGGATATCGATGATCCAAGTAAGGTTCTTTATAGAACTCGTGACTACTTACTAACTCCTGAAAAGGAATATGAAACTACAGGCTTTGTACCTAATGTAGCTTTCCCATGTGCAACCTTGCATGATGCTGATACAGGAAGAATCGCTATTTATTATGGTGCAGCTGATACTTACACCGCTGTAGCTTATTGTGAAGTAAATGAGTTGGTTGAGTACATTAAAGCTAATTCTGAAGTATTTTAATTTTGATATTTAGTTAAATAATTATTTTGATAGCTTATGTTAGTAGAGGAGTTAATACAATAGAGAGATATTACAACACTTTTAGGAATCTGTAATCAGTTATCAGGAACCTGTAAACTATACTGATTCCAGATTCCTGGTTCCCGACACGAAATTGTCACAATATCCCCCATAAAGAGATTATTAGTATTAAAATTTACTTAGCACAACGTATAAAAATCATCTGAAGATAGAGTTAAAAGATTAGGCACTATGCTTCTCCTCAAATAAGTTTAGCAGAGATAGATTATGTGCCAAGAAGTTAATTTTTAAATATAAGGAGGAGAGAAGATGACTGCTTTGTTAAAGGGTCAATTTCAAAAACAGGTAGAGCAAGAGACTAAAAATATCTTTAATTTTTGGATAGATAATGCTATAGATACAGAGAATCAAGGCTTTTATGGAGAGATAACAAATGATTTGCTTATTAATAAGGAAGCAGAAAAGGGTCTAATTCTAAATTCTAGGATTCTATGGGCATTTTCCTTAGCTTATAGAGAATTAGAAGATCAAAGATATTTAGAGATAGCTGACAGAGCTTATGATTATTTATTACAAAATTTTTGGGATAAAGAGTATGCTGGAATGTATTGGATGTTAGATTCTCAAGGGAATGTAGTAAATGATAGAAAGCAGATCTATGGTCAAGCTTTTTCTATCTATGCTTTCTCAGAGTATTACCTGGCAACAGGAAAAGAGGAAAGTTTAGAACAGGCTATTGAATTGTTTGAATTAATTGAAAGGTATAGTTATGATAGTGAAAATAAAGGATATATTGAAGCCTGCTCTAGAGAGTGGAATGAATTAGAAGACTTGAGGTTAAGTGAGAAGGATATGAATGAAAAGAAATCTATGAATACCCATCTTCATATCTTAGAGGCATATACCAATCTATTTAGAGTTTGGAAGGATAAAAGATTAGAAGAGCAATTAAAAGAACTTATAGAAGTAACAATTGAATATATTATTGATTCTCAAACTTATCATTTTATACTATTCTTTGATGAAAAATGGACTTCTAAGTCTGATCTATTCTCTTATGGCCATGACATTGAAGGAAGCTGGTTATTATATGAAGCTGCTGAAGTATTGGGAGATCAAGAGCTTATAGAGAAAGTAGCAGAGATTGCTGTAAAGATGGCTGAGGTTACTTATGAAGAAGGTCTTGATGAAGATTGGGCAGTCTTATATGAAGGTGACCCGACAGGAATTATAGACAGTGACAAACACTGGTGGCCACAAGCTGAGGCGGTAGTAGGGTTTTTAAATGCTTATCAATTGACAGACGAAGATAAGTATTTAGAAGTTGCTAAGAATATTTGGAGCTTTATTGAAGAGAGGATTATAGATCAAGAGTATGATGAGTGGTTCTGGATGGTATCTAAAGAGGGAATAGTAAATAATCAGATCTCTAAAGTTAATTCTTGGAAGGGGCCATACCATAATGGTAGAGCTTGTTTTGAGATTGTTAATAGATTAGAAAAGATAAAAAGGGAGATGAACTAAGATGACAAAAGCAGAGTTCAATAATAGATTAAAGGCTCTTTATAAGAATTATCAACAGCTAATCAGTAGACCTAATGAGAAAGAAGAGTTAGGGAATGGAATCTATGATAGATATAAATATCCAGTAGTAACAAATGAGCATGCTCCATTACATTGGAAGTATGATTTAAATTATAAGACTAATCCTTATTTGATGGAGAGATTAGGAATTAATGCTACATTTAATCCAGGAGCAATCGAATTAGATGGGAAGTATTATTTGGTAGTTAGAGTTGAAGGTAATGATAGAAAATCCTTCTTTGCAGTAGCAGAGAGTGATAATGGGATCGATGGTTTTGAATTCTGGGATTATCCAATCCTAATGCCTGAGACTGAAGACCCAGATATTAATGTCTATGATATGAGATTGGTTAAGCATGAAGATGGCTGGATTTATGGATTATTCTGTACAGAAAGAAAGGATCCTAATGCTCCTAAAGGGGATACTTCAAGTGCAGTAGCTCAAGCTGGAATTGCTAGAACAAAGAACTTAAAAGATTGGGAGAGGCTGCCTGATTTAAAGAGCCCTTCTGCTCAACAGAGAAATGTAGTATTACATCCAGAATTTGTTGATGGCAAGTATGCTTTCTATACTCGACCACAAGATGGGTTTATCTCTGCTGGAAGTGGCGGAGGAATAGGTTGGGGCTTGGCTGAAGATATTGAGAATGCTGTGATTGAGGAAGAGATCATAGTTGATGAGAGAATCTATCATACAATCAAAGAGGTTAAAAATGGTCAAGGAGCAGCACCTATTAAGACCGATAAAGGGTGGTTGCATATTGCCCATGGTGTTAGAAATACTGCTGCAGGCTTAAGATATGTAATTTATGCTTTTATGACCGATTTAGAGAAACCTTATCAAGTAACTCACAGCCCAAGTGGACACTTGATTGCTCCTAAGGGTGATGAGTTTGTAGGGGATGTAGGAAATGTTGTCTTTACTAATGGAGTGATAGCTCAAGATAATGGAGAAGTATTTATCTATTATGCCTCTAGTGATATGAGATGCCATGTAGCGACTACTACAGTTGATAAACTAGTTGATTATGTGACTAATACTCCTAAAGATCCATTACGTTCCCATGCTTGTGTAGCTCAACGGAATGAATTGATTGCTAAGAATTCAGAATTGCTTGGAGAAGATGGGTCTATTGCTGATTTGATTGACTAATAATTTTGGATAGATAGTAATGAGTTATATATAGATATAAAGTCCATACTAAACTTTCTCATTGTCTTTATAATACTCAATTCTAGGGAGTGATACTTATGGAACAATTTAGATGCAATCATTGTAATAAGAGATTACTTGATTATGACTTTAAGGGAAAAGTTGTTGTTAAATGCCCTAGATGTGGAAAAATTAATAAATTAGAGAGGTTCTAGAAACCCACTACTAAGTAATCAAGATTTTACTTAGTAGTGGGTTTTTATATATTAACTAGTTATAAGGAGTAAGTAGAATTATTACTTAGGATATAATGGGACTTTAATCTAGTAGCAGTTATAAGATAATAATTAATAGTTATTGTTCCATTAACTATAAAAGAGTAGAGGAGCAATAAGTTAATAAGTTTAGAAGCGCTCTCTTCTTTGAGGATGCAATAAAGCATCTATGATGAGTTAATCATCAATATAAAAACATAACAAGGAGGAGAATATTTATGAAGAAAAAAGTTTTTTCATTGGTATTATTCATGTTAGTCTTGACTTTAGCAACAGGTGTAGCATTTGCTGCCGAAACAGAAAAGAAGCAGGTGGAGGATAAATCTTCTACTTCTAAACTAAAGATGAGTGGTAGTGTAGAGGTAATTGTTAGTTCAGATGATGAAGATGATGCTCAAGAGCTTGATACTGAAGCTGATATTAGATTGAATATGGATTATGATTTCAATGATAACTGGCAATTAGCCACAGAGCTTAAGCTTGCTGATAAAGATTCAAGTTTAGCAACCTTTGATTATGGTGATATTGAAAGGATTGGAACTGATAGAGATTTAGGAAGTGCAGTCTTTGGTTTAGGCAAGACTGAATTAACTGGTAAGCTTTCTGGTGGAGATTTTAGAGCATTTTATAGGAGTAATGGAAGGGATTCTGGAGACCAGTTAGGCTTATTCTCAGCTAAAGATTATGCAGTAGTAGATAAAGTTCGTAACGAAAGAGATTGGTATTCTGTTAATGGCTGGGGACCAGGTGATAAAGATGATTATGAAGGAGACCAAGAGATAGAAAATCAAACAGCGGGTATTGATTTCTCTAAAACAGTTGGATCAACTGAAGTCTATGCTAGTATCTTAACTAAAGTAAATAGAGATGCAACTGAGAATACAGAAGCATGGGATTTGAATGGAATTCAAGAAGAATCACAATTATTTATGTTAAAAGCTAAAAGAGCTTTAGGAGATTCCACTACAATGACAGCAGGTCTGTTAGGTGAAGCTGGAGATGACAAGTTTGAGTCAGATAAGATGGATTTAATAGACAATGATGCTACAGCATATGTAACAGCAGATCATAATATATCCCAAGGATTATTTAAAGGTGTCAATGTGGCTGGAGAGTTAGCTGGTAGTGAAGCTGATGGAGATGCAATTGGTTGGGCTGCTAAGGCTGGTAAGTCCTTTGGTAATGTTTATGTTGAAGCTTTCTGGAAAGAGTAAGGTAAAGACTTATGGCAAAAATATATTGGTGATTCCAGTGCTAATTTTAAAAAGCATGGTAAGCGTTATCTTAAGGCAGATGTTAATTTAGCAAATGATATGAAGACTGGATTTTATACAGACCAGTGGTATGGTTATAGTCGAGATAATGATGATGAGATTAATTTTATCAGCTGGTATGGTAAGGTTTATTATGATTGGAAATTTAACCAGAAAGCAGGTCTAAAATCATACTTCTCAGGTAAGCTATTTAAACAGCCAGCTAGTGATGATGATGACTATGATAGAATGGAAGACTATAAGTGTCAAATTGCTTTAAATTATAAGCCAACTACTAGATTAAATACAGACTTTATAGTTCACACAGACGGTGAATTAGATTGGGAAGCAAATGAATTTAGAGGTACTAAGACCGTTATGGTTAAGACAGATTATACAATTTTTGAAGGATTGAGCTTATATACAGAACTCTCTACTAATAGCTTAGATATTTATGCTGGTAACTATGCAACAGATCATAAAGAGTTATTAAGTGATGGAGATTTTACTACAAACTTCTATACTAAGTTGACTAAACAATTAAATACTGGCCAGATAGCATTCTCTTATGGTAAGACTACTTTTGATGAAAATGACAAAGATAATGATGGTGATAGTACTGAGGTCTACTCTGGAAAGACTCAAGATTACTATGAAGTTAAATATACAGTTAAATTCTAATTAAGTTTACAACAACAAAGTGCCAAAGATTTTTTTGGCACTTTGTCTAATTTAATTATGGTTCAACAACAAACTTTGTGATTAAAGATAATCTTATTTACAAGAAAAAAATAGAAATTAAAGTTTAAAATATATTTAAAAAACTAAGATTAGTAGCAACAAATTAACGCGAATCCCACGAATTAGAGATTAAAAGACTAAATTAAAGATTTAAAAGTTCTTGATCTAAATTCGCGTTAATTCGAGAGATTCGTTGCAAAGAAATGTTTAAAATAATTTAAATATGGTATTTTCACAAAACTCGTTGAAGAACCTTAATTATTATTCAGCACATAGGAGGGTAACTATGCTAAAAAATAAAAAAATAATACTAGTCTTATTTACATTAATTTTAACCTTCACCTTAGTAGGATGTAGAAATGTATCTGTAAAAACCAATCAAATCGGTCAAGGTAAGATAACTGTTGATGGAGAGGTAAATCAGCAAAATGATACTGCAATGATAAAAGCTATTCCAGCTGCTGGATGGAAGTTTAAAGAGTGGCGGGGAAGTTTAACAGGAACTCAAAACCCAGTAGAAGTAGTGGCAACTGGTGATATGAATATCACTGCTATGTTTGAGAAAGCTGAGT
This sequence comes from Orenia metallireducens, assembly GCF_003001995.1. Lineage (GTDB taxonomy): Bacteria > Bacillota > Halanaerobiia > Halobacteroidales > Halobacteroidaceae > Orenia > Orenia metallireducens_B. The sequence goes on along the minus strand of NZ_PVNB01000001.1, from coordinate 100,423 downwards.
TTGTGCGGGCTGAAGGTGATAAATTTATGTTGGGGGATCAAGAGTTCAAATTTGTAGGAACTAATAATTATTACTTCCACTATAAAGATAAAGAGATGGTTGATGATGTTATTGAAGATGCCAAGGCAATGGGAGTTGAGGTAATCAGAATTTGGGGCTTTTTAGATGGAGAAGCTCATGATGGGAATGTAATGCAACCAGAGCTTGGTGTTTATGATGAGAGTGGATTTAAAAAGCTTGATTATGCAATTAAGAAGGCAGGAGAAGAAGGTATTAAATTACTTATACCTTTTGTTAATAATTGGAATGATTTTGGTGGGATGAATCAATATGTCAAATGGGTAGCTAGTGCTGATGAGCATGATGATTTCTATAGCAATGAAGAGATTAAAAAAGCCTATAAAGATTATGTCAAATATCTCTTAAATAGAAAGAACACTTACACAGGATTGACTTATAAAGAAGATCCTACAATCTTCTCTTGGGAGTTGGCTAATGAACCAAGAGCTGCCTCTGATAAATCTGGAGATACTTTGGTCAATTGGGCAGAAGAGATGAGTGCTTATGTTAAGAGTATAGATAGCAATCATCTGCTGGCAGTAGGAGATGAAGGTCACTTTATTCACCTTGAAGGTAAGGAATATCAAAATATTAACGAAGAGACTGGCGAGATTGGTCAGATATATGGTTATGGTGGCTGGGAAGGTGTTGATTGGAAGCGATTAACTAGCCTTTCTAATATTGACTATGGTACAGTCCATTTATATCCAGATCATTGGGGAGATGATTGGTCAGATCAGATTAACGCTGGATTGAAGTGGATTAAGACCCATGCTGAATTTGCTAATCAGATTAATAAGCCAGCTATAATAGAAGAGTATGGAATCAATGCTGAAAGTGATGCCAATAGAGACTTAGCTTATGACTTATGGAATCAAGCTATTTATGAAAATGGTATAGATGGGAGTGTGTTCTGGATTTTAAGTGGTATCGATACTGGAAGTGGTGCTGATGAGGATGGCTTATATCCAGATTATGATGGATTCCGTATTGTTGAAGGGAGCAAGACTGCTAATTTACTAGCTGATTATGCTACTTTATTTAATACAGGGATAGATAATAGAAAGCCTGCTTTATATTTGAACAGTCCAAAAGCAGTAACAGATGTTAAAGGAAAAGTAGAGGTTAAAGCAACTGTATTAGCTCGAGGTATAGAGGTTTCTAAAGTTACTTATAAGACTCCTAAGCAAGAGGTTGAGCTAGTAGCTCAAGGAGAAGGAATTTATGTTGGTACTTGGGATACAAGCAAAGAAGCAGAAGGGGAAGCTGTAACTGGAATAGTAGAGGCTAAGTTAGCTGGCGGTACTCTTTTAGAGAAATCTGTTGAAGTAACAGTTAGAAATAAAACTGCTATGTATGTATTGGGAGAAGATATTGACTTTTCTAATGACTTAGAAGGTTGGATAGCAGATAAGGATACTTTAATCTCAAAGGTTGTACATTCTAATTTCAATGGAGGAAGTTTAAAAGTAGATGTTAATTGGTCAGGTGGTAGCTGGGATGAAACAAGAGTAGTTCATTGGTCGTTACAGGGGTTATCAGATTATAATAAAGTTTCTTTTGAAATTTATCTACCTAAAGCAGGTTTATCTGCTAAAGGTAAAATCAAACCATATGCTGTAGTTGAACCAGGGTGGTCTACTATTGGAATGGGTGATTTTGATGTGACTGTAGCAGATGCAGAGACTGTAACTATTGATGGTAATGAGTATCTATATATTAAATGTGAAAAGAAATATGATATGAGTGGAAAAGAGCATATGAGAATAGGGATAGTAGGTGAAAATTTAGAATATGCAGGACCAGTTTATCTAGATAATATTAAATTGTATCAAAAGGTATATAAGTAAGTTGCTATATATACGGCGAAAAAGAATCATTAGCCACAGTGTTTTAACCTGTGGCGATATTATGAGTCCTACAGAAGCTACGGGTTAAAACCCATAGCTAATTGAAATGTTAAATCTTTAATGCCATATATATATAAGATAGTGTGAGTATGGGATGTTTTATAATATCATACTCACCCTAATTAATTTGACTGCTTCTAATACTAACTACTTGGGAGGAGCGTTAATATGAAGAAGATGCTTTATTTAATCATTCCTATAATAGTTGTAATTACCTTAGTTACTGATATTGCTGGGGCTGTAGAAGAGAAGGATATGGTATTGGTTAAAGCAGGTAGCAATGTAGTCAAAGTTAATTATGATTATTATATAGGTAAGTATGAAGTTACAAATAGAGAGTTTGTTGCTTTTCTTAATGGAGCTGGGGTATCAGCAGAAGGTTATTATCAAGGAAGACAGATAATAGCTGTTAATGATTATCAAGCTATAGAGTATAAAAAGAGTCAATTTCTTGTAAAAAAAGGGAAAGAAGATTATCCAGTAATCCTTGTCAGTTGGTATGGAGCTATATTTTATTGTAATTGGTTAAGCCAACAAGAGGGTCTTGAGCAAGTATATGATAATGAAGGTGAATTATTAATTGAAGATATCTCTAAAGCCAAAGGGTATCGCTTAGCAACAGATAGTGAATGGGAGTATGCTGCTCGTGGTGGGAGAGATGGTAATGATACTATTTATGCAGGTGCTAAGAACTTAGATAAGGTAGCATGGTATTGGGAAAATAGTCAGAATCAAGATAATAATTTATTCTTAGGTAAAGGTGTTCACCCTGTAGGTCAGAAGTCAGCCAATGAATTAGGAATTTATGATATGAGTGGAAATGTAATGGAATGGATTTATGCTTGGGAATCTACTTCTAAATTTGAGAGAAGGGTTTTAAGGGGTGGTTCTTGGTTTTATAATAAGTATGCTGCTCGTATCTTTTTTGATGATAGATTGAGTAACTTACCTGATAATATGAGTTTTGATAATGGTTTTAGGATAACATGTACTCTGCTTAGATGACTTTTAAGTTGTTTATAAAATATATCTTTTTGGATAAGTAAAAATTAATGGTTATATTTATATTTTCACCATGAATTTTGAAATTAGGTTTCGCCTAATGGCGACCTACCTTTTTTCTATAGATAAAAAAGTAGGCAAAAAATCATTACAATCAGGAAAAACACTAGTACTATTAATTAAATTTTTATGGTTACTGAAATTTTATTGATTATATTTAATTTTTTGTTTAATCACATATACCGCTTACTTTTCCAAAACCTAAAAGATAAAATAAAAAAACTCTAGTTAAGAGAAAAGATAATTGTTCAATAGTCTAAAATAAGGTGTAGAGTAGAATATTTGTTCTTAGTTTATTGTTTTTGCTATTATAGAATTTTATCATAAGTCTATAATTTAACTAAAAAGGTAGTAGTAAGTTTGCTATATATAAGAAATTATAAAAATTTATAGAAAGGGGATGATTATTTTGAAGAATTTAGACTTTATCAAAAACAAGTTCAATAATTTAAACATTGGTGCAAAGTATATAATAACTATAATACTTATCAGCTTACTTTTCATCCTCTCTACTACTATTGTTTATAATTTATTATTGTCTTTAGAATCTGATATTGTAGAACTTAATAATAAAAGTGACTTATCACTTATGGTCAAAAGGCTAGAAACTCTGTTCTCTAAGAAGAATACGATTACTGCCGACTATATTATATCTCAAGGGAAAAATATTGAATTGAAAAGGGAGTTTAGAGAAGCAACTGAAGAGGTTAACCAACTTTTAGAGAGATTAAGATTAGAGCTTCAAGGGGAGAAGATCGATCAATTTTTAGCAGCAATCATAGAGAAAGATAGAGTTAATAATCAAATATTCAATGAAGATATTATATCTAAGGTAGAGAAGAGTAGAAGCAGTATCTCTCTATGGTTATTAAGGAATAAGATATCAGTTAATACTGATAATTTAGAGATTGTATTAAAAGAATTCGATAAGTTAATCAATCAAGATAGAATAAAGGCTATGACAGCTGCTGACAGGAGTATTGATAATACTATTTTTATCCTAATTATTTCGGTATTAAGCTCGATTGCGTTAGGGGCAGTGTTGATAACTATAATTAGTAAGGTGATTAAGAAAAATTTGAATAAGATTATTAATATCAGTAATCAGGTTGCTTTAGGGAACCTAAGTGTTGAAAAGATTGATTATAATAGTGAAGATGAGATAGGTAAGCTATCAAAATCTATTAATACAATGGTAGATAACTTAAGAAATATCATTGGCAAGATAACAACAGCTGCTGAAGATACCTCTACTACTAGTGAGGAACTACATGCCATCAGTGAAAATACTAGTACTGCTATTAATCAGATAGCAGCTTCATCTCAAGAGTTTTCCTTAGGTAATAAAGAACTTGTAGATTATTATAAAGGGGTAGTAAGTGCAGCTAATGAGGTTAATGATCTATCCCAAAATGGATTGGTGGAGATGAAAAATACCCAGATAGAGATGAAGGATGTATTGGATTCATCCTATGAATCTAGTCAATTAATTGCTAATCTCAGTCAAGCAACTGAAGAGATAGAGGATATAGTTGAGGTTATCTCTAATATCTCTGAGCAGACAAATCTATTGGCATTAAATGCAGCTATTGAGGCTGCTAGGGCAGGACAATATGGTAGGGGATTTGCAGTAGTAGCTGATGAGATTAGAGCTTTATCAACTCAAACTAGAGACTCTATAGATGATATCAGATCTATTACTGAGCGAGTTGTTATGGAAACTAAAAAGGTCTTAGCTAGTATAGAAGCTAATAATTCTCAGATTGTTAAAGGCTCTAAAAGATTAGATGAATCAGAAGATACTTTTAACACAATCGCCAAGAAGATAAATGGTGTTTTAGATGAGATGAAGAGAATAGCTCAATTCAGTAATGAGCTATCTATTGAGAGTAAGCAAATTTCTGATGTTACTAAAGAGCAATCGATAGCTATGGGTGAGATAACTGGATCGGCAGAAGAGCTATCTGCTTTATCACAGGAATTAGACCAGTTAATTAAAGAGTTCAAATTGTAGTTTTTAATTTCAATAAAGTTATTTCTAAGATAAAAGTTATTAAATAAGGGGGGAGTATCGATAAAGATTAAGAGCAGTTTATACAAAGATATTCTTACTCTGAGAGCCAAATTATGTGCTTATGATTTGAATCAAGCAGACGATGAAGAGTTATTAGAATTAAGTAAAGAATTAGATAAATTGATTCTGCTATATTTACAAGAACAATTAGATATAAACTCTATAAGTACTGAGGATTAGTTTGCTTTCATTGATAGCTTTTATGGCTAGGTCTTAGATAAGTAGTTGGGATTGTAGAAAAGATACTGATAATGGAGGTGTAATGATGATAAGTTTGAGTTTAAATGGAAGTTGGAAGATGAGAAAGTTAGCTGATCAGGAGTGGATTAGAGCAGAAGTACCAGGTTCTGTCTTAAATGATTTATTAGTAGCTGGGATAATAGAAGATCCCTTTTATACAGACAATTATTTTGATCTGTCTGCAAATGAAACTAAGGTATTGGAGATTAAAAAAGAAGATATTTATCAAGATATTAGCCTAGAAGATTTAAAAGAGCAGTTAAGGGTAAGGTCTTTATGGGAGAGTTATAGATAGGGGGTATTGCGACATTTTTGGTATTAGGTGGGTAGTTGGTTGGATGGTTAGGTTTTTCCCAACTATCTACCCCCTAACTACTCAACCACCAAAGAACAAAGTGTCCCATTATCTCTCTAAAATGCCATTTTAAAATCACTCTATTAAGGAGGTGATGTCTATTAGATCTATTAGATGTAACTAGTTTTTAGAAGCTAATATTGTCAAGGGCAGTTATGATGGTCAATTCTTTTTTTAGTTTGTTTGTAAAGAATCTCAGTATTGCTTACTTATAATTTAAATCTATATAGTGCTAAATCACATATTAATTATCGATATCTATTTAATCAATTAATTTTATAATTATAACAAAGGTTATAATTGTTTATCAAAGCTATAAGAAATATATTAATCCTATAATATTATGTACTTATAGAATTAGTTATTTAAATAGGGGAGTTGGTTATAAGTTTATAATTATTTAAGTGAGTGTTTATTCCCGCCTACTAAGTCGAGATTGCAATCAGCATTTATACTGAGGACAATTATTAAAAACTTAGGAGGAATTTCAATGAAAAGAAGAATGTTGGCTTTAGTATTTTTGTTGGCATTATCTTTGGTAGCTACTAATGTCTATGCAGCAGATGGGTTTTATGTACAGAATGGAAGGTTATATGATGCTAATGGTAATGAATTTGTAATGAGAGGTATCAACCATGCTCATGCTTGGTGGAAGGGTAATGAAGATGTAGCAATTCCAGCGATTGCAGCTACAGGAGCAAATACAGTCAGAGTAGCCTTGGGAGATGGAGAGACATGGGGTTATGATGATATTAGTACAGTAAGCCATATTATCGATTTATGTGAGCAGAATAATTTAATAGCTGTTTTAGATGTTCATGATACTACTGGTCTAGATAGTTCGAGTAGTTTAACAAATGCTGTAGATTATTGGATTAGTATGAAGGATGTTCTGATTGGTAAAGAAGATACCGTGATTATCAATATTGCCAATGAATGGTATGGTACTTGGAATGGTTCATCCTGGGCAGCAGGATATAAGCAAGAGATTCCTAGATTGAGAGCAGCAGGATTAAATCATACATTGATGGTAGATGCTGCAGGCTGGGGTCAATACCCACAGTCAATCCATGATTATGGAACAGAAGTATTTAATGCTGATCCACAAAGAAATACAATGTTTTCAATCCATATGTATGAATATGCAGGGGGAACTGCACAGCAAGTCAAGGATAATATCGATGGTGTAATTAATCAAGGTTTAGCTCTTAGTATAGGAGAATTTGGGATTAGGCATACCGATGGAGATGTTGATGAAGCAACTATTATGAGCTATTCTGAGCAAAAGGGTGTAGGCTATATCGGATGGTCATGGTATGGAAATGGTGATAATTGGATTTACCTTGATATAGTAACTGATTGGTCAGGGTCTAGCTATACTGAGTGGGGAAATGTTTTAATTAATGGATCCAATGGAATTAGAGAGACTTCTGCCATTGCTTCAGTGTTTGATGCCTCTAATGGAGATAGTGGAGATGGTTCTGGCACATGGACTAATGTTGTAGCCCAAGCAGAAGATGGTTACCTTTCTGGTGTAGGTAATAGTACTAGTCGTTCAGGATATAATGGCTCTGGATATGTTACTGGGTTTGATAATACAAATGATTATGTACAAGTAACAATTAATGTAGAGTCAGCAGGCAACTATAACCTTAAAATTAGATATGCTTCACCATATAGTGATAAATACAACTATGTGATTGTAAATGGCCAGAACTTAGGTGAGAAATTCTTTGCACAGAACTCGAACTTTGTTGATCTAGATCTAGGCAATGTTTATTTAAATGCTGGTCAAAATACAATTAAAGTACAATCAAGTTGGGGCTGGATAGATATAGATCAATTTGTAATAAGTAATTAGATAGTTTAGTAAAAATCTGCAGATTAATAGTAGGTTAAAGATGATAGTTTGAAAAACAATAGGAAGGACATTAATGTCCTTCCTTATCAAAATTATATATTATTCTATGGATAAAATTGATTAGATATTTGATGTACAATGATTTAAACTAATAAAGGTATCATTATTGACAGCTTAGATATATTAATTAAATTTAAAAACTATAGTAGTTAGGTAGTGATAAAATGTACTTTAAAATTTTTAATTTATTATTTTTTATAGCCATAGCAGGATTAAGTTATATCAATATTTATTTTAAATTTTTAGGCTTTACACCAAGCCAGATTGGTTTAATTAATGGGATTGCCAAAGGGGTTGCTTTATTGACTTTGCCAATTTGGGGTCTTATATCTGATTATTATCGGATCAATAAAAGATTACTAATGTTTGCTATTATAGGTATGATATTATTTGGTTTTTCTTTTTTATTAACTGATAATTTCTTAATAGTTATTTTGATTATGACCATCTTTTCAGTCTTTTGGAATCCTATCACACCACTAGCTGATGCCCAACTATTAGGCTATTTAGGCAAAGAAGGTTCTAAGTATGGAAAGTATAGAATCTGGGGTTCTTTAGGGTATACCATATCGGTAGCAGTGGTAGGGTATTTATTAGAGATAATTGATCCTAGCACCATTTTTTACTTGTGTGGATTCACCTTAGTATTTGCTCTAGTAGCAGTTAAAGCATTACCAGAGAGTAATGTGGAAATGGAGATTGCTAGCTTTAGTGATTTTAAATTTTTATTAAAAAATGAGGGTCTATTATCTTTTATAGTTTTTGCTTTCTTTATTAATATAACCTTTCATATAAATAATACTTATTTTCCGATATATCTAATTGACCAGGGAGGTAAAGAGTTCTTAATTGGATTAGCTTTGATGATCTCTGCTGGTAGTGAAATGGTTATATTTTATTTCTCTGAAGAGATTATCTCTAAGTTTAAATTAAAGAATATTTTATTGGTTTCTTCCCTAGCTTATGCTTTAAGGTGGTTTATATTATCGATCTTTGCTGTACCAAGTATAATTTTGACTTCACAGTTACTACATAGTATTACCTTTGGTCTATTCCATGTAACTGCTATTAACTTTATAAATTTAAATAGTGGAGATAAGTTTAAGGCTACCGGCCAAAATTTATATGCTACTACTAGTGGTATCAGTGCTATCTTTGCCAGCTTAATTGGTGGAGTGATCTATGATAAGTTAGGAGGAAGTAGTCTTTATCTTTATCTCAGTCTGGTAGCTGTACTAACAGGTATAATTTATTTTATATTCTTAAATAGCCAAGATAAAATTAAAGCTGTTTAATAGATGTTGAAGATTTAAAGGTTACTTATAAAAGTCAAATTTTAAGTTATGTTTGATAGTTTGAAAGTGACTTCTTTAGAACAATTAAGGTTCAACAATGAACTTTGTGATTAATACTAATTTTAGATTTTAATTAAGATTCAAAAATCAAACCTCAAACATATAAAATATGATTTTTTAGTCACTAATGTACACTAATTTTCACGAATCAAAACAATTTTTTACTTTTATAAATTATTTTATTTTTATGTTTTTATTAGTGTGGATTCGTGTTAATTCGTGGCAAAAAATAATGTTTTAAACTATTTTTCACAAAAGTCGTGGAAGAGCCACAATTAAATATTATAAATAAAACTGTTTTGAGAAGATAGTTAGATAATATAAACAAATATATGGAGATTGATTTAGTAATTTTTAACTAATAATAATTTAATTAAGGTGGTGCCTAAATGAGTAAATTATATTTTCCAGAAGATTTTGTGTGGGGAGCAGCAACTGCCTCTTATCAGATTGAAGGGGCTTATCAAAAGGATGGTAAAGGGGAGTCTATTTGGGATAAGTTTAGTCATACTTCAGGTAAGGTCTTAAATGGTGATACAGGGGATATTGCTTGTGATCATTATCATCGCTACAAGGAAGATGTACAGTTGATGAAGAAGTTAGGTCTTAACTCTTATCGTTTTTCAACCTCTTGGCCTAGAATATTGCCACAGGGAACAGGAAAAGTTAATCAGAAAGGATTAGATTTTTATAAAAGATTGGTTGATGAATTATTAGAAGCTGGAATTGAACCAGCAATTACTTTATACCATTGGGATTTACCTCAGGCTTTACAGGATAAAGGGGGCTGGGGCAATAGAGATACTATTAATTATTTTGTAGAATATTCCCAAATAATGTTTGAGCATTTTGGGAATCTGGTTTCGCGTTGGATTACTCATAATGAACCTTGGGTAGTTGCTTTTTTAGGTAACTCTACAGGAGAACATGCCCCAGGTTTTAAAGATCACAAATTGGCTTTACAAGTAGCACACAACTTATTAGTTTCTCATTGTCTAGCGGCAAGAGGATTTAGAGAGTTAGGCTTAGAAGGTGAGATAGGAATTACTTTAAATCTTAATTCTGTATATCCCTTAACTGATAGCAAAGAGGATCAACAAGCAGCAGAGCTAGTAAATGACTATAATAATGATTGGTTTTTAGATCCATTATTTAAGGGAAAGTATCCAGATAAGTTAGCTCAAATTTATCGAGAAGAGTATGGAGAGCTAGATATTAAAGCAGGAGATATGGAGATTATTCAAGAGCCAACAGATTTTTTAGGTATTAACTATTACAGTAGAGCTTTGGTTAAACATAATTCTGAGGCAGGTTTATTACAAGCAGAATATATGAGAACAGAGGAAAGTGGATATACTGCAATGGATTGGGAAATTTATCCTAAAGGTCTATATGACTTATTGATGAATCTATATCAAAATCATACAAAGCTGGACTTATATATTACAGAAAATGGAGCAGCCTTTGATGATCAAGTAGCAGCAGATGGGAAAGTATATGATCAAAGGAGAAAAGATTATTTAAAAGCACACTTTATTAAAGCTCATCAAGCAATAGAAGCAGGAGTACCTTTAAAAGGCTATTATGTCTGGTCTTTAATGGATAATTTTGAATGGGCGTTTGGATATGATAGAAGGTTTGGGATTATACATGTTAACTATGATACTTGTGAAAGAACTTTAAAGGAAAGTGCTCATTGGTATAAAGAAGTAATCACTAATAATGGAGTTGATAAGTAATAGTCAGAGAAGTATTAAGATTAAAATTAAAGGGGGATAGAAATGTTAACGATAATAGAGAATGAATTAATTAAGGTTAAGATAGCTAGTCAGGGAGCAGAGATGACTAGTCTAGAGCTAAAAGAGGATAATCAAGAATATTTATGGAAGGCTGACCCAAGGTATTGGGGGCGCCATGCACCAGTATTATTTCCGATTGTAGGTAAGGTAAAGAATGATCAGTATAAAGTAGATGGTGAAGTTTTTAAGCTGACTCAACATGGATTTGCTAGAGACAATGAATTTGAATTAGTTGAGCAGGAGGAGCAAAGGGTAGTATATAGGCTAACAAGTAGTGAAGAGTTGTTAAATAAGTATCCTTATCAGTTTGAATTAGAGATTGAGTATAAATTAGTAGCTAATCGAGTTGAGGTCACTTATAATGTGAAGAACAAAGATCAAAAAACTATCTACTTCTCTATAGGAGCTCATCCAGCCTTTAATTGGCCTTTAGAAGAAGGAGAGAATAAAGAGGACTATTATTTAGAGTTTGAAGAGAATGAAAAGCTAAGGGCTTCTTTATTAGATGAAGGATTATTGAGTGATACCACTATAGAATTTTTAGCTAATAATAATAGCAAGCCTTTAGCTGAAGAGTTATTTCGAAATGATGCTTTGATTCTAAAAGATCTAAAATCAAAGTCAGTCTCATTAAAGAGTAAGAGCTCTGACAGAGAGGTTAAAGTAGAATTTACTGGTTTTCCATATATGGGTATCTGGTCACCACCAGCTGGAGCGCCTTTTATCTGTATTGAGCCTTGGTATGGGGTTGCTGATTTGAAAGATTCTGATGGTAACTTGAAGACTAAAGAAGGGATTGAAGTTCTACAGCCTGAGGCAGAATTCTCTTGTATGTATAGTATAAGTATCAAGTAGCTGTTAGCTTCTAGCAGCTAATAAAAAAAGAAAATGGGTGATGAGATGGATAAATCTTATGTAGTAGGTGTTGATTTAGGTGGTACCAAGATTTTAACTGCTCTAGCAGATTTAGAGGGAAATATTATAGCTAAATGTAAAGTACCTACAGAGGCTAAGCAGGGTAAGGATAGAATCTTTGCTAACATCAAAAAAACTATTTATAATGTTTTAGAAGAAGCTAAGATTGATATGAAAGCAGTTAAAGGAATTGGATTAGGTAGTCCAGGTCCTTTAGATGTCAAAACAGGACTAATTGTTAATCCTCCTAATTTAGATTTAGAGAATGTAGATGTCTTAGCAGAGTTATCAGAATTTAAAGTACCAGTATTTTTAGAGAATGATGCCAATACTGCTACTTTAGCAGAGAAGTGGTTTGGAGCAGGAAAAGATGTGAGTGATTTGATCTATATAACTATCAGCACTGGTATTGGTGCTGGAGTAATAATTGATAATAAGATCGTTCATGGAGTAAGTAGTGGAGCAGGTGAAGTAGGGCATACTACTTTAGACCCCCATAGTGATCTGCAATGTGGTTGTGGGAATTATGGTTGTTTTGAGGTATTAGCTTCTGGTACTGCTTTAGGTAGAATGGGTCAAGAGGCTGTAAAATCAGGTAAAGATACTTTAATTGCTCAATTGGTAGATGATCTAGCAGAGATTAATGGTGCTACTGTGGCAGAGGCTGCTTACAAGGGTGATCAGCTAGCCCAAGAGATAATTGATGAGATAGCAAATTATTTAGGAATAGGGCTAGCCAATCTAATTAATAACTTCAACCCTGAAAAGATTATTATTGGTGGTGGAGTTATTGCTTCTTGGGATTTATTTGAGGCTAAGGTCAAAGAGACTGTTCAAGCTAGAGCTTTAGATTTCTTAGCAGAAGCTACAACAATCACTACTGCTCAGTTAGGTAGTGATGTAGGAGCTAAGGGTGCAGTGGCTACTGCTTTAGTGAATCTAGATTTATTATAACAATATAGAAAGGATGATAAAATAATGTATCCATTAAAGTTTGAACCTATTTATAAGGAGAAGATCTGGGGAGGAAGAGCCTTAGAAGAGAAATTCTCTAAGCAGTTACCTAAAGGAACAATCGGAGAGAGTTGGGAGATAGCAGCCCATGAGAATGGTACAAGTGTAATTAGTAATGGTAAATTAGCAGGAAAGAGCTTAATGGTAGCAATCAGAGAAGAGAGAGAGAAGATTCTAGGGGCTGAAGCTAAAGAGGATTATTATGAAAAATTCCCATTACTTATCAAAATCCTAGATGCCAATGATAAGCTATCAGTACAGGTGCATCCAGATGATGAGTATGCTTTTGAACATGAAAATGGAGAGTTAGGTAAAACAGAGATGTGGTATGTGATCGATGCTCAAGAAGATGCTAAATTGGTCTATGGGGTTAAGCCTGAAGTAGATAAGGATGAGTTTGCTGCTTCTATTAAAGAGGGAAGATTAGAAGAGAACTTAATTGAGATAAATGTAGAGGCTGGAGATGTTCTTTATATGCCATCAGGAACTGTCCATGCCATTGAAGAAGGTATCTTAATTGCTGAGATTCAGCAAAACTCAGATACTACTTATCGTGTTTATGACTGGAATCGAATGGGGCAAGATGGGAAGCCTCGTGATTTACATATTGAGTCTGCCTTAGATGTAATTGAATTTGGCGCACAAGCCGAAGAGAAGGTAGTTGGCTTAGAGATAAAAGAGGATGGTTATACCAGAACTATTTTAGTAGCCTGCCCTTACTTTACTACAGAAACTCTGGAGATAAGTGAGAAGTATAGTGCTGATACTAACAATGAGCGTTTTTATGTATTGATGGGATTAGAAGGTAAGGCAAAGCTTTCTTACGAGGGTGGAGAGTTGGAACTAAAAGCAGGAGAAACCTTATTATTACCAGCAGCCCTTGGTGAATATGAGCTTGTAGGAGAGTGTAAGTTGATTAAATCTTATATTAGAGATTTAGCTGAATTGAAAAAAGAGTTAGAGGAGTTAGGTTACTCTCAAGAAGAGATTAAGCAGATTAAAGGTCTTTAAATATTGCTATTGATAATAGTGAAAATATAGGATAAAGGGAGGAGTTATAATGGATTACCAAAATAAATATCAAGCATGGTTAAATAATGATTATTTCGATCGAGAGACTAAAGAAGAGTTAGAAAAAATTAGTGGGAATGAAAAAGAGATTGAAGATAGATTTTATACTAGTTTAGACTTTGGAACTGGTGGATTAAGGGGAGTTATTGGTGCTGGAACCAATAGAATTAATAAGTACGTAGTTAGAAAAGCTACTCAAGGATTAGCCAATTATATTGCTAAAAATGGTGATAAAGCTAAGGGAGTTGTTATCTCTCATGACTCTAGATATAAGTCTAGAGAATTTGCTATAGAAGCTGCATTGGTATTAGCAGCTAATGAGATTAAGGCTTATTTATTTGATGATTTACGTCCAACTCCAGAATTATCCTTTGCCCTTAGAGAATTAGGTGCTACTGCTGGTATAATGCTGACAGCAAGTCATAATCCGCCAGAATATAATGGTTACAAAGTCTATTGGGAAGATGGAGGTCAGATTGTTCCACCTCATGATAAAGGTATTATTGCTGAAGTCAATGCTATTGAGAACTTTGAAGAGGTAAAGATTACTGCAGAAGAAGTTGCTAGAGAAGAAGGATTATTTGAGATTATTGACCCTAAGATGGATGATAAGTATATCAAAACTTTAAAGGATTTATCTTTAAATCCCGAAGTAATCAAAGAAGTAGCTGATGATTTTCATCTTGTTTATACCCCATTACATGGGACTGGTAATATCCCTGTACAGAGAATCTTAAAGGAATTAGGTTTTAAGAATTTACATGTGGTCAAAGAACAAGAAGCACCAGACCCAGAATTTCCTACAGTAGCTTATCCTAATCCAGAGGAGCCTAATGTTTTTGAGATGGGGATTAAATTAGCTGATCAAACAGATGCCCAATTGGTTATGGCTAATGATCCAGATGCAGATAGGGTAGGTATTGCTGTCAAGGATACTGATGATAATTGGGTCTTTTTAAATGGTAATGAAGTTGGAATATTATTGACTGAATACATAATTAAGTCTTTAGATGAGGTGTCTGATAATTCTGTGGTTATCAAAACTGTGGTAACAACTGAGATGATTAATCCTATTGCTAAAAAATATAACCTTGATGTAATGAATACCTTGACAGGATTTAAATATATTGGTGAAAAGATTAGAGAATTTGAAGAAGGAAAGTATGATAAAGAATATTTATTTGGTTTTGAGGAAAGTTATGGTTATTTATATGGGACTCATGCTCGCGATAAAGATGCTATAGTAGCAACAATGTTAATTGCTGAGATGGCAGCTTATTATCAAGCTCAAGGTAGTTCACTTTATCAAGAGTTGATGAGAATGTATGAGGAGTATGGCTATTATAAAGCAGATCTAGAAGCAATTAAGATGCCAGGAAAAGCAGGAAAGGAAAAGATTGCTTCTTTATTAAAATCTCTTCGTGAAGATAGTCCAGCAGAAATCAATGGACAGAAGGTAGTAGTTATCAAGGATTATTTGGTCAGTAAAGAATATGATATAACTATTGGAGAAGAGAAAACTATCGATTTGCCAGAATCTAATGTATTACAATTTTTATTAGAAGATGATAGCTTAGTAACAGTTAGACCATCTGGGACAGAACCGAAAATTAAATTCTACTTCTCCGTTGTAGGAGATAGCAATTTAGCTGCTGATGAGAAATTGGCTAATTTAAAGGAAGCTGTAATGGAGTTAATTAAATAATAAAATACTAATGGCGGGCAATTAGCTCGCCTTTTTTAATAAGTGATGAGTAAAGAACAGATTTTTTACTCATTTAAATATATGTTTTTTAGAGAATGTGATACTTTTACTTTAGTGTACAGTTTACAGTATGCGGTTGATAGTTAAGGTTTTTAAAAGTGAAAAAAATTTCTGTTTGAGCGAAGCAAAAATTAAATAAAAACTTTAGAGATTAGCTGAAATCTAATTAAAGAATATAGTTAATGATATCGATAAGCAATTTGGTTGCAGAGTGAGTTGAATTTTTTTCTTGATTGGATTCATCACGAAGAGTTTTTGTTCTTTAAAACTCGTAGGTTTGGTTACTTTCTCATCAAGGAAAAACGTAACCAGCCCTTAGGCGGAACCTAAGATTTTGTCTACTTTTTAAAAGTAAAAAGTGTTCAATATACCACTAATATTTCATTTTGAATCTAGATACCTATAGAATTGAGGGAGTTATTTGTAAAGAGTTTCCGTATTAAAGTGGAAGGTATTATGGCTTTTAAAGCCTAGAAAAACAAGGGTTTATGTAGTATAATAAGATTAAGCTTAAAGAAGATAGTTAACTAATTTCCTCATTAGTAGGGTTTTTCCGGAAATAATAGTGGAAAACTACAACAAATAATAAGGTGATAAAGATGCTAGCATTACCAAATGAAAGAAGTACTAAGATATTGTCAATTTTATTAGATCAAGAAGAGGCAATCACTATCAAAGACTTAGCAGAGGAGTTTGAAGTATCTGCTAGGACAATTAGAAGTGATCTAAAGAAGCTGGAAGATGTCTTAAATAATGATGAAATTAAGTTGATTAAGAAACCTAGAGTGGGAGTTTGGTTGGAGGTTAAGCCTGAATATAAGAATGAATTAAAGAATGAACTCTTTAGTTCTGAAAGTTATAAAGACCCTTTTTCTTCAGAAACTAGACAGAAGTATATTCTAAAATGCTTATTGCAGTCTGAAAATAAGTATACAATGAAAAGTTTAGGAGAAGAGTTATATGTTAGTAGAACTACTATTTATAATGATTTAGAAGATGTGGAAAAATGGCTGAATAAATATGATTTGATTTTAGAGAGAAAGCAGAATTATGGAGTTGAAGTTAAAGGGGAAGAGAAGAATTGGAGAAGAGCAGTAGCTGATCTATTGGCTCAATTTAAAGATAATCAAGAATTAAAAGCGATGCTAGAAGATGTAACTGACCCAACAATAATAGATAGTAGAATAGATAATAAAACTTATCAACAATTACGAGAACTTTTTAAAGATATTAATTTTAGAAAAATTGAGAATATTTTAGAGCAGATAGAAAGAGAGTCAGACTTTGTATTTACTGATGAAGCTTTTGTAGGATTAGTTATTCATATTGCTATTAGCTTAAAGAGGTTAATTAGAGGAAAAGATATTAAAATGGAAAGAGAACAATTAAATTCTTTAAAAGAGACAGAAGAGTTTGAAATTGCCAAGGTAATAGCTAAGAGTTTAGAAGAAGAGTTGGATGTGCAGATACCAGAAGCGGAATTAGGCTATATCTCTCTCCATATTTTAGGCTCCAAGGTACAACAGAATATTATCAGTAAAGATATAAATGATGTTCTAGAGAATACAGACCAGAAGGTAATTGAAATTGCTAAGGATATTATTTATATGGCAGGTGATGTGTTGGGAGTTAATTTAAGCGAGGATGAGCAGTTACTATTAGGATTGGTTTTACATTTAAGACCTGCTATTAATCGCTTAAAATATGGAATGAGCCTTAGAAATCCAATTTTAGATGAAATCAAGAATAATTATCCTAGTATCTTTGGGGCTGCTTGGGCTACTAGTATAGTTTTTGAGAAGCATTTAGGAATTAAAGTCAATGAAGAAGAGATTGGCTATATAGCATTACACTTAGGTGCTGCTTTAGAGAGAAACAACAATAAGATTAAAGTGATTGTTGTATGTAGTAGTGGGATTGGTACTTCTCAGTTAGTAGCAACTAGATTAAGAAAGAGGTTAGCTGGGATAGAAATAGTAGATTTAATATCGGTACATGAATTGAAGAATAGAGAATTAGAAGGTGTGGATATAATTGTTAGTACTATTCCAATAAATGATATTTCTAAACCTCTAGTACAAGTCAGTGCTTTGTTGACAGAAGATGATATTAAGTTGATTAAAAGTAAAATTAATTATTTAATCAAAGATAAAGAGAATCAAAAGTTAAAATTAGAATCGGTATCTGATGAGATTAAAGAGTTGTTTGATGATGAGCTGATCTATATAAATTTAGATTTGGATTCAAAAGAAGAGATTATTAGAATGTTGAGTACTGAGCTTTTAAATAGAAAATTACTTGATGAAGGATTTATAGTTTCAGCATTGGAGAGGGAAAAGATAACATCTACTGCTGTAGGAAATGAAGTGGCTATTCCCCATGGTAAAGAAAGTTACGTTTTAAACTCTAAGATAGCAGTAGCTACTTTAGCCAAGCCAGTAAAATGGGGAAATGAGAAAGTAAGTATTATTCTCTTACTGGCTTTAGAAAAAGAAAAATCTAAGAATTTTTTCAGATATTTTCATAGAATCCTTGATAATAAGCAAGTATTAGAAGCAATTAAAAGAGCTAATACAAAAGAAGATATAAAAAATTTATTATTTAAGAGGTGATAGAGGTGAGTTCTTTAATAAATGAAGATTTAATTGTCCTTGATATGGAAGGTGAAGATAGAGATAGTATAATCAAATCATTAGGCGAACTAATTGATAAAAATGGTAATTTAAATTCAGTAGATGAGTACCTTCAAACTGTATTTGAGAGAGAGGAGAAGTCAAGTACAGGGGTTGGTTATGGAATTGCTATTCCTCATGGTAAATCTGAGGGAGTTGACCAGCCAGCAATAGCCTTTGCAAGGCTTAAAGAAGCAGTAGAATGGGAGTCCTTTGATGATAAACCAGTAAAATTGGTCTTCTTATTGGCAGTTCCAGCTAAGAGTGAATCAAATGATCATTTAAAGATTTTATCAACCTTATCTAGAAATTTATTAAATGAAGAGTTTAAAGATAGTTTAATGTCTGCTCAAAATGCAGAGGATGTTAATGATATCTTATCTAAAATGTTTTCAATAATAAATAATTAAAAGGAGTGATATAAATGAAGATTTTAGCAGTTACAGCATGTCCTACAGGGGTGGCACATACTTATTTGGCAGCAGAATCATTAGAAAAGAGTGCTAAGAAAAAAGGGGTAGAAATTAAAGTAGAGACTCAAGGTTCAATTGGAATTGAAAACCAGATTACTGAAGAGGATGTAAAAGAGGCTGTAGCAGTAATCATAGCAGCAGATGTTAATATATCTAACCCAGAAAGATTTAAAAGTATGCCGAAGTTAAAACTTGATGTCCAAAAAGCAATTAAGCATTCTGATCAAATTATTGATAAGATAGTTCAAAAGTTTGGGGAATAGAATTTTGAGGGTTTTGTAATATAATACCTAGTCTTTTAAGGAATAAGTAATATAGTAATTATGAAATCCTCTATATAATTCTTGACATAGGCCATTGAATAAATTAGCTAATATTTAATAAAAGTAAATGATATTGATATATTTAATAAGGTTATAAGGTTAAATTAATTTGATTTATTCAATAGTCTAAATATAAATTAAATAGAGGTGTAATTTTATGAAAAAAACATTTTCGGATTTGAAAAAACATCTTTTGACAGGAACAAGTCACATGATTCCATTTATTGTGGCTGGAGGAGTACTTTTATCATTAGCAGTAATGCTCAGTGGAAAAGGTGCTGTACCTGATAGTGGAATATTAAAAGATATATCTGATATGGGGATTGCAGGGTTAACTCTTTTCACTATTGTACTTGGTGGTTATATTGCTTATTCTATAGCTGATCGACCTGGATTAGCTCCTGGAATGATTGGTACTTGGATAGCGGTCAATAATTACAAGACAGGATTTATTGGAGCAATTATTGTAGGGTTTTTAGCTGGTTATGTAGTTAATATGCTTAAAAAAATTAAATTACCATCTAACATGAGATCACTTTCAACTATTTTTATCTTTCCTTTATTTGGAACATTTATAGTATGTGGGGTTGTAATGTGGGTAATAGGAACTCCTATTGCAGCTATGATGAACTTCTTAAATACTTGGCTTAATTCGATGCAAGACAGTGGGAAAGTACTTCTTGGAACTATTTTAGGGGGTATGACTGCTTTTGATATGGGAGGACCTATCAATAAAGTAGCAACTTTATTTGCTCAAACACAAGTTGGAGAGCATCCATGGCTGATGGGAGGTGTTGGAGTAGCTATTTGTACACCACCAATTGGAATGGGATTAGCGACATTCTTAGCTCCAAAAAAATACTCTTCTGAAGAACAAGAAGCAGGAAAAGCAGCATTACTAATGGGGATGATAGGTATTAGTGAAGGAGCAATTCCTTTTGCAGCAGCAGATCCTTTAAGAGTTCTACCTTCAATTGTAGTAGGTGGAATTATAGGAAATGTGATTGGTTTTTTAATGGGAGTTTTAAATCATGCACCATGGGGTGGATGGATAGTTTTACCTGTAGTAGAAGGGAAAATGTTCTATATAATAGCTACTTTAGCAGGTTCTTTTGCTACAGCAATTATGGTTAATCTACTCAAAAAAGAGAAAGTAGAAGATGATAAAGAGGGTTTAATTGAAGAAGATGTAGAAGAGGCAAATCTAGAATTAGAATTTGATATGAGCTAGGGATTTAATTATTGCCATTTAAAATTTTAGAATATTATGAAAATTAAAAATTGCCGAAAACATCATTTTTAGGAAAAGTAAATATTAAATCTCATAAAAAGGGGTGTAATCATGAAAAAAACATTGAATGAAATTAGACAACATTTGATGACTGGTGTATCTCATATGATTCCTTTTGTCGTTGCAGGTGGAGTATTAATCGCCTTTTCAATTATGTTAAGTGGTGTAAAGGCTGGCTCAGGAGCAGATGTAACTAATCCAATCTTAGAGAATTTATTAAATTTAGGTGTAGCAGGATTTACAATGATGGTTCCAGTTTTGGCCGGTTATATAGCTTATTCAATTGCTGATCGACCTGGTTTAGCTCCAGGTATGATTGGAGGTTATTTAGCTGGACAGATAGGAGCAGGATTTTTAGGTGGTATTATTGCTGGTATTATTGCTGGTTTTATAGCAAATTGGATTAAAGGTTGGTCTGTACCTGAAATTTTAAGACCTATCATGCCTATCTTTGTTATTCCTCTATTATCTACAATTATTGTTGGAAGTTTATTACAATATGTAGTAGGTGTACCGATTAGTAACTTCATGGCTGGATTGACAGGTTGGTTAAAAGCTATGAGCGATGGTAGTCAAATAGTATTTGGAATTATCTTAGGGGCTATGATTGCTTTTGATATGGGTGGACCGATTAATAAGACAGCCTTCTTGTTTGGTGCTGGATTAATTGAGCAAGGAGTTTACACAGTTATGGGTCCAATTGCTGTTGCAATCTGTATCCCGCCATTAGCAATGGCATTAGCAACAACTTTAGCACCAAATAAGTATACATCCCAAGAACGCCAAGCAGGTAAAGGTGCCTTTTTTATGGGGTTAATAGGAATTACTGAAGGAGCTATACCTTTTGCTGCGGCAGATCCAATTAGGGTTATTCCTTCTATTGTAACTGGTTCTGCTATAGGTGGAGCAATTGCTGCTGTGAGTGGAGTAGGCGATCATGCTCCTCATGGAGGACCAATAGTTTTACCAGTAGTTGATAATAGATTAATGTTTATTGTGGCTGTTGTAGTAGGAGTATTAGTAAGTGCATTGATGGTAAACATGTTGAAAAAAGAGGTTACAGATGAGGTACCAGAGGTAGAAGCAGAGGTAGAAGCAGAGGAAGATGAGTTGGATTTAGAGTTTGATTTAGATTAGTAATAAGAATTTTTATAAGATAATAAGTAGTTAGAGCAAATAAGAATTGTCTAAATTTAGACAATTCTTATTTGAATTTAATCTTGCTTAAAGAAAGGATGATAAAATAATGTATCCATTAAAGTTTGGACCTATTTATAAGGAGAAGATCTGGGGAGGTAGAGCCTTAGAAGAGAAATTCTCTAAGCAGTTACCTAAAGGATCAATTGGAGAGAGTTGGGAGCTAGCAGCCCATGAGAATGGTACAAGTATAATTAGTAATGGTAACTTAGCAGGAATGAGTTTAATGGAAGCTATTAAGCAAGAAGGAGAAAAAATATTAGGTACAGAAGCTAAAGAAGATTATTATAAAAAGTTTCCTTTGCTTATCAAAATCTTAGATGCCAATGATAAACTATCAGTACAGGTGCATCCTGATGATGAGTATGCTTTTGAACATGAAAATGGAGAGCTAGGGAAAACAGAGATGTGGTATGTGATTGATGCCCAAGAAGATGCTAAGTTGGTCTATGGCGTTAAGCCTGAGGTAGATAAAGAAGAGTTTGTCTCTTCAATTAAAGAGGGAAGATTAGAAGAGAATTTAATAGAAGTTAACGTGGAGGCTGGAGATGTGATTTATATTCCAACTGGAATGGTTCATACTACTCATAAGGGAATTTTGATTGCAGAGATTCAGCAGAACTCAGATACTACTTATCGTGTTTATGATTGGAACCGGATGGGGAAAGATGGTAAGCCTCGTGAATTACATATTGAAGCTGCTTTAGATGTAATTAAATTTGGTACAAAGCCTGAAGAGAAGGTAGTTGGTTTAGAGATAAAAGAAGAAGGTTATGTTAGAACTATTCTGGTAGCCTGCCCTTACTTTACTACAGAAACTTTGGATATTGCTGAAAAGTATAGTTCTGATACTAATCATGAGCGTTTTTATGTATTGATGGGATTAGAAGGAAAGGCAAAGCTTTCTTATGAAGGTGGAGAGATGGAACTAAAGGCAGGAGAAACCCTTTTATTACCAGCAACCCTTGGTGAATATGAGCTTGTAGGAGAGTGCAAATTGATTAAATCTTATATTAGAGATTTAGCTGAATTCAAAGCAGAATTAAAGGAATTGGGTTACTCTCAAGAAGAGATTAAGCAAATTAAAGGTCTTTAATAAAAGGTTGAGTTTGAGGCTAAGTCTAAGTAGAACTGATTTAGCGAGATAGAAGATCTGCTTAAACATAATCTTAGACTTAGCTTAAATTTATATTTTAAAATACCTATCATAATTTATTTTATACTTAGGTCTATACTCCGCTGTTTCCTTATCAAATTTATAATCATTAGTTAAATCTACCCCTGCGTTCTTTCTTGCTATAATATCCTTAATAGCATAAATAAGATGGTCAACCTCTGAGGGACTATTATAGCAGCCAAAGCTGACTCTAATTAAACCATATTTATGGGTATAAATTCCCTTAGCAATATCATCTTTCACTCGAGCTATCTCTTCATCACTCAGACCAAACAGATGATGAATATAAGGGTGTGCACAAAAACAGCCATTTCTAACCCCAATTCCAAATTCATTGGCTAAAATAGATGCAACTAAAGTATTTTCTAGACCTTTGATATTAAAGGGGATCACTCCTACCCGTTCACTTAGTTCTCCAGAACCCATTGAACCATAAAGTATTACTTCATCAATTTTTTCTAACTCTTTTAAGGTATAATTTAGTAAAAATTCTTCGTTTTTGATGATTTTTAGCCATTTTAGTTCATTAATCATCTTGATACTCTCTCCCAAAGCCAATGCTCCTACTATGTTGGGAGTACCTGCCTCTTCCTTATCAGGTAAGTCACCCCAGATTACATCTTTTAAAGTAACAGCCTTTACTGTGCCACCTCCTGTATAATCTGGTTTGTTTTCTGCAAAGGTATCCTTTGCTCCAATTAAAACCCCTGTGCCAAAAGGGGCATACATCTTATGTGCTGAGAAGACAAGATAATCTATATGTTCAGGATTACTATTTTCTTTCATATCAATGGGGCGATGAGGTGCTAGTTGGGCTGCATCAATTAAAATTTTACTATCATATTGATGAACTAATCTAGCAATTTTATGGATAGGATTGATGTAGCCAGTAACATTGGAAGCACCACTGATTGCAACAAGTTTTATCCTTCTTCTATATCTCTTTAATTTTTTCTCTAAATCATCTAAATCTAATCTCCCCTCTTTATCCAAGTTGCTATAGATTACTTTGCATTTATCGCGCCATGGTAGTAGATTAGAGTGATGCTCCATTGGAGTTGTAATCACTATATCTCTATATGATAGATGCAAACTATTTGATAACTTATTGATTGCTTCTGTAGTATTTTTAACAAAAATTATAGTATTGTCATCTTTATTTGCGCCAAAAAAATCTGCAACTAAATTATGTACTTCATCATAAATCTCTGTAGATATTTGGGATTTAAACCCAGTGCCACGGTGAACATTGGAGTACCAAGTTAAGAACTCTTTTACTTTATAAGCAACTCTTCTAAAACTGGGAGTACTAGCAGCATTATCGAAGTTGATGTATCTTACTTTTTGTCCATCTATCAAAGGTACTTTAGCATTAATACCTATAATTTCCTTTCTAACTTTATGTAAAAAAGTTTTGTCTAACATCCTTTCCCTCCTATTTTGGGTTTTAGATTATTTTATGAGTTAAGTTATTAGACTGTGAATTGATAGTGAATAATTGTTTTAAAAAGTTGTAATACTAAGGAAGAAATTTATTATAAGAAAGGATGGGATAGAATGAAAGTACAAGTAATAAAAGATGACTGTATCAGCTGTGGATTGTGTGTCAACTCTGTACCAGCAGTCTTTGAATGGGATGATGATGAGAAAGCAATAGCAATCACTGATCATGTACCAGATAAGTTAGAAGCAGAGGTTGAAGATGCAATCGATTCTTGCCCTACTGACGCTATTGAAGAGATATAATTTAAAGCAAGGCATTGAAGAATGTCTCTGAAATTAAGGTGGTGTGATATGGGATATATCTCGCTTGATTTTAGACCAGCAATTACTAAAGCTGAGCTGGCAAAGTTAAGAAAGCTAGCTGCTGACATGGAAGTAGGACAACATTTATCTATTACCTTAGAACGACAGGATGCCCACCAAGCCGATGAAATTCTAAATATCTTAAGAGAGAATAATTATAATTGCCAGACCAAAGGTGGGCATTCTGATGATGATTTCTTTATTAAAGCAAAAAAGGAAGACTAAAAAGGCAGCCTTTATGGCTGTCTTTTATATATTTCAGTTAATTTTAATAATAGAGTTATAATTATAAATAATTGTTAAAGAAGGGGATGGCTTAGATTTATAGAATCTTAAAATATAAAGGTAATTGAGAAGGGAGTGGAGTTATGGGACTATTTAAATTATTAAGAGAAAGATTTATTGAATCTGCTAATAAGAAAAAGATTATTTTAAAATTTAAGGATGATTATATTAAACTAAATAAGAAAATATTGGTTATTTTTAGTATAATTACTTGTCTGATGTTAGTTATAGTATATTTAATAAGTTATAATCTCTTTTTAAGTAGCTTTTATAAGTTAGAAGAAATGGATGCAGTTAGACAGAGTAGACAAGTTATAGGTGCTTTAGAGCAGAACTTATTGCAATTAAAGGCACTTAATCAGGATTATGCAGCTTGGGATGCTACTTATGAGTTTATTATAGATCGAAATTTGGAGTATATAGATGAAAATTTAATGAATGAAACCTTCTATACAAATAATTGGAGTATCTTTATCTTAGTAAATGAGCAAGGAAAGATTATTTATAAGAAAGCTGTTAATTTGAAGAATAAAGAAGAAGTTATTGTAGATAAAGAAATATTAGAAGATTTAAAAGAGGGCTCACCGCTATTTGATTTTTCAAAGCCAACAGATAATATTACAGGAATTATCTCCACTTCACAAGGCTATATGATGGTCTCTTCCCACCCAGTTACAACTGGTTATTTTAAAGGACCAATTCGTGGTTCTCTTATTATTGGTCGTTATTTGAATCAAGGCTTAATTAATCAATTAGCAGAACAGACTAATTTAGCAGTTACAATGGAAACTTTTAAGCAGAGGCAAGCAGGTAAAGAGATGGAGAGTCTAGATTCAGATTTAATTGGTAAAGTTGATATTTGGCTTAAAGATATAGATGACACATATATGTCTGGCTATTCAACGTTATATGATATATATAATAGACCAGCTCTTACTTTAAAGATAAGTAAGGTTAAAGATATCTATCATCAGGGTTATCTTAGTATGTTATATTTTATGGGAGGAATTTTAATTGTAGGAGTTATTTATTTCATAAGTACTTGGTCTTTTATGAATAAATTTATCTTCAATCCCTTGCAGCTATTAATTGAAGGTATAAATGATGTCTCTAAAAACAGGGATCTATCAACTCGACTTACTATTGGATCTAAGGGAGAATTTTCAACTATTAAGGTTAAGTTTAATAATATGTTGGATATTTTAGAGAAATCCCACAAAAAGATCCTTCATCAATCACGCCATGATGAGTTAACTAATTTGCCAAATAGGTCTTATTTTTATGAACAGATAAGTGAGCAGTTATCTTTAACTAAAGGTGATGAGATTAATGCTGTCTTTTTTATTGATATTGATAAATTTAAGAGTATCAATGACTCCTTTGGTCATGAGATAGGAGACTTATTATTACAAGCTATTAGCAAAAGATTAGAGGAGAATCTTCCAGAAGGTAGTATCAGCTCTCGAATTGGAGGAGATGAATTTATAATCTTCATTCCTAAGATTAAAGATAAGAAGTTTGCAGAAGATGTAGCTAAGAAAATTATTTCAAATATAAAAGTACCTTATTATATTAGTGGAAAAGAGTTGATCATTACTTTAAGTATTGGAATTAGTCTTTATCCAATTGATGGAACTGATATCGACTTTTTGATTAATAATGCTGATTTGGCTATGTATAATGTTAAGAATAGAGGAAAAAATGATTTTGAATTTTATAATATAAATATGAGAAATAAACTATCAAAAGAGATGTTAGTTAAAGCATTAAAGGAAGACGAGTTGGAGCTTTACTATCAGCCTAAAGTTAATGGACTTACAGGAGATATTACAGGTATGGAATCATTGTTGCGATGGAACCATCCCGAAAAAGGATTTATCTCTCCTGTAGAATTTATTCCTATAGCAGAAGAGACAGGTCTGATTATATCTATTGGAGAATGGGTACTAAAGAAGGCCTGCGAACAGACTAAAAGATGGAATCTAATGACTAATTCTACTTTAGTTATTGCAGTAAATATATCTAATATCCAATTTAGGAAGGTAGATTTTATTGAGATGATAAAAAGGGTTCTAAAAGAGAGTGGGTTGAATCCAAAATATTTAGAGTTAGAGATAACAGAGAGTGTAGCTGTAAATAATGAAGAAGAAGTTATTAAGAAGTTAATTATGCTTAAAAGGTTGGGGGTTTCAGTTGCTATTGATGACTTTGGAACAGGTTATAGTTCATTAAGTTATTTGCAGAAACTACCTATCGATACCCTAAAGATAGATAAGGTCTTTGTAGATGATATTGTTAAAGATGATACTATTGCTAAGATGATTATTAATATGGCTAAAAATTTAGAGATTTCTGTAATTGCTGAAGGTGTAGAAAGAGAAGATCAATTAAATCAACTTTTAAAGATTGGTTGTGAATCAATACAGGGATATTTATTTAGTAAACCACTATCAACTGAAAAATTTGAAGAGTTATTAATAAAAGAGCAGCAAATAAAAATAAATCAATGAAGTATTATAGTTGAAGAAAGGGGAGGATGATTATTACTTTAACTACTGAAATTAAAAGTTATGCTAAATCTATTGGAATAGATGATATTAAAATTACCAATGCTGAATCCTTTCCAGAACTTAAAGAATTCTTAATAGAGATGAGAGAGAAAGAGTATTTGTCTACCTTGGTTCATGATGATTTAGAGAAGATAAGTAATCCTAAAGAAATAGTCTTAGAGGCTAAATCGGTAATTGTTTGTGCTATCTCTTATAGTGTTGATGATAAATATATATTTGAAAGTAGAATAAGGGCTAAAGAAGAGTTAAGAGGAAGCCTCTCCCGTTTTGCTTGGGGGCAGGATTATCATCGGGTGTTAGGTGATAGACTAGATAAGCTGATTGAGTTCATTAAAACTAAGAAGCAAAGGATAGAAGCATTTAAGTTTGTTGACACAGGTCCTACTGTTGATAGAGCTTTAGCCAGAAGAGCAGGGATAGGTTGGCAAGGTAAGAACTGTAGTATTATCAACCCTGAGTATGGCTCGTGGATATTCTTAGGGGGGGTAATTACTGATTTGGAGCTAGAGTATGATTCACCTATAGAAGATAAGTGTGGTGATTGTAGAAGGTGTATCGATGCGTGCCCTACAGGAGCTTTAGTAGATGCTTATACTTTAGATAGCCGTAAATGCTTAGGATATATCACCTTAAGTAAAGGTTATTTGGATGAGAAGCAGCGAAAGAAGATGGGAACTAGATTATGGGGCTGTGACACCTGCCAAAGTGTCTGTCCCCAGAATCAAGGTGCTAAATTAGGAGATCATGAAGAGTTTAGCCCCCAAACTTTAGAGGCTTATCCTGACTTAATTTCCTTATTGACCTTAAGCAACAAAGAGTATAAAGATAAATTTATGATTACTCCTATGAACTGGAGAGGTAAGCGGCCAATTCAGCGTAATGCTGCTATAATTTTGGGAAATCTAAAGGATAGGAGAGCAGTACCCTATCTTTTAGATGCTTTATCTGACCCTAAACCGATAGTCAGAGCCAATGTAGCTTGGGCTTTGGGGGAGATTGGTGATGAGAGTGCTTTAGATAGATTGGAGAAGGCTCTCCTAAAAGAGAAGGATAAGCAAGTGATTGAGGAGTTAGAGAAAGCTACAGAGAGATTAGGAATTGTTGGTCAGGAATCAGAGAACAGTTGAATATATTGATTTTAGCTTTCTGCTTCCTGATTGTTAAATATAAGTTGTGGCAATGAATTGAAAGTTGTCAAATATTCTTATTTGTGAGTTTGGTCTTAATATATCTTTATGTTATAATTAAATTATCATTGTAGAGTGGGAGGGTGAATTAGAATGTGTCGGTTAAACCCACGGGTGGACTTTGCTTTTAAGAAATTATTTGGTAGTGAAGAGAATAAGGATATCCTAATATCCTTTATCAATTCAGTTTTAGATGAAGAGGAACAGATTAAGGACTTAGTTTTGAAGAATCCATATAATGCTAAGAACTTTAAAAATGATAAATTATCAATTCTAGATGTCAAAGCAGTAGATGAAAAAGGTGTCTGGTATAATATTGAGATGCAGATAACAGACCAAGATTATTATGATAAGAGGGCATTATATTATTGGGCAAGATTATATACAGGCCAGCTAGAGTCAGGGATTAATTATGATAAACTAGAGAAGACTATAGTGATTAATGTACTTAACTTTAATTGCTTGGATGAAGAAGAGTACCATAATGTCTATCAATTATTGAACCGTCAGTCTAAAGAAGAGCTGATAGATCATTTGGAGATTCACTTTATTGAGTTAGAAAAGTATAATAAAGACCTATCAGAAGTACAGACAGCATTAGATAGATGGACAGAATTTTTAAAGAGAGCGGATCAATATGATAAAGATCAAATTCCCTCTCAACTAGCTGAAGTAGAAAGTATAGAAAAAGCGATAAAGGTCTTGGATACAATAGGCTTAACCAAAGAAGAAAGAGAAGTCTATGAAGCTAGATTGAAATGGTTAAGGGATGAAGAGATGGCGTTGAAAAAGGCTGAGAGAAAAGGGATGGAAAGAGGTATAGAAAGAGGTATAGAAAAAGGTATAGAGAAAATAGTCAAAAGCATGTTGGAGAAAGGAATAGGAGTGGAAGAGATAATTCAAATGACTGATTTAGATAAAGAGTCTGTAAATAAGATTAAAGAAAGTTACAATATTTAAATAAGGCATTCTGGGCAACCTATAAATGGGTTGTCTTTTTTATTAAAGTTTGATATTAATATTTTTAAGTTATAATATCGTTCCTATTGATCTTGTAATATTATTGGAGAGAGTATGTTAATCAGTTTTTAAAGAGGTTGACAATAGCTGTTTTTTTATGTATATTATATGTAACTAGCTGGAAAATTTTTTAAGAATATTGTTAACCGCAAAAGACATAGGTTAACTAAAAAGGAGAGGTTATTATGTTACAGGAATTAAAGAACAAAGTCTTAGCAAGTGAGGATATCACTAAAGAAGAGGCAATGTATTTAGTAAATTTAGATGAGAGTAGAACAATGGAGCTATTAGCAGCAGCTAATGAGATTAAGAATAAATTTATCGGTAAAAAAGTAGACTTATGTTCGATTGTTAATGCTAAATCTGGTAGCTGTTCTGAGGACTGTACTTTCTGTTCTCAATCGGCTCACTATAACACAGGGACAGTGACCTATCCATTGATGGCTAAAGAAGATATTTTGGCTAGAGCCAAAGAGATGGAAGGTAGTGGAGCAGAGCACTTTGGAATTGTAACCAGTGGCCGAGGAGTAGTCAGTGATGAAGATTTTGAGAATTTAATAGAGGCATTTAGATTGATCAGGGAAGAGACTAGTTTAGAGGTCTGTGCTTCTTTAGGGACTCTTGATGAGAAGAGAGCAGAGAAGTTGGCTAATGTAGGACTAAAGCGATATAATCATAACTTAGAGACTTCTGAAAGTTATTATGCAGAGATCTGTACTACTCATACTTATGCTGATAGAGTAAATACGGTTAAGTTTCTAAAAGAGAGAGGGATGGAGGTCTGTAGTGGAGGAATTATCGGTTTGGGAGAAAGCTTTGAGGATAGAATAGATTTGGCTTTTACTGTCAAAGAGTTAGATGTGGATTCGGTGCCGATTAATATCTTAAATCCTGTAGAAGGAACACCTCTAGATAGTAATGATCCAGTACCACCAATGGAAACCTTAAAGACTGCAGCTATTTTTAGATTTATCCTACCTACCAAGGTGATTAAGTTATGTGGAGGAAGAGAGACTAATTTAAGAGATTTACAGTCATTGAGTCTATTGTCTGGGATAAATGGTCTCTTAATTGGAAACTATTTGACTACTGAGGGTCGAGCTACAGCAGAGGATCTACAGATGATTAAAGATTTGGGATTAGGGGAATGATTATTAAATTTTAGAATTAAATTTGGTGTTTTATGGGTATATTGCGACACTTTACTTTTAAAAAGTAGACAAATTCCTTAGGTTGCGCCTAAGGGTGCCTTACTTTTGCACCCCAAAAGTACTTCTTCGGAGAAGAACACTTCTCAGGGCGACATTGCTCTAAAAGTAAGCAAAAAGTCTAGAAAAGAATTGAAACTCACTATGCAATCAAAGTACTACTTATTAATATTAATTATATTCTTTATTTAAAATTTAATTAAACTCTAAATTCTAGCTCAATTTTTGCTCTGT
The DNA here is from genome assembly GCF_003001995.1 of Orenia metallireducens. Taxonomy (GTDB): domain Bacteria; phylum Bacillota; class Halanaerobiia; order Halobacteroidales; family Halobacteroidaceae; genus Orenia; species Orenia metallireducens_B. The sequence continues at coordinate 69,439 of NZ_PVNB01000001.1, read as the reverse complement.
TTAAACAATAATTCTTTTCGCCTTTAAAGACCTTAACTAACTGTCAACCGTCCCTACGAGTCTAGAAGACAAGACTCTTCGTGTAAACCACTGTACACTATAAACTCACACGAAAGTGTTGCAATATCTCTATTAAGTATTACTTTAAGAGTTAATTTTATGTTTATTATCAAACAAAATAAAAATTTTATCTATATTGTAAACCGGATATTTTTATTGTTAACAATAAGATTAATAGGAAGGGATAATTGTCTATGAAACTGATGGTAGTATTTCCGGGTTGGGGGACAAGTAGGAGTTTATATCAAGAGTTAAAATTGGTGGGCTATGAGCTATTTATAGTTGATTTTTTTGATAAGAAATCTTTGATGCAAGAAATTGCTAGTCTAAATCCAACTGAAATAAATTTTTTAGGATGGTCGTTGGGTGCAATAATGGCTTTAAAATATTTAAATGGTTTTAAAGTTAATAAACTGATACTGCTGGCTCCTACCCTTTATTTTTTAGAAAATCAGCCTAGCACAGTCATAAAGAAAATGATTAGAGACCTTGCCAGAAATAAGTTGAGAACATTAGTTAATTTTAGTAGACTTAATTTTTATGATAAAGGTTTATATCAAGATTATCTGACACAATATAAAGGAGAAATAAAAGAACTAAGTAGCAACTATCTAAAAGAAGGGTTAGAATTTTTATTAGAAGAGGATTTAAGAGATATAAGTATTATTGAAGATATAAGACCACTTGTAATAATGGGCAAAGAGGATCAGATAATAACTAATTCTAGCTCTAAGCAGGTTTTGGATTGTTTTATCTATTATGATTTTTACATGTTAGAAGGAGTTGGTCATAATATCCTATATGAAGCAGAAGTAGAGGTAAATAACTTGATAAGGGAGTATTTAAATGATTGAAAAAGAGGTGGTAAGAGATAATTTTTCTAGAGCAGCCGACAGCTATGATCAATATGCAGTTGTACAGAGGTATATGGCTAAGAAGCTAGACAATTATTTACAGGATATAGATGAAGTAGATAAGGTATTGGAAATTGGGGGAGGGACAGGTCTCTTTACAGAGTTACTTATTAACCGTTTTTTAGGAAGTAATTATCTGATTGTTGATATTTCACCTAAGATGATTGCCAAATGTAGAGATAAATTTAGAGACTATCAGCAGGTGAAATATCTGTTAGCTGATGGTGAAAGGCTTAAATTAGAGGAAAAATTTGATTTAATAATCTCTAATGCTACCTTTCAGTGGTTTGAGAATTTAAAACTAGCTCTTATAAATTTAAAAGAGCAATTAAATGAGGATGGAGAGATTTATTTTTCTATCTTTGGAGATAAGACCTTTCAAGAATTAAGAAGTTGTTTTCAAGAGGTAAAGGGAGAAGACAGTTATTCCCAAAAGTTCTTTAGTAAATTTGAATTAAGGAGAATTTTAGCAGAAGAATTTAGAGCAGTTGAGATAAGAGAGGAAGAGTATATTGAAAGATTTCCTAATGTGAGGGATTTTTTAAGGGCGACTAAGAAAATAGGTGCTAATAGTGCTAAAAAAGATAAGCCACCTTTGACTCCAGGATTATTAAAGAAGATAGAACGTAAATATATGGAGAAATATAGAGAGGATAATCAAATTATTGTAACCCATCACTTATTGTTTGTTAGATTACAAAAATAGATTCAGATAATAATTTTTGACATAGCTAGATAGAGGTGAGTTAATGAATTTTTGGAATCAAGAATTAAGTTTATTAAAAGCAGAGGGTTTACATAGAGAATTAAAGAGGTTAGAAAGCTCGCAATCTCCACGAGTGATTATTGATAATCGAGAGGTTATTATGTTAGCCTCTAATAATTATTTGGGATTATCGACTGAACAAGAAATCAAAGAAGCGGTTATTAGAGTTATACAAAAGTATGGAACTGGTTCTGGAGGCTCCCGCTTAACCACTGGTAACTATGACTTACATGAGCAGTTAGAAAAGGAGTTAGCTGATTTTAAAAATACTGAAGATGCTTTAGTCTTTAATACTGGCTATATGGCTAATCTTGGTGTGTTGGCTACAGTAGTAGGATCAGAGGATGTAATCATCTCTGATAAATTAAATCACGCCAGTATTATTGATGGTTGTCGCTTAAGCAAGGCTAAATTTTTAGTGTATAAACATGGTAACCTAGCAAGACTAGAAAATATATTAAAAAGATCTAGTAAATATAGGAGAAGATTGATTGTAACTGATGGGGTTTTCAGTATGGATGGTGATCTGGCACCTTTACCAGAGATAGTAGAATTGGCTGAAAAGTATCAAGCTTTAGTAATGGTAGATGACGCCCATGGAACTGGAGTTTTGGGTAGTAAGGGAGCAGGGACTATTGAACACTTTGGGCTTGAAGGTAAGATAGATATTCAGATAGGTACTTTAAGTAAAGCTTTAGCAGCAGAAGGTGGTTTTGTAGCAGGTAGTAAAGATTTAATCGAGTTATTACGGAATAAAGCAAGGTCTTTTATCTATTCTACAGCCTTAGCACCGGCAACGATAGCAGCTAGTTTGGCCTCATTAAGATATTTACAGTCTCATCCTGAACTGTTTAAGAATTTATGGCGAAATGTCAATTTATTAAAAGATGGCTTAGAGGACTTAGGTTATGAGCTGTTGCCTAGTAATAGTGCTATTATCCCAATTATGATTGGTGATAGAGAGAAGACAATGGAGTTAAGTAAAGCTTTATTAGTAGAAGGGGTATTGGCATCAGGAATTAGACCACCTACAGTTGCAGAAGGAACCAGTCGAATTAGAGTTACAGTGATGGCCAGTCATAGTGTGACAGACATAGAAGAAGTATTGGACATTTTTGCTAGAGTGGGACGAGAATTAAAGTTAATAAGATAAATTCCAATGTATAGTTTACAATTGACAATTAAGGTCTTACAATAAATAGTTTATAAAATTATGGGGATTTATGACTTTTCTTCCTATTATATTGAGTTTATTATTATCTGTAAGACAACAAATTAGAAAGTAGTGGTGATTAGAATGAATAGAGGATTTTTTATTACAGGAACAGATACTGATGTAGGTAAGACAGTAGTTACAGCGGGGTTATTAGCTACTTTGCGAAAGAGGGGCTATGATATAGGATTAATGAAGCCCTTTCAAACAGATTTTATAGAAGCTGAGAGAAGACTACTATCTCCAGATTTAGAATTTGTACTAAAATTTGTAGATTTAGAGACAGATTATGATTTGATGAACCCGATTCGTTTAAGAGAGCCTTTAGCCCCTAGCGTAGCAGCAGAGGTTGAAGGGGTAGAGATTGATTTGACTAAGGTAGATAGAGCTTATGAAGAGTTATTAGAACTACACCAAGGTCTAATAGTTGAAGGGGCTGGAGGATTGATGGTACCTCTGGCTAAGAATTTTCTGACACCAGATTTGGTAAAGAGTTTTGAATTACCGATAATCATTGTAGCTAGACCTAATCTAGGTACGATTAATCATACAGTCTTAACGGTTAAAGTAGCTAGAGAGCTGGGTATCAAAGTGTTGGGTGTGATTATCAATGGACTTAAGGAAGCAGAAGCAGGGATTGCAGAAAAGACCAATCCAGAGGTAATTGCTGAACTAGCAGATGTACCAATATTGGGGATAGTTCCGTACATAGAGGATTTAGATAGTAATGCTGATAAGGTAGATTTGGCTAGGATTTTTGAAGAGAATGTTGAGATAGATAAGATAACTAACAGTTTGCAGGTGACACTGAATATTTAAACCATTGCTTAGCAGAGAATATTGTGGTTAAAGCTGTAGTTAGTTTAAGTATAAGTTTAAGCTTGAGTAAGTTTAAAAAGATAGATTAGATGGTTGACTTAAGCTTAGACTCAGACTAAAAGGGAGGAATTAGTATGATAGAAGAATTATCGTTATTAGAGAAGAATAAGAAGTATGTTTGGCAACCTTTTACTCAGATGAAAGAATGGGTAGAGAATGAGCAATTGATTATAGAACGGGGAGAAGGGGTTAAACTCTATGATACTGAGGGTAATTCATATTATGATGGTGTCTCTTCTATCTGGTTAAATGTCCATGGGCATCAGAAGAAGGAGTTAAATGATGCGATTAAAGAGCAGTTAGAGAAGATTTCCCATACTACTATGCTAGGTTTGGCAAATGTTCCTGCCACAGAGTTGGCTGAGAAGTTAGTTCAGATTACTCCTGGAGGATTGAATAAGGTCTTTTACTCAGATAGTGGCTCCACAGCAGTGGAGATTGGGCTAAAGATGGCTTTTCAATATTGGCAACAGATTGATGAGGATTGTGGGTCTAAGGATAAGTTTATTACCTTAAAGAATGCTTATCATGGTGATACAGTAGGATCTGTCAGTGTAGGTGGAGTAGATCTCTTCCACAAAATCTACCGACCATTATTGTTTGATAGTCTTAAAGCACCATCACCTTACTGTTATCGCTGTAGCTTTGGTGAAGAGGAGGGTAAATGCAATTTTAGCTGTATTAAAGAATTGGAAAGAATGATGAAAGATCACCATAGAGAGATAGCGGCTTTAGTAATTGAACCACTGGTACAGGGAGCAGGGGGAATGATTACAGCTCCTAAAGGTTATCTAAGTAAAGCTAGAGAGCTATGTGATAAATATAATATTTTGATGTTAACTGATGAAGTTGCTGTAGGATTTGGAAGAACAGGGAAGATGTTTGCCTGTGAACATGAAGGGGTTAGTCCTGATATTATGACAGTAGCTAAAGGAATCAGTGGCGGTTACTTACCTATTTCAGCTACATTAACCACTGATGAGATTTATAATGCCTTTTATGATGATTATGCTAGTCAGAAAACATTCTTTCATGGACACTCCTTTACAGGAAATCCCTTAGCCGCAGCAGTCTCCTTGGCTAATATAGATTTATTTGAAAAAGAAGAGATAATCAAAAAGCTGCAGGATAAAATCAAATTGGCTCAAAATAAATTAGAGTCTTTTAAAGAATTAAAGCATGTGGGAGATATTCGCCAACAAGGGTTGATGGTTGGAATAGAACTGGTTAAAGACAAAAAGAGTAAAGAAGAGTACCCTTGGGAACAGAGAAAAGGGGTTAAGGTCTGTATGGTAGCTAGAGAGAAAGGAATGATCATTAGACCATTGGGTAATGTAGTAGTTTTTATGCCACCACTATGTAGTACTAAAGAGGAATTAACTGAGATGCTAGAAATAATCTATGAATCAATAGTAGAGGTGACTGAATAATTAAACTGTCTTTAGCACAGATTAAAAGTATTCACCGTATAATATATAAATTGAGGTAATAGAGAGATAATGCGACACTTTTTTATTATCTACTAGCTGCTGGCTTCTAGCCTTTAGCTTTTAAGGTCTTAGCTAATAACCAGTAGCGTAGCTATAAGCTAGTAGCAAAACTGTCGCAATATACCCATTAACAGACAATTATCATATTAAAATTTAAAATTTCAATAATTTGATATAATCAAAAGGTATTAAATATACTTGACAATACTATAAATAATTGTTACAATTGTTAAAAATAAGATTAAAGATAAACGTACTTTAAATAGAATATTGTTAAAAGCTATGAAGGAGTTAAGTAAGTTAATGGTAGCCTTTACAGAGAGGAGATGTCACCGGCTGTAAGCATCTCTAAAGGTCATTAAGTGAAATTTCGCTCTGGAGCTGTATAGCTGAACTTTTTAGTAAGTTATACCGGCATTTCTGTCGTTATTGAAACTAGTGGGACTAGAAGTTTAGTAGTCCAATTAGGGTGGTACCACGAAATTCAAGCCTGCCTTGTTTCGTCCTAAATATAAGGATGACAAGGTGGGCTTTTTATATTTTAGTGTGAGTGTGAGTAATGAGTATGAGCAAAGAGAAAGAATAGTATTCAATTAAAATTTTTTAATGATTTTGAATTTACTCATACTGACCACTCACACCCACACTATCAAAAAAAGAGGAGTGGATAAAATGTTAAGTAGTGTAGAAGTGGAGAAGCATCAGAAGATTGTAGAGCTAGGAGATATCAAGATTGGTGGCGATGAGTTGGTGATTATGGCAGGTCCTTGTGCTGTAGAGAGTCGAGAGCAGTTATTGGAGGCAGCTAAATATGTTAAAGAATATGGTGGCCATATTTTACGAGGCGGGGCTTTTAAACCACGTACATCTCCATATAGCTTCCAAGGTTTAGGGGAAGAAGGATTGAAGTTGTTAGCAGAGGCTAGAGAAGAGACTGGACTTAAGGTTGTTACAGAATTAATGGACTCTGATGATATAGAACTAGTGAACCATTATGCTGATATTATACAGATAGGTTCACGTAATATGCAAAATTATGGTCTATTAAAGAAACTAGGAAGATTAGAGAAGCCTATTCTATTAAAAAGAGGCTATTCAGCAACAATTAAAGAGTGGATATTGGCAGCAGAATATATCATTGCCCATGGTAACTCTCAGGTTATTCTCTGTGAAAGAGGAATTAGAACCTTTGAAACTGCTACTAGAAATACCCTAGATTTAAATGCTATAGCATGGATTAAGGAGATGACTGATTTACCAATAATTATAGATCCAAGCCATGGGACTGGAAAACGGAGTTTAGTAGCTCCTTTAGCTAAAGCAGGAGTTACTGCTGGAGCTGATGGCATTATAGTTGAGATGCACCCATATCCTGAAGAAGCCTTGTGTGATGGTGAACAGTCTTTAAGACCTGAAGAGTTTGCTCAGATGATAAAGGAGCTTGATAGAGTAGCACAGGCTGTAGATAAGAGGTTAGTTGTGTAAATTTGAAACTTCTATATTAAGGCAACCTTAGAGTTGCCTTTTTTTAATTAGTTAAATTACTGGCATTAATTAAATTTGATTAACTTGACCAAAATTAAAAAAATGATATAATAATAGATGGTGTGTATTTATGAATATTAATTTTATTTATAAAATTATTAATATCAAGTCATCATAGTACATAGATACTTCTTGGGATTTTAAAGGTCTATAATGAATAATTTATATTTTATTATAAACCTTTTGAAATAAATATTAAAGGATTTTGGCAATTAATGTCGAAAAATAAACTTGTTTGGGACTTGTTTATTTTGTACCTTTAAAACTTAATTTTGGGGAAGGAGAGATTTACTTGTCGTTAGATATGGTATTTTCTTTATTAGGTGGTTTGGGGCTTTTTATTTATGGGATGAAGCAGATGGGAGATGGCTTACAAAAATCTGCTGGTAACAAATTAAAGCAATTAATAGGTCTATTGACTACTAACCGTATAGCTGGTTTACTAGTGGGGACTGGAGTAACAGCTATTATTCAAAGTAGTAGTGCTACAACAGTAATGGTAGTAGGTTTTGTTAATGCAGGTTTAATGACTTTAAAACAGTCGGTTGGGGTAATCTTTGGTGCCAATATTGGGACAACTATCACAGCCCAGTTGATTTCTTTTAAATTAAGTCATTATTCATTACATGCAATCGCTATCGGTGCTGTATTGTATTTATTTAGTAAGAATGATAAACTCAAGCATTTAGGACAAGTTCTTTTAGGCTTTGGTATCTTATTCTTAGGAATGACAATCATGAAAGATACAATGAAGCCCCTTAGAAAATCTGAGGCTTTTGTTCATTGGATGAGAACCTTTAGCCATGTTCCTATTTTAGGTGTATTAGTAGGAACTATGATGACAGTAATGGTGCAGAGTAGTAGTGCTAGTATCGGTATCTTAATCAGTTTATTATCTGTAGGAGTATTAGATTATCATGCTGCTGTACCGATTTTATTAGGAGATAACATTGGTACTACTATTACAGCGATATTATCAAGTATTGGGACTAATCGTAATGCTAAGCGTGCTGCAGCAGCCCATACAGTATTTAATGTAATTGGTTCTCTTGTCTTTTTAGTAACTTTATATATTATTCCAAACTTTACTGGGATTTTAGAGAACTTCTTTACTAACAGAGCCTTAAGTGCTGGTCATGAGGTTAATGCAGTTAGAATGATTGCTAATACCCATTCGGCTTTCAATATTATCAATGCACTTATCTGGTTACCTTTTGTAGGATTCATTGTTAAAATTGTAAATTATATTGTTCCAGGTGAAGATGATGATATTAAACGTGGCTTAAGCTATCTTGATGAGAGAATGTTAGAGACTCCTAGTGTAGCAGTAGAGCAATTAAAGCGTGAAGTGGCTCGTATGTTAGAAATCTCTACTGATATGGTTAGAGATGCGAAGGAAGCGTTTCTAAATGAGAATAAGGACTTAATAGATTCTATTCGCAAAAAAGAAGAGATTGTCAATGAGTTAGAGGAGGAGTTATTAGTCTTTTTAACTAAGATACCTCAAGCTAACTTGTCGGAAGAGGATATTAAAACAATCGATATGTACTTTATCATTATAGATGCGATTGAAAGTGTTGGTGATGATGCTGATTCATTATCGAAGTTACTTATTGAGCATATAAATAATAAGAATGAATTCTCTGAAGATGCTAGAGATAGTATTCAAAATATCTTTGATATTTCCTTGGATATCTTGGCTAAGACTTATGAATTGATTGAGAAAGAGAGTATGTCAATAGCTACTGAATTGATTCAGGCTGAACAATACGTAGATGATTTACAAAGAGAATATCGTGAGGAACATATGAAGAGATTAAATCAAGGTTCCTGTATACCAGGTGCTGCTATTGTCTATTTAGAGATCCTTGAAAAATTAGAGCATATCAGTGACCAATCTGCTGATATTGGTCATAGCTTTATTGAAAAGAAATAAATGATAATTTTAAAAACTCCTCTGTTATCAGCTGATAACAGAGGAGTTTTTTTATTGCAAAAAAAAATAAAAAATCTGCCCAAAAGGCAGTTCTTTTTTTATAATTATTAAATTTAATGGTGGACCTGGGAGGATTTGAACCTCCGACCTATCGGTTATGAGCCGAGTGCTCTGACCAACTGAGCTACAGGTCCAGAGTGTTGAAATTTTTGCAACGACAATTAATATTATAACTAAAATACTTTTGACTGTCAAGGATAAAATTAATATAAATTTTAATATCAAGATTAAGCACATTTTTAAACTGAATGAATAAGATAGTTACAAGTTTAGTAACAAAGGATATCTCCTATTATATAGGAATTAGGAGGGAATAACTATGGTAAATTTATTCAGAAGAATAGCTTGTGCTAGAATTAAAGGTGGTCCTCTAGCACCACAGATAAGGGGAATAGTCTATTTTATCCCTGTAGCAGATGGCACCAAGGTCTCTGTAGAGGTTAGTGGTTTACCTCCTTATCAACCAGCTAGAGATGGAGAAGATCCAATTGGGCCCCATGGCTTTCATATCCATGAGTTTGGCAGTTGTAAGATAGGAGATCCTAATGATCCTTTTCAGGCAGCAGGAGGGCATTACAATCCTGATAATCAACCCCATGGTGATCATGCAGGGGATCTACCTGTATTATTCTCTAATGATGGCTATGCTAGAATGAGTGTTTTTACTAATGAATTTGAGGTAGAAGATGTTGTGGGGCGTTCAGTTATTATACATCAAAATCCTGATGATTATCGGAGCCAACCAGCGGGTGATGCTGGAAAAAGGCTGGCTTGTGGAGTGATTGAATGGGATTAAGCTATATAATTCAAGAACGGTATAATTGCTTCGTTCTTGAATTTATTTCTTTTAATTGGACAAACTATGGCAAAAATGGTTAGAGAAGATGGAGGGATTACATGTTAAGAGAGCGAAAGGTTAAAGAGCCTTGTGTAGCTCTAGGAGAAGGGCTTGAAGGTGATGTGATTCAAGGGCTTTTGGCTATGTTACCTACAGATAAAGTGATTACTGCTAAGGATAGAGTAACTATTACACCAAATTGGGTAAATTATAACACACCTCAGACTGGAACAGTAGTAGGTCCTGAATCTCTAAGAAAGTTGATTCAATATATTAAGGAGAAATCTCCCGCTAGAATAGTTGTTGCTACTGGCTCTGGTGGAGCAGATACAAAGGATGTAATGAAGAAGACAGGATATCAACAGATTATTGAGGATGAGGGTGTAGATTTTGTTGATTTAAATTATGGTCCTTATGAGGAGTTTGAACTTGACCATCCAATTATTAAAAAGATTAAGTTGAATAAGGTATTGACTGAAACGGATTTTTTAATCTCTTATACTCAAATAAAGCACCATGAAGAGGCAACAGTCTCTTTAGGAATAAAGAATATTGCTCTAGCATGGCCTCCAGCTGAGATTCATGGATTTCCTAAAGCAGATAGAGGAATCCATGAATACTTACATGAATTTATAGCGGCTATGGCAAAATTAATTCCTATAGATTTGACGATTTTAAGTGGTGATAATGGGATGATAGGTACAGGTCCTTCTCATGGTAAGCCTGTCAATGCTGATTTGGTAGTAGCAGGTACAGATCCTATTGCTACTGATGTGGTAGGGGCAAGACTATTAGGTTTTCGTCAACAAGCTGTCTCCTATCTCCATCAATTGATTAGATCAAAAGTAGGAGAAGGGGATTTAAGAAATATCAATCTAATGGGAATGCCACTAAATCAAGCAGAAGAGAAGTTCAGCCAAGCTGCCTATGGATATAAGATAGTATTAGATAAATATGAGATTCTGCCACTCCATTTAAGGTCTAAGACCCATTGATTTATCTCCTCTTTAATGGGATAAGGATTGATAAAATAGATAGATATTGTAACACTTTTTAATAGCCACTAGCTACTAGCCTCTAGTTTTATAAGTTCTTAGCTAATAGCAGATTTATCACGGAGGGTTTATGATTTTTAAACCCGTAGGAGAGGTCAGAAGCTAGTAGCTAAACTGTCGCAATATCCTTATTAAATATCACTACTTACATTAAAGCTTAATTAGCATAGCAGATGATTATACCACTTTAATAAACACAGAATTAAATCTCCTGTAATATTATAAAAGAAGAGTATGGAAGGGGGAGATTTAATTGTATAAATTAACTAATAAAGAAGAGTTTATAGTTGTCACTGGAAATGATATAATAGATGAGGTGGAGTCCAAAGCAATTTGTAGAAAAATCAACGAACTATTGGAATTTGAGGTAGGTAATAATAGTTTGTTGTTAGATGTAAGAGGAGTTAATTTAAATGATAGTCAATTTGATATCTTTATTCAATATCTGTCTAAGATAAAGGTAAAGAGAATTTCAATTGTTTTGCCAGAGTTGGTCAATAAGTTTAAATTTAGATTGTGGAAAAGAAAGTATAAAAATTATGCTGAGATAGAGCAGTTTATGACATTAGAAGAGGCTCAAAATTGGTTAAAGAAGGGGTAGTTGTTGATGATAGCAGTGAGTTCTTGTTTATTAGGTGAAGATTGTAGGTATAGTGGAAATAATAACTATGATCGTAGAATAACAGAATTACTAGAGGATGAAGAGGTTATCAGTATCTGTCCTGAAGTGCTAGGAGGATTAAGCACGCCTAGACCGCCTGCTGAGATTCAGGGTGGTGATGGTAAAGGTGTATTGGAAGGTATTGCTAGGGTTATAGACAAAGAAGGGAATGATGTTACAGTTAGTTTTATTGAAGGGGCTAGAGAATCTTTAGCTTTAATTAAAGAGCATGGTTGTAGCTTGGCAATATTAAAGGCTAAAAGTCCTTCCTGTGGTAGTAGAGTGATATATGATGGGAGCTTTAGTGGAAATAAGAAGGCAGGGGTAGGAGTTACTACTGCATTGCTACAAAAAGAAGGAATTGAAGTATTTAATGAAGAAGAGATAGATAGGATAATTACTAAATTATAATCTTTTCATAAAAAGAAATAAGTATGAGATTTTATAAGTAGCAGTATGATAGATTAAGTAAGAATAATTATTGTTTAATAATATTTGCTTATTTTATGAAATCGTTTGAAATACTTTTAAGATTAAGGAGGATAACAGTGAATATAGTTTTATATCAACCACAGATTCCACCCAATACTGGAAACATTGCTCGGACTTGTGCCTGTACTGGATCGAGCTTACATCTTATTAGACCTTTAGGTTTTTCAACTGATGAAAAGACTGTCAAACGAGCAGGATTGGATTATTGGGATAAATTGAATATTCATTATTATGATAGTTTAGAAGAGTTATTTGAAAAGTATAGTGATAGTAACTTTTATTTTTCTACTAAATATGCTAAGAATCATTATACAGATGTCGAGTATGAGTCTGATGATTTTCTAGTCTTTGGTAGAGAAACTACAGGTTTGCCTGATAATATTATCAAGGATTATTCTGATAATTGTATTAGAATTCCAATGAAGGCTGAGACTAGGTCACTTAATCTGGCTAACTCAGTATGTATAGTTTTATATGAAGCCTTAAGACAGACTGGTTTTTCAGAATTATTATAATAATTGATGCTTTTATAGTATTTTTTTCTTGAGGAGGGGAATAATGAAAGATATAGCTTACATAAGTGGACAATTTGTAGAACAATCTGATGCAAAAGTCTCTATTGAGGATAGGGGATTTCAATTTGGTGATGGAATCTATGAAGTCATTAAATTATACGATGGAAAATTATTTAAAGCTGATGAACATTTTAAGAGACTATTAAATAGTGCAGATTTAATTAGATTAAAGGTCAAGCACACCTTAGAGGAGTTAAAAGAGATAGCATTAAAGGTTATAGATAAGAATATAAATAATCAATCGGGAAGCCTTTATATCCAGGTAACCCGTGGGGTTTCACCTAGAAATCATAGTTTTAACCCTGACCTTGACCCTACAATTATTATGTATCTTCTACCACCTCAGCCTTTTCCAGAAGAGTTATGGGAGAGTGGTGTTAATGCAGTAACCCTGTTAGATACTAGATGGAGTTATTGTAATATAAAAACTACTAACTTACTACCTAATATCTTGGCAAATCAAGAGGCTAAGGACCAAGGTGCTTTTGAAGGATTTTTTGTGTCACCTGATAATATTGTCATTGAAGGGACTAGTAGTAATGTATTTATAGTTAAAGATGGTATAGTTATAACCCATCCAATTACTAATAAATTATTAAGTGGTATTACTAGAGAGATAGTTCTAGAATTAGCTGAAGAGAGCTTTGAAGCTAAAGAAGAGACCTATACAGTAGAAGAGCTTTATGATGCTGATGAGGTCTTTATTACCAGTACTACTAAGGAAGTCTTAGGTGTTATAGAGATAGATGGTAGAAAGGTCAATGATGGCAAAATTGGTCCTATAACAAGAAGGTTGCATAGTAGTTATAGGAAGTATAGGGAGAATATCGATAATTTTTAGTTCTTTAAAATTAAAGTATCTTTAGTTGAATATTATCATAAATTAAAATAGTAAGGGGAGATATTTGAGATGAAAAAAGGACTAGAGTTAGAGTTACATGTTTGGCAAGAGGTAATAAGTCTATTGAAGTATGATTATGAACACACTGATAATTATCAAGATAAAGAAGAGTTGACCGTAAAGATTATAGACGCTAGTAAAAAGATAAAGTCATTAAAGGCTCAAATAAGAGAAGAGAAGCAACAGCAATTAGCCAGCTTAGAGAAGGGGCTTTATCAAGAGAAGGTTTCATAATTTCTAGTTGATAGCTTATAAGCTGTCATTAAATTAATCTATAGCTTTCTATCTATTTGAGAGATAATCTTAATCAAATCTTCTAAATTTAATAATTGACTAATATCTAATTAAAGCAGCTTTCCACTTGTTTATTCAAAGAGGATAAGGAGTGATAGGCATAATAGAATATGCTAAAGTAAATGACGATAATTTTGATAGAATAGTAGATTCTTATAAGAACTTATTGATACTCTTTACTTCACAAAACTGTGGTTATTGCCAGATTGCTAAGAAGAACTTAAATCAAGTCATAGATTCATTTCCTGAAATTTTAGTTTATGAATGTTCTATTTCAAATTCTCCAAAGATTGTAGAGCGATATCAGGTATCTAGTGTACCTATATTGAAGCTATTTATAGAAGGAAAGGTTGTATATACTGCTTTTGGAATAAGAGAGAGTAGTGACTTATACTATCAGATAAAGTCCTTCTTATAATGGAAAGAGGCGAGGATGATTTAAATCATCCTCGCCTCTTTGTATCATATCTATTAATTTTTAATAAGTTTAGATTAATATTCAAAAAATAAAAAGACTTGGTTAATAACCAAGTATAGAGTAAATGGTGGAGGGGAGAGGATTTGAACCTCTGAAGGCGTCGCCGGCAGATTTACAGTCTGCTCCCTTTGACCACTCGGGAACCCCTCCGTGTATTTTGTTTTTAATTAATAACTAACAATCTATAATAAAAGCTTTAGTAGCTTTATTTTTTAACTGAAAATTATCAATTATTAATAAAATAAATGGAGCTAACTGTCGGAGTCGAACCGACGACCTGCTGATTACAAGTCAGCTGCTCTACCAACTGAGCTAAGTTAGCATGTTTTTGTTTTTTGCCTCTAGCTAATAGCTGGTAGCTAACTACTAGAAGCTAACAAAATAAATGGCGAGGATGACGAGACTCGAACTCGCGACCTCCGGCGTGACAGGCCGGCGTGGTAACCAACTCCACCACATCCCCGTATATTAGTCAAAAGTTAATAGTGAAGAGTTAATAATTAAAGATCATTACAACTCTTAATTTTTAACTTTTAATTCTTAACTAAATAAAATGGTGGGCGAAACAGGACTTGAACCTGTGACCCCCTGCTTGTAAGGCAGGTGCTCTCCCAACTGAGCTATTCGCCCTTGTTTTAGCTGTTGGCTGCCAGCTTTTGGCTACTGGCTTAGAACTTAAAAAGGTTTTAAGCTAGTGACTAATAGCTAGAAGTTAGTAGCTAATTAATGGTACCCCCAAGGGGATTCGAACCCCTGTCGCTGGGATGAAAACCCAGTATCCTAGGCCACTAGACGATGGGGGCCTATTAGGATTATCAATTACTCACAATACCAGATTATAAATCATTTTTAATTGCTTGTCAACTAAAAAATTTAATCTGTTTAAATGGTGTGACGGGCTTGATCTTTTAACCCAAATTTTCATTGCATTCTTCAATAAGAAATTTTGGTGCACTGCCTTCGATGGGCAAGTACCGAAAACTTCATATCGTTTTAAAATCAAAAGTTTTTGGTGAGCCATGGAGGATTTGAACCTCCGACACCCTGATTAAAAGTCAGGTGCTCTACCGACTGAGCTAATGGCCCATGAATTCAGTAATTAAATGAGCAGTAACTAGTAACATTCTTTAACTGAGTACTTCTTACTATTCACTCGTTACTGTTTTTAATATGGTGGATCATGCAGGCCTCGAACCTGCGACCCCCTGATTAAGAGTCAGGTGCTCTGCCAACTGAGCTAATGATCCACTAATTAAAATAGTGTGACGGTCTCGATGACCTAATGCCAAAATCAATCTTGCGTTTTTTAATAAAAGATTTTGGTGGGCTATGCAGGCTTCGAACCTGCGACCCCCTGATTAAGAGTCAGGTGCTCTACCAACTGAGCTAATAGCCCTTTTTATAATAAAACTGTTGTTATAATCTAATAAATGGCGCGCCCGGGAGGAATCGAACCCCCAACCTTCAGATTCGAAGTCTGCTACTCTATCCGATTGAGCTACAGGCGCATGAATTTCAGATTATAGTTTATAGAGAATAGATTATAGATAAAACCTCCAAAAACTTAAATCTTTTGAATTTATCTGTTATCTATTATCTGCATTTTAAATGGTCGGAGCAGCAGGATTTGAACCTGCGACCCCCTGGTCCCAAACCAGGTGCGCTACCAAACTGCGCCATGCTCCGGCGTATCAAATAGAAGTAATTATCAATTCGACAAATTCTATTATAATAAATTATCTTAAGTGTGTCAAGAAAAAATCATCAAAAATTATTTTTGGGGTATTTTCTGTGACAACGCTTAATAATATATCATTTTCTTTTTATTTTGTCAATAAACTATTATCTAGAAGTTTTATCTTTTAAAATTAATTTATTGTATAAGTAAATCAACTCAATTTTTATCTGTGGTGTTTTGCTAAATAAAGAATGAAAAAGATTATTATTTTTAGTATAATGTAAATAAAATAGAATACAATTCAAAGAGAATTAGTAATGTGAATAGATATCAAAATAAGGTTAATTAAATTAATATATATCAATAGTATTTAAATTTTAATACTTCTACTTTGCTAAAAAGTTAAATTAATTATAGATTATAGTAAAAGGAGATATAGGTGCCAATAGTGGATTTAAATAGTATAAAAATATATCAATTGATTAAGCAGTGGAACAATATAATTGACAATGTTAAGTATAACCCTACATATAGAGAGATTACTCTAAAGGCTTGGCAGAGATGTAAAGAGGAGAATATTAGTTCTAAGTTTGCTAAACTCCACTGCTTATCAGAGAAAGAGTTACAGATTATACGTAATAAAAATGAAGAACTAATAAATGCGGCAAAGCCTTTTATGGAGGATATCTCATTAAGTCTACTCAACATTCCTCATATTATATTTCTGACAGATAAAGATGCTTGGTCTATTGAAATTTCAGGTAATCTTACTGGTGAAGGAATAGGATTAGGTATAAATTATTCAGAAAACTATGTAGGAAATAGTACTATTGAAACTGTTTTAAAAGAAGGGAGACCTTTATTAATATATGGTGTAGAGCATTATGTAGAAGGTTATCGATATCTATGTTGTTTTGGACTACCTATACGGGATAAAGATGGTAAGATAATTGCTGCTTTAAATCTGTCAGTTCCTATAGAGTATGCTGATCCTAAAAATCTAATGATAGTCTTGACTGCTATTAAAGGTCTTGAAGAGAAATTAAAGAATATAGAAAATAAAAATAAATTGCTAGATGATAAAAGTATAGGAAAAAGAATTAGGAAGATAAGGGAGCAAAGGTCTCTAACTCAAAGTAAATTAGCTAGCAAAGCAGATATCTCCCAATCTTTTTTAAGTGATATTGAAAATGGAAGAAAGAGTCCTACATTAAGGAGTATAGGATTAATAGCTAAGGCCTTTGATCTACCAATTAAAAACTTAATAGATTATTAGTAAACAGAAAAGACAGCAGAAGATTAATCTTCTGCTGTCTTTTAATTAGAATAAGCTTTCTTGGGAGTAATCAGGTATCAATATCGCTATAACGATAAAGGGAAATATAGATAAAATATTTAAAAGATACTATAAGATACCAAAATATTCTATAAAATTTTATCAGGAGGCTATTAGTAAATGAAGAGACCTATATATGAAAATTTCAATAATTTGGAAGATTTCTATCAGATATTTTTTGAGGGTAACCCTGCAATTATATTATTAATCAATCCTAAAACAGGTCAAATTGTAGATGCAAATCGATCTGCCTGTTCTTTTTACAACTATACAAGAGAAGAGATTTTAGATAAAAATATCAGTAAGATCAATGCTTTATCTGATGAAGAGATATTTAAGGAGATGAAAAAGGCAGAGCTAGAAGAGCGGAGTTACTTTAATTTTGTACATAAGCTGGGAGATGGGAGTATACGTGAGGTTCAAGTATATAGCAATCCACTGGATATCAAAGGAGAAAAACTATTATATTCTGTTATTTTTGATATCACAGAAGAGAATATAATTAAGCAGCAGGAAGAAAAATACAGAACTTTGTTTGAAAACACAGGAACAGCTACTTTTGTTGTTCAGTCAGACACTACTATCGCTATGGCTAATCGAGAAGCAGAGAGATTAACTGGTTACTCTAAAGCAGAGATTGAAGGAAAGATGAAATTCACTGAGTTAATTGCCTATAAAGAAGAATTAGAAGAGATGTTAGCTTATCATTATCAGAGAAAGTTAAATAAAGAAGATGTCTCCAATAAATATGAATTTCACCTAATGGACAAGTATGAAAATATTAAGAATGTATTATGTCAAACAGAAATAATTTCTAAAACTAACCAGAGTATTGTTTCACTAGCAGACATAACAGAAGAGAAGTCTTTGAAGAAGCGCCTTGAGTCAAATGAATTGAAAGAAGAATTCTTTTCTAATATCTCTCATGATCTAAAGTCTCCACTAAATTTGATATTATCTTCAGTTCAGGTTCTAAATATGTACTGTAAGAATAATTTAGCAAAAAATAATATTAAAAAAATTAATTCTTATACTCATATGATTAAACAGAATAGCTATAGATTATTAAAACTAGTAAATGACTTAGTTGATCTGACTAAAATTGATTCTAATTCCTATAATATAAAATTAGAAAATCATAATATAGTAGAAGTTATTAGCTTAATAGCCCAATCCACTAAGGGGTATATAGAGAATCAAGATAGATTATTTAATTTTAATAGAAGAACAGAGCATAAGATGATTGCTTGTGATCCCTTTAGTATAGAAAGGGTTATTTTAAACTTGATCTCTAATGCAATTAAATTTACCAATAAAGATGATCAAATCTCTGTAACTATAGATTCTAAAGATAATGAGGTTTTAATCTCTGTTAAAGATACTGGAATTGGTATGAATGAGACTGAACAAAAGAGGATATTCAATCGTTTTGAACAAGTAGAGGAAGGTATTTTATCTGGAAGAAATATTTTAGGCAGTGGAGTTGGACTCTCTCTTATTAAATCTCTGGTTGATCTACACCAAGGAAGAATTGAAGTAAAGAGCGAATATGGTAAAGGAAGTGAATTTATTATATATATTCCAGATAGAAGAGTTAAGCAAGAGAATAATTCTTATGCTAATTATGATAATATAGGAGTGGCTGAGAAGTTAAATGTTGAATTTGCAGATATATATAGTTATCCAATTTTAGAATGAATTAAAATAGAGGTCAAGTTGGCTGACAGTGATGAGTAACCAGTGACTAGCAATTGGTAAAAGATAAAGACATGAAATATATTGTATGTCTCACTTTACAATTGGATGGCTATACTTATTAGTGAGAGGAAATAGTAATTTAATGATTATCTTATTAGTAATTTTGAGTTTTAATTTTAATATGAGAATATTGATAAAGGATAAAACCTCGATTCATTGAATCGAGGTTTTTAATATACTATACTGATTGTACTTCTTTTACTTCAGGAATAAACTTCTTTAGATTCTTTTCAATACCCATTTTTAGAGTCATCTGTGACATTGGGCATCCAGCACAAGCTCCTTGAAGTTCAAGTTTTACAATTCCATCTTCTGTAACTTCTACTAATTTAACATCGCCACCATCTGCTTGTAGAGATGGTCTGATTTGATCTAAAACCTCTTTTACTTTCTCTTTCACAACTTCTCACCTCCTTAAAATAAGTCTAATTTATCCGACACCTGAGTGTCTCTAAAACTTCCACTTCTATTAAGTGGGAGATAAGAGACACTATGGTTCTGGATTCGTTCTAGGGCCTTAGGTCATCCTGTGGATATAAGTCTCAGAGGGAGATGAAAAACTCCCTTTGAAGCTAAGAACTCACTTTATAGATCGGTCTATTTTTCCAAAACTTATCTAGCTTTATTTCTAGATTGAAGACTTAAACTCCTTTTATAAATCCAAAGTTTTAGCAGTTTCTTTTAAAGTGATTGCTGAATTTACAAACTGATCTTTCTCTTCTTTATTTAATGGTAAGTCTAATACCTTAGCAATCCCTGAACTATTAACTATAGTAGGAAGGCTTAGAGAGATATCATCTATTCCATAATTTCCTTCCATTAAGCTAGAGACTGTCAAAATAGCATTTTCATCTCTAATTATTGCTCTAACAATTCTAGCAACTGCCAAAGCAACAGCATAGAAGGTAGATCCTTTTCTTTCGATTATTTCATAGGCGGCATCTTTGACCTTATGAGCAATTTGATCACGGTTATTACTAGAACAGTCACCATCACAGATTGGACAGTAATCATCGATTTTAGTTCCAGCGATATTGGTTAAACTCCAGACTGGAACTTCACTATCACCATGCTCTCCAATAATATAACCATGGACATTACTAGCTGCAATCCCACAGTTTCTACTGATTAATGATCTAAAACGAGAACTATCCAATACAGTACCAGAACCAATAACCCTTTCTTTAGGAAAACCAGACAATTTAAGTGTGACATAGGTTAAGATATCTACTGGATTAGTAACTACTAATAGAATAGCATCTTGATTATACTTAGTGATTTTTGGTATAATCTGTTTAAAGATTTCAGTATTTTTCTTAACCAAATCTAAACGTGTTTCATCAGGTTGCTGATTGGCACCAGCAGTAATGATGATAATATTGGCTTCTGCACAGTCGGAGTAATCACCAGCATGTACTTCAACTGGCTTAACAAAGGAACTACCATGATTTAAGTCCATTGCTTCACCTTCTGCTCTATCTTTATTGATGTCAATTAGGATAATCTCAGAAGCAATACCTTCAATCATTAGTGCATAAGCTGTTGTAGCTCCAACACCACCTGCACCGATAATAGCAATTTTATTGGGGTCGTTCTTGGAATGGCATTTAATGTTCATTCTTATCCTCTCCTTTATATTCTAAGAATATTATATACAAAATAAATATCTTATAGTATATAATTATTGATAATAATTATTATTCCTTTTTTTGATAGAAAGATTTTAAAATAAAAATAGTTATTATTACTAATTAGCATTGACACGTTATTTTATAATTGCTATAATTTAATTAAATAATACTTAATAGAAGGGTGAGCAGTTATGAAAAATCCCCAAAGGCGTATGACTAAGCAGAGAAAGAAGATACTAGAGGTCTTAAAATCTACTAGATCTCATCCAACAGCTGATTGGATTTATGATGAAGTAAAGCAGGAGATTCCTAATATTAGTTTAGGGACTATCTATCGTAATTTAAATGTTTTAAGAGAGATGGGCGAGATTATTGAATTAAATTATGGTAGTAGTTATAGTCGCTATGATGCTAACTCAGATGATCATTATCACTTTACTTGCTTAGAGTGTGGTCAGGTGATGGATGTTGATTTAGATGTGGACAGAGAATTGGATGAAGAAGTGGCTGATTGTATTGGTGGGGAAGTTTCTTATCGTCGAACAGAGTTTTTTGGTTATTGTGCAGAATGTAGTAAATAATAATTATAAAGGGTAAGCCTCCTATAGAGATAGGAGGCTTTTATTATTTAAAGAGAGGATTGATTAAGATGGAATTGGGTTATGCCTGTATTAATCTTAATTTAAAAGACTGTACACCTAATCGTAGAACAACTGTGGGACACTTAAAGAAACTGTCTCTTGAGGGTCAAAAAATTAAGCTGAATACATTATTAAAGGAGAATTTAGAGAATACCTTACGGATATTGAAGTTTAATAAGGCTCATAATATAAAATTTTACCGTTTCTCTTCTAACATTGTTCCTTTAGCTACCCATGAGGTTAGTAATGGGTGGAATTATCTCAATAAGTTTGAAAAAGAGTTTCTAGAGGTTGGAAATTATGCTAAAAAAAATGAGATTAGAGTCAGTATGCATGCTAGTCAGTATACTATCTTAAACAGTAATCGAAAGAATGTCGTTGAGAGGTCGATTGAAGAGTTAGAGTATCATTCTAAGTTTTTATTGGCAATGGGTTTGGATACAACCACTAAAGTAGTCTTACACATCGGAGGTGTCTATGGAAATAAAGAGAAGGCAATAAATAGATTTAAGAAGAACTTTGAAATTCTATCTGAAGACATAAAGAGTAGACTAATTATAGAAAATGATGACAAATCCTATACTGCCACTGAAGTATTAGAAATAGCAGAAGAGTTAGGGATACCTATTGTCTTTGATATCCATCATTTTAACTGTAACCATACTGAGGATGAAAAATTAGAGGAGATCTTGCCAAGGGTATTTGCTACTTGGGAAGGGCATGGCAAGCCAAAATTTCATTTTTCTACACCTAGAAGTGAGGATGATTATGCCAGTCATGCTGATAATATTGATCCTAAGGACTTTAAAGAGTTTATCGATTTACTTACTATAGGCGATAGAGATTTTGATGTAATGCTAGAGTGTAAGAATAAAGATAAAGCATTGCTTAAATTAAGGGAGGATTTTAAGCAAATGTATAATTTAAAAATATGAGCTTTAGATAAGGGGGGTTAATGGGCATATTGAAACATTTTAGATACTAGCTACTGGCTGCTAGTATCTAAAATCTTGTTTTATCTTTCAATTATATCAATTGTTCTTAGAATAAGATATAAAAATAACTAAAATTCTTGCATGTTTATAATCTAAGTTGTATAATTATAAAAAAGAAGATAGTAGGAGGAACTGATGATGAAAAAAATAATTTTACTTACATTAGTATTTGCTTTATTTATAATGGCAGGATGTTCTAGTCAAGAGCAAGGGACTTGGCAGAAGATTGAGAAAGAAGGGAAGCTAGTAGTTGGTATGAGTGCTGATTATAAACCTTTTGAGTATCATGATAAAGGTGATAATATTGTTGGTTTTGATGTAGATGTTTTAAAAGAGGTTTCTAAAAAATTAAATCTTAAGCTAGAATTAAAGGATACTGCTTGGGATGGAATTATTCCAGGGTTACAAGCTAAAAAATATGACTTAATAATGTCAGCTATGACAATCACTGAAGAGAGAAAGAAAGCAGTTGGTTTTTCTGATTCTTATTTTAATGCTGGTCAGATAATTGCTGTATTAGATGGTAATAATAATATTAAAAGTGTAGAAGATTTAAAAGGTAAAAAAGTTGGAGTACAGTTAGGAACAACAGCTGATTTAGAGGCTAGTGAGATGGAAGGTGTAGAAGTTAAGCGTTATGAGAAGATACCACAAGCTTTTATTGAGTTAAATAATGGTAGAGTGGATGCAGTAGCTGCAGATTTACCAGTAGTGGCTAAATATACTTTAGAACATTCTGGGGTTAAGATTGTAGGAGAGCCATTTACCACAGAGAACTTTGGTATTGCTATGAGAAAAGGCGATACAGAGTTATTAGAAAAAATTAATACTGCTTTGGCTGAATTAAAGCAAGATGGTACTTATGATGAAATTTATGCTAAATGGTTTAAATAAGAAGATTAAATAAAAAAGTAGCAGAATGTGAAATGTCCCCTACCTAGGGCGTTTTATGTCCTGTTGCTTTTTTTTATTTCTTTACGGAATCTATTAGTGCAGAAGTTGCTAGTATAGTAGGAAATTAGAGTTAATGTAATGTTCATGTTATATTTATGTCTGTTTTTTCAAATAATCTTGACTGACTCTAATAAAAAAGGTATAATTAACAAAAACATAACATGAAAATGATATTAGGAGGGAATTTGATGTTAAGAAAAAAGGGATATTTATTAATTTTGGCTCTGATATTTGTTTTTTCTATATCAACTGTAGCGGGAGCATGGTGGATTTTTGGTAGTGATGAACAAGCTACCTGGGATAAGGTTCAAGCAGAAGGAAAATTAGTGGTAGGTATGGATGCGGCTTATAAGCCGTTTGAATATCAAGATAAGAATGGGGAAATTGTAGGTTTTGATGTAGATGTATTAAAAGAGGTTGCTAAAAAGTTAGATATAAAATTAGACCTACAAAATACATCCTTTGATGGAATTATTCCAGGATTACAAGCTAAAAAATATGACTTAATAATGTCAGCTATGACGATCACTGAAGAGAGAAAGAAGGCAGTTAATTTCTCTGATCCATATTTTAATGCAGGTCAGGTGATTGCAGCAATGGGAGATAACTCTTCTGTAAAAGGGGTTAAAGATTTAGAAGATAAGATAGTTGCTGTTCAATTAGGTACAACTGGAGATTTAAAGGTAAGTGAAATGGAAGGAGTTAAAGAGATTAAGCGTTTTGATACCATTCCAGAAGCATTTATTGCTTTACAAAATGGTCAGGTAGAGGCTGTAGTTAATGATTTACCAGTAACAGCAGCTTATATTAAAGAGCATCCAGAGGTTAAGATAGTAGGTGAGCCATTTACTACTGAATATTATGGTATTGCATTTAGAAAAGAAGATACTGAGTTGAAGGAAAAAATTAATGAAGCTTTAGCTGAACTAAAGCAAGATGGTACTTATGATGAAATTTATGCTAAATGGTTTGAATAAGAGAAAGTAGCAGGAGATCCTGCTACTTTTTTAGTTTAGGTCTTAATTAAATCTATTAAGATGTTTTTGGAGATTGGTCATCAGGAGTCTGGAATCTGTTAAATATACAGGTGCCTGCTCCTTGATTACTGGAAACTAAAGTGTCGAAATATCTCTTAGATATCAATTGTTTGTATATTTAGTATTAGCACCATAAGGCTTTAGCAATGAATACTGATTAATCAGTAAACTTTTTTGTTAAAAATTAAAAATAAATAGAATAAAAAGCAGGAATATCTCAATATAAGATAGAATTATATAAATAGATTACCCAGATTATCTTGGAAGGAGTTGGTCTAGTAATGAAATTTATTGTTAGAGGTAAAAACATAGAAATAACAGATTCTTTGAGAGATTATGCTGAAGATAAGATTGGTAAAGTTAGAAAGTATTTTGAGTATGAGGATGTTATAGAAGCTCAAGTCTCTTTAGAAGTTGAGAGAGGGCGCCATATTGTAGAGGTAACTCTTTTTGTAGATGGGCTTATTTTAAGAGCTGAAGATAAGACTGATGATATGTATACTTCTATAGATGGAGTAGTTTCAAAATTAGAGGGTCAAATTCGCAAATATAAAACAAAGATCAACCGTAAGATAAAAGGAATTAATAAAGAAGATATCTTAGATATAGAAGATGATAATGATAATGATGAGGATGAACATGAAGTAAGGGTTGTTAAGACTAAGAAGTTTGCTATTAAACCTATGTATATAGAAGAAGCAGTTATGCAGATGGATTTATTACATCATGATTTTTTTGTATTCTCAAATGCTAAGACAGAAGAGGTCAATGTAGTTTATAAAAGAAATGATGGGAACTATGGTTTAATTGAACCTACATTCTAAGAGACATAATCAAGAAAGGCTAGCTATTAATAGCTAGCCTTTTTTTCTTTATTTCTTTAATAGTGACTAGAAAAAGGAGATTGATCTTTGGTTAGTTGACAGTATATGGTTAATGGTGTATAGTTAGAATAAGAATGAGTCTATTTAGAATTAATAATTATAAATAATATGAGAGTTACTTATAATAAAATTTTAAGATTTGTGTAAATTATTTTAAAGAGGTGAATACATACATATGTTTAAACTTTTAAAGAATCTATTTACTGACCCAAATGAAAAGAAGCTAAGAAAGTTAGAGCCTATAGTAGAAGAGATTAATAAATTAGAAGCAAAGATTGGTTCTTTAACAGATGCAGAATTAAAGGGAAAGACTGAGGAATTTAAAGATAGATTGGCACAAGGGGAGAGCTTAGATGAACTCCTACCTGAGGCCTTTGCTGTAGTAAGGGAAGCATCAAAAAGAACTACTGGGATGCGCCATTATGATGTACAGTTGATTGGTGGTATAGTTCTACACCAAGGAAAGATTGCTGAGATGAAGACAGGGGAAGGTAAGACTTTGGTAGCTACCTTACCAATTTATCTAAATGCACTAACTGGAAAAGGTGTTCATGCTATTACTGTAAATGACTATTTAGCAGAGCGTGATAGTGAGTGGATGGGGCAGATTTATGAATTCTTAGGTTTAGAAGTTGGACTAGTATTAGAGGATATGGATTATGATGAAAGAAAGCAGGCTTATCAGGCTGATATTACCTATGGAACGAATAACCAATTTGGGTTCGATTATTTAAGGGACAATATGGCAATTGATGATGATCATTTAGTTCAAAGAGAGCTACATTATTGTATTGTTGATGAGGTTGATAGTATCTTAATTGATGAGGCTCGTACCCCATTAATTATCTCTGGTCCTACCCAGCAATCTCCAGCCTTATACTATAAATTTGCTGAAATAGCAAAGAAGTTGAATAAAGAGGAGCATTACACAGTAGATGAGAAGGCAAGTTCTATTACCTTAACCGATGAGGGAAATGATAAGGTAGAGAGTATCTTAAATATTGATAACTTATATGATAATCAGTATATGGACTATTTACACCATATCAATCAAGCCCTAAGAGCAAAAGAGCTAATGAAGCGGGATAAAGATTATATCGTTAAAGATGGAGAGGTACATATTGTTGATGAATTTACTGGACGCTTAATGTCTGGACGTCGTTATAGTGAAGGGCTCCATCAAGCAATTGAAGCTAAAGAGGGGGTAGATATTCAAAAAGAGAGTCAGACCCTTGCTAGTATTACCTTTCAGAATTACTTTAGAATGTATGATAAGTTAGCTGGTATGACAGGTACTGCTGCTACCGAAGAGACAGAGTTTGAAGAGATTTATGACTTGGAAGTGGTGGTTATTCCAACAAATGAGCCAGTAGCCCGTGAGGACTTACCTGATGTAATCTATAAGACTGAAGATGCCAAATTTAATGCTGTAGTAGCAGATATTAAAGCAAGATATAAGAAGGGGCAGCCTGTACTAGTTGGTACCGTCTCAATTGAGAAGTCGGAAGAACTCAGTAGGAGATTAAAACAGGTTCATGTACCCCATGAAGTGTTGAATGCCAAATATCATGAGCGAGAGGCTGAGATTGTCAAAAGAGCTGGTCAAAGAGGAGCAATTACTATTGCTACCAATATGGCTGGTCGTGGTACAGATATTGTTTTAGGTGATGGAGTTGATAAATTAGGAGGCCTTCATGTAATTGGTACAGAACGCCATGAGAGTAGACGGATTGATAATCAGTTAAGAGGGCGTTCAGGAAGACAGGGAGATCCAGGTTCTTCCCGTTTCTATGTATCATTAGAAGATGACTTGATGAGACTATTTGGATCTGATAGGATTGCAGGGGTGATGAATACTTTAGGGTTAGAGGATGACCAACCTATTGAACATAATTTGATTACCAAGTCAATTGCTAATGCTCAAAATAGGGTAGAGTCACGTAACTTTGAGATTAGAAAGAGTATCTTAGAGTATGATGATGTATTGAATAAACAGAGACAGGTTATCTATAATCAGCGACGTAGAGTTCTAGAAGGAAAAGATTTAGAAGAGATAATCTTTGGAATGGCAGAGCAATGGTTAGACGAAAGTTTAGATATTTATATAAATGATAAGGTGCATCCTGATGAATGGGATTTAGCAGGATTAGTCAATTATCTAGCTAATCAATTAAAAGGTTTAGACTTATCTGAAGAAGAATTATCTAGTTTAAGTAGAGAAGAGATTAAAGATGAGTTATTTAATAAATTTACCACTGCTTATCAAGCAAGAAGGTCAGAATTGGGTAATGATGGTATGGAAGAGCTAGAGAAGGTGGTTATGCTTAAAATTATCGATCAAAAATGGATGGATCATCTCCATGCTATTGATGATTTACGCCAGGGGATTGGTCTTAGAGCATATGGACAGCGAGATCCTTTAGTTGAATATAAATTTGAAAGCTTTGAGATGTTTAAGCAGATGAGTTCTTGGATTAGAGAGGACATCATTAAATATTTATTTGCTATTGAAGTGGTAAGAAGTGATAGTATAGAGGATGATAGAAGCTTTGATTATGGTCATGGTCCTTTAACGACAGCTTATGATACTGTGCGTCCACCAGTTCAAGGTCAAGGGCAACAGGAAGATGAGGTTAAGCTAAAACCGATCGTTAAAGGAGAAGAACCAGGGAGGAATGATCCTTGTCCCTGTGGAAGTGGGAAAAAGTATAAGAAGTGTTGTATAAATAAATAAAGCAGTGACAAGTGACGAGTAATGAGTAAGAAATAAGAAGTTTTTACTAATTATTGTTCTTACTGCTCACACTGGTACTCAGACTATATATAAAGGAAGTGGTTTGATGTTGGAAAATGAATTAAACTCTAGATTAGAAGTTATTACAGAAAAATTAGCAGATTTGAGGGAGTCTCTTTGACTATGATGCTTTAGTAACTAAAAAAATGGAGTTAGAAGCTAAGATGGCTGACCCTGATTTTTGGAATGATAGTGATAAAGCTCAAAAGGTTGCTCAAAGATTAAGTGGGGTTAAAGGAAAGATAAGTGATTTTGATCAACTCAATGATGAGAGTGAAGAGCTGATACTATTATTGGAATTGGCTGTAGAAGAGGATGATAAGGGTGTAATTGAAGAAGTTCAAAAAAGAACAACAAAATTAGAGAAGGATTTAGAAAAACTAGAGTTAAAGACTTTATTATCTGGTGAATATGATGAAAATAATGCTTTACTATCCATTAATCCCGGGGCTGGAGGAACTGAATCCCAAGATTGGGCTGAGATGTTACTAAGAATGTATACTCGCTGGGCAGAGCAGCGTGGCTATAAAGTAGAGACTTTAGAGTTTATGGCTGGTGATGAAGCTGGGATTAAGAGTGTAACTTTACAGATAACAGGTCCTTATGCCTATGGATATTTACAGGCTGAAAAAGGGGTTCATCGGTTAGTAAGAATCTCTCCCTTTGATGCTTCAGGAAGACGCCATACCTCTTTTGCTTCGGTAGATATCATGCCTGAGATTGATGATGAAATTGAGATTGAAATCGATCCTAGTGATTTGAAGATAGATACATATCGGGCTAGTGGTGCAGGGGGACAGCATGTTAATACTACTGATTCAGCTGTAAGGATTACCCATATACCTACAGGGATTGTAGCCCAATGCCAGAATGAACGTTCACAACATAAGAATAAAGAGAGTGCTATGAAGATTTTGAAAGCCAAGTTATTTGAATATATGCAAGAGAAGGAAGCTGAAAAGCTAGATGAGATTCGTGGTGAGCATAAAGAGATTGCTTGGGGAAGTCAGATTCGTTCTTATGTCTTCCATCCTTATCAGATGGTCAAAGACCACCGAACCAATGTAGAAACAGGTAGGACTAGCGATGTGATGGATGGAGATTTAGATGAATTTATTGAAGGGTATTTAAAGTATAAGTAATATTGCATTTAATATGAATAAATTTTAAGCGGGGTAGTTGCCCCGCTTTTTATTTTAGATTAAATAGATATTATCCTTTTATGGTGATGTGCTCAGGTGGAGTCAGAAGATAGATAAAGAAATTTTGAAATTTATGTTAAAATAGAGGGGAGAAAGCAGCCTACTAATGTAGGCTGCTTTCTTATATGCAATTATTGGGCTTGTTGACAATTTAATAGGGGATTGTTATTATTAATAATTAATAAATAGTATTAATATAGGGTTTAGAGAGAATATGTGATATAATAATTGTACACTAGAATAAAATAAGAGTATTTTTACTATAAATGAGGTGGCCTATGAGCAGAAATATAAGAGAGATTATAATTATTCTTTTATTTATGATGTTAAGTTACTCTTTTTTCTCTGGAGAAGTTGTGCTGGGCGCGGATATTGTAGAAAAACTACTAGTTTCTAAGAATTTAAGTGTAGCAATAGGGGATATATATGGTTTCTTTTTAGAGAATGAATTGCTATTTAATAGGATAATGAATTTAATGGTTATGATTAATTTGTTATTATTCTTATTTTTAGCTAAATTTTATAAAGATTATAAAGAAAATTCAGTAGATAAAAAAGAATTGAGTAAGAAATTAAAAGATCAAAATCTTCTATTAGATGATATAAATATACATGTTTGGACCTTTAAGGATGAAGAGACTTATGGACTAGTAAATAAAGCACATGCAGAGTTTATAAATAAGAGTAAAGAGGAGATAGAAGATCAGAATATATATAATATCTATCCTAAAGAGGAAGCTGAAAGGTCTATTAAGTGTAATAGTAGAGTCTTTAGAGAAAAGGTAGAGGTTTACACAGAAGAGATATATAAAGATAAGAATGGTGAAGATAGAATATTAGCTATAACTAGAACTCCAAGATTGGATGAGATAGGTCAAGTAGATTATCTTATCTGTTCTGCTGCTGATATAACTGCTCATAAGATGACAGAAGAGAAGATTAGAAGTATGACTTATTATGACTCCTTAACTGGACTATATAATAGAAGATATTATGAATACATCTTACCTAAGCTAGATAGAGAAGACAATTTACCTTTAAGTATAATTGTAGCCGATTTAAATGGTCTAAAGCTGGCTAATGATGTCTTTGGTCATGAAGCTGGGGATAGGCTTTTAAAGACATCAGCTAGAATTTTGAAGGATTCTATTAGAGGTGAGGATGTAGTCATTCGGTGGGGAGGAGATGAGTTCTGTGCTCTTCTTCCTAATACTGGTGCAGAAGAGGCTCAAATAATTATTGAAAGGATTAAGAGTAATTGTTTGAGATATGACCTCTCACCTTTCTCTCCAAATATTGCTTTAGGGACTGCTACTAAATATACTATGCTAGATAGGGTTGAAGATGTATTTAATAAGGCAGAGGATAGGATGTATAAGCAGAAGTCAGAAGAGAAGAATAATATTAATAATCCTATCTTATCTTCTTTGATAGAACGATTTTTAAATAATGGATATGAGGAAGAGGAACATTTAGTTAGAGTTAGAGAACTCTCCCTTAAATTTGGAAATAAGCTAGGGCTATCCGATAATTTAATTCATAAGCTGTTTTTATTAGCAGAGTTTCATGATATAGGAAGATTAACAGTCTCCTCAGGAATATTACAAAAAAGAGGAGAGCTAAATAAAGGAGACTTAGAAGAGTTAGATAAGCATATTGAAGCTGGTTATAATATAGCTAAAAACTTTAAAATTTTAAACCCAATCTCTGAACTTATCCTTTATCATCATGAAAATTGGGATGGGAGTGGATATCCTATAGGATTAAGAGGAAAGGAGATACCATTATTATCAAGGGTGTTAAGAATTATTGATGCTTATGATATAATGGTCAATGGTAGACCTTATAGACAAGCAATCTCTAAAGAAGAAGCAATTAAAATATTAAAAGCAGGAGCAGGGGCTAAGTATGACCCTGAACTGGTTGATGAATTTATAGAGATGATAGAAGATAAGCAAGAAGTTAGGAGTAATAAATGGGAAGAGATAGATGAGTAGAAGCTAAGACTCTTAGTTAAATGTAAGCTTACATTTAATTAGGAGTCTTTTTAAATCTAGTTTAATCTGCTGGCTGGTCAAGTATAACTATTAATCATCTCACATAAAAGTATATAAAGTATTTATTTGTTTTCTTTTGTGATTATAGTTATTGATTCTTTAAGGTGAGGTGATAAGATGAATTCAATTGTTCTAACAACAGCCATTGGCCTGTTAGCAGGGATGTTGGGAACGGGTTTGGGAGGAGTTGTTACTTTTTTTTGGCGAAAGCCCACTAATAAATCGGTTAGCTTTTTATTGGGAGTTGCAGGTGGAATTATGTTAGCCATTGTAATGGTTGATTTAGTTCCAGAGTCTATTCATCATAGTAGTCTAGCTTATGCAGTTAGTGGATTATTACTAGGTTTTATCCTATTAAGTATAACCAGTAAATTTTTTAGAAAGTATATAAAAGGAGAGGAGTATATTCATACAGGAGTATTACTGGGTTTGGGTATCTCTATGCATAACTTTCCAGAGGGTTTAGCCATTGGAGCAGGATATATTGCTACAGCAGAGCTTGGTTTTGGTTTGGCAATAGTGATGGCATTTCATAACTTTCCAGAGGGTTTATCGATGGCAACCCCAATGAATGTAGGAGGGTGGAGTCCTATTAGAATCTTTATAGCTACACTTTTGCCTGGGATACCAATGGGGATTGGAGCTTTTTGTGGGTCTTTGATAGGCTATATCTCCCCAGAGTTCTTATCGGTTACTTTAGGCTTTGCAGGAGGAGGGATGTTATACTTAACCCTATTTGAGCTGATACCTAGCTCTTATAACTTTGACTATGGTCTAGATGCAACCTTAGGAATAATAGTAGGACTGGGGACAGGAGCTGTTTTGACATTCTTATTTTAAAGCCACTTAATACTAAATTAAATCTCTTAGAATATAATAGATCTTTATAATAGTTGAATAGTCTTTATATCATATATGAATTGGGGTGAATGTATGCGAAATTTTAAAGTGCTTGTGATTATATTTTTATTAGTAATATTGGCTTTTATGCAATTTTATTTACCACAATCAATCTCTCAAAGGCTGACCAGTACTTTAAAAGAAGAGGTGGATAAGAGTGATAGATTAGAAGTAGATATTGACTCTTTTCCCGCGATAGAGTTATTGCTAGGTAGAGTTGATAATTTGAAGTTTAGTGCAGATAATCTGATTATAGATTCATTACCAATCAGTAATTTTGAAGGGGAGTTTAAAGATTTAAGGGTTAAGAAGGTAGATGGTCAATGGCTGGTAACAGGAGGGGAGAATACTTACCTTAATTTGAAGTTCTCAGAAGAAGAACTGAATCAATATCTTGCTAGTAGAGAGGAACTTGACATATTTGATAAATTTAAGATGGAGCTTTTAAAGAATAAAGTAATGATGGTAGGGGATATACAATTTTTCAATGCTACTGTAAATATTCAATTAGCAGGTAATTTTGTAGTTAAGGATAAAGATACTATTGTTTTTAGCTCTGATGAATTGGCGGTGCAGAATATTATTATCCCTAAAAGTTTGATTGAACAGCTTAAGGATAAGTTACAATTTGAGATTGATTTTGCTGATTTACCCTTTCCTGTCAAGATTGAGCAGGTCAAATTAGAAGAAGATAGCTTGGAGATTTTGGGGGAGAACAAATAGAATTCAGTAACGAGTGATGAGTGACAAGTGATGAGAAGAACTTCTTACTCGTTACCCGTCACTTGTCACTGATTACTAAAGTGTCGCAATCTCTCCATAAGGTCTTATTTTAAATTCACAAAACTATATCAGTGATTGAAGATTTTAGATGATTCCTGTATAATATAGTTTATGACCAACTGGTCAAACCTTTATAATCTACTTTTAAACTTGATTTATTGATAATAACTGCTTCTAGTGATAAGAGTTAATGAAGGTATAAGTTTAATGTAACAGATATAAGTAACTTCAAAAAGTAATTATAAGAAGCTAATAAACTATAAGATAGAAGGGGTAATATGGAGAAGAGAAAAAGTTTGTATCAACTTGCAGGGCCAATTTTTATTGAGATTTTATTATTTATGCTACTTGGAGTAGCAGATATTTTTATGTTAAGTCAATTTGATGATAGGGCTGCTGGTGCTGTAGGAGCATCTAATCAGGTGATTGCTAATTTGAATCTGATATTTGTTATAATCTCTGCTGGTACAGCAGTATTAGTAGCCCAGAATGTTGGGGCAAAAAGAAAGGATGAAGTAGAAAGAGTAAGTGCTATATCTCTTGCTGTGAATTTGATAATAGGTATAATTATAAGTATTATCATGATCTTTTCTGGAGATTACATATTACTTAAAATAGGGCTGACTTCAGATTTAATGAAATATGCTTCTGAATATATTACAATTGTAGGTGGAGCCTTATTCTTTCAAGCAATATTAAATACTTTGACTGCCATTATTAGAAGCCATGGTTATGCTAAGCAGAGCATGATTATAACTGTTATTATGAATATTATAAATATTTTTGGTGATGCAATCTTCATTTTTGGTCTATTTGGAGCACCAGTTTTAGGGGTTAAAGGTGTAGCAATTGCTACTACTTTTAGTAGAATTTTTGCAACTATTGTGGCTTTTGTCTTCTTATTTAAGAAGTTACTACCTCTAACTATATTTTCTCATTTAAAAGAGAGACCAGTTAGAGTACTTAAGAAATTATTTAAAATAGGCTTTCCATCAGCAATGGAGAATATGTCTTATAATTTAGCTCAGACAGTTCTGATGACTATTATATTGGTTAATTTTGGTGAAATGTCCTATATAACTAGGACTTATGCTTGGATGATAGGTTGGTTTGTAATGTTATTTTCGATAGCCATCGGACAAGCAAGTCAAATAATGATTGGACACTTAGTTGGAGCCAATGAAATAGAGCAGGCATATGAGACTGGACTTAAGAATTTTAAAATTTCTATGGTTTTTACAGCAATAGGTAGTATATTTATATTCTTTTTTGGGAAATATCTCATTGGATTTTATACAGATAACTCTGAAATTATCATATTGGGCACCTCAGTTTTGATGATAGATGCTTTTCTAGAGCCAGGAAGGAACTTTAATGTTGTGCTAATTAATACTTTAAGAGGAGCAGGTGATGTAATATTTCCTGTAGTAATGGCGATTATCTCGATGTGGGGAGTTGCAGTCTTGGGTGGATACTTCTTTGGAGTAGTCTTGGGCTATGGACTTCCTGGGATTTGGCTGGGAATGACCTGTGATGAATGGATTAGAGGTATCTGTATGTTCTTTAGATGGCGGAGTAGAAGATGGACTAAGAAATCAATGGTTGGGTGATAAATGACCAGTGACGAGTAGAGGTTTTTTATCATAACTCATTACTATTTAAGAAGGATCTCTATAAATTATCAATGTGATTTATCTCATATTAATCTCTTAAATAGTATATTATAATTTAATTATAGTAATTGACGTCATCAATTATTGACTCCCTTGTTTTTTATATAATATATTTGAAAATAGTAGCTGCTGGCAGCTACTATTTTTGTTTTAATAGGAAGTTATTTAATTCTTCAACCTCTTTTCTTACCTGCTGTATACACTCATCAGCAGTGAAGAACTGATAATTTGAATCGATAATAGCTAGTGCTCCTTTAATACTTGCTCTTAAATTAAAAATAGCGATTTGATAGTCTGCTCTGACACTCTTTTTTATATCAGGTTTAATTTGAGATGCTAGTCTAAGAGCTAAGGATGAATTTTTAGCTATCTCTAAGGGGATATCGATTATCAGCTGAAGGGTCTGTAGATCTTTAAATTGCTTCTGCTGATTGAGTTTAAAGGCTTGAACATCTCCATCTATAGCTTGAAGAAGGTTCTTTTCTATCTGCTCTAGTTTTTCTAAATCAATTGTTATTTTACTGACTTTAGAGGCTAATTTGAGCAGGGATACTCCTAATAGAGCAGTGGTAGCAATTGTTGATCCTCCAGCTGGAACAGGTTCTTCTGTACTTGAAATCAATTGGCTGAACTCTTGAATAGATTTCTCTATAATAATTTTAATCAACTCCTTATATAGATTCCTTGCAGCTATTATATAATAGCTCAATAGCTGAGTAAATAGATAAATATGATTTCTGGTAAATTATCACTCTGAATGTGAGTTATATCATATAAGTTTAGTTTTAATAAATTTATAATATAGATAAGAAGAGTAAAAATTATTTAAAGCTATTAGAAAGTAAGTAGTAAATAAAGTTAAAACTAGATTATTTATATATATAAGGAGGAAATTGAAGCTTTTATCCTGTAATTAATAAATAGGAGTGTATTATCTATGAATTCTGTATAAATAATTATCTAGTTTTATGTATCAAGCTGAAAGATCAAATACATAAATTATTTAGGGGGGATTTTTAATGTCAATGTTCTGTTATCAATGTCAAGAAGCAGCAGGTGGAAAAGGCTGTACTGTCAGAGGTGTCTGTGGTAAGACTGATACTACAGCAAACCTACAAGATTTATTAATCTATTTGCTTAAAGGGATTTCTGTTTATAGTACCAAGGCTAAAGATCTTGGAGTTGAAACTCCAAAGGTAGATACCTTTGTAATGGAAAGCTTATTTATGACAATTACCAATGCCAACTTTGATAATGATGCTTTTGTAGAGCAGATTAAAGAGGCTTTAGAGTTAAGAGATGAGATTAAAGCTAAAGCAGAAACAGCAGGTGCAGAGTTTGCTGATCTGTATGAAGGAGCTACTTGGAGTGGGACAGAAGATGAATTTTCAGCTAAGGCTGAAGAGGTTGGAGTCTTACAGACAGATAATGAAGATGTGAGGTCTTTAAGAGAATTGATTACTTATGGTGTTAAAGGATTAGCTGCTTATACAGAGCATGCTTATAATCTAGGCTATGAAAACCAAGAGATTTATGACTTTATGCAAAAAGCATTAGCTGCAGTAACTGATGATAGTTTGACAGCCGATGATTTAGTAGCATTGACTTTAGAGACTGGTAAGTTTGGAGTAGAAGGTATGGCTCAATTGGATAAGGCTAATACAGAGACTTACGGTAATCCAGAGATTACAGAGGTAAATATCGGAACTAGAAGCAATCCAGCTATTCTAATCAGTGGTCATGACTTGAAGGATATGGAGCAGTTATTAGAGCAGACAGAGGGGACTGGAGTAGATGTTTATACTCACTCTGAGATGCTACCGGCTAACTATTATCCAGCATTTAAGAAGTATGATCACTTCGTAGGGAACTATGGTAATTCATGGTGGAAGCAGAAAGAAGAATTTGAAAGCTTCAATGGACCAATTCTATTTACAACTAACTGTATAGTGCCACCAAAAGGCAATGCTAGTTATAAAGATAAGATCTTTACAACAGGTTCTGCTGGTTTAGATGGGGCAACTCATATCGAGGCTGATGAGAATGGTAAGAAGGATTTCAGTGAGATTATCGAGTTGGCTAAAAAATGTGATGCACCTCAAGAGATTGAAAATGGAAAGATTGTGGGAGGATTTGCTCATAATCAGGTCTTAGCACTAGCTGATAAGGTGGTAGATGCAGTTAAATCTGGTGCTATCAAACAATTCTTTGTTATGGCTGGTTGTGATGGAAGAATGAATAGTAGAGATTACTATACTGAATTTGCTAAAGAGCTGCCAGAGGATACAGTTATCCTAACAGCAGGCTGTGCTAAATATAGATATAATAAGCTTGACTTGGGAGATATTGGAGGAATTCCTAGAGTCTTAGATGCAGGACAATGTAATGACTCATATTCCTTAGCAGTAATTGCGATGAAGCTGCAAGAGGTATTTGAGCTAGATGATATCAATGAATTACCTATCTCCTATAATATCGCTTGGTATGAGCAGAAAGCTGTAATTGTATTATTAGCTCTATTATACCTAGGGGTTAAGAATATCCACTTAGGACCAACATTACCAGCATTTTTATCTGAGAATGTAGCTAACGTCTTAGTTGACAAGTTTGGTATTGGAGGAATTAGTGAGGTAGAAGAAGATATTGAAATGTTCATGCAAGGATAATTTCATATAAATAATCTGAAGTCTATCCTCTTGGGATAGACTTCTTAATAATAATTAGAGAGGAGTTTTTTTAAAATGAATATCTATGACTTTGCTATTGATTTTGAACAGGAAAATAAAGACTATTATGAGGAATGTGCTAAGCAGACAAGAGATAGTAATTTAAAGAGGATCTTTAATTATTTGGCTAAGGAAGAGAGAAGGCATGAAGAGATTGTTAAGAAATTAAAGCAAGAAGAGGAAGTTGCTGAGATAGAGTCTGATATTTTACCTAAGGCAGCAGAGGTCTTTAAAGAGATAGCTAAGGATATCTCTGTCAATAGTGAAAAGCCAGTTCAAGAGGATGTCAATCTCTATAGAAAGGCTGTAGAGATGGAACGGAGTAGCTACAACTTTTACCAACAAAAAGCTGAGGAAGTTGATAATCCTGTAATTCAAGAAGCCTTTTTAAAATTGGCAAAAGAAGAGAAACGACATGAAATCATTATGGATAATATTGTAGAACATCTAGAAAGACCTCTAAACTGGATTGAAGATGCAGAGTTTAATCATTTAGATGAGTATTAGAGAGATTAACATATGGAACACCAAAAGTAGATTAAAAGATTAAGGTTAAAAAAACCTTAATCTAAATTCGCCTCTGTTCGTGAAATTGGTGGCAAAAATTATTTGATTTAATCTTTAAATAACTTCAATTAGAATAATTAACCTTAAAGATTCTCATCCTAATTACAAGGATGAGTTTTTTTATTGATTATATACAAATGGGGGATTTTATGAAGCGGTTCCTAGGTTTAATTATCATAATTGGATTAATCTCTGCTACATTCTTAATTACTAAGCGGCATCAAGTAGAGAGTAGTAATAGGGATGTAGAGTTGGTAATAGATTATAGTTCATTAGCAGAGAAGGAACAGATTGACTTACTGATAAAGCTTAAAGATTTGGGGGTTAAGT
The DNA here is from genome assembly GCF_003001995.1 of Orenia metallireducens. Classification (GTDB taxonomy): domain Bacteria; phylum Bacillota; class Halanaerobiia; order Halobacteroidales; family Halobacteroidaceae; genus Orenia; species Orenia metallireducens_B. The sequence continues at coordinate 31,336 of NZ_PVNB01000001.1, read as the reverse complement.
CAGTAGCCTTAGAACAAGAGAGTTTAAGGTCTTTAGAAGCAAAGAATAGAATAACTTATTATTCAGGTAGGGAGCTTAATTTTCTTAGCAGATTTTTATCTCAAGATAAGGACTTCGATATAGATAGGTTATATATTATGGGAGATAATGAAGTATTATCAAGACTTAAAGATTTATTAGTTACTAGGTTAGGGGAAGGTAGAGTTGAGCGAAGCGGTGATTTTTTATTAATCTCTGATTGGAAGGATAAGTATTTGGATATTCCTCTTTACTTTGATAGTGAGGTGCTAGCTAAGCTAAAAGGATTGGGGTTTAATTTAATTCCTCGTATAGCTGCTGATAATTCAGTGGAAGAGTTTAGAGAGATAATTAATAGGCTGCCTCATTTTGACAAAGTAATCTTTAGTGGAGATAATGTGGTTGCTTATCCCAAAGAGCTTGCAAAGACAGCTAAAATTCTAAAGACAAATGGGATAACTTTAGGTATAATAGAGCCTTTTATTGCTTATCAGCAAGGGGCAAATCAGTTAGCTAGAAATATTAATTTAAATGCTGTAAGGGTACATAGTTTACAGCAAGAAGAATTAGCAAAGCTTGGTATTGAGAAGACGATTGACCGCTACTTTAAAGCGGTTTATGAGAGAAATGTCAGAGTTCTATATTTAAAGCCTTTTGATGAAAGAGCAGATACCATCAAGGTTATCAAGGGATTAGCAGAAAAGCTGCGTAAATCTGGTTACCACTTGGAAGTAGCACAGCCTTTTAAAGAGCTAGAGGATAACAAAAGATTAAAGCTAATAGTTGGACTATCTCTGATAGCAATAATTAGCCTACTGTTAACCTTTTACAGTTCCAAGTTAGCTTATCTTTGTTTTGGATTGGGCGCATTAGCTTTAGTTGGGCTTTATATCTTTAATCAACAATTAACCTTAGAGTTGATAGCTTTAAAAACTGCAATCATCTTTCCGCTAGTCACTTTTATCTATCTTCTTAATAGAATCAAGGGAGAAGGAACTTTAATTAATTGCTATAAACTCTTTATAAAGGGGACTATGATGACCATTAGTGGAGGAATTTTAATACAAGGGCTTTTAGTAGATAGAGAATATCTCTTACAGGTTGCCCAATTTAGAGGGATAAAGTTGGCTTTTTTACTACCTTTAATTTTAAGTACAATTTATTACTTATATTTTAAATATGGTAATTTAGAAGATTTAAAGCAGGATATAAGTAAGCTGCTTACAAGAAAGATAAGTATACAGGATATAATTGTAGTTGCTGTTTTAATTATTGGAGGAATTATTTACTTGAGTAGAACAGGGAATAATCCAATAATTCCAGTGACTAGCTTTGAGATACAGGTTAGAAAGCTATTAGAAGATATCTTGGTGATTAGACCAAGATTTAAGAGTTTTTTACTGGGACACCCTTTATTAATTTTGGGCATTTATCTCTCCTTTAAAGAGAAAAGGTATCTATGGTTGCTATTATTAGGATTGATTGGGCAGATTACTATTTTAAATACCTTTTCTCATCTGCATACCCCCTTTATTGTCTCTTTATTTAGAGTATTGATTGGAGTGGGATTAGGGGGGGTTATTGGGGGGGGGTTAGTTTGCGTAGTCAAATTAATCTCAAGATATAGGGATAAATCTTTATTTTAGTTTGATTTGAAGCTATCGGTTAATGGGTATATTGCGACAGTTTTTCTTTTTTGTTTTTTTAACAATATCTTAGTGTTAAGCTTTGCTCAAAAACCTCTGCTTTATTTTAGTTTAGGTTTCGCCTAAACGGCGAGTTACGTTTTTCCTTGATGAAAAAGTAACCAAACCTACAGGTTCATAGAACCTTCCGTGGCAAAAACAGCCCAATCAATAAGAAAATTAAACTTACTCAGCAATCAGAGTACTAATTATTATCATTAATCAGATTCTTTAATCAAAATTTAATTAAACTCTAAATTTCAACTTAATTTTTGCTTCGTTCAAACATTAATTTTCTTAGATTTAAAAACCTTTAAAATCTTTTAATTATCCATTCTCCATTTTAAGAAAGTGTCGTAATATCTCTCTATTATACTGTTTTTTAAATTATCAACTATACACTGTCTCTATGAGTCTACAGTACAAGACTCTTCGTGTAAAGCACTATCAACTCACAAAGGGAAGTGAGACAATGAAAAGAGTAATCTTATCTGGATATTATGGATTTAAGAATGCAGGTGATGAGGCAATTTTAGCTGCATTAATTGATAACTTACAGAGAAGTGGAGCTGATATCGAAATTATTGTACTCTCAGCAAATCCAGAGTGGACAAGGTCGGTACATGGGGTTAAGGCTATCGGCAGAACAAATATTACAACTTTAATTCATTATCTCAAGGGTGCTGACTTGTTTATTAGTGGTGGAGGTAGTTTGTTACAAGATGTAACTAGTAATAAGACTATTCCTTATTATCTGGGGATTATTCTATTGGCTAAACTCTTTAAGGTTCCAGTCTTCTTCTGTGCCCAAGGTGTTGGTCCAATTAATCATGCCTTTAATCATCATTTAGTTAAAGAGGTTTTAAATAGAGTTGATTTAATCACTGTAAGAGATATAGAGTCTAAAGAGTTATTAGAGGAGATAGGAATAAGAGAAGCTATACATTTAACTGCTGACCCTGTCTTTGCTCTGCAAAAATCAAATCAAGAGCGGATAGAAGAGATTTTTAATAGAGAAGAAATAAAAGTTGAAGAGAATATACTTGGGGTATCACTAAGACCGTGGCAGGATAATAGTTACTTAAGGCAGATGGCTAAAATCTTAGATGGATTAAAGGAGAGGTTAGATATCAATATTTTATTTATTCCTCTCCATTATCCTGTTGATGTAGAGGTTAGTAGAAGGGTGGCTGAGTTGATGGAGAATAAAATAGAGATAATTAATAACAGTTATACCCCTCAAGAGTTATTAGGACTGATGGGAGAGGTTGAGATGTTGCTAGGTGTAAGGTTACATTCATTGATCTTTGCTGCTATAAATCGAGTGCCCCTTGTTGGAATATCATATGATCCCAAAGTCGATAGTTTTCTCAATAGATTAGAATTATCAGCACTAGCTAAGATTGATAATTTAGATATCTCAAAAGCCATAGATGAAATTGTTGGAATTTGGGATAAAAAAGAAGATTTGCAGAAGGGAATAAAGAAAAAAATTAATAATTTAGAAGGACTAGCCCATCAGAATATAGAACTATCATTAAGGATTCTAGGTGATAATTCATGAGAGATAGAGTAGATATTTTAGGAGTATTAGTAGATAAAGTTGCTCAAAAGGAGGCTTTAAATAGAGTCAAGTCCTTTATAGATTCTAAAGATAGCCATATCATAGTTACCCCTAATGCTGAAATGATTATTAGAGCACACCAAGATGAAGAGTTAAGGCGGATTCTAAACTCTGCTGATTTGGTTATACCTGATGGGACAGGGGTAGTACTGGCTTCTAAGTTATTAGGAAACTCTTTAACGGAAAGGGTTACTGGGATTGATTTGGTGAAGGAATTATTAGAAATTGGTAGTAAAGTAGGTTATAATTTTTATTTCCTAGGTGGTGCACCAAAAGTAGCCCAGGAGGCTAAAGCCAAGGTAAAAGAAAAGTATCCTAACTTAGATATTAGAACCCATCATGGCTATTTAGATAGAGCCTTGGAAGCTAAGGTTTTAGAAGAGTTAGAAAATACTAAGGTTGATATATTATTAGTAGGAATGGGAGTACCTTTGCAGGAAAAATGGCTAGATAAACATTTAGCTAATTTAGAGATTCCAGTAGGTATTGGAGTTGGTGGTACCTTTGATATCTTAGCTGGCAAGAAGAAGCGTGCTCCAAAGATGATACAGAACTTTCATCTAGAATGGTTGTATCGACTACTACAGGAGCCTAAACGTTTGGGTAGAATGTCGGCATTACCCCAATTTATCTATGAGATATTTCAAGAGAAGCTTAAAAAATTAAATAAGTTAAAGTAAGTAAGGGTGTTGATGATGAGAAAACAGACGATATATGATTATTTTTGGATTACAATCGGGTCAATAATTACAGCAGCAGGGTTAGTAATGTTCTTAATTCCTAATAAAATTGCAGCTGGAGGGGTAAGTGGACTCTCTACAGTAATCTATTATCTCTTTGGCTTGCCTGTGGGGATGGTCAGTTTGGCTATCAATATTCCCCTCTTTATCATTGGGGTTAAGGAGATGGGGGCTAAATTTGGGATTAGAACCTTGTATGGAATCTTTCTACTCTCTTTTGGGATAGACTTGTTGAACCCTTATCTACCAGTTTTAACCCATGATCCTTTATTGGCATCTATCTATGGTGGGGGAGTAAGTGGTTTGGGTCTTGGACTGGTATTTAGGTCTAAAGGGACTACTGGAGGAACTGATTTAGTAGCCCAATTGATCAATAAATTTACTGGAATCAGTGTAGGTAAGAGTTTAATGATTATAGACTTTTGTGTGATCGCTCTAGCAGGAATAGTCTTTAATGCAGAGATTGCCCTGTATGCTTTTATTGCTATGATGATTACTGGTAAAGCAATTGATATAGTGCAAGAAGGTCTAAAGATCTCTAAGGGTACCTTCATTATCTCAGACTACTCAGAAGAGATTAGAAAGAATATCTTGGAGAAGATGGATCGTGGAGTTACTATTTTAAAGGGAAAGGGTGGTTTTACTGAACATAATAAGGATGTCCTACTCTGTATTATCAGCCGTTCAGAGGTCTCTGATTTAAAGAGAATAGTACATAATATCGATGAGAATGCCTTTGTAATTATTACTGAAGTCCATGAGGTATTGGGCGAAGGATTTAATGAGAATGCTTTTAAAGATTGAAATATAGTGACGAGTAATGAATAATGAGTAATGAGTAACGATACTTGTTTGCTAGTAAATTGGATATATTAAAATTAAAATACATTGAAAAATAAACTTTGGTATGATATTATTAAGTTGTCAGACGTCATACAACATATATAGGAGGAGAAAAAATGGATAATAAAGAGTTAGCAGCTATGATTGATCACACTATATTGAATGCTGATGCCTTAGATAAAGATGTTAAGTTAAAATGCCAAGAGGCTTTAGAGTATCGTTTTGCTTCTGTTTGTGTTAACCCTTCCTTCGTTTCTTTAGTTAATAAGGAGTTAGAAGGTAGTGAAGTAAAGGTCTGTACAGTAATTGGCTTTCCACTAGGTGAGACGACAACTGAGACTAAGATCTTTGAGACTAGAAATGCAGTCAAAAATGGTGCTGATGAGATTGATATGGTAATTAATATTGGTGCGATTAAATCAGGTGCTTGGGATATTGTCAGAGATGATATTAGAGCAGTTGTAGAGGCTACTAAAGGAAGTGCAATAGTTAAAGTAATTATTGAAACTTGTTACCTAACTGAAGAAGAGAAGGTCAAGGCTTGTCAAATAGCAAAAGAGGTAGGAGCAGGTTTTGTTAAGACGTCTACTGGATTTGGAACTGGTGGAGCAACTGTTGAAGATATAAAATTGATGAGAGAGACTGTTGGTCCTGATATGGGAGTCAAAGCATCTGGCGGGGTACGAAGTAAAGAGGATGCCTTGAAGATGATTGAAGCGGGAGCAACTAGAATTGGAGCCAGCTCTGGAGTTGCAATTGTAACTGGTGATAAGGGAACAAGTGACTATTAAAATTAAATAAATTAATAAATAAAAGTGATATCCTAGGATATCACTTTTATTTATTAATTTTGCAAAATTCTTGACAAAGACAATTAGATATATTAAAATTATAATGTAAGATGTCAGACGACTTACCTTTACCAATTTTTAATAATTAAAGTTGTTAGAGGTAAGTTTTTTATTTCAACTCACTTATTTAAGTGAGTGGGTGGGAGAGGGAAACCAAACTAGAGGGAGGCAACACAATGAGTCAGGTTCTAATCTCTACATTATGTGGATTGTTAGTAGGAGCTTTATTCTCTTTCTTAAAGTTACCTGCACCAGCTCCGCCTAATTTAGCAGGAGTTATGGGTGTTGTAGGTGTCTATTTAGGTTTAGTATTAAGTAAAAGTTTATTTTAAAAATTAAACTTTATGATGATTATAAGAATATAGATTAAGACCAAGGAAATTTTGACTTAATGTAAAGGCATATCTTAAGAGGTTAGACGTCTGATAAGATAATAGTTATTGTAGTGGCATAAATTTTATAGCCACAGATTTCTCAGATATCCAATTTAATAAGCTGACGTCTAATAATCAATAACTATTAATAAGCCTCTAATTTCATTTAAATTATAAACTAGAGGGGGCTATTAATATGTCAAGGTTAATTGGTGTAATTGGTATGTTTGTCTTAATTGGTATTGCTTATCTAATTTCTGAAGATAGAAAGAAGATTGATATCCGTCCAGTAATCGGTGGTCTATTATTACAATTGGCATTTGCTTTTACAATTTTGAAGTTACCTATCGGAAAGGTAGCCTTTCAAAAATTAAGTGATTTTATTGCTACAATTTTAGGATTCTCAACAAAGGGTGCTGAGTTCTTATTTGGTTCTCTAATGAGCACAGGATTTAGTTTTGCACTCTCTGTTATTCCTACAATTATCTTCTTCTCATCACTTATGTCGGTATTATATTACCTAGGTGCTATTCAAAGGGTAGTAGAATTTATGGCTAAAATTATGAAGAAGGTAATGAATTTAAGTGGTGCAGAGTCTTTATCTGCAGCAGCAAATGTCTTTGTTGGGCAGACAGAAGCTCCGTTGGTTGTTAAGAGATTCGTGCCGAATATGACCCGTTCAGAGCTAATGGCTTTAATGTCAGGTGGGATGGCTACTGTAGCTGGTGGTGTAATGGCAGGGTATATTGGAATGGGAATCGATGCTGGGTATCTATTGGCTGCTAGTATCATGTCAGCTCCAGCTGCTTTGATGATGGCTAAGATTGTTGTGCCAGAGACAAAAGAATCGGTTACTTCTGGAGAGATGAAGGTAGATATTGAAGTAAATAATGCTAACGTAATCGATGCTGCTGCTGAAGGGGCAAGTGAAGGTTTGAAATTAGCCTTGAATGTAGCTGCGATGTTACTTGCTTTTGTATCAATTATTGCTTTGATCAACTATCCATTAAGCTATCTTGGTACAAGCCTAGAGCAGATTTTAGGTTATATCTTTGCACCATTATCCCTAGTAATGGGTGTTCCTATGGCTGAAATTACTGAAGTAGGGAGCCTATTAGGACAGAAGATGGCATTAAATGAGTTCGTAGCTTATACTCAGTTGTCTGAAATGATTAAAGAGGGAGTATTATCCCACAAAGCGCAATTAATTGCTACCTTTGCCTTATGTGGATTCTCTAACTTCTCCTCAATTGCTATTCAAATTGGTGGACTAGGAAGTTTAGCACCAGAGAGAAGAGGAGAGCTGGCACAACTAGGTGTAAGAGCATTAGTAGCAGGTTCTTTAGCAACTTATATGACTGCTACAATTGCGGGGATTTTAATGTAATAGAATAGATTATTTGGAGGGAACGGTATGTACCGTTTCCTCTTTTGATATAGACTATAAATAAATTGTTTTAGGTTTTATAATATGAGTATATTAGGACAGTTTTTCAAATATATAACGAATAATTAAAAGGTCTTAAAGTAGGGTTTGGTCGAGACCAGGCCCTACAAAAAGATTAACATTTATAAAATAATGAAAGTGTCGCAATCTCTCTCTTAAGTTTTACTTTAAACAATATAGATTAGGCATAAAAAAATAGATAAAGGTAAAATTAAATTTAGGAGGTGCCTTATGCAAAGAATTGGTGTGTTAACAAGTGGTGGTGATGCTCCAGGGATGAATGCTACCTTGCGAGCTGTGGTGAAGGCCGGTACATATCATAATTTAGAGGTTTTAGGAATCGAGGCTGGCTATATTGGACTTCTAGAGAAGAGGTATAGAAAGTTAGAAATATTAGATGTAGAAGAGATTGTCAGCTATGGGGGCACGATAATCAAGACTGGTAGAACCAAGGAGTTTCAAAGTGAGACAGGTTTTAAGAAGGCATTAGCTAATATCAAAAACCTAGAGCTAGATGGATTGGTGGTAATCGGTGGTAATGGTTCAATGAAGGGAGCGCAAAAGTTAGTAGATGCAGGAGTGAAGGTAATAGGTGTACCTGGAACCATTGATAATGATATTACAGGAACAGATTATGCTATTGGCTTTGATACTGCTTGTAATATCGTTACCGAGACAGTCGATAGAATTTTAGATACTGCTACCTCGTTAGTAGGAGATACTCCTCGGGTCTTTGTAATTGAGGTGATGGGTCGCCACTCTGGGGAGATTGCCATGAACTCTACCTTAGCAGGAAGTGTAGATGGACTATTAATTCCTGAGCTAGAGATAGATTATGATGAGGTTGCTGATAATTTAAAGAGAAAGTTTGAAATCGGTAAAAATTATGGGATTATTTTGATGGCTGAAGGTGTAGGAAAGGTTGATGATATTAGTAGAGAGCTAGAGATGCGCTTAGGGTATAAGATCAGAGAGACCTTGTTGGGTCATCAACAACGTGGTGGACGTCCAACGTTCTTTGATCGGGTCTTGGCAAGTAAGTTAGGAGCAGAGGCGGTTAATCAACTGGTTAAAGGAGAAAATGCTAAGATGGTGGGAATAAAGAATAATAAGGTAGAGGTAACTGACTTAAAAGTAGTAAATAATAGTGATAAAGAATTTAATGATAAGGATTATAAGTTAAATAGAATACTTTGTTATTAGTCATCTAAATTTAGAATGAAAGAATAGAAAGATAAAGCGACGCTTTATCTTTCTAGTTGACGGTTGACAGTGTACACTGTACAGTTAAAATAACTAAAGCCAAACCTTTATAAACTGTACTCTATGAATAGTTACATAGATTTTAAATATTCTGACTTAAGGGTTTAACTGTCAATCGTCAACCGTAAACTGTCAACTAAAAAAGTGTTGCAATATCTCCATTAAGTTTCACCTTAAGATGGTTTCTATACTGTATAGAAACCATCTTATTTAATTTTTGGATTAGAATAACTCATTTAATTCTAATACTTTTTGAGCTGCTAGATCATCAGTAATAAGAACATTAATATGCTTGCCTCGTAAAGCACCTAAGATTGTTCTAGCTTTAATTTCTCCTCCTGCTACGCCAATTACGGTATCGATTTTCTGTAAATCTGCTAACTCAATTCCAATGATATTATTATGCTCTTCTAAATCTGCTAATTCACCATTAATATTATAATGATGAGCACAGATGTGTCCAACTGCTCCTTTATAGCGTAAGTTTTCTAAAGATTCTTCTTTAAGATATCCCTCCCATAAAGCATTAGGAGTAGAGTTATTTAATGCACCAATTCCAGTTAAGATTATATCTGCTCTATGAGCAAGAGCCATAGTTTGAATTATTGCTGGTTGCTTAATTAAGGCATTGTGGGCAATATCATCCTTAATAAATAAAGGGGCATATAAATAGTAATAATTGCCCCCGTAAGCAGTAGCTAGGTGTCTGACTAAGTCTGGAGCATCTATAACTGGATTGTTAGTGGCTGCAGCACCAATTACTTGAACAACTTTAATAGGTAATTTTTTAGAAGGATTTAAAGATTTAACAACATTATACATTGTTTTTCCCCAAGAAATACCTAAGATAGAATCGGCTTTCAAGATATTGTCTAGATAGTCTGCTGCTAATACTCCTAAGCCCTTTAGTATTTCGTTATAATGGAGTTCTTTACTATTTAAAACTCTAACTTGATTTAACTCAAAAGTTTCTAATAGTTTATTTTCAGTTTCTAAGGAACGTGCCCAAGGGTAGTTAATATTAATTTCTACAACGCCTTCTTCTTTTGCTTCTTTTAGCATTCTAGAGATTTTTGAACGAGAAGTATGAATTCGCTTAGCAATTTCTGATTGAGTAAGTTCTTCTTCATAGTATAATCTAGCAACTTCTGCTAATAATGTTTTTCTTTCAGTCATATTTATCCCTTCTTTCATATGTTTTTTGATACAATCAGAATGATACCCTTCCACAAATGAAAAATAATTTCACATATTCTCAATATAACTTTATCGTATATTTGCTTTATTGTCAATTATTACGTTTTGTTTATGAAAGGTAAGATTATAAGTATTATATATAAATTAATCTGCTCACCAGAAGGTATGATTGATAATGAAAAGATGTTCAAATCAACTGAGAACATGTGCAATTTTTATAAAAGTGTTGATTTAGTTTTGTGACTTTGGTAAACTAAGAGCAAGATAACATTTGATTAAAAAGCGAACATATGTTTGAGGTGTGATTGAATTTATAATAAAGAGAGGAGAATGAAGAATGGCTAAATATGACGTTAAAGAAATTACAAAAGAAAAGTGGTTAATGGATAATTTTCCTGAATGGGGAACATGGCTGAATGAAGAAATTGAACAAGAGGTTGTTAAGCCAGGTACATTTTCTATGTGGTGGTTAGGTTGTACCGGTATCTGGGTCAAATCTGAAGGAGGTGCAAATATATCTATTGACTTCTGGACTAAAAGTGGAAAGAGAACTAAAAAGAATAAATTAATGAGAGAGCAACATCAACATCAAAGAATGATTGGATGTGTAGCACTTCAACCGAATTTAAGAAATGTGCCTTGTGTATTAGATCCATTTGAAATCAGAGAAGTAGATGCAATTATGGCGACACATGACCATGGAGATCATATTGATCCATATGTAGCTGCAGCAGTATTAGAGAACTGTGATAAGTCAGTTAAGTTTATAGGACCAGAAGCTTGTGTTGAATTATGGATTAGTTGGGGAGTACCTGAAGAAAGATGTATTACTGTAAAACCAGGAGATACAATTAAAATTAAGGATACTGAAATTGCAGCTTTGGAATCCTTTGATAGAACAGAATTAGTAACAGCTCCAAAAGGAGTTACTTTAAAAGATAAAATGCCTCAAGAAATGGATAGATTAGCTGTGAACTACTTAATTAAAACTCCAGGAGGAAATCTTTATCATAGTGGAGATTCACATTATTCTAACTATTTTGCTAAACATGGCAATGAACATAAAATTGATGTAGCTCTAGGATCTTTTGGAGAAAATCCTAGAGGGATGACAGATAAGCTAAATGCTGCTGATATCTTAAGAATGGCAGAATCTTTAAAGACTGAAGTTATAATTCCTATTCATCATGATATTTGGACTAATTTCATGGCAGACCCTAAAGAAATAACAACTTTGTGGGAGATGAAAAAAGATAGATTACAATATCAATTTAAACCATTTATTTGGCAAGTAGGAGGTAAATTTACTTGGCCAGCAGATAAAGATAGAATGGAATATATGTATGATCGTGGATTTCATGATGCTTTTGCAATTGAGCCTGATTTACCTTTCAAATCTTTATTATAATAAATTATTTAAATTTAAAGAAAAAATTATAAGTTTAAAGTAAGCTTTAATGATGTTTATTCTTATACCCAATAAGAGTATCTTAGTGTGGATACAATAAGAAATAGTTATTTAAAAAGTAAAATAGGTTAGAATAAATTTTTTATATTTTATTTCTGCCACATATATAAGATGACCCCCATAAGTATTACAAGAGAATATTACTTTTTGAGGTCAATATTTGTTATAATGGTCAGATAGAATTAAATGTTATGGTAATTTTCTTTATACTAAAACTATTAAACGGTTAGTAGTTGATACTTTTATATATAGAACATGAAAAAGATTTTTAATTAGAATGTTTTATATGCTTTTGAACTTATTCACACTTGCCTACAAGTTCAAAAGAACTTTTCGTGGTTATTGACTTCTTACGAGTCTAAATAAGGCTCTCCATGGTCATTATGCTTTATTAAAAAGATTATAAAGCATAATTTCCCCATTAAAAAATTGTGAAGCCAATTTTCCCACTAATCACTGACACTATGAAAACTGAAATTTTTTTCAGTTTTTATATAGTATCTTTAATTAATGATGAAAGTTTTATCTTTTACTAACTCAAAATAAAACATAACTTAGGGGGAATGTAGATATGTCAGTAATGTATAAATTTTTTGAATTGTTTACTAACAACATTTTAACTCAGCCTCATTTTTTCATTGGCTTACTTGTTTTTATTGGATATGCATTATTAAAAAGACCACTTTACGAATCCTTTGCGGGCTTTATTAAAGCGGCTGTAGGTTATTTGATTTTAGGAGTTGGTGCGGGTGGCTTGGTTGTAACTTTTAGACCAATTCTGGCTGGATTAAATGGTAGATTTAATTTAAATGCAGCAGTAATTGACCCTTATTTTGGGTTAAATGCAGCTAATTCAGCTATAGAAAGCATTGGCTCTACTACATCTTATATGATGATTGCTTTATTAGTTGGTTTTGGCTGGAATATGTTATTAGTTCTCTTTAGAAAATATACTAAAGTTAGAACTTTATGTATTACTGGTCACATTATGATTCAGCAGGCTGCAACTATCACATGGTTAGTTTTCCTTTCTTTTCCTCAATTTAGAAATATGCAAGGGGTGATTTTAACTGGTCTGTTGATTGGAACGTACTGGGCTGTATTTACTAACTTAACTGTTGAACCGGTCAAAGATTTAACTGATGGCTGTGGTGGATTTGCTGTAGGGCATCAGCAGATGTTTGGTGTCTGGCTTGTTGATAAATTAGCTCCTAAGATAGGTAATAAGGATAAAAGTATTGATAACCTTGAATTGCCAGGTTGGCTTGCTATATTTAATGATAATGTAGTAGCAACTGGGACATTAATGCTTGTTTTCTTTGGTACTTTAATGGTGATTCTTGGAGCTCCATATCTTCGTGAAATTGATCCTAGTTTTAAAGTTAGCACTGCTTTTCCAACTTATATAATTACTAAGTCATTAAAATTTGCGGTTTATTTACAAATTTTGATGTTAGGAGTAAGAATGTTTGTTGCTGAGTTAACAGAATCCTTTCAAGGAATTTCAGAGACAGTTCTTCCAGGATCTGTACCAGCTATTGACTGTGCAGCTGTATATAGTTTCTCATCTCCTAATACAATCTTATTTGGGTTTATCTTTGGGCTTATAGGACAATTAATTGCAATTGCAGGATTATTAGTCTTTAAGTCACCAATTATGATTATTACAGGATTTGTTCCAGTCTTTTTTGACAATGCTACACTGGCTGTTTTTGCTAATAAGAAAGGTGGAATTAAAGCTGCAGCAGTCTTAACATTCTGTTCAGGAATAATCCAAGTTCTTGGTGGAGCCTTTGCAGCTGCATATTTTAAACTTTATAAGTTTGGTGGCTGGCATGGTAATTTTGACTTTGATACATTATGGCCAGTAATAGGTGTTGCTATAAATAAATTAGCATTACCAGGTGTATTTATTACTATCGTATTAATGTTAGTTATTCCACACTTACAGTATCGTCGTGATACTAATAAAGAAGAGTACTTTGAGGTAATTGCATAGTTAAAATAGATTTAAAATAAAAAAGGGGTTGATAAAATGAGAGTAGTTGTAGCCTGTGGTAATGGTATGGGAACAAGTCAAATTATGAAGATGAAGGCTAAAAAAGTATTTAAAAAATTAGATATTGCTATTGATATAGATCACATGAGTATAGGGCAAGCTAAAACAGCTGCTAAAGATTATGATGTAGTAATCTGTTCTGAAGCTTTAACTTCTAATTTTAATATAACTAATAATAAGACTAAATTAATTGGGTTAAAAAATCTTTTGTCTGAAGCTGAAATGGAAGAAAAGATTAAAGAAACCTTAGATATTTAATAGATTAAAAGTGATAGAGGTAAAGGTGGCTAAGTCTACTTAGCCACATCCTATTAGCTAAAGACTATTTACTTTTATTTTTTCAAGAATAAAGTTCATGAATATTATTAATTATCAAAATATTTAGAATATAGATGTAAAAGGTGGGAAGTCAATTGTTAAAAAAAGTGGCTAATATTGTTAGAGGTTTAGCAGCTGATGCTGTACAACAAGCTAATTCAGGTCATCCAGGAATGCCTATTGGTTGTGCTGATATAGGGGCATTACTTTTTGGGGAAATAATGAATTATGATCCTAGAAGTCCCAAGTGGCCTAATCGAGATAGATTTATCCTTTCAGCAGGACATGGCTCAGTTTTATTATATTCATTACTACACTTGTCAGGCTATGATTTATCATTAGATGATTTAAAGAATTTTAGACAATTAGATTCTAAAACGCCTGGTCACCCTGAATATGGAGAGACTGCAGGTGTAGATACTACAACAGGACCATTAGGACAAGGACTTGCTAATGCAGTGGGAATGGCTGTAGCAGAAAGAATGCTTGCTAAACGTTATAATACAGATAAGTTTAACTTAATTGATCATTATACCTATACCATTTTAGGTGATGGGTGTATGATGGAAGGAGTTGTGGCAGAAGCAGTTTCTTTAGCAGGTCATTTAGGTTTAGGAAAGTTAGTTGCTATTTATGATAGTAATGATATTTGTATCGGTGGTAATATTAACTTAACCTTTACTGAGGATGTAGCAAAGAGATTTGAGGCTGCTGATTGGCATGTTATTGATAATGTTGATGGTCATGATATTATAGCTTTAAAAAAGGCGATAGAAGAAGCTAAAAAGGTTAGTGATAAACCAACTTTAATAGTTGCTAAAACACATATTGCTTATGGATCACCTACTAAGCAGGATAGTAATGTGGCTCATGGTGCTCCTTTAGGAGAAGAAGAGATTAGAGGTTTAAAAGAGAAATTTAATTTACCTAAGCGTAAATTTTATGTATCAGATAAGGTTAAAGAATTTTTCTCTATTCGTCAAAAAGAAATGAAAACCAACAGAGAGCAATGGGAAGAATTATTTAATCAATGGACTCGAGTTAATCCAGAATTAAAAGCAGAATGGGATTTAGGTCATAATTTAGAATTACCAGTTGATTTAACAGAAGCTATTGAAGAATTAGAAATAAAGACACCTATTGCTACCAGAAAGGCATCTGGAGAAATATTACAGAAGATTGCTGATAAAGTAACTTATTTAGTTGGTGGCTCAGCAGATTTGGCTCCATCGACTAAAACTTATCTTAGTAAGTATAGTGAAATACAGGCAGATAATTATGAAGGGCGTAACTTCCGTTTTGGAGTTAGAGAACATGCGATGGGCGCTATTGCTAATGGAATTTCAGTTCACGGCGGTTTAAGACCTTTTGTAGCAACCTTTTTTGTTTTCTCTGATTATATGAGACCTGCCATAAGAATGGCAGCTTTAATGAAACAGCCTGTAATTTATGTCTTAACTCATGATTCAATTTATTTAGGGGAAGATGGTCCAACTCATCAGCCAGTTGAACATCTAGAATCATTACGAGCTATTCCTAATTTGAAAGTACTTAGACCTGCTGATGCAGAAGAGACTAAAGTAGCATGGCTAGAGGCGATGAAACGAACAGATGGACCAACAGTTTTAGTTTTGACTAGACAGGGATTACCAAGCATTGATAAGGGTGAAGGTTTAAAAGATTTTGCTAAAGGTGCTTATGTTGTTAAAAGAGATCAAGATGCTGATTTATTCTTAATGGCAAGTGGTAGTGAAGTTGCTCTTGCTATAGATGTAGCTGAAATTTTGAAAGCTAAGGATAAAAGAGTACAAATAGTATCTGTTCCAGATAGAGATGAGTTTGTTAAACAGGATATTACTTATATAGAAGATTTATTAGGTAGTCAAGATAGTTTCAGAGTTGTACTTGAAGCTGGTATAAGTCAAGGTTGGTATAGATTATTAAATAATAGATATCATGTAGTAAGTATTGAGAGCTTTGGCGCCAGTGGACCAGCAGTAGAGTTAGCTGATAAATTTGGATTTAATGCTGAAAAGATTGCTAAAGATATTCTTAATAAACTTTAGTTAATTTAAAATGATGGGAAGGAGTTTTTGATATGGGAAAATTAAAAGAAATGCTTACTAAAGATACAATAGCTTTGAATCAATCTGCTAAAGATTGGGAAGAAGCTGTTAAGGTAGGAAGTAAACTTTTAGTAAATGTAGGAGTAGTCAAAGAAAGTTATATTGATGCAATTATTGAATGTACCCATGAAAATGGTCCTTATTATGTAATGGCGCCAGGCTTAGCTATGCCTCATGCTAGACCTGAAGCAGGAGTAATTAAGACTGGATTTAGTTTAATAACTTTAGATAAACCAGTTGAATTTGGACATGAAGGCAATGATCCAGTTGATACTTTAATTACTTTGGCAGCTGAAGATAATGAATCTCACATGGAAGCTATTCAAGAGGTGGTAATGTTATTTTCTGATGAAGAAGCTTTTGAAACTATCAGAAATGCTGAAGATATTCAAGAAGTGTTAGATTTATTAAATGAGGGGGGATTTAAATGAGTTCATTACCAAAGCTTCAAATTGCTTTAGATAATCAAACTTTAAGTGATGCAATTAAATCAATAAATGCAGTTGGAGAAGAGATAGATGTGGTTGAGGCAGGAACTATTTTATGCTTACAGGAAGGGATGGAAGTTGTAAGATGTCTTAGAGCACTTTATCCTGAGAAGATAATTTTAGCAGATACAAAATGTGCAGATGCAGGTGGGACAGTGGCTAAAAATTGTGCAGATGCAGGTGCAGATTGGATGACTGTTATCTGTTCTGCAACAATTCCAACGATGAAAGCAGCTTTAGCAGAAGTTGATGACTTACAAGTGGAGTTATATGGTGATTGGACTTTTGACCATGCTAGACAATGGAAGGAAGCGGGATTAAGTCAAGTTGTGTATCACCAAAGTAGAGATGCCTTAAATTCTGGAAAGAGCTGGGGAGATGAAGACCTTGATAAGCTTAAAAAGCTTAGTGAAATGGGCTTTAAAGTTTCAGTAACAGGTGGACTTAACCCTGATACTGTAAAATTATTCAAAGGAATAGATATATATTGTTTTATTGCTGGGAGAGGAATTAGAGATGCTGAAGATCCAATAGCAGCAGCCAGAGAGTTCAAAGCGGAAATTGCTAAATATTGGGGGAAATAAGGCTTTAAATTAGAAATCATCTAGTCCAGCAGGGTTAGATGATTTTTTTATAAAAGGGGTGGGATTATGCATAATTTGGATAAGCGACCACTAGGTCTTTATGAAAAAGCTTTACCTAATAAGATGGACTGGAAGACAAAACTGGAATCGGCTAAAGAAGCTGGTTTTGATTTTATTGAAATATCAGTTGATGAAAGTGATGGAAGGTTAGCCCGTTTAGATTGGAGTCAAAAGAAGAGGGATGAAATTAAAGAATTGATTGCTAGAACGGGTGTTAGAATTTCTTCTATGTGTTTAAGTGCTCATCGAAGATTTCCTTTTGGGAGTGAAGATGAGAAGACTAGAGAAAGAGCAAGAGAGATTATGGTTAAAGCAATTGAACTTTCTGTTGATTTAGGAATCAGAATTATTCAGTTAGCAGGATATGATGTTTATTATGAAGAGTCAAATGATAGAACTAAAGAGTTATTCTTAGAAGGGTTAAAAGAAGCGGTAACTTTAGCAAGTAGAGCTGGGGTGATTTTAGCTATTGAGATTATGGATACACAATTTTTAGGTACTATCACCAGAGTTATGAAATATATAAATGAATTAAAGTCACCTTGGCTTAAAATTTATCCTGATTTAGGTAATTTAAGTCAATGGGCTATTAATCCAGAAGGAGAATTAGAACTTGGTTTAGAGCATATTGTAGCAATTCATATTAAGGATACCAAGCCAGGGCTATTTAAATGTGTTCCTTTTGGAGAGGGAACAGTAGAATTCACTAAATTATTTAGTAAATTGAAGAAATTGGATTATCAAGGGGCATTCTTAATTGAAATGTGGGCAGATAATAATCAGTCTTATAATCAAAAGCGAGCTATTAAAGAAGTTAGAGAGGCTCGAATTTGGGTGGAAGAGAAAATGAAAAAAGGGGGATTATAATGTCTTTAGAGCAATTAAAAAAAGAAGTATTAGAAGCTAACTTAGAATTACCTAAGAAGGGGTTAGTAACTTATACTTGGGGTAATGTAAGCGGGATAGATAGAGACAAAGGTTTAGTTGTAATTAAAGCAAGTGGAGTTGCTTATGGTGAGATGACAGTAGATGATTTAGTAGTAGTAGACCTTAGAGGTAATAAGGTTGAAGGTAATTTAAATCCTTCTTCTGATACAGCTACTCATTTAGTATTATATAACAATTTTCTAGAGATTGGTGGTGTAGTTCATACTCATTCAACATGGGCAACAATCTGGGCTCAAGCAGGTAAAGCTATCCCTCATTTAGGTACCACTCATGCCGATTATTTTTATGGGAAAATTCCTTGCACTCGTCAGATGACTGAACAAGAGATTGAAGGAGAATATGAAAAGGAGACAGGAAACGTTATAGTTGAAACTTTTGAAGGTCTTAAAGCTTCTTATATTCCAGGAGTAGTTGTTAATAATCATGGTCCTTTTGCCTGGGGTAAAGATGCTAATGAGGCTGTTCATAATGTAGTAGTTATGGAAGAGGTGGCTAAGATGGCTTATCGTACTGTGAAGTTGAACCCTGAAGTTAAGAGTATACCTCAGAAATTATTAGATAAACATTTTTTGAGAAAGCATGGGGATAATGCTTATTATGGACAAAAATAAGAATGAATATCTTTTGTTAGAATATAGATAAACAATTTTAAAGTGAAACTTAATGGGGATATTGGGGCACTTTCAACCTTACCCCTTAGCCCCCTCTCCTTAACTAATGAGAGGGCTAGGGTGAGGTGTGAGTTCTAAAAATGTCGCATTATTGCTCTATATAACACATATTTAAGTTTGATTCTGAAGTCACAAGTCTATAATTATATAATAAAGAGGTGCCTTATGCAAAGAATTGGTGTGTTAACAAGTGGTGGTGATGCTCCAGGGATGAATGCTACCTTGCGAGCTGTGGTGAAGGCCGGTACATATCATAATTTAGAGGTTTTAGGAATCGAGGCTGGCTATATTGGACTTCTAGAGAAGAGGTATAGAAAGTTAGAAATATTAGATGTAGAAGAGATTGTCAGCTATGGGGGCACGATAATCAAGACTGGTAGAACCAAGGAGTTTCAAAGTGAGACAGGTTTTAAGAAGGCATTAGCTAATATCAAAAACCTAGAGCTAGATGGATTGGTGGTGATCGGTGGTAATGGTTCAATGAAGGGAGCGCAAAAGTTAGTAGATGCAGGAGTGAAGGTAATAGGTGTACCTGGAACCATTGATAATGATATTACAGGAACAGATTATGCTATTGGCTTTGATACTGCTTGTAATATCGTTACCGAGACAGTCGATAGAATTTTAGATACTGCTACCTCGTTAGTAGGAGATACTCCTCGGGTCTTTGTAATTGAGGTGATGGGTCGCCATTCTGGGGAGATTGCCATGAACTCTACCTTAGCAGGAAGTGTAGATGGACTATTAATTCCTGAGCTAGAGATAGATTATGATGAGGTTGCTGATAATTTAAAGAGAAAGTTTGAAATCGGTAAAAATTATGGGATTATTTTGATGGCTGAGGGTGTAGGAAAGGTTGATGATATTAGTAGAGAGCTAGAGATGCGCTTAGGGTATAAGATCAGAGAGACCTTGTTGGGTCATCAACAACGTGGTGGACGTCCAACGTTCTTTGATCGGGTCTTGGCAAGTAAGTTAGGAGCAGAGGCGGTTAATCAACTGGTTAAAGGAGAAAATGCTAAGATGGTAGGGGTTAGAAATAATGTAGTAGAGGCAGTAGATTTAGAGGTAGTAAATAGTGAGCAGAAGAGCTTCAATGATAAAAATTATGAGTTGACTAAGATGATCTGTTATTAAAATTAATAGAAAGAAGACAGTAGAATAGCTCAATATACTTATCGTTGAGTAAGTTTAAGATGGTTTCTAGGTCAGAGAAACCATCTTGTTTAATTTTTGGCGAAAATATTTTGTTAAAACCGATTTTCTATTAGATAATGTAAATTTTTCAAAAAGTTAAGCAAATAATTGTTTGAATGAAATTTAAACCATTAAATTAGTTTATTAACTTGATTTGGTATATTATACATGGTATAATTTTAACATAATATAAGAGATATAACTATTTGATCCTTTTAGTTATCATTTTTGGTATAAAAATATAATATATCTTTATTATTCCTGAAATAGCACACTTATTGAAAGATAAGGTCGCAAAGTTTTTGAGTCTAAGGTACAATTTTGTACTAAGATCGTCAGACTACCGAAAGAATAGTGAATAGAAAAGTAAGCAGTTCTATTCCTTTCATTTAGAGGGATAGGACTATTTATTTTTTTGTTATGCTGAAAAACATTTTTCAGCATAGTTAATAGATTTTTAAATAATTATTCAAAAACTTATATTCAGAGAGGGGATAGCTATGAAGATTATCAAAAAAAGTAGTTTTTATTTAGTAGTAAGTTTTTTATTAGTAATGGGTTTAAGTTTAACTGCTTATGCTCAGATTGAGGGGCAAGATACTTTATTTCAAATTTCAACAATCGATGCTTTATTACAAGGATTATATGATGGAGATATTACTGTTGGTCAATTGTTAGACCATGGTAACTTTGGTCTTGGAACTTTCCATGATTTAGATGGAGAGATGGTTATTTTAGATGGTGTAGCTTATCAAGTAAAATCTACTGGAGAGGTAAAAGAGGTTTCAGATATTGTCAAAACTCCTTTTGCTGTAGCTACATATTTTGATGAAGATAAAAGTGCTGTATTTAAGGGAGTAAAGGATATTGAGGAGCTTAAAAAAGAGTTAACAGAATTGTTGCCAAGTAAGAATATATTCTATGCTATTAAGATTGAAGGGGAATTTAAACATGTGAAGACTCGTAGTGTGCCTAAGCAGAGCAAGCCATATCCAAAGTTGGCTAAAATAGCGGCTACGCAACCAACCTTTGATTTTTATAATACCAAGGGAACATTAGTTGGTTTTTGGTCTCCATATTATGTTAATGGAATTAATGTTCCTAAATTTCATCTACACTTCATTAATGAAGACCGTACAGGTGGAGGGCATTTACTTGAATGCCAGTTAAAGCGTGGAGAAGTTCAAATTGATTATTCATCAGGCTTCCAATTAATCTTACCTCACAGTAATTCATTTAGAAAGATAAAGCTAAATGAAGAATCAGGCGAGGATTTAGAAGATGTTGAAGAGTAGAGTTTAACTCTAAATTAAATAAGCTTCCTCTTTTAGAGGGAGCTTATTTTTAAATTCTATAAAAGAGATTTTAAGGGGGAAGATAAATTGAAGAAGAAATTATTGATTTTATTGGTCTTAACATTAATGCTATTTGTTAATATTTCAGTAGGGTCTGCCGCTGAATTTAAAGAAGAATATAAACTTAGTGTAGTTGTTGGACCAGGGTTTCCTTGGGGAGCTGGGGCAGAAAGGTTTGTTGAGCTAGTAGAAGAGAGAACAGCAGGAAAGGTGAATATTAAACCTTATTTTGGTGGGAAACTCTTTGCAGGGAAGCAGACAAATGAATTTGCAATGTTACAGCAAGGACAGATAGATATGGCTATATCTTCTACTATTAACTGGTCATCTCAGGTTAAGGAGTTAAATGTCTTTTCTCTACCTTTTATGTATCAAGGCTATGATCAGATTGATGCCATCTATAGTGGTAAAACTGGAGAATATATTTTAAATACACTAGAAAAGAAGGGTGTTAAGGCATTTGGTTGGGGAGAAAATGGATTTCGTCAAATTACTAATAGTAAAAGAGCAATTACAAGTCCTGATGATTTGAGAGGACTTAGAGTTAGAGTAGTTGGGACACCTATCTTTTTTGATACCTATAATGCTTTAGGTGCAAGACCAGTAAGTATGCCTTGGGGATCAGCAATCAATGGGTTTAAGCAAGGTGTAGTTGATGGTCAAGAAAATCCATTATTGGGTGTAGAGATACCAGTTAAAATTTGGAACTATCATACTCATATTACCTTATGGAATTATCTATTTGATCCATTAGTGATTGGTATTAATAAAGATGTCTGGGATAATTTTGATAGTAAAACCCAAAATATTATTGAACAATCTGCTAAAGAAGCTTTAGAATATGAGCAGATGTTAGCAAGGATGGGTCTTGATGATGGTAGTGCATTGAATTATTTAAAAGAGAATAATGAAGAAGGTATATTTTCTTTTGAAGACCCTATAAAATTTATTGAGAGCAAAGGAATGAAGGTTAATACCTTATCTGCTGCACAATATGAAGCATTTAAAGCTAAGACAGAGCCGGTAAGAGCTAAATGGAGAAAGATAATTGGAGAAGAGTTATATCAAATTTTATTAAAAGATTTAGAAGGTAAATAATTATTGATAATAAGAGGTTTCTTTCATTGTTAGCTATAGAAAGAAACCTCTTATCTAGTATTTAGATAATAAAAGGAGGGAAATGTAATATTATGAAATTAAAGGAAGTAAACCTAAAGAATAATCTATCCTTTAAAGCTGTAGGTACTATAGTTGCTATCTTAGTAATTTCATTTCTAATCTTAGGGTTAATAGTCAATAATTCTGTATCAAAGGAGCTGACTAAATTAGCTCAAGAAAAGAATGAGGAGAAAGCAGATGGATTAAAGAATCAAATTGAGTCCTTTTTTTATAGAAAAGAAGAGATAATAAAATTGATTTCCCGCCAAGATTCTGTTAAGTATGCAAATGAATGGGCAGTCAGAGATCTATTTGAGAATTTAAAGGATGATTATCCTTATTTTGTAAGGCTATATCTTAGTACAAGCTTTGGTCAAAATTATTTTTATCCTGAAGATGAAGAGATCAACATTAATGATAAGCCTTGGTATCAAGAGATTAAAAATAGCAAAGATATTATGTGGAGCGATCTTCATTTAGATAAAGGGCTTAAGAAGCCATTAATTACTTTAGTAGCCCCTGTAATTAATGATAATGGTGATTTTATAGGAGCTTTGGGCATAGATATGTTGTTAACTCCTGTACAGAGTATGGTAATTGCTAGTTCAACTGATTCTAGTTATGTGTATGTTGCTAATAAAAATAATGAGGTCATTGCTCATCCAGATAAAGAGATGATTGAAAAGAGCTATGATTTAGGGCAAATTATAGATATGAACACTGTTAAGAGTAATAAAAGGGGAAGTGTGGAGTATTCTTTTAAAGATAAAGAAGTGATGGCTTCTTATGTATCACTACCTGTAATTGATGGGGTTATATTCGCCCAGAATTCAGTTGAGAAAGTTTATGAAAGTAAGAACAAGATTGGTAGACAAATTTTAATAGTAGATATTATTGTGTTAATTTTAGTGGCTATATTTATTTCTATCTTTATCAAGAAGTATCTAATAGATTTTATCTCTGAATTAATTAAGGTTATGAAGAAAGTTGCTCAGGGTAATTTGCAAGTAAGTATTGATTCTAAACGTAATGATGAAATAGGACAATTAGCAATAGAATTTAACTCTATGGTTGATAACTTAAAGAAGATTGTAATCGATGTTTTAGAAGCAGCTAGTGATATTTCATCAACTAGTGAAGAGTTATCTGCCTCTAGTCAAGAAGGTAATGCGACTATAGAGAATACTAGACAGCTTATAGCAGAAATATCAACAAGTATACAACAAATTTCTAGTAGTGTGCAAGAGGTCACCTCTTTTTCTAAAGAAGCTAGTTCTAAAACTGAAATAGGAAGTAGTAATATTAAAAATGCAGTAGTTAGTATCAAAGATATTAATCAAGTGGTAGGGGAGACTGTAGAGGTGATTAATCAGCTAGATAATGATTCACAGATGATCGAAAAGATTATTGATTTAATCAATAATATAGCTGAACAGACCAATCTATTAGCACTTAATGCATCTATTGAGGCAGCGAGAGCTGGGGAGTATGGACGAGGCTTTGCAGTAGTAGCAGATGAGATTAGAGAGCTAGCAGTAGAGACTAATAATGCAACATCAGAGATTTCCAATTTGGTAGTAGAGATTAAAGGTAAGTCTAAATCTGCTCTAAAAGCTATTAATCAAGTTGAATCAAAGACTAAAGATGGACAAGAGATTATAGAAAGTGCAGGCAATCTCTTTAAAGAGATCGAAGATTCTAGTGAAAGTACATTTACTCACCTTGAAAAGACTGCTGCTTCTAGTCAGAGTTTAGCAGATAATAGTCAAGAAATCATAAATGTTACTGATGATATCAGTAATATGTCTGCAGAGGTTACCTACTCTTCACAAGAGCTGGCTAATATGGCTCAGAAGTTACATGAATTGGTTGATAAATTTGAAGTTTAGATAAAAGATGATTAATTATGAGAAGGTAGTTTTCTTCTAAATAATTTGACTATTAGTTTGATATTTATCCGACACCTAAGTGTCTCTAAAATCCCCACTTCTATTAAGTGGGAGATAAGGGACACTATGGTTCTGGATTCGTTCTAGGGCCTTAGGTTCATCCTGTGGACATAAGTTTCAGAGGGAGATAAAAAACTCCCTCTGAAACTAAGAACTCACTTTATATAAAAAAGCAAGTTGGAGTTTTAAATCCAACTTGCTTTTTTTGAATTTATTTAGCTTCTTTTAATGCTTTATCGTAGGTCTTTCTGTCCACCCATTCTTCTTTCTTACCTTTATTCCACTGACTTACAGGTGTTAAGAATCCAACTACACGAGAATAAACCTCACATTTTTGACGTTTTCTATTTTCCATATCCTGTGTCACCTCCTTTTAATTACGAATTCCTACCTTGACTACATAGGGAGAAACTATCTCTTTAAATTTATTTAATTTATCAGGGGGAAAGGAGCTTAATTCTTCCAACCCTTTATCCAGAGTATTAATTGGTCTAAAGTTTTGAATATAATAACGTTCTGCTCCAGCGATTAATTCCCCGATATCTTTAAAGTCCTGTTCTGTATGTAGAGTAGGGACTACTGTAGTTCTAAACTCATAATCTATCTTAGAACTTTTAATTAATTCGATACTTTTTTTAACTTTATCTAGATTACACTCTCCAACTACTGCAGAGTAGCTTTGCAGAGATGATTTGATGTCCATTGCTATATAATCTAATAAATTAGCTGCAAGTAATTCTGCCAGGATATCAGGGTTACTTCCGTTTGTATCAAGCTTGACCTTTAATCCTGTAGCTTTAATTTCTTTGATAAAGTCTATCAGCCCTGGTTGTAGAGTTGGCTCTCCTCCAGTAATAGAGATTCCATCGATTAATTTTTTTCTCTTTTCTATAAAGTTCCATAAATCTTCTAAAGATAGATAAGAAGATCTCTCTGAGCTATTAGCAATCAATGATGCATTATGACAATAAGGGCATTTATAGTTACATCCTTGAGTAAAAACTACAGTAGCAATATGCTCAGGATAATCGATTAAACTTGTCCGTTGCAAACCAGCTATCTTCATCTTAAAACAACCTTTCTAAGCACTCTGTTCTTCTTCAAACTCCATTTCAGCATCACATTTAGGGCAATATTCATGCTCTCCATCTAAATACCCATGAACAGGGCAGACACTAAAGGTTGGAGTAATGGAGTAGTATGGTAACTCAAAATTGTCAGCGATATTCTTAACTAGCTTCTTCACCGATTGAATAGATGGCATCCTTTCACCTAAGAAACCATGAACAACGGTTCCGCCAGTATATCTCTTCTGCAATTCATCCTGTAGCTCTAAACTTTCAAAGATATCATCGGTATAACCTACAGGTAATTGTGTTGAGTTAGTATAGTATGGGTCTGCACCTTCAGCTCTGACTCTATCCTCATTGGCACAGATGATATCATTAGCAAACTTCTTCTTATCCAAATTAGCAAAACGATAAGAGGTACCTTCAGCAGGAGTGGCCTCTAAGTTATAGATATTGCCAGTATCCTCTTGATACTCTACTAGCTTATTACGCATAGCATCCATTATTCTAATAGAGAAGTCTCTAGCTTCTGGGTGAGTAATATCTTTGCCCATAAAGTTGATTACAGCTTCATTCATACCATTTAATCCAATAGTATTGAAGTGGTTCTTCCAGTACTCATCAAAACGCATTTTAACATTACGGAGGTAGAACTTACTATAAGGATATAATCCTTTATCAGTCAATCTCTCTAATATCTTTCTTTTAATCTCTAAGCTCTCTTGAGCTAAATCCATTAAAGCATAAGTACGTTTAATGAAATCCTCTTCATCTTCAGCTAGGTAACCGATTCGTGGCATATTTAAAGTTACAACACCGATACTTCCAGTCATTGGGTTGGCACCAAATAATCCTCCACCACGTTTTCTAAGCTCAGTGTTGTCAAGTCTAAGACGGCAGCACATACTTCTAACATCATCAGGCTTCATATCAGAGTTGACGAAGTTACTGAAATATGGAATACCATACTTAGCAGTCATCTCCCAAACTGGCTCTAAGATCTCATTATCCCAATCAAAGTCTTTGGTGATATTGTAAGTTGGAATAGGGAAGCTGAATACTCTACCCTTAGAATCACCTTCTAACATGATTTCAGCAAAGGCCTTATTTAACATATCCATCTCTGTTTGGAACTCTTTATAAGTCTTATCTTGAGCCTCTCCACCGATAATTACTGGTTCATCAGCTATAATCCCTGGACAAACCAAATCCATAGTGATATTTGTAAAAGGTGTTTGGAAACCTACTCTAGTAGGTACATTTAAGTTAAAGATAAATTCTTGCATAGCTTGTTTAACCTCATTATAGGTCAAATTATCATATTTGATAAAAGGAGCTAAGTATGTGTCAAAGCTTGAAAAGGCTTGAGCTCCAGCACTCTCCCCTTGTAATGTATAGAAGAAGTTTACTGCTTGTAATAAAGCAGTTCTAAAATGCTTTGGTGGCTTACTTTCTACTTTGGTAGAGACTCCACCAAATCCATTAAGTAGTAAGTCCTTTAAATCCCAACCACAGCAATAGACACTTAAGTGGCTTAGATCATGGATATGCATATCTCCTGAAAGGTGCTTATCTCTGATTTCTTGAGGATAAATCTCTTGTAACCAATATTGTGCTGTAATCTCAGAAGCAATATGGTTATTAAGTCCTTGTAAGGAATAACCCATATTACTATTCTCATTTACCTTCCAATCGCTCCGATCTAGATAATTATCTATAGTCTTAAGAGCATCGGTAAATAGTTGTTCAGTATCTCTTAGCTTAGCATGTTGTTCTCTATAAAGGATATATGCTTTAGCAATAGCAGCATAGCCTTTTTCAATTAGAATCTTCTCTACTAGATCTTGTACCTGTTCTACTGTTGGAATACCATCTTCTTTAAAGAAAATCTTTAGATAATCGACTACCTCTTGACTGATCTCTTCTCCAATGATATCTGATTCTACTCCAACTGCCTTAGCTGCTCTACTAATTGCTTCTTTAATCTTTTCTTTCTTAAAAGGAACATTCTTTCCATTTCGTTTCTTTATGTACTTATTAACCATTAATTTACCTCCTATAACATTAAATCATATTTCTAATTTTATCTTATTTAAATTTGTCTGTCAACATTCAAACAACAACATATAGTGGTGAGAAATAAAGTATACACTATATATTGTACTTTTATTAATATTATCTAAAAAATTTAATTTGATTCTTAGAATTTTTTTCTTGGGAAGGAGATTGAATCTAATAATCTTAAAAGTAAGTCAATCTAAGATTAAAGTGAAAATCAAAAAGTTAGTTACTTCGACCTAGTGTCAGTTAGAGGTAGTAGAATAAAAGCAACTAGAATAAAAGCAACTAGAATAAATCTGATTTTCAGAATTTACTTTTAAAATTTTCAAAATAGTTATAAGTATCTTATCAAAATTATTAATTAATTTCTTATTGATATAAGAGATTATCTTTATTCTTATTTCTTATTAACTATTAAAAGCTAGTGTATTATATAAAGCGACAAGGCTAATTTTATCTCATCTACTTTTATATGTCAAACTCAACAAGGTCAAGATATAGTGTACTGAATCTGTTATAGTACTATATATTGACCCTTATTATCATTATCTAAAGATTTCTATTTAATTCTTGTTATTTTTTTCTTATAGTCAAATGCACACTTTTAGATTTAGTACATATTATGGAGTGAAAGTAAGTTAACCTTGGTTAAGATTATTAGTCTAAACTAATAAATTAAGGGGGTGAAGATAATGTTATTAACTCAACTACCTTTAGGAGTAATCTCTGAGGTAGTAAGCTTAGAAGCAGAGGGGATTAAAAGGAGGAGATTATTGGACTTGGGCTTGATTCCAGGGACACAGATAATAGCTAAAAGGAGAAGCCCTTCTGGAGACCCAACTGCATATTTAATTAGAGGGACAGTAATTGCTTTAAGAAGTGAAGAGACCAATTTAATTAAAGTGAGGTGATGGTTATTAAAGTTATCAACCTTATTTTAGATGGTTTTATATATAAATTATAAATAGGGGGTATATATTATGGGTTTAACAGCTAAATCAAGTGGATTGAATCTGTTAAGGGAAACATTTAATCTGGATGTTGAGAGGAATAATCCTATAATTGCTCTGGCCGGTAATCCTAATACAGGTAAGAGTACAGTCTTTAATGCTTTAACTGGATTAAAACAGCACACAGGAAATTGGCCTGGCAAAACTGTAACTCAGGCACAAGGATATTATGAAAATCAAGGTCAAGAATATACGTTAGTAGATCTACCAGGTACTTATTCATTGTTAGCAAGTTCAACTGAGGAGATGGTAGCTAGAGATTTTATCTGCTTTGCTAAGCCAGATGCCACTATAGTTGTAGCAGATGCTACTAATTTGGAGCGCAATCTTAATCTGGTACTACAGGTTACTGAGCTGACCGATAATGTAGTCTTGTGCCTAAATTTGATGGATGAGGCAGAGCGAAAGAATATTAAAATAGATATTAAAGGTTTAGAAGAGGAGTTAGGAATACCAGTGATTCCCACTATAGCCCGTGATGGGATAGGGCTAAATGATCTTAAAAATATGGTAACAGCTATAGTTAATCAGGATAAGCAGATTAAACCAGTTAAAGTTAAATACTCTCCTCAAATTGAAGCAGCAGTTGAAGAGTTATTACCAGAGATAAAGAATACTTTAGGAGAACTATCAGAAGGGTTAAATTTGCGTTGGCTGGCTTTAAGATTATTGGAAGGGGATCAGACTATCTTAGATTCAATGCAGAATCATTACTTTAGAGAGAATTTAAAGGGTGGAGTTGATTGCTATGGAGTTGACTAAGATTAAAGATTTTAATGAGCTATTATCTAATATCTCAGATTCTTTGAATGGAAAGCAAAGAGAGCAACTAAGAGATCAGATAGTTAAGGATATTTATAGTAATGCAGAAGTAATAGCTGATAATAATGTCAGCATGCAAGGAGAGCAGACTGGAATAGGAGAAAAAATAGATGATATTTTAACATCTAAGTGGCTTGGCTTTCCGATTATGCTTCTGATGTTAGGAGGAGTTTTCTGGTTAACGATTGTGGGAGCTAACTATCCATCGGCAATGTTAGGAGAATTTTTATTCTGGGTTGAAGGTCATCTTAGTAATTTATTTATGGCTGTTGGAGCACCTAATTGGTTACATGGTATTTTAGTTGAGGGAATGTATAGAACTCTAGCTTGGGTCATTTCAGTTATGTTACCACCAATGGCTATCTTCTTTCCGATTTTTACCTTGCTAGAGGATCTGGGATATTTACCTAGGGTAGCCTTTAATCTCGACAATTTATTTAAAAAATCAGGAGCTAATGGTAAACAGTCTCTGACAATGAGTATGGGCTTTGGTTGTAATGCAGCAGGAGTGATTGCAGCTAGAATCATTGAATCGCCACGGGAGAAGTTATTAGCTATCTTGACCAATAACTTTGTCCCTTGTAATGGGCGTTTTCCCACATTATTGATATTATCGATGATTTTTATGGGAACTGTCGGTGGAAGGGGAAGCTCTCTTTTAGCAGCAGGGATAGTAGTTCTGTTAGTTTTAATTGGTATTGCTATTACCTTGCTGGTCTCTTGGATATTATCTAAAACCATCTTAAAAGGTATCCCTTCTTCATTTACTTTAGAATTACCACCTTACCGTAAACCACAAATTGGTAGAGTTTTAGTTCGCTCTTTTATAGATAGAACCTTATTTGTACTCTGGAGAGCGATAGTAGTAGCAGCACCAGCAGGAGGAATAGTTTGGTTGTTGGCTAACAATACAATTGGTGGAGTGAGTATTATTGATTATGTAGCTAATTTGATTGATCCTTTTGCCACGCTGATTGGCTTAGATGGAGTTATCTTAATGGCATTTATCTTAGGGCTACCTGCTAATGAGATTGTATTACCGATATTAGTCATGAGTTATCTCTCCTTAGGGTCTATGATTGAGCCTGATAGTGCCGATGCTTTAAGGGGGATATTAGTAAACAATGGTTGGACTTGGGTTACAGCACTCTGTACTATGCTATTTTCCTTATTACATTTCCCTTGTGGAACTACGATACTGACGATTAAGAAGGAGACTAATAGCTGGAAATGGGCAATCTTTGGTGCTGTGATGCCATTGACTGTGGCAATTATAGTTACTTTCTTGGTCAATCAGATATTTACTACATTATTTTTATAGAATTATAAGGTAGGGGGTAGTAGACCTCTACCTTTTGCGATAGCTATTGTTTTTTTCTCTAAATTCTAACAACTCTTTCTGTAATTCTGGTTTTCTCTTCAAAAACTCTACTAAAGATGTAATAGCAGAGACAGTATCTTTGGAAAGATAATGCTCCATTGCTTCTGCTTCTTCTGCTTTATTACACTTACTACCAATTATCTCTACAAACTCTTGTAAGGTCTTATTTCTTCTAACTAGAAATTCACCTAATTTTTCTCCTTTACTAGTTAGTTCTATGTTCTTATAGGGTTCATGGTTTAAGTAACCTTTTTTATTCAATCTTTTAACTGCCTTCGTCACCGATGGTAGTGAGACTTTGAGCTTTTCTGCTATATCTGTAGTCCTAACAAAACCTAATTCTTTATCAAAACGATAAATCTCTTCTAAATAGTCCTCTAAACTGGGAGAAAGCATTTATCTACACTCCTTCATTTTTTATCTTATAATTATTTGCTTAATTGTAAAATGAACTTGAACTAATAAAAATTAATAAAAAAATGCCCATAGTAGACCAAACTGTAATATAATTAGATCACCACAAAATAACTAATTACAGGCAGGTGCATACTATGGACTACTTAAATGAT